>NZ_JAAOLY010000009.1 GCF_011601275.1 Janthinobacterium lividum | reverse complement strand
GACAGGCCACTACTTTCGTAGCGCCTATTTCATTATTTCTTGTGAACATTTGATATTTTAAGTATTACGACAATCCGAAGATCATCGCTGCACTACATCAAATGCCCACACTTATCGACTGTTAATTTTTAAAGAACTGTATTCGGCACTGCTTATTTACTACTCTCGCGCTATCGACAAAGCGTTGTGTTTGTCAGCTGCGAAGAAGGAAGAGTATGAAGCGTTTGCAGCATTTCGTCAACCTTCTTTTTTCACCCTGCTTTACTTGGCATTTGCATGCGTCGTTCAGCGAGGGGGCGAATTATAGCCCTGCCCTGCGCGACCCGCAAGCGCTAATTTGCATCTGGGCAAATATTGCTGTGTGATATCGTAGTGCCAACCATACCCTGCCTCATCCATATAGATTCCCATGCCTATCCCACACATTTCACCGACCGCCAACGCAACATTGGCCAGCGCCCTCGAACATGCCATCAATAGCAAGACCAAGCCGCTGGGCAGCCTCGGCATGCTGGAAACCCTGGCCCATCAGATCGGCCTGATCCAGCAAAGCACGCAACTGGCATTGCACCAGCCTGCCATCATCGTTTTCGCGGCCGACCATGGCGTCGTCGCCGAAGGCATTTCCGCCTACCCGCAAAGTGTGACCTGGCAAATGGTGGAGAACTTCCTCGGCAACGGCGCCGCCATCAATGTCTTCGCCCGCCAGGCAGATTGCGTCCTATATATAGTAGACGCCGGCGTGAACCACGATTTCGGCCCGCGCGACGGCTTGCTAGATCGCAAGCAAGGCCCCGGCACCCGCAACTTTGCCAAAGAACCCGCCATGAGCCAGGAACAATGTCTGGCCGCCATGCAGGCGGGCATGGACTTGGTCGCCACCCTGGACGGCAATGTGCTGGGCTTTGGCGAAATGGGCATTGGCAACACCACGTCCGCCGCCGCGCTGATGCACAAGCTGACGCAAACATCGGTCGCCGACTGCGTGGGTGCCGGCACCGGCCTGTCGAAAGAAGGCGTACTCCACAAGCAGCAGGTGATCGAAGCGGCTGTCGCCCATCATGCGGCAGTCAACGAGCCGCTCGACGTGCTGGCCACCTTTGGCGGTTTCGAGATCGCCATGATGGCAGGCGCCATGCTCAAAGCGGCCGAACGGCGCATGATTTTGCTGATCGACGGCTTCATCGTCAGCAGCGCTTTGCTGGTGGCAGCCCGTTTACAGCCGGCCATCCTCGATTACTGCGTGTTTTCGCACTGCTCCGATGAAAACGGCCACCGCCAGTTGCTGGCCAGCCTGGGCGCGCGTCCACTGCTGCAGCTCGATTTGCGCCTAGGTGAAGGCACGGGTTCGGCGCTGGCCTTGCCGCTGCTGCACGCGGCCGTCAATTTCATGCGCGAAATGGCGACGTTTGCCTCGGCCCAGGTCAGCGAAAAGTCCACGCCAGACTAAAACCATGGCCAATCCCGTTTCCGCCGCCATCCACCAGTGCCGCCTTTTCTTCATCGCGCTGCAGTTCTTCACGCGCCTGCCCATCCCGCACTGGGTGGGCTTCCAGCCAGTCTGGCTGCAGCACGCTTCGCGCTACTTTCCATTGGTCGGCGTCGTGGTGGCGTCCATTTCCGGCGCCGTGTATCTGCTGGCCAGTTGGCTCTTGCCTTCGGCGGTGGCCGTGCTGCTGGCCGTCGCCGCCGGCATTTACCTGACGGGCGCCTTTCATGAAGACGGCTTCGCCGACATGTGCGACGGCTTTGGCGGCGGCCTGACGCGCGAGCGGGTGCTGGAAATCATGAAGGATTCGCGCATCGGCGCGTATGGCGCCATCGGCATCCTGTGCCTGCTGGCCATCAAATGCGCGGCGCTCGTTTCGCTGCCGCCTGCCACGGTGGTGGCAACCTTGTTCATCGCCCATCCGCTTTCGCGCCTGGCCGCCGTCTCGCTGATCTGGGTCATGGATTATGCACGCGATGAAGGCAAGGCCAAGCCGATGGCGCAGGAGATGACCACGGGAGAATTCATCATCGCCGCCGTCTGTGGTCTGCTACCCGCCATCGTCTGCGGCCTGCTGGGAATATTCTATTGGGCCACGCTGGTCTTTGCCATCGTGGCGGCGGCAGCGGCCGCATTCTGGCTGGGCCGCAAATGCCAGCGCCGCCTGCAAGGCTATACGGGCGACTGCCTCGGTGCCGTGCAGCAGGTGGCGGAAGTAGCGATTTACCTGGCCATTCTTTCCAGCTTCCAGCCTCCATTGCGCTTCTACTGAACAAGCATGCGCCTGATCCTCGTTCGCCACCCCACGCCGCAGGTGACCAGCGGCACCTGCTATGGCCGCAGCGACGTGGCGGTGGCGCCGCACGAAATGGCCACCGTGCGCGCCAGCCTGCAAGCGACTTTACCGGCCGGCGTTCCGCTTTACGCCAGTCCACTGCGCCGCTGCGCCAATCTGGCGTCAGCATTGGCGCAAGACTTGCCATCCAGCGCCCTGCACCTTGACGCGCGGCTGGCCGAAATGGATTTTGGCGCCTGGGAAATGCAGCCCTGGCACGCAATTGCGCGCGTGGAAATCGATGCCTGGGCGGCCGACCTGGCCTGGTACCGCCCCGGCGGGGGCGAGAATGTGCTGGCGATGGCCGCCCGCGTCGATGCGTTTTTAGGTGATCTGTTGCGCGAACAACACGAAACGGCGATCATCATCTGCCATGCGGGCACCATCCGCCTGCTGTCGGCACTGCAAGCGCGGCTGCCACTCGAGGAAACGGCCCTGCTGGCCGCCCGTTCCGCCCATAAAATCGCCTACGGTGCGACGGTCGTCGTCGATTTCTGATATCGAATCGTCCAGCCAGCCATTTCAGTCCACGTCCGCTGCACGTATAATGGCGGGGTTTTGGTGCCCGCGTTCATGTCCATGAGCGCAGTTAAACGGGAAACACGATGCCGCGCTCGCGGCGAACGTGTGCTGCCCCCGCAACGGTAAGCAAGTGTCGCCCCTCCCGACAGGATGCGGGCGACAAGCTATCTCTGACAACCACTGTGCTTGCAATCATCGAGCATGGGAAGGTGGGATAGCCGCACTTGCCAGCCCGGATACCGGCCAGGACAGGTGGAAGTGTGCGAACGGGGATGTTCGCGATCCGAATGGCTCCTGTGGCCATCTTCGATCGTCATCTTCAGTTCCCACTTCTGTTCAATCTGGCCTACGGGGACGTCGGCTGGTTGCATATTACTTACTGAAAATTATCATGACCCATGCTGTTTCCCGCCACGCGGCGCTCACGTCGCTCGCGCTAGCCATTGCCGCGCCTGCCGCTTTCGCCCAAGCCACGCCAGACACCTTCGATCCCGTCGTCGTCACCGCCAGCCGCTACCCGCAGCACCTGAGCGAAGTATTGAGCGATACGCAGACCATCAGCTCGGACGACATCACGCGCTCGGGCGCCAGCTCGATTGTCGACCTGCTGCAAAAACAACGCGGCATCGAAGTGGCGCGCAACGGCGGCGCAGGCACCGCGGCCAGCGTCTTCATTCGCGGCGCGAACAGCAACCAGAATATCGTGCTGGTTGACGGCGTGCGCATTGGTTCGTCCACCCTGGGTACGGCCAACTGGAGCGCCCTGCCCCTTTCCAGCATCGACCACATTGAAATCGTCTACGGCCCACTGAGCACCATGTACGGTGCGGACGCCATCGGCGGCGTGATCCAGATCTTCACGAAGAAAGGCGACGGCGCCACGCGCGTCTCTGCTTTCGCCGGTTACGGCAGCAACAACACGCGCCAGGTCGAAGCCCAGGTGGCAGGTTCCACCGGCGGTCCGAACAGCTTCAGCTATGCGCTGGCGGCTGGCAAGGAAAAATCGGATGGCTTCTCGGCTTCGAAGGTCGGTGCATCGCCTGAGTACACCTACAATCCGGACAAAGACGGCTACGACAAGGAAAGCTTCAGCGGCCAGTTCGGCTATCAGATGGCCAAGGGCCATGAAGTCGGCCTGGTCCTGTTGAACAGCAAGCTGAAAGCCCAGTACGACGCGGGTCCTGGCTACGATGCGCGCAGCAACCAGAAACTGGAAAACATTTCGGTCTTCACGAAGAACGAATTCCTGCCCAACTGGACCAGCGAACTGCGTTATGCGGAAGCACGCGACAAGTCGGGCGACGACAGCAGCGCCGACTCGTGGGGCAAGAGCCAGATCGACACCAAGCAGACCGATATCACCTGGCAGAACGACATCCGCATCGGACGCGACAACCTGCAGCTGCTGGCCAGCTACCGCGATGAAGACGTCACGTCGAGCAGCACGCCGGAAGTCACGGGCGCACGCCATACCAAGTCCTTCGCAGCGGCGTACAACATGGTGCGCGGCGCGCATCTGTTCAACATCAGCGGCCGCAGTGACGACAGTTCCGCATTCGGCACGCACAACACGGGCAGCGTCGCCTACGGCTACCGCATCACCAACGCACTGCGCGCCAGCGCCAGCTACGGCACCAGCTTCCGCGCACCGACCTTCAATGAACTGTACTACCCGGGCTATGGCCTGGCGACGAACAAGCCGGAACAGGGCCGCAACGTCGAAGTGGGTCTGCGTTACGACGACGGCGTGTCGAAACTGAGCGCCAGCTACTACCACAACAAGGTCACCGACCTGCTGGTCAATACCTCGCCTTGTCCCGATCCGCTGTTCACAGGCTACGGCTGCGCCTACAACGTCAACAAGGCGCTGCTGGAAGGCCTGACGATCGCGGGCGCACGCAAGTTCGGCGCGTTCAACGTCAGCGGCAACATCGACCTGCAAGATCCACGCGATGAAACCAAGGACAAGCAACTGGTACGCCGCGCCAAGAAGCATGCCAACTTCGCCGTCGACTACACGCTGGGCGCGCTGACCTCGGGCGCCGAATGGCAGCTGTCGGGCAAGCGTTTCGACGATGCCGCCAACAAGAACGTCCTGGGCGGCTATGGCCTGGTCAATCTGTACGCCACCTACCAGTTCGCCCGCGACTGGTCGGTGCTGGCACGCTGGAACAATATCGCCAACAAGGACTACGAACTGGCCCGCTTCTACGCGACACCAGGCTCGAAAGTCTTCGTCGGTGTGCGCTACGGCATGAAATAAGCACGTAGTAATGATGTAAGCTGCGGGCGATGGCATTGTTGTCATCGCCCGCAGATGCAGTTCTGCAGTCCCCGTTTTTAAGGCAGTACATGCACCCATTTTTCCGCAATATGCGCCACCGCGCCACCGTGATCCTCACGGTGCTGATCGTGTGCGCGATTGCCAGCCTGATTTTCTCCGGCATGATCGGCTCGATCGCGATTCCGCTCGCCGACCTGCCTTCCGCCCTGCTCCATGTCATACAGGGCAAGACCGACACCCTCGCCGCCACCCTGCTCGATTTGCGCCTGGGCCGCGCGCTGACCGCCTTTGTCACCGGCGCGGCGCTGTCGCTGGCCGGCCTGATGATGCAGGCGCTGCTGCGCAATCCCCTGGCCGATCCGTATGTGCTGGGCATTTCCGCCGGCGCCTCCGTTGGCGCGCTGGCCGCGCTGCTGTTCATGTGCGCGCTGTGGGTCGTCGACGCGGCCGCCTTTGCCGGCGCCGTCGGCGTGTCCATGCTGCTGTACTTCTTTGCCCGGCGCGACCTGCGCGGCGGCACGGCGGCCGAAGGCGGCGCCTCGCTCTTGCTGCTGACGGGCGTGATCCTGGCCTCGGCCTGCATGGCCATCGTCACCCTGATGCTGTCCATCGCCCCGGAAAGCCGCTTGCGCAGCATGGTGTTCTGGATGATCGGCGACCTGTCCGGCGCACCCGCGCGGCTGATGCCGTGGCTGGTCCTGGCCGGCGCCATGATCTTTGCCTTGCGCTGCGCGCGCTCGCTGAACGTCATGGCGTTGCACGCGGAAGCGGCCAGCACGCTGGGCGTGCGCGTGGGCGCCCTGCGCAAGGGACTGTTCTTCTGTTCCGGCCTGCTCACGGCCAGCGCCGTCACCAGCGCCGGCAGCGTGGGTTTCGTCGGCCTGATCGTGCCGCATGCGCTGCGTTTTGCCTGTGGCCCCGACCACCGCCTGCTGATCCCCGCCGCCGCAC
Source organism: Janthinobacterium lividum (assembly GCF_011601275.1). Classification (GTDB taxonomy): domain Bacteria; phylum Pseudomonadota; class Gammaproteobacteria; order Burkholderiales; family Burkholderiaceae_D; genus Janthinobacterium; species Janthinobacterium lividum_E. Next base: position 261,496 of record NZ_JAAOLY010000009.1, on the reverse strand, counting down.
TGGCCGGCGGCACTTTCCTCGTACTGGCCGATACCTTGGCGCGCACCGTGCTGGCGCCATTGCAGTTGCCCGTCGGCGTGGTGACAGCCATGATAGGCGCGCCCGTCTTCCTGTACCAATTGCACCGCTTGCGCAGGGGATGAAAAGAGCATGATCCGCACCTACCAACTCGGCTTGAAGGCGGGCACGCGCTCCCTCGTGGAAAACCTCATCTGGCAAATCAGGGATGGGGAATGCTGGAGCGTGATCGGCCGTAATGGCGCCGGCAAAAGCACTTTGCTGCGCACCCTGGCCGGCTTGCGCGAACCCGATGCCGGCCACGTGACGATACAGGGCCGCGCCCTGATCGACTGGCCATTGGAAGAGCTGGCCCGGGAACGGGCCTTCCTGGCGCAGGCGCGGCATGATGCGTTCTCGTACCGCGTCATCGAAACGGTGCTGTCGGCACGCCACCCGTATCACGACAATCACTATTGGGAAGGCAGCGACGACCAGCGCATCGCCCTGGCGGCGCTGGCCTCGATGGAAGTGGAGCACCTGGCCGAGCGCGACGTGCGCAGCCTGTCCGGCGGCGAACGCCAGCGCGTGGCGATCGCCGCCATGCTGGCGCAGGATACGCCCTTGCTGCTGCTCGACGAACCAGCCAACGCGCTGGACCTGGCGCACCAGGTCAGCGTCATGGGCCTGCTGGCCAGGCTGTGCCGCGAACAGAATAAAACCGTGGTCATGGTGGGGCATGACCTGAACCTGGCGCACAGCGTCTCGACCCACGCGCTGCTGCTGATGGGCGACGGCGGCTGGCTGGCCGGTCCCGTGGCGGACGTGATGCAGGCGTCCATCCTTGGCGACTACCTGGGCCACCCTATCGAGATCATCGACCACGGCAAACGCAAGATATTCATACCAAAAGAGGATCAACAATGAGCGATAACAAACCTGCAGACGCGGACACCGCCGCCATCAACGAGCGCCACCGCGTGCGCATGGAGCGCAAGAAGGCCATCATCGACGCGGCCATCGCCAAGGCCGACAAGGAAATCGGCATCATCATCGTCAACACGGGCAATGGCAAAGGCAAGAGTTCGAGCGGCTTCGGCATGGCCATCCGCGCCATGGGTCACGGCATGAAAGTGGGCGTGGTGCAGTTCATCAAAGGCGCCATGTCGACGGGCGAAGAGAAATTCCTGCGCCGCTTCCCCCACGAAATCAGTTTCCATGCGATGGGTGAAGGCTATACCTGGGAAACGCAGAACCGCGAACGCGACATCGAAAAAGCCGAACTGGCATGGGAGCAGGCGAAGACCTTCCTGGCCGACCCAAGCTATGGCCTGGTGCTGTTCGATGAACTCAATATCGCTCTCAAGTACAACTACCTCGACGTGCACAAGGTCATCGCCGACCTGCTGGAACGTCCGGCCATGCAGCACGTGGTCATCACGGGCCGCGGCGCGCCGGACGAACTGATCGCGATCGCCGACACCGTCACCGAAATGGCCGTCGTCAAGCATGCGTATGCGGCCGGCATCGGTGCACAAATCGGCACCGAGTGGTAACAGCGCCATGACGCGCACCCTGGTCTTCGGCGGCGCCCGTTCCGGCAAGAGCGCCCATGCGGAAAAGCTGGCCCGCGAGTCCGGCAAGGAAGTACTCTACATCGCCACCGCGCAGGCGGGCGATGGCGAAATGGCCACGCGCATCGCGCATCACCGTGCGCAGCGCCCGGGCGAGTGGATAACCCTGGAAGAACCGCTGCGCCTGGGCGACGCCATCCTGCGCGAAGCAGCGCCTGGCCGCCTGCTGCTGGTCGATTGCCTGACCCTGTGGCTGACGAACCTGATGTTTTCCAGCGGCGAGACATATCCGGACGTGGGCGACATCACCTTGCCCGAACTGTTCCACAGCGAGCACGCCCACCTGCTGTACGCGCTGGCCGAAATTGGCGAGACCGATTGCGACCTCGTTCTCGTATCGAATGAAGTGGGCATGGGCATCGTGCCTTACGGCGCCATCTCACGCAGCTTTACCGATGAGGCAGGCCGCTTGAACCAGGCCGTGGCGGCCGTGTGCGACAAGGCCGTGTTTGTCGCCGCCGGCCTGCCCTTGTTCCTGAAAGGCGGCCCATGCTGAGTGGCCTGTCGCTGCCCATGCTGGCCGCCTTGATGACGGCCGGCGTGCTGCTCGACATGCTGCTGGGAGAAACGCGCCGCTGGCATCCGCTGGTCGGCTTTGGCCGCCTCGCCGGCGCGCTCGAGCACCTGCTGAACCGGGGCCGTCGGCGTTTCCTGCGCGGCGCGCTGGCGTGGACACTGGCCGTGCTGCCCATCAGCTATGCCGCCTGGTGGCTGTGCGGCCTGGCCGGTGCGGCACTCCACGTCTTCCTGCTCTATCTTTGCCTGGGCCTGCGCAGCCTGCGCGACCACAATCAACCGATTGCCGACGCCCTGGCCATCGATGACCTGGACAAGGCGCGCCTGCTGACGGCGCGCATCGTCAGCCGCGACACGGCCAATGCCGACGCGGCCAGCCTGGCCAAGGCCAGCACGGAATCCTTGCTGGAAAACGGCAACGATGCCGTCTTCGGCACCCTGTTCTGGTTTGCCGTGGCGGGCGGCCCCGGCGCCGTGCTATTCAGGCTGGCCAACACCCTCGACGCCATGTGGGGCTACCGCAACGAACGCTACGACTGGTTCGGCTGCTGCGCCGCGCGCATCGACGACATCTTGAATTACCTGCCGGCGCGCCTGACGGCCCTGTCATATGTCTTGCTGGGCAAGAGCATGGCAGACAAACAGCGCGCGTGGCACTGCTGGCGCACCCAGGCGCCAAATTGGGGCAGTCCGAACGCGGGGCCCGTCATGGCCAGCGGCGCCGGCGCCCTGGGCTTGGCTTTGGGCGGCGACGCCATCTACGACGGCGAACTGGAACGCCGCCCGCCGTTGGGAACCGGCCGTCCCGCCGAAGCGCGCGACATCGACCGCGCCTGGCGCCTGGTGGCCGAAACGGCCGTGCTGTGGCTGATCTGGGTAGCGCTGCTGGCGGGCCTGTACTACCTGAAGGGAAAATACCTTGCTTGAACATGGCGGCAACCTGCGCGACGCCGCGCGAGAATATGGACGGCCCATCGCCGGCTGGATCGACCTGTCGACGGGCATCAACCCGCACTGGTATGCAGCGCCAGCACCCGACGCCAACGCCTGGCACCGGCTGCCGGAAGCCGATCCCGCGCTGGCCGCTGCCGCCTGCGCGTACTACGACGCGCCGGCCATGCTGCCCGTGGCGGGCACGCAGGCCGCCATCCAGGCCCTGCCCCGGCTGCGCGCACCGTCGCGCGTCGCGGTGGCCGCGCCGTCGTATGCGGAACACGCGCACCACTGGCGCCAGCATGGTCACGAATTACGCCAAGTGCCGTATGCGCAGCTGGCCGATGCGGTGGATAGCTGCGAGGTGCTGGTCGTCTGCAATCCAAACAATCCCACGGGCGAGCGCATCGCCCCGGCACTGCTGTTGGAGTGGGCAGGTAAATTGGCCGCGCGCGGCGGCTGGCTGGTGGTCGATGAAGCGTTTGGCGACACGGAAGCGCACGCCAGCCTCGGTCCGCATACGGGCCAGCCAGGCCTGATCGTACTGCGTTCTGTGGGCAAATTCTTTGGCCTGGCGGGACTGCGCCTGGGCTTTGTCGCCGCCCATTCCGCGCTGCTGGCACAACTGGCCGACATGCTGGGGCCATGGACCGTCAGCGGCCCGGCGCAGCAGGTGGCGCTGGCGGCGCTCACCAACACGCACTGGCAGGGCGCGATGCGCGAACGCCTGCGCGGCGAAGGCCAGCGCCTGCGCCAGTTGTTGGCCGCGCACAGTATTGCCAGCAGCGGCACGGCGCTGTTTCAATGGTGGCCGGAAGCACGCGCCGAAGCGTTCTGGCGCCACATGGCGGAAGCGGGCATCTGGGTACGCCTGTTCCGCCACGCGGCCCACGGCATCCGCCTTGGCCTGCCCCCCGACGAACACGCCTGGCTGCGCCTGCAGCAGGCCCTTACCACATGGAAGCACACATGAAAATCTTGAAAATATCGCTGCTGCTGGCTGGATTGATCTCGTTGCAGGCGCACGCCGCCATCACCGTGCGCGACGATGACGGCAATGTCGTCACCGTTGAAAAACCGGCACAGCGCATCCTGGCGCTGGCGCCGCACGTGACGGAACTGCTGTTCGCAGCCGGCGGCGGCGAGAAGATCGCCGGCGTCGTCAGCTACAGCGACTACCCGGAAGCGGCCAAGAAACTGCCGCAGGTAGGCGACAACCGCCAGTACGACATGGAACGCATCATCGCCATGAAGCCGGACCTGATCGTCGTGTGGATGCATGGCAGCGCCGAACGCCAGATCGCCATGCTGCGCCAGTTGAAGGTGCCGATCTATCACAGCGAACCGCGCAAGCTGGCCGATATCCCCGACAGCATGGAGCGCCTAAGCCAGTTGATGGGTACGGAAAAAACCGCCAAACCGGCCGCCGCCCAGCTACGCGCCAAGCTGGCCAGCCTGACGGCGCAATACGCGCAGCGCCCGCCCGTGCGCGTGTTTTACCAGGTGTGGGACAAACCTCTGTATACCTTGAGCGGCGCGAGCATCATCAGCGATTCGATGCGCCTGTGCGGTGGCCAGAATGTGTTCGCCGCGATGAAGGTGGTGGCGCCCGTCGTCACCCCGGAAGGCGTGCTGCAGGAAGACCCTGAAGTCATCTTCGGCACCAGCGAAAAAAGCGATCCGCGCAGCGAAGGCGGCCTGGCCATGTGGCGCGCCTTCCCATCGATGACGGCCGTGCGCAAAAATAATCTGTTCCGCCTGAATGGCGACCTGCTGAACCGCGCCGGCCCGCGCATGATCGAAGGCACGGCCGCCATGTGCGAACAGCTGGAAATGGCCCGCCAGCGCCGCGCCAAGGCTGCTCAATGAGTCACTACCAGCGCATCGCCTGCCTGTCGACGGAAGCCGTGGAGACGCTGTACGCGCTGGGCGCCGAAGACACGATCGCCGGCATTTCCGGCTTTACCGTGCGGCCTCCCCGCGCGCGTGAGGAAAAGACCAAGATCAGCGGCTTTTCGTCCACGAACCTGGAACGCATCCTGGCAGTGAAACCGGATCTCGTGATCGGTTTTTGCGACATGCAGGCCGATATCTGCCGCGACCTGGTCAAGGCCGGCATCGAAGTGCACCAGTTCAACCAGCGCACGGTGGACGGCATCCTGCGCATGATCGCCGTGCTGGCCGCGCTGGTACAGCGCGAGGCGGCGGGCAACGCATTGATCGCCAGCCTGCGAGCGGACATCGCCGCAGCCCGCGCCCGCGCCGCCCTCTGGACGCGCAAGCCCGTGATTTACTTTGAAGAGTGGAACGATCCCCTGATGAGCGGCATCGGCTGGGCGGCGGAACTGATCGAGATCGCCGGCGGCACGGACGCCTTCCCGGAACTGTCCGCGCATCCGGGCGCGAAGGAACGCATCATCGCCGATCCCCATGACGTGGTCGCGCGCGCGCCCGACATCATCCTCGCCAGCTGGTGCGGCAAGAAGTTCCAGCCGGCGCAACTGGCGGCACGCCCGGGCTGGGGAGCGATTCCCGCAGTACGCAATGACATGCTGTTCGAGATCAAGTCGCCCGACATCCTGTCACCAGGCCCGGCGGCGATTACCGAAGGGCTGCGCCAGATCAGCGACATCATCGCGCAGTGGCAGGAGCGGCAGGCATGAAGAGTCCCTTCACCGCCCTGATGGTGCAGGGCACAACATCCGACGCGGGCAAGAGCACCGTCGTCGCAGCCCTGTGCCGCTTGTTGAAACGCCGTGGCGTGACGGTAGCGCCGTTCAAGCCGCAAAACATGGCCTTGAATAGCGCCGTGACCAGCGATGGCGGCGAGATAGGCCGCGCGCAAGCCTTGCAGGCGCTGGCCTGCGGCATCGCGCCGCACACGGACATGAATCCGGTGCTCTTGAAACCGTCGTCGAACACGGGCGCGCAAGTGATCATCCACGGCAAGGTGCGCGCCGAGATGGATGCGCGCGACTACCAGCAATATAAAACCATCGCCATGGGCGCCGTGCTGGAATCGTACGCCCGCTTGCGCCAGCAATACGACGCCGTCGTCGTCGAAGGCGCGGGCAGCCCGGCCGAAGTCAACCTGCGTGCGCGCGACATCGCCAACATGGGCTTTGCCGAAGCAGTCGACTGCCCCGTGATCCTGGTGGCCGACATCGACCGGGGCGGCGTGTTCGCGCACATCATCGGCACCCTGGCGTGCTTGTCCGACAGCGAACGGGCGCGCATCGTCGGCTTCGTCATCAACCGCTTTCGCGGCGACATCTCGCTGCTGCAACCGGGCATCGAGTGGCTTGAGCAGCAAACGGGCAAACCCGTGCTGGCCGTGCTGCCATATCTGCAAGGCCTGTTCCTCGACGCGGAGGATGCCGTCGAAGCGATGCAGGCCGAACGGGGCGCTTTCAAGGTGGTGGTGCCGCAACTGCCGCGCATCAGCAACCACACGGACTTCGACGCGCTGCGCGCCCACCCCGAGGTCGACCTGCAATTCATCCAGCAGGGACAGCCGATTCCGGCGGCCGACCTGGTGATACTGCCCGGTAGTAAAAACACGCGCGGCGACCTGGCCTGGCTGCAGCAGCAAGGCTGGCCCGCCTACCTGGCAAAACACCTGCGCTACGACGGCAAGGTGCTCGGCATTTGCGGCGGCTTCCAGATGCTGGGGCAAAGCGTGCGCGATCCGCTGGGCGTGGAAGGCGCGGCGGGAGAGTCAAAGGCACTGGGCCTGCTCGACATGGTGACGGAGCTGACAAGCGACAAGCGGCTGGAACAGGTGAGCGGCCACTGCGCGTTTGCCGGCGCGGCCGATGCGCCCGTGGCAGGCTATGAAATCCACATGGGCGTCTCGCATGGCGCGGCGCTGGCGCAGCCGGCCTTTGTCATCGATGGGCGGCCGGAAGGCGCCGTGTCGGGCGACGGGCAAATCCTCGGCAGCTATTTGCACGGCATGTTCGACACGCCCGCCGCGTGTTCGGCGCTGCTGCGCTGGGCGGGACTGGACTCCGGCCACATGGTGGATACCGCCGCCCTGCGCGATGCCAGCCTGGAGCGGATTGCCGATGCGGCGATGCCGTTGATGGATGCACTGGAACGTCTGCCACGCTAATGGTGGTGTCGGGTTACGCCGTTCCGGCTAACCCGACCTACTCACACAGGCACGTGGCAGCACCCCTTAATTTTTCAGACACGTGCCCATATACGAGCGGTCGGTCGAAAATTCGACCGCCATGCTCGACGACACCGGCATGAACATCGAATAATCCGCCGGCACGTCGGCCGGGTCCTTGAACACGGCGATGCCATCGAAATCGACAGCTTGCGCACCCAGGCCCAGCTTGTTGACGGTGATGGTTTCGGCGTGCGTCTTGCCGGCGGTGTTGTTGGTGATGGTGGCGGTGCTGCCGGCCACGACGATCTTCGCGCTGATGCCCGGCGCCGCGCAGGCGTAGCTGCCGGCGATTTCCGTGCCGATCTTTTGCTGTTTGGTGGCAACGATGGTGCCCACGCGCAGCACGTTCTGCTGGTTACGGCTGTAGCGGTCGATGAACAGCGCCAGCCCCCGGTCCCCCGCATGCACGTGGACAATGCCGAAATCCTGCTGGCCCTGACGGGCGACGATCAGGCCGCGCGCGGCATCACGGACCAAAGTCAGGCTGGCATTTTCCGCTTCCAGCTGCGGCGATACGGCGGAGCACACGCCTTGCGCATTGAACACGCCGCCGTTGCACAGTTGCGCGCTGCCATCGGCCGCCACCTTGAGGCTGCCTTTCGGATTGAAACGGTCTCCGCCGTTCGAGGCATTGCGCATGGCGCCCAGGAAGATATAGCTGCCGGCCAGCTTGGCCACGTCGGTGGCGGCATAGCCGCTGCCGCTGACGCTGGAATTCATGCCGCCCAGTTTCACAGTCCCCGTCAGCAAGCGCGTGCGCGCGTCGACGCTCAGGCTCAAATCGGTGCCAGTATATGTGGTGATATTGCCGGTGGACGTGGCGCTGAACGTGCCGCTGCGGTCGCTCAAGTTGAATTGCGTCGACAGGACCTTGATGCTGAACGTTTTTTTGGCGTTGTCAAACGTGATGCGCCACGTGTCGCCGATATCGGCGGCCACGTCATACACCGTCTCGTCCGCATTGGCGCCGGCGATCACGGCCAGGCCAGCCTGGGCCGCGACCGCTTGCGAGGCGAGCGTCACGGGATCGGCGACGGGCGTGACCACGACAGGTGGCGTAACCGGTGCTTCCGGCGTGCCGCCATCGCTGCCGCCACCGCATGCGGACAGGGCCGCGCCCAAGGCAAGGAAAGTAAGTGCATTTTTCATGTGATGTGACTTTCGGGGAAGGAAGAGACCGGAAAACACATGCTAGCCGTGTACGCAATCTATTGCCATAGAACAAATGTTCCATGGACTCGGCCCCCGGCAAGCTGCCAAAATGAAGGGCGCGGGCGGCACGCCTGCGCCATTTATGTGACAATTCGTCGTACTGTCGGCTCCGTTTTTCCTCCTCAGGCTCGCATCCATGACCAGTTCCCCGATTAAAAGCTACCTTCCCTGGGTGGTCGCCACCGCCCTGTTCATGGAGCAACTCGACTCCACCATCGTCAACACCGCCATCCCCGCCATGGCCGCCAGCCTCAACGTGACGCCGCTGAGCCTGAAGGCCGTCGTCACCAGCTACATCCTGAGCCTGGCCGTATGCATTCCCATCAGCGGCTGGATGGCCGACCGTTTCGGCACGCGGCGCGTATTTTCCGCCGCTGTTGCCATCTTTACCATCGCCTCCATCCTGTGCGGCCTGTCCGTGAATGCGCCCATGCTGGTGGCCGCACGCCTGCTGCAAGGGGTGGGCGCGGCCATGATGATGCCGGTGGGCAGGCTCACCATCATCCGCACCTTTCCCAAGTCGCAATTGCTGGCGGCCATGAACTTCGTCATCATCCCCGCCCTGATCGGCCCCTTGCTGGGTCCCACGGTGGGCGGGCTGATCGTGCACTGGCTGTCGTGGCGCGAGATTTTCTTCGTCAACGTGCCTGTCGGCCTTGTGGCGCTGTACCTGGCGCACCGCTACATGCCCGATTACTATGGCGACAAGCCCCGTCCGCTGGACCTGATCGGCCTGGTGCTGTTCGGCACGGGCATCGCGCTGCTGTCATGGCTGCTGGAAATCTTCGGCGAACACCGCATCGATGGCACCTCGTTTGCCGTGCTGCTGTTCATTTCCATCAGCCTGCTGGCCGCGTATGCCTGGCATTCAAGCGAGGTGCTGCACCCGCTGCTGCGCCTGACCTTGTTCAAGATCCGCACCTTCCGGGTCTCCGTGGTGGGCGGCTTCGTCACGCGCCTGGGCGTGGGCGGCCTGCCCTTCCTCTTGCCGCTGCTGTACCAGCTGGGCCTGGGCTTGCCCGCGTGGCAATCGGGCTTGCTGATGATGCCGTCGGCCGCAGCCGCCATGGGCATGAAATTCATTTCCGCGCGCGTGCTGGCCCGCTTCGGCTACCGCCAGGTGCTGATCGTCAACACCGTGCTGATCGGCGTCACCATCGCCATGTTTTCGCAGGTGGGCGTGGGCACGCCCCTGTACGTGATCGTCGCCATCAGCCTGTGCATGGGCTTTTTCAATTCGCTGCAGTTTTCCAGCATGAATACCATCGCGTATGCCGACGTCGACAAGGCCGACTCCAGCATGGCCAGCACCATCGCCAGCTCGATGCAGCAACTGTCGATGAGCTTTGGCCTCGCCTTCGGTTCGCTGATCACGGGCTGGTACCTGGGCGACATGCCACAGTCGGACCGCGCCATGCTCAGCACGGCCCTGCACCACGCCTTCCTCACCCTGGCAGCCTTGACGGTGCTGTCCTCGCTGACCTTCTGGACCTTGCGCCGCGACGATGGCGAAAGCATCAGCAAGGGCACGGACAGCGACGAGGAAGATGCGGCCGACGTGAAGGCCCAGGCCGTTGTGCAGACGGAAGTGCAAACCACGAAAGGCTGAGCCACATCAAGCTTGCCGCCAGCACCGCTGGTGCTTTTGCCCGGCGCTGCTACCGTGACGGCAGGAGGTGCACATGGCGGCCGAACGGCGCTTTGCGTGGAAGGGCACAAACCGCCATGGCAAAGCGGTCGAGGGCATCTTGCGCGCGGCCAACGCCACCACTGCCAGGGCCGCGCTCAGACGCCAGGGCATCCTGGCCAGCAAGCTGACAACCCCGCGCGCCGCGCCAGGCAAGGCCATCACGCGCAAGGATATCGCCCTGTTCACGCGCCAGCTGTCGACCATGATGGCGGCTGGCGTGCCGCTGCTGCACGCCTTCGACATCGCCGGCAAGGGCCATGCCAAACCCGCCGTCACGGAGCTGATGCGCGACTTGCGCCACGATATCGAAGCGGGCAGCAGCCTGCAGCAAGCATTCCGCCAATTCCCCCTGCTGTTTGACGAGCTGTATTGCAACCTGCTGGCCGCGGGCGAACAGGCCGGCATCGTGCAGGACTTGCTGGCGCGCCTGGCCACGCACCAGGAAAAGGCCATCGCCCTGCGGCGGCAGGTGCGCGGCGCGCTGATGTATCCGCTGGTCATCGTCCTCGTCGCCATCGTCGTCACGGCCATCATCATGAGCGTCGTCGTGCCCGCCTTTCGCCAGGTCTTCGACAGCTTCGGCGCCCCGTTGCCGCTGCCCACCCTCATCGTCATGGGCGTGTCCGCCTTCCTCGTGCATTATTGGCTGGCCTTGCTGGCGGCGCTCGTGCTCGCTTGCGTACTGCTGCACCTGGCCTGGCGCCGCTGGCCCGCCTTGCGGCGCAACTTGCAACTGCGGGCATTGCAGCTGCCCGTGTTTGGCCCCCTTCTGCGCAAGGCGGCGATCGCCCGCTGGACGCGCACCCTGGCCGCCATGTTCGCCGCCGGCGTGCCGCTGCTCGACTCACTCGGCCTCGTGGGCGCCGCTTCCGGCCACGCGCTGTACCAGGAAGCGACAACGCGCATCGAACGTGAAATCCGCGCCGGCGGCAGCCTGGCCCTGGCCATGGAACACAGCGGCGTGTTCCCCCCGCTGCTGACGCAACTGGCCCTCATCGGCGAGGAATCAGGCGCGCTCGACGCCATGCTGTCGCGCGCGGCCGACATCATCGAGGCCGACATCGACGCCACCGTAACCACGCTCTCGACCCTGCTGGAACCGGCGCTGATGGTGGTGCTGGGCGTACTCGTCGGTTCCCTCGTGATCGCCCTGTATTTGCCGATTTTCAAGCTGGGGGCCGTGATTTGAAGATCGATCCATGCAAAACGTCCCCATGCGCTGGCAGATGTTTTACACTGCGGCAGTGCCAGGCAATGTTTGCGCGGCAACATCATCACCTCAGACAACTCCACCATGCTGCAAGATACCCTGCTGTTCGCCGCGCCCGGCAACCTGCCCGTCGCCCTCGTTGCCGCCCTGTTCGGCCTGATCGTCGGCAGCTTCCTCAACGTGGTGATCCACCGCGTGCCGAAAATGATGCAGCGCGATTCCGATAATTACGTGGCGGAAGAAAACGGTTTGCCCTTGCCGCACACGGACCGCTACAACCTGATGCTGCCGCACTCGCACTGCACCGCCTGCGGCCACCGCATCACGGCCATGGAAAACATTCCCGTCCTCAGCTACCTGCTGCTGCGCGGCAAGTGCAGCGCCTGCAAGGCGCCGATCTCCATGCGCTATCCGCTCGTCGAGCTGCTGACGGGCGCGCTGTCGGCCCTCCTGATCTGGCACTTCGGCAGCGGCTGGACGGGTCTCGCCACGCTTGTATTTGCCTGGCTGCTGATCGCCATGACCTTCATCGATGCCGATACGCAAATGCTGCCGGACGACCTCACCTTCCCCCTGCTGTGGGCCGGCTTGCTGGTCAATATCAACGGCACTTTCGTGCCCCTGCAAGACGCCGTCATCGGCGCGGCCGCCGGTTACCTGGCACTGTGGGCCGTGTACTGGGCCTTCAAGCTGGCGACAGGCAAGGAGGGAATGGGCTATGGTGACTTCAAATTGCTGGCGGCGCTCGGTGCGTGGCTGGGCTGGACCATGCTGCCGACGATCATCCTGTTGTCGTCGCTGGTGGGCGCCGTGGTCGGAATCGGCCTGATCGTGTTTGCCAAGCGGGGACGCGACAAGCCGATTCCGTTCGGCCCCTATCTGGCGGCGGCTGGTTTGATCGCGCTGCTGTACGGCACGCCCCTGTCGCGCCTCACGCTAGGCCTGACTGGCTGACCGGCGCAGCACTGCGCCCCTATGGATAAATACATGCAACTACACAACGTCCCTTATTTCAGCGTCGGACTCACCGGCGGCATCGGTTGCGGCAAGAGCACGGTGGCCGACATGTTCGCCGCGCGCGGCGCCTCCATCGTCGATACCGACCAGATCGCCCACAGCCTGACGGCGCCCAATGGCGCGGCCATGCCGGCCCTGGTGGCGGAATTTGGCGCCGACTACGCCGATGCGCGCGGCGCCCTCGACCGCACAAAAATGCGCAACCTCGTGTTTTCCAACGCCGCGGCCAAGGCGAAACTGGAAGCCATCCTGCATCCGCGCATTCGCCAGGCCACCCTGGCGGCGGCCGAAGCAGCGACGGGCAGCTACGTGATCTTTGCCGTGCCACTGCTGGTCGAGTCCGGTGGCTGGGTGGAAAGGGTCAACCGGGTACTGGTCATCGATTGCCTGGAAAGCCTGCAAGTGTCGCGCGTGATGGCGCGCAATGGCTTATCGGAAGAACAAGTCAAAGCCATCATGGCCACGCAGGCTACACGCGCCATGCGCCTGGCGGCGGCGGACGATGTGATCGACAATAATGGCGATTTGGCGTCCCTGGCACCGCAGATTGCCCAGTTGCACGATTTATATCTGGCATTTTCAAAAAGAATGGCTGGAATGGCCCCGCAACGTTTGTAATTTGTCGACGCTTGGTTCAAAATCACGGGATTGTTTGCAGGTCCTTACTTAAGGGAATTATTTTGATTGTCTACGAATACCCTTTCAACGAACGCATACGTACCTTGTTGCGGCTGGAAGACCTGTACGACAAATTCAAGTTCTTCATCCAGCAAGAGCATGCAATGCAACACCATGTTGCCTTGGCAACTATTTTCGATATGCTCGAAGTGGCGGGCCGCGCCGACCTGAAGTCCGACCTGCTGCAGGAACTCGAGCGCCAGCGTCAAAGCCTGCTCGGCTACCGCAGCAATCCGAACGTGGAACCGGAAACCCTGGACGCCATTCTCGGTGAACTCGACAGTGTCAGCGGCGCCCTCGTGGCGGCGCAAGGCAAGACGGGCCAGAATATCCGCGACAATGAATGGCTGATGAGCATCCGTGGCCGCACCATCATCCCGGGCGGCGCCTGCGAATTCGACTTGCCGTCGTATTTTGCCTGGCAAAAACGCAGCTCGGAACAGCGCCTGACCGATATCCACGCGTGGTTTGCCCCGCTGGCGCCCCTGTTCGATGCGCTGGCCCTCGTCTTGCGCCTGCTGCGCGATTCCGGCGGACCCGTTAAACTGATCGCCAATGGCGGCAGTTACCAGCAAATGCTTCAAGGCAAGGTGTACCAGATGCTGCGCCTGAGCCTGGATGAAAACAGCGGGGCCATCCCGGAAATTTCCGCCAACAAATACATGCTGTGGGTACGCTTCACTACCCAGGGCGGCGACTTGAAACCCAAGCCGCTGGAAGAAGATGTCCCGTTCGAGCTCACGCTCTGTAATTTTTAACTGTTACTTATTTGCCCCATCATGACCGTCGTTAACTGCCCTACCTGTGCCGCCAAAGTCGAATGGACTGAAGCCAACAAATTCCGCCCCTTCTGCTCGGAACGCTGCAAACAGATCGACCTGGGTGCCTGGGCCGAAGAGAAATACACGATTCCCGCCGCCGACCCGTTTGAAGATCCCCTTGCGGACGAAGACAACAAGCCGCAGTAAGCCTCAATTAAACGGATTTTCCAGGCGCAGCCCCTGCGCCGCGAAACTGTCCAGCCTGCCACTGACCACCGTCAAGCCATAGGCGATGCCCATCGCCGCGATCTGTCCATCGACGCCATGCGCGTGGCCGCGGCCATGCAGGCGCGCGCACACGAGGGCGCAATCGAGGTCGAATTCCAGCAGCCGCGGCGCATACTCCGCCAGCACGGCTTCCAGCCAGCCTTCCAGCGCCAGTGCTTCCAGCGCCGCTTCGCGTCGCCAGCTGCGCTGTATGCCGGCGCGCAATTGCGCGATCACCTGCACCGGCACATAGCGCGCCTCGGGCGCCACACGTTCGAAAAAATCGGCCACGCCCGCCGGTGCGGCGCCGCCCTTGCGCGCTGCAAGGATCACATCCGTATCGAGCAGGTAAGCCGGCATGGCTCAGGGGTGGCGCTCAAAATCCGCATCGAACCCCACGTCGGGCATGCCGCGCAAAATATCGTCGAGCGGACGCTTCGGCAGCGGCCGCAAGGCGCTGCGCAGGATGTCGCGGTGCTCGTCTTCGATGCTGCGCCCATGCGCGCGCGCACGCTTGTGCAAGGCGGCAATCAGCAATTCATCGGTATCGGTAAAGGTCAGTGTCAGCGGCATGCGAGACTCCCCGGTGCGTGATGAAAGCACTGTAGCGCAAAGCGCCGACTATACAAGGAAAGTCACAGGAAAGCTTGCGCCAGCACGCAGCGTGATGCTGCCCGCTGGCACAAGTACAGATCAGGCAGGCGCCAGCGATTCCCGGCGTACCTCATCCAACCATTCCAGCAGGGGAATGGTGGCCGGCAGCAAGGGTTCCACGCCGACCGTGCCCTGCCAGGCGAACGCCTGCCCTTCCAGGCTTTGCGGCTCGCCCCGCCAATCGCGGCTGATATAGAAATGCAGGCGCACATGGGCGTGCGGATACACATATTCAACGCCGCACCAGGCTTCGGCACTGTCGATATGCAAGCCCAGTTCCTCGACAAACTCGCGTTTCAAGGCATCAAGAATGGCTTCGCCCGCTTCGACTTTACCGCCAGGAAATTCCCAATAGCCGTCATACGGCTTGCCGGCCGGGCGCTGGCCCAGCAGCACGTCGCCATTCGGCTTCATCAGGATGCCGACGGCGACATCGACCGGTTTCACTTTCACTTCACTCATTGCGGCAACTTTCCCGCAGGAAGTTTCCCCGCATAATCGCGCGCGAATTGCCACGCCACCCGGCCCGAACGGGAACCTCGCTGCAAGGCCCAGCGCAGGGCGTCGCCGCGCGCTTGCGAGATCTGCTCCTGGGTGCAACCGAACGAGGCGAGCCAGTGCGCCGCGATATCGAGGTAATCGTCCTGCTTGAACGGATAGAACGACAGCCACAGGCCGAAACGTTCGGACAGCGAAATTTTCTCTTCCACCGTCTCGCCCGGATGCAGATCGCCATCGTCGTCCGTCTTGTAGCTGGTGTTGTCGGACATGCGTTCCGGCATCAGATGACGGCGGTTCGAGGTGGCGTAGATCAGCATATTGTCCGATTGCGCGGCGATGCTGCCGTCGAGCGCCACTTTCAGCGCCTTGTAGCCGCTCTCGCCCTCTTCGAACGACAGGTCGTCGCAAAAGATGATGAAGCGCTCGGGGCGCGCCGCCACCAGGTCGACGATGTCGGGCAAGTCGGCCAGTTCGGCCTTGTCCACTTCGATCAGGCGCAGGCCCTGGTCGGCGAACTGGTTCAGGCAGGCCTTGATCAAGGAGGACTTGCCCGTGCCGCGCGCGCCCGTCAGCAGCACGTTATTGGCCGGACGGCTACTGACGAACTGGCGCGTGTTCTGCTCGATCTGCGCTTTTTGCGTGCCGATATTGTGCAAGTCGTCCAACGCGATGTTCGACACGTGGGCCACGGCCTGCAGGTAAGGAAGCGCGCCCTGGCGCCGGCGCCAGCGGAAGGCAAAGCTGTTCCAGTCGGTTGCCGGCAAGGCCGGCGGCAAGATCGACTCGAGGCGCGCCAGTACCCGCTCGGCGCGGATCAGGAATTGATCGAGGCCGGTCATGAGCGGTAGTCGGCGTTGATCGACACGTAGTCATGCGACAGGTCGCACGTCCACAGGGTGGCCGTGGCATCGCCGCGCGCGAGCTTGACGCGGATGGTGATTTCGCTTTGCTGCATCACGCGCTGGCCATCCTGTTCCTGGTAGTCGGGGTTGCGGCCGCCGTTCTTGGCCACCCACACGTCGTCCAGGTACAGGTTCAATTGGCCCACGTCCAGGTCGTCCACGCCCGCATAGCCGATGGCGGCCAGGATGCGGCCCAGGTTCGGATCGGACGCGAAGAAGGCCGTTTTCACCAGCGGCGAATGGGCGATGGAATAGGCGATCTTGCGGCACTCTTCCACGTTGCGGCCGTCTTCCACGGTCACCGTCATGAACTTGGTCGCGCCTTCGCCGTCGCGCACGATGGCTTGTGCCAGGAAGGTCGACAATTCGGTGACGGCGGCGGCCAGTTCCGCATAGTGCGGCGAGTCGATCGAATCGATCACCAGGCTGCCGGCGCCCGTGGCCACCAGCATGAACGAGTCATTGGTGGATGTGTCGCCGTCGATGGTGATGCAGTTGAACGATTTGTCGGCCGCCTGCTTCACCAGCTGGTCCAGCACCGGTTGCGCCACGGTGGCGTCGAACGCGAGGAAACCGAGCATGGTGGCCATGTTCGGCTTGATCATGCCGGCGCCCTTGCTGATGCCCGTCAGGGTGACCGCATGCCCACCGATGATGACCGTGCGCGAGCCGGCTTTCGGCTGCGTATCGGTGGTCATGATGGCTTCGGCAGCCGAGAACCAGTTGTCCGAGGTCAGCGCGGCCACGGCTTGCGGCAGGCCGGCAACGAGACGCTGCACGGGCAACGGTTCGAGGATCACGCCGGTGGAAAACGGCAGGATTTGCTGCGGCGTGCAGCCCAGCAGCTCGGCCAGCGCGGCGCAGCTGGCCTGCGCGTCGGCCAGGCCCGATTCGCCCGTGCCCGCATTCGCGTTGCCCGTATTGACGAGCAGCGCGCGGATCGGCGCGGCGCCCGCCGTCACTGCGGCCAGGTTGGCTTTCGAGATTTGCACGGGTGCGGCGCAAAAGCGGTTCAGGGTGAACACGCCGGCCACGGTGGCCGTCGGCGCCAGTTTCAATACCAGCAAATCCTTGCGGTTGGGTTTCTTGATGCCGGCTTCGGCAACACCGATTTCAATGCCGGCGACGGCTTTCAAGTCGGCGGCGACGGGCTTGGGAGAATTGACGGCCATGGTGAGTTCTTCTGCGAGGGAAAATGGAAGCGCTATTGTAGCGCCTTCGCGGCGCCGGTGAACATGCGTGCCCACACATGCGCGCCCGCAAATTGAAAAGGCATAAAAAACGGAGACCGTAGTCTCCGTTTTTGCTCAGGCTGTCAAACCGCCTTATGCCAGCTTGCCATGGCAAGCTTTGTATTTTTTACCGCTGCCGCAAGGGCATGGATCGTTACGACCGACCTTGACGCCCATGCTCACGCTCATGTCATCGACGTTGTCCATGTTGCCGCCGGCCACAGGCGCCAGCAGTTCTTCCGGCGCCGCGTTCGGGTCGAATTCGGCGTGCTGATAGTGCACGTTTTCCACGTGCGACTGCTGCATCGCCTGTTCGGCCGCATCGACTTCTTCGCGCGACTGGATACGCACCGTCATCACGTGTTTCGTGACGTCGTTCTTGATCATGTCGAGCATCTGGCCAAACAGTTCAAACGCTTCGCGCTTGTATTCCTGTTTCGGGTTCTTCTGCGCATAACCGCGCAGGTGAATACCCTGGCGCAGGTGATCGAGTGCCGCCAGGTGTTCACGCCAGTGGCTGTCCACGCTTTGCAGCATGACATTGCGTTCGAAGCCGCCAAAAGATTCCTTGCCGACGATATCGATCTTCGACTGGTACACGGCATCGGCCGCAGCCAGCACTTTTTCCAGGATCTCGTCGTCTGTCAGGGTCGAATCAGCTTCCAGCAATTGCTGCAGCGGCAAGTCGAGCTGCCATTCGCTGGCCAGGGTGTTTTCCAGACCTTTGATATCCCACTGCTCTTCCACCGATTCGTGCGGCACGTACTCGTGCACCAGGTCGGTGAACACGCCATGGCGCAGCGAGCCGATCATTTCCGAGATATCGGTCGTTTCCAGCAGCTCGTTACGCTGCTGGTAGATCACTTTACGCTGGTCGTTGGCGACGTCATCGTATTCCAGCAATTGCTTGCGGATGTCGAAGTTGCGCGCTTCGACCTTGCGCTGGGCAGATTCGATCGAACGCGAGACGATGCCTGCCTCGATCGGTTCGCCTTCCGGCATTTTCAGACGGTCCATCACGGCGCGCACGCGGTCGCCGGCGAAGATGCGCAGCAGCGCGTCGTCGAGCGACAGGTAGAAGCGCGACGAACCCGGATCGCCCTGGCGGCCGGCACGGCCACGCAGCTGATTGTCGACGCGGCGCGATTCGTGGCGTTCGGTACCGATGATGTGCAAGCCGCCCGCATTGACCACGTGGTCGTGCAGGGATTGCCATTCATCGCGCAAGGTCTGCGACTGGGCTGCCTTGTCGGCATCGCTCAGTTCAGCATTGGCTTCGATGAACTTGATCTGGTTCTCGACGTTACCGCCCAACACGATGTCCGTACCACGACCGGCCATGTTGGTGGCGATGGTGATGGCTTTCGGACGGCCTGCCTGGGCGATGATTTCCGCTTCACGCGCATGCTGTTTCGCGTTCAGCACGTTGTGCGGCAAACCGGCCTTGGTCAGGATGCCCGACAGCAGTTCCGAGTTCTCGATCGAGGTCGTACCGACCAGCACGGGCTGGCCGCGCTCGTAGCAGTCGCGGATGTCGTTCAACATCGCGTTGTATTTTTCAGCCGACGATTTGTAGACCTGATCCTGACGGTCCTTGCGCTGCAGCGGACGGTTTTGCGGGATCACGACCGTTTCCAGGCCGTAGATTTCCTGGAATTCGTACGCTTCGGTATCGGCCGTACCGGTCATGCCAGCCAGCTTGGCGTACATGCGGAAGTAGTTCTGGAAAGTGATCGAGGCCAGGGTCTGGTTCTCGTTCTGGATCTTGACGCCTTCTTTCGCTTCGACGGCCTGGTGCAAGCCATCGGACCAGCGGCGGCCCGTCATCAGACGGCCCGTGAATTCATCGACGATCACCACTTCATTGTTCTGCACCACGTAGTGCTGATCCTTGAAGTACAGCGCATGCGCGCGCAGGGCCGCATACAGGTGGTGCACGAGGGTGATGTTGGCCGAATCGTACAGCGACGCGCCTTCCGGCAGCAGGCCCATTTCCATCAGGATGCCTTCGGCCTTTTCATGGCCGGCTTCCGTCAGCAGCACCTGGTGCGCTTTTTCATCCTTGGTGTAGTCGCCCGGCACGTCAACCTTGCCCTTGCCGTCCGGCGTTTCTTCGCCGATCTGCAAGGTCAGGCGCGCAGGCACTTCATTGATCTTGTGATACAGGTCCGTGTGGTTTTCGGCCTGACCCGAAATGATCAACGGCGTACGCGCTTCATCGATCAGGATCGAGTCGACTTCATCGACGATGCCGAAGTTCAGGCTGCGCTGCACGCGTTCGCGCGCTTCGTAGACCATATTGTCGCGCAAGAAGTCGAAACCGAATTCATTGTTCGTGCCATAGGTGATGTCGGAGTTGTACGCCTGCTGCTTGGCGCTGTGCTCCATCTGCGACATGTTCACGCCCGTCGACAGGCCCAGCCATGCATACAGGCGGCCCATGGTCTCGGCATCGCGCTGCGCCAGGTAATCATTGACGGTGACGATATGCACGCCTTTGCCCGACAAGGCATTCAGGTAGGCTGGCAAGGTTGCCATCAGGGTCTTGCCCTCGCCCGTGCCCATCTCCGCGATCTTGCCGAAATGCAAGACCATGCCGCCGATCATCTGCACATCGAAATGGCGCATACGCAGGACGCGCTTGCTGGCCTCGCGGCAGACGGCAAATGCTTCCGGCAACAAGGCATCGAGCGATTCGCCAGCGGCGATGCGTTCCTTGAAGGCAGGCGTTTTCGCTTGCAGCTCGGCATCCGACAGCTTTTCGATGGCCGGCTCGAGCGCATTGATCTCGCGTACCGTTTTTTGGTATTGCTTGAGCAGCCGCTGGTTGCGGCTACCGAAAATCTGGGTCAGTAATGACATGCTTGAATTCTTGAAAAAACGCCGTTAAAAAAAGCTCGGTAGGGAACAACGAGGTAGGTATCGCGTCACCGCACGGAGTTCGACTATGGCAAAAGACGATGATTTTATCATGCGTTCCCGACATGGTTGGGGTAATGCGCCATATAACAATAGCTTAATGACAAACAAATGGCAGAAATTGCGGACATTTTCCATACTGTAAGGCAATACGGCCCGCCCGCCTGCGCCGCCCTCGCCGCCGCACTCGTCATGCGCGGGCGAGTGTGCTATGTTTCGGCCATGCGAACTCCCACTTATTCTCCGGCGCCGCGCCGCGGCTACGGCTTCGCCCGTTCAGGCCCGGCCGCGACGGGCGCAACCGACTTTCTGCGAGGCAACGCGACGATGGCGTCCCTGATGCCCACCGTCACGCGCCTGGCCGCCCTGCAAAAAGATTGCGCCAGGGCCTTGCCGGCCATGTTCGAGCATTGCGACATCCTGCAATTCGAGGGCGGCCAACTGGTGCTGGCCACGCCGAACGCGGCGCTGGCGGCCAAGCTCAAGCAGCAATTGCCGAAGTTACAAGGGGAACTGGAAAGAAAGGGCTGGCAGATTTCAGGCATCAAGCTGAAAGTGCAAGTCATCAAGAGCATCGCGCCCATCGTGCATACCCGGGCGCTGGTCTTGCCGGAAAAAGCCATGTCGGCTCTGGAAGAGCTGAGCACGGCCCTGCCCGCGTCGAAGCAGAACGAGCAGTTGATCGCGGCGCTGCGCAATATGGTGCGCCACCACCGCGAACCGAAGGATTAACTCAGGTAAGCGACCACTCGCGTTCCATTTGACGCAGATACGACTGCGGCGCCGCCTCGTTCGTGGCGAACGACACGATTTCATACGCATCGGGCTGCTCCAGCAGCGCCAGCAGCAGTTGGTTGTTCAGCGCATGGCCGGACTTGTGCGCCGTGTAGTAGGCGAGCAAGGGGTGGCCCACCAGGTACAGGTCGCCGATGGCGTCGAGGATCTTGTGGCGCACGAACTCGTCTTCATAGCGCAAGCCGTCCGCGTTCAGGATGCGGTACTCGTCCATGACGATGGCGTTTTCCAGCGAACCGCCACGGGCCAGGCCCATGCCGCGCAAGCTTTCCACGTCCTGCATGAAACCGAAGGTGCGCGCGCGTGCCACGTCGTGCACGTAGGACACGTCGCCGAAATCAACGGAGGCGCGCTGCATCGTGCCATCGACGGCCGGATGGTTGAATTCGATGAAGAAATCGAGCTTGAAGCCGTCATACGGCGACAAGCGCGCCCATTTCTCCGCATCACCCTTGCCGTGACGCACTTCCACGGGCTTGATGACCTTGATGAATTTCTTCGCCGCCTGCTGCTCTTCCACGCCAGCCTGCTGCAGCAGGTAGACGAAGGACGAGGCGGAACCGTCCATGATGGGAATTTCTTCCGCATTCACGTCGATATACATATTGTCGATCCCCAGGCCCGCCGCCGCCGACATCAGATGTTCCACGGTAGACACCCTGGCGCCATCCTTGATCAGCACGGAAGCCATGCGCGTGTCGCCCACGGCCATGGCGCTGGCGGGGAACTCGACGATGGGATCGAGGTCGATGCGGCGAAACACGATGCCCGTGTCGATCGCGGCAGGACGCAGGATCAGCTCGACCTTGGTGCCGGAATGCAAACCGACACCGATGGTGCGGACCTGTTGTTTGATGGTGCGTTGTTTTAACATCTGTCGATTATATCTATTTGCCGGATTTTCGTTGCGGTGCGGCATGGATCACGCCAGAAATACCACAACCGTTCCTCACGGATGTTCGCTTTCCACATGCACGGCTTCGCGCCGCACCAGGTAAATGCCGCTGCCGATGATGATGGCCGCGCCGATCAAGGTGTATTCGTCGGGCAGGGCGCGCCACAGCATCCAGTCCAGGGCCATGCCCCAGGCCAGGGCCGAGTATTCGAACGGCGCCACGCTGGAGGCCTTGCCATGGCGAAACGCTTCCGTGATGGCCAGCTGGCCCAGGAAACCACTCAGCGACAAGCCCGCCAGCAGCCACCAGTCTTCGCTGCGGATGCTCACCCACTCATGCGCCGACAGGGCCACGCCGCCGCCGGCCATCATCACCATCAGCCAGAAGACCATGCTTTCGCTGGCGTCCGTGCGGCTCAGGATACGGCCCGTGACGGCGGAAATGGCATAGCAGGCGGCCGAGCCCAGCACGGCCAGCCCGGCCAGGGAAAAGAAGCCCGAGCCGTCGGGGCGCAGCGCCACCAGCACGCCCAGCAGTCCCACGGCGATGGCGCACCAGCGCGCGAAGTCCACTTTTTCCTTCAGGATAAAAACCGACAGGACCGTGATCAGCAAGGGGGCAACAAAAAACAGCGCATACGTCTCGGCCAGCGACATGCGCTTCAAGCCATACGCGAACAGGGTAATCATCAGCACGCCCAGCGCGCCGCGCAGCACGTGCAGGGGCCAGCGCACCTTCAGCAAGTTCTTGAAGGCGCCGCGGTACAGCAGGTACAGGCACACGAGCGGCAAGGAGGACAGCGCACGCAAGGCCGTCACCTGCATGGGCGGATAATGGGCGGACAGCAACTTCATGGCCGTGTCCATCAGGGAAAACATGGCGACGGCGACCAGCATCACATAGATGCTGCGCAGGTTGGGATTGCGGGATATCAGGACAGACTCCTGGCGAAAGAGCGGGACCGTCATCATGGCGACGGCCGGAGCCAGGACAGTGTGGCAAGGCCAAACCATCAAGCCGATTATAACAAGCGCGGCCGTTTTACATTTTCAAAGGAGCAACTACACAGGCAACAGCATCACCAGTTTCAAGTCATGCTGGCGCGCCAGGTGCAAGGTCACCTGATTAAATACCAGCAGCCCCTGTTGCGCATGCTGGAACTGGCGCAAGCCCCCATCTCGGCCCTGCACCTGCTGCGCGCCCCACCACTGGCGAAATTCAAGGCTGGCGCCAGTAAGTTCCGCGATCAGGCCGGCCAGCGGCGCCTGGTCCGCCTGCCGGCCGATATCGGCGCGGAACTCCGCCACCAGCCGCTGCGCCCGCTCGGGCCAACCGACGACGAGATCGCGCGCGCCTGCGTCCAGGAACATGAAGCGCAGCTGGTTCGGCGCGCCCTCCCCGGCCTGCAGCCAGCCCGCAAACAAGGTGGACGCCGCGCCGTTCCACGCCACGGCATTCCATGCGCGATCGAGGACGTACGCGGGCGCGTCGATGGCGGACACGATGACGGCCAGTTCGGCGCCAGCAGGCCCCCCGCCCTCGCCTGTCGCGTGGCTGGGGTCATGCTTGTCGGCCACCTCGAACAGATAAGCGCGCTCGGCCGTGCTCAACTGCAGCACCTGCGCCAGGCGGGCCAGCATCTTGGCCGACGCCGATACGGGCCGCCCCTGCTCCAG
This sequence comes from Janthinobacterium lividum, assembly GCF_011601275.1. Lineage (GTDB taxonomy): Bacteria > Pseudomonadota > Gammaproteobacteria > Burkholderiales > Burkholderiaceae_D > Janthinobacterium > Janthinobacterium lividum_E. The sequence goes on along the minus strand of NZ_JAAOLY010000009.1, from coordinate 237,829 downwards.
CCACGTCAGCCAGGTGGGACTGACGTCGCACAGCTGCGCCAGCTCTTCGCGCCGCAAGCCGGGCGTGCGCCGCCGCCCGCCACCGGGCAAGCCAGCCATGGCGGGGGTGACGGCTTCGCGCCGGGCGCGGATGAATTCAGCAAGTTTGTTTGACATGGAACGGATGCATGGTAGTAGATATACCAGTATAAGTTATGGTCTTGTTACAGGATAATTTTATCCCTATTCTGCAGGAACTCACCCATCAACAGGAGAAAACCATGCAGCAGCACGATGTCGTTACCGAACAATTTGGCAAGACGGCCAATGCCTACCTGAGCAGCGCCGTACACGCGCAAGGCGCGGACCTGGTGCTGATGCAGGAATGCGCGCGCCGCCATGGCAAACCGGTGGTGCTGGACCTGGGCTGCGGCGCCGGCCACGCCAGCTTCGCCGTCGCTCCCGTGGCGCAATCGGTGGTCGCCTACGGCCTGGCGCAGCCCATGCTCGACGTCGTCGACCACGCGAAGGCGCAGCGCGGCTTGCACAACATCAGCACGCAACAGGGTGACGTGGCGCGCCTGCCGTTTGCCGACGCCAGCTTCGACATGGTCGTCACGCGCTTTTCCGCGCACCACTGGAACGACGTGGCCGCTGCCCTCGCGGAAGCGTGGCGCGTGCTGCGCCCGAACGGCACCTTGCTCGTGATCGACATCGTCGCGCCGAAAACGGCCCTGTACGACAGCACCTTGCAGGCGGTGGAAATGCTGCGCGACGCTTCCCACGTGCGCGACTACCGCACCTGCGAATGGGGCGCCAAATTCAACAATGCGGGATTCACGCACAGCTTGCGCAGCGTGTGGAAGCTGACGATGCAGTTCGACGAGTGGGTGGCGCGCATGCGCACGCCGAACGAGCGCGTGGCGGCCATCCGCAACCTGTTCGATGGCGCGCCCGAGGAAGCGAGAAAATATTTCTCGCTGCAGGACGACTATTCCTTCAGCATCGATGCGGCCATGTTCGAGGCAACGAAACCGTCGGTACAGTAAACGTCAAAACGGCGCCGATGGCGCCGTTTTGATTTATGCGTAGGTTGGATTAGCGCGCGGCGCGCAATCCAACAATGCCGGAGCAAACGGGATGACAACTCGGCACGCCGGCTTACGCTGTGCTAAGACGACCTACGGCGACCGACACAGGCCTGCCCAGCCTGCACTCGGCTTAAGCCAGCTGGCCCAGCAGCGTCTCTGCATTCGACACTTCAAACTTGCCGCCTTGCTCGACGTTCAATTGCGTCACGACGCCATTGTCGACCAGCATCGAGTAGCGCTGCGAACGCGTGCCCATGCCGTGCTTGGAGAAATCGGCGTCCAGGCCAAGTGCCTTGCTGTAGGCGGCATTGCCGTCAGCCATCATGCGCACGACGCCGGTGGCTTTCTGATCGCGGCCCCAGGCGCCCATCACAAACGCGTCGTTGACGGAGATGCACCAGATTTCATCGACGCCCTTGGCTTTGAGGTCGGCAGCGTGCTGCACGTAGCCTGGCACGTGCTGTGCGGAGCAGGTCGGGGTGTAGGCGCCTGGCAGGCCGAAGATGGCGATCTTCTTGCCCTTGACCAGGTCTTGCACGTTGAACGTGTTCGGGCCCAGTGCGCAACCTTCGGTTTCGCTTTCGATGAATTCGGCCAGGGTGCCTTCTGGCAGGGTGTCGCGGATCTTGATGGTCATGTTGACTCCTTGTGTACTGTCGGTTGAGGATGCTGCCGGCATGATGCCGACACTGCGCGATAGTATGCCTGACTTGCCGTATTTGTGCAGAAAATGGCAGGAAAGGCAAAGTCAAAAGTCAAAAACCGACAAAAAAAACGGCGACCCTCAGGCCGCCGTCATCCGTGCATACATCAAACCACCTTAGTCAGCTTGCTTGCGCAGGAAGGCGGGAATGTCGTACGTCTCCATGCCATTCTTTTCCATCGCGCGCACTTGCTCGGAAGCCGATTCACGGCGCCATACCGCCGGCGCCTTCATGCCGTCGAAACCGGCCGCCGGCGTGGCCACGCCAACCGTCGTCGTCGCCGCTTGCGCGCTACCCATGGCAGCCGACGGAGTCAGCGGGCTGTTGTGGGTACCGGTGCGCAGCACTTGCTGCGGTACCAACTGGATATTTTTCTTGGCGCGGCCCAGGCCCGTGGCCACCACGGTGACGCGGATGTCGTCGCCCATGGCGTCGTCGTAGGCGATACCTTGCGCGATCGACGCGTCCGGCGCGGCAAACGCGCGCACGGCAGCCATGACTTCCTTGATCTCTTTACCTTTCAAGCCACGGCTGGCCGTGACGTTGACCAGCACGCCGCGCGCACCGGACAGATCGATACCGTCCAGCAGCGGCGAAGCGACAGCCTGTTCGGCGGCGATGCGCGCGCGGTCGACGCCGGAAGCCGTCGCCGTACCCATCATGGCCTTGCCCTGCTCGCCCATGATGGTTTTCACGTCGTTGAAGTCGACGTTGATATGACCAGGCACGTTGATGATCTCGGCAATGCCGGCCACCGCGTTGTTGAGCACATCATCGGCGTGCTGCATCCACTCCAGCATGCTTTCGTCTTCATAGATCTCTTCCAGTTTTTCATTGAGGATGATGATCAGCGAATCGACGTGCAGGGACAGCTGTTCCAGGCCTTCGTCGGCGATGTCCATGCACTTCTGGCCTTCGTACGAGAATGGCTTGGAGACCACGGCCACCGTCAGCGCGCCCAGTTCCTTGGCCACTTCGGCCACGATGGGAGCGGCGCCTGTGCCCGTGCCGCCGCCCATGCCGGCGGCGATGAAGACCATGTGCGCGCCGCGCAGCGAATCGGCGATGCGCGCGCGCGATTCTTCGGCCAGCTGGCGGCCGACGGCAGGCTTCATGCCGGCGCCCAGACCGGTATCGCCGATCTGGATGATGTTGTGGGCCTTCGATGTCGACAGGGCCTGTGCGTCGGTGTTGGCGGCAATGAATTCCACGCCCGACATGCCTTTGTTGATCATGTGTTGGACTGCATTGCCACCCGCACCGCCGACGCCGACGACCTTGATGACGGTACCTAAAGCTGTGTTATCGACCATATCGAACTCCATGATGTGCTCCTATCAGATGCGGTTTCCAAGCGCCAGGCCTCATATTGGTAGGAGAACTGGAGATTGAAAACTGCGGTTAAATATAAAATAAAGTTATGTGTGTGTACCTGCGATGCTGCCAAAAAACCTGTACTGCCGGGCGCAAATCATGCCCTTAAAAATTCCCTAAAAACCATTCCTTCATGCGCTGCCAGACTGCCTTCACCGAGCCGTCCTGACGCGTCACGATGTGGCCACGCAGGTATTGCTTCTTCGCTTCCAGCAGCAGGCCCAATACCGTGGCATAGCGCGGACTGCGCACCACGTCGGCCAGCTGGCCCCGATACTCTGGCGTGCCAAGGCGCGCCGGTTTCAGGAAAATGTCTTCCGCCATTTCCACCATGCCGGGCATGATGGACGTGCCGCCCGTGAGCACGATGCCCGACGACAGCACGCCTTCGTAACCGGATTCGCGCACCACCTGGTGCACCATGGCGAACAGCTCCTCGACGCGCGGTTCGATCACAGCCGCCAGCGCCTGGCGCGACAGGTTGCGCGGGCCGCGGTCGCCCAGGCCAGGCACTTCCAGCGATTCGCCAGGGTCGGCCAGGACCTGCTTGGCCACGCCATAGCGGATCTTGATTTCTTCCGCTTCCGCGGTCGGGGTACGCAAGGCCATGGCGATGTCGTTGGTGATCTGGTCGCCGGCGATGGGAATGACGGCCGTATGGCGGATCGCGCCATCGGAAAATACCGCCACATCGGTCGTGCCGCCGCCGATGTCGATCAGCACCACGCCCAGTTCCTTCTCGTCGGGCGTGAGCACCGCATCGGCGGACGCCATCGGCTGCAGGATCAGGTCCGACACTTCCAGGCCGCAGCGGCGCACGCACTTGACGATGTTCTGCACCGCCGACACGGCGCCGGTGACGATATGCACCTTCACCTCCAGGCGGATGCCGCTCATGCCGATAGGCTCGCGCACATCTTCCTGACTGTCGACGATGAACTCTTGCGGCACCGTGTGCAGCAATTGCTGATCGGTCGGAATGTTAACCGCTTTTGCCGTCTCGATGACGCGCGCCACGTCGGTCGCCGTCACTTCCTTGTCCTTGATGGCCACCATGCCGCTGGAATTGAAGCTGCGGATATGGCTGCCCGCAATGCCCGCATACACATTGCGGATCTTGCAGTCGGCCATCAGCTCGGCCTCTTCCAGCGCGCGCTGGATGGACTCCACCGTGGCCTCGATATTGACCACCACGCCTTTTTTCAGGCCCTTCGATTCGTGCTGGCCCAGCCCGATCACTTCGTGGCGCCCGTCGGACATCACTTCGGCTACCACCGCCACCACTTTCGAGGTGCCGATGTCGAGGCCGACGATCAGGTTTTTCGCGTCTTTTGTCATTTCTTTCGCCTAGTTTTTTGGGCTATTAATTAATTGGGTATTCGGTTAAGTCGGTTTTTTAATCGGACTGCTATTTTTCTTCTTCATCACTGGCTTGCCATCCTTGCCTTCGGCCGGTATCACCAGGCCGGCGGAACTGAGCGCCAGGCCATTCTGGTAGCGCATATCGATCGTGTCGATATTTTCCAGCCGGCTCGCCAGCTGCGGGTAGATGCCCACCAGCCGGTCGACCCGCGCCTTCAGGGTCGTATGATTCTGCTCACGGCCCAGCGCCACGCTCATGCCGTTATCGAGTTTCACGGTCCACGCATAGCGGCTCGACAACGACAAGGTTTCCGGCACCATCTTCAGCGGCGCAAACCACTTCGCCAGCTGCACATAGGTCGCCAGCACTTCCTTCTCGCTACCATCGGGGCCGGCAAACGCAGGCAATTCATGGTCGTCTTCGGCTTCGGCCACGTTCGCCGTAAACACGTCGCCCTTGACCGACAACAGGCGTCCGTCCTCGCCCCAGGTGCCCAGCGCTTCGTGTTCTTCCAGCGCCACGATCAGCTGGTTCGGCCACTCGCGCCGCACGCTGGCACGGCGTACCCAGGGCACCGATTCGAACACGCCGCGCACGCTTTCCAGGTTGGTCGTGAAGAAATTGCCCTTGATGCGGCCCAGAGTGCCGCTGCGCAGGGTCAGGTAATTCACGTGGCGCAGGCCCTTGTCGTCCGCGCTTTCCACCTTGATCGTGCGCAGGTCGAACATGGGACGCTGCGACACCCACCAGACGCCGGCGGCCACGCACACGACCAGAACCGCGGCCAGCAAGCCGTTGGCAGTCGTATTGAGGCTTTTAGCGTCATGCCACATATCAGTGCTGTCCCTTGTGCATTTTCAGACGCGCGCCAGCGACGATTTCCAGGCACAGGTCTTCATAGCTGATGCCCACCGCGCGCGCCGCCATCGGCACGAGCGAGTGCCCCGTCATGCCGGGCGAGGTATTGACTTCCAGCAAAAACAGCTTGCTGTCGGCCGCGCGCATCAGCACATCCACACGTCCCCAGCCTTCGCAGCCGAGGGCGCGGTAGGCGGCCACGGCGATGCGTTCCATCTCCGCCACGATCGCCTGATCCAGCTGCGGCGGGCAGAAATACTGCGTATCGTCCGTGAAGTACTTGTTCTGGTAATCGTAATTGCCTTGCGGCGCGACGATCTCGATCGGCGGCAGCGCACGCGCCGTGGCACCCTTGCCCAGGATCGCGACGGTGAATTCGCGGCCCTTGACGAATTCCTCGGCCAGCACCGAATCATCGAGACCAGCGGCGATGTCGTAAGCCGCCTGGAAGGCCGATACTTCGTTGACCGTCGTGATGCCGATGCTCGAACCTTCATGCGGCGGCTTGACGATCAGCGGCAAGCCCAGTTCCACGGCGACCTTGGCCAGGTCGGAGCTGTCATCGAGCACCGCGTACTTCGGCGTCGGCAGTTGATGCATCAGCCAGATCATCTTGGTGTAAATCTTGTCCATGCCCACCGCGCAAGCCATCACGCCGCTGCCCGTGTAAGGAATGCCCAGCTGCTCCAGCGCGCCCTGCAGGCTGCCGTCTTCGCCGAAGCGGCCGTGCAGCGCGATGAAGACGCGGTCGAATTTTTCAGCGGCCAGTTCGGCCAGGCTGCGTTCGCCCGTGTCGAACGCGTGCGCGTCCACGCCGCGGCTTGTCAACGCGGCCAGCACGCCCGTGCCGGACATCAGCGACACTTCGCGCTCGGCCGAGCTGCCGCCGAACAGGACGCCGACCTTGCCCAATTGTTTTACATCGATAGCTGAAGCTTGGTTCACATCAGGCCTTTACAGTGTTGGATGGATACGTAGTCAGTTGTTGCGGGATGCCGCTGATGGAGCCCGCGCCCATGGTCAGCACGACGTCGCCGTCGCGCGCCACGCTCATGATGGTGTCGGCCATGTCCTTCATGGATTCGACGAAAATCGGTTCGATCTTGCCGCGCGCGCGCAGCGCATGCGCCAGCGCTCGTCCGTCGGCGGCGACGATGGGCGCTTCGCCCGCCGCATACACTTCGGACAAGAGCAGCACGTCGGGCGCACCGAGCACCTTGACGAAATCCTCGAACAGGTCGCGCGTGCGGCTGTAGCGGTGCGGCTGGAACGCCAGCACGAGGCGGCGGCCCGGATAGGCGGCGCGTGCGGCGGCCAGGGTCACTTCCGTTTCCACAGGATGGTGGCCGAAATCGTCGACCAGGGCGAAGCTGCCGCCGTTCGGCAGCGCCACGTCGCCATAACGCGTGAAGCGGCGGCCCACGCCGGAGAACTCGGCCAGGCCCTGCTGGGTGGCGCTGTCGGCGATGCCGATCTCGCGTGCGATGGCAATGGCCGAGCAGGCGTTCTGCACATTGTGCATGCCGGGCTGGTTCAGCACCACGTCGAGATCCGGATAGCCTTCCTGCAGCACGGTGAAGTGCATTTCCAGGCCCATGGCGCGCGCATTGATGGCGCGCACTTGCGCGTCTTCCGCGAAGCCGTAGGTGGTGACCGGCTTGGTCACGGACGGGATGATGGCGCGCACGTGCGGATCGTCGATGCACAGCATGGCCCGGCCATAGAACGGCAAGCGGTGCGTGAACTGTACGAAGGCCTGCTTGAGCTTTTCGAAATCGTGCTCGTAGGTGTCCATGTGATCGGCGTCGATATTCGTGATCACTTCGATCATCGGCGTCAGGTTCAGGAACGAGGCGTCCGATTCATCGGCTTCGGCCACCAGGTAGTCGCCCGAGCCCAGCTTGGCGTTCGCGCCAGCGCTGGTCAAACGGCCGCCGATGACGAAAGTCGGGTCGAGACCGCCCTGCGCCAGCACGGAGGCGACGAGGCTGGTGGTCGTCGTCTTGCCGTGCGTGCCGGCAATCGCAATGCCGCGCTTCAGGCGCATCAACTCGCCGAGCATCACGGCGCGCGGCACCAGCGGAATCTTGCGCGCGCGCGCGGCCGCCACTTCCGGATTGTCTTGCGGGACGGCGCCCGACGTCACCACCGCATCGGCGTCGCCGATGTTCTCGGCCGCGTGGCCGAGCATGACGGTCGCGCCCAGGCTCGCCAGGCGCTGCGTCGCCGCATTGCTGCCCAGGTCGGAGCCCGACACCTTGTAGCCGAGGTTGACCAGCACTTCGGCGATGCCGCTCATGCCGCTGCCGCCAATGCCGACAAAGTGGATATTATTTACTTTATGCTTCACAGAGCTAACCTCATGCCAGTTTTTCCAATACGTGTGCGATCGCCTCATTCGCGTCGCGCTTGCCTGCTGCCAGCGCCGCTTGCGCCATGTGCTGGCAGGTATCGCGACTCAGCGATGCCAGCAGTGTGCGCAGCGACGCGGCACTCATTTCCGTCTGCGGCAGATGAATCGCCGCGCCTTGTTTCGCCATCCATTGCGCGTTGTCGCGCTGGTGGCTGGTGGTCGACGCCACCAGCGGCACGAGCACGCTGGCCACGCCGGCCGCCGTCAATTCCGACAGGGTGATGGCGCCTGCGCGGCAAATCACCAGGTCGGCTTCGGTATACGCCTTGGCCATGTCGTCGATGAAGTCGACCACATTGGCTTGCACGCCCGCTTGCGCATACGCGGCATGCAGGGCGTCGATATTCTTCTTGCCCGACTGGTGCGTCACCAGCGGACGCTCGGCTTCCGGCATCAGCGCCAGCGCGGCGGGCAGATTGTCGTTCAGCGCTTTCGCGCCCAGGCTGCCGCCCACCACCAGGATGCGCAACGGTCCGCTGCGGCCCGCGAAGCGAAGCGCCGGCGGCGCCATCGCGAGGATCTCGGCGCGCACGGGATTGCCCGTGACGACGGCCTTGCCGGCGGCGCTGCCGAAATCGGCGGGAAAACCAAAGCACACCTGCTGCGCCAGCGGCACCAGGGTCTTGTTCGACAACAGCAGCGCGGCATCGGCATTGACCAGCACCAGCGGCACGCCCTTCAGGCGCGCCATCAGGCCGCCCGGCACGGTGACGTAGCCGCCCATGCCCATCACCACGTCCGGCTTGCGGCGGGAGATGAAACGGCGGATGGCAAAGAAGCTGGCCAGCATCTTGAAGCCGCCCTTGACCGTGTGCGCCAGGCCCTTGCCGCGCATGCCGGAAAATTCAATCGCGTCCATGGGAATGCCGCTCTTCGGCACCAGTTCCTGTTCCATGCCATGGGTCGTGCCCAGCCAGCTTACTTCCCAGCCGCGCGCGCGCATCGTCTGCGCAATCGCCAGGCCCGGGAAAATATGGCCGCCGGTGCCGGCCGCCATGATCATCAGTCTTTTCGTCGTCTTCAAGTTTGTCACGTTGTTCATAGCCGGCCTCCGCGCATCAGGATCCGGTTTTCGTAATCGATGCGCAGCAAAATCGCCAGGCCGATACAGTTAATCAGTACGCCCGTGCCGCCATAACTCATCAAGGGCAAGGTCAGGCCCTTGGTCGGCAGCAGGCCCAGGTTCACGCCCATGTTGATGAAGGTCTGCACGCCGATCCAGATGGCGATGCCCTTCGCCGTCAGGCCGGCAAAGGTCTGGTCGATGGCGATCGCCTGGCGGCCGATATCGAACGCCCGCTTGATAATCCAGTAAAACATGCCGATCACGATCAGCACGCCGACCAGGCCCAGTTCCTCGCCGATCACGGCCAGCAAGAAGTCCGTATGCGCTTCGGGCAGGTAATGCAATTTTTCCACGCTGCCGCCCAGGCCCACGCCAAACAGTTCACCGCGCCCGAAGGCGATCAGCGAGTGCGTCAGCTGGTAAGCCTTGTTCAGCGCATTGTCTTCCTGCCACGGATCGAGATACGCAAAAAACCGCTCGCGGCGGAATTTCGACAAGGCGATGATGGTGACGAAGATCGCCGTCAGCATGGCGCCGATGCCGCCGAACCAGATGGCGTTGACGCCACCCAAAAACAGGATGCCCATGGCGATGCAGACGATCACGCCGAAGGCGCCCAGATCGGGCTCCATCAGCAGCAGCAAGCCGACGAAGCTCACAGCCAGCGCCATCGGCATGAAGCCCTTGGTCAGCTTGTGCATGTATTCCTGCTTGCGCACCGTGTAGTCGGCCGCGTACAGCACCATCACCACTTTCATCAGTTCGGACGGCTGCGGCCGCAGGCCCGGCAGGTTCAGCCAGCGGCGACCGCCATTGACCGACACGCCCAGGCCCGGTATCAAGACCATCACCAGCAGCACCAGGGTGCCGATGAACAGCCACGGCGCGATCTTTTGCCAGGTGGCGACGGGAATGCGGAACACCAGCGCGCCGACGATGATCGACACGCCGATGAACAGCGCCTGGCGCACGACGAAATAATTATTCGTGTAGGCGGCAAACTTGCGCGCGTCCGACAGCGAGATCGACGCCGAATACACCATCACCATGCCCAGCAACATGAGCAGCAGGACAACCCACACCAGCGGCTTGTCGTAGTCCATCATCTTCGACTGCCGCGCGCGGCTATCCAGCGGCTTGGCAGCCGAGCCGGAACCAAAGCTGAAGGGCAGTTGGAAGGCCATCAGATATCCTGTCCGTTTTCCAGGGCGATGTCGCGCACGGCGTCGACAAACACCTGCGCGCGGTGCGCATAGTTCTTGAACATGTCCAGGCTGGCGCACGCGGGCGACAGCAGCACGGCATCCCCGGCCAGCGCCAGACTGCTGGCGCGCTTGACGGCTTCGGGCAAGGTGGCGCAATCGACGATGTCCACGCCGGCCGGCTCGAGGGCCGCGCGCAAGGCGGGCGCATCGCGGCCGATCAGCACCACGGCGCGCACGTAGCGCGACACGGGGTCAAACAGCGGCGAGAAATCCTGTCCCTTGCCGTCGCCGCCGGCGATCAGCACCAGACGCTGTTCCGCGCCGCCAAACGCCTTGCCCAGGCCGAACAGGGCAGCGACGGTCGCGCCCACGTTGGTACCCTTGCTGTCGTCGTAATACTCGACTTCATTGACGGCCGTGATCAGTTCCACGCGGTGCGGCTCGCCCTGGTATTCGCGCAAGCCGTGCAGCAGCGGCGCGAATGGCAGGCCGATGGCGCGGCACAGGGCCAGCGCCGCCAGCGCATTCGAGGCATTGTGCTGGCCGCGGATTTTCAACGCATCGGCTGGCATCAGTTTTTTCGCCATCGTCGGCACCGGTTCCGGCGCCGGATCGTTCTTCTTGCGTTTTTTCTCGATCACTTCTTCGCTGGGCACGGCTTGCGCCAGCCAGAAGATGCCGCGTTCATTGACCAGGCCAAAGCTGTCCACTTCCGCCGGTTCGCCCGTGCCGAAGGTGATCGTCTCGGCCAGCGGATCGGCCATGTGCATGACGGCCGCATCGTCGCGGTTCAATATGCGCACGGTCTGCTCGCCGAAGATGCGCGCCTTGTCGGCAGCGTAGGCGGCCATGTCGCCATGCCAGTCCAGGTGGTCCTGCGACAGATTCAAGACCGTGGCCGCATCGGCCTGCAGGCTGCACGTCGTGTGCAGCTGGAAGCTGGACAATTCCAGGATCCACGCTTGCGGCAAGCTGCTGGCGACGGGTTCCGCCGCTTCAGCCTCTGTATCCACGGGCAGCGGCGCAGGCTCGGCGTCAAGCACTTCGCGCAGCACGTCGAGCGCAGCCGGGCTGATATTGCCGGCCACGCGCGTGACCAGGCCCGCGCGCTCGCACAGCAGGCCCACCAGGCTGGTGACGGTCGTTTTGCCATTCGTGCCCGTGATGGCGATGACTTTCGGCGCATAGCCGCGTTCCGCCTTCAAGGCGGCCAGCGCCTGCGCGAACAGTTCGATCTCGCCCCACACGGGGATATTTTTTTCCTGCGCGGCCGGGGCGATGTGCGCCAGTTCGCGGCCCGGCGCCAGGCCAGGGCTGACGGCGACGAAATCGACGCCATCGAGCAGGTCGGCCGTGAAGGCGCCGGCGATGAACTGCGCCTGCGGCACGGCGGCCTGCAGCGCGGCCAGGCGCTCGGGCGCCTCGCGCGTGTCGGCCACGCGGACCAGCGCACCGCTGCGTGCCAACCACAGGGCCATGGCCAGGCCTGACTCCCCAAGGCCCAGTACCAGTGCGGTTTTATCGAGGTACATCATCAGCGCAGCTTCAAGGTGGTCAGGCCGAGCAGCACCAGCATCATGGTGATGATCCAGAAACGCACGACAACCTGCGTCTCCTTCCAGCCTTTTTGTTCAAAATGGTGATGCAGTGGCGCCATCAGGAAGACGCGGCGGCCGGCGCCATAGCGCTTCTTGGTGTATTTGAACCAGACGACCTGGATGATCACGGACAGCGTTTCAACGACGAAGATGCCGCCCATGATGAACAGGACGATTTCCTGGCGCACGATAACGGCGATGGTGCCCAGTGCGCCACCGAGTGCCAGCGCGCCAACGTCGCCCATGAACACTTTCGCGGGGTGCGTGTTATACCAGAGGAAGGCCAGGCCGGAACCGGCCAGCGCGCCGCAGAAGATCACCAGTTCGCCGGCGCCCGGGATGTGCGGGATGAACAGGTAGCGCGCATAGGTGGCGTTGCCCGTCAGGTAGGCGAACAGGCCCAGGGCCGTGCCCACCATCACGGTCGGCATGATGGCCAGGCCATCGAGGCCATCGGTAAAATTGACGGCGTTGCTGGTGCCGACGATGACGCAATAGGTCAGCGCAATAAAACCCCACACGCCCAGCGGATAGCTGATGGTCTTGAAGAACGGGACGATCAGGTCGGCCTTCGGCGGCAGGTCCATGGCGAAGCCGGACTGCACCCAGGCGTAGATCAGATTCCACACGTGGCCAGCGTCAGGCTCCGACACAGAGACGGAAAATGCCAGGTAAAACGCGGCGACGATGCCGATCAGCGACTGCCAGAAGTATTTTTCGCGCGAGCGCATGCCTTCCGGGTCCTGGTGCACCACCTTGCGGTAGTCGTCGGCCCAGCCGACGGCGCCAAAGCCCAGGGTGACTATCAAGACCGGCCAGATAAAGCGGTTCGACAGGTCGGCCCACAGCAAGGTGGAAATGCCGATGGCGATGAGGATCAGCACACCGCCCATGGTGGGGGTGCCGTGTTTTTTCAGATGCGTTTGCGGGCCGTCCGTACGCACGGCCTGGCCGACCTTCATGCGCGTGAGCATGCGGATCACGGCGGGACCGGCGCACAGGCCGATCAAGATCGCCGTCAAGGTGGCGAAGACGGCGCGGAAAGTGATGAAGTTAAAGACCCGCAATGGGCCAATGTCGTCCTGGAAATAATGAGCGAGCCAGAGCAGCATGATTAGTGAGCTTCCTTGTTATTGTTGTTTGAACCAATCAAATGCTGCACGGCCCGTTCCATCTTCATGAAGCGGGAGCCCTTGATTAATACTGTTGCATCCGAACGGCCGGACAAATGCGCATCGAGCGCCGCCAGCAAACCGTCGAACTGTTCGAAATACTCCACGACCGTGCCTGATTCCTGGCTCGCGGCAGCTTGCGCCGGATTGACCAGATGGCGCGCCAGACCACCCGTCGCCAGCACGTGTTCGATGCCTTTGGCGGCGGCGTAGGCGCCGATCTCTTCGTGGAACTGCTGTCCCTGCGTGCCGACTTCGCCCATCTCGCCCAGCACCAGGATGCGCGGTGCCGCGGCCTGCGCCAGCACATCGATGGCCGCGCGCGCCGAATCCGGATTGGCGTTATACGTGTCGTCGATAATGGTGGCGCCGTTGGCGGCACGTTTTTTCTGCAGGCGGCCATTCACGGGAGAAAATGCCTCCAGGCCCTGCTTGATATGTTCTGGCGCTATGCCGGCGCCAATCGCGCATGCCGCCGCGGCCAACGCATTGCGCACATTGTGTTCGCCCGCCGCCTGCAGGCCAACAAAGAACTGGCGCAGACTGCCGTCCTGCGCGCGCACGCTGACGAACAGGTCGCTGCCAAAATCCTCTGCCGCGCGGTGCGTACAACTGACGTCCGCGTCTTTCGACAGGCCGAAGGTGATGACGGCGCGCGCGCCAGCCAGTTCGCGCCACACGGGCGTGAATTCGTCGCCATGCGGGAAGACGGCCACGCCGTCTGCGCCCAAGGCCGCCAGTGCGGCGCCGTTTTCGCGCGCCACGGCTAGCACCGTATGCATGAATTCCTGGTGCTCACGCTGCGCGTTGTTGACCATCGCCAGGGTCGGCGCGGCAATCGCGGCCAGGCGGGCAATTTCTCCCGGATGGTTCATGCCCATCTCGATGACGGCGGCCTTGTGTTCTTCATTCAGGCGGAACAGGGTCAATGGCACGCCGATCTCGTTATTCAGGTTGCCGCGCGTGGCCAGGCGTGCTTCTTCGCCGAAGGCCGCCGCCAGAATGGAGGAAATCATCTCCTTGACGGTGGTCTTGCCATTGCTGCCGGTGACGCCGATGACGGGTACATTGAAACGGCGGCGCCAGTGGTTGGCGATGCGGCCCAGCGCGACCAGGGTATCGGCCACCACGATGGCCGGCACCTTGCCGCTGTCCCAGCCTTCGGGCAAGCGCTCGACCACCACGGCAGCGACGCCGCGCGCGGCCACCTGGTCGAGGAAATCGTGGGCGTCGAAACTCTCGCCGCGCAGGGCGACGAACAGCGAACCGGCCGAGGCGCTGCGGCTGTCGGTCGATACGCCGTCAAAAACGGCGTCGCCCGTCAGCTGCGCGCCTTGCAGCGATGGCATCAGTTCCATCAGGCTTGCGTGCATGAGGCGATCCATCAGTTCGTCCTCATCATCGTCAGGCGCGCGGACAGGGCCAGCTGCGCATGGTCGGCGTCGGAGAACGGCAGTTTCTTGCCCTTGATTTCCTGGTACGGCTCATGGCCCTTGCCCGCCAACAGGATCACGTCCGGCTTGGCCGCGTGCTTGATGGCCGACAGGATGGCGGCGGCGCGGTCTTCGATCGCTTGCGGCTGCGGGCCGTCTGCGCGCATGCCGGCGACGATCTGCGCGATGATGGCGTGCGGATCTTCACTGCGCGGATTGTCGCTGGTGACGAGTACGTGATCAGCCAGTTGCGCGATGGCGCCCATTTGCGGGCGCTTGCCCGGATCGCGGTCGCCGCCGCAGCCGAACACGCACCACAGCTGGCCGCCCCGCTCCTGCGCCACCTGGCGCAAGGCGGCCAGGGTTTTTTCCAGTGCATCCGGCGTATGCGCGTAATCGATGACGACCATCGGCGCTTCCTGGCCGCCTACCTGCTGCATGCGGCCCGGGGCCGGCTGCAAGGACTCGATGCCGTCGATGGCCGCGCGCAGGCCGGTGCCGTGCGCCAGCAAGGCGCCCAGCACGGCCAGCGCGTTGCTGATATTGAAGTGGCCCACCAGCTGCGTCTTGACCAGCGCCACGCCCAGCGGGCATTCCAGGTGGAAGTCGGTGCCGGCATTGCGGCTGCGGAACTGGCTGGCGCGCAGCATCAGCACGCCCGGCAAGTCGGGCAAGGCTGCCGCATCCTGCAAGGTATAGCCGATGACGGGATATTCGCCGGACAGCTTGCCATCCACGTGGCGCGCCAGGCGCAACCCCATGGCGTCGTCCAGGTTGATGACGGCCGTTTTCAGGCCGGGCCAGTCGAACAATTTTACTTTGGCCGCCTCGTAGGCCGCCATGTCGCCATGGTAGTCGAGGTGGTCGCGCGTCAGATTGGTAAACATGGCCACGTCGAAATGCATGCCGGCCGCGCGGTCCTGGTCCAGGCCGATCGACGACACTTCGATGGCAACGGCCTTGGCGCCAGCGTCGCGCATGGCGGCCAGTTTACGGGCCAGCAGCACGGCGTCCGGCGTCGTGTAGCCGGTGACGTCGAATTCAATGGCGCCGCGCGGCTTGCACAGACCCACGCCCAACGTCCCGATGACGGACGATGTGACACCGAGGCGCGCCAGCGCTTGCGCCAGCCACAGCGCGCACGAGGTCTTGCCATTCGTGCCCGTCACGCCGGCGCTGAACATGGCGCTGTCGGGCATGCCGTAAAAAGCATGCGCCGCGGGGCCGGCCAGGCGTTTCAGGTCGCTGACCAGCAGGTGCGGCACGCTCCATGCGGCGTCCCATTCCACGGCGTCATGCACGATGGCGGCGGCGCCCTGCTCGATGGCGGCGGCGATGAAATCGGTGGCGCCCGCATAGGCGAAAAACACGTCGCCGCGCTGCACGCGGCGCGAATCGGACGTCAGCTGCCCGGACGGGGCAGCCGTTTTGATCCACAAACTGATGTCTTGTATGGTCATGAGTGACTTCACATGGCCTCCGGGCCGGCATTGGCCGGGACCACGATTTCGGTAACGGAGGAATCGGGCGGTACGTTCATCGCGCGCAGCGCGTTGGTCGCAATCGCCGCGAAAGCGGGAGCGGCAACCTGGCCGCCATAGTGGGCGGGGCCGGTCGGTTCATCGATCATCACGGCAATGATGAAGCGCGGGGCCGACATCGGCACCATGCCCACGAAAGAGCCGATATATTTGCGCGGCATCGCATAGCGGCCGTTTTCCACTTTATAGGCGGTACCCGTCTTGCCGCCGACTCTGTAGCCGGCGACCTGGGCGCGCTTGGCCGAGCCGTGCGCGCCGGAGACCACGAGTTCGAGCATGGCGCGCATTTCGGCGGCCGTCTTCGGCTTGATCACTTGCTGGCCCACGGGCAGTTCATTGACCTTCTGGAACGACAGGGGAATCGTGTCGCCATCGCGCGCGAACATCATGTAGGAGCGCGCCAGCTGGATCAGCGACACGGAAATGCCGTTACCGTAGCTCATGGTCGCCTGCTCCACCGGGCGCCACGATTTATACGGACGCACACGGCCGGCCACGGCGCCGGGGAAGCCCCATTTCGGCTGCTGGCCGAAGCCCACCTTGGTAAACATTTCCCACATTTCCTGCGACGGCATGCCCAGCGCGATTTTCGAGGTGCCGATGTTCGACGACATCTCGATGATTTCGGAAACGTTGATCACGCCGTGCGGCTTGGTGTCCGTGATCGTGCGGTCGGCGATGGTGTAGCGGCCCGGGCCAGTGTCGATCAGGGTGCCCGGCTTGACCCGGCCCGTGTCGAGCGCCAGCGAGACCGTGATCGGCTTCAGGGTCGAACCTGGCTCAAAAGTATCGGTCATGACGCGATTGCGCAGCTGCTGGCCCGTGAGCTTGCGACGGTCATTCGGATCGTAGCTCGGATAATTGGCCAGGGCCAGCACTTCGCCCGTGTGCACGTCGAGCACCACGGCGCCGCCGGCCTTGGCGTTGAATTTCTCAACCGCTTCCTTCAGCTGCGTGAAGGCGATGTACTGGATCTTGCTGTCGACGGACAGGGTCAGGTCCTTGCCGTCATGCGGTTCGTGGATGAAGCCGATGTCTTCGACGATGTGGCCCAGACGGTCCTTGATCACGCGGCGGCTGCCGGTAGTGCCGACGAGGGTCTTCTGCTGCGCCAGTTCCATGCTTTCCTGGCCCACGTCTTCCACGTTGGTAAAGCCCACCACGTGGGTCATCACTTCGCCCTGTGGATAAAAGCGCTTGTATTCCTTGCGTTCGTCGATGCCGTCTATGCCCAGCTTGGAGATCTTGTCGGCCACGTCCATCTCGACCTGACGTTTCAGGTAAACAAAGCTGCGGTCCGAATCGAGCTTCTTGCGCAATTCGTTGACGTTCATTTCCAGCAGACCGGCCAGCGCATTAATTTTTTCGGGCGACGCCTGCAGCACGTCGTCGGGAATGGCCCAAATGGCTTTCACGGGCACGGACGAGGCGAGCACCTGGCCATTGCGGTCGGTGATCTTGCCGCGCGTGGCCGGCAATTCCAGGGTGCGCTCATAGCGCGCCTTGCCCTGCTTTT
Source organism: Janthinobacterium lividum (assembly GCF_011601275.1). GTDB lineage: Bacteria > Pseudomonadota > Gammaproteobacteria > Burkholderiales > Burkholderiaceae_D > Janthinobacterium > Janthinobacterium lividum_E. Next base: position 220,516 of record NZ_JAAOLY010000009.1, on the reverse strand, counting down.
GCAGGAACTGCGTCGACACGCCTTGCAGCCACAGGGCGCGCGCGCCCAGGCCGGCGAAGGCAAAGAACAGCAGGAACAGCACGACGCGCGAACGCCAGACGGGCAGACGCACCGCCAGTACGGGGTTCTTCGAGAATGGCACGCCTTTCGATGCCGCCACCCGGCCGTTGCTATTACCGCCCAACTTCATTATTCACCCTCCGTCAGGTATTGCGTACGCGCCGCCGTCAGCGGCGTCATGCTCAGGTCGCGCCGTGCGATCGATTCGATGCGTTCATGCTTGCCCAAAGTGGACTGGTCCAGCTGCAGTTGCGCCCAGTCGATGTCGAGCTGGCGCGACAGCGCTTGCGCGCGTTCCAGGTCGATCAGCAGGTGGCGCGACTGGTACTGCGCGTTCACCAGCGACAGGCCGCAGCACACCAGCAGGGCCGACAGCACGACACACAGCTTGCCAGTCATCGGACGCCGCCGTTTGCAGGGGCGGCCAGCGGCAAACGCTGCGCCACGCGCATCACGGCCGAACGCGAACGGGGGTTGCCCTCGATCTCGGCGTCGGACGGTTTCATTTTCGAAATCAGCTTCATTTCCGGCTGCGGCAAGTCGACCGCGCGGATTGGCAGGCGGCGGTCAGGCTGCTCCACGTTCGCCTTCGAGGCGAAGAAGCGCTTGACCATGCGGTCTTCCAGAGAATGAAAACTGATCACGGCCATGCGCGCGCCAGGCGCCAGGCAGGCATACGCCTGGTTCAGACCGATCTCGAGATCCTCGAGCTCTTTGTTAATGAAAATGCGGATTGCCTGAAAGGTGCGGGTAGCGGGGTCCTTACCCTTCTCGCGGGTCTTGACGGCGCCTGCCACGATGCCGGCAAGCTGTCGTGTGCTTGAAATTGGCTGGACTGCCCGGCCAGCAACAATCGCCTTTGCAATCTGAAAAGCAAACCGTTCTTCCCCATAATCGCGTATCACTTTCTCTAAATTCTGCTCGGTTTCCACCGCCAGCCATTCGGCCGCGGAGATGCCGCGCGTGGTATCCATGCGCATGTCCAGCGGTCCGTCGTTGCGGAAGCTGAAACCGCGCGCCGCGTCGTCGACCTGCGGCGACGAGATGCCCAGGTCGAGCAAAATGCCGTCCACCTGCTGCACGCCGCGTTCGGCCAAGCTGGCCGTCATGGTGGCAAAGCTGTCATGGACGATCTGGAAACGGGGATCGGCGATCTGTTCGGCCGTGGCGATGGCTTGCAAATCCTTGTCAAAGCCGATCAGGCGCGCGTCATCGGCCAGGCGCGACAGGATCAAGCGGCTATGGCCGCCGCGGCCAAACGTGCCATCGACGTAAACGCCGTGCGCGCGGTCGCCCGTCAGGTCGAGCGCATCGACCGCTTCATCGAGCAGCACCGTGCGATGCTGAAATTCCGGCACCGTGAGTTGTGTCATTACGGAGCCTTAGAAAGAAAAATTGGAAAGTACATCGGGGGTGCCGGCATCGATCGCCTGCTGTTCTTTGTCGGCCAATTTGGCGGCATCCCATATTTCAAAGTGGCTGCCCATGCCGATCATCATCACTTCGCGCGCCAGCCCGACGGCGTTGCGCAATTCGGGCGAGATCAGCACGCGGCCGGCCGAGTCCAGCTCGACGTCGACGGCGTTGCCGAGGAAGATGCGCTGCCAGGCGCGCGCCGACATGGGCCAGGCGGCGATTTGCTGGCGGTGGCTTTCCCACACGGGACGGGGGAAAAACAGCAGGCAGCCATCGGGGTGTTTGGTCAGGGTCAAACGGCCTTCGCATTGAATCGCCAGCGCGTCACGGTGCTTGGCAGGGATAGACATCCTGCCTTTGGCATCGAGATTGATTGCGGACGCGCCTTGAAACACGGAAGACCTTTTTTGAGCTTGGCTTGCGACGCTTGCGCATCACGATAAAAAGGGAAAATTTCCCACAAAAACACACTTTTTCACACAGTTGCCCACTTTAGAGGAAGCAAAGATAGTGGTCAAGCGGTTTCCGATTGGCAAAACAGGAATTTTATTAATGAAATTAAGGACTTAGCGCATATCGTTGAAGGAGTCTCAAATAAAAATATATCGATAAATTAGATACTTATGAAAGATAGTGAATGTGCTACCTCATCTGCACACATGTGTTTTCCTACCGTAAACATCGAAAAAAACGAAATCAAATAATTGAATTTTTTACAGTTAGTTGACACATGACAATAATTTCGTCATCCAGGCACAACAGCAATCAGCGGCACTGAAAGACTTGGTTTAAAGCAAAAAATAATCGTCGATGGCGCGTATCGGCCCTGTTTTCCGGGGCTGGCCTGACGCAGGAAAACTATTTTTGCAATGCAGCAATTAATTGGAAGCAAGAAACTTTAACCAATTGTTCACTTTTAATTGTCTATACAACTTTATCCTCGCTGCACTATTTTTAGATACAAAAAAAGCCCCTTCGCGGGGGCTTTTGCTTGGCGCGCAGCAGGTAAACCGCTGCGGTCAAGATACTCCCTGGCAAGCCAGGGAACAGGAATTCAAGTGAAGCAGGCCGGTAGGCCGGATTTTGTTACGGCGCCTTCCCTTGCAGGTTGGCGCTATGACAGTCATTCCTCTAGGCGCCAGATTACTCGGGCGCTCAAGCTTTCTACCCGCACGCTCCGCGAGCAGCATCATCGCGTGCCTATTTGAAATTGCACCAGGTGGAGGTTACCGCGTTTCACCGTAACTTAATACGCTCGTCTCTGTGGCCCTATTCCTCGCCTTATACCATGGGCTAACTGCGCTTGCGGCTTTCAGCGGACGGCCGTTAACCGTCACCCCGCTCTATGGAGTCCGGACCTTCCTCCCGCCAGCGCATTGCTGCACCGGCCAGCGACTGTCTGGCCTGCTTCACCCGCCATTGTACCGCGCCGCAGCATGTTTCTGCAAAAGCGCGCCACATCAGCCGGGGGATTGTGTAATTCGGTGTCGCCATTTCAAAAGCCGGGCCAAATCGGCTCACATAGAATGAGGCAAGCTGCTTGCATGCAGGCGCATGCGCACCGCTTGCCCCATTTCTTTGCCACCCACTAGAATATAAAGAGCCGAACATGACGCAACAATCCCGTACCGGCGGCCAGATCCTGGTCGATGCCCTGCAGATCCACGGTGTCGACACCGCCTTTGGCGTGCCTGGCGAAAGCTACCTGGACGTGCTCGACGCCCTGCACGACTCGGGCATCCGCTTCATCATCAACCGCCAGGAAGGCGGCGCCGCCTTCATGGCCGAAGCCTACGGCAAGCTGACGGGCAAGCCGGGCATCTGTTTCGTCACGCGCGGGCCGGGCGCCACCAACGCCTCGATCGGCGTGCACACGGCCTACCAGGACTCGACCCCGATGATCCTGTTCATCGGCCAGGTGGGCAATGATTTCGTCGACCGCGAAGCGTTCCAGGAAATCGACTACCGCCGCATGTATGGCCAGATGGCCAAGTGGGTGGCGCAGATCGACCGCGCCGAGCGCATTCCCGAATACCTGGCGCGCGCCTTCCAGGTGGCCACCAGCGGGCGTCCCGGCCCCGTCGTGCTGGCCTTGCCCGAAGACATGCTGATCTCCATGGCGACTGTCGCCGACACGCGCGCCTACCAGCCGGTGCAGGCGGCGCCGTCCGACGCCCAGCTGCAGCAGCTGCGCGCCATGCTGGCGGCCGCGAAGCAGCCGCTGGTCTTGCTCGGCGGCACCACCTGGACGCCGCAAGCGTGCGCCGACCTGCAGCAGTTCGCGGAAAGCAACCACCTGCCCGTCGCCTGCGCCTTCCGCTTCCAGGACTTGCTCGACAATGCACACCCGAACTACATCGGCGACGTCGGCATCGGCATCAACCCGAAACTGGCCGCGCGCGTGAAAAATGCCGACCTGGTCATCGCCATCGGCCCGCGCCTGGGCGAAATGACGACAGGCGGCTACACGCTGTTCGACTCGCCCGTGCCGCGCCAGCGCCTCGTGCACATCCATACGGATGCCGAGGAACTGGGCAGCGTCTACCAGGCTGAACTGATGATCAACAGCGGCATGCCGCAAGTGTGCGCCATGCTGGCCGCCATGACCCCCGTCGACGCTTCCACATGGAAACATACACCGGCCGAAGCCAAGGCCGAACTGGCCGCCTACCAGGAGCGCCCGCCCATCTTCCAGGATGGCCAGGCGCCGCTGGACCTGTGGCAGGTAACGCAGGAGATCATGGCGCAAGTGCCGGCCGACACGATCCTGACGAACGGCGCCGGCAACTACGCCTCGTGGGCGCACCGCTTCTACCGCTACGGCGGCATGCGCACCCAGCTGGCGCCAACGAACGGCGCCATGGGCTACGGCGTGCCGTCCGGCGTGGCGGCCAAGATCGTGCATCCGGAACGCACCGTGATCACTTTTGCCGGCGACGGCGAATACATGATGAATGGCCAAGAACTGGCCACGGCCGTGCAATACCAGGCGGGCGTGGTCATCATCGTCTTCAATAACCAGATGTTCGGCACCATCCGCATGCACCAGGAGCGCGATTATCCGGGCCGCGTGTCGGGCACGACCCTGCACAACCCGGATTTCGCGGCGCTGGCGCAGGCGTACGGCGCACAAGGCGAAGTGGTGAATACGACGGAAGAGTTCGCCCCTGCACTGCAACGGGCGCTGACGCACGCCAAGGCGCACAACTTGCCGGCCCTGATCGAGCTGCGCTATGACGGCAACCTGATCACGCCGAACGCAACACTCGCCACCATCCGCGCCACGGCGGAAAAGGCGCAAGCGGTCAAATAAGCCCCTTGCAACGCTGCAAATAACAAAGGCCCGGTCGATACCGGGCCTTTTTCTTTTTGACGGCGGTAATCGCTCAGGCCGCGGGCACCGGCGCGCTTTCCTCGGCAGGCACTGCCTCGGCCGGCGCTTGGGGCATCGGCGGGCATGGCGTGCAGTTTTTCAGGGGGCGGCCGAAATCGCGCACACGGCTCAATTTCATGGGCATGCGCACGTTGCCGCCGCAGTAATCGCCTTCCAGGGTCAGGGTTTGCCCATCCTTGGAAAACTTGCCGACGATGGTGCGCTCTTCGCTGTCGGCGCCGGCAATGGTGAAGTCGAAAACGCCCGTGGCGGCGTCCAGGTTGACGTCGTTGGCCACGATAGGCCAGCTCAGGGCGCCTGCCGTGAATTCATAGATGACGGAATCGGCCTCGGCAAAGCGGTGCAAGGTGACGCGCTGGCCGCCGATTTCGCCGCTATCCTTTTGCAGGCACAGGTCGGAATAGACGGCCACGCCATAGCGCTCCAGTCCAGCCGGTTTCTTGCCCTTCACGGCAGCGGCAGCGGCGCCCGTGGCGCCAGCGAGCAGCAGCGCAGCCAGCATGGCGGCCAGGCGCGGCGATGTGAATGAATACATGGCATTCCTTTACTTGAGTAACGGCGCCATTATAACTGGCGCCGCCAATGCAAAAACGCGCCGCCAGGACTAGCCTGGAGACGCGTTTCCTTGCTTGCCAGCATCCCCGAAGGGATGCTGGCAGCGGTACTAAGCTTCGCTTGCGCGAATATTAGAACGAGTGACGAACGCCAACGTTGAAGGCTTTGTCGCCCGTACCGGCGTTGCTGTTGTTGCCAACAGTGTAACCAGCGTTGTTTTTGTTCGAGATCTTGGCGTACGAAGCGTAGGTGCTGGTGCGCTTCGACAGAGCGTACGAGTAGCCCAGTGCGAACTGGTTAGCATCGGCGTTCAGGCCCGATTTGTCGTTCACGTGGATGATCGAAGCCATCACGGTGCCGGCTGGACCAACTGGTACCGTTGCGCCGATCAGGGCGGTGGTGCTGTCGTCGCTGGTAGCGGCCGAAACGTAGTTGAACGCATTGACGTTACCGTTGTTACGCAGCGAGCTGTTAGCACCTTTGTTGACGCCGTATGCAACATACGCTTTCGCAACTGCGAAGTCGTAGTTAGCTGCAGCCAACCAGTTACGTGCGCTGCCAGCATCGCTGATGGCGGTTTCGTTGCTGGTGGTGTTGTAAGCCAGACGTGCATTCAGAGGACCGTTAGCGTAGCCAACCGACGCGCCCATTTGGCGACCGATTTTGCTGGATACCAGGCTCTCTTGGCCGTTGTTGGCGGTGCTGTAAGCAACGTCAGCATCGAAGCCGTTGAAGTTAGGCGAGGTGTACAGCACGGTGTTGCTGGTGCGGGTCGTGTTCGCTGGGAACAAGTTTTTAGCGGAACCAGCGTAGCCAGCTGCGAATGGATCAGCAACTTTCGACAGGGTGTTGTACCAAGGGGTGTATTGACGACCCAGGGTTACGGTACCAGCCGTTTTGCTGCTCAGACCAACGTAAGCTTGACGATTGAACAAGGTACCTGCAACATCTTGTTGACCGTTGTCAACGCCGAAGCCCGATTCCAGAACGAACAGTGCCGACAGGCCGCTGCCCAGATCTTCGGTGCCTTTGAAGCCGATACGGGAAGCCGAAGCAATGCCGCTGTCGATTTTGTTAACGTTGCCGTTAACACCGCCGCGCTCGCTGACGAAACCAGCGTCAACGGTACCGTAGATAACAACGCTCGATTGAGCTTGGGCTACGCCAGTGGCTGCTGCCAGAACTGCCAGGGTGATCAGAGTTTTTTTCATTGCGATTTCCTTTAATTTTTGAAGCAAAAAGTAATACAGCCTATGCATCTCGAGCTGCGCTCTAGCAGAGCGCTTTTTATGAGTGAGGGCAAGGTCTCCACCTGCCACATTGCTGTTCCGGTCAGGGGAACATTCATATCGGTATCGGCACGCTATTGCACCGATAAGCTTGAAGGCTGCATAACGACCGTCATTCGTGCGCCGGTTCGGTGCTCAAACGGCACCGGAAGCGGCACTATAACGACCGTTTCACATTCCATCAAGTTCCAACATGTTACTTCCGGTACCAGGCCGAGGGCTTTTTCAGGCATCCCGACCATCGCCAACCGTACTACGCGACAGAGCCAGTGCCCCTTGCCAACCAATGCATTGGCCTGATTGACCATTCCATCATAGCGCATGCCTTGTCGACACCCGTTGTATTAGTGCAACAGTATCAGGCGAGTGATTAAAACGTCAACATGCTTTACCCGTCATTTGCCCGCCAAGATTTACGCGACAAAGCGCGCAGTTTGTCAGGCGATAATGGATAAACGGAACGAAGCATACACGGCATCGCCAATGTTTGCTGCCGAAGGCCCAAAAACGGGAAATACTGCGCCCAATTTTGGTGCGTTGCCGCATTATTCAGGGGCGTAGGCGCCATTTTCGACGTCGGCGCGCGCGTCAGAAAAATAGGCAGAGTAACAAGACAATTACTGACTTTCCGGTAATTTAAATTGCTCACATAGAAATGTTTTCCATGTTTTACAGCCAACTCTTCAACTATCCGATTGGAACGGATGAGGACGACTCTTGCTTGCAAATTGCGCATCAGTTGAAACAATTTCTTACAATGTTGCCTTCTCAATATTTTGACATATTTGTGTCTAAAAAACGACACTTTGACCGAAATCAAGTTTTCGCCTGCCCCATTTCATAGAATTTACTTTTTCTTTTTGCATTTTTTGCTTAAAAGCATCGCGAAACCACCTTAACGCTGGCTTGCACGCCGCAGCAGGCGCATGAAACCGCCCAACAACGGCAGTTTTTCATACAATTCTTCCGCCACATCCCAATAATCGCGGTGCACGGCCACCCGTCCCTGCGTATCGAAGCGCACATGGGTTGCGCCACGAATGCACTGTTCGCCAGATACCAGTCGTTTCATGCGGAAGCGAAATTCCCACGTCAGGAATGCTTGCTGCCCCTGCCCAAGGCTTTCCAGCACGACAAACCGGGGCGCATCGACTTGCACGAACATGTGCTCGAATATGGCCAGGATGGCGGCGTGGCCCACCACCTCGTTGAATGGGTCCTTGAACTGGGCATCTGGCGCATACACGGCGCCCAGCTGGGCCAGGCTTTCCAGGCTCAGGTGCTCGTAAAACCCCACCAGGCGCGCCAGCGCCTCCTCCACGCGTTCCGTGTCCGGCATGCTTGCGCTCATACGCCCGTCACCTTGCGGATCAGCCAAAAATAGGCGCGGTACGGCAACAGCCGCGCCAAGCGCAGGGTATTCGTAAAGCGCTTGGGAAAGTGGATGTGGAACTGGCCCCGCTCGATGCCGTCGAGCATGGCGGCCGCCGCGTCCCGCGCCGTCATCAGGGCCGGCATGGTGAAATCGTTGTCTGCAGTCAAGGGGGTGGCGACAAAACCAGGGTTGATTTGATACACATCAATCCCGCGTGGATGCAAATCCAGATACAGCGACTCCGTCAGGTTGATCAGCGCTGCCTTGCTGGCGCCGTACGCGAGCGCCTTGGGCAAGCCGCCATAACCGGCCACCGAAGCGACGATGCCGATGCCGCCGCCGCCCTGGCGCAACAGCCACGGCAAGGCTTGCTCCAGGCAATTGAAGACGCCGCCCACATTCAGGGCCAGCAAACCCTGGGCCGCCTCGAGGTCAAAGCTATCGGCGCGCATGGCCTGATAGCCGCCAGCGACCACCAGTATCAAGTCGATATGCGTCCATTGCTGCTGCAATTGCGCGCAGACGGCCCGCAGCTGCGCGTGCTGGGTGATATCGAGCGGCAATGCCTGCGCCAGCGGCTGCCCTTCGCACAGCTGCTCCAGGCTGGCGCGATGGCGGGCCGACAAGGCCACGCTGGCGCCCTGCTCCAGCAGCAAGGTGGCGCACGCGGCGCCGATGCCGCTGGAAGCACCGATGATCCACACGTGCTTGCCGGCCCAGTTGGTGATCTTGCGATTCATGGGGCCGCCTGTGGACGCTTGCTGAACGATAAGGTGACGGCGCCCAGGCTGAAGCCGAACTTGCTCATGGCGGCGCGGTTGAGCATGACCTTGTCATCCATCAGGAACATCCAGTCCTCGAAGTCGACGTGATAGACCGTGCCATCGACGGGCAGCGCCAGCACGTATTGCCAGCGCAGCGCATTGCCGGCCACTTCGCCGACGGCCTCGCCTATTACGTCGGGTGCGGTACCGATGAAGCGTCCGGGCGCCGTCTTGCGCAAGGTCCACATGCGGCGTTGTCTGCTGCCGTCCGAATACGTGAAATCCTCGTCCAGCGTACCCGTCTCGCCCACCCAGCTGGCCCGCATCACGACGGTGAAACGCTTGACCACCTTGCCGGAGCGGTCCTGGAAGATGCCATGGGCGTCGAGCGTGCCGTTGAAGTACTGCTGCAAGTCCAGCTTGGGTGTTTCCTGCGCGTACATGGCCGGCGTGGGAGCCGTGGAGCAGGCAGACAACGCCAGCAGCAAAGCGGCCGCCGTCATGCCGCGCCGGCAATAGCTCATCAGGTACATGGTCGATACTCCCGGGGTTCACTATATATATGTTGTAAAGGCGCGCGCCACAGCAGCAGCGCCGCCAGCAGTTTCAAGGCGCAGGGCAGCAAGGCGTAGGCCGCCGCCAGGGCCGGCAAGCCGCCGCCGCCGCTGCCCGGCACGTAGCCGAGCCAGGCCAGCAGGGGCAAGGCGATGCCGGCCGCCAGCGCCAGGCTCATCTGCACGCCCCAGTTCCACCAGCCGAAATATGCCGCTTCGTGCCGTCCGGCATGGCCGGCCGCGCCAATCAGCCCCGCCAGCAGGGCCGGCGGCAAGGCCAGGTCGGCGCCCAGGGCCAGGCCAGACAGCAGGCAGATGGCGGCAAAGCCCCAGGCGGCGCCTGCGCTCAGGCCATACGCCCAGACAAACACGGTCGCGGCCAGCAGCATGGCGCCGCCCCAGGCGCGCGCCTCGCCAAAGCGGCGCGCCAGCGCCACCCACACGGGCATCGAGGCTGCCGCCGCGCAAAAGTAAACGATCAAAAACGGTCCGGCGTAATGCCCGAGGCGCAAGTAATCACCGGCAAAGAACAGGAACAGCGTGGCGGGAATGGCGGCCGCCACGCCATTGACAAGCAAGACGGCAAACAGCCAGCGGAACGCGCGCTGGCGAAATGGCAGCTTCCAGCCAGTGCCAGTTCGGGAGACCGCCTCCCCGTCACTGCGCAAAGCCGGACGCGGCGCGCGCGCCAGCAGCAGCGCGCCCGCCGCCAGCAGGCAGACGGCAAAGGCCAGCGACAAGCCGTCATAGCCGAACACCGAAGTGAGCCCCGCCGCCAGGATCACGCCGAACAAGCCGCAGCCTTCGCGCACGGCCGTCACCCGCGCCCGCTGCGCGCGCAGCTGGCTCAGGGCCGCACCCCAGCTCTGGTGCGCGATGCCGGCCAGGCCATAGGCGGTGTAGACGAGCAGCAAGGCAGCCAGGAACCAGGCCAGGGTGGCCGTTTCCCGCATGGCGGGTGGATGGAACAGGGCGCCAAAGCCCAGCAGCAGCAAGGGTAGCGAGGCGCCGACATATACGGCATAGCTGCGCCCGCCACGCGCCATCCAGGCACCCAAGGCAGGATCGATGAAGGCGGCGGCGATGCGGGCCGCCAGCAGCACGGCGCCGATCTGCGCCAGGTCCAGGCTGCTGCGTTGCGCATAAAACGGCGCTACATATATATAGATGGGCAGCGCCAGCATGGCCAGCGGCAAGCCGAACAGGCCATAACTGAACAAGGCTGGCAAGCTCAAGGCGCTGCCCACGGCATTCATGGCAGCGGGGCCGCACTCTGCAGCAAGGCCGCGCGCAGCTTCGGTGCCGTCGTCGACGGCGACAGCCAGATGGCAAAGAAGGCGCGCGCGAAGTCGCCATCGCTCACGTCCGCCAGCACCTTGCCGTCGAGGTAAAAGCGCACACCGGGCGCGATGCCGGCCCGGTAGACGCCCGCGATGCGCTGGTCTTCCTTGACGTCAGGAAAGATGCGCTGCATGGCGGCCAGCCACGCCAGGCGCTGCTCCGGCGTGCCCGCGCCGATTTTCTGCATCTGTTCATAACTGGCTTCGGCGATCTTCTTGCCGTCGAGCGCACGCGCATAGCGCAATTCCAGCGCAAACGGCGCCGTTTCGGACGCCGCGCCCTGGTAGCCTTGCGGGCCCACCCACAGTTGCGCCCGATAAATACGCATGCCGAACCACGTGTATTCGCCCTCGCCCGCCAGGCGGGCTTCGGGCACGTCGGCAGCGATAAAGGCAGGCGGCGCTGCCACGGCAGCGGACATGGTCAACAACAACACAACAACGGCAAGCAAACGGCGCATGGTCAGTCCTTGATCAGGGTAAATTGCATCACATCCGTGTTGTACGCCTGGAAGGCGGCCTCGCAATACGCAAGGTAAAATTCCCAGGTCAGCAGGAAACGGCCATCGAAACCCTGCTTTTCCAGCGCCGTGCGCTGGGCCAGGAAGCTGGCGCGCCACTGGCGCAAGGTTTCCGCATAATCGAGGCCAAAGCTGAAAGCGTCTTCCACGCGCAGGCCCTGCGCCTCGGCGGCGCGGCGAAACTCGGCCGGCGACGGCAGCATGCCGCCCGGGAAAATGTACTGTTGAATAAAATCCGTGCTCTTGCTGTAGCGCTCGAACAGTTCATCGGCGATGACGATGGTCTGGATGCAGGCCCGTCCTCCCAGCTTCAGGTTGCGCGCCACGCAGGCAAAATAGCCGGGCCAGTAGCTTTGCCCCACGGCTTCGAACATCTCGATCGAGGCGATGGCGTCGTACTGGCCGGCGCTGTCGCGGTAGTCGCACAGCTGCAGGTCGGCCTGCTCAGCCAGCCCCGCGTCCTGCAGGCGCTGGCGCGCATAGGCAAGTTGCTCCGTGGATAAAGTCAAACCCGTCACGTGGGCGCCATGGTCGCGCGCCGCCGTTTCCGCGAAACCGCCCCAGCCGCAGCCGATTTCCAGCACCCTGGCGCCTGGCTGCAGTTGCAACTGATCGGCGATGCGCCGGTATTTGGCCACTTGCGCCTGCTCCAGGCTGGCGCCTTCGCTGAACAGCGCGCTTGAATACGTCATCGACGGGTCCAGCCACAACTGGTAAAAGGCGTTGCCGATGTCGTAATGGGCGTGGATATTCTTCTTGCTGCCGGCGCGCGAATTGCGGTTGAGTAAATGCCGCAGCTTGTAGACCAGGTTGCCCCACCAGTTGCCGTAGATCAGCGATTCAATCTGCGCGCGGTTGCGTATCATCAGTTCGATCAAGCCGGGCAGATTATCCGTGCGCCAGTCGCCGGCGATAAAGGTTTCCGCAAAGCCGATGTCGCCCGAGCGCAGCACGGCCGAGCACAAACGCCAGTTGTGCAAGTCCAGGGTCACGGGATGACTGCCATCGCCATACAGCAAGATGCTGCCGTCGGGCGTGCGCAGGCGCAGGGCGCCATGCTGCAATTTTTGCAGCAGGCGCAAGATCATGCGCCCGGAGGCGGGCATGTCGAGATGCGAGTGATCGTGACAAACGCTGCTGCGCGCCTGCAGGCCGGTCGGCAGGGAATCGGAGCTCATCGGGACACCTTTTCTTGTGGAGGGTGGGGTTTGCTGAAAAACGGCACGCGACGCAGCCACAGGCGCAAGGCTTGCCAATGGATGCGCGCCATCACGCCAAACGTCATCAGGGGATAGCGCAGCAAGGCCCAGGCGATGGCGCCATCGCGCAGCGGCTGCGCCGTGCCGGACAAGCTCGTCTGCAGCAGTGGACCGTCGAGGTCGTCGTAATCGACCTTGGCCAAGTGGCGTTCGCCGCCCAGTTCGCTATTGCGCAAGAAACGGAAACGATAATTTCCTTCCACCTTGCAAAACGGAGAAACGTGGAAAATTTTATTGGCGCGCAACTCGCTGCCATACGCGATGGCGCCGCCCTGCTCGAGCAGGTACAGGTGACGCTCGCCAAAGGTATTGCGCACATCGCAGACAACGGCCCGCAACGCGCCATCCGGGCGGTGGCAAAACCAGAAACTGACGGGATTGAAGACATAGCCGAACATGCGCGGCATGGTTTGCAGCCAGATTTCGCCGCCCGCATCCAGCACGCCCTGCTGGCGCAGCAAGCCGTCGATCCAGTCCAGCAGCGGCATCGTGCCATCGCCATGGTCGCTGTCGCGGAAGCACAGCACATTGGCGCCGTTGCGTGAAATCAGCCGCGCAGGAAAATCGTGCGCGCCCATGCTGCGCAAGGGCAGGCGCAGATAAAACATGCCGTAAGTAAAAGCATGCGCGCGCGGGCGCAGCCGCGCATGGCGCACCTGTCCCAGGCACAGCTGGGGCTGCGGCGCCACGGGCGGCGATGGATCACGCGGCATGGCCGAGCTCCGCCGTCGCCATGCCATTGAGTATTTGCGCCACGGCCAGGCCCGACTTCAAACCGTCTTCATGGAAACCATAGCCCGTCCAGGCGCCCGCGAACCACGTGTGCTGCGCACCCTGGAAACCGGCCAGGCGCGCCTGGGCGGCAATGGCCGCGCCATCGAACACGGGGTGGGCGTACGAAAATTCGTCGATGATGCTGGCCGGAGCGGGCTCGTCGAGCGGATTGAGCGAGACGATGACGGGCGTGCTGAAAGGCAGCGGCTGCAGCTGGTTCAGCAAGTAATGCACGCACACTTGCGGCGCCTCGCCTTCCGCCACTGCCGGCCGCCCCTGGTAATTCCAGGCGGACCAGGCCTTGCGGCGCTGCGGCAGGCAGGACGCATCCGTATGCAGCACGGCCCGGTTCGGCTGGTAGCGCACGGCTTCCAGCACGGAGCGCTCGTCGTCGCGGATATCGGCCAGCAAGGCCAGCGACTGGTCGCTGTGGCAAGCGAGCACGACGTGATCGACATGCTCGACGCCGGCGGCCGTATGCAGCTCGACCATGCGCGCGCCACCGTGCGGCTGGCGGCGCACGGCCAGCACGGGGCAAGCGAGGCGCTGCTGCGGGATGCCGGCCAGCAGTTTTTCCACGTACGCGCGCGATCCGCCCCGCACCGTGCGCCATTGCGGACGGTCGCTCACTTGCAGCAAGCCATGGTTGTGGCAGAAACGGATGAAAGTGGCCAATGGAAAGGCCAGCATCTGGCGCGCCGGACACGACCAGATGCAGGCGGCCATCGGCAGCAGATACCAGTGGCGGAACTCGTCGCCATAATTGTGCAGGTCGAGAAATTCGCCCAGGGACATGGCCGGCGCCGGCACGCTTCCCGTCGCCAGGGCGCTGGCCTGGCGGTTGAAGCGCAGGATGTCGCGCAGCATGCGCAAGAAGGCGGGGCGCAGCAGATTGCTGCGCTGGGTAAACACGGTATCGACATTGGCGCCCGCCCATTCCAGCACGCGCGCATCGGATGCCGTGCCCAGCGGCATTTTGACGGAAAACGACATGTCGCTGTCGGCCGCCTCGACACCGAGTTCGTCGAACAGTTGCACCAGGTTCGGATAGGTGGCGTGGTTGAACACGAGAAAACCCGTGTCCACGCCATGCGTGACGCCGTCGAGCGTGACATCGACCGTATGACTGTGGCCGCCAAAATAGTCGCCCGCCTCGTACAAGGTGACGTCCTGGCCCGCTTGCGCCAGGCGATAGGCACACGACAATCCTGCAATTCCTGCTCCGACGACGGCAATTTTCATGAGTGCACCCGTGTTAAGTTTGTCCTGGACAAATAAGCCTCATGGATAATCGATGAAATATTGATTTATGTCAATGAGCGTCCTGAGCCATTCAGAAACTTATACGTCGGCAATTTCTAATCGGATTCAGCTATTTGGTACGGGGCAGCGGAAGGCGTAAAATGCACTCCACGTTCTTTTGGCATGCGAGCAAGCCCCCTGGTATGGATACTGACCTGCAACCTACTTCCGCCTTCAGCATCAGCGATGTCGAGCGCGATACCGGACTGGCCAAGGAAACCTTGCGTGTGTGGGAGCGCCGCTATGCCTTTCCCCAGCCCCAGCGCGACGCCTTTGGCGAACGCAGCTACCCGGCCGAGCAAGTGCAAAAATTGCGCATGGTCAAACGCCTGCTGGACCTCGGATTTCGTCCTGGCAAAATCATGCAGCACAGCACCTTGCAACTGCAGCAGCTGGCCAGCGCCGGCAGCGCAGCGCCATCCACGCCGGCACCCCAGCTCGAACACTACCTGTCCCTTTGCCGTGGCCACCAGATGACGGAACTGGGCGACGCCCTGCGCCAGGCGCTGGCCGTGCTGGGCTTGAAAGCGTTCACCATCGACGTGATCGCCCCCCTCACGGGCATGGTGGGCGAAGCGTGGGCTTGCGGCGACCTGGCCGTGTATGAAGAGCATCTGTATAGCGAAACCTTGCAGACGGTGATGCGCCACGCCATCTTTTCCCTGCCGCAAGCAAGCAGCCCGTCCACGCGCACGCCGCGCATCGTCCTCAGCACCTTGCCGCAGGAGCGTCATGGCCTGGGGCTGCTGATGGCCGAAGCGCTGTGCGCGGCGGCCGGCGCCCATTGCATGTCGCTGGGAGTGGAAACGCCGCTGACGGATATCGTCGCGGCCGCCCGCTCGCAGCGGGCCGATATCGTCGCGCTATCGTTTTCCAGCGCGAGCAAGCAACGGCAGACGCGCGACAGCCTGCAGCAGCTGCATGCGAGCTTGCCGTCAAGCATGGAATTGTGGGCCGGCGGACGCAGTCCCGTGTTGTACCGCCAGCCGCCAGCCTTTTTGCACGTGCTGGACTTGCGGCAAGTCGACGAAAGCATCGCCGACTGGCGCCGCCGCCATCAGGCGCTGGCCCTGCAAACCCACTGAACCGGCTGGAAAGCGCGGCAACTGCGGCGATCTCCGTGGATAGCCGCGCAATGTTGCCAATCGAACAGTAAAGCATGAAGGGCCGGGCGCGCTCTGGTAGAATAGCCGGATCAACAGTGTCCGGCGCCGCCGGGCCTAAGGTCAGCACCCGCCACCACACATCCATGTTTAGTTTCTTCAAGAAAAAACCCATCGCTCCCGAGGCTGCGCCAGCCAAGCCCCTCGTCCTTCCCGCCGCCACGCCGCCTGCCGCGCCAGCAGCAGCCCCGTCCGCTGCGCCCCTGAGCGGCGCGCCGGCCGAGCTCGTGCCCGTGATCGTGGCCGCCGAACCCGAGAAAAAATCGTGGATGACGCGCCTGAAGGCCGGCCTGTCGAAAACCTCGAATACCTTGTCCGTGCTGTTCGTCGGCGCAAAGATCGACGACGCCCTGTACGAAGAGCTCGAAGCGGCCTTGCTGATGTCCGACGCGGGCATCGACGCCACGGAATTCCTGCTGACGGAATTGAAGAAAAAGGTCAAGGAAGACAAGCTGCTCGACGCCGCCGCCGTCAAGGCCGCCTTGAAAGTGCTGCTGATCGACCTGCTCTCGCCGCTGGAAAAGCGCTTCGAGCTGGGCCGCCACAAGCCGCTGGTGATGATGATTTCCGGCGTGAATGGCGCCGGCAAGACCACCACCATCGGCAAGCTGGCCAAGCACATGCAGTCGAACAACCAGTCCGTGCTGCTGGCCGCGGGCGACACCTTCCGCGCCGCCGCGCGCGAACAACTGATGGTCTGGGGCGAGCGCAACAACGTTACCGTGATCTCGCAGGAATCGGGCGACCCTGCCGCCGTGGCCTACGACTCCGTGCAATCGGCGAAGGCGCGCGGCATCGACGTGGTCATGGTCGATACGGCGGGACGCTTGCCGACGCAGTTGCACCTGATGGAAGAATTGAAGAAAATCAAGCGCGTGATCGGCAAGGGCATGGATGGCGCGCCGCATGAAACCCTGCTCGTCATCGACGGCAATACGGGCCAGAACGCCCTCACGCAAGTGAAAGCGTTTGACGATGCCCTGCAATTGAGCGGCCTGGTGATCACCAAGCTGGACGGTACCGCCAAGGGCGGGGTGCTGGCGGCGATTGCCCGCGTGCGCCCCGTGCCTGTGTATTTCATCGGCATCGGTGAGAAAATTGAAGACTTGCAGCCTTTTGTGGCTGCCGAATTTGTCGAAGCGCTGCTCGGATAAGCCTATACATGATTGAATTTCAGCACGTCTCCAAGCAATACTCCTCCGATGCCGTGGCGCTCAGCGACATTTCGCTCAGTATTGCCAAGGGCGAGCTGGTGTTCCTGGCCGGCCCATCCGGCGCCGGCAAATCCACCTTGCTGAAAATGATCGCCGCCATGGAACGCCCCACGTCGGGCAAGCTGATCGTCAATGGCCAGGACATGGCCAAGATCAAGCCGGCCGGCGTGCCGTTTTTGCGCCGTAACATGGGCCTGATCTTCCAGCAGCAAAAGTTACTCAACGACCGCTCCATCCTGGCCAACGTCATGCTGCCGCTGCTCGTCGTCGGCGCGCATAAAGTTGCCGCGGAACAGCGCGCGCGCGCCGCGCTCGACAAGGTGGGACTGCTGGACCGCGCCATGGCGCGTCCGCTGTCGCTGTCGGGCGGCGAGCAGCAGCGCGTGTCGATCGCGCGCGCCATCGTCAACCGGCCGCAGATCATCCTGGCCGACGAACCGACGGCCAACCTGGACCGCGCCAGCGCCAACAAGGTGCTCGACGCCCTGAAAGCATTCCACTCGGTGGGCGTGACCTGCCTCATTTCCAGCCATGACGAACAGATGCTCGACGCCGCCGCCCGCGTGATCCACCTGAAAAACGGCCAGCTGGTCGCCATCGACAAGGCCACGCAGGCGCCCGTCTTCGCGCCGCCCGATCCCGATTTTGCGCCCTCCCCCGACCAGGATGACGCGCAGGGAGAACAGGCATGAGAGGCTGGTTCCGTCAACACCGCTTCGCCCTCGGTTCGGCGCTGATTCATCTGCGCAAGTCGCCAGGCGGCTTTCTATTGAACGTCGTGGTGGTCGCCATCGCCCTGTCGCTGCCGTTCGCCGGCTTGACCATGCTCGACAATGTGCGCCCGATGTCGGAACAGATGTCGGTCGACCCGGAAATCAGCGTCTTCCTGAAGATCGACACGCCGCGCGAGCAAGCCGTGGCCCTGGCCAGCGCCATGCGCAAGATCGTCGGCGAGCAAAAGGCGAAAATCGTCTTCATCCCCCGCGAACAGGCGCTCGACACCCTGAAAGACAAGAACGGCCTGGCCGATGTACTGAGCACCCTGGGCGACAATCCCCTGCCCGACAGCTATGTGCTGAAACTCGACGCCTTCAGCAGCGCCAGCGAAGCGCAGGACGTCGATGCGGTGGCGGAACAGCTGCGCCACTTGCCCGGCGTGGAATCGGCGCAAGTCGATTCGGCCTGGGTCAAGCGCCTGGCTGCCCTGCTGGGCGTGCTGCGCCTGGTGCTGCTGCTGCTGGCCATCACCCTGGGCGTGGCCGTGATCGCCGTGGTCTTCAACACCATCCGCCTGCAAGTGATGCAGCAGCGCGATGAAATCAGCATCTCGAAACTGATCGGCGCGACGGACACTTTCATCCACCGCCCCTTCTATTACACGGGCGCCCTGCTGGGCCTGTGCGCCGGCGCGCTTGCCCTGGGCGCCGTGGCGCTGGCCTTGCAGCCGCTGAATACCGCGATTGCCGAGTTTGCCCGCCTGTATGCGTCGGAATTCCAGCTGGTGCCGCTGGCGCCGCTGCCGATGGCCGGCTTGCTGGCCGTCAGCGCCGGCCTGGGCCTGATCGGCGCCTTCCTCTGCGTGCAGCGCCACCTGGCGCGCCTGAACTGACCCTCTTTCCATGGCGGCGCTCCTGGCGCCGCCATGCGTCCCATATTGCTGTTATCTTGATAATAAGCAAGTATTCTTAAGGCTCGCTTCAGCCAGAGGCCGTAGACTAACTACGTTGTCGTGAAGCGTTATCTGGATATATATCAAGCGTTACATTGCCATAGCATTTAGGCTATCAGGACGATTAAATGTGCTGATTGGCACTCTCAAGCAGAGAGTGCTAATATAGGGACATACCAAGAGCAGAACCGCCACGGACGCCAGATGAAGATGGTGCCGCGCTCTGCAAAGTACAAGACCGAATACGCAAGACCGAACAGACAAACGGACCACGTCGCGTGACGTGGCCAACTGGAACAAAGCAAGACTACGAGGGAGAAAACATGACTATGATGTCCGCAACGTCCGCATTGGTTCCGACCAAAAGTAATGCGCTGGGCCTCGGGTTCACTGGCAATCTGGGTAATATTGACGCCTATATCTCGGCCGTGAACCGCCTGCCCATGTTGACCCATGACGAAGAAATTTCGCTGGCGACACGCCTGCGTGAAAAAAATGACCTGGCCGCCGCGCAAGAACTCGTGCTGTCGCACCTGCGCCTGGTGGTCTCGATTGCCCGTGGCTACCTGGGCTATGGCTTGCCGCATGCCGACCTGATTCAGGAAGGCAATATCGGCTTGATGAAAGCCGTGAAACGTTTCGATCCGGACCAGGGCGTGCGCCTGGTGTCGTACGCCATGCACTGGGTGAAAGCCGAGATGCACGAGTACATCCTGAAAAACTGGCGCCTGGTCAAGGTTGCGACGACGAAGGCGCAGCGCAAGCTGTTCTTCAACCTGCGCAGCCACAAGACGGGCCTGGACGCGATGACGCCGAAGCAGATCGATGCGCTGGCCAAGCTGCTCGACGTAAAGCGCGAAGAAGTGATCGAGATGGAAACGCGCTTGAGCGGCCGCGACATCGCACTGGAATCGCCGACCGACGATGAAGACGACAAGTTTTCGCCGATCGCCTACCTGTCGTCGGAGCAAAGCGAGCCGACCAAGGTGCTGGAAGCGGAGCAAGTGACGCGTCTGCAATCGGAAGGCCTGGAAACGGCCTTGAGCAAGCTCGACGCCCGTTCACGCCGCATCATCGAAGCGCGCTGGCTGGCCAACGACGACGGTTCCGGCGCCACCCTGCACGCGCTGGCGGAAGAGTTCGGCGTATCGGCCGAGCGCATCCGCCAGATCGAAGTGGCGGCGCTGAAAAAAATGAAGGGCGCCCTGGCCGCCTGGGTGTAATCACAAGCAATGCCGCAATGCAAAAGGCGCCGCAAGGCGCCTTTTAGTTTTATAACTGATATTTATCAACAGATAAACATTGTCAGCCCTTACGCTGCAGCCAGGCCCTTGACGAGGACTTCGGCAACCACTTCATTCAGATCCGCGCCGCGTTCCTTGGCCAGGGTCTGCAATTGCAAGACCAGATCGCTGTTCAGCTTGACGGCGAATGGCACCAGGCCCAAGGCCTGATCGCGCTTGCGCTGCTCGCGGCGGTCGACGACCACCGCTTCCTTACCGAATGCACCGGCGCCGGGAACACTCATCTTTCCCATCAGTTTCTTGGCATCGCTTTTGGCCAGGTCGGTTTTTTTCATGATTGTTTCCTGATTTTCAAAACAGCCATTTTACGCAGTAATCGGCGCGCCGCGTGGCCGGCGCGTCAATTCATCGGCAGCACGCCAATAGTGCGCCTGAAAAATATCATTTTGTTACTATCATTTTATCCCACGCGTGAACAAGCATGCCTGGGACGCTCTGCCTGAAAGGAAAAACATGCATTACCTGACCCGCTCTTACCGCACCATGCTGCTTCCCCTGTTCTTCACCTGCCTGGCCGTGCTGGCCGGCTGCGGCGCGGCCGGCAGCGCCGGCGACGCGGAAAACACGCCGCGCAGCGTCACCCACGTGCTGTCGCCGGGCGAACAGGTCGCCATCACGGCCACCGATACCCTGAAACTCGAGCGCGTCAACGACAGCCGCTGCCGCAAGGGCGCCGTGTGCGTGTGGAAAGGCTACGTCAGCTACAGTTTCAGTTTGCTCAACAGTGCTGGCGCCACCGACATCGTCCTGTCCGACTCCATGCCCGGCGCTTCCAGTTCCGTCACCGTCAACCACCTGACGTTTACCTTGCTCGACGTCGACCCGGCCACGCCGCCCGCCCTGAATGCGGCAGAGCCCACCTACCGCGTGAAAGTCAAGATCACGCAGGGCGCCCTGCCCCGCTAACATCGTGGCGCTGGCGGCTGTCGGTCGGCACCTGTTGCCGGTCCAGCATGCCGTAATCGCGCACGACGGCGGCGACGCGCAGCCGGTAATCGTCAAATACGCCCTGCCGGCCAGCCGATTGCGCCGCCCGGTGCGCTTCCAGCTGCCGCCACTGCGCCAGCGCCGCCTCGTCGCGAAAGAACGACAGCGACAGCAGTTTGCCTGGCTCGCTCAGGCTGCTGAAGCGCTCGATGGAAATGAAGCCGTCGACTTCGTCGAGCAGGGGCCGCAGCGCAGCGGCCAGGTCCAGATACTGCTGGCGACCTTCGGCCCTGGGCCAGACTTCAAAAATCACGGCAATCATGCATTTTCTCCTTGCGTAAACACGGGGATGCGGGCATTCAGCGACGGCAGGTAACGCCACGCCAGCGCCATGCCTTCCAGGCCGTCGGCCCACGCCTGCAAACAAGCCGCAGCGATGGCCTGCGCGATGGACTGGCCCGGACAGACATGGCGGCCATGGCCAAAGCCCAACTCCGCATGGCTGGCGCTGGCCAGCACGACGACGATCATCTGTCCGGCCGGCACGCGCACGTCATCGAACTCCACGTCTTGCGCCGTGTAGCGGCGCGTGTTGTGGATCGACGGATCAAAACGGCCGACTTCGCGCAGCATGGCCGGCCACCGCTGCGGCGACGCACGCAGTTGCGCCAACGAATCCGGCTGCGTGCGCAAGGCAACTACGGCATTGCCCAGCAAGCCGGCCGTCGCGTCGCAGGTCTGCGACAGCAAACCCACGAGGTTGGCCAGCAAGCCGCTCCCCATGGCATCGGTCTCTGTCACGATACTAGCCAGCAGGCTGCCGGGCCTCGCGTTGCCCTCGCGCAGCAAGTGACCAAAACCTTGCAGAAGGGCATCGGCCGCTTCCTGCGCGCCAGCCAGTTGTCCTCCATTGCTGAGCGGCGACAGGCAAGCAACAAAAGCGCGCGTCCAGGCGGCCAGCGCCGGCCATTGCGCTGGCGCAAAGCCCAGCAAGTCCGCCATGGCAGACAGCGGCAGTTGAAAAATCGCATCGTTCAGCTGGGCGGCGCTGCCGGGCACACGGTCGCTGGCCATGCGCAATGTCTGCGCCTGCAGGCGAACCACGTCCACCTGGCCCAGCGCGCGCGCCAGCACCTGTTTCGGCACGACATGCCGTTCGCCATCGTTCATGCGCACCAGTTCGGCAAAGATCGCGCCGCATGGGGTGCCTGCCAGATTCTGCGGCACGCCCAAGCCCGGCGGACGCACGCGGCAAGCGGGATGTTCGAGCACGGCCCGCACGCCGGCCGCGCCCGTCGCCAGCCAGCAATCGAGCCGCGCATCGAAACGCAGCGGCGGGCCATCGGCCAGGCGGCGATAGTAGTCATACGGCGCCACGTGGGTGACGGCGGAAAAAGGGTCGGCAGGGTCGATAACAAAGTCGGCGAGCGGCATGCGCATTCCATTGCAGTGAGGTAGGGACAAGAGTATGCTGGCCCTTCCACCACAACACTTCGCCCGCCAACGAACCATGGATACCACTCCCCTTCCCCGCACGGCCGATGTGCGCCTGGCGCAACTGGCCGGCGCCATCGCCGAACCGGCCCGCGCACGCATGCTGTGCAGCCTGCTCGACGGCCATGCCCGCACGGCCACGGAACTGGCGGCGCTGGCCGAGGTGGGCGCTTCGACGGCCAGCGCGCATTTGAGCCGCTTGCGCGAGGATGGCTTGCTATCGATGGTGGCGCAGGGCAAGCACCGCTATTACCGCCTGGCCGGCATGGAAGTGGGCCAGGCACTCGAAGCGCTGTTGGTGGTGGCAGGCGTGGCGGCAACGCCATTCACGCCCACCACGCCGGACCGCCTGCGCCATGCACGCACCTGCTATGACCACATGGCCGGCACGCTGGCCGTTGCCCTGCACGACCAGCTGCACACGCAAGGCTGGCTGCTCGACGATGGCGGCGAAGGCGAAGGCGAGTATCGCCTGTCGGAAGCGGGCACGGCCGGCATGGCGGCGCTGGGCATCGATGTGCCGCAACTGCAGCGCCAGCGCCGCCGCTTTGCCTGTGCCTGCCTGGACTGGAGCGAACGGCGCGCCCACTTGGGCGGCGCGCTGGGTGCTGCCATCCTGCAACTGGCCCTGCGCCAGCGCTGGGCCGAACGCGAACTTGACAGCCGCGCCCTGCGCCTCACGCCCGCTGGCGAACGGCGCCTGCTGTGCGCCTTCGGTGGCGCCTGAACGGCGCAGGCACTTTGTATCTCAGAAGCAACTATACAGAGAAAAATGCCCTTTTATTATTCTTTTCATTCATCATATGCTGCGCCCTTGAGCGCTTATTTTTACCTGCCGGCCATGGAAAGAGTCCATCTTGAAAACAGTGTCACCCAGCGCAAGTCCTGCCACTACCTGCCATAACTGCAATACCGATGCGCCAGGAAATTTCTGCAGTGCCTGCGGCCAGGCGACGACCCTGCACGTGCCCAGCGCGCGTGAATTCCTGCATGAATTTGTTGCGCATTATGTGGCGCTTGAAGGCAAGCTCTGGCGTACCCTGGCCCTGCTGCTGTTTCGTCCGGGTGCGCTGAGCAAGGAATACATCGCGGGACGCCGCGTGCGCTATGTCGAACCGCTGCGCGTGTACCTGACTTTCAGCATCCTGTTCTTTGCCATCCTCAAGTTCGGCAGCGGCGACTTGTTCCTCACCGTCCACAGCCCGCGAGCCGAGGTGGGCGCCCAGGTCCGCCATCACACTGAGGAAAACCAGACAGCGCGAACGCAGATCAGCATTCTGGGCCAGACACCCACGCTGCCGCACCAATGGCAGGACTTTGACCAACTTCCGACGGCCGAGAAACAAAAACTCGTGGTGGAAAGCTTTTTCCATTACGCGCCGTACGCCATGTTTTGCCTGATGCCGCTGTTCGCCCTGTTCCTGAAAATCCTCTACCTGGGCAGCGGACGCCGCTATGGCGAGCATTTCCTCTTCGCCCTGCATACGAACGCCTTTGCCTTCATTATGATGGCCCTGATGACCTTGATCCCCGTCGAGATTGTCCGCCTCGCGCTCGGCGCCTGGCTTCTGGCCTATCTGCCCTGGGCCATGTGGCGCGTGTATCCAAGCGGCAAACTTGCCACCATCTGCCGCTGGCTGTTATTGATGGCAACCTTCGCCCTGGCCATGAGCCTGGCGATAGTGGCCTGCATCGCCATGGGCGTGATGTTGCGCCACTAAGAAGCGCGCTGGCGGCGCCGTATCGGGCTATCATCCTGCACGCTATCTTTTTCGGGACGCATGATGATCGCCTTCGAAGGCTTGTCCAAACAGTACGGCACGTTCGAGGCCGTCAAGCCGCTGACCTTGCAGGTAGGCAAAGGAGAAGTGTTCGGCTTCCTGGGCCCGAACGGGGCCGGCAAGACCACCACCATCCGCATGCTGATGGGCATTCTCGTGCCCAGCGCCGGCAAGGTACTGATCGATGGTCTCGATTGCCACCGCGACGGCGCCGCCGTCAAGCGCAAGGTGGGCTACCTGCCCGACAATCCCATCTTTTACGATTATTTGCGGGGCCGCGAAATCCTGCAATTCGTGGCCGAAATGCATGGTTTTTCACGCACGGAAGCGGCCGCCCGCGCCGCGCGCCTGCTGACGCAATTCGGCCTCGATGAAGCGAGCGAGGATTTCGCCGTCAATTACTCGCTGGGCATGAAAAAGAAACTGGGCCTGGCCTGTGCGCTGATACACGATCCGGCCGTGCTGATCCTCGATGAACCGATCAACGGCCTCGACCCGCGTGCTTCGCGCGACGTGCAGGAACGCTTGCTGCGCATCGCCGCCGCCGGCACCACCATCTTCGTTTCCACGCATTTGCTCGATATGGCGCAAAAACTGTGCAGCCGCGTTGCCATCATCCACCGTGGCGCCCTGGTCGCCACGGGCAGCCTGGACGATATCCGCCAGCAGCTGTCCAGCGACGGCAGCCTGGAAGACCTCTTTTTGCAACTGACCGATGAAGCGGCCCCTGCGTGACGCCGCTGCCGCCCACCGCCTGGCGCGCCGTCTGGCTGCTGACCCGCTTGCGCCTGCAGCGCCTGCTCAACGTCAGCGGCCGGGGCTGGTCGTTCAATCGGGGCGGCAAGAGCCGGCCCGCCACGCCAGACAAGAAACGGGGACGCTGGCTGCTGGGTGCGCTGCTGCTCTTGCCCATGCTGTTTTCCTCCGGCAATATCGCCCGCCACAACCTGCTGAACATGCATTGCCTGCTCGACCAGGTGGCCGTTTGCCAGGCCAAGGGCAGCATGAACGCGGGCGAGCGCGTGCTGGCGCCCGTCATCGCCCACTTGATCGAGCAACCCTTCAGTACGGCGCTGGCGGGCGCCCTGACCCTGCAATTGGCCCTGCTGTGGCTGGTCAGTGTTCTGCTGCCGCTGGGCATGGGAGAACTGTCGAAGCCGGACTGGGACCTGGAATGGCTGGTCACCCTGCCCGTCGAAAAAAGCAATTTGCTGTGGGCGCGCGTGCTTGAACGCACGCTGGTCAACCCGCTCGGCCTGCTGGTGCTGTGGCCCTGCACCACCATGATCGCCTGGTATTCGGGCCAGGGCTGGTTTTCGCCGCTGCCGGGCCTCTTTGCCTGCCTGCTCCTGCTGGCCCTGGCGGCCATGCTGCGTACCCTGGTCGACACGGGCTTGCGCCTGTCGTTCAGTCCCGCGCAGCTGGGCAACCTGCAGGCGCTGTTATCGGTGGCCGGCCTGTTTCCCATGTATATGGGCATGTCGTTCGGCATGGGCGCGGGCGGCTTTGCCCACGCGTGGGCGGCGGCCATGCCCGCCTGGAGCGCCTGGACGCCGCCCGGCCTGCTGGTTACATTGCTCAATGCCAAGGGTGCGGCGGCAGCGCCGCCGGCCGCCCTGCTGCTGGCGCAATGCCTGTGCCTGATGCTGTTGGGCATGGCGCTGCTACGCCACCAGTTGCGCCATGGCGTGGTGGGCGCGGGCCAGCGCGAGGCCAGCCGCAAGCCGGCCCCGACGGCACCGCCCACAGGCAAGTGGCGCGCCAGCATCGGCACGGTGATCCAGCGCCGCGAACTGACCTTGCTGCTGCGCGACCGCAATTTTCTCGTGCAAACCCTGCTGCTGCCCTTGCTGATCCTCGGCGGCCAGGCCCTGTTCTCGGGTCAGGCGCGCGACCTGCACGAACTGCTGTCCAGCCCCGCCTTGCTGGCCTCCACCGGCTTTTTCCTCGGCACGTATGTGCTGATGATGTCGGCATTCCAGACCCTCAACAAGGAAGGCGGCGCGCTGTGGCTGCTGTACACGTTTCCCGTCTCCGTCGAACAGGCGCTGCGGCAAAAGGCCCAGCTGTGGGCCGCGCTGGCCCTGCTGTATCCATTGATCCTGTTCGGCGCGGCGCTGGCCTGGCAAGACGCCTGGCGCTGGGACATGGCGGGGTTGATGCTGCTGGCCCTGGCCGGCATCCCCCTGTACTCGCTGATCGCCGTGGCGCTGGGCGTGTTTGCCAGCGATCCGCTGGCAGCCGAGGCGACGTCAAAAATACGGCCTGCCTACACGTATCTGTACCTGCTGCTGACCGGCCTGTACATCGCCGCGCTAGCCGCCGGCAACCCCGTGCAGCAACTGGTGTTTGTCGTGCTCACGGGCGCGCTGGCCGCGGCCCTGTGGCAAAAGGCGCGCGACGCTTTGCCCTACCTGCTCGACCCGGTAGCCTCGCCGCCAGCCAGAATCACGACGGCCGACGGCTTGATCGCCGCCATGCTATTTTTTATTCTGCAAACCCTGCTGTTGATCCTGTTCAATGACCCGGTGGCTGCGCCGCTCACGTATGTGCTGCTGCGCCTCGTGTATTGGCGCGCGGGGACGGCCGGCGTGCCGCGCATAGCACAGGGCCGCCAGCCGTGGCGCTGGGGAGGCGCAGGCGCCTGTGCCGCGGTGCTGTTCGGCGTCGGCTATGCGGCCCTGTTGCCGCCTGGCACGCTTCCACCGGCCGGCGGGCACTGGCCGTGGCTGCTGGCCCTGGGCGTGCTGGCCGCGCCCCTGTGCGAGGAATTCATCTTCCGCGGCTTGCTGCAGGGCGGCTTGCGCCGTTCCCTGCCAGCCTGGCAGGCGATCACTGTCGCCGCCGCCCTGTTTGCCATCGTGCATCCACCGGCCGCCATGCTGCCCGCCTTCGCGCTGGGCCTGTGCACGGGCATCGCATACGAGCGCAGCGGCGCTCTGCTGGCACCCATGCTGGTGCATGCCGCCTACAACGCCGCCCTCCTCGCGTACCAGTTGCAAGGATAGATACAGGCACAGACAAGTTTGCTAGAATCGCACACGATTTCCGTCCGTATCCCAACCAATGACTACGCACAGATCACGCATGAATCCACGCTTGTTTGCACCATGTATCCTCGTTGCGCTGCTGAGCGGCTGCACGGTACTCGCCCTGCGCCCCAACAGCGGCGTCGAAAACCGCATGTTCACCGTGCAGGAAGCCCCGCGCCTGCGCATCGACGCGCCCAAGGCGCGCATCCAGAATCCCATGCCCAACGACCACTTCATCGGCATCGCCCTGTCCGGCGGGGGCAGCCGCGCGGCCAATTTCTCGGCCGCCTCGCTGGAGCAGCTGGAGCAGTTCGGCCTCGTCAGCGGCGCCTCGGCCATCTCCGGCGTGTCGGGCGGCGCCATCGCGGGCGGCTACTATGCGCTGCATGGCAAGCAGACGGATTGGCCTTTGCTGCGCAGCAAGCTGAAAACGGATTTCTTCGGTCAGACCATTCTAAAACCGGCCAACCTGACGACGATGTTGTTAACGAACAAGACACGCACCTCGTTCCTGTCCGACGTATTTGACGATGTGCTGTACGACAAGAAAACCTACGAGGACTTGCCGCACGACGGCCCCATCTTCCTGGCCAACGCAACAGACGCCACCGATGGCGGCAAGCGCGTGGTGTTTTCCTATGAGTATTTTTACGGCACCCTGCATTCGCCGATCCAGGATATTCGCCTGGCCACGGCCGTGGCCACCTCGGCCGCCTTTCCCGGCGTGTTCGATTCCGTCACCTTCGAGCGTTTCCGCCCGAAAAACACCTTCGTGCCGGAGCTTGGTTCCGAGTCGCGCGAATCGCCGTCGTACGTGCACCTGTTCGATGGCGGCGCAGCCGACAACCTGGGCGTGGAAACCCTGTGGGACGTGGCCTTGACGCAGCTGTACGGCAACGACATGGCCATCGTGCCGCCGCGCCTGAACAGCAAGCCCTTCATCCTCATTTCCATCGATGCCAACGCGCCCAATTCCAGCGCCGTATTCGAAAAGATGTCGGACGAGCGCCAGCCACTGGACCGCATCTTCAACAAGAATATCTACGACGCCGTCGACGCCCTGTTTTCGCGCCAGCGCAAGGAAAACCTCGTCAAGATGGGCTTTGGACAAGCCCGCTTCGATACCATCACGCATGAAAATTTTGGCGACCTGAGCCAGAAATTCGTCAAGGGCAAGCGTACCTCGGCTTTTGCCATCCCCGTGCTGTGCCGCCCCCACTTGGGCCAGTACCGCTGCGAAGTCGATGCGGCCGATCCCTTGCCGGGCCAGATCCGCACGCGGCTGGAAGGCTTTGCCTGGCATATTTCCATCGACCAGATCGCCTCGCTGGCGCTGCGCCTGTCCAGCGGCGATGCGCAAGTCGACGGTGCCCGCAAGGAAGAGCGCGCCGCCCTCGTCAAGCTGCAGCGCCTGGCCACGCAAACGAAGACCCATCTGAAGCTGACGGGCCCGGAAAATTGCAGCCCGGAAGTCTTGCAATCGGCCCTGTACAGCGCGGCGCGCGTGCTGATCCTCGACGACGAGGAATCGCGCTTCGCCCTGTGCGATTACATGCTGACGGGCAAGCTGATCAATGACGACACCGTCTGCAAGCAGCGCTATGTCCACGCCGTGCCCCGCTTCGCCATCGAGAGTGAAGATTTGCAGTACCGCAATCTGAGTTCGGACGGCAATTCCGTCAACGTGCCGATACGCTGCAAGAAGTAAGCGCGCACAAAAAAACCCGCACGATCACTCGTGCGGGTTTTAGCGCAAGGATTCCAAGCGCCCGGCTGATCTAGATCAGCCGACTACGCCTGCGCATGTAGCTGCGGCTTAACGCACCTTCCAGTTCCAGCTCCGTTTTATGCTGGTTCACCGTGTACAGGGCCCACAGGGCCGCCGGCGCCCAGCCGATCACAGTGCACTGCAAGATCAAGGCGGCGGCACCGGCCAGCGGGCGCCCCAGCATGAAAAACGTGAGACACGGAAGTAGCAAGGCTATCAGCAATCGCATCACGACATACTCTCCTTCAAAATAGAGCAGCGGACAAGGGCCGGTATCCGGTCCGTCCCCCGCCCGCTGCGTACTGCTCCTTATAGATGCACGGCAATCTGCGGCATCAAGTCGTCAAAGGTGCGACCGTTGCCGTTTTCTCCGATGGCGTGCATCTTCCATTCGCCGTTATGGCGGTATAGCTTGGCCATGATCTGTGCCGTGTGGGTACCTTGCACAGACAGGTTGAAACGCGCGACTTCCTGGTTATTGCTGGCATTCAAGATGCGGCAATAGGCGTTTTCCACCTGCGAGAAGTTCTGGCCAGTAAAGCTGTTGACAGTGAAGACGAGGCTTTTCACGTGTGCCGGCACTTTCGACAGATCGACATTGATCTGTTCGTCGTCGCCATCGCCCGCGCCCGTGCGGTTGTCGCCCGTGTGGACAATGCTGCCGTCACGGCTTTTCAGCTGGCGGAACCAGACGATATCGGACGTGCTCTTGTTTTCATCGAACATGACGCACGATGCGTCCAGGTCGACGGCTTCCGTCTTCGAACCGAAACCGAGGAAACCCTTGGTCTTGGCCGCATCCCAGCCCAGGCCCATGGTGATACGGGTCAGGGTGGTACCAGCTTCTTTGTCCAGAGAAATCTTCTGGCCCTTGCTCAAATTGACAGACATACGCATAGCTCCTGTTAGGTTGGTTACTGCTTGATTACGCCGGCTTGCTTTGGGTCCAGGCGAGGAAGGCCGCGCGGTTGCGCGAGCACACGAGGATTTTTCCCGTGCCTGAAAACTTCAGCACTACGCCCTCGCCGCTGGTCTGGCTATTGATCAGGTTACCCAGAAAGCCGCCGCTGCTGCCGGTCGTCATGGAAATTTCGTATTGCAGGCGGTTGTCCCAGCACACGACGTGCGAGTTATCGATCACCACGTCCTTGCCCGGCGTCACTTCCAGTATCGACATCGCGCCAAAACCGGACACCGCCAACTGGCCGCTGCCTGCCGTCTCGGTAATGAAAAAGCCACCGCTCTGGGCAAACAGCGCATTGCCAAGGCTTTGCGTGCGCACCTTCAATTCCACGCCAGCACTGGCCGCCACGAAGGCGCCGTCGCTGATCATGTATTGCTGGGCGCCCACCTCGAGCACCCGCATCGCGCCAGGCAAGGTGGGCGACAGCAGACAGTCGCCGTCGCCCCGCATGGCTTCGATATGCTGCTGAAAGAACGATTCCCCGTTGGCAAAGGTGCGCATCAGCGCGGCGCCTATGCCGCCAGTCATCTTGCCTTTCAGCTCAAGATTGGTTTCCATCATCACCATCGCATTGGATTCGCAATAAATCTTCTCGCCCTTGGCAAGCGACACATGCAGGAACGGGTCGACGTCCCCGGTAATATTGAAAACTGGCATACCTGTTCCTTCCTCAACTCAGTAATGATGGGGGAGGTCCACACTGCGGACCGCCTTGATTATTTACAACTTACACGCCGACGCCGAACGACGCGGCGAGTGGGCCCAGGCCGCCTTTATAACCCTGGCCGATGGCCTTGAATTTCCAATCGGCGCCATTGCGGTAGATTTCACCAAAGACCATCGCCGTTTCGGCCGAACCGTCTTCCGACAGGTCGAAGCGGGCGATTTCCGTGTTGCCGTTGGCATTCACGCAGCGTACGTACGCCTTCGATACCATACCAAAGTTTTGCTTGCGCGCTTCGGCATCGTGAATCGTCACGCAGACGGCGATCTTGTCGATCTCGGCTGGCACCGTGGCCAGGTCGACGATGACGGTTTCATCATCGCCATCGCCAGCGCCGGTGGTGTTGTCGCCCGAGTGGGTGACGGAACCGTCGCTCGATTTCAGGTTGTTGTAGAAAATCATGTCGACGTCGGCGCGAACCTTGCCGTCGGCCTTCAACAGGAACACGGAGCCGTCGATGTCGAACGCGGCGCCATCGGTGGCGCGGGCATCCCAGCCCAGGCCGATGATCATCTTCGAGATGCCAGGAGCTTCTTTGCTCAGGTTGACGTTGCCGCCTTTTTGCAGACTGATTGCCATGATGTGTTTCTCCTATGTGGGTTGTGTATCACCAAACACCTGGCGTCCTCCACCGGCCTGACTCCCCAGGCCGGCGGCGACGCTTGCTACAACTTGCCGACAAACGGGTGTAGTCGTTTGCCGCGCATTCTTTACACTGCTGTTGCCTTGACCGCTTCCAGCGCTTCCGTCGGGCCTTCTTCAAGCGCCATCCTGCGCTTGTAGCGGATCGACGACCACAGCGAGGCGAGAATGAAGGCCACGCCGATCAGACCCGTGAAGATCTCGGGAATGTGGAACTTCATGCTGACCAACATGATCACGGCCAGGATACCGATCGCATAGTGCGCGCCGTGCTCCAGATAAACGAACTCGTCGAGGGTACCCTTGCGCACCAGGAACACCGTCATCGACCGCACGAACATAGCGCCGATAGCCAGGCCCAGCATGATGATCACGACATCCTTGGTGATGGCAAACGCGCCGATCACGCCGTCAAAGCTGAACGAAGCGTCGAGCACTTCCAGGTACAGGAAGCCGCCGATACCGCCGCGCTTGACGATGTCGCCCACGTTGCCGTCGCCGTTATCGCCTTCCAGCAAGCCGCTGACCACATCGACGCCCACGTAGGTCAAGATGCCCCACAGGCCGGCCGTCAGGACCACCAGTTTCTGGCCTTCTTCGATCATCGACAGGCTGGCCATCAGGGTGCCCAGCGCGATCATCACGGAAATCGACGAGATCTTGCCCAGCGCGCCCAGTTTTTCTTCAATACGGCCCAGCCAGTGCGTTTCTTTTTCGTCGTCCAGCAGGAAGTTCAGGAACACCAGCAGCAGGAAGATGCCGCCGAAGGCCGCCACTTCCGCATGGTGGTTCGTCAGGTGCATCGAGTACTGTTCAGGATTGCTCAGTGCCAGATTCCATACTTCCATCAAGCCCAGGTCAGCCGCTTGCGCCACGATAACCAGCGGGAACACCAGACGCATACCGAACACGGCGATGATGATGCCGACGCCCAGGAACAGGCCCTGCCAGAACTTGTCCCAATTCTTCAGCACCGAGGCATTGACCACCGCGTTGTCAAACGACAGCGAGACTTCCATCACGCCCAGGATCACCGCGATACCGAGCGCCGCCAGCATCGTCTGCACGCCACCGTGCGTGTAACCCCACCAGGCGGAAATGCCCAGGCAGATAAATGTCACTAGAAATGACACTCTGAAATGTTTCATCGATAGTTCCCCGTTATCCAAATTCAATGGAACGTAGTATAGGGATGTCCGACACATTTAAAAATAGAAGATAATGGAAGTATTACTTCGTAAAAATAGAAGATAGAGGATGGATCGATGAAAACCACGGGCTTCAATTACCGCCATTTGTACTTCTTTTGGGTGGTCGCCAAGGAAGGCGGCGTGACGCGCGCGGCTGAACGGCTGGGACTGGCCGTGCAAACCATCAGCACCCAGCTGGCCCTGCTGGAAAAGGAGCTGGGCAAGTCGCTGCTGCAGCCGCAGGGACGGCGTTTGGTGCCGACGGAAGCGGGCCGCTTGGCGCTCGGCTATGCGGACCAGATTTTTCTCTTGGGCGAGCAGATGCAGGACGCGCTGGCCGATGCGGACGCGGAAAAGATGCGCCTGACGGTGGGCATTTCCGATTCCCTGCCGAAACTGATGGCGTATCGCATGCTCGACGCCACGCGCAGCCTGGACCAGCCCATCAAGCTCGTGTGCCTGGAAGACGAATTCGAATCCCTGCTGGCCGACCTGGCCCTGCACAAGCTGGACCTGGTGTTGACGGACCGCGCCGTGCCGGCCGGCGCCAGCCTGCGCGTGTCCAGCCACCTGTGGGGAGAGAGCGCCATGAAGCTGTTCGGCATCCCCGCGCTGGCCGAACAGTACCGCGACAATTTCCCGCACAGCCTGCACGGCGCGCCGTTTCTGCTGCCCACGCGCAATAACGCCTTGCGCGGGCGCATCGACGAATGGATGGTGCAGCAAGGCGTGCGCCCGGACGTGGTCGGCGAATTCGAGGACAACGCCATGCTCAACGCGTTCGGCCGCAAGGGCCTGGGCCTGTTCTTCGCCTCCGCCAGCCTGGCGGCCGATATCGAGGAGCAATTCGGCGCCGTGCTGGTCGGCGACGCCTCGTCCCTGCGCGAACAGTTTTACGTCATCTCGAACGAGCGCAAGATCATGCACCCGGCGCTCGACGTGATCCTGGCGGCCATCCAGGGGACGACAAAGATTTACAAGGAAACCTGATAAATCCATTCGAAAATAACGTTTGAATAATCAATCAAAAGCGATTGTAATAAAGCCTGAGACAAACACGCGCCCAGCCCTCGCCGGAAGGGCGCGATTACCATAAAAAAACAGGAGCGGCACCATGTCCACGGCAGGCAAGACGATCGATATTCCCGATCTCATCAATAACAACAAGATCGGCTCCTTCCAGATCGGCATGCTGATCCTGTGCGGGATGTGCGTCATCATGGATGGCTTCGACGTGCAGGCGATGGGCTATGTGGCGCCCGCCATCATCGCGGACTGGCATGTGAGCAAGGCCAACCTGGGGCCCGTGTTTGGCGCGGGCCTGCTGGGCATGCTGGTCGGCTCGCTCGTGTTCAGCATCACGGCCGACAAGTTCGGCCGCCGTCCCGTGCTGATCGGCTCGACCATCTTCTTTTCCCTGTGCATGCTGGTCACGCCGCTGGCAACAAACATCGAGCAATTGCAACTGATCCGCTTCATCACGGGACTGGGCCTGGGCGCCGTGATGCCGAACGCCATGGCGCTGGCCGGCGAATACAGCCCCCTGCGCAAGAAAGTCACCCTGATGATGCTGGTCTCGTGCGGCTTTACCTTGGGTGCGGTGCTGGGCGGTTTATTGTCCGCCGCGCTGATTCCCGCCTTCGGCTGGCAATCCGTGTTTTACGTGGGCGGCGTGGTGCCGCTGGTCATCGGCGTACTGATGTTCTTCCTGCTGCCGGAATCGATGCAATTCCTGGTGCTCAAGAAACGCAAGCTGGATAAAGTGGCGCAATGGCTGAAACGCATCGATCCGACAGTGACCATCACGGCCGACACGCAATACGTCGTGCATGAGAAGGAACACAAGGGCGCGCCCGTACTGCAATTGTTTACAGGCGGCCGCGCCAAGATGACGATACTGCTGTGGGTCATCAACTTCATGAACTTGCTGAACTTGTATTTCCTGTCGAACTGGCTGCCGACGATCGCCAAGGAAGCGGGCCTGTCGACGGCGAACGCCGTGCTGGCCGGCACGGCCCTGCAAGTGGGCGGCACCATCGGCACCCTCGTCATGGGCCAGCTGATAGACCGCTCCAGCTTCCGCCGCATCCTGCTGCCGTGCTTCCTGGTCGCCGCCGTGGCCATTGCCCTGATCGGCCGTCCGGACGTGTCGCTGGCCTTCCTGTTCATCACGATCTTCATCGCCGGCTTTTGCGTGGTGGGCGGCCAGCCGGCCGTCAACGCCCTGGCGGCCAGCTATTATCCGACCACGCTGCGCTCGACGGGCATCGGCTGGAGCCTGGGCGTGGGCCGCATCGGTTCCATCATCGGCCCCGTGCTCGGTGGCGAGTTGATCCGCCTGAACTGGCCCAACAGCACGATTTTCCTCGTCGTCGCCATTCCCGCCATCGTCTCGGCCGTCATGGTCTTTGCCATGCGCGGCGGACCGCAAACGGCCGCCAAAGCGTAAGGCCAGCGTCCGCGCGCCCGCCCCTGGCGGGGTGGCGCGCGGCAAAATTAGGCTATGGCGCCCTTCGTCGTTTAAGATGACGTTTTACCAGCCCATCTTCAGCGCCCCCATGCACAATGTCTTGCTAGTCCTGCTCGCCCTCTTCCTGGTCGCGCTGAACGGTTTTTTTGTTGCCGCCGAGTTTGGCATCGTCACATTGCGGCGCACGCGCATCCGCGCCATCGCCAAGACGCAGGGATTGCGGGGCCGCATCCTGGCCAAGGTGCATGGCCAGCTGGACGCCTACCTGTCCGCCTGCCAGCTGGGCATCACCCTCGCGTCGCTGGGCCTGGGCTGGGTCGGCGAACCGGCGTTCGCCGGCCTGCTCGAGCCGCTGTTCGGCGCCATCGGCGTCACGTCGCAAGAGCTGATCCATGGCGTCTCCTTCGTCGTCGCCTTCAGCGTGATTTCCTTCCTGCATATCGTCGTGGGCGAACTGGCGCCCAAATCGATGGCCATCCGCAACCCGGAAGCCGTCGGCCTGTGGAGCGCGATTCCCCTGTACGGCTTTTACTGGGCCATGTATCCGGCCATCTATCTGCTCAACGCCAGCGCCAACTGGGTGCTGCGCCTGGCGGGCCTGTCCGGCAAGGGCGGCCACGACGCCCATTATTCGTCCGAAGAATTGAAACTGATCCTGCGCACCAGCCAGCCAGGCGAAAAGTTTACGCGCGACGAGCGCAATATCCTGGCCCAGTCGCTTGATTTCGAACAGATGACGGTGTCGGACCTGATGCGCCCGATCAATGAAGTGATCGCCCTGCACGCGTCGAACAGCCTGGAAGAAAACCTCGACACGGTGCTGCGCAACCGCTTCAGCCGCTACCCTTATTTCGACACGAATGAAGACGACGTGCTCGGTGTCGTGCACCTCAAGGATCTGTTCTTTGCCCAGCAGGCGGGCAAGCCGATCACTTCGCTCACGCCGTTTTTGCGTCCCGTGGACATCATTTCCGCACGCACGCCGGCGTTGGAACTGTTCCGCCGCTTCCGTGACGGCGCGCCCCACTTCGCCCTGATCGGCGAAAAGGGCAAACGCCCGCTGGGTTTCATCACCCTGGACAACTTGCTCGGCGCCATGGTCGGTGAAATCCGCGATGAATTCCGCCGCAATGAAAACGATTGGCTCAAGCAAAGCGACGGCACCCTGATCGGCAAGGCCAGCTTGCCCATCTTCTCGCTCGAACGCATCCTCGGCATCGATATCGAAAACGAGGAACTGGGGCTGGACGACGTGGAATCGGTGGGCGGCCTGATCATGGTCAAGCTCGGTGACATCCCGAAGCAGGGCCAGCGCATCACCTTTGTCGACTTCGACATCGTCGTCAAGAAAATGAACGGGCCCCGTATCGTGCTCATTAAAGTGATCCCGAAGCAGGAACGGGACCTGGATGCCGATTTAAGAGATTAATTACTTCTTGCTCGTCAGGGTATCTTTGCCCTGCGGCACGGTGGTTTCGCCCACCGTCCACGTTTGCAGCAAGCTGTACAGCACCGCCAGCAGGGTCGGACCAATAAAAATGCCGACGAAGCCGAAGGCCAGCACACCGCCCAGCACGCCGAGCAGCACCAGCAGGAACGGCAGGCTGCTGCCGCGGCTGATCAGCATGGGTTTCACCACGTTATCCACGCCGCTGATCAGCAATCCGCCCCACACCAGCATGAAGATACCCCAGCCCGTCTGGCCGTCATTGAACAGCCAGATGGCGGCGCCGCCCCAGATCAGGGGCGGGCCGACGGGGATCAGCGAAAAGATGAAGGTGGCCACGCCCAGCAGTGCCACGGCCGGCACGCCGGCGATCAAAAAGCCCACCACGGCCACCAGCGCCTGCGCCAGCGCCGTGCCCAGCAAGCCGTACATGACGCCGCGCACGGTGCGGCTGATGGTCAGGCCCACGCCCGGCGCGCTGTCGCCGATGATGCGGCCGGCGCCCGTCATCAGGGCGCGGCTCAGTTGCTGGCCGTCGCGGTAGAGAAAGAAGCTGACGAACACGGCCAGGCTGGTCTGCGCCAGGCCCGTACCCAGCAGGATGCCGCCGGATGCGAGGAAATGGCGCGCCGGTTCCAGCATGGTCTTGCCCAAATTGAGTAATTCCTCGCGGTCAGCGAGCAGACGCTCCACGTAGCCAGCGATGGTTTCGCCCACCACGGGAATGCTGGCCAGCCAGGCCGGCGGATGCAAGCCGCCCGATTCCAGCGCGGCGCGCAACTGTTCATAGATGCGCGACACATTGTCGGCCAGGTTATAGGTGACGAGGGCCAGCGGCAGCACGATGACGAGCAGCAGCGACAGGGTCATGATGGCGGCCGCCCAATTGCGCCGTCCCTTCAGGCGTTCCAGCAGCAACAGGTACAAAGGCCAGCTGGAAATGCCCACGCAGGCGGCAAACAGCATGGCGGCGAGGAAGGGCCGCAAGACGAAAAAGCAGCCGATCAACAGGAAGATGATGGCTGCCAGGCGGGCGTGCGGCTCGAAACGTTTGTCCATGTACTGCATATCCTGAAGATGGCGCCTGGGGGCGCGACCGGATCAGGATAGCAGAAGTTTAAGATCGTGCGCGATGGCGGCAGGCTTTTCGCCGTGGCGCACGAACAGGCGGATCTTGCCTTCGCGGTCGAAGACATAGGTGCCGGCCGTGTGGTCGACCGTATAGCTGCTGTCCGTCTCGCCCTCGACCTTGGCGTAATACACCTTGAATTCCTTGGCCACCTTGGCCGTCGCGGCAGCGTCGCCATACAGGCCCACGAAACGCTTGTCGAAGGCCGGCACATACTGCGCCAGCAATTCCTGCGTGTCGCGCTCGGGGTCGACGGTGACGAACAGCACTTGCACCTGGTCCGCCTGCGGGCCCATTTCCTGCATCACCTGGGCCATGTCAGCCATGGTGGTGGGACACACGTCCGGGCATTGCGTGTAGCCGAAGAACATCAGCACCAGCTTGCCCTTGTAGTCGGCCAAGGTGCGCGGATGGCCAGTGTGGTCCGTCAGCGCGAACTCGCGCGCGTAGCCGAGGCCCGTCACGTCCGTGTTCTTGAATGCCAGCTTGGTCGCGGCAGGTTTGCCGCAGCCGGCCAGGACGGCGACCAGCGCGGCCGCCAACAACAGAGTCAGGTATTTTTTCATGTGCCGAGAGGAATGTAGTGGTCGACCAGCAAGGCCGCGAACAGCAAGGCCAGGTAGATGATGGAAAACGTAAAAGCCTTGCGCGCGATCAAGTCCGTGTAGTGGCGGTACATCTTCCACGCGTAGTACAGGAAGCCGGCGTTGAGCACCACGGCCGAAGCCAGGTAGATCAGGCCGCTCATGCGCACGGCGTACGGCAGCAAGGTGGTGGCGGCCAGCGCGATCGAGTACAGCCAGACGTGGAATTGCGTGAATTGCATGCCGTGCGTGACGGGCAGCATGGGCAGGCCCGAGCGCGCGTAATCGTCGCGGCGGTACATGGCCAGGGCCCAGAAGTGCGGCGGCGTCCAGACGAAAATGATCAGCACCAGCAGCCACGCCTGCATCGGCACGTCATTGGCGACGGCGGCCCAGCCCAGTGCGGGCGGCATGGCGCCGGACAGGCCGCCGATGACGATGTTCTGTGGCGTAGCGGGTTTGAGCACCATCGTGTAGATCAGGGCATAGCCGACAAAGGTGACAAAGGTCAGCCACATGGTCAGCGGATTGACGAGGTGATACAGAATCGCCATGCCCAGGCCGCCGATCACCAGCGCGAACACCACCGTCTGCTTCACCGTGATGTCGCCCATGGCCATCGGGCGGCGCGCCGTGCGGGCCATGCGCGCATCGATCTCGCGCTCGGCCAGGCAATTGACGGCAAACGCGGCGCCGGCCAGCAGCCAGATACCGATGGTGCCGAACACCACCGCGTGCCAGTCAGGCAACTCCTCGCTGGCCAGGAACATGCCGATGACGGCGCAAAACACGGCCAGTTGCGTCACGCGGGGCTTGGTCAGCGCCCAATACTGGGCGATACGGGGGGATGGTTTACGGCTGATGGTCTGAGTAGTCATTTATGCGGTACGGGAAGGACTGGCTGGTGCCGAGGGCACTGGCGCGGAGGCGGAAGCAGATTTCCGCGCTACATCGAGTTGGAATTTAGCCTTGTAGTTTAACATGGTCAGCAATAACACGAGCAGCGCCGCCCCGCCGTTATGCATGACGGCGATCGACAATGGCCAGCTCAGGTAGATGGTCGCCAGGCCCGTTGCCGCCTGCAGGGCCAGCACCAGCGCAACCCAGCGGGCCGTGCCGCGCAAGGACGGCAGTTTCCATGCGCGAAACACGGTGTAGCCGATACCGGCCAGCACGATGAAGGCGAAATTGCGGTGTACCCAGTGGATGGCCGTCAGCGCGGAAAACGGCAAGTAATGGCCGGCGGCCGTCTTGCCCAGCTCGCGCCACAGATGGAAACCATGCTCGAAATCCATTTCCGGAATGACCTTCCCGCCGCACAGGGGGAAATCCGTGCAGGCCAGGGTGGCGTAGTTGGTGCTCACCCAGCCGCCCAGCGCGATCTGCACCGTCAACAGCACGAGCGAAAAGATGGCCAGCGCACGCACGGGGCGCAGCACGGCAGCGTCCGCATCGGCGCGCAGCAAGAGTTTCACGGCATGATCCTGGCGCCCGCCCAGCCATGTGAGCATGGCCAGCAAGCCCATGCCCAGCAGCAAATGGATGGTGACGATCACGGGTTGCAGTTTCAGGGTGACGGTCCAGGCGCCGAACGCACCTTGCAGGCAGACGAACAAAAACAGCGCCGTCGGCAGCGCGGGCGCGAATTCCGCGCGGCGGCTTTTCTTCCACTGGCGCCACGCCTGCACCATCATCGCCACGATCAGCACGCCTATGGCCATGGCCAGGTAGCGGTGCGTCATTTCGATCCACGCTTTCACCACCGTCACGGGGCCCGTCGGCATCAGCGTTTCCGCCGCGACGATATGCTCGTGCGCAAGGAAGGGATTGGCCGAGCCATAGCAGCCGGGCCAGTCCGGGCAGCCCAGGCCGGAATCGGACAGGCGCGTAAAGCCGCCAAACATGATCAGGTCGACCGTCAAAAAGACGGCGATCCACACGAGCTTGCGGTATTTATTGGCGTCCGCGGACACCCAGACCATGGTCAGCGGCAGCAGCGCCACCAGCAGACCCGTCAAGCCCAGCTGGGCCAGCGCGGAGAGATGCATCGTCGGCATGCAGACCCCTCAACCGATCGCCGAAGCTTTGAGCAGCTTGGCGATGTCTTTCTTGACCTTGTTCGGGTCCGCGTCTTTCGGGAAGCGCATCATCAGATTGCCCAGCGGATCGATCAAATACAAATGGTCGCTGGTCTTGCCGCCCGGCTCCACGGGCAGCCAGGCTTTCAAGGCGTCGCCATTGACGCGCAACATGCTGGTGCCATCGAATTCGCGCATCACGAGCGTATCGAGCGGCTGGGCATCCGTCACCAGCCAGACCCGTTCCAGGCGCTCGCGTTCCTTGCCCTGCATGAGACGCAGTTGTTGCATGTCAAACAATTGCTTCTTGCATGCTTCCTGGCAATCGGACGGCCCCGTCTGCAGCAGCACCCACTTGCCCTTGAATTGCGCCAGCGGCGACGCCTTGCCGTCCAGTTCCGTCACGTGCAATTGTTCTTCCGGAATCGGATGCAAACGCGGGTCGATCAGGGCGCCGTAATTATTGCGGCCCGTGGGTTTGATGATGTAGTACGTGAAATACGAAGCAATGATGGGAAACGCGCACACGGCCACGACGGCCAGCAGTTTCCACCGTCCCGTATTTTGTGCCTGTTTATTGGTGCTGTCTTGCGTTGTGTCAGGGCTGTTTGTTTGCACGTCGAAATCCTGTAAAGACAAAAAATAAAAAAGCCATCAGTGCCAGTGCATACCACTGGAAGGCATAGCCGCGGTGCTTGTCGGCGCCCAGGTCGGGTGCCGGCCAGTCGCGCACGGGAAGCTGGCTGGACGCAGGCGCCGTTGCTCCGTCGACTGTTTGTTCGAGAATGAAAGGCTGCAAGACCAGGCCGCTGGCCTGTGCCAGCTGGCCGATATCGGCATTTTGCACGATGGCGTGCGGCGCCAGGGCAGGCGCCGTGCCCAGCTCCATCACATGGCCCGCGTTCAGGCGCGCGATGCCGGTAATGGTGACCGTGCCGGCCGGTGTCGTGTAATCGGGGATGCGCGTGCGCTCGGCATTGTTGCGCGGCAACCAGCCCTGCGCCACCAGCACGTGCATGCGGGAAGCCTCGATCTGGAATGGCGTGAGCACGTGAAAGCCGGCCTGGCCCTTGTAGGGGCGGTTGTCCAGGTACACCGTCCAGGCGGGCACGAAATGGCCCGTGACGGTGACCCGGCGGTATTCGATCGCTTGCGCGTCGGCCGGCAGCATGGGCGCGGCCGTCAAGGCCAGCGGCGCGGCATGGTTGCCCGCCTCGAGCCGGGCGGCGCGGGCGACTTTTTCTTCGGCACGGCGCTGCTGCCATTGCGCCAAAGAAATCCCCAGCGCCACCAGTAGCAGCATTACAACAAATGGAATCCATCTAAAATGGAAGCGGATACGCATTACAATGAAACCTCCTCAAGCCTGGCGCTACCATCCATGAAAATCCTCGTTGCCATCGCCTTCATCCTGATCCTGGGCAGCCTGGGCTCGGCCCTGTTCTTCCTCATGCGCGACAAGGGCAAGAGCAACCGCACCGTGCAGGCGCTGGCCCTGCGCGTGGGCTTGTCGATCACCCTGTTTTTGCTGATCCTGCTGGCGCATCATCTGGGCTATATCCAGCCGACGGGAATTCATTAACACCGACATTGCCTGATTGGCAAATTCTTCACACTAAGAAAAAAGCCGTACCCAGGATGTCCCGGTACGGCTTTTTTTTATGGTGCAGGTGCAAGCGCTAACTGCGCGCGCCCTGCCCCGCCATTATAACCAATACACGACCACGTACAGGCCC
Organism: Janthinobacterium lividum; assembly: GCF_011601275.1. Lineage (GTDB taxonomy): Bacteria > Pseudomonadota > Gammaproteobacteria > Burkholderiales > Burkholderiaceae_D > Janthinobacterium > Janthinobacterium lividum_E. The sequence goes on along the minus strand of NZ_JAAOLY010000009.1, from coordinate 178,597 downwards.
AGCCAGACGACGTCGACAAAGTGCCAGTACCAGGCGGCGCCTTCGAAGCCGAAGTGATGCTCGGGCGTGAAGTGGCCTTTCAGCACGCGGTACAGGATGACGGACAGCATGATGGCGCCCAGGGTCACGTGGAAGCCGTGGAAACCCGTCAGCATGAAGAAGGTGGCGCCGTAGATGCCCGACGTCAATTTCAAGTTCAGTTCGCTGTAGGCGTGCATGTATTCGTAGACCTGAAAGCCCATGAAGATGGCGCCCAGCACGATGGTGGCGAACAGGAACAGGGCCGTCATGGCGCGGTGGCCGGCGCGCAGCGCGTGGTGCGAGATGGTCAACGTGACACCCGACAGCAGCAGCAAGGCCGTGTTGATCGTTGGAATCCAGAACGGCGTCATGGTGGTGAATTCCTGCACCGTACCGGCCGGGCCCGTATTACCCCAGTGAGCGGCGAAATCGGGCCAGATCACCTTGTGGTCGAGGTCGGCCAGCCATGGCATCGAGATGCTGCGCGCATAAAACAGGGCGCCGAAGAAGGCGGCGAAGAACATGACTTCCGAAAAGATGAACCAGCTCATGCTCCAGCGGAAGGAGTGGTCGATGCGCTCGCTGTACAGGCCCTGCTCCGACTCGCTGATGGCGTCGCCGAACCAGAAATACAACACCACCAAGATGCCGGCGATGCCCAGGTAATTGACGTACGGGCCCCAGGAGACGTCGTTGACCCAGGCCGAGGCGCCGATCATGGTCAGCAGCAGGCTGGCGCCGCCCAGCATGGGCCAGCGCGACGGGCCGGGTACGAAATAATAAGGTACGGCGGCGTGGTTGGAACTCATCATCATCTCCTCAAAAACTTATAGGGTGGTTTTTTATAATTTATAAAACGACGAATTTAACAATTGAAATCAGGATGCCGATCAGGCAAGCCACCACCAGGAAGCCGGCGATGACGATGTGCACGGGGTTGAGCTTGGCCGAGTCCGTATCGAAATCGCTCTTGCGGCGCAAGCCCGTGAACGACCACACGACGGCCCGCAGCGAATACAGGAACGACGCTTTTTCCGGCTGCTTGGATTCGCCCATGCCACTCTCCTATTGGACGGCCGGCGTCTGAGCCTGGCTCAAACCGGCAATCTCGAAAAACGTGTACGACAGCGTGATGGTCTTCACCTCTTTCGGCAGGGCCGGATCGAGGAAGAACACCACCGGCATCTGCCGCGCTTCGTTGGCCTTCAAGGTCTGCTGCTTGAAGCAGAAGCACTCGACCTTCTTGAAATGCGGAGTGGCGCTTTGCGGCGCATAGCTGGGAATGGCTTGCGCGTTGACGACGCGGTTTTGCGTATTGACCACTTCATACATGACGGTCACCAGTTCGCCCGGATGCACCTGCATGCTCGAGACGGTCGGGCGGAAGCGCCATGGCCCCTGCGCATTGCCGTCGAACTCGACGGTGATGCTGCGCGTCGTGTCGACCTGCGTATTGTTGTCGTAAGCCACCGTGCCATCTTTTTGCGTCAGCACGTTGATGCCCATCACTTCGCAAATCTGCTTGTAGACGGGAATCAGGGCATAGCCAAAGCCGAACATCAGCACTGCAATGACGAGCAGCTTGCCCAGCATCTTGCGGTTCAGGCCGCGTGTTTCCTGTTGGTGGGGCGTCGTCACGTCAGAGCCACATGCGCTTGACGAACACGGACAGGAAGAAGAAGGCCGCCAGGGCCCCCAGTATCAGCCCGGTACGCAGGTTGTTCGGTTTTTTACGTTCGGTCATGACAGGCACTTTATTCAAGACGGGCCGCGCAACACGCCGGCCCGGGATACCTCATTTCACTGTCGGCGGCGTTTCAAACGTGTGGAAAGGCGCCGGGCTCGGCACGGTCCATTCCAGGCCTTCCGCGCCTTCCCATGGTTTCGCCGGCGCAGCCTTGCCGCCGCGGATGGTCGGCAAGACCACGAAGAACAGGAAGTACACCTGCATCAGGCCGAAACCGAAGCCGCCGATCGAGGCGATCATGTTGAAGTCCGTGAACTGCGCCGGATAGTCGGCGTAGCGGCGCGGCATGCCGGCCAGGCCCAGGAAGTGCATCGGGAAGAAGGTCACGTTGAACGTGATCAGGGACAGCCAGAAGTGGATCTTGCCGCGCGTCTCGTTGTACATATGGCCCGTCCATTTCGGCGACCAGTAGTAGAAGCCGGCGAACAGGGCGAACAGCGAACCGGCCACCAGCACGTAGTGGAAGTGCGCTACCACGTAATAGGTATCCTGCAGCTGGATGTCGATCGGCGTGACGGCCAGGATCAGGCCCGTGAAGCCGCCCATGGTGAATACGAAGATGAAGCCGACCGAGAACAGCATCGGCGTCTCGAACGTCATGGAACCCTTCCACATCGTGGCGATCCAATTGAACACTTTCACGCCTGTCGGCACGGCGATCAGCATGGTCGCGTACATGAAGAACAGCTGGCTCGTCACCGGCATGCCGGTGGTAAACATGTGGTGCGCCCAGACGATGAAGGACAGGATCGCGATCGAGGCCGTGGCGTACACCATCGAGGCGTAGCCGAACAAAGGCTTGCGGGCAAACGCGGGCAGGATCTGCGAGACGATGCCGAAGGCCGGCAGAATCATGATGTACACCTCGGGGTGGCCGAAGAACCAGAAGATGTGCTGGTACATGACGGGGTCGCCGCCGCCTGCCGCATTAAAGAAGGAGGTGCCGAAATGGCGGTCCGTCAGGGTCATGGTGATGGCGCCGGCCAGCACGGGCATGACGGCGATCAGCAGGTAGGCGGTAATGAGCCAGGTCCAGCAGAACATCGGCATTTTCATCAGGGTCATGCCCGGTGCGCGCATGTTCAGGATGGTGACGATGATGTTGATCGAGCCCATGATGGACGAGGCGCCCATCAGGTGCATGGCGAAAATGGCCATGTCCATGCCAGGGCCCATCTGCGTCGACAGCGGCGCATACAGGGTCCAGCCGGCAGCCGTGGCGCCGCCCGGCACGAGGAAGGACGTGGCCAGCAGCAGCGCGGCCGGCGGCAGCAGCCAGAACGAGAAGTTGTTCATGCGGGCAAACGCCATGTCGGACGCGCCCACTTGCAGCGGGATCATCCAGTTGGCGTAGCCGACGAAGGCCGGCATGATGGCGCCAAACACCATCACCAGGCCGTGCATGGTGGTCAGCTGGTTGAAAAATTCAGGGTGGAAAAATTGCAGGCCTGGGTGAAACAGTTCCGTACGGATCATCAGGGCCAGCACGCCGCCCGACAGCAGCATGATGAACGAGAACCACAGGTACAGGGTACCGATATCCTTGTGGTTGGTGGCAAACAGCCAGCGGCGGTAGCCGGTGGGATGATCGTGGGCATGGTCGTGATCGTGACCGGCGTGGTCCAAGGTGCTCGTGCTAGTACTCATATGCGGCTCCTAATTACTTGCGTGCAGCCACGATTTCGGCTGGTTGAACGATGTTCTCTGCGGCCTTGTTCGACCAGGAATTGCGCGTGTAAGTGATCACTGCGGCAATTTCCGTGTCGGACAGCTGTTTCCAGGCTGGCATTTCAGCGGGATACTTGCCGCTCTTTTGCCCGTTCAGCAAGACGTGGATCTGATCCGCTTTCGGACCATTCACCACGGCCGAGCCGTCCAGCGGCGCAAACGCACCTGGCACGCCCTTGCCTGTCGCCTGGTGGCAGACCACGCAGTTGGCGGCATACACTTTCTCGCCCTTGACCTTCAATTCGTCGATGGTCCACACCTTGCTTGGATCATCAGCCAATGCCGCCATTTCCTTTTGTTTTACATCAACCCAGGCCTTGTAGTCATCGCTTGACACGACCTTGACGACGATGGGCATGAACGCGTGTTCCTTGCCGCACAGCTCGGCGCAATTGCCGCGGAAGGTGCCGATATGGTCAGCCTTGAACCAGGTGTCGCGCACGAATCCGGGAATCGCATCCTGCTTGACGCCAAAGGCGGGCACGGACCAGGCGTGGATGACGTCGTTGGCCGTCAGCACCACGCGGATCTTCTTGTTGACCGGCACGACAACTTCGTTATCGACTTCGATCAGGTAGTTTTCGCCCCGTTTTTCCGTCGGCGGCGCGCCTGGCGCACCCACTTGCGAGCGCGGCGTGGCCAGGTTGGAGAGGAAGGAAATGCCTTCGCCCTCGCCTTTCAGGTAGTCATAGCCCCATTTCCACTGCATGCCTGTGGCCTTGATGGTGATGTCGGCGTTCGAGGTATCCTTCATGCCGACGACGGTGCGCGTGGCAGGCAGGGCCATGCCGATGACGATCAGGAAAGGCACGACGGTCCAGGCGATCTCGACGGTGGTGCTTTCGTGGAAAGTGGCCGGTTTGTGGCCGAGGGACTTGCGGTGCTTGAAGATGGAATAAAACATGACGCCGAACACAGCCACGAAGATCACCAGGCAGATGATCATCATCAGGGTGTGCAAATCGTAGATTTCATGGGCGATCTGTGTCGCCGGCGGTTGCAGATTCATTTCGAACGGCACGGGACCGCCGGTGCCGGGATAGGTACTGGCAGCCGGTGCCGCCGTGGCCCATCGCCCGATGCCAAACGCTGTCAAAGACAGCCCGAGCAGCAACGATTGAAGTCGCTTTGCATGTGTCATGTTTTCCCCAACCACCCAAAAATAATGATATTTTAAACGGCTGCGGACTTCTCCGTACTGGACCGCTGCCGCTCCTCCATGAAAGCAACACGGCCAGAATACGGCCATGTGCGTCAAGCACCAGCGAATTCCATGCTGGCTGCCGCAGCAAAAACGGCGGCGTGCAACCATGCTGGAACCCTGTTTTTCTTCCCCACATCGAAATGGCCTCGTGTGGAAGATGGTTACTATACTAATGCAGTAACTTCGAATTCGTCTTGCTTTGTTTTTTTTATTTTGTATGCAGCCCTTGTTTTTTAGGCTTAGCAAGCTGACAAACAATCAACGATTATAATCAAGTAAACTTGAATCCATCAAGCAATAATCGGCTTTGTGCGCGCCCTTCTCCCGGCCGCCGCGCGCTTTGCAACGCTTGTTGCAACATCCATGCGCGGATGGCGACCAAGTGTCGGTTTCTTTGCCCTTTTATTTGGGTTTGCGCGGCAGGTCGAAACGGATGATGGCTTCTCCGTTGCGCGTCACGCGCGGCGCGGGACGGAAGGCGTGGCCATAGATCACCTCGAAACTCAGGCTCAGCTTGCCGTCGGGGCGGCGCGTTTTTTCCAGCGCGGCCAGCATGCGCTGCCAAGCCGCCTTGCCCATCAGGCCGCGCCGGCGCGTGGTCAGCGGGTTGCCGCCAAAGGCGCGCACGTCCGCCAGCAGTTTTTCCGCCGTATCGTAGGTCACCGTGATGATCTCCATGTCCAGCACAGGCGTGGAAAAGCCCGTTTCTACCAGCATGTCGCCAAAGTCGTGCATGTCGACAAAGGGCAAGGCATGCGGATACAAGTCCGCCTCGGAAAAGGCGTCGCGCACTTCGCGGAAGGTGTCGGGACCGAAACAGGAAAACATCAGCAAGCCATCGAGGCGCAGCGCGCGTCGCCATTCGGCAAACACGCGGTCGGGCTGGGCATGCCAGTGCAGCGCCAGGTTGGACCACACGAGGTCGATGCTACCCTGCGCCAGCGGCAAGTCGCCGAGGTCGCCGCACAATAAATCCACGCCAGCCTTGGCCGGCAGGAGTTTGCTGAGGAAATGATTCAGGCTGGCCAGTTTCGACGCGGGCGCGCGCGCCGCCTGCATCATCGCTTGCGCTGCATCGAGACCGATAATCTGCGCGGCGGGATAATCCTTTTGCAACTGCGCCAGGTCCGCGCCCGGACCGCAGCCGGCGTCAAGCACACGGTGCGGCGTGATTTTCACCAGCTCCAGGCGCTCGTGCATGCGTGCCGACACTTCGCGGCGCAGGAAGTCCGATGGCGCGACGCGCGCCGGACGGGAAAAGAAATCGCGTACTTGCACCGCATCGATGGGCGCACTCATTTTGGGCGGACTGGTGGGAACTGGCATGTTGAATCGGGTGAGGTGAGATAATGTCGGCAGTGTACATGGAACGACGCCTTCGCGATGCGGACCACCACCCGGCACCGTCTTGATGCCGCGTGGCAGGCGCTGCGGCTGTGGCTGGGCGCCACGGTGCTGCCAGCCCAGTGCGCGCTGTGCGGCATGGGCTGCCCGCAAGTGCTGTGTTCGCCCTGCCGCGCGCAGTATCTGGGACAACTGCGCCACCGCTGCCGCCAGTGCGCCAATCCGCTCGACGATGTGGCAACACTGTGCGGACGCTGTTTGCGCCAGCGGCCCGCGTATGACGCCACGATCACGGCGTTTGACTATGCGGCGCCTGTCGACCAGTTGCTGCTGCAGCTGAAATTCGGCGCGCGCCTGGCGCTGGCGCCCTTGTTGGCAGAACTGTTGCACGTTGCCATTCAGCAACAAGCGGATTGGCAGGCGCCGCAGTTGCTGTGCCCCGTGCCCTTGGGCCCGGCCCGGCTGGCCGAGCGGGGCTTTAACCAGGCGCTGGAAATTGCCCGCCCGCTGGCGCGCCTGATGGACGTAGCTTTACAGCCCCGCCTGGCGCTGCGGGTGCGCGAAACCCGGGCGCAAAGCGGCGTGGCGCCACAGGAACGGCAAGCCAACCTGGCGCACGCGTTCGCCATCGCGCCCGAACACACGCCGTTATTGCAAGGGCGCCATATCGGCATCGTCGACGACGTGATGAGCAGCGGCCATACGGTCAACGCCCTGGCCGCCGCCTGCAAGAGCGCGGGCGCGGCCAGGGTCAGCATATTAGTGGCGGCGCGCACGCCGCCACGCTAGCATCACTTATAAAGGAGAGCATTTTGTTTCACGTTGTTTTGGTAGAACCTGAAATCCCGCCCAATACGGGCAACGTCATCCGCCTGTGCGCGAACACGGGCGCGCAGCTGCACCTGGTCGAACCGCTGGGCTTTCCGCTCGACGATGCCAAGATGAAGCGCGCCGGCCTCGATTACCACGATTACGCCAACATGAAGGTGCACAAGAACTGGGACGCATTCCTGGCCGACACCCAGCCCGACCCGGCCCGCATGTTCGCCATGACGACGCGCGGCTCGCGCCCGTTCGGCGACGTGGCCTTCCTGCCGGGCGACGTATTCGTATTCGGTTCGGAAACGAAAGGCCTGGACCCGGCCTTGCGCGACGGTTTTCCAGCAGAGCAACGCATCCGCCTGCCGATGCGCCCGGACAACCGCAGTTTGAATCTGTCGAATACGGTCGCCGTCGTCGTCTACGAGGCCTGGCGCCAGCACGGATATCAGGGTGGCGCTTAACTAACGCAGCGCCAGCTGCACCGCGCCGCTATTGTCGTCCAGCATCACCAGCTGCGTGCGCAGGTCGCGCGTGGCGGCCAGCTTGCCGTTCACGTACAGATTCGTCTTGACGCCATACACGCCTTGCGACACGCCGGCAGGCAAGGTCAGCTCGAACGAGTTTTCAAAGCGCCCGCCCGACTTGTTGTTGCTGGCCAGGGCTTTCGAGCCGGACTTGAATGGCTGGCCTTGCGGGTCGAGCACCACCAGCTCTTCGCGCACGTCGTTGACGCTCTGCGCGCTGCCATTGACCAGCTCCACCACGGTTGTGACCTTGAACGGCTGGCCGCGCTTGACGGTCGACGCGCTCAGCTGCGGCGTGTACGACACCACTTGCGGCTCGCGCGGCAGCGCGCCCCGCGTGCGGATGTAGTCGCGGTCCGCCTGCGCCGCCGTCTTGGTCTGGCGCGAATTGACATTGATGGCCAGGCAACCGGCCGCCGCCAGGCCGCCGCCGATGGCCGCCCCCTTCAGCGCGCCATTCTTGCCGCCCGCCAACGCACCCAGCAATGCTCCCACGGCCGCACCGGCAGCGGCCGACGTGCCCACGCTGCACGGGTCTTCATCCGTGGCCGCCTGGGCGCCATCTTGCGGATAGGAACCGTCCTGGCGCACGCCATTCGGGTTCATCGGCGCCGTGGCGCAACCGGCCAGCATGGCCGCGATGGTCAGCGCAGCGGCCGCGCGCATGGTGGTGTGGTTCAGCATGGTGACTCCCCAGATAGCTAGTTGATCGTTGTTTCCGTCTGCAGCACTTGCCGTTCGCGCTCGCGGATGCGGCGCGACAGATTGTCGATGCGCGCATTGCCCGGATCGACGCGGCGCGCGCTTTCCAGATACGTCTTGGCCGCATCGAACTTGCCTTCCAGCAAAGAGCGCTCGGCATCGCGCAGGAACGATTGCGCCATCTCGTTGCGCATGGCCGCGCCGCTATCGACAGGCGACGTTTCCTGTGGACGGCGTTCGGTCACCGCTGAACGTTCGACCGCGCGCGCGGGCGCCGGTTCCTGCTGTGCCGGCGTCGACACGGGCGCCTGGGCTGGTGCCGGTGTTAAAACGGGCGCGGGCGCCGTGGCTGCCGACAGCGCCTGCACGTCGGCCTTCAACTGCGGCAATTCCACCGCTTCGCGGTCGATCGCTTCCAGCCTGGCGATGCCATTTTGTGCCGCCGTCGCATCCTTGCCATCGAGCGCCTGGCGCACGCCCACCAGCACGGACGCGGCTGCCGCCTGCTGGCGCGCCAGTTGCTTGCGCAAGGAATCCACGCTGGCAGCGCCCGCGCAATCGATGTCGAGCGCGGCGATGCCCTTGGCGGCGCTTTGCAATTGATGGCCATCGATAGCCCGCTCGATGGCGCGCACACTGCGCTGGCAGCCGCTGGATGCGGCACCGGCCTTGCCGATCGCCGCCTGCAAATCGTCGGCCTTGGCGCTGGACTTGCCCGTACACACATTCTTCGCCGTCGCCAGCTTCTGTCGGGCACCGTCCAGGCTGCCGTTCGCTACCAGCTTCAAGCCGCTATCGATGGCGTCATTGCAGGCCGATTCATTCTTGCCGCCCGGCTTGCCATTCATGTAGACGATCACCAAGGCCAGCACGGCGATGCCGCCCAGCCAGCGCAGCCACTTGCGCGGCGGTGATGGCGGTTCGCTTGATGCCGGTGGAGTTGTCGGCGCGGGCTTGAGCGCGGCTTTCGGCTGGACCGGCTTAGGCGGCGCTGGCGGCGGTACCGGTACCGGTGCCGGCTTCGGCGGCGCTTTCGGTGCAGGTGCAGGCGCCGGCGCCACCGGCACGGGCGGCGGCTTGGGCGCTACTGGCGGTGATACAGGCACCGGCGCTGGCGCAGGCAACGGCGGCGGCACGGCCGGTGCCGGCTGGGCAGCACCAGCCACCACGTGACCGCAGTACGGGCAATGGCTGACAACGGTCCACAGACCCGTCTTGCATTTGTTGCAAATATCCAAAACTAATCCTTCATTCCAACGTCATTCCAGCGTTCACAGAGGCGGCGGCATCAACGGTGGCGGCGCGCTGAGAAACAAGGGCGCCAGTTCGGGGAACTGGGCCAGGTCGGCCCAGGCAGGCAAGCCGGCGCGCCACACCTTGGTGCTGGCGGGTAGCACCTGGCCGGCCTGCACGTACTGCACGATCTGCTGGGCCGTAAACGGTCCCTGCTGCTGGCCATTGATGCCCAGGAAATACTGGTATTCCACCAGCGGCGGCGGCATGCCGCCCAGCGGTGGCGGCGCCATGCCGAACACGGCTGCCGCCGGGGCAGATGCCGCGCCGGCCGGGCGCAGCAATTGCTCGAGGCGCCCCGCTTCCAGCATTTCTGCCTTGATCGCGTATTTCAGGCGCGGCTGGCCGTCCGCTTCCGGCTCGCGCACTTCCCAGTCGTAGGCATCGCTGTCGGAGTCGCCGATGACGTTCGCCCACTCCTTCAGGCGGCCCAGCAAGGCTTGCACCGTGCGGTCGAGCTCATCGCTGGCCATGCCCTTGCGGCGCGCCGATTCGCGCAGGCGCGCGCCCACTTCGGCGGAAATCGCGCTGCCAAAACCGACGTACGGCAGTTGCGAACCATCGGCCTGCGCCACCAGCTTGGGCGCATACACGGTGCGTTCATAGTATTTTGCCAGCGCCGCCATGGCGGCCGTCTGCACGGCGTCAAGCGCCGTCAATTTTTCTTCGATGCGCAGGGCGATATTTTTCTCGTACGAGGCAGGCATGCCGTTCTGGCGGATGGCCCGCTCGTTGCCGATGCGGCGCAAGTCGCCCGGTTCGACGGCAAACTGGTACTGGCCCGGCGGCACGACCCGGCCCGTGTGCCGCGTCAGCACGCCCAGCATGATCGCTTGCAGGAATTCGCCGAAGTCTTCCGCCAGGCGCTTCATCTCGTCCGTGTTCGGTGCGATCGGGTGCGTGAATTGCGTCGGATCGATATGCGTGTGGGTCGGCGCCTTGTCGTTGTCGCCTTCCTTGCGGTAACTGGTGCGCCAGCCTTCCAGGCCCCGCAGCACCGTCATCGGCACGCCGGCCAGCTCGCAATAGCAGACGGCGCGGCCGCGGATGCCCGTTTCGACGATTTCCAGCTGGCTCACCGTGATGCCCACCTGGGTCGGCACGCACGACTCGAGCTCGGCGCCGAACTTCGCCTTGAAGGCGGCCGCGTTGGCCACGCCGATCACGCACTTGAACTGGTCCGACACGACCGTGAAGTCGCCCGCCATGTTGGCGTCGATCCACGGCATGGAGCAGGCCAGCAGCTTGCGGAAACGGTCCAGGCGTTCGGACACGTCCATCTGTTCCAGCGCCTCGAACAACGGGTCGGGCGTGCTCGTCGCGCCTTCCACCAGGCTGGTCGTGGCGATCATGTTCTCGGCCATGCGCGTGACTTTGGCCAGAATCAAGCCCCGTTGCGCCGGTTCGCCCAGCATGGGAAACAGCGCTTTCGAGCCGCCCATGTCCTTGAACGCTTCATCGGCCCACTGGCGCAAGGTGGCCGCCGATGGCAACGCAATGTCTTTTTCCGTGACGGGAATGACGATCAGGGTCGCGTGTTCCTTGTCCAGGTCCTTCTGCAAAATCGTATTGGCCGTTTTGAGTTCCGCCAGCATGGCCAGCACGCCTTCGCGGCCCGTTTGCAGCTCGCCCACCAGGCCATTCCACTGCGCGCGGCCTTGGGCATCGACGCCGATCCGGTTGCCCAGCCAGCGCGACAGTTCGCCCAGCAGGAGGACGGACTCGTCCGCCGCCTTGGCGCGCAGATGGAATTTCAAGGCATTCGCCATTTCCGTACGCAAATGGTCCATCACCACGCCCGCCTGTTTTTCTCCGTTGCTGAGGAAACCGAAGGTGCTGCGCGTCTGTTCCAGGTTGTTCAACAGGCGCTCGTATTCGCGCGAACGCACGGCTTCCTTAATTTCGCGGTAGCGCTCGGCATTGTTGCCGATCTGCGCCGTCAAGCCGCTGCCAGGCGCCTCGATGCGGTCCTTGATCTGCTCCACCAAGGACAGCACGTATTCCAGGCCGCCGAATTCCTTGTTGTCCAGGTAGCCATACAGCTGGTCGCGCACGACTTTCTTGACGTCTTCCAGCACTTCGCGGCGGCGCTTGCTGATGCGGTCTTCCGTCGTGTCGGCCGTGGAATCCTGGTCGCGCACGGCGTCGCGTTCCAGGTGCTTCATGGCGTCGCGCACCTGCGCCGGCCATTCGCTGCGGTCAAAGCCCGTGCGGATATCGTTGATGCGCGTATTGACCCTGTTTTCCACGCCGGCCAGCAAATGGCCATGGCGGTCTTCCAGCAATTCATCGACGACGCGGAAATCGATGAAGTCGCCGCTGGAGCGCTTCAGTTCGATGCTCTTGTCGGAAAACTCGGGGAAATCGCTGAACGGCGTGCCCTTCAGGAACATATTGGCGGCGAGGAAATTGTCGCGCTGCGTATCCGTGGCCCGGTTGGCGCCCGCATCCGTACCGCCCACGCCAAAGAACGCTTGCAGCATGGCGCCGGCCCAGCGGTGGGCCCGCTCGTCGCGCGCCGCTTCCTGGCGCGTGTCGAGCACGGCCATGCCGAACGAGGAAAAGCGCTTCGAGAAATACAGGCGCATGTCGCCGAAACGGTCTTGCGGCACGGGCGCGTTATACAGCGAGTTCTTGTGCTGCGCCTGGTTGACGGCGATCGAGCGCTTGGCGCGCGCGAAGTCGGCCGAGGCGAAATCCTCGAACAGCGAATCGGCCACCATGTGGTAGACATCGCTGACATCCTTGGTGTGCTGCTGGGCCAGATTGCCCGAGTCGATCAGGTAGACCTCGCTGTACGGCTCGCGCGTCAGTTCCGGGCGGTCATACGCATCCCAGCGGCCCACGTAGCCCTTGTTGCCCATCATCGCCGATTCCAGCTCCATCAGCGCCGCATAGCCGTTGGCCTCGACCCGGTCCTTGTTGGCCTTGGTGTAGCCGGTCGGCAAGAACAGCATCAGCTCGACGTCGGCCGCGCCCACTTCGCTGCGCGCCAGCCAGCGCGCCAGCAAGCCCATGTCGAGGAAGGAACCGGAACCCGTGCCACCGGCCACGGAACCGACGATGACGATGCGGAAACGGTTCGTTTCCATGCGCAAGCCCAGTTCAGCCAGCTGGCGCTCGTGCGACAGGCCCGCCTTCAAGGCTTTCAGCTTCAAGCGGATCTTGTCGCGGATCTTCGCGTATTTATCGAAAAAATACAGGCGCGACACGGCGCGGATCTGGCCGGCGCCGCTGCTCATGTCGAAACGCAATTCGCGGATGCGCTGCGGCGTCAGGGGCAGCCATTCCTTGATGTGCGGATATTTTTCCAGCGAGTCTTCATCGCGGCTGTACTTGTCCATGTCGAACGATTCAACCACCTTGTCATCGTCCGTGAACTTCACCTGGTCGAACTGCAAGTCCTTCGCCTGCGACTCGCCGCTTTCGATCACGGCGCCATTGTCGAGGTCGAAATGGATGAATTGCGCGATGGGAAAGTCGGCCAGCCCCTCGATGCGCGTGCGGTTGCCCGCGCCGCCCCACAGGGTGTTGAGGACGCGCCGGCGCACGCGCATCAGCACCTGCATGCCCGTGCCTCCGATACCGATGAACAGGGTCGGGCGCAGTTCGATGATCTTGTCCTGCTTGCGCTCGCTGGCGCCGCCGGTGATGGTTTGGTTCAGGTTCTCTGCCATGGTGATTCCTTGGATAAAACGTGTTACGGCGTGCTTAGCGGCGGCTGGAAGTAAATGTCAGCAACAGGGCAACCAGGCCCACCAGCACCAGCGGCCCCATGAACAGTGGCGCGAGGAATTTATGCGCGTTCACGGCGGCCAGCACGACGCCAGTCGCCAGGCTGGCCAGGAAGATGAACAGCCACCAGCCCGAGGCATTGGCCTTGTTCGGCGGCACGCGCTTGGCGACCAGGCCATTCGCATAGGCATTCTTGGCAAAGAAAAAGGCGATGAACAGCAGCAACAGCACGACGCCGCCGATCAGGGTGTCGCGCGACGAGGTGTCGGTCGTGCTGGCGGGATCGAGCGCGGGCGCAGGTTCGGTCGTGGCCGTGGTGGCCGCAGCGCCGGCAGCCGGTGTATCGGCGGCGGGCGGCGCGGACGCCGGGGCTGGCAAGGTAAAACCTGCGTTGTCTTTTTGAGTGTCTTGCGCCATGGTATGCCTCTGGTGGATTTGACTAATTAAAAAGGAATCTGTGTTCAGGCCAGGCTCAGGGTATGGCCCTCGGCCACGCGCACGACGGCCGGCTTGCCCAGGCCCCGCTTGAGTTCGCCAATGTCGCGGCCGTCATCGTCGCGGATCTGCACGCTCTTGAATGGTTTCAACAGCACTTGCCGCTGCACGCCGTCGGCCATCACCTTGTAGCGCGTGGCGCGCGTGCCGACCAAGCCCAGCGCCAGCAAACCCAGCACGAGCGCCAGCACGCCGCCAAGTATCACCAGCACAGGCAGCAGCGGATACTGTATGCGCACCAGCAACGGTATCGTCGCCTGCGACGCGCGCACGCTGTCGGGCGGCGTAAACATGCTTGAGATCGGGTCGCCGGGGAACAGTTCCTGCAAATCATTGCCGAAGCTGGACGCCAGCGCCAGCCGCTGTTCCGACAGGCCCACTTGCGCCTGCATGGGCAACATCACCTGCTTGCCCATGGCGGCAATCGCCTGCGCCGACCACGGCGACGGAATCTGCGCCATCGGCAACGCGAACTGCACTTGCACGGACTGGCTGGCGCCCGGCTGCAGCTGGCGGATTTGATCCGGCGCAACGTGCAGGGGCGCGTTCTGGCCGGCCAGGCTGGCGTGCACCCTGGCCGTGTCGATCACGTACGGGAAAAACATGTTTTGCAGGGACGCCTGCAGCACCACTTGCGGCACCAGGTTCGCCGCATCGACGTCGAGCACGATGGTGCGCCCATCACGGCCCAGGCTGGCGTGCACATTGGCACTGTTCTTGACGGACTGGGGCACGATGCGCACGGCATCCTGGTCCACCGGTTTCAAGCGCGCGGGCGGGCGCGTCAGCACTTGCGACAGCCGCCCTTCGGCCAGGATGCGGGTCAACGCCTCGGACGCGGGCTGTCCATACGCAAGCGCATACACCATCAATCCCTTGGCGCTGTAGAGCTTGCCCTGCACGGGCATACGCAGCGGAAACACCACCGTCTTGGTGATCGACGGTTCCAGATGCAGCAAGCGGTAAAAGTCGCGGTTGCGCTCGGCCGTCTGGCTGTCGTTGTTCGGGCTGTTCTTGTTATTCGTAAAAATCCATACGATGCCGGAAGCGGACTGGAACGGGCCCGTGATGGTCTTCGTGACGGCTTCCTGGAAATCCGTATCGGCCAGCGCGCCGCCGGCGCTCTTGCGCGCCAGACCCAAGTTCGCCAATTGGCCCGCCACGCCGGCGCCGCCCTGCCCTTGCCCGATCAGTGCGGGCGACACATTGCTGCCGCTGCTCTGGCTGAAAGCCAGGGTGTAGACTTTATCGGACGGGCTGGTGGCAGCCTGCGCCACGGCGCCCACGAGGGCTTTCAGTTGCGACTGTTCATCCGTGTAAAACGGCTCCATCCAGCCCGAGTTTTGCACGAGAAACGCTTGCTGGATGCCGGCCGCCTGCACGCTGGCGGTGGCGAAAAAAACGGCGCAGGCCGCGATCAGGACGCGCGCTTTCATGCCTGCAAGGCCCAGCCATCGATGCGCGACAGCAGCGGGTGATACGCCCACAGCACGCCTTCATGGACAAACAGGCGCACACGCCACGGCTCGCTGACGGCGAACGTGTGAAACACGGTTTCGCGCAACTCGTCGTCTTGCACCAGCTGGGCCGCCAGGCGCTCGTTCGAACGCAGCACGCTCGACAGGCCGGCGCGGGTGGCGAACTTCACGCCGAAGACACTGTTGCCCACGCTTGACTCCAGCAGCGGCATGACGGCCTGGTTCTTGCCGCCGTCGTCGCCGTGTTCCGGCTCTTCCCACGGCGCCGTTTTCAGCTTGGTGGCAAAGCGGTAATTGAAGCTGCCCGAACACAGGCGCGGCGCCAGCGCGTCGGCCCGTTCGGACTGCGCGCCCAGTTTCACATAGACATAGGTGCCGCGGCTACGCTCGAAGCACAACTGCCACAGGCCGCCGTCGCGCGACACGTAGGGGCTGCCGAATTCGAAATGCGGCACCAGCCCTTCGGACCAGGGCGTAAACGACGCGGCCACGTTGCCGTCCGGCTGCAGCTGCAAGCGCAGCTGGCCGTTGGCGCAGGGCCACACGGCCATGCGGTTGTAGGCAACGGGCGCGCTGACGGTGCCCAGCTCAACCACGCCGTCGAGCAGCACGTCGCTGCCCGGCTTTTGCGCGGCGTCAAGGTTGACGAAGCGGATGCGGCCATCCTCGTCGCGCAGCGGCGCCCACAGCCGGTTCTGGAACCAGACGGGGCTGGCCACGCACGGCGCGCCGCCCACGTGCTCGACCACGTAGGTCAGCGATGGCACGTCGGGACGGATACAGGCCAGGCCATGGCTGGTCGGCAAGACCAGCACGCTATTGAACTCCGGCACCAGCTCGGCGCGCCAGGCACCGTGGGCCAGGTCCGATTCGGCCAGCAGGCTGCCATAGTCGGGGTCCAGCGCCAGCCACCGTTTCGAGGCGGGCAGCCAGGCGTGCAAGACGGCCTTGCGCGGGTCGAGCGCCAGCAGCGCGGGCGCGCTGGTGCCGAACTGGGCGGAAAAGAATTCGTATTCGCCGGGCGGCGGCATGGGCAGCGAGGCATCGGCTTGCGCATGCTCTTCGCGGGCGCGCTGATCGGCCAGTTTCAAGGGTACGCTGGCCTGGCGCAAGCCGGACGGGCCGGCCGGCGGCACGTCGCTGACGGGGTGTGCGCCGTAGGGCGGCACCCACGGCGGGGTAATAGAAGTATCGGGCGGCACTTGCAAGGCCGCGCCCGAGGCGGGGTCGAACGCAAATTCGGGCGGAAACTGCCGCACGGGCGCGTCGGCGGCCGCGGGCAGGCGCCGCGCCAGCATCAGCTTGCCAATATCGGCGTGGCTCACCAAGGGCGAGACGTTCTGGCCGTCCGCGCTGCGCTGCATGCTCCATGCGCCCTCGTCATCGACGTACCAGGCGCCGGAGGGCAGTGGCCAATCCCCAGAAGTTTTATGATCCATTTATTTTCTATGACAAGCAATGCATATCAGACGGTGTAACGTGCTGGGGCTGTCGAAACGAAGTCGCAGCCCTGGCAGTTCTCATAGTAACGTCTTTTTATCTGTATGGAAACATTGACGAGATTCCTCAGCCCTGCTGCGTCCGCACTTTCGTCAACAGCTTGGTGGTCGAGCGGTCATGCTCGAAATCGATGGCCACGGCCTGGCCGCCATACGCGAGCACGGCCTTGCCTTCCGGAATGGCCGCCATGTCGTAGTCGCCGCCCTTGGCATAGATTTCCGGTTGAATGTCCTGCACCACTTCCAGCGCGCTGTCTTCCGAGAACGGCACCACCAGGCTGACCGCTTCCAGCGCGGCCAGCACGGCCATGCGGTCTTCGCAGTTGTTCAGGGGACGGTCGTCGCCCTTGCCCAGGCGTTTCACTGAAGCATCAGTATTCACGGCAACGATCAGCGAAGCGCCCAGCGCGCGCGCCTGCGCCAGATACGTCACGTGGCCGCGGTGCAAAATGTCGAACACGCCGTTCGTCACCACCACCGGTTTCGGCAGCGCTTGCGCGCGGGCGCGCAGTTCGTCACGGCCGCACAGTTTGTTTTCAAAGTCAGGCATGGATATCTCTTGTTGGGTTAATTATGGTCACGCTCAGGCGTGGCTATCGCCTTGGATGCCGCCCGCATCCCGGCGCCAGGCATCGATCAAGGCCAGGACGGCCGGTTCCAGGCCCTCTTCGGCGATGCGATCTTGCCGGTAATAAATCATCAGTGCATACACGCGAGCCAGGCGGCTGACGGGCGGCGACAGCGCATATTCATTGCCGCGCGCCGGTTGCCTGGCTCGCCAGTAATTGATCGCCGCTTCCAGCGCCTGCATCCGCAGTTCCATCGCCCTCTCCCTCGGCCGCCCGGTCCCGCATTATAGGGGGCGATCCGCTACAATACGCCATCGGCGCCACAGTTTCACGTTTGCGCCACCTTTCATTCATTGCAAGTAAGTACTTCCTGTGTTTCAATCAACCTATGACACTGACTGAACTGAAATATATCGTTGCAGTCGCGCGAGCGAAGCACTTCGGCCATGCCGCCGAAGCTTGTTTCGTTGCCCAGCCCACCCTGTCAGTGGCCATCAAGAAACTCGAAGACGAATTGGGCGTGGTCCTGTTCGAACGGGGCGGCGCGGAAATCTCCGTCACGCCCCTGGGCGCGCAGATCATTGCGCAAGCCGAGCGCGTGCTGGAACAGACTGCCGCCATCAAGGAACTCGCCAAGCAAAACAAGGACCCGCTGGCCGGCCCCCTGCGCCTGGGCGTGATCTATACGATCGGCCCCTACCTGCTGCCGCCCCTGGTCAAGGCCATGATAGACCAGGTGCCGCAGATGCCCTTGATCTTGCAGGAAAACTTCACGGTTCGCCTGCTCGAATTGCTGCGCCAGGGCGAACTGGACGTGGCCATCATGGCCCTGCCCCTGCCCGACCATGGCATGGCCATGCAGGAACTGTACGACGAACCGTTCGTCGTCGCCATGCCGCGCCAGCATCCGTGGACGGCGCGCGACAAAATCGCCGCGCAGGATTTGAAATCGGAAACCATGCTGCTGCTGGGCAATGGCCACTGTTTCCGCGACCAAGTGCTGGAAGTATGCCCCGAAATGGCGCGTTTTTCCTCGCCCGGCAACGGCATGCAGCGCACGTTCGAAGGTTCTTCACTGGAAACCATCCGCCACATGGTGGCCAGCGGCATCGGCCTGACCGTCTTGCCGCGCGCCTCCGTCGCCAATATGCACGCCACCGACGGCATGCTTGAATACCGGCCTTTCGCGGAACCCGTGCCATCGCGCCGGGTGGTCATGCTGTGGCGCAAGAGTTTTACGCGCAAGGCGGCCATCGACGCCTTGTGCGCGGCCATCGCCAGCTGTAACTTGCCTGGCATCACCCCCTTGTGCGAAGACGACGAATAGTACATTTACATACTATTTGCGATAATCGACCTTTCTCTTCAACAAGATCGAGTCTTCCATGAACAAGCTGGCGCTGTATTTCCGCCTGATACGGCTGGACAAGCCTATCGGTACCGTATTGCTGCTGTGGCCTACCCTGTGCGCGCTGTGGCTGGCGCAGCAGGGCGTGCCGGACTGGCGACTGCTGCTCATCTTTACTCTCGGAACTTTCCTGATGCGCTCGGCCGGCTGCGCCATCAACGACTACGCCGACCAGGATATCGACAAATTCGTCAAGCGCACGGCCGAGCGCCCCATCACCAGCGGACGCATCAGCGGCAAGGAAGCGCTGGCCGTGGCCGGCGTGCTGACCGTGCTGGCCTTTTGCCTGATCCTGCCCTTGAATGCGCTGACCAAGCAACTGTCCGTGGCCGCCGTCATCATCGCCGGCACCTATCCCTACTTCAAGCGCTTCTTTGCCATCCCGCAAGCGTATCTCGGTATCGCCTTCGGCTTCGGCATCCCCATGGGCTTTGCCGCCATCACGGATTCCGTGCCCGTCGTCGCCTGGCTGCTGTTGCTGGGCAATGTCTTCTGGGCCGTGGCCTACGATACGGAATACGCGATGGTCGACCGCGACGACGATTTAAAAATCGGCATCAAGACGTCGGCCATCACCTTTGGCCGCTACGACGTGGCCATCGTCATGTTCTGCTACGCCGTTTTCCTGCTGCTGTGGCTGGCCTGCGGCTGGTACCTGGGCTTGCGTTATTGGTTCGTCGCGGGCCTGGTAGTTGCGGCCGGCTGCGCCGTTTACCACTACACCCTGATCCGCGCACGCGAGCGTATGCCGTGTTTTGCGGCATTCCGGCATAATAACTGGCTAGGAGCAGCGGTGTTTGCGGGCGTGGTTCTGGACTTTGCTTTCCGTTAAGCAATCATCCTTGCGCCGCGGTAGCCCTTGAGGCGGCGCAAGACAAGCCTGGCCGCAGTTGCCTACACTGGTATTTCACTGTGCAGTTTCACTTCCAAGAGGTAATACATGAGCTCGATACATACCGGAAAATCCAGCAGCGACAGCATCCTCGCCGACGCCGACAAGGCGCGCGACAAACTGGTGGGCGACCTGAAAACCGTCATCAATGAAGCGGAAGGCTGGCTCGACGGCGCCAAGGATCAGACGGGCGAGAATGTCAAAGCCGTCAAGGACAAGTTCATCGCCACGCTGGAAACGGCCAAGAAAGACTTGATCAAGCTGGAAGAAGACTTGCTCGAACGGACCAAGAAGGCGGCCAAGGCCACCGACGAGTACGTGCAGGACAATCCGTGGAAAGCCGTGGGCGCGGGCGCCGTCGTGGGCGTACTGTTCGGCCTGTTGCTTTCCTCGTCACGCCGCTAGTTAGTACCGACGGCATAAGCCGTCTCCTGACGCGAAAGGCAGCATATGGCTATCGTGCACCATGTCGCCCAAGTCGCAGCGACTCTCGCCGCCATCGTCCAGACCCGTCTGGCCCTGGCGGCCGTGGAAATGGAAGAAGAGTCGCTGCGCTTCCTGTCGTACCTGGCCCTGGCCATGCTGGCACTGCTGTGCCTGTTTGTCGGCCTGGTATTGATCGTGTTCCTCGTCATCGTGCTGTTCTGGGACACGCACCGCATCGCCGCCATCGCCATCACGGCCGCCGTCTTCATCGTCGCCGCCATCGCCACCCTGCTGGGCGTGCGCGCCAGTTTTCGCAGCAAGCCGAAACTGCTGTCCTTCACACTTTCCGAACTGAACAAAGACCTGGACGAGCTGCAACTGCTGGCCCGCCGGGGATCGGAGCGGCCATGACCACGCACCCTACCAAACTGTCGCATGTGCACACGGCCACCAGCCTGGCGCAGCGGCGCGACGCGCTGCTGGCCGAATGCGCGCTGCAGCGCCTGGCCCTGGGCGCGCAGACGCGGCAATTGCTGGAACCTTTGACGGGTGGCAACCTGCGCCACACCCTGGCCACGCGCTTTAAAATTCCCCTGATGGTGGGCGGCGCCGTGCTGGGCCTGCTGCTCGTGCGGCCGCGCCGTTTCCTGCCGCTGCTGCGGGCCAGCGGCGCGCTGCTCAAGCACGCCACCACCGCCATGCCCGTCGTGCTGGCGCTGGCGCAGCGCTTCAGCAAGAAAGAAACGCCGGAATAAATTATTTTTTTCCTGGCTGCATCCAAATGGCAAATCCCTGCGTAGTAATGGTATCAACCAGCCGGTTGAGCCAACTACCAGGAGCTTGCCATGCATGCCATCATCGCCCCACGCCATACCGCCCCTTCCCTCACCGTGCTGTGCGCCGCCCTGCTGTTGGCCGCCTGCGCCCCCATGAGCGCGCGCTATTCGCAGGAACAATTGCCGAACGCCGTGAAAGTGCCAGATGGCCACCAGGTGGCCATGCAAACGGTGGGCGTGGGCAAGATCGCCTACGAGTGCAAGGCGAAAAAAGACATGACGGGCCATGAATGGGTCTTCGTGGGACCGGATGCGGCCCTGAACGACCGCAGCGGCATGCAAGTGGGCACCTACGTCGGTCCTCCTGCCACCTGGGCCAACCTGGATGGCTCGAAAGTAACGGCGACGCAAGTAGCAGTGGCGCCGGCCGGCACGGGCAACATCCCGTATCAACTGGTGAAAGCCAACCCGGCCACGGGCAGCGGCGCCATGCAGGGTGTCAGCTACATCCAGCGCGTGGCCACCAGCGGTGGCGTAGCGCCAAGCAGCCCCTGCGGCATGGATTCCATCGGCGCCAAACAATGGGTGCCCTACCAGGCCGATTACATCTTCTGGAAAGCCATATAAATAACTGGCGTTGACGGTTGGCAAGCTGGTTTCTGGCCTATACTCGGCATTGAAAACTTGCTAACCGTTTACTCCTGACGATTGCGCCGACCTTGCCAGCCCACGCCGCCCCTTACGATTACGATGCCGCCCTGCGCGCCTGCGCCAGGGGCGAGCAGCAGGCATTGCACGGCCTGTACCAGCAGGAAAGCCGCTACCTGCTGGGCGTGGCCCTGCGCATCGTGCGCCAGCGGGCCCTGGCCGAAGACGTGCTGCACGACGCCTTCCTGAACATCTGGCGCCGCGCCGGCAGTTTCGACGCCACGCGCGGCAGCGGCAAGGGCTGGATCTATGTAGTGGTGCGGCACCAGGCGCTGGACGTGGCGCGTGCCCGCGCCCATGAACTGTCAGCCGACGAGGATACCGTGGAAACCCTGCTGCACGAACGCCAAGGCCATGATACGGGCGAGGCCTATGCCGACCAGGCGGACATGGGCAAGCTGCATGATTGCCTCGGTCACCTGGATGAAGGCAAACGCAATAGCATCCTGTACGCCTATGTCGATGGCTGTTCCCACAGCGAAATCGCGCAGCGCCTGCAAGCGCCGCTGGGAACCGTCAAAGCCTGGGTCAAGCGGGGCCTGGCCGCCCTGCGGGAGTGCATGGGATGATCGACAGCGACGAAGACTTGCAAAGGCTGGCCGGCGAATACGTGCTGGGCACCTTGGAACTGGCCGAACGCGCGGCAGTGGAACAGCGTTTGCCGCGCGAGCCAGCGTTGCGCGACGCCGTCGATGCCTGGGAACGGCGTCTGCTGCCCTTGACCACGCTGGCGCCGCCCGAAACGCCCTCGGCCCAGCTGTGGTCGCGCATCAGCGCCAGCCTGTTTACGCCGAAAGCCGTGCGGCAAGCGGGCGGCTGGCAAGCGTGGTGGAACAGCCTGGCTTTCTGGAGAGTGCTGGCCGGTAGCGGCCTGGCGGCCACGGCCGCGCTGGCCGTGCTGGTGACGGTGCAGCTACAAGCGCCAGCAGGGCCCGGCTATCTGGTCGTCTTGGTGGCGCCGCAGGATAAATCGCCGGGCTGGATCGTGCAGGCCGGCGGACGCGGCGGCAAGAACCGCGACCTGAGCCTGATCCCGCTGGGGCCGACTAGCGTGCCGCAGCAAAAAGCCCTGCAATTCTGGACCAAGGGCAAGGACTGGGGCGCCCCTGTCTCGCTGGGCCTCGTCAAGCCGGGGCAAAGCCTCAAGTTGACCCTGGATAAGCTGCCGCCGCTGCAGCCCGATCAACTGTTTGAAATCACGCTGGAACCGCAGACAGGCTCGCCCACGGGCCGGCCGACGGGGCCGATTTTATACATAGGCCGCGCCGTCAAGGTCATCTGATTACTTAGACAGCTCTTCCCCCATCTCGCGCCCCCGCTCGGCGGCAGCCTTGATGCCCCTGACGATGGCCGCCTTGACGCCGCTCTCTTCCATGCTGCTCAGGGCCGCGTACGTCGTGCCGCCTTTCGACGTGACGCGCTCGCGCAGCAAGGACACCGGTTCGCTGGAATTGGCCGCCAGTTGCGCCGCGCCCGTAAAGGTGGCAATCGCCAGCTGCGTGCCCTGCTCGGGCGTGAGACCCAGTTCGGCGGCCGCCTGCTGCATCGCTTCGATAAAGTAAAACACGTAAGCGGGGCCGCTGCCGGACACGGCCGTCACGGGATCGATCTTGACTTCGTCGTCGAGCCAGACCGTCTGGCCGACGGCGCGCAGGATCGCGTCCGCCGTCTTCTTTTGTTCTTCGCTGACGCCGCTGCTGGCCACCATGCCAGTGATGCCCATGCCGATCAAAGCTGGCGTGTTCGGCATGCAGCGCACGATGGCGGGATAGTCGCCGAGCCAGCGCGACAGGTCAGCGGCACGGATGCCGGCCGCGATCGACAGGATCAATGGCGTCCGCTCCCCGTCGAGGAAGGGCAGCAATTGCGCCGCCACTTCGCGCATGCTTTGCGGTTTCACGGCCAGCACGATCACGTCCACGCCGCGCAATGCGTCACCGGCGGCAGTCGCCGTCGTGACGCCGAATTGCGCCTGCAGTTTTTCCAGCGCGGGCGCATGGGGATCGATCACGTGGATGTTGCCGCCCAGGGTCAATTTACCCGCCAGGCCGGCGATCAGGGCCGCGGCCATGTTGCCGCCGCCTACAAAGGCGATATTCAATTCTGTCGTCATGCTTGTTCTCTCTTCATCAGGAATAGTTGCGGGAACCGAAAATGGCGCTGCCCACGCGCACGATGGTGGCGCCTTCGAGCACGGCGGCGCGCAAGTCGGCCGACATGCCCATCGACAAGGTGTCGAGCGCCAGCCCTTCGGCCTTCAATTGTTCGTACAGCGCGCGCAGTTGCGCAAAGGCAGCGCGCTGAAGCGTGAGCTCCGTTTCCGGCTCGGGGATGGCCATCAGGCCGCGCAAGCGCAAACGGGGCAATTGCGCCACGGCATGCGCCAGGGCCGGCAATTCGGCCGGCGTCACGCCGCTCTTGCTGGCTTCCCCGCTGATATTGACTTGCAGGCAGATATTCAAGTCCGGCAAGCCGGCCGGGCGCTGCTCGGACAGGCGCGCGGCGATCTTTTCCCGCTCCACCGTGTGCACCCAGTCGAAGTGTTCGGCGATGGAGCGCGTCTTGTTGCTCTGGATGGGGCCGATGAAATGCCATGCCGGAGCGTGCTGCGGCGCGGCCGCCTTCACCAAGGCGATCTTGTCGAGCGCTTCCTGCAGATAATTTTCGCCAAACGCCGCCTGGCCCGCGCGCATGGCGTCCAGCACGGCGTCCGCGCCGAAGGTCTTCGAGACGGCCAACAAGGTCACGTCTTCGGGCGGGCGTTGCGCCTCCAGCGCCGCTTGCGCGATTGCGTCGCGCACGGCTTGCAAGTTCAGTTCGATTGTGGACATAATCATTTTCTAGTGGATACGGGGCACGGCCGCGTCAGGCAGCCCATCAATGCAGGCACAGGGATTATAAATGGACATCTCCGAACTACTCGCTTTCTCCGTCAGCAACAAGGCTTCCGACTTGCACCTGTCTTCCGGCCTGCCGCCGATGATACGGGTCAACGGCGACGTGCGCCGCCTGAACGTGCCCCCGCTCGAGCACAAGGAAGTGCACAGCATGATCTACGACATCATGAACGACAGCCAGCGCAAGGCCTATGAAGAAGCGCTGGAATGCGATTTCTCGTTCGAGATTCCCGGACTGGCCCGCTTCCGCGTCAACGCCTACAACCAGGAAAGGGGCGCCTCGGCCGTGCTGCGCACGATTCCCTCGAAAGTGCTGACACTGGAAGACCTGAATGCCCCGCGCATCTTCGGCGAACTGGCCATGCGTCCACGGGGCCTCGTGCTGGTGACGGGGCCGACCGGTTCCGGCAAGTCGACCACCCTGGCGGCCATGGTGAACCACGTCAACGAACGCCTGAACCACCATATTCTCACCATCGAGGACCCGATCGAATTCGTGCATGAACCGAAAAAATGCCTGATCAACCAGCGTGAAGTCGGTTCGCACACGCATTCGTTCAGCAACGCGCTGCGCTCGGCCCTGCGCGAAGACCCGGACGTGATTTTAGTGGGCGAATTGCGCGACCTGGAAACCATCCGCCTGGCGCTGACGGCGGCCGAAACGGGCCACCTCGTGTTCGGCACCCTGCATACCTCGTCGGCGGCGAAATCGATCGACCGCATCATCGACGTCTTCCCCGCCGAGGAAAAGGAAATGGTGCGCGCCATGCTGTCCGAATCCTTGCAAGCCGTCATTTCGCAAAACCTGCTGAAAACCAGGGATGGCGCGGGCCGCGTGGCCGCGCATGAAATCATGCTGGCCACGCCGGCCGTGCGCAACCTGATCCGCGAAGCGAAAGTGGCGCAAATGTATTCGGCCATCCAGACGGGCAGCAACGTGGGCATGCAAACCCTGGACCAGTGCCTGTCCGACCTGGTGCGGCGCGGCACGATCTCGGCGGAAACGGCCCGCTCGGCCGCCAAGGCCCCTGAAAACTTCCCCGGCTAAGCCCATGGACACTACGCACGAACACTATGGCGCCATGCATGCGCTGCTGGCGCAGATGCGCGCACGGGGCGGCTCGGACCTGTTCATCACGGCCGGCTTTCCTGCCGCCATCAAGCTCGACGGCAAACTGACGCCGCTGGCGGGCGGCGCGCTAGCCGCGCAGCAGGCGGCCGGCTACGTGCGCGCCGTCATGAACGAACGCCAGGCGGCCGAGTTCGCGTCCAGCCGCGAAGCCAATTTCGCCATCAGTCCGGACGGACTCGGGCGCTTCCGCGTGTCCGCCTTCGTACAGATGGGCCAGGCAGGCATGGTCTTGCGCTTGATCAATACCGCCATCCCCACCCTCGATGGGCTCGGTTTACCGGCCATCCTGCAAGACATCGTGATGAGCAAGCGGGGCCTCGTCATCATGGTGGGCGCCACGGGCTGCGGCAAGTCGACCACCCTGGCCGCCATGGTGGGCCACCGCAACGCGCACAGCCATGGCCACATCATCACCATCGAAGATCCCGTGGAATTCATCCATCCGCACGGCAACTGCATCGTCACCCAGCGCGAAGTGGGCGTCGATACGGACGACTGGGCCACCGCCCTGAAAAACACCCTGCGCCAGGCGCCCGACGTGATCCAGATCGGAGAGATCCGCGACCGCGACACGATGGACCACGCCATCGCATTCGCCGAGACGGGCCATCTGTGCCTGGCGACCTTGCACGCGAACAACGCCAACCAGGCGCTGGACCGCATCATCAATTTCTTCCCCGAAGAACGGCGCCAACAGCTGCTGATGGACCTGTCACTGAATTTGAAGGGCATGATTTCGCAGCGCTTGATTCCCAACAAGGAAGGCGGCGGACGCAAGGCGGCGCTGGAAATCCTGCTCAATTCGCCGCTGATGAGCGACCTGATCTTCAAGGGCCAGGTGCACGAGATCAAGGAATTGATGAAAAAATCGCGCGAACACGGCATGCAGACTTTCGACCAGGCCCTGTTCGACCTGCACGAAGCGGGCGCCATCAGCTATGAAGACGCGCTGCGCAATGCGGACTCCGTCAACGACCTGCGCCTGACGATCAAGCTCAAGGGCGCAACGGCGCCGGTACCCGCCCCGCAAACGGGCGCCACCAAACTGGGACTCCTCTGACATGACCAGCATCCACGATTTCCAGGCCCAGGCACTGGACGGCACGCCGGTCGACCTGGCGCAATACAAAGGCAAGGTACTGCTGATCGTCAACACGGCCAGCGCCTGCGGCTTCACGCCGCAATACCAGGGGCTCGAAGCGCTGTACCGCGAATTCCATGAGCAGGGCCTGGTCGTGCTGGGCTTTCCCTGCAATCAATTCCGCCAGCAGGAACCGGGATCGAATGCGGAAATCGGCGCTTTTTGCGAGAAAAACTTCGGCGTCACCTTTCCCCTGTTTGCCAAGGTCGACGTGAATGGCCCGCAGACCCATCCCCTGTTTGCGCAATTAAAACAGGCGGCGCCCGGCATATTGGGCACGCAGTCGATCAAATGGAATTTCACCAAGTTTTTGGTGCGCAAGGATGGCCGCGTATTTCGCCGCTACGCCACGGCCAGCAAACCGGCCAGCCTGGCGGACGACATTCGGCAATTGCTACAGGAATAGCGATTCGACGGTTTGATTAAAAACAATAATTGCTGAAATCAATCAATCCGCACTTATTTCATGCTTGATATCAATATTGTGTTTCCAATAGCAAATTTCGGTGATAATGTTTGCATAATTATTCGCAGATATCGATCAAAAAACGATGCCAGTCTTTGGGAAAATATTATCTTCATGGATGCGGATGGGAATTTATTCCCGCCTCTTTCTTCCTATTTTCTTCCTGATACTCGCCGTTTCCGCCGTTCGCTATCACGCCCTGCTCGGTACGGAAACGGCGCTGGCCAATGCGCGCTACCAGAGCGATGCACGGCAACTCGACCTGTTCCTCGCCAATAGCGTGCTGCCGCTGGCCGTGCACGCGGACAGTCACGCGATGCACGACAGCGTGCGGCAAGTGCTGCGCAGCGCCCTGCCGCTGAACCGCAGCCTCGTTTCCGCACGCTGGGACACGGCTGGCGGGCATGTCGAAGTACTGGCCGACAGCAAGCTGGCCGACACGCTGGCCACGGTACCGGCGTGGTTTGCGCGCCTGGCCGGCATCACGGCCATCCGCAGCCGCCTGACGGTAGCGCTGCCGGACGGCGGCGACGGCATCCTCGACCTGCACTATACGCCCGGCCGGCCCCTGGCGCAGGTGTGGCTCAGGGTGCGCGAACAAGCCGTCCTCAGCACCGTCAATATCGTACTCGTCTTCGTTCTGCTGGGCTTGATCCTGGCCACGCACCGCAAGCTGCTGGCGCGCTTCGTACAGGCGACCGACCGCTTCCGCGACGGCAACTTCGCCGTGCGCCTGGTGGCCGGCGCCACGCCCGAAGCGCAAGCCGTGTCGCAGTCGTTCAATGGCATGGCCGGCGATATCGAAGCACTGCTGACCTCGCTGAAAACCAGCCAGCGCCAGCTGGGCGAACAGCTGAACGAAACCGTGCACATGCAGCAGGCGCTGCAAAAGCTGTCGTGGCAAAACTACAATGATGTGCTGACGGGCCTGCCCAACCGTGCCGCGCTGGCCGCCCGCTTCGAACAGGAACTGTTCCTCGCGCGCGAACGCCAGCGCCTGCTGGCCGTCTGTCTGTTCGACCTCGACCACTTCCAGGCCATCAACGACCGCTACGGCGCCGAGGCGGGCGATGAAATCCTCAAGCAGGTGGCCGGCCGCCTGCACGGCTTTACGGGCCAGGTCCATTACGCGGCGCGCCTGGGCGGCGACGAATTCGTCCTGCTGCTGTGCGGCCAGGCCAGCATCGCCAGCATCGAACAGAACGTCATGCAGCTGATGGCCGAGCTGGGACGTCCCTACCAGTGCGACCAGCAGGCGCTGCACATGACGGCCAGCGCCGGCATCGCCGTCTACGCGGGCAAGGACCTGAATACGGAAAGCCTGCTGCGCCACGCCGACCACGCCGTCTACCAGGCCAAGCTGACGGGGCGCAACCAGTATCACTTCTTCGACACCAATCTCGACGAAGAAGTGCGCACCCACCACAACCAGCGCACGGAAGTGCGCCACGCCCTGATCAACGGCGAACTGCGGCTGTACTACCAGCCCAAGGTCAACATGCGCGCCGGCACGGTGGTGGGCATGGAAGCGCTGCTGCGCTGGCAGCATCCGCGCCGCGGCGTGCTGGCGCCCGCACAATTCCTGCCGCTGGTGGAGCAGACGGACTTGATCATCGATATCGGCGAATGGGTGCTGCGCCAGGCCCTGTGGCAAATGCAGCGCTGGGTGGCTGGCGGCAAGCACTGGGTGGTCAGCGTGAATATCGCGGCACGCCACTTCCAGCAGCCGGATTTCGTCTCGCGCCTGGAAACCATCCTCGGCGAATTTCCCGGCGTGCGCGCCAGCATGCTGGAACTGGAAATCCTCGAATCGTCGGCCCTGCACGACATCGAAGACGTGCGCCGCATCATCCGCGCCTGCCAGGCACTGGGCATCACTTTCGCCCTCGACGATTTCGGCACAGGCTACTCGTCGATGTCATACCTGAAACGCCTGCCGGCCAACATCGTCAAGATCGACCAGAGCTTCGTGCGCAATATGCTCAACGACCGCGACGACCTGCACCTGGTGCGCGCCGTCATCGGCCTGGCCCGCTCCTTCAGCCTGACGGTGATCGCCGAAGGCGTGGAAAGCGTCGAACATGGCGCGCGATTGATCCAGCTGGGCTGCGATCTGGCGCAAGGCTACGGCATCGCCCGCCCCATGCCGGCCGATGCCGTCCTGGAGTGGGCCGCCAACTTCGTGCCGGCCCCCCAATGGCGCGTCGCGCAGTACAGCGAAGTGCCTATTTAGGCGCCAAGGCGGAGTCGATCAGCTCTATCCAGTGCCGCACGGGCGTCTCCGTGCCCGACTGCAGGTGGCTCAGGCAGCCGATATTGGCCGACACGATCATCTCCGGCTCGCACGCTTCCAGGTTCGCCACCTTGTTGTCGCGCAGCTGCTGCGACAGTGCCGGCTGCAGGATCGAATACGTGCCCGCCGAACCGCAGCACAAATGGCTGTCCGCGCACAGGCGCACGTCGACGCCGACGGCGCGCAGCACCTGCTCCACCTTGCCGCGCACCTGCTGGCCATGCTGCAGGGTGCACGGCGGGTGATACGCCACCCGTTTTCCGATGCGCCCTTTCAGCAGCGCCGCCAATTCCGCTTCAAACGCCGGCATGATCTCGGACAGATCGCGCGTCAGCGCCGCGATGCGCCGCGCCTTCTCCGCATACTGCGCATCGTGCGCCAGCAAATGGCCATATTCCTTCACCGTGGCGCCGCAGCCGGACGCCGTCATGACGATGGCTTCCGCACTATCGATATACGGCCACCAGGCGTCGATATTGCGGCGCATGTCGTCCAGCGCCGCGTCCTGGTCATTCAGGTGATGGCGCAGCGCGCCGCAGCAGCCGGCCTTCGGGGCGACGATCAATTGCACGCCCAGCGCGTCAAACACGCGCGCCGTGGCCGCGTTGATGTTCGGCGACATGGCCGGCTGCACGCAGCCGTCGAGCAGCAACATGCTGCGCGCATGCTGGCGCGCGGGCCATGCACCGGCGGCGGCGCCCGGGCGCAATTTGTCCTGCAAGCTTTTTGAGAGCAGCGGGCGCAGCGCCTGTCCCGCCTTGTACACGGGCGTAAACAGCCAGCGGCGCGGCAAGGCTTCCTTCAAGGCGAAGCGCAGCGCGCGTTCTCGCAAGGGGCGCTGCACGCGCTGTTCGACGACATTGCGGCCGATGTCGACCAGGCGCCCGTACTGCACGCCGGACGGACAGGTCGATTCGCAGTTGCGGCAGGTCAGGCAGCGGTCCAGGTGCGTCTGCGTCTTGGCCGTGACGGGCGCGCCTTCGAGCACTTGCTTGATCAGGTAGATGCGTCCGCGCGGGCCATCGAGTTCGTCGCCCAGCAACTGGTAGGTGGGACAGGTGGCTGTGCAAAAGCCGCAATGCACGCAGGCGCGCAGGATGGCTTCGGCTTCGTCGCCTGCCGGCGTATTCTTGATGAAATCGGCGAGATTGGTTTGCATGCGCGCTCAATACATTCTGTGCGGGTTGAAGACGCCGGCCGGATCGAAAGCCTGCCGCAGGCGCTGATGGATGGTAGCCACGGCCGGCGCCAGCGGGTGGAACACGCCCACGGCCTTGTCGCCGCCGCGGAACAGGGTGGCATGGCCGCCGGCGGCCGCCACGGCCTGGCGGATGTGGTGCGCGCCGGCCGCATCGGCGTCACCGTCGAGTTTGAGCCAGCGCTGCGCCCCGCCCCATTCGATCAGCTGGCGCCCTTTTAAAATCATGGCGCTGGCGTGCGGCGGCAGCGACAAGCGCCACAGGCTGCCTGCGCCCGCAAAGAATGCGTGCGTTTGCTCGCGCACGGACAGCCAGAAGGCGGATGCTTCTTCTGCAGCCAGCACTTCGCCTTTCAATGATTGCAGGGCCGCCGAGACAGCCGCCTCGGCGCCGGACAGGCGCACCGTCAACACGCCATCGTGCCAGCAGCTGGCCGATATCGGCAGCGGCTTGCCCGCCCATTCATTGAGCATGCGCAAGGCGGCGATTTCCGCGCAGGCCACGCGAAACGTCGATTCGCGCAGCGGCAAGGGCAGCACCTTCAGCGACACTTCCAGGATCAGGCCCAGGGTGCCCAAGGAGCCCGCCAGCAGGCGCGAGACATCGTAGCCGGCCACGTTCTTCATCACTTGCCCGCCGAAGGCCAGGCGTTCGCCATGGCCCTCCATCAGCACGGCGCCCAGCACGAAATCACGCAAGGCCCCCGCGCTGGCGCGGCGCGGGCCGGACAGCGCACTGGCGACGACGCCGCCTACCGTGGCGCCAGCGCCGAAATGGGGCGGCTCAAACGCCAGCATCTGGTTGCGCGCGGCCAGCGCCGCCTCGATTTCCGCCAGCGGCGTGCCGCAGCGGGCCGTGATCACCAGCTCCGTCGGTTCATAGTCGATGATGCCCGCATAGGCGCGCGTGTCGAGCACCTCGCCTGTCAGTTGCTGGCCATACCAGTCCTTCGTGCCGCCGCCGCGCAGGCGCAAGGGGCTGCCCGCCGCGCTGGCCGCCAGGATCTGCTGCCTGAATTGTTCCGCTATCGCTTGCAAAGGGGTCTCCGGAAAATTAAAAACGGGGCAGGTTGGCGAACGGCAAACGCCCCGCCGTCACATGCATCTTGCCGAATTCGGCGCAGCGGTTCAAGGTGGGAATCGCCTTGTCCGGGTTCAGCAAGGTGTGGGGATCGAAGGCGCGCTTGACGGCAAAGAAGGCATCGAGTTCGGCGCGCGTAAATTGCACGCACATGGAATTGATCTTTTCCATGCCCACGCCATGTTCGCCCGTGATGGTGCCGCCCACGGCCACGCACAGGGCCAGGATGTCGGCGCCAAACGCTTCGGCGCGCTCGAATTCGCCGGGCATGTTGGCGTCGAACAGGATCAAGGGATGCAGATTGCCGTCGCCCGCGTGGAACACGTTCGCGCAGCGCAAGCCATGCGTCGTTTCCATGGCGGCGATACCCGTCAGCACTTCCGCCAGTTTTTTTCGCGGGATGGTGCCGTCCATGCAGTAGTAATCGGGCGAGATGCGCCCGGCGGCGGGAAAGGCGTTCTTGCGGCCGGACCAGAATTTCATGCGCTCCGCTTCCGACTGCGAGACGGCAATCGCACTGGCGCCCGCCCCTTCCAGCACGGCCGTCATGCGGGCGATTTCCTCTTCCACTTCCTCGTGCGTGCCATCGGCCTCGCACAGCAAAATGGCGGCCGCGTCGATGTCGTAGCCGGCCTTGACGAACGGTTCGACCATGCGCGACGACGTCTGGTCCATCATTTCCAGGCCAGCCGGGATGATGCCGGCGGCGATCACGTTGGCCACGGCATTGCCGCCCGTGACGACGTCGCCGAACGAGGCCATGATGACACGCGCCGTGGCCGGTTTCGGTATCAGTTTTACGGTCACTTCCGTGACAATGCCCAGCATGCCTTCGGAACCGATGAAGACGGCCAGCAGGTCCAGGCCCGGAGAATCGAGGCATTCGCCGCCCAGCTCCAGCACGTCGCCATCGATGGTGACGACGCGCACGCGCAGCACATTGTGCACGGTCAGCCCGTATTTGAGGCAATGCACGCCGCCCGAGTTTTCCGCCACGTTGCCGCCGATGCTGCAGGCGATCTGCGAAGACGGGTCGGGCGCGTAATACAAGGCATATTGCGCGGCCGCTTCGGAAATGGCCAGATTGCGCACGCCCGGCTGCACCACGGCCGTGCGCGCGTACGCATCGAGGCGCACGATGCGGTTCAAACGCGCCGTCGACAACACCACGCCGTCGGCGATCGGCAAGGCGCCGCCCGACAAGCCCGTGCCGGCGCCGCGCGGCACGATCGGCACGCCAAGTTCGCGGCAGACGCCGAGGATGGCGATGACCTGTTCTTCCGTGTCCGGCAAGGTGACCACCATCGGCAGCTGGCGGTAGGCGGCCAGGCCATCGCATTCGTACGGGCGCGTGTCTTCCGCGTCGGACAGCACGCAACGTGCTGGCAGCACGGCCAGCAGGGCCGCGACGACGGCTTGCTGGCGCGCGGCGGTCAATCCGGGTTCAGGAGCGGTATTGAGCATAAGATGGGGGGGGAAATTGGCATGGGCGTGCAACGATTGTAAGCACAAAAGTGGCGCGCACCGCATTTTTTGTCCGATTTGCCCGCAAATCCGGGGCCAGGCGGCGCGCAGTGTCGTATGCTGCCCCCATTCTTCTTTACAGGATCAGCATCATGGGCAACCGACTTTCGAAAATCGCCACGCGCACGGGCGACAATGGCAGCACCGGCCTGGGCGACGGCAGCCGCACCAGCAAGGACAGCGCCCGCATCCACGCCATGGGCGACGTGGACGAACTCAATTCCAATATCGGCTTGCTGCTGTGCGAAGCCATGCCCGACGCCTTGCGCGACGAGCTGGTGGCCATCCAGCACGACCTGTTCGACCTGGGCGGAGAAATCTGCATCCCCGGCTACCAGCTGATCAAGGAAGAGCACGTGCTGCGCCTCGATGAGCTGCTGGCGAAATACAATGCGGACTTGCCGGCGCTGAGTGAATTCATCCTGCCGGCCGGTTCGCGCGGCGCCTCGCTGGCCCACGTGTGCCGCACCGTCTGCCGCCGCGCCGAGCGCAGCATCGTCGCGCTGGCCAATGCGGAAACCATCCACGAACATCCACGCCAGTACGTGAACCGCCTGTCGGACCTGCTGTTCGTGCTGTCGCGCGTGCTCAACCGCTTTGCCGGCGGCAGCGACGTGCTGTGGCGGCATGACCGCACGCGCGGATGACATAAAAACGGCGATGCCTGTCAAACAGCATCGCCGTGCTTTATCCAGCTGGCAGGCTGTTACTTAGCCGCAGGCCTGAAGACAGGCTTTATTCGCGCGCACGCATGAGGGGACACTGAACTCCATGACGCAGGCATCGAGCGCCATATAGCACTCGGATTGGCATTCCGAAATGTCGGCGGTATTGCTGGCCATGGCATACGAGGCGCTGACGCCCATGGCAAACAAAAAGAAACCCAGTTTTTTGAACATAAGCACTCCTGTTGAATTGACAGACGATCACTGACATCCACGGCGCGCCGTCCCTTACGCACCATCCATAAGCTGGCATTGCCTCCGCGCGTCAATTACGGGGCGGCCGCAGGCACTCTTTCTGACAAGCCTGATAATTTTCCATGCAGGCCGGCTGGCCGAATTCCACGCAATCGAGCAGATTGCGTTCGCACACAAAGGTGCAGTCAGGCCCACCTGCATGGACGCTGAAGGACAGCGCAGCGCCTGCGGCAAACAGAAAAACAGCAATTTTTTTGAACATGGTCAGCCTTTCAAGTTAACAAGTGGGAACGTCAGATTTTCTTCAGCGCCGCTTCCAGCGCGTCCGCATTGAAACCCTGGATCTTGCGGTTGCCGATCAACACCACGGGCACGCCGCCGCCGCCCAGTGCCTCATGGGCTTTTTTCGCTTCCGGGGATTTTTCGATATCGAGATCGACGAATTCGATCTTGTTTTCCTTGAAGTAGGCACGCGTCTTGGCGCAATAGCCGCACCAGTCCGTGCCGTACAGCACCACTTTCGCCTGGGCATTCGGGAAATACGCGGCGTAATTACCCTCGGTGTAATTCGACTTGAGCAAGCCGGGCAACAAGGACAGGCCATAACCGCTGCCCAGGCCGGCGGCCAGGATCAAGCCATACATGGCGATGGTTTTAATTTTCTTTTGCATCATGAAGCCACCTTGACGTCGTTACAGGAAAAGTACGATCTTTTAAAACATTTCCCACCCTTCGATTGACGTGGAAAAAGAATGCCACTTGCGCTTGCATGCTTATTACCTTGTAGAATTTACATCCTACAAAAACGAATATAGAGCGCGATTATTTTAGAGTCAACATTTCCTTTCGATAAATTTCCAGTTTGGAAAATATATCGGGGAAGCCCATGAAATGTGGAATTTGGAGAGATTGGCAGGCGCCAAACGTCTATACAATATTGGCGCCGCAAGCAGGAAAAGGCCGGTTGCGGGCGCAGCCGGCCGAGCGGCTACGCTTCAACGCGAGGACGTCACCGCGTTATCCATCGCCTGCACATGTTCGCGCAGCAAGCCGCGCAGCAGCTGCACCTGGGCCACCGCATCGGCTTGCAGGGCCGTCAAGCCTTCTGCCGCGCAAGGACCGGGCGCAGCGGTATCGGCTTCACCGCGCAGCAACGCATCGATTTCCCCGCTGACGGCGGCAATCCACCGCTGCAATGCGGGCGGCGCCGGCTCGGCCTGCGGGCTCAAACTGATGCGCGCCGTGCTGCCTGCCACGCGGCGCAGCAGCGGCAAGGTGCGCAGGGCCGCCAGGCCCACGCCGCTGCTGCGGTCCAGGCGGCGCTCGATGCGCAGGCGTTGCAGCACTTGTTCCGCATTATTGCTGGCCAGCCCCGCCTCGCGGCGCAGGCGCGCAATGGCGCTATCCCACCGTCCACCCGCCGCCAGCACGGCCAGCAGGTATTTCAGGTTGGCCGACACGGCTTTCGCCAGGCGCTGATCGAGGTCGTCCGCCTCGCGGTCGGGCCACAGGAAAAACGTGGCCAGCAGAGCCAGCACGCAGCCCAGCACATTGTTGCCCAGACGGCTTACCGCATACACCATCTCGCTGGCCGGCGCAGCATAGTCGGCCACCAGTACGAAGGCGGGCGTCATGAACAGCACGTGCAGGCTGTAGCTGACACGGCGCAAGGCCATGGTGGCGACGATCAGGGGAAACACCACCAGCGAGATCGCCAGCGGGGTATGGACGGCCAAGCCGATCAGCACGGCCAGCACGGCGCCCAGCACGCTGCCCGCGACGCGCTCGATGCCGCGCGGCCAGGTGGTCGACACGGATGGCTGCAGTATCAATAATGTCGCCATGGTGGCCCAGTAGCCGAAGGGAATATGCAAGGCCTCGACCAGCAGGAAGCCGGCCGTCGTCGCCAGCGACACGCGCGCCGCGTGGCGCCAGCTCAGCGACTGCGGCGTGGCATTGACCTTCGCCGTTTGCCACGCCTGCCCCAGCGCCAGGAAAGCCGCCTCGCGCCACGGCAGCTGCGTCGCGCGCGGCAAGCCCAGTTCCATGAAGTCCACGTTCAATCGCAAGGGCAGCAAGGCGCCCAGCGCCGCTTCCAGGCGCCGTCCGCAGGCGGCCAGGCGGCGCTGCAATGCCAGCGGCGGCGTTTCCGGCTGGCGCTGCACGGCTTGCCCCAGGCGGCGCAGCAGCACGGCCATCACTTCCAGGCTGCGCCGCGCGCGCGGGTCCTGGCGCAGGCGCTGTTGCTCGCGCTCGCACGTATGCGTGACGGCGATCAGGTAAGCGAAGATGCGCTCGGCGTCGCTGAGCGCCAGCAGCAGGTTGTCATACAGGGCGCTGCGCCCCGCGCGGGCGGGCGGCACGGCCGCCAGCGCCACGCGCGCCGCTTCCAGCGCGGCGCGCGCCTGCGAACGGTAGCTGGCGCCATGCGCGGCAACATCGGCCGGCATCCCATCGTGTTGCAAAAAACGCGCATTGTCGCGCGCAATGCCGGCCAGGCGCGAATACGCGGCGCGGATGGCGCGCCTGGCAGGGCTGAACGGGTGGATGCGCCAGACCGTAAAACTGAGCACGGTGGCAAACAGGCAGCCGAACATGTACAGGCCCAGGAAAGGCGCCGTCTGCGTCATCGATTCCAAGGGATGCGTGACCATCACCACGCAGGCCGTGGCCGCCAAAATGGCCACTTGCGCGGTGGCCGCGCCCCAGATGCGCGCCAGCGCGCCAGCCCAGGAAAACACCAGCACGGCGACGGCGGCAGCGGCCACGCCATGGCCGGCCGCCAGCGCCGTCAAGCCGCCTGCCACGGTGGACAGCAAGCCGAAGCCCAGCATCGAGACGAAACGCATGCGCCGCGTGCCGGCCGCGTCGGCCAGGCAGGTCCAGAAAGCGCCGATGGCGGCCCAGGAAAAATCGGGGTGGTCGAACAGCAGGCCCAGCAGCAGCATGGCGCTCGAGGCGCAGGCGGCCCGCAGTCCCTCGGACAGATTCGTTTCGTCGATGGCCAGGCTGACCATCCACAAGGGACGGCGCTGCGCCAGGGTATCGGTATAGGCGTGCATGCCCGTCAGCCAGCGGCCGGCCATTGCGCGCGTACGGCGGTGAAGTTTCCTGAAATGCAAGTTGGACTTTGAAACGAGTATCAAAGCGTCATCGTAGCATTCCCCGACGAAAAATGTTGCGGTGCAGCGTAAAATCCCTGCAGACGAAAAAAAAGCGGCACCGCAGCGCCGCTTTCCTGTCTACAGACAAACTTAGCTGACGACAGCCAGACGCGGCTGGGTGCCGCCAAAACGCTGCTCGATCGACGCGGCGATGCCGGCGGCATCGAGACCCACGCTTTTCAGCAACTGCACGGGGTCGCCATGGTCGATGAAGGTGTCGGGCAAGCCCAGCATCAGAATCGGCTTGACGATTCCCTCTGCCGCCAGCGCTTCGGCCACGGCCGATCCGGCACCGCCCATGATGCAGCCCTCTTCCACCGTCACCAGGTAATCGTGCTCCGCAGCAAGCTGTTTCACCAGCGCCACATCGAGCGGCTTGACGAAACGCATGTTGGCCACCGTCGCATCGAGCTTGTCGCCTGCCGCGACACTCGGCGCCACCATCGAACCGAAGGCCAGGATGGCGATGCGCTTGCCGTGGCGCTTGATCTCGCCCTTGCCGATCTCGATGCTGGTCAGTTCCGGCACGATGGCCGCACCTGCGCCGGCACCACGCGGATAGCGGATGGCGGCCGGGCCAGGATAATGGTAACCAGTGGTGAGCATTTGCCGGCATTCGTTTTCATCGGACGCGGCCATGACGACCATGTTCGGGATGCAGCGCAGGAATGCCATGTCGTAGTTGCCCGCGTGCGTGGCGCCATCGGCGCCCACGAGGCCGGCGCGGTCCAGCGCAAACGTCACGTCCAGGTTTTGCAAGGCCACGTCGTGGATCAGCTGGTCGTAGGCGCGCTGCAGGAAGGTCGAATAGATGGCCACGACAGGTTTCAAGCCTTCGCAGGCCAGGCCCGCGCCGAAGGTCACGGAGTGCTGCTCGGCAATGCCCACGTCGAAATAACGGTTGGGGAATTGCTGTTCGAACTTGACCATGCCCGAGCCTTCGCGCATGGCCGGCGTGATGCCCACCAGGCGCTTGTCGTGCGCGGCCATGTCGCACAGCCAGTTGCCGAACACTTCCGTGTACGTCATCTTGCCCGGCGCCGTGGCCGGCTTGATACCTTCGGCCGGATTGAACTTCGGCGTGCCGTGGTACAAAATCGGTTCCGCCTCGGCCAGCTTGTAACCCTGGCCCTTTTTGGTGACCACGTGCAGGAATTGCGGGCCCTTCAGCTGCTTGATGTTTTGCAAGGTCGGTATCAGCGAATCGAGGTCGTGACCGTCGATGGGGCCGATGTAGTTGAAACCGAATTCCTCGAACATGGTGGCGGGCACGACCATGCCTTTGGCGTGCTCTTCAAAGCGCTTCGCCAGTTCCAGCACGGGGCCGGGCAAGACGGACTTGCCGACATTTTTCGCCGCCGCATAGAACTGGCCCGACATCAGCCGCGCCAGGTGACGGTTCAGCGCGCCCACCGGTGGCGAGATCGACATGTCGTTATCGTTCAGGATCACCAGCAGGTTGACGTCTTCCTGCACGCCCGCATTGTTCATGGCCTCGAAAGCCATGCCGGCCGTCATCGAACCGTCGCCGATCACGGCGATCGCGTGCAGCGGGTCGCCCTTGATCTTGGCGGCCTGCGCCATGCCCAAGGCGGCCGAAATCGACGTCGACGAGTGCGCCGTGCCGAAGGTGTCGTACTCGCTCTCGTCGCGTTTCGGGAAGCCGGAAATGCCGTCCTTCTGGCGCAGCGTGTGCATGCGATCGCGGCGGCCCGTGAGGATCTTGTGCGAATAGGTCTGGTGGCCCACGTCCCACACGATGCGGTCGTGCGGCGTGTTGAACACATAGTGCAGCGCGACGGTCAGCTCGACCGTGCCCAGGTTGGACGACAGATGGCCGCCCGTCTTGGACACGGAATCGAGCAGGAAGCTGCGCAATTCCTGCGCCAGCGGCACCAGTTGCGAGCGGGCCAGCTTGCGCACTTGCGCTGGTTCATTGATGGTTTCTAACAGTTTCATTTATGCCTTCCGCTGCACGACCAGGTCCGCCAGCTCGCGCAGACGGCGTGCCTTGTCCCCGAATGGCGCCAGCGCCGCATGGGCGTCGCACCGCAATTGTTCTGCCAGGGCTTTCGATGGTTCCAGCCCCAGTATCGATACGTAAGTGGGCTTGTTGGCGGCCGCATCCTTGCCCGCCGTCTTGCCCAGGGTGGCCGAATCGGCCGTGGCGTCGAGCACGTCGTCGACCACCTGAAACGCCAGCCCGACGGCGCGCGCGTAGGCGTTCAGCGCCGTCATTTCGTCCGGCGCCAGGTCCTTGCCCGCCAGCGCGCCGAGGAGCACGGCCGCGCGCAGCAAGGCGCCCGTTTTCAGTTGATGCATCTGTTCGAGCTGCGGCAAGGTCAAGGCCAGGCCGACGCTGTCGAGGTCGATCGCCTGGCCGCCGCACATGCCGCTTGATCCGGACGCGTGCGCCAGCAGCCTGAGCATGGCCATTTGCCGCGTCGGAGGAATGGCCGCGCCGTCGGCCAGCAGCATGAACGCTTGCGATTGCAGCGCGTCGCCGACCAGCAGGGCCGTCGCTTCATCGTAGGCGATGTGCACGGTGGGCTTGCCACGGCGTAAGGCATCGTCATCCATGCATGGCATGTCGTCGTGCACGAGCGAATACACGTGAATCATTTCCAGAGCACAAGCGGCGCGCGCGAGGGTATCTTGATCGGCATCAAACAATTCGCCCGCCGCCATCACGAGCAGCGGACGCACGCGCTTGCCGCCGCCCAACAGCGCATAGCGCATGGCCGCGTGCAGCTTGTGCGGCACCACGTCCGCCGCCGGCAGGAACTGGTCGAGCCGGCTTTCCACGCCCGACTGGGTGCTTTGCATCCAGTCGCCGAAGGTGACGCCGTCTTGCGGTATGCTGGCCATCATAGTGCGGCCTCGCCGGCATCCACGAACGGTTTCAACATGTCGCCTTCCAATACTTTCACCTGCGCTTCGACACTGTCGAGCTGGGTAGCGCAATACTTGACCAGTTCCGAGCCGCGCTGGTACGCCGCGACCGATGCTTCCAGCGGCAACTGGCCCGCTTCCATTTGCGTTACCAGCTGCGCCAGTTCCGCCATCGCCTCTTCAAACGAGGCCGGCGCTGCGGCAGCGGCAGTTAATTTCTTCGACATAGACTCAGATCTCTTCGTGGCACGAGGGGCTTGTAGGGAGACGCCGGGGACTCCCGGCCAGCATAGAAGCGTTATTTTAGAACAAACCACACTATTAAGTGAAAACTAAAGCGCAATCGGTGCGCTCAAAGTCAATGACATTGTCCGTTTGTCAGTGAATTTTAGTCCAATCGCCCCCATCTGGCGGAAATAGCGCGGTAAATGACAACGTTTCTCATTAAAGTGCGCCAATTGCTGGGGGTTTTGGCAATGTCGAGGCCGGATCCGCGCTATAATCGCCGGTTCTGTCCGAAATACCGTTTCAACAAATTTGAATTCAGGTCTTTGCGGATTCTTTCTCTCTGTAGCGGTTGTCCAGGCAAGGGCTTGGGGCACTGCTGACCGTTGTACATTTATGGGGGGTTGGGATGTCCGATCTGGCTACTCACGCCAAGCTGGCGCGCTCAAACGCGCAACTTCCGGTCCACGTCTATTTTGACGAAACGCTGTTGCAGCGTGAAATGCAGCAATTGTTCCAAGCCGGCCCGCGCTACGTCGGGCATGCGCTGATGGTGCCGGAAACCGGCGATTTTGCGACCCTGGCGTCTGAGAACGAAGGGCGCATGCTCGTGCGCAATGCCAACGGCATCGAAGTGCTGTCCAACGTGTGCCGCCACCGGCAGGCGCTGATGTACAACGGCCGTGGCAACGCGAACCATATCGTGTGCCCGCTGCACCGCTGGACTTATGACCTCAAGGGTGAATTGATCGGCGCGCCGCATTTCCCCGAGACGCCGTGCCTGAACCTGTCGAAAACGCCGCTGCAAAGCTGGAATGGCTTGCTGTTCGAACAGAATGGCTACAACGTGATGGAAAAATTGAAAGATTTGTCCGTCTCGAAAGACCTCGATTTTTCCGGCTACATGTTCGACCACGTGGAAATCCACGAGTGCGACTACAACTGGAAGACTTTCATCGAAGTCTACCTCGAGGATTATCACGTCGAACCGTTCCACCCGGGCCTGGGCAGCTTCGTCAGCTGCGACGACCTGCGCTGGGAATTCGGCAAGGATTACAGCGTGCAGACGGTGGGCGTGCACCGCGGCTTGCAACAAGCCGGTTCGCCCGCCTACAAGAAATGGCAAGAGCAGGTGCTGCAATTCCGTGGCGGCGAAGCGCCGCCGTATGGCGCCATCTGGCTGACCCTGTATCCGAACATCATGGTGGAATGGTATCCGCATGTGCTCGTCGTCTCGACCCTGTGGCCCGATGGCCCGCAAAAGACGCGCAACGTGGTGGAGTTCTATTATCCGGAAGAAATCGTGCTGTTCGAGCGCGACTTCGTCGAAGCGGAACGGGCTGCCTACATGGAAACCTGCGTCGAGGACGATGAAATCGCCCAGCGCATGGATGCCGGCCGCAAGGCCCTGATGGCGCGCGGCGTGAGCGAAGTGGGCCCTTACCAGTCGCCGATGGAAGACGGCATGCAGCACTTCCACGAGTGGTACCGCAGCAATATCGAACTGTAATTCCCTCAAGGGCCGCACTGCGCGGCCCTTTTTCATTTTCATCGTCAGGATTTACTCATGCAGTCACTTTGGATGCTGTTTGCCAGCTTTATGTTCGCCATCATGGGCGTGTGCGTCAAATTGGCGTCGGATATGTATTCGACGTCCGAAATCGTCATGTACCGCGGCATCATCGGCATGATCGTCATGAGCTGCACGATTCTGTACCAAGGCGGCAGTTTTAAAACCACGATGCCGGGCCAACATCTGTGGCGCGGCGTGGTGGGCGTGATCGCCCTGTGGCTGTGGTTTTACGCCATCGCCATCCTGCCGCTGGCCACGGCCATGACGCTCAACTACATGGCGCCCATCTGGATCGCCGTGATCCTGCTGGCCGGCGGCTGGTGGAAAGGCATGAAACAGGTCGAGTGGCCGCTGGTGGCGGCCATTGCCATGAGCTTTGTCGGCGTGACCCTGCTGCTGCAGCCCGTGTTCGAAACGGACCAGGCGGC
Organism: Janthinobacterium lividum; assembly: GCF_011601275.1. Taxonomy (GTDB): domain Bacteria; phylum Pseudomonadota; class Gammaproteobacteria; order Burkholderiales; family Burkholderiaceae_D; genus Janthinobacterium; species Janthinobacterium lividum_E. Next base: position 136,292 of record NZ_JAAOLY010000009.1, on the reverse strand, counting down.
CGGCGCCATCACGGCCTTGATTTCCGGCATGCTGTCGGCCCTCGCCTACTTGCAGGTGCGCAAGCTGGGCTTGCTGGGCGAACCTGAATACCGGGTCGTATTTTATTTCTCGGTCGTCAATTTCCTCGCCGGCGTGATCGGCCACGTGGCCAGCGCCGGCGGCGGTCCCGTCGTCTGGCATGCGCATACGAGCGGCTACGGCATCGGCTTGCTGGCCGCCATCGGCCTGTGCGCCACCATGGCGCAGATGGCCATGACGCGCGCCTATCGCTTGGGCAAGACCCTGGTAGTGGCCAACCTGCAATACACAGGCATCGTCTTTTCCAGCTTCTGGGGCGTGGTGATCTTTGGCGACCTGTTCGACTGGCACGGCTGGACCGGCATCGGCATCATTCTCGCCTCGGGCATCGCGGCAACCTATTACAATACCCGCAACACGGCCCGTGGCGCCGCCATCGCGCGCACGGATCCCATCGCCAGCGAAGTGTAAAGGAGCGTTTTCGATGTACACGACCTTGATCCAGGCCAGCGAACTGGCCAGCCATCTGAACGACAGCAACTGGGTGATCCTCGATTGCCGCCACGACTTGCTCAATCCGGCAGCGGGCAGCGATGCGTTTGCCGCCGGCCACCTCCAGAACGCGCAGTTCGCCGATATCGACACGGCCCTGTCCGGCCCCAAGACGGCGCGCGGCGCGGACTTTACAGGACGCCATCCGCTGCCCGAGCGCAATGCGCTGCTGGCCACCCTGCGCGGCTGGGGCATCGATGACGACACGCAAGTGGTCGCCTACGACGGCCAGGGCGGCATGTTCGCCGCCCGTCTGTGGTGGCTGCTGCGCTGGGTGGGCCACCCGAACGTGGCCGTGCTCGACGGCGGCCTGGCCGCCTGGCAGGCGCAAGGTTTGCCGCTGGTCACGCCGGTAGCACCGCGCCCTGTCGGCAACATCACGGAAAAAGCCAGCCTGACACGCACGGTCAGCGTGCAGGACGTCGTCGCCAACCTCGACACGCAGGCGCTGACCGTCATCGACGCGCGCGCCCCCGACCGTTATCGGGGCGAAAATGAAACCATCGACCCTGTCGGCGGCCATATCCCCGGCGCGAAGAACCGTTTCTTCAAGGATAACCTGCAGGCGGACGGGCGCTTCAAGAGCGCCGAGGCATTGAAACAGGACTTCAGCGCCCTGATCGCTACGTCGCAAGCGGCCATCCTGCAGTGCGGCTCCGGCGTGACGGCGTGCCACAACCTGCTGGCCATGGAAGTAGCCGGCTTGCCTGGTGCGGCCCTATATCCGGGTTCGTGGAGCGAATGGTGCGCCGATCCGGCGCGGCCCGTGGCGACGGGGAATTAAAAAAATGGCGGACCAGATGGTCCGCCATTTTTTCACTTGGGGATAACTACGACGTTATCCCCAGCGCCTGATTCAAGCGTTCCAGTTCCGCCTGCCACGCCTGCTGGCTGGCCGGCTTCTGGTGGCGCGGTTTCCTGGCCAGGTCTTCCGCCAGCAACTGCTCCAGTTCGCACAGGCGCTCCAATTGCACATCGACATCCGCTTGCGCTGAAACAGGCGACACGAGCTCCACGTGCGTCGCGGCTACCGGCGCCTGTCCATCTTCCGCGCTCAACCGCGCATACGCGCTGGCGGCGTCCGGCCACTCTTCCAGCCCGCCATCGGCCACCACCCAAAAACGGTTGCAGGCCATCTCGATCAGGTCGCGGTCGTGCGACACCAGCAGACAGCCCCCTTCAAAGCCGCGCAAGGCTTGCCCCAGTTCCGCCTTGCCCTGCATGTCCAGGTGGTTGCTGGGTTCATCGAGCAACAATAAATGATAGCTGGCCAGGGACAGGCCCAGGAACAGCAGCCGCGCCCGCTCGCCGCCGCTCAGGGTCGCCACCGTCTGGCCATGGCGCGCATACGGGAAACCGGCGGCAATCAGCGCCTGCTTGCGCGCCACCTGGCTGCGCGCGGCCTCGTTCTGCACGGCAAACGGATACAGCGCGTCGCACAAATCGGCCTCGTCGGCCAGTTGCTTGAGCGACTGGTCGTAATAGCCGATATGGGCGGCGCGGTGGTAGCGCAGGTCGCCGCGCTCCTGCTGCGCCTGTATCGCTTGCCAGCACAGGCGCAGCAGCGACGACTTGCCGCTGCCATTCGCGCCCAGCAAGGCGACCCGCTCGCCCGGTTTCAGCCACAGCTGGCCGACCTGGAACAGCAGCGGCGAGGCCGGCACGGCGCGCACGTCCAAGCCATCGAGCGCCAGCAGCTGGTCGGCCGCCAGCGCCTTGCCGCGCAAGCGCAAGCACCACGGCGCGCCGTCGCTGACGAACGATTGCGCCTCCTTTAATTTATCGATGCGCCGCTGCATGGTCTTGGCCTTGCGCGCCAGGTCTTCATTGTCGTAAGTGCGGCCCCACAGCGCCAAACGGGTGCTGCTGACGGCCAGTCGGTCGATTTCCTTCTGTTCGGCCGCATGCCTGGCGGCCGCGGCCACGTCCATTTCGGCCAGCGCCGCCAGCGCGGGGCCGCACGGCAGCTCGAAATCGTAGAGGCGCGCATCGCGCAGTATCCAGCTGCGCGTGGCCACGTTGTCGAGCAGGCGCTGGTCGTGCGAGACGAGGATGAAGGCGCCGCGCCAGCGCAGCAAAAATTGCTCCAGCCACAGCAGCGAGGGCAAATCCAGATGATTGCTCGGTTCGTCGAGCAGCAGCACGTTGGGCTCCTGCAGCAGCGCGCGCCCCAGCAGCAGCCGCGTGTGCTGGCCGCCGGACAGCGCATGCACGGGCACGTGCGCCGTCCCCTGCTCGAAGCCCAGCTCGGCCAGCAGGCTGTCGACCCGCCAATGCAGTTCCGGCTGGTCCAGCACGGGCGCCAGCAAGGCGTCGTACAAGCTCAGGCTGGCAAGTTCAGCCGGTAAATGCTGTTCCACGTGCTGCAAGCGGCAGGCACGGGCGTAATGGATGGTGCCGGACGTGGCTTCCCGCGTGCCGCTGAGCAGACCCAGCAAGGTGGATTTGCCGCAGCCATTGTGGCCGATCAGGCCGATGCGGTCGCCCTGGCGCAAGGTAAAGGCGAGTTCATTGAACAGGAAACCGTCGTGGGTATCGAGTTGTAAAGCTTGTGTCGAGATAAGGGTAGTCATGGCTCTTGTCTTTGTTCGGGATGCAAGCATCCGCGTTAACAGGAGCGCTAACGACAACCATGAGCCGAGAAAGACTCTATATGAGAGGGGTGACTTTGCTCTGACCCGGTTATCGCAGCGCGATAGAACGTGGGCAAGAGCTGGCAAATGCGCTTAAAGAACGCGCATCCCATAGGGCGAGCATAAAAATTTCCATATTTTCCTCCTTTCTGTGCAAGTTAGTCAGAAAGGCAATACTACACCCGGCAGTGCCCGACATCAACCGCCGTGGCGCTTGTGCGTCAGGAACAGCACGATGCACACGCCCAGCGCGATCAAGAGCACTTGCGGGATGGTTTCGCGCAAGGTGGCGCGGCGCTGCATCTGCGGCATCAGGTCGGACAGGGCAATATAGATGAAGCCGGACGAGGCGAACACGAGCACATACGGGATCAGATTGCTGGCGCGGTCCAGGGTGAAATAGCCGAGCAGGCCGCCGGCCACGGCCATCAGGCTGCACAGCAGGTTAAAGATATAGGCGCGCAGGCGCGAGAAGCCGGCGTTGAGCAGCACGATGAAGTCGCCGATTTCCTGCGGGATTTCATGCGCGATGATGGCCAGGCCCGTAACCAGGCCCAGCTTCGGGTCGGCCAGGAAGGCGGCGGCGATCAAAATGCCGTCCGTAAAATTGTGCATGCCGTCGCCGACCAGGATCATCCAGCCGGCCTTGCCTGCCTCGTGCTTGTCGTGGCCGTGCGCATGGTGGTGGCCGTCGCCTTCGTGGTGGTGCGAATGGCGCAGGATGGCGAATTTTTCCAGCATGAAGAAGGCCAGCAAGCCCGCCAGCAGGGTGGCGAACAGGCTGCGCGGGTCGGCCTGCGACTCGAACGCTTCGGGCAGGGCGTGCAGCAGGGACGTCGACAACATGATGCCGACGGACAAGCTGACCATGCGCTCGACCACCTTGGACAGGAATGCAAACGAAAAGATCGCCGCCGCAGTAATGCTGAAGACGCCCGCAATCGTGGTCGCGAGCAAAATGGATATAAGGACGGGATCGATGATTTTCTTACCTCAAAATGGCGCCGGTTGACTGGCGCCCGCGATGCCGGCGTCTGGCCTGATGCATGCGATGTTATTTGTTATTTAATTTTTTGCGCGTTTGGCGGCAGCGTCGCGCGATGAAGATGCAATTGTACTGCATTGGCGCGCACCGGGCATTTTACAGCCCGCTGCGCCTTTCGCGTCATGATTGAAGAAATCAGCTGTTTTTTGTTGCAACCTCAGGCAACACCATGCTTTTTGAACCAGTCCAGACAGCGCGCATAGCCGTCTTTTGCATCGGCCGCCACATAGCTGGGGCGGTAATCGGCATTAAAGGCGTGGCCCGCATCGGGGTACACGACGAATTCGGACTTGTTGCCGCCTTTGGCCAGCGCGTCTTTCATTTTGCCGATCGACTCCTGCGTGATGCCCGTATCCTTGCCGCCATACAAGCCCAACACGGGCACTTTCAAGGTAGCGGCGATATCGATGGGGTTGCTCGGTTGCAAGGCAGTCGGCTCGCCCACCAGACGGCCATACCAGGCCACGCCCGCCTTGACGGCCGGATTGTGCGCCGCGTACAGCCACGTGATGCGCCCGCCCCAGCAAAAACCCGTGATGCCCAGGCGGCTCGTATCGCCGCCATTCTGTTTCGCCCACGCAACGACAGCGTCGAGATCCGCCATCACCTGCGCGTCCGGCGTCTTGGCGATGATGCCTTTCATCAACTCCGGGATGCTGCCCACTTTGGTCGGGTCGCCCTGGCGCACGAACAGATCAGGCGCCAAGGCCAGGTAGCCCTGCTTGGCGAAGCGGCGCGCCATGTCGGCGATATGTTCATGCACGCCAAAGATTTCCGAAATGACCAATACCACGGGCAAACCCGTCTTGCCTTCCGGCTGGGCCGCATACACGGGCACGGCCTGGCCATCGACCATCACCGACATGCTGCCCGTGACGAGCCCGGCGGAATCCGTCTTGATGACGTTTTGCGCCGCCACGGGCAGCACGGCCACCGCAAAGCCCGTGCCCAGCGCCACCTTCAGGAAGCCACGCCGGCCATCCGGCCCGGACAAGCTGCTCTGGCCCAGCAAACTTTCACAATCGGTGATCATGTCGCTCATGCGTTTCTCCTGAAAGGTGTGTTGACAAAAAATGTCGGCTTACGCGCTGCGCGCTAAGCCGACCTACGGTCATTGCTGCTATGTCACATTGTTAATGCGCTTCGTCCCAATTTTTGCCGACGCCCACCTCGGCGATCAAAGGCACTTTCAGGTCGGCCACGCCCGCCATCAGTTCCGGCAGCTTGCGCTTGACCAATTCCAGCTCGGCGTCCGGCACTTCCAGCACCAGTTCATCGTGCACCTGCATGATCATCTTCGTCTGCAAGTTGTCCGTTTCCAGCCAGCCTTGCACGGCGATCATGGCCAGCTTGATCAGGTCGGCGGCCGTGCCCTGCATCGGCGCGTTGATCGCCGCCCGTTCCGCGCCCTGGCGGCGCGGGCCGTTCGGCGAATTGATTTCCGGCAGCCACAGACGGCGGCCAAACACGGTTTCCACGTAGCCGCGCGCCTTCGCTTGCTGGCGCGTGTCTTCCATGTACTGTTTCACGCCAGAAAAACGCGCGAAGTAACGGTCGATATAGCTTTGCGCGGCCGTGCGGTCCACGCCCAAGTTACCGGCCAGGCCGAACGCGCTCATGCCGTAAATCAAACCGAAGTTGATGACCTTGGCGTAGCGGCGCTGCTCGCTTTGTACTTCCGCGGCCGGCACGCCAAAGATTTCGGCCGCCGTGGCGCGGTGAATGTCGATGCCGTCGGCAAATGCGCGCAACATGGCTTCGTCGCCCGAGATATGCGCCATGATGCGCAATTCAATTTGCGAATAGTCGGCCGAGACGATGTGGCTGCCGGGCGGCGCAATAAAGGCTTCACGGATGCGGCGCCCTTCCGCGCTGCGGATGGGAATATTCTGCAAGTTCGGGTCGTTCGACGCCAATCGTCCCGTCACGGCCACGGCTTGCGCATAGTTCGTATGCACCCTGCCCGTCGTGACGTTGATCATCTTCGGCAATTTATCGGTATAGGTCGACTTCAGTTTGGCCATGCCGCGGTATTCCAGCAGCACTTTGGGCAATGGATAATCCTCGGCCAGCTTTTGCAAGACTTCCTCATCCGTCGACGGCGCGCCCGTCGGGGTTTTCTTGACCACCGGCAGCTTCAGCTTCTCAAAGAAAATCTCGCCGATCTGCTTGGGCGAACCCAGGTTGAACGGCTGCTCGGCCAGTTCATACGCCTTCTTTTCCAACTCTAAAATCTTCACGGCCAGCTCGGCCGACTGGATGTTGAGCAATTCGTCATCGATCAGCACACCGTTGCGTTCGATCTTTTGCAAGACCACGGCCGTCGGCATCTCGATCTTTTCATAGATGAAGGTCAGCTTGTCATCGTTCGCCACATTGCCCCACATGGCATTGTGCAGGCGCAAGGTAACGTCGGCGTCCTCGGCCGCATATTTCGCCGCCTGCTCCACTTCCACCTGGTTGAAGGTAATCTGCTTGGCGCCCTTGCCGCACACGTCCTCGAACGGGATCGTCGTGTAGTTCAGGTGGCGCAGGGCCAGGCTGTCCATGTCGTGTTTCTTGTGCGACTCGAACACATACGATTCCAGCAGGGTATCGTGGGCGATGCCGCGCAAGGTCACGCCGTGGTTGGCGAAGATGTGGCTGTCATACTTGAGGTTCTGGCCCAGCTTGGGCTTGTTTGCATCTTCCAGCCACGGGCGCAGTTTCGCCAGCACGTGTTCGCGCGTCAACTGTTCCGGCGCGCCCGCGTAGTCGTGGGCCAGCGGAATGTAACAGGCGGCGTGCTCTGCCACCGAGAGGGAAATGCCGACCATTTGCGCCGTCATCGGTTCCAGCGACGTGGTTTCCGTGTCGACGGCGGTCAAGGGCGCCGCATCGATCAGGGCGATCCATTTGTCCAGCTGTTCATCCGTCAGCACGGTTTCGTACACGGCTTCCGCCGCTGGCACGGCATCGGCGAACATGTCGCCCGTCGTGTTGCTGGCAGCGCCACCAGCAACAGGCGCGCCGACCGGCGACATCGGCGGCGGCGCGGCGCCCAGTTCGCGCAGCAGGGCCTTGAAGCCGTAGCGGTTGAAGAAAGCCAGCAGCGCTTCCTTGTCTTCCTGCTTCGCCACCAGCGAGTCGGCGATCGTTGTCATGTGCCCGGATAAATCGCAATCGGTCTTGACGGTGATCAAGGCGCGCGCCTGCGGCAGCCATGGCAGGGCCGTGCGCAGGTTTTCCCCCACGGCGCCGCCCACACTGGCCGCGTTTTCCATCACGCCTTCCAGGCTGTCGTACAAGGTCAGCCATTTGACGGCCGTCTTCGGGCCGCATTTCGATACGCCCGGCACGTTGTCCACCGTATCGCCGATCAGCGACAGGTAATCGATGATGCGGTTCGGCGGCACGCCGAATTTGACCAGCACGGCCGCTTCGTCGAGCTTTTCATTGCTCATGGTATTGATCAGGGTCACCTGGCTGTTGACCAGCTGCGCCAGGTCCTTGTCGCCCGTGGACACCACCACGTTCATGCCGGCGGCAGCGGCCTGCACGGCCAAAGTCCCAATCACGTCGTCCGCTTCCACGCCGTCGACCATCAGGATCGGCCAGCCCATGGCGCGCACGGCTTCGTGGATCGGTTCGATCTGCAAGCGCAGGTCGTCCGGCATCGAGGCGCGCGTGGCCTTGTATTCGGGATACATGTCGTCGCGGAAAGTTTTACCTTTGGCATCGAACACGCAGGCGATGTAAGCGGCCGGGAAATCGGCGCGCAAACGGCGCAGCATGTTGACCATGCCGTGCATGGCGCCCGTGGGATAGCCATCCGGGCTGCGCAGGTCGGGCAGCGCATGGAAGGCACGATAAAGGTAACTGGAACCGTCGACTAACAGCAGGGTGTTTTGCATAATGCCAATAAAATAAGGTGAGCCGCGCCAGCCGGGAAGACACAGCGGCGAACGGGCGGAATATCGCACAATTATCGCAGAGTTTAGGGCCGCGCCACCGGCTGCAATGCGTGCCGTTCCTGGCGTTTTTAGCAACTTGGCGACCCCGTGCGGGCGCGCAGGCTGCCGTTGCCAGCCATTTCCGCTCATTTAAACAGCATTGCCTACCAGTTTGTTACAATGCCTTATAGATAAATTGACGGCATTACACCACTGCACGCGCTGCAGTCCCACACATGGAAGCGAACCCATCATGATGCGTACATCGACACTCTGGACATTCCTCGCCCTGCCCCTGCTGGCATGTTCGGCCATCGCCAGCGCCCAGACGCCGGCCAAACCGAGCGACGCGCCGCCGCAACTCGAACGTATCGAGGAAATGGGCGAAGCGCCCATCACCGTGGCGCCAGCGGCAGCCAAGCAGCAGATTACCGAAAAACGCGAAGCGGGCGTAACGTCCGAAGTCAAAGTCACGAGCGGCGGCAGCACCTATTACATGAAGCCGGCCGCTGGCGGCGACCAAGCCCACAACGGCGCCCTGCGCGGCCCGCAATGGAAAGTGCTGGAATTCGATCTGGGCAAGAAGAAACAGAAACAACGCGACGAAGAGGCAGCGGACGCGCCAGCACCGCCCACACCAGCGAAGTAAGCAGCCACTCTCTTCTGCCCTGCCCCGGCCACTTGCGGGGCAGCCGGCTTTTTTTTGACCATTTAGACCAATCCCCTCTTTCCCATGGCAGTTTTTACCGCGCTACACCTGGACGATATCGGCCAGTGGATCACGCAGTTTCCACTTGGCAAACCTCTGGCGCTCAAGGGCATCGCATCCGGCATCGAAAACAGCAACTTTTTCTTGAGCACGGAGCGCGGCGAGTACGTGCTGACGATCTTTGAAAACCTCAGCTTCGAGCAATTGCCGTTCTATCTGCAACTGATGCGCCATTTGGCGGACCGGGGCGTGCTGGTGCCGGCGCCGATCGCCAATGCGGACGGCGAACTGGTGACGGCCTTGCAAGGCAAGCCGGCCGCCATCGTCAGCAAACTCGACGGCAGCTCGCAGATGGCGCCGCAAGCCGTGCATTGCGCGGCCGTCGGCGCCATGCTGGCGAAGATGCACCTGGCGGCGCAGGACTTCCCCCTGCAGCAGCCGAATTTGCGTGGACTGGACTGGTGGAACGCCACCACGCCGCTGGTCTTGCCCCACCTCGACGACGCCAAAGCGCATTTGCTGCGCGCGGAAATTCATTTCCAGGACGCCTTCGCTGCCTGCGATACCTATAAAGCCATCCCGCGCGGCCCCGTGCATGCCGACTTGTTCCGCAACAACGTCATGTTCGACGGCGAGCGCCTGACGGGCTTTTTCGACTTTTACTTTGCCGGCTGCGACACCTGGCTGTTCGACGTGGCCGTCACCGTCAACGACTGGTGCGTGGACCTGGCCACGGGCGTGCTCGACACGGTGCGCGTGCGCGCCCTGCTCGACGCCTACCAGGCCGCGCGACCATTCACGCATGAAGAACAGACGGCATGGCAACCGATGCTGCGCGCCGCCGCGCTGCGCTTCTGGCTGTCGCGCCTGTACGATTATTACCAGCCGCGCGAAGCGGAAATGCTGACCCCGCACGATCCCACGCATTTCGAACGCATTCTGCGCGAACGTATTGCCACACCTGCTCCGGAATTGTTTTAAACATGGAAAAATTACCTGCAAGTACAGGCTGGCAATGGGTGAAACAAGGCTTCGCCCTGTTTCGCAAGCAACCTGGCGGCATGTCGATGCTGTTTCTCGGCTATATGTTCTGCATGCTGGCCGTCAGCATCGTGCCCGTGCTCGGCCAGTTACTGCCCGTCATCCTCGTGCCCGTGTTTTCCGTCGCCTTCGTGCAAGGCTGCCTGAATATCGACCAGGGCAAGCGCGTCCTGCCCAGCCTCTTGATCTCGGGCTTTCGCAAGCCCGCCTTTCCATCCCTGCTGGGCCTGGGCGTGCTGTACATCCTCATGGCCATCGTCGCCATCGGCGCCTCGACCCTGGTGGACGGCGGCTTGCTGTGGCAACTGGTCACCGGGCAACTGACGGAAGAAGCGGCGCGCGCCGCCATCCCCGAATCGCGCCTGGGCCTGGGCATCCTGCTGGCCATCGCGATGTACGTGCCGGCCGCCATGGCCTTCTGCTTTGCGGCGCCGCTGATCTACTGGCAACGCATCAGCCTGGGCAAGGCGCTGTTCTTCAGCTTTTTCGCCGTCTGGCGCTCGCTGTCAGCCTTCATCGTCTTTGCCAGCACGTGGTTCGCCATCAGCGTCGTCACCAGCCAGTTGCTGGCCGTTATCTTTGGCCGCACGCAGCTGATGATGCAGCTGATGATGCCGCTGTCGATGATCCTCACCATCATCATGCATTGCTCGTTCTACGCCGCCTATCGGCAGATCTTCGGCCTGCCCCTCGATGAGAGCAAGACGGTGTCGCTGGACAAGACCGAAGAGTGATCACCGGCCAGACGTACGCCGCGTAATCCGACGCTGCGAGGCCAACAATGTTGTCGGATTACGCTGCGCTAATCCGACCTACGCGCCAGACCAGATCACCGTTCCAGGCGTAGGTCGGATTAGCCGAAGGCGTAATCCGACGCCATCGTCAGCCATCCCGCGTTCCACATTACCGTCCCAGACGTTCCAGCTTCGCAATCCCCAGGTCCAGCACCTTCATGCCGTGCTGGCCAAAATTGATTTGCGCGCGCGCATTGCCGCCGCCGCCTTCGATGTTGACGATCACGCCTTCGCCGAACTTGGCGTGCGCCACGGATTCGCCGATGCGCCAGCCGCCGCCCGTGGCTTTCTGCGCAATTTTTTGCGCAATCGCATTGTCCGACCCCAGGCTGGCCACTCTAGGCGCCTCGTCCCAGGCCGACTTGCGGTTGCCGAACCAGTTCGCCTGCACCTTCGGCGACAGCCATTTCAAGGATTCTTCCGGCAATTCGTCGAAGAAGCGCGACTTCATGTTGTAGCGCGTCTGGCCGTGCAGCATGCGCGTCTGTGAAAAGCTCATGTACAGCCGCTTGCGCGCGCGCGTGATCGCCACGTACATCAGCCGGCGTTCCTCTTCCACGCCGTTGTCTTCCTTCGAGCTGCTTTCGTGCGGGAACAGACCCTCTTCCAGGCCCGTGATGAACACGTTGTCGAATTCCAGGCCCTTGGCCGAGTGCACCGTCATCATCTGCAGCGCATCCTGGCCCGCCTGCGCCTGGTTGTCACCCGCTTCCAGCGACGCGTGCGACAGGAAGGCGGAGAGCGGCGACATCACGGCCGGCAGCGGCGCGTCTGCGTCCAGGATTTCGATGCCATCCTGGTTGACAACAGGCGCGCCCGACTGCGCCTGGGCGGCAGGCCCCAGGTGGGCCGGTGCGCCCTGGCCAAAACCTTCTTCGGAAATGAACTGGCTGGCCGCGCTGACCATCTGCTCCAGATTTTCGATGCGGTCGGCGCCTTCCTTTTCATTCTGGTAATGCTGCAGCAAGGTACTCGCTTCCAGTACCACGCGCACCATTTCCGGCAGGGACAATTGCTGCGTTTCGAAACGCACGCCTTCGATCAGCTTGACGAAGCCGGCCAGCACGCTGCCGGCCTTGCCCGCCACATACGGCACGGATGCGTACAGCGAAATGCCGTACTGTTCCGATGCGGCCTGCAATTGCTCGATCGAGCGCATGCCGATGCCGCGCGTGGGGAAGTTCACCACGCGCAGGAAGGCCGAATCGTTGTGCGGATTGTCCATTAATTGCAAATAGGCAATCGCATGCTTGACCTCGGCGCGCTGGAAGTAGCGCTGGCCGCCATACACGTGATACGGAATCGCGGCCGAAAACAGCGCATGTTCGATCACGCGCGACTGCGCATTCGAGCGGTACAAAATCGCGATTTCGCTGCGCGAGGCGCCGTCGGCGATCAGGCTTTTCGCCTCTTCGATGATCCACTGCGCTTCCTGCAGATCGGAACTGGCTTCATACACGCGCACCTGCTCGCCATGGCCCGCGTCCGTGCGCAGATTCTTGCCCAGGCGCTTGCTGTTGTTCGCGATCAGCACGTTGGCGCTGTCGAGGATGTGGCCGTGCGAGCGGTAGTTCTGCTCCAGCTTGATCAAGTTCTTCACCTGGAACTCATGCTCAAAGGCGCTCATATTGCCCACGTTGGCGCCGCGGAACGCGTAGATGCTCTGGTCATCGTCGCCGACGGCAAACAGGGCGCCGCCATCGCGGCTGCCATGGCCGGCCAGCAATTTCAACCAGTTGTATTGCAGGTTATTCGTATCCTGGAACTCGTCCACCAGAATGTGGCGGAAACGGGCCTGATAGTGTTCGCGCAGCGGCTGGTTGCGGCTCAGCAATTCGTACGTGCGCAACAGCAATTCCGCAAAATCGACGACGCCTTCGCGCTGGCACTGGTCGTCGTACAGCTGGTACAGCTCGACCATCTTGCGCTCGTGCGCGTCGTACGCTTCCACGTCCGTGGCGCGCAAGCCCTGATCCTTGGCGTTGTTGATGAAATACATCACCGTCTTCGGCGGGAATTTTTCATCATCGATATTGTTCGCCTTCAACAAGCGCTTGATCACCGACAATTGATCCTGCGAGTCGAGGATCTGGAACGTTTGCGGCAAGGCCGCGTCGCGGTAATGCGTGCGCAGCAAGCGGTTGCACAGGCCGTGGAAAGTACCGATCCACATGCCGCGCGTATTGATCGGCAGCATGGCCGACAGGCGCGTGAGCATTTCCTTGGCGGCTTTATTGGTAAACGTCACGGCCAGGATGCCGGGCGGCGATACCTGCTGGGTCTGGATCAGCCACGCGATGCGGGTGGTCAGCACGCGGGTCTTGCCCGAACCGGCGCCTGCCAGGATCAGCGCATGTTGCGCCGGCAAGGTGACGGCAGCCAATTGTTCGGGATTGAGGTTGTGAAGAAGATTTTGCATCCCGTGATTATACCGGCATGGCTAAAAATACTGTGCATTTGTCCAGCGGTCGCGGCATTTTACCCACGCGCGCTACAATCGGTATCCCGACACAGCGGCCTGCATCCCATGACACCACCTACCCATCTCGACGGCGCCCGCGTACTGGCCTGGGCCTGGTCCGACCTGCCCTTCGGCCACGTCGCCAGTGAAGGCGGCGCCGCCCCCGTCGCCATCCACGGCCTGGCCCTGTGCCGCTACGCAGACGAAGCGCGCGTGTACCGTTTCAGCTGCGACGCGCAGTGGGAAACCGTGCAGGATGACGTGTATGCCAGCGAGGACGAAGCCATGCAGCAGTTGCCAGCGCAATATCGCGCCGTGGCCGCCGTGTGGAATACGCCATGAGCTACACCATCCGTGCGGCCACCGGCGCCGACCTGCCCTTGCTGGCCCGGGTCGAACGCAGCGCCGCGGCCCTGTTTGCCCAGGCCGGAGAACAACTGGCGTGGCTGGCGCAAGGGGAAACCTTGCCCTTATGCACATTACAGGAGCTATGGCACGAAGGCGGCCTGTGGGTGGCCGCCGATGGACACAATACGCCCGTCGGCTTTCTGGCGGCCGAAGCGCTCGATGGCCAGCTGTTCATCGTGGAATTATCGGTCGCGCTGCCGCAGCAACGGCAGGGACTGGGCGCGCGCCTGCTCGACGCGGCGGCGGACCATGCCCGGGCGCTGGGCTGCGCCTGCCTGACACTGAGCACGTATCGCCACCTGCCATGGAACGGGCCCTACTATGCGCGCCACGGTTTCAGCGAAATCGATGCCGCGACGCTGGGTCCGGGCCACGCGCGCAAGCTGGCGCGCGAAGCACAGGACGGACACGATCCGGCGCTGCGCTGCCTGATGCGCAAGCCGCTGGCGCGCTGATTCAGCACGGCGCTTAACGCACCAGTTTTGCCTTGCCTTCGCTGAGCGCCTGGGCGATCACCTGGCGCGTGGTCTTGTCGGCTGCCTTCGATGCCTTTTCCTGCTGGCGTCCCAGCGCTTCCATTTGCTTGCCCAAGGTTTCCATCGGCTTGCCGCGCTGGTCCATCTGGCGCGACAGCGCGTCCACCTTGCTCGCTTCGCGCTCGTGCGCGGCGGCGATGCGGTCGTTGGCCTCTTCCATGGCGTCCTGCGCATCTTCCATCTGCTGCTGCAAGCGTTCCACCTCGCGTCCGGCCGCGCGGCGCGCCGTCTCCGTAGTCGCCTGCGCCTGGCGGCGCGCCGCCTCGCCCATCTTGCGGCCCAGTTCCTGCTGCTGGCGGCCCAGCGCCTGCGACTGCTCCGCATCGCGCGTGCCGCCGTTCGCCTGCGCCGCGCCATGGGCGCCCATCTTGCTGCCCAGTTCGCCCATCGCCTTGCCATGCTCGCCCATCTGCTTGCCCAGGTTGCCCATCTGTTCACCCAGCTGCTGCGATGGTTTCCAGGCTTCGCTGACCCGGGCCAGCAATGCGGCATCCTGCGTCACATAACTCTTGCCCTGGTCGCGGAACCACAGGAACTGGCCCTTGACGGACTGTTTCAACTGCTTGATCTGCTGGCCATCGACATCGGTGCCGGCCATGGTGACGCTATCCTTGCGGCTGTCGACGAGCGCATAACCGTCGCCGCTGCCCATGGAAATATTGATCTGCTTGCTGGGTGCGGCCGGCGGGGCCGGTGGCGCGGGCGGCTCGGGCGGCTGCACAGCCAGCGCGCTGCCGCCGATCAGAATACCGGCCAGGCTGAGGATCAAACGGTGGGAAGTGGACATGGCTGCCTCGTCGCAAAAGTAGTGGAGCCTTGACTTTAACGGCGCATGGAGCATGGCTCCAGCGCGATGCGACAGGCTGCAAAAAGACCGGCCTGGATGGCAGACACGGACGATGGATGGAACGCCGGGCAAAAAAAACGGAGGCCGCAGCCTCCGCAAAAACGCCGTGGTACGGCGTAATGTATTAGTACAGCACGACGGAGCGGATCGATTCACCGCTTTTCATCAGGTCGAAGCCCTGATTGATGTCGTCGAGCTTCAAGCGGTGCGTGATCAAATCGTCGATATTGAGCTTGCCTTCCATATACCAGTCGACGATCTTCGGCACGTCCGTGCGGCCGCGCGCGCCACCGAAAGCGGAGCCTTTCCACACGCGCCCCGTCACCAGCTGGAATGGACGGGTGGAAATTTCCTGGCCAGCCGCCGCCACGCCGATGATGATGGACTGGCCCCAGCCCTTGTGGCAGCACTCGAGCGACTGGCGCATGGTGGTGGTGTTGCCGATGCATTCGAACGAATAGTCGGCGCCGCCGTCCGTCAGCTGCACGATGGTGTCGACCACGTTTTCCACCTCGTTGGCGTTGACGAAATGCGTCATGCCGAACTTGCGCGCGATTTCCTGGCGGGCCGGATTGATGTCGACGCCGATGATCTTGTCGGCGCCGACCATCTTGGCCGCCTGGATCACGTTCAAGCCGATGCCGCCCAGGCCGAACACGACCACGTTGGCGCCCGCTTCCACCTTGGCCGTAAACAGCACGGCGCCCACGCCGGTGGTGACGCCGCAGCCGATGTAGCAAACCTTGTCGAATGGCGCATCTTCGCGGATCTTCGCCAGGGCGATTTCCGGCACGACGATGTAGTTGGAGAAGGTGGACGTGCCCATGTAATGGAAGATGGGCTTGCCGTCGATGGAAAAGCGCGAGGTGGCGTCCGGCATCAGGCCGCGGCCCTGGGTCGAGCGGATCGACTGGCACAAGTTGGTTTTTTGCGACAGGCAGAATTTGCACTGGCGGCATTCCGGTGTGTACAGGGGAATGACGTGGTCATCCTTTTTCAGGCTTTTCACGCCCGGACCCACGTCGACGACGATGCCGGCGCCTTCATGGCCCAGGATGGACGGGAAGATGCCTTCCGGATCGGCGCCCGACAGGGTGTAATAATCCGTGTGGCAAATGCCCGTGGCCTTGATCTCGACCAGTACCTCACCCTCGCGCGGGCCGGCCAGGTCGACTTCTTCGATGGTCAAAGGCGCGCCGGCCTTCCATGCAATCGCTGCTTTGGTTTTCATGTGTGTCCTGTGCTGTGTATGGTTGAACCGGGCGCGCCAGCGCGCCGTATCGCCACATCATAACAAAGCAGGCGCCAGGAAAACGCTTACTTGGTTTTCGCGCGGTTCAAGAACGCACCGTGCAAGCCGTTCAGGGTTTCCTCGGCCAGCAGCAACTGGCTGGCGATTTCATTGATCTTGCGGCGGCTGGAACGGGCATGGTCGCGCAACACTTCGAAGGCCGTGTTGCGGTCCGTCTGGAATTTTCCCATCAGCAAACCGACTGCCAGGCTCGTTTCGCGACCGGCGGCCAGCGCCGCGTTCAGGTTCAGTTCCGTGCGGCGCAGCTGGCGGATTTCATCGGCACGGGCCAGGCCCGCTTCGAACGCGGGCATCAAGCGGCCTTCATCGACGGGTTTCACCACGTAACCGACGGCGCCGTAGGCGGCCGCCTGCTTGCCCGATTCGCTGTCGCCGCTGCCGGACAGGAACATGAACGGCACGGCCGTTTCGCCATGCAGGCGCTTGGCCAGTTCCAGCCCGGACATGCCCGGCATGTGGATGTCGAGCAAGGCCAGGTCCGGCTCGCGCTGGGCGATCAGCTGCAGCGCCACTTCGGCCGAATGGGCCAGGGCTGTTTCGTAGCCGGCATGGCGCAGGACTTCGCCGAGGAACTCCAACAGGAGCTGGTCATCGTCAACGATCAGGATAAGGCGTTTCGCGGCGGCTGGCTGGCTCATGGGTGGGGGACCTCGGTAATGAATGATGTTCTTATTATATGCCGATTATTCCCCCAAACCAGCCCTGCACGTCCATGCTCACGCCGCAAACAAGTGATTGAATTGCTGCACCGCAATATTCACATCGTCCGCCTGATAGACGCTGCTGATGGCCGCCACCATGTCGGCCCCGCGCACGGCCAGCGGCGCGGCGTTCTCCGGCGTCATGCCGCCGATCACCACGCAGGGCAAGGCAATCTCGCGTTTCGCCTGCAGCACGATGTCCAGCGGCGTCGTGACCGGGTACTTTTTCACCAGCGACGGATAAAAGCCGCCGAAGGCCACATAGCTGGCGCCGCCCGCCTCAGCCGCCCTTGCCAATGCCATGTCGCCATAGCACGAGGCACCGACGATCTTGTCCTTGCCCAGCCGCGCGCGCACCTGCGCCACGGACGCATCCGTGCCGCCCACATGCACGCCGTCCGCATCGAGCTCTTCGCACAGCTCGATAAAATCGTTGATGATGAAAGGCACGCCATACTTGCGGGCCAGGTCCAGCAAGGCGCCAGCCTGTTCGCGCCGCTGCTCCGCGTCGGCGCTCTTGTGGCGGTATTGCAGCAGGGCCACGCCTTCCTGCAAGGCTTGCTCGCTCACGTCGAGCAGGCGGTCGGTGTCGTCCCAGTTCGGGGTGACCAGATACAGTCCACGCATGATGTTTTCCTTATTGAATTTGAATGAATCGTTGCGGTATCAGCTGACCTGGCGCTATCGCATACGCGTCGGACAGGGCCGCATGACAATAACTTTGAGCGCCATCGAGCGCCTCTTGCATCGGCACGCCTTGTGCCAGGTAAGCCGCGATAGCGGACGCCAAAGTGCAGCCGCTGCCGTGGAAAGCGCCAGGCAAGCGCGGCCAGCGCCACGCTTGCTCCCTGCCGTCGGCGTCAAACCAGCGGTTGACGATCATCTCGCCTTCGCCGTGGCCGCCCGTCACCAGCACGTTCCGACAGCCTTGCGCGCGCAAGTTTTCTACGCCGCCGAGAGCCAGCGCTTCCGGCCCGTTCGGTACGATCACGGTAGTCACCGGCAACAAGGGCGCCAGCGCCAGTACGGCATCGTCCCGGCTGAGCACGTCGCCATGGCCGCTGGCCAGCACGGGATCGAGCACCACAGGCAAGCCTGGGTGGGCCAGCCGCAATTGACGGACCAGTTGCGCAATGACGGCCGCATTCGCGGCGCTGCCGGGAATGCCGATCTTCACGGCATCGATGACAACCTTGTCGATCAACGCCTGCGCCTGCCGGCGCAGCAATTCCGGCGCCACCGGCTCGACGCCAAAGACGCGGTCGTTGTCCTGCACCGTCAGCGCCGTGATGACGGGCAAGGCATGCCCGCCCTGCGCGGCAATCGCCACGATATCGGCGGCGATACCGGCGCCGCCCGATGGGTCCGCGCCGGCAAACACGAGCACAGTGCGGCGCATCGGCGCCCTCACGCCAGGCGGCCCGCCATCGGCGACGACGGCGATGCGGCAAACTTGCGCGGCATGCGTCCCGCCAGAAACGCTTCGCGTCCGGCCCGCACGGCCAGCTTCATCGCATGCGCCATGCGTACGGGGTCGCGCGCGCCTGCAATGGCCGTATTCATCAGCACGCCATCGCAACCGAGCTCCATGGCAATGGCAGCATCCGACGCCGTGCCCACGCCAGCATCGACGAGCACGGGCACTTTCGCCTGGTCGATGATCAGCGACAAGTTCCACGGGTTCAAGATGCCCATGCCCGAGCCGATCAGGGACGCGAGCGGCATGACGGCCACGCAGCCGATGTCTTCCAGAATCTTCGCCTGGATCGGGTCGTCGCTGCAGTACACCATCACATCAAAGCCATCCTTGACCAGCGCTTCTGCCGCAATCAACGTTTCCGGCATGTGCGGAAACAAGGTCTTTTCGTCACCGAGCACTTCCAGTTTCACGAGATTGCGCCCGCCCAGCAGCTCGCGCGCCAGTTGCAGGGTATAGACGGCGTCCTTGGCGTTGTAGCAGCCGGCCGTATTCGGCAAAATCGTGTACTGGTCGGGCGGCACGAAGTCGAGCAGGCTGGGCGCGTTCAGATCCTGGCCGATATTTACCCTGCGGATCGCCACCGTGATGATCTGCGCCTCGGCCGCATCCGTCGCTACACGCGTCTGCGGCAAATCCTTGTACTTGCCGCTGCCGACCAGCAAGCGCGATTGATACTGTTTGCCTGCGATGGTCAGCAGGTCGTCGTTTGTTGCGGTATTCATGTGCTTTTCCTTAAGTTTTTAAACGTTCGAAGAAAACCGTAGCGAGCGGCGATGCTTTGTGGCCGAGACGCGCCCCCGTGCTTGAGCACGGGGGCGCCGAGCCGGTGAGCATCGCAGGCCGCAAAGCGCGACGCGCAGTAGGTTTGCTTGGACGTTTTCAGCCGCCGCCGATGGCGCGGACTATTTCCACTTGATCCTGGGTTTGCAAGACCTGTCCCGGCCACGCCTTGCGCGGCACGACATTGCGGTTGACGGCCAGCGCCAGCGCCTGGTTTTCCAGCGACAGGGCGGCGATCAATTGATCCAGGGTTTGCCCCGGCGGCACCTGGTGCGGTGCGCCGTTGAGCGTGATGTTGATGAACGCAGGCATCACGCTCTCCTTCAGACCTTGCGGTACAGCTCGGCACCGTTCTTGATGAATTCGATGGCCTTGATTTCCATGCCCTGCTTGAGCGCCTTGTCTTCCGCGATGCCCATGCCGGCCGCGTATTCGCGCACTTCCTGCGTGATCTTCATCGAGCAGAAATGGGGGCCGCACATGGAGCAGAAATGCGCCACCTTGGCCGAATCCTTGGGCAGGGTTTCATCGTGGAATTCGCGCGCCTTGTCCGGATCCAGGCCGATATTGAACTGGTCGTCCCAGCGGAATTCGAAGCGGGCTTTCGACAGGGCGTTGTCGCGGATTTGCGCGCCCGGATGGCCCTTCGCCAGGTCGGCCGCGTGCGCCGCAATCTTGTAGGTGATGATGCCGTCTTTCACATCGGCCTTGTTGGGCAGGCCCAGGTGTTCCTTCGGCGTCACGTAGCACAGCATGGCCGTGCCGTACCAGCCGATCATGGCCGCGCCGATGCCGGACGTGATGTGGTCGTAGCCGGGTGCGATATCGGTCGTCAGCGGCCCCAAGGTGTAGAACGGCGCTTCGCCGCACTGCTCCAGCTGCAAGTCCATGTTTTCCTTGATCAGCTGCATCGGCACGTGGCCCGGACCTTCGATCATCACTTGCACATCGTGCTTCCAGGCGACTTGCGTCAGTTCGCCCAGGGTTTTCAGTTCACCCAGCTGCGCCTCGTCGTTGGCGTCGTAGATGGAACCGGGGCGCAAGCCGTCGCCCAGCGAGAACGACACGTCGTACGCCTTCATGATTTCGCAAATCTCTTCGAAATGCGTGTACAGGAACGATTCCTGGTGATGCGCCAGACACCATTTCGCCATGATGGAGCCGCCGCGCGACACGATGCCCGTCAAGCGCTTGGCTGTCATCGGCACATAACGCAGCAACACGCCCGCGTGGATGGTGAAGTAGTCGACGCCCTGCTCGGCCTGCTCAATCAGGGTGTCGCGGAAGATTTCCCAAGTTAAATCTTCGGCCTTGCCGTTAACCTTTTCCAGCGCCTGGTAAATGGGCACGGTGCCGATCGGCACGGGGCTGTTGCGCACGATCCATTCACGCGTCTCGTGGATATGTTTACCTGTGGACAGATCCATCACGTTGTCGCCACCCCAGCGGATGGCCCAGGTCATCTTTTCCACTTCCTCGCCGATCGACGAGGTGACGGCGGAGTTACCGATATTCGCGTTGATTTTCACGAGGAAATTGCGGCCGATAATCATCGGTTCCACTTCCGGGTGGTTGATGTTGGCGGGGATGATGGCGCGGCCGCGGGCGATTTCCTCGCGCACGAATTCCGGCGTGATTTCCGCAGGAATGCTGGCGCCGAACGACTGGCCAGGATGCTGGCGGCCCATCAGATCGGCCAGGCGCTCGCCCATGGGGCCGGAGGCTTTTAACTCTTTCAAGTACTCTCCGCGGCGCATGTTTTCGCGGATGGCCACGTATTCCATTTCCGGCGTGATGATGCCCTGGCGCGCGTAGTGCATTTGCGTCACGTTCTTGCCGGCGATGGCGCGGCGCGGCTTGCGGTGCAAATTGAAACGCAGCTCGGCCAGCTTCGGGTCGGCCAGGCGGGCGATGCCATAGTCGGAGGTGGGGCCGGGCAATTCTTCCGTGTCCGCACGTTCCACGATCCACGGCAGGCGCGGCGTATCGAGGCCCGAGCGGATATCGATCTGCACGTCCGGATCCGTGTACGGGCCGGACGTGTCATAGACGTAGATCGGCGGATTCTTTTCGCCGCCGAACGACGCTTCCGTGTCGGACTGGCTGATCTCGCGCATGGGCACGCGGATGTCGGGGCGGCTGCCTTCAACATAGATCTTGCGCGAATTGGGCAGCGGCGCGATGGCGGCTTCGTCGACCGTGGCGGTGGCGGAGAGGAATTTCGGGTTGGCGTTCATTTTGGCTCCTTGGCTAGACTATTTTTAAGCCTGGAGCCAGCTAAGGAGGTTCGGAATTGCGCACGCGGAAAGGCGGGGTGCGTTCATCCTAAAGCTTCCCTTCGCTGGCATTATCCAGATCAGGTTCGGAGGGTATTTCTCACCCGCGCTTGCACCGTGTTTCCACAGCAAAAGGCAGGACCCCTAGCGTTTGCCGCCTTGCGGCAGCGAGCCAATTATACGCGGTTCACGTCGCGTGGCCAGATGATTTCTTGCAGGTGTCGTCTTTGTACATCGCTCTACTTCTTCTTGCCCCAGCGCCAGCTGGTCGGTTGGCCCTTCAGCTGGCAGATGAAAATGAGCACGGCAACGATGGCCACTTCATAGACGATGTAGCCGACCAGCATGGTTTGCGGCGGGAACAGGAAGGCGCCGCACGCGAACAGCGCCAGCGCCGCCAGGAACACCAGCCAGCCCTGCCAGGTGATGGGCAAGCCCCAGCCCCAGCCATAGGTCTTGGCGGGGAACCAGTATTGTGGCCTTGATTTGTCAGTCATGATTTTTCCTGATCAGTATCGATAGCACCGAGTATAAATCAGCCGATGCGATGGCGTTCCGTGACGTCGAGGCCAATGCCGCGGTAGCCGATGAAGCGGCTGCCATTGTCGAACATCGGTTCGCCGCTGACCTGCAGATACTGCATGCTGCCATCCGCATTCGTGCGGCTGTAGATGAAGTCGAGGAACGGTTCGCGCGCGGCGATTTTTGCGTCGAGCAAGGCGCGCTCGGTGGCGTTCCAGCGCTGCGGCTCTTCCTCGCTGCCGATGCCCAGCATTTCAGCCACGGGGCCGGAAAAGCGCGTCAGATTGCCCTGCGCATCCTGTTCCCAGTACCAGTCGGACGACAGTTCCGTGAAGCGCTGGAAGCGCGCTTCGCTTTCGCGCAGTTCCGCCGTGCGCTCTTCCACCATCTGCTCGAGCGACTTGTTGTATTCGGCCAGCTTCTGGTACAGCAGGCGCACTTCCAGCATGTTGTGGATGCGCGTTTTCACTTCCACCAGGTCGAACGGTTTGCTGACGAAATCCTTGGCGCCCGCTTGCAGCGCGCGCAGCTTGTGGCCGGGCTGGGCCGTGATCACCAGCACGGGCAGATAGCTGCCCGCCTCGATGTCGCGCAAGCCTTCCATGACTTCAAAACCATCCATTTCCGGCATTTGCAAGTCGAGCAGGATCAGGTCGTAGCGGTGCTGCTGGTGCAGCGCGCGCACGGCTTGCGGGTCCATGGTGGAAGTGATGCGCGTATAGCCGGCATTGCGCAGCACCTGTTCCAGCAGCATGACGTTCGCCTCCTGGTCATCGACGATGAGGATGCTGGCGTTCAGAATCTCGGTGGCTTGAAGCATGGCGGTATTCCTAAAATTAAGTGCTGAATTAGCGTACTGCGTGAATGTCGTCGGCCAGGCCGTGCGCGGCCGCATGGTGCAGGGCCACGTCGAGCGCATCCATGAATTCGACGACCTTGATCGGCTTGGTCAGGTAGCGGAAGAAGCCCGCTTCCAGGCCCTTCTCGATGTCGCGCGGCACGGCGTTGGCCGACAGGGCCATCACGGGAATATGTTTCGTGAGCGGGTCATCGTGCAGGATGTGCAGCGCGCCAAAGCCGCTGATGCCGGGCAGGTTGATATCCATCAAGATCACGTCCGGCTGATACGTGCGCGCCAGGTCGATGCCCAGGTGCGCATCGATGGCCGTGAGCAGTTTCAAATCGCTGCGGCGGGCGATCAATTGCTCCACCAGCGCCAGGTTGGCGGGATTGTCTTCCACGTACAGCAAGGTACGTCGGCTGGCCTGCGGTTCCTGCACTTGCGGCAGCGCGTCGCCTTCGCCCAGCACCAGTTCCGGCGCGCTGCTGGCGGCCAGCTCGAACCAGAACGTGGTGCCCACGCCGACCGTGCTGTCGACGCCGATGGTACCGCCCATCAATTCGACCAGCTGCTTGGTGACGACGAGGCCGATGCCCGTGCCCTCTTCCGTGCTGTTTTCCTGTCCCAGGCGGTTGAAGGGCTGGAACAGCTGGGCTACCTGGCCCGCATCGAGACCGGCGCCGCTGTCGCGCACGCTCACGCGCACACGCTCGCCATGGCGGCTGCATTCGACGGTGACGGCGCCGCCGCCCTGGTTATACTTGATGGCGTTCGACAGCAGGTTGACCATCACCTGTTTCACGCGCGTGCGGTCCGCATGCACATAGAAGGCCTGGCCGCAACGGGGGAAATGCATGCGGATGCCGCGCTTTTCCGCCTGCGGCGCGATCATTGCCTGGCAATCCTGCAACACGTCGAGCAGCGACATGGCTTCCTGCGACAAGGTGACCTTGCCCGATTCGATCATGGCCAGGTCGAGGATTTCATTAATCAGGCGCAGCAGATACCAGCCGCCCTTGAGGATTTGCTCGATCGAGCGCTGCTGCGGCACGGTGGGTGGCGGCACGTCGGACGCCATCAGCTGCGCAAAGCCCAGCACGGCGTTCAGCGGCGTGCGCAATTCGTGGCTCATGCTGGACAAAAATTCGGACTTGGCGCGGTTGGCCTTTTCCGCCACCTGGCGCGCCTTCGTCAACTCGGCGTTGTTGCTCTCGACCAGCGAACGCGTGTAGGCCTGCTGTTCGCGCAGGCGCTGGTCGAGCAGCGCCTGTTCCGCCTCGACCTGCTTGCGCGCCGTGTTGTCGGTGCCGATCAGCAAGTAACCGATGACCTTGCTGTGCACGTCGCGCAGCGCCGTCACCGAGACGATGGCGGGAAAGCGGCTGCCATCCTTGCGGATATACGTCTGTTCATAAATGTCTTCGATGCCGCGCCCGGCCTTGAACACCAGCGCTTCCACTCCGGGCGTGATGACAGTAGCGAGTTCGGCGCTCAAGGCGGCTGCGCGGGCGATGAGCTCCTGGGCATCGGAAATGCCGGCCGGCGTCTGCTTGTCGACCACCTCGCCGGCTTCGTAGCCCAGCATGCGTTCGGCGCCCACGTTGAAAATCTGGATGACGCCTTGCGCATCGGTGGCGATGCACGAGAAATTGGCGCTGTTGAAAATCGCATCCTGCAAGGCGCCCGCCTTGAGCAGCTGGCGCGGCAGGCTGGCCGCCACCATGCGCCGGTACAGCGCCAGGAGCAGCAAGAGCAGGAGCAATACCAGCGCATCGATCAGCATGGCGGTTTCAAACGGCGGGCGCCAGGCCAGTGCGCCGATGGCCAGCAGCACGATGGCGCTGAACGAAAACGCCAGCGCTACGGGCCAGCGCGATGGCGCGCGGGTAGGATTATTTTCAACTGCATGCATGGGTAGCCCGGACTGTGACAGCAATAAGAGAGAAGATGGAGGGGAGTTAATGCGTTTGGCGCTGGCGCACGTCCGACAGCAGGCGCGCGAATTCCTTTTTGACCACGCCATAGCATTCGCAGACCGTGCCTTCCAGCCCGGCGCGGTCCTGCACTGTAATGTGGCCGCGCCGGTAGCTGATGAAGCCACGCGCCTGCAGGCGCCCGGCCGCTTCCGTCACGCCTTCGCGGCGCACGCCCAGCATGTTGGCGATGAGTTCCTGCGTCATGGTCAGCTCGCGGTTCGGCAGGCGGTCCATGGTCAGCAGCAGCCAGCGGCACAGCTGCTGCTCCACCGTATGGTGGCGGTTGCACACGGCCGTCTGCGACATTTGCGTGATCAGCGCTTGCGTATAGCGCAGCAGCAAACGCATGACGGGACCGGCGCGGTCGAATTCTTCCATCAGCAGATGCGCCTTCAGCCGGTAGCCGACGCCGCCCGTCTGCACGACGGCGCGGCTCGGCGTCGAGTTGCCGCCCATGAACAGCGACACGCCCACGACGCCTTCATTGCCGACGCCGGCAATTTCCGACGAGCCGCCGTTTTCCAGCAGGTAGTGAATGGAAACGATGGCCGTGGTGGGGAAATACACATGCTGCAGCTTGTCGCCCGAATCGTAGATCACGTCACCGAGCAGCATGGATACTTGCTCCAGGTGGGGGGCCAGGCGCGCGAAATCGGCGTCGAGCATGGCGGCGAGCAAATGGTTTTGATTCGGGTTGTGCAACTGGGCATGCGGACTCGACATGGGCAGGTTTCCTGTTTTCCAGTCGTCAGCTAGGGGATCGATGAAAGGCGTCCGAACGAGGGGCGCCATGTGGTGCAGCGTAACACAGCGCTGGCACAGTGACCCGACTATATTTCTTGTCGGCATTGCCGTCCGTTCGGTAGCGAACGGACGGCATTTCGCCGTGCACCCTACAGTCAGTCACTGCCCGGCCTGCCTGATCATGGATCGGCACCGGCGCTGCCACGGGACCACCATGCAATCATTCTTCAAACGCATCTCCATTTCCGTTTCCACCTCGGCCCTGCTCACGCTGGCGTTCGGACTGTGCCTGACGGCCCTTTGCTACGCCTCGGCGCGCCAGATCGAAGCGGAAAGCGCCCGGCTGCTGCTGCAGTACCACGCCAGCGGACACACCTTGGGCGCCGCCCTGCTGCCGGCCAAAGGCATGGGCCTGGACGCCAACCATCGCGGCTCGCTGTATGTGCTGCTGGGTGGAATGCTGTCGAGCCTGCTGGCAGCCGCGTATGTGTATCAGCTGGTGTCGCGCAATTCCGTGATTGCCCGCATCACGGGCGAACGCACGGCGGCGCTGCAGTTTGCCAATTTGCGCCTGTCCGAAGACATCGCCGCGCGCATGCACAATGAAAAGTCGCTGCGTTTGCGCGAACGCATCATCGAAGTGTCGGCCAACGCCATCATCCTGTGCAGCGCCGATGCGCCGGGCTACCTGATCGAGTACGTCAACCCCGCCTTCGAACGCATCACCGGTTATGCGGCCGACGAAGTCATCGGCCAGCGCCTGGAAGACTTGCAGGGTCCCGAGCAAGGACGGCAAGACATGCACGCCATTACGACGGCCCTGCGCGAACAGCGCGAAGGCAAGGCCATCGTGCGCAATTTCCGCAAGGATGGCAGCAGCTACTGGAGCGAGCTGTTCGTCGCACCCGTGCGCGACGATGGCGATGGCGCGCTCAGCCACTTTGTCGTGGCGCAATACGACATCAGCACCGTCATGCGTTTCGAACAGGAACTGGAATTCCAGGCCAGGCACGATATCCTGACGGGCCTGGCCAACCGGGCCCTGCTGCGCGAACGGCTGGAGCAGGCGATGGCCGTGACGCGGCGCAGCGGCCAGCCCCTGTGGGTGGTCTTCATCGACCTCGACCGCTTCAAATTCGTCAACGACACCCTGGGCCACGACGCGGGCGACCTGGTGCTGAAAAGCGTGGCCGAGCGCCTGTGCGACGCCACGCGCGAAGTCGACACGGTGGCGCGCCCGGGCGGCGACGAATTCGTGCTGCTGCTGCCCCAGCATGGCAATGGCGAACCGGGCGCCGCCATCCTGCAGCGCATCCAGGACGCCGTGGCGCAGCCGCTGCAACTGGGCGAATATGAATTTTTCCTCAGCTGCTGCATGGGCGTGGCCGTGTATCCCGACGATGGCGGCGATGCCGACACCCTGATCAAGCACGCCGACATCGCCATGTACCGCGCCAAGGAACAGGGACGGGGCCACTGGCAATTCTATGCCTCGAGCATGAATGCGGGCACCCTCGAGAGGCTGGAACTGGAGAGCGAGTTGCGCCACGCCCTGGAACGGGGGCAGTTCCACCTGGAATACCAGCCCCAGCTGGACCTGGCCAGCGGCGCCGTGGTGGGCATGGAAGCGCTGCTGCGCTGGCAACATCCGCAGCTGGGGCGTATTCCCCCTGCCAGCTTTATCGGCCTGGCCGAGGAAATGGGCTTGATCACCCCCATCGGCGACTGGGTGCTGCGCACGGCGTGCGCCCAGACGCGCGCCTGGCAACTGGCAGGCCATGGCCCGCTGCGCCTGGCCGTCAACCTGTCGGCGCGGCAATTCAAGCAAAAGAACCTGCTGCACGCGGTGGCCCAGGTGCTGGCGGACACGGGACTCGCCGCGGCCCACCTGGAACTGGAATTGACGGAAAGCATGGTAATGCATGACGTGGAGCAAGCCACGGCCATCATGGCCAAGCTGAAGGCGCTGGGCGTGCAACTGTCGATCGACGACTTCGGCACCGGCTATTCCAGCCTGGCCTACCTGCGCCACTTCCCCATCGACGTGCTGAAAATCGACAAAACCTTCGTCAGCGACATCACGCACAGCATCGACGACGCGGCCATCGTGCGCGCCATCATTTCGCTGGCGCACAGCCTGCGCCTGAAAGTCATCGCCGAAGGCGTGGAAACGGAACAGCAGCTGGCCTTCCTGCGCCAGCACGGCTGCGACCAGATGCAGGGCTACCTGTTCAGCCGCCCCCTGGCCGCCGCCGCCTTCGAAGCGCTGCTGCACGAAGGCAGCATGCTGCCCGCTTAGACCAAGGTTTAAAACGCGTGGCGCAGGCCGACGTTGAAGGCGCGGTTGCCCGTGCCCACTTCCGTGGCATTGCCCACCATGTAGGCGGCGTCGTTGCGGTTGCGGATATGCGCATAAGCAACATACACCTTGCTGCGCTTGGACAAGGCATACGTGGCGCCGACGGCCAGCTGCCGCGCGTCGCGGTTGGCAGCGTCGCGGTCATCCTTGTGCACGTACGAGGCCAGCAAGGTCGTCGCGCCCAGCGGCACGGACACGCCGACGATGGCGTCGCGGCTGTCCGTGGACTGGGCCGGCGCCTGCGCCGCGCCATACGGGTTTTCCGCAAAGAACATGGTGCTGCCGTCGCCCGTGTTGCGGCCATAGCCGGCAAATGCCGTCGCCACGCCAAAGTTGTAGTTACCGGCCAGGATGGTGTTGTTCACGTCGGCCTTGCCCGGCTCGCCGGCACGGCTCTGGCGCGCCAGGCGCAAGGTCAAGGGACCGTTGACATAGCCGAGGGCCAGGCCCAGCGAGCGCTGGTCGGCAGCAACCCCCGTGTGTTCGCCGGCACCGACCATGACCGTGCCCGTCACGCCGCGCCATTCCGGTGAGGTGTAGCGCACGGTATTGTCGATGCGCGTGGCCGAATAGCCGGCCAGGTTGGTCGCCGCGCCGGCCAGGCCGCCTTCGAACGGATCGGCCACGTCGGTCAGGGCCTGGCTTTGCAGGTTGTACTGGCGCCCGATGGTCAGCATGCCCAGCGGACTGTCGATGCCGACAAAAGCCTGGCGACCGAACAATTGGCCCGCCTGGTCGGAGCGGCCCGTGTCGCTCAGGACGCCCGCTTCCAGCGTGAACACGGCTTGCCAGCCATTGCCCAGGGATTCCGTGCCGCGCAAGCCCAGGCGCGAGCCGGCCGATACGCCGCTGGTGAGCTTGCTGACGCCGCCTTCCTGCACCAGGCCGGCATCCATCAAGCCATACACATCGACTGACGACTGCGCATGGGCGGCAGGCAAGGCGCCCAAGGTGGCGAGTGCCATCGTGATCGAGATTTTTTTCATGCGGGTTTCCTTGTAAAAGCAAAACCGGGAAAGCGCGCGGCCATGGCGCGGCCACAGGCGCAAAGGCGCGCTGCGGGAGCGCCGTATCGAAAGACGACGGGCCAGATAACAACATTCCTGGCTAAGCTGTGGCGGCGCGGCCGGCAAACGGTGGCGCGCGGTATTCCGCCGTGAATGGTGCACCGCTGGCGGTGCGCGTGGCTCAGGCGCCCAGCCCGCAGGGGACGCTCTGAAAGTGGCTGGCATCGCAGATGCGCTGGCCGTGTGACGCGGACGAGAGTTGGATAAAACTGCGTCTGCTGGCGCCGTCCGCAAAGATAGGGCAGGAGGCGCCGAGGCCGGCATTATAACATCGGCAGTCCTTTCATCCCCGTTCTGTTGCGGGAAAACGGCCCGCAAAGCCGCCAAAACACTGAAAAAGGCGGCTTGCCACGCTGCAGGCGATGCCGTGTCATCTATAATGGTTCCTTTTGCCAATCACACGCCAAATCATGGAATTAGCCAAGTCTTTCGAGCCCGCCGACATTGAACAATTCTGGCGCACCGAGTGGGAACAGCGCGGTTACTTTACCGCCACCCTCGATGCCGGAAAACCTTCCTTCAGCATCCAGTTGCCGCCGCCGAACGTCACCGGCACCCTGCACATGGGCCATGCGTTCAACCAGACCATCATGGATGGCCTGACCCGCTACCACCGCATGCTGGGCCACAACACGGCCTGGATACCCGGCACCGACCACGCGGGCATCGCCACGCAAATCGTCGTGCAACGCCAACTGGACGCGCAAAAGATTTCACGCCATGACCTGGGCCGCGAGAAATTCGTGGAAAAAGTGTGGGAATGGAAAGAAAAATCCGGTTCCATCATCACCGGCCAGATGCGCCGCCTGGGCGCTTCGGCCGACTGGCAGCGCGAATACTTCACGATGGACGAGCCGCGCTCGAAAGTCGTCACCGACGTCTTCGTGCGCCTGTTCGAGCAGGGCCTGATCTACCGCGGCAAGCGCCTGGTCAACTGGGACCCCGTGCTGGGCACGGCTGTGTCCGACCTGGAAGTGGTGTCCGAGGAAGAAGACGGCTCCATGTGGTACATCAAGTACCCGCTGGCCGACGGCAGCGGTTTCCTGACGGTGGCCACCACGCGTCCTGAAACCATGCTGGGCGACGTGGCCGTGGCCGTCGATCCGACGGACGAGCGCTACACCGCGCTGGTGGGCAAGATGCTGAAACTGCCGCTGACGGACCGCGAAATCCCCATCATCGCCGACGAATACGTCGACAAGGAATTCGGCACCGGCTGCGTGAAGATCACCCCGGCGCACGACATGAACGATTACGCCGTGGGCCAGCGCCACAAACTGGCGCAGATCGTCATCCTGACCCTGGACGCGAAGATCACCGACGACGCGCCCGAGGCCTACCGCGGCATGGACCGCTTTGCCGCGCGCAAGCAGATCGTCGCCGACCTCGACGCGCAAGGCTTGCTGGAACAGGTCAAGCCGCACAAGCTGATGGTGCCGCGCGGCGACCGCACGGGCGTCGTCATCGAACCGATGCTGACGGACCAGTGGTTTGTCGCCATGAGCAAGCCGGCCCCGGAAGGCACTTTCTTCCCAGGCAAGTCGATCGCCGAAACGGCGCTGGACAAGGTCGCCAATGGCGAAATCAAGTTCGTGCCGGAAAACTGGAGCACCACCTACAACCAGTGGCTCAACAACATCCAGGACTGGTGCATCTCGCGCCAGCTGTGGTGGGGCCATCAAATCCCGGCGTGGTACGACGACGCGGGCAATATCTTCGTTGCCAAGACGGAAGCGGAAGCCATCGCCAAGGCGCAGGCAGCCGGCAGCACGGGCCCGTTGAAACGCGACGACGACGTGCTCGACACGTGGTTCTCGTCGGCCCTGGTGCCGTTCTCGACCATGGGCTGGCCGGAAGAAACGCCGGACATGAAGGCGTTCCTGCCGTCGTCCGTGCTGGTCACGGGTTTCGACATCATCTTCTTCTGGGTCGCGCGCATGGTCATGATGACGGCGCACTTCACGGGCAAGGTACCGTTTGAAACCGTCTACGTGCACGGCTTGGTGCGCGATTCGACGGGACAGAAAATGTCCAAGTCGAAAGGCAACACCCTGGACCCGATCGACCTGATCGACGGCATCGACCTGGAAGGCTTGATCGTCAAGCGCACGACGGGC
The DNA here is from genome assembly GCF_011601275.1 of Janthinobacterium lividum. Lineage (GTDB taxonomy): Bacteria > Pseudomonadota > Gammaproteobacteria > Burkholderiales > Burkholderiaceae_D > Janthinobacterium > Janthinobacterium lividum_E. The sequence continues at coordinate 105,140 of NZ_JAAOLY010000009.1, read as the reverse complement.
CTGATGAACCCGCGCGACGCGGAAAAGATCACCAAGGCCACGCGCAAGGAATTCCCGGAAGGCATTTCCGCCTACGGCACGGACGCCGTGCGCTTCACCATGGCCAGCTACGCTTCGCTGGGCCGCAACATCAATTTCGACCTGGGCCGCTGCGAAGGCTACCGCAACTTCTGCAACAAGATGTGGAACGCCACGCGTTTCGTCATGATGAATACGGAAGGCAAGGATTGCTCGCCGAACGACGCCGACCTGTCGCAAGCGGATAAATGGATCATCTCGCTGCTGCAAAAAGCGGAACTGGACGTGGCCAAGGGCTTTGAAGACTTCCGTTTCGACAATATCGCCGCATCGATCTACAAATTCGTGTGGGACGAGTATTGCGACTGGTACCTGGAAGTGGCCAAAGTGCAAGTGCAGCAAGGCACGGAAGGCCAGCAGCGCGCCACCCGCCACACCCTGCTGCGCGTGCTGGAAGTGGTGCTGCGCCTGGCCCATCCGATCATCCCGTTCGTCACGGAAGCCCTGTGGCAGACGGTGGCGCCTTTGGCTGGCAAAACGCTCAAAGCCGAGGGTGATTCGATCATGATGCAGCCGTATCCGATCGCCAACACCGACAAGATCGATGAATCGGCCGAAGCGTGGATGCAGCAGCTGAAAGCCTTGACGGACGCGACGCGCAACCTGCGCGGCGAAATGCAGATCTCGCCTTCTGTGCGCGTGCCGCTGATCGTCGAAGCGGGCAATGCCAGCGAGAAAGAAGCACTGGCGTCGTACGCACCGTACATCCAGTCGCTGGGCAAGCTGGCCGAAGTGCAGATCGTCGATGCGCTGCCGGACTCGCCAGCGGCCGTCGCCATCGTCGGCACCACCAAGCTGATGCTGAAAGTGGAAATCGACGTGGCTGCCGAACGCGAGCGCCTGTCGAAAGAAATGACCCGTCTTGAAGGCGAGATCAACAAAGCCAACGGCAAACTGTCGAACGAAAGTTTTGTTGCCCGCGCGCCGGCTGAAGTCGTGGCGCAGGAAAAAGCCCGCGTCGCGAACTTCTCTGCGACGCTGGAGAAGATGCGCGAGCAATTTGCCAAGTTGTCAGCCTCCTAAGCAGACCCAAGCAATGTACCACTTGAAAAGCCGCCCTCCCGGGCGGCTTTTTTTTGGCCATGCGTCTATGCTGTCATTGTCCCGCGTTTAATCAAAGGGAAATAGTACGATCGGTCATTTATTTGCTACACTCGTCAAACAAAAACCATTGAGGAGACTTACCATGAAATTTGCCGCATTCGCCATCAGCGCCATGCTGTGTGTCGCCCCTGCCCTCGCCTTGGCCGCAGATGTATCGCCGGTCGGCCTGTGGAAAAACATCGACGATGAGACTGGCAAGCCAAAAGCGCTGATACGCATCACGGAAAACAATGGCGTACTGCAAGGCCAGATTGAAAAGCTGTTCCGCGAGCCTAACGAAGATCAGGCGCCCAAATGCGAAAAGTGCGAAGGCGCGCGCAAGGATCAGCCAGTTATCGGCATGGTGATCCTGACTGGCCTGAAAAAAGATGGCAATGAATTTACCGGTGGTGAAATCGTCGACCCAAAAAATGGCACCGTCTATAAAAGCAAAATCAGTCTGAGCGATGGCGGCAAGAAAATCAGCATGCGCGCCTACAAGGGCATACCGATGTTGGGCCGCACGCAAACCTGGCTGCGCGAAGAATAATAAGCGCAACACTTCCGCCCTGACGAAGCCGGCCCTGCGCCGGCTTTCTTACGTCTGTTTTCCGCACCCGGCCGTTGTTTTCCAGGCCGAATCGCGTTTTTTTGAACCTATCTCCGAACGCCAGGCGCCTATGCGCGCCACCGAACATACTTGAAGTTTCCTAAATGAAATAGTGCATGCCTGTGACGCCATCGCCATGTAGCGAAAGGCGGCATGGCTCTGCCGGATGACCTCATCCGCGGATGCCCGGCAATGACTGCCATGCACAAAGGAACTATATGAATCTCTTCAAGCGATATCTGAACCCGCTGCTCGTTTCGGCTGGTCTACTGGCCATGGCCGCCCTGGCCGGTTGCGGCGGCGGTGGCGACCAGGGACGCGATCCCATCCTCGGCTTGCCGGCGGCCACCTTGTCCAGCCTGGCCGTCACGCCGGCCACGGCCACGGTCGCCATCGGCGCGGGCCAGCAATTCACGGCCATCGCCACGTATAGCGACGGCTCCTCGCAAGACGTCAGCGCCAAGTCGGCCTGGACATCCGCCACGCCTGCGGCGGCCAGCGTCAACGCCAGCAGCGGCGTCGCCGCCGGCGTGAGCGCCGGCGGCAGCAGCATCAGCGCCACATTTGGCGGCAAGAGCGCCGCGGCGCAACTGACCGTCTCGCCCGCCACCTTGACAGCCATCGCCATCACGCCGCTCACGCCCTCCATCGCCATCGGCGGCACGCAGCAATTTGCGGTGAGCGGCAGCTTCAGCGACGGCGCCACGCGCGACGTCACGGCCGTGTCGGACTTTGCCTCGGCCAGTCCCGCCACGGCCAGCATCACCGCTGGCGGCCTGGCACTGGGCAAGGTTGCCGGCACCACGCAGATCACCGCCATCACGGGCACGCTGACGGCCAGCACCTTGCTGACCGTTACACCCGCCGTGCTGCTGTCGATCGCCGTCACGCCGCAAAATCCAACTGTCCTGATCGCCGCAACGCGCCAGCTGACCGTCATCGCCACCTATTCGGACGGCACCACGCCTGACGTCAGCGCCAGCAGCAATTACAATGCTGCCACGCCGGCAGCAGCAAAGATCGGCAGCACGGGCCTGGTCACGGGCGTTGCCAGCGGTAACAGCATCATGACGGCCAGTTTCGGCGGCAAGAGCTCCAGCACCACCGTCACCGTACCGGCCGCCACCATGACCGGCATCGCCGTCACGCCAGCCACGGCCAGCATCACCGTCGGCGCCACGCAGCAATTCATCGCCACGGCAAGCTATTCGGATAACTCGACGGCCAACATCACGGCCAGCGCCCTGTGGACCACTGCGGCGCCTGCCACGGCTACCGTATTGAGCACGGGTATCGCCACCGGTATTACCGCCGGCACCGCCAGCGTCACTGCCAGCGCCGGCGTCCTGTCGGGCAGCGCCCTCCTGAACGTCACCGCCGTTGTCGTACCGCCACCGGCAGTGCTGTTGTCGATCGCCGTCACGCCGCAAAATCCGACCGTGCTGATCGCCGCGACGCGCCAGCTGGCCGTGATTGCCACGTATTCGGATAACAGCACCGTCGACGTCACCGTCAGCAGCACCTTCGTTGCCGTCACGCCAGCTTTCGCCAGCGTCGCCAGCAATGGTCTCGTCACCGGCGTTGCCTTTGGTACCAGCGTCATGAATGCCAGCTTCAACGGCAAGACGGCCAATACCACCGTCACCGTTCCTGCCGCTACCCTGGTCAGCATTGCCGTCACGCCAGCCACAGCCAGCATCGCCGTCGGCGGCGTGCAACAGTTCGTTGCCACGGCAACGTATTCGGATAGTTCGAACGCCATCATCACCAACAGCGCCACCTGGACGTCGGGCACCATCGCCACGGCCACGGTACTGAACACGGGTATCGCCACCGGCATCACTGCCGGTACCAGCAGCATCACCGCCACATCCGGCGGCCAGTCGGGCAGCGCGCTGCTGACCGTCACCGCTGTCGCCATCCCGCCCGTCCTGAATCCGATCATTCTGGGCCGCGCGGCATCGTTCGGCGTACTGGCCGGCACCTCGATCACGAATAATTCGGGAGGCACCACCCTGATCACGGGCGACGTCGGTTCGCCTTCGCAAACGGTTGACCCGACCCAGGCGGCAGGCTTTACCAACTACAAGTCGGGTGCCATCCTGGCCGGCGCCATGACGGACCTGCAAGCGGCGATCACGGACGGCAACAGCCGCATCTGCGACGTTACTTTTGCCGGCGGCATCGACCTCGGCGGCCAGACTTTCGGCCCCGGCGTGTATTGCTATGCGGGCGCCATCAGCATCACGGGCACCCTGACCCTGAACGGTCCTGGCGTGTATATCTTCCGCACGGCGCTGACCTTGAACTCGACCGTCAATTCGGTGGTTGCCCTGAACAACGGCGCCACGGCCGACAACGTCACCTGGCTGCCCGTCGGCCCGACCACCCTGGCCGCGAACAGCGTCTTCAAGGGCAATATCCTGGGCGAATCGGCTGCCATCACGGTGGGCGACAACACGACCTTGCTCAATGGCCGCGTGCTGACGGCTGCCGCCGTTACCCTGCGCAACAACCAGATCACCAAATAACCGGGACATGACCATGACTATCGCACACACACTGGGCGCCCTGAGCGTCATGACCGGCGCCTTGCTGGCGGCGCAACCGGCACAGGCGCAGGACAACACGTTCATCAACCCGGACTGGGCCAACAGTGCCTGGTACATCGGCGCGGGCGTGGGCCAGTCGCGCGCCAACATCGACGAGCCGCGCCTGCGCGCCAGCCTGGCCGCCAACGGCGAAACCGTCACCGGTTTTAGCAAGGACCAGCGCGACACCGGCTATAAACTGTTTGTCGGCCGCCAACTGAACCAGTATTTCGCCGTGGAAGCGGGCTACTTTGACCTGGGCAAGTTCGATTTCAAGTCGACCACCAGCGGCAACGGCGTGCTGAACGGGCAAGCGGCCTTTCGCGGCGTGAACCTGGACTTGCTGGGCCAGCTGCCGCTGTCGCAGCGCCTGTCTTTGCTGGGCCGTGTCGGCATGCACTACACCAAGACCAACACGGAATTCAGCGGCAACCGCCTGCTGGGCTCGACCAATACCCATGCCAGCGAGCGCAAGCTCAACGCCAAGGTGGGCCTGGGCCTGGAATACAAGTTCAGCGAAGCGCTGGCCCTGCGCGGCGAAGTCGAACGCTATCGCCTGAACGACGCCGTCGGCAACCGAGGCGACGCCGATCTGTATTCCGTCAGCCTCGTGTATAAACTGGGCCGCCCGGCCAGCGCCACACCAGCCTACCAGCCGGTGCCGACGGTATTGCCACCCATCAGCGAAACCATGCCGGCCCCTGTGGCCGAGGTGAAGCCGGCGCCGGCGCCCGTCTCGGAAAAAGTGTCGTTTGCCTCGGAAGCACTGTTTGATTTCGATCAATCGATGCTCAAGCCGCAAGGCAAGGCGGCGCTGGACCAGTTGCTCGGTCAATTGACGGGCATGGATCTGGAAGTGATCGTCACGGTCGGCCACACGGATGCCGTCGGCCCTGACGCCTACAACCAGAAACTGTCGCAACGCCGCGCCGAAGCCGTCAAGGCCTATCTGGTGGCGCAAGGCGTGGAAACGAACCGTGTCTACACGGAAGGCAAGGGAGAAACGCAGCCGGTGGCCGACAACACGAGTGCCGCCGGCCGCGCCAAGAACCGCCGCGTGACGGTGGAAGTGGTGGGTACGAAAAAAGTCATGCGTTAAGTTTCATGCGCAAAAAAAACCGGCTTGCGCCGGTTTTTTTTCGTCCGCGGATTACTGCGCCGGGGTCGGCTTGCGGTGATGCTTGCTCAAATGCCGGTCCAGGCTATTGGCAAACTGTTGCCGGTCGGACTGGCTGAAGGCGGCCGGGCCGCCCGTGTCCACGCCGCCGCTGCGCAATTCTTCCATGAAGGCGCGCATCGTCAGTTGCTGGGCGATATTGTCCTTCGTGTAGAACTCGCCGCGCGGATTGAGCGCAAAACCGCCCTTGGTCAGCACGTCGGCGGCCAGCGGGATGTCGCCTGTGATGACCAGGTCGCCGGGATTCAATAGCCGCACGATTTCCTGGTCGGCCACGTCGGCGCCGGACGGCACTTGCACGGTGCGGATAAAACGCGATGGCGGCACGCGCAAGCCCTGGTTGGCGACCAGGGTGAGCGGCAACTCCAAGCGGTCGGCGACCCGGTACAAAATTTCCTTGATGACAACGGGACAGGCGTCCGCGTCGATCCATATCTGCATGCCCGGCATACCCTCTTGCGCCATCACAGTTCCCACGCTTCGCCGCCTGGGCCCATGCGCGGCGCGCTGACGCCGAAGTGCAAATAGGCTGCCGGCGTGGCGACACGGCCACGCGGCGTGCGCTGCAGGAAACCTTGCTGTATCAGATACGGTTCCAGCACGTCTTCGATGGTATCGGCCGCTTCGCCGATGGCCGCCGCCAGATTGCCAATGCCGACGGGGCCGCCACCGAACTTGAACAGCACGGCTTCAAGCAACTTGCGGTCCATCACGTCGAAGCCGGCGGAATCAACATCGAGCATGGCCAGCGCGCGGTCGGCCACCACCTTGGTGATCTCGCCATTGCTTTTGACTTCCGCGAAATCGCGCACGCGGCGCAGCAAACGGTTGGCGATACGGGGCGTGCCGCGGGCGCGCTGGGCGATTTCAATCGCGCCTTCCGGGTCGATCGGCGCCTTCAGCAAGGCCGCGCTGCGCGTGACGATCTTCGTCAGTTCGCCCGTGTTGTAAAACTCCAGGCGCGCGACGATGCCGAAGCGGTCGCGCAGCGGGTTCGTCAGCATGCCGGCGCGCGTCGTGGCGCCAACTAATGTAAACGGTTGCAGATCGAGCTTCACGGAACGGGCGGCCGGGCCTTCGCCGATCATGATATCGATCTGATAATCCTCAAGCGCAGGATATAAAATTTCCTCGACGACCGGCGACAGCCGGTGGATTTCATCGATGAACAGGACGTCGTTCGCTTCCAGGTTCGTCAGAATCGCCGCCAGGTCGCCCGGGCGCTCGAGCACGGGGCCGGAGGTCTGGCGCAGATTGACGCCCATTTCGCGCGCGATGATGTGCGCCAGGGTCGTCTTGCCCAGGCCAGGCGGGCCGAACAGCAAGGTATGGTCGAGCGCTTCCTTGCGCTGGCGCGCGGCCGTGATGAAAATCTCGAGCTGGTCGCGGATCTTTTCCTGCCCCACGTACTCATCTAACTGCTTGGGACGCAAGGCCCGTTCGATCGCCTCTTCGTTGTGCGAGATGGGCGCCGCGTCGATGATGCGCTGTTCCGTGAAGCTGTCGGTCTGGATGCTCATGCCCTATCAGCCTTTCGACAGCGCTTTCAGCGCCAGTTTGATGCCGTCCGACACGCCGGTACCGGCAGGCACGTTCTTCACGGCGGCCAGCGCTTCCTTGTCCGAATAGCCGAGCGCGACCAGGGCGTTGAGGATATCCGATTGCGCGTCCGGCGCCGCATGCGCGCCGCCGGCGCCGATATCGGCCCCCAGCTTGCCCTTCAATTCCAGCAACAGGCGCTCGGCCGTCTTCTTGCCGATACCCGGCACTTTCACGAGGCGGCCGGAATCCTGCAGGGTAATCGCTTGGGCCAGGTCGGCAATCGTCATGCCGGAAAGAATCGACAAGGCCATGCGCGCGCCCACGCCCGTGATCTTGATCAACTGGCGGAATACTGCCCGCTCGGCCGCATTGCCAAAGCCAAACAGCAGGTGCGCGTCTTCGCGGATGGCCTGGTGCGTGAACAGCACGACTTTTTCGCCCACGTGGGGCAAGTTGTAAAAGGTGCTCATCGGCACGTCGACTTCATAGCCGACGCCCTGGCAATCGACCAGCAGTTGTGGCGGATTCTTTTCAAGCAAAATACCGGAGAGACGGCCTATCATCGCGTGTTCCTAATGTTAAATTTCAGGGTGATTATCCAACTAAACGGCCGCGCTTCATGCGCAAGCCCTGCAGTTGCGGCGCCAGCGCGCCGAGCATGGCCAGCGCATCGACGCTGTTGGCGTGGCAAATGGCCACGCCCAGCGCATCGGCCGCATCCGTGCCGGGCAAGCCGGGCAAGGACAGCAGCCGCGACACCATTTCCTGCACCTGCTCCTTGGCCGCCTTGCCGTGCCCCGTGACGGCCTGTTTCACTTGCAGCGCCGTGTATTCGGCCACCGACAGGTCGGCGTGGACCAGCGCGCAAATGGCCGCGCCACGCGCCTGGCCCAGCAGCAAGGTCGATTGGGGATTGACGTTGACAAACACTTTTTCGATGGCCGCGCAATCGGGCTGGTAGGTGCCGACGATTTCGCTCACGCCCCGCAGGATGACCTTCAGGCGCGGCGGCAATTCCCCTTCGGAACCCGTCTTGACGGTCCCCGACGCGATATAGCGCAGCTTGTTGCCGTGTTTTTCAATGACCCCAAAGCCTGTGGTGCGCAAGCCAGGATCGATGCCAAGAATAATCATCGCCAGATTCTATAATGAATACGGCAGGCACCGGTGAATAACCGGTGCCTGCCGCTGAGTACTTTTTAGAGTAGCTGTAGGTCGGATTAGCGGTACGCGTAATCCGACATGCGTTGCCAACTGCGCTTGTCGGATTACGCGCGGCCCGCAGCCCCGCCAATCCGACCTACTTTCTCCATCAATATTAATGACGGAAGTGACGCGTACCCGTGTACAGCATCACAACGCCGCGCTCGTCCGCCGCATCGATCACTTCCTGGTCGCGCATGGAGCCGCCCGGGTGGATGACGCAGGTCGCGCCCGCGTCGACGACGACGTCGAGGCCGTCGCGGAACGGGAAGAAGGCGTCCGACGCCACCACCGAACCGGTCAGCGACAGGCCGGCGTTTTGCGCCTTGATGGAAGCGATGCGGGCCGAGTCGATACGGCTCATCTGGCCTGCGCCCACGCCCAGAGTCATGTTATTGCCGCAGAAGACGATGGCGTTCGACTTGACGAATTTCGCCACTTTCCAGGCGAACATCAGGTCGGCCAGTTGCTGCGGCGTTGGCTGCAGTTTGCTGACCACGCGCAAGTCGCCGATACCGACGTTTTTCGCGTCCGGCGATTGCACCAGCAAGCCGCCACCAACGCGCTTGAAGTCCATGGCGTGTACGCCGCCGCCCAGCGGGATTTCCAGCATGCGCACGTTTTGCTTGCTCGACAGAATCTGTTTCGCTTCGGCGGAGAACGACGGGGCGATCAGCACTTCGACGAACAGCTTGGCGATTTCGCCGGCGGTGGCGCCGTCGAGTTCCGTGTTGAAGGCGATGATGCCGCCGAATGCCGAGGTCGGGTCCGTCTGCAGGGCGCGCGCATACGCTTCCGCCGCATTCTTGCCCAGGGCCACGCCGCATGGGTTCGCATGCTTGACGATGACACAAGCGGCGCTTTGCTCGAAGCCGCCCATGCTCTTCACGCATTCCCAGGCCGCATCGGCGTCGGCGATGTTGTTGTATGACAATTCCTTGCCTTGCAGCTGGCGATAGTTGGCGAGCGCGCCATCGGTGGTGACGAGGTCGCGGTAGAAGGCGGCGCTCTGGTGCGGGTTCTCGCCGTAGCGCATGTCTTGCACTTTTTCAAAGGCAACGTTCAAGATTTGCGGATAGGCGCCGCGCTCGGCGTGCACCTTCGTCGGGCCCAGGCTGGTCAGGTAGTTGGTGATGGCGCCATCGTATTGCGCCGTGTGCGCAAAGACTTTTTTCGCCAGCATGAATTTGGTGTCATAGCTGACGTCGCCGGCCTTGCCGTCCGCCGAGCGCATTTCCGCCAGCACCGCGTCGTAGTCGGTCGGATCGCAGATGACGACCACATCCTTATGGTTCTTGGCCGCCGAACGCAGCATGGTCGGGCCGCCGATATCGATGTTTTCGATCGCGTCTTCCAGGGTGCAATCGGCCTTGGCGACCGTGCCCTGGAACGGGTACAGGTTGACCACCACCATGTCGATGGTCGGCATGTCGTGCTCGACCAGTTTCGACATGTGCTCAGGGAAATCGCGGCGCGCCAGAATACCGCCGTGTACTTTCGGGTGCAGGGTTTTCACACGGCCATCGAGCATCTCCGGGAAACCCGTGTAATCGGCAACTTCCGTGACAGGAACACCGTTGTCTGCCAGCAATTTGGCGGTGCCGCCCGTGGACAGGAGGTTGACGCCGAGGGCGGACAGGGCGCGGGCGAATTCGAGAACGCCGGTCTTGTCGGAAACGGAGAGGAGAGCTTGTTTGATCATGGCTGTGGCTAGGTGGTTAAGTGTTCTTGGCGAATGGCGCAGTTCAGTCTTCAGGCGAAGACTGCTGCGGCGGATTCAAATCTTGGCGTCACTTGCATGCCGGCATTACAGCAAACCGTGCTCCTGCAATTTCTTGCGCAGGGTATTGCGGTTGATGCCCAACATCTGCGCGGCGTGCGACTGGTTGCCATCGGCGCGTGTCATCACGACTTCCAGGATGGGCTTTTCCACGGTCAGCACGACCATGTCGTAGATATTCGATGCTTGCTGTTCGCCCAGGTCATTGAAGTAATCTTCTAGACTTTTCTGTACGACTTCCTGAATGCTTTCTTTGCTCATTTTGTATGCTTCAACCGGCTGAACACCTGGCCATCCGGCGCCGCGTCGCTCATGCGGTCCGCGTGCTGCCCTCTTGCCTCGGTGTTGTAATTAATATTGCATGACGCTCTGTATAGGCGCTCGCCCTTGTGCTGCTGCTAACTGATTTACCCTGCTTGTTGCTATTTGCTCATGCTGCCGTGGCCGTTTCTATTAGGCCACTTTCACTGGATTCGGAGAGGCGGTATTGTAACCGTTCGCCAAATTTCCATTGCGACTCAAAAAATTGATCGACGGCCAGCAATTGCGCATCCGTCGATTCCAGCAAGTTCATTTGCTGGCGGAACGCTTCGCCGCCTTCCAGGTCCTTCACATACCAGCCGATATGCTTGCGCGCCGTGCGCACGCCGAGAAATTCGCCATAAAACGCGTAATGGGCGCGCAAATGCTCGTCCATCAGGCTACGCACTTCATCCACGTATGGCGCCGGCAGCAAGGTGCCGGTGCGCAGGAAATGGTCGATTTCACGGCAAATCCACGGCCGGCCCTGCGCCGCGCGGCCGATCATCACGGCATCGGCGCCCGTTTGATCGAGCACAAAGCGAGCCTTTTCCGGGCTGGTAATGTCGCCATTGGCCACCACGGGGATGGCCACCGATGCTTTCACGGCGGCAATGGTTTCATATTCGGCATCACCCTTATAGCCATCGGCGCGCGTGCGGCCGTGCAAGGTCAGCATCTGGATACCGGCTTGCTCGGCGATGCGGGCGATGGTCAGGGCATTCTTGTTGGAACGGTTCCAGCCCGTGCGAAATTTCAGGGTGACGGGCACGTCGACAGCGTTGACGACGGCGTGCAAAATCTTTTCGACCAGGCTTTCATCTTGCAACAGGGCCGAACCGCACCAGCTGTTGCACACCTTTTTCACGGGGCAACCCATGTTGATGTCGATGATCTGCGCGCCCCGGTCCACATTGAACTTGGCGCAGTCGGCCAGGTCTTGCGGATCGGCGCCGGCGATCTGCACGGCTTTCGGCTCCATTTCGCCTTCGTGGTCCGTGCGGCGCGAGCTTTTTTCCGTTGCCCACAGGCGCGGATTCGACGCCGCCATCTCCGACACGGCGTAGCCGGCACCCAACTGCTTGCACAACTGGCGGAAAGGCCGATCCGTCACGCCCGCCATGGGAGCGACGAAAACGTTGTTGCGCAGAATGTGAGGGCCGATTTGCACTGAGGAACCTGGAATGGACGGAGGAACCTGCTATTTTAACCGATTCCCTGCCTATTTAATAAGCACTATTTTTTTAGCTCAGTGCGTCAGAGTGGGGATGGGGCCGCTTAGCCCAGCTCGTCCATCGCGGGCGCGCTCAGGTGTTCGATATTTCCCCAGTGCACTAAATGCAGCTTGCCGTCCGCGTATGAGAAACGGTTGACGCTGGCATTTTTCACCTGGAAGTCGCGCGGACTGTCGAGCGTCATGCCGACCGCCTCGCGGTAAGCGCACTCGAGCACGCCGCCGTGCGCCACGATGGCGATGGTCTGGCCGTCATATTGTTCGGCCCAGCGGGCGATGGCGCCATTCGCGCGCGCATAAAACTGGCGGAAACTTTCGGCCTGGCGCTCGCCCGACGGCATCACGGCGTCGATCTGGCGCGATTGCCATTGCGCATACTCATGCGGATAGCGCGCGGCGATGTCCGCATACAGCAAGCCTTCGAAAGCGCCGTAGCAGCGCTCGCGCAGCAAGGGATCCGTTTGCACGGGGAAATCTTTCACGTCCACGGCTTGCGCCGTCTGCCGCGCGCGTTGCAGATCGCTGGCAATGATGGCGGCCAGCGGTTCGTCCGCCAGCGCCTGTCCCAGCGCGGAAGCTTGCGCCAGACCCGCCTCGTTCAAGGCGATGTCGATATGGCCTTGCAGGCGGCGGCCCGCATTCCAGGCCGTCTCGCCATGGCGTATCAGTAAAATCGTGGTGCTCATGCTTTATTTCTTCAGGGTAAGTGCCAACTCGGGATTGAGCGAATAGGCGACGACGAGCTGGGCTTCGTCGAGGATGTGGCCGTACAGGGCGGCATGCGCTTGCTGCCCCGTGAAACGCTCGGGCAAGGCCAGCTGCGGCACGTCGAGCGCGTACAGGCGGAAAATATAGTGGTGGATGCGCTCGTCATTCCACGGCGGGCACGGACCATCATAGCCGTAGTAATCGCCGACCATGGCGGCATCGCCGGCAAACCAGCCAGTGTAGTCGTTGACGCCCTGGCGCAGACCAGGACCAGCAGCCTTGCCGCGCGGCGTGATACCGCTGGAAAATTCACCAGCGGCAATCACGCGCATGCCGATGGGAATATCGAGCAAGCTCCAGTGATAAAAGTCGCCACGCGGCGCCGTCAGCGACAGGGCCTGGTCATCGCGGTTGGCCAGGCTGGCGTCCTGCGGCGCATCGGGGTCGATGCAGAACAGGGCCAGCGACTCGGTGCCGTTGGGCACCTCGTCCCAGGCCAGATGGGGGTTGCGATTAGCGGCGAGGCGCACGCGGCTGGCCGGATCGATCTCGGCAAAGGCATAGTCGGCCGGCATCAGGCCGCCATCACGAAACGTCTCGCTCCACAATTTCATCGCTTGCTCCCCTTTATAATTATAATTTCAGCAATAAACCGTAGCGAGCGGCAGCCAGTTGTGGCCGAGAAGCGCAACTGTGCCGAAGCACAGTGAGCATCGCAGGCCGCAAATGGCGACGCGCAGTAGGTTTATTTGGCATTCACTTGCAGCCAGAACGTGACGGGCCCGTCGTTCGTCAGCGAAACCTGCATGTCGGCACCGAACTGCCCCGTTTGCACGGTCGCATGGCGGCTGCGCGCCTGGTCCACGAAATGCGTGAACAGGCGCAAGCCGTCCTGCGGCGCGGCCGCCGGCGTAAACGACGGGCGCGTGCCGGACTTGGTGTCGGCCGCCAGGGTAAACTGCGGCACCAGCAGCAAGCCGCCGGCCATGTCCGTCACGCTGCGGTTCATCTTGCCCGCCTCGTCGGCAAACACGCGGTAGCCGAGCAGCTTGGTCAGCAGGGCGTCCGCTTCCTTCTCCGTATCGCCCCGCTCCGCGCACACGAGCACCATCAGCCCGGCGTCGATGGCGCCGATGGTGGCGCCAGCAACGTCGACTTTCGCCTGCGTGACTCTTTGCAGCAGCGCGATCATGCCGTCAAGGTGACGCGCGCAAAGCTGCGCTTGCCAACTTGCAACACGAACTGGCCGGCTTCCACTTGCAAGCCCTTGTCGCTGATGACGGTGCCGTCGATGCGCACGCCGCCCTGGTCGATCTTGCGCATGGCTTCCGACGTGGACGGGCACAGGCCCGCTTGCTTGAGCAATTGCGGGATGCCCAGCGGTGCGCCAGCCAGGCTCACTTCCGGGATATCGTCGGGAATGCCGCCCTTCGAACGGTTGACGAAGTCGGCCAGCGCATCTTCGGCCGCCTGCTGCGAGTGGAAGCGGGCGACGATTTCTTGCGCCAGCGCAACCTTGGCATCGCGCGGATTGCGGCCTTCCTCGACTTCGCGCTTCAACTGGGCCAGTTCGGCGATCGAGCGCCACGACAGCAGTTCGTAGTAACGCCACATCATGACGTCGGAAATGCTCATCAGCTTGGCGAACATGGTGTTGCCCGGTTCCGTGATGCCGATGTAGTTATTCTTCGACTTGGACATTTTTTCCACGCCGTCCAAACCTTCCAGCAGCGGCATGGTCAAAATACACTGCTGCTCCTGTCCGTACTGCTTTTGCAGTTCGCGCCCCACCAGCAGGTTGAACTTCTGGTCCGTGCCGCCCAGTTCCAGGTCCGATTTCAGGGCCACCGAGTCGTAACCTTGCATCAGCGGGTACAGGAATTCATGTACGGAAATAGGAATGCCGCCCTGGAAGCGCTTGGTGAAGTCGTCGCGCTCGATCATGCGCGCCACCGTGTAGTGGGACGCGAGCTGGATGATGCCGCGTGCGCCCAGCGGATCACACCACTCGGAGTTATAGCGAATTTCAGTCTTGCTGGCGTCCAACACTAAAGATGCTTGCGCGAAATACGTCATCGCGTTAATCTCGATCTGTTCCTTGGTCAGCGGCGGTCGCGTGACGTTGCGGCCCGAAGGGTCGCCGATCATGGACGTGAAGTCGCCAATGAGGAAAATGACTTGATGACCGAGGTTTTGCAACTGGCGCATCTTGTTCAGCACGACAGTGTGGCCCAGATGCAAGTCGGGTGCGGTCGGGTCCAGGCCCAGTTTGATGCGCAGCGGAACACCGGTTTTCTCGGAGCGTGCTAATTTTTGCGCAAATTCGCTTTCGATCAATAGTTCGTCGACGCCACGCTTGGTAATCGCGAGGGCTTCTTGTACTCTGTCAGACAGCGGAAGCGCGGTCTGAGCGGCGTTAGCCTTTGTAGGCGATGCGGTGGTGTTGATTTCCATAAAATTTGACTGTAGATCTCAAAATGGTAGTAGGTTTGCGGAGTTTGCTATAATGCTCGATCCCATCAATCTTGCCGTATGAAAACGAATCAAAATAACAATAACAAAGAGCGCTAGCTCAGGTCACGTTCAAGGGCAAATTTTAACTGATTGCATGAACCCTATACATAAAATCACAGGCTCACGCTTGTACACACAGCTGACGACGACCCGCAAGGCACGCATTATTGGTGCGTCCGCGGTGCTGCTCGCCGTGGCCGCCTTCGGCGCGGTCGCTGTGTCGCCTATGGCGCCCGACGCATCGGACCTGCCGGTCACGTCCATCGCCCAAAACCTGGAAATGCCTGATCTTGCCTCGCAAATTTCCGCGATGGAACAGGTAGACCAGAATTTCACCCACGAAGAAAAAGTCCGCGCTGGCGATACCCTCGCCACCCTGCTGACCCGTCTCGGCGTGGATGATCAGGCGGCCGCCAATTTCATTAAAACCGACAAGATCGCGCGCGGCGTGATGTTGCTGAAATCGGGCAAGCGCGTGCAAGCGCAAACCACCGAAAACGGCGACCTCAACTGGATGCGCGCCACCCTCGTCGACGGCACGGACAAATCGGTCAAGAACATCCTGATCACCCGCAAGGGCGACAAGTTCGTGGCCACGGAAGTGGCAGCCCAGCTGGAACGCCGCGTTGAAATGCACGCGCGCAAGATTACTTCCACCCTGTTCGCCGCCACCGACTCCAGCCTGGACGGCACCCGCCTGCCAGACTCGATTTCCGCGCAAATCGTGGAAATGTTCTCCACCAATATCGACTTCCGCTCCGACCTGAAACGCGGCGACTCGTTCAATGTTGTCTACGAAACATTCTGGCAAGATGGCGAATTTGTCCGAGCGGGCCGCATCCTGGCCGGTGAATTCACCAACCGCGGCACGACTTACCAGTCCGTTTGGTTCGAAGACCCAGCCAGCAAGCAAGGCGGCGGTTACTACAGTTTCGACGGCAAGTCCCTCAAAAAAGCCTTCCTGAAATCCCCCCTCGAATTCTCCCGCATCTCATCCGGCTTCTCCATGCGCGTGCACCCGATTTCCGGCAACTGGAAAGCGCACAAGGGCATCGATTTCGCTGCAGCAACCGGTACACCTATCCGCGCTTCGGGCGACGGCGTGGTCGATTCCGTCGGCAGCCAAAACGGCTATGGCAATGTTGTTGTGCTGAAACACTGGGCCAACTACAGCACGGCTTACGCGCACATGAGCCGCTTCGCTTCGGGCCTGAAAAAAGGTCAAAAAGTCAGCCAGGGCGATGTGATCGGCTACGTCGGCACCACCGGCTGGTCCACGGGCGCCCATTTGCACTATGAATTCCGCGTCGGCGGCGTAGCGCAAGATCCAAGCAAGCTGAACGTACAAGCCCAGGCGCCATTGACGGCCGCCGAGCTGAGCCGCTTCCGCATGGTGTCTGCCGACATGATGCACCGCTTCACCCTGCTGCGTCCTAACGACACGGCACTGGCTTCGCGATAAGCAACACTGCCTTCGGGCAATATATAAAGGCACCGCCCATGCAGATGGCCGGTGCCTTTGTTTTATGTGCACAGGAAAATGCGGCACAATGCACAACATCACTTACCCACTCAAGGAAAACCCCATGCTGTATATCGGTCTGATGTCTGGCACCAGCCTCGATGGCGTTGACGGCGCGTTGGTCGACTTTTCCGACGATGGCGGCACGCGCAGCCTGGGTGATGCCTACATTCCCTTTCCTGCCAGCCTGCGCGACGACCTGATGGCGTTACAAAGTGCCGGCCAGAATGAAATCGAACGCGAGGCGCTGGCGGCAAATCAGCTCGTGCGCCATTACGCCGACTGCGTCGCCCAGCTCCTGAGCAACGCGGGCATCGGCCCGGACGCCGTCACCGCCATCGGCGCGCATGGCCAGACCATCCGCCACCGCCCCGAGCTGGGTTTTACACGCCAGTTGAACAACCCTGCCCTGCTGGCCGAACTGACGGGCATCGACGTCATCGCCGACTTGCGCAGCCGCGACGTGGCGGCAGGCGGCCAGGGCGCGCCACTGGTGCCCGCCTTCCACCAGGCCATTTTCAATCTGCCCGGCCACACGCGCGTGCTGGCCAATATCGGCGGCATCAGCAATATCAGCGTGTTGCACGCGGACGGCGCGGTGACAGGCTACGACACGGGCCCCGGCAATGCATTGATGGATGGCTGGGTCTTGCAGCACCTGGGCCAGCCCTACGACGCCAACGGCGGCTGGGCCGCCACGGGCCAGGTCATCCCCGCCTTGCTGGCAGACTTGCTCAATGAACCGTATTTTGACTTGCCGGCACCGAAAAGCACGGGCCGCGACCTGTTCCATGCCGACTGGTTGAGCGCCAAGCTGACCAATTATCCGGCCGCCCTGCCCGCCGACGTGCAGGCGACCTTGACCCAGCTGACGGCTGCCAGCCTGGCGCACGCCATCGCGCGCGATGGGGCGCAGGCGGAAACCGTGTACGTGTGTGGCGGCGGCGCGCAGAACGCCAGCCTGATGACGGCGCTGGCCCGTGCATTGCCGGGGATGGCGGTAGAATCGACAGAAGCGCTGGGCGTGGCGCCCAGCCAGGTCGAGGCGCTGGCCTTTGCGTGGCTAGCCTGGCGTTTTACACAGCGCAAGCCGGGCAACTTGCCGGCCGTGACGGGCGCGCAGGGGCTGAGGGTACTGGGCGCCTTGTATCCGAGCTAAGCGGGCGCAGAAACACAAATAGCGGATCGAAGATCCGCTATTTTCTTACTTGCCCAGTTTAGTACTTAAACGGAGAAAGACGAACCGCAACCACAGGTCGACGTTGCTGTCGGATTCTTGATCACGAACTGCGCGCCTTCCAGGTCATCCTTGTAGTCGATTTCCGCGCCGACCAGGTACTGGTAGCTCATGGAATCGATCAACAGCTGGACGCCGTTCTTGACCATGGTGGTGTCATCTTCGTTGACGATTTCGTCGAAGGTGAAGCCATACTGGAAACCGGAGCAGCCGCCGCCTTGCACGAAGACGCGCAATTTCAGGTCGGGATTGCCTTCTTCTTCGATCAGTTGCGCGACTTTTTCAGCGGCGCTATCGGTAAAGATAATAGGGGAAGGGATCACATCTTGCATTTCAGCGACGGCATTCATATCAGGCACTCCTACTAGAAAACATTAAGTCATTATAGACTGTTGGCGCAAGTCGCGCTGCGGCCGCCGCTGATGCGGCTGGACGGTGTTGTTCCTGCTCACATTTCCGATACGGCCAGGTGCAGCACGGGGTCGGCGCTGTCGTGCCGGCTGAGCTTGCCTTGCACCAATGCGCCGCTGTGCATTTCCAGCACCTTGTAATAGACCTCTCCTACAATGCGGGCTTTTGGCTGGATTTCAAGCATTTCGGACACATACACGGGGCCATTGATCTCGCCGCTGACAACCAGGCTCGAGCAACGCACTTCGCCATCGATGCGGCCCGCCTCGCCCAGCACCACATACGTGGGCTCGCCCGGCTCGCCCGTGACATTGCCGCGCACATGGCCGTCGATGCGCAAGCCGCCGCAAAACAGCAAGTCACCCTCGATCCGCGTGGAAGCGCCGATCAAAGTGTCGATGGGGTTTTTCGCGTTGCGCTCGAACATGAACGTCATCCTGTCGGGGTAGGTGGCAGTCCAATTTATCACAGGTCCGGCAAAAAGGCGCCGGACCCGCGCAAGCACCTGCGCCGATAATTACGGCAGCAGGGCGATGTGTTGCAAACCGGCCGTTTCTTTCAAGCCAAACATCAAGTTCATGCACTGCACGGCCTGGCCCGACGCACCCTTGACCAGATTGTCCTGCACCACCAGCACGATGACGGTATTGCCGCCTTCCGGACGGTGCAAGGCCAGGCGCAGCATGTTCGAGCCGCGCGTGGAGCGGGTTTCCGGGTGCGAGCCGAATGGCATCACGTCGACGAAAGGCTCGCCCTTGTATTGTTCTTCGAACAAGGCTTGCAATTCGTCATTGCTGACATCCTTATTCAGCTGCGCGTACAGGGTCGAATGCATGCCGCGGATCATCGGCACCAGGTGCGGCGTGAAGGTCAGCGCCACTTTCTCGTCCGTGAAACGCTGCAGTTGCGCCGTCGTTTCCGGCAGGTGGCGGTGGCCGGCCACGCCGTAGGCCTTGAAACTATCACTGCTTTCCGAGAACAGGATGCCGATTTCCGCCTTGCGGCCGGCGCCGGACACGCCCGATTTGCAGTCGGCGATCAAGCCGCCCGCGTTGACTAGGCTCGCTTTCAGCAGCGGGTAAAAGCCCAGCTGCATGGTGGTCGGGTAGCAACCGGGATTGGCGATCAGCTTGGCTTGCTTGATGTCTGCGCGATTCAGTTCCGGCAAACCGTACACGGCTTGCTCGATCAATTCAGGGGCCGTGTGGGGAATCTTGTACCACTGCTCGAACTTGGCCT
The DNA here is from genome assembly GCF_011601275.1 of Janthinobacterium lividum. Lineage (GTDB taxonomy): Bacteria > Pseudomonadota > Gammaproteobacteria > Burkholderiales > Burkholderiaceae_D > Janthinobacterium > Janthinobacterium lividum_E. Next base: position 85,911 of record NZ_JAAOLY010000009.1, on the reverse strand, counting down.
GGTCTTTCAGGCGGAAGTCGGCGGCCAGGTCGATGACTTTCACGCCGGCGGCCAGCAAGGCCGGTGCTTGCGCCATGGCAACACCATGCGGGGTGGCAAAGAAGACCACGTCGCACTGCTCCAGATTCGCCTTGTCCGGCGAGGAAAACGCCAGTTTGACATGGCCGCGCAGGGAAGGATACATGTCAGCAACGGGCAAGCCATCTTCCTTGCGCGAGGTAATCGCCGTCAACTCGACATCTGGATGGGTAGCGAGCAAGCGCAGCAACTCCACGCCCGTGTATCCAGTGCCGCCGACGATGCCAACTTTGATCATGTTCTTTCCTTGTGTATAGATTGCATAAAGATGAGGGGAAACGCTACCCATAGGGGTTTTCCGCGTATTTTACAGCGCAACGCAGAGTCACGCTGAAATGCAAAAAAGCCGCGGGACCGAAGTCCAGCGGCTTTTCGACCAGCACCCCGAAAGGTGCTGTAGCGTAGAAATTAACGCTTCGAGAATTGCTTTGCGCGACGTGCTTTGCGCAGACCAACTTTTTTACGCTCGACTTCACGTGCATCGCGGGTCACGAAGCCGGCTTTAGCCAGTTCCGGTTTCAACGCTGCATCGTAGTCGATCAGAGCGCGGGTGATGCCGTGACGAACTGCACCAGCCTGGCCCGACTCACCGCCGCCATGGACGTTGACTTTGATGTCGAAACGCTCGACATTGCCGGTCAGTTCCAGTGGTTGACGGATGACCATCAGACCCGTTTCGCGCGAAAAGTATTCGTTTGCTGGTTTGCCGTTAACAACGATCAAGCCTGTGCCAACTTTGATAAAAACCCGAGCCACTGCACTTTTGCGACGGCCGGTTCCATAATTGTAATTACCGATCATGTCAGTTCCTTAGAGAACAAGTGCTTTAGGTTGCTGAGCAGCGTGCGGATGGGAACCTTCCGCGTACACTTTCAGCTTCTTGATCATTGCGTAGCCGAGTGGGCCTTTAGGCAGCATGCCCTTGACCGCTTTCTCAAGCGCGCGACCTGGAAAACGCTGTTGCATTTTCTGGAAGTTGGTTTCGTAGATGCCGCCTGGATAGCCAGAGTGACGGTAGTAAATTTTCTCAGTAGCTTTGGTACCGGTCACACGCAGTTTGCCTGCGTTGATGACGACGATAAAGTCGCCGGTATCGACGTGAGGAGTAAATTCTGGTTTGTGTTTGCCGCGCAGTCGGAGTGCCACTTCGCTGGCAACACGTCCGAGGACTTTGTCCGTCGCGTCAACCACGAACCAATCGCGCTGGACTTCATGTCCTTTAGCGGAAAATGTTTTCATGTTGACTTCCTAATAGATTACACGCTCAAATGGTGGTTCCGCCGATGCTGCCGTGCGGACTCTGCCTTATTTACTTTTCCTGAGCGAACGGAAAGCCGACAAGTATAAGCGGCTTTGCCTTGCCGCGTCAAGCCGCAATCGAGGCCGGCTGCGGGCCGGCGGGCGGCACATGGATGGGCATTCCTCTATTACAATACAAAACGCTTACAATTTTCGGAGAGTACGATGGAATGCAAAGTCAGCTGGAATGGCCCGTCGGGCATGAGTTTTCGGGCAGAAACCGGTTCCGGCCACCTGGTGACCATGGATGGCGCGCCCGATGGCGGCGGCCACAACCTGGCGCCACGCCCCATGGAAATGGTCTTGCTGGGTACGGGCGGCTGCACCGCCTATGACGTGGTGCTGATCCTGAAACGGGGACGCGAAGCCGTCAGTGGCTGCGAAGTGACCCTGAAGGCCGATCGTGCCGACACCGATCCGAAAGTATTTACCAAGATCCACTTCCACTTCACCGTGCGGGGCAAGGCCCTGAAACCGACGGCCGTGGAACGGGCCGTGGCCTTGTCGCATGACAAGTATTGCTCGGCGTCGATCATGCTCGCGAAAACGGCGGAAATTACGCACTCCTTCGAAATTATCGAGGAGTAGATCGGATTAGCGGGGCAAGGCCCCGCTAATCCGACGACACCGGTAGCGCCAACAAATGTTGTCGGATTACGGCCTGCGGCCTAATCCGACCTACCCGACCTGTCAGATGTAGTAAGCGGTTTTCGTCATCACTTTACCCATCAGCCCCATCAGCGCCTTAACGGGCGCCGGGGTATCGATGGCGCCCAAACGCTGGGCGGCGGCGCCGTGTTCCACTTCGTCGATGGCCATCTGTTTCACAATGGCGCGCGATTTCGCGTCCTGCGGCGGCAACTCCTCCAGGTGACTGGCCAAGTGCGCTTCCACCTGGCGTTCCGTTTCCACCACAAAACCCAGGCTGCGGCCGTCGCCCATGCGTGCGGCAATGGTGCCCAGCGCAAACGAACCCGCATACCACAGGGGATTGAGCAGGCTCAGACGCGAGCCCAGCTCCGTCAGGCGCTGCGCCGTCCAGGCCAGATGGTCTTCCTCTTCGCGTCCCGCTTCGTCGAACTGGGCGCGAATGGCCGGGCTGTGCGCATAGCGCGCCTGCGAGTTGTACAGGGCTTGCGCGCACACTTCGCCCACATGGTTGACACGCATCAAGCCGGCGCTGTGGCGCTGTTCGGCCGGGCTCAGCTCCGCATCGGGCGCATGCGCGGCCGGCGTGGGGCGCGAGGCCGAGGCCACGCCCGCCATGACGCGCAAAGCCTTGTCGGCGCCAACAATCAAACGATCCAGGGGGGCAAAATGGCGGTTCGCGGTCATCGTGGCTATTCATGTCAGGGAAAACATGAATTATAGGACGATCAGAGCCAGCCGTCCCCACACAGCGCGCAGGGGGATCGGGGCTTTATTGACTTGTGCGCGCTTTTTCCTGCTCGATCCAGTCCACCACGGGCCCGACGGCGTCCAGGCCGGACAGGCTTTTCGCCACGCCCAGATTCAGTGAAATCAGGAAGGAAATACTGTCGACGGGAATGTCCGGGCAGTGCCGGGCAAACGCGGCGCGAAAGCGTTCCGATTGCAGCACGCGCAAGACTTTCTCGCCGCTCATGAACTGCAGCACGCTGGCGATGCTGTGCCCGCCACCTATCGAGTGGTAGATAAAACGGTTGTACTTCGCGTCGATCTCTTTGAAATCGAGCGTTTCCTCCGTCATCAGGCCGGCCAGGTAGTACAGCCCCAGGCTGACGCGGAAGAAACCGATGGCTTCGGCACTGGTCATGCCGGCGCGGGCCACGGCCAGTACCTTGTCCTGCATCGCCTGATCGATCGTTTGCATTACGCTCTCCCGCGCCGTCCGCGGCGCCCACCGGGCCAGCTTGCATGAAGATGCTGTTTTTTTCAATAGACCAAACGATATTTCCACCTTGCAAGTTACATTTTTTGCATGCTACTCTCGTTGTTCACCGTTGAATGGATGAAACACATGATAGAGGTCAAGCACCTGGCAAAACGTTTCCGCATGCCGCCCCACAAGGGCAAGGGCGTGCACGTCAGCGATCCGCGCGAACACGAGGGCTGGTTCCACGCCGTGCGCGACGTCAGTTTCAGCTGCGCCCCCGGTGAAGTGCTGGGCCTGCTGGGGCCGAATGGCGCCGGCAAGACGACCACCCTGCGCCTGCTGTCGACGGCCTTGCAGGCGGATGCGGGCAGCGCCCTCGTCAACGGCGTCGATGTCCTGCGCCAGCCGCTGGTGGCGCGCCAGAGCATCGGTTTCCTGTCCGGTTCAACGGGCTTGTACGGCCGCTTGACGGCACGCGAGAACGTGGAATACTTTGGCCGCCTGCATGGCATGCCGGCCGACAAGCTGAAACGCCGCTGCGACGAGCTGTTTTCCCTGCTGCAGATGGAAGAATACGGCTGCAAGCGGGCCGATCAGTTATCGACGGGCATGAAACAGAAGTGCGCGATCGCCCGCACCGTCGTTCACGAGCCGCAAGTGGTGATCTTCGACGAGCCGACGACGGGCTTGGACGTGATGTCGGCCAAGATCCTGCTCGACTTCATCGCCAGCTACAAGGCGCTGCGCGTGCCGCTGATCTTTTCCACGCACCACCTGCACGAAGTGGAAAAGCTGTGCGACCGCGTCTGCATCATCAACCGCGGCACCACCGCCTTCAATGGCACGGTCAACGAACTGCGCCACCTGGGCGGCAGCGCGGACTTGTACGACGCCTTTGTCAGCGTCATCAACCAGGGAGCCTGAGCCATGTGGACCATTTATCTGAAAGAGTTGCTGGAACTCACGCGCGACCGCAAGACGCTGATCTTCACCATCCTCATCCCCATCTTTGCCATGCCGCTGATCTTTGGCGGCTTCGCTTATATTTCAAGCAATATGTTCAAGAACGCGAAAACGGCGGAAATGCGCTACGCGCTGTTCGGCAAGGACCATTCGCCTGGATTGAGCGCGCGCTTTGCGCAGCAGCACAAGCTGCGCGAAGTGCCACTGGCCAGCGAAGGAGAGATTCGCCGCGCCATCGGCGACGACACGATCAAGTTCGCCGTCGTCATTCCACCGCAATTTGAAGAGGCGCTGAAGCAACAGCAGCAAGCCAAGGTCACCCTGCATTACAACAGCGCCAGCACGGTCGACGTGACCCAGCAACGGGTGCGCGAGATCGTCGAAGCCTACAACGCCAGCCTGCGCGAAAGCGCGCTGTCGGCCTTGAACCTGAGTCCGGCCCAGCTGGCCTTTGCCCTGCACCCCATCGTGCTCGACAAGCAATCGACGGCCAACGAGCGCGAGCAGATGGGCGCCATCGTCGGCGGCATGCTGCCCTACCTGCTGCTGATGGTGTGCCTGACGGCGGCCATGTACCCGGCCATCGACCTGGGCGCCGGCGAAAAGGAACGGGGCACCCTGGAAACCCTGCTGCTGGCGCCCGTGCCGCGCAGCGCCATCGTGGTGGCCAAGTTCCTCGTGCTGTTTACCGTCGGCATGACCTCGGCCGTGCTGATGGTGGGCAGCATGGGCGCCCTGCTGGCCATCTTCGGCAGTTCGCTCGAAGGCAACATGGCCGTGATGGTGCGCAGCATCGGCTTGCCCGACCTGGCCATGGTGACCCTGATGCTGGTGCCGACGGCCGCCATCTTTGCCTCGCTGCTGCTGTCGATCTCGATCTACGCAAAAAGCTACAAGGAAGCGGCCGGCATGATCACGCCATTGATGCTGTTCGTCATCCTGCCCACGGTGGCGGCCATGCTGCCCGGCGTCGAGCTGAACTGGATATGGGCCATGGTGCCGCTGACGAATGTGTCGCTGGCCATGAAGGAACTGGTCAAGGGCACCATGGATTACCGCATGTTCGGCGTGATCCTGGCCTCGACGACGGTGATCGCTGGCGCGCTCTTGATGCTGTGCCGCTGGTGGTTCACCCGCGAATCAGTGTTGTTCCGTAACTAAACTTGCGACCACGCTTGCGGCGGGGTGCCATCCACCCCGCCCGGCTGCACTCTGGGCACGCGAAAATGCCGTGTATCGCATGCAACTGCCCAGTACGTCTTAAATTCAATACAATGCCAGCATAGAGTAGCCCTGTCGCATCGGGCAGCAACGCATGAGTTAGGAGTTGTATGGAATTGCAGATCCGCAAATTGTCGAAGACCTACGCAAATGGCGTAGTGGCGCTGGACAATGTTTCGCTGACGATACCGCCGGGCATGTTCGGCTTGCTGGGCCCGAACGGCGCCGGCAAGTCGACCCTGATGCGCACCCTGGCCACCTTGCAGGAATGCGATTCCGGCTCCATCTTCTTCGGCGACTACGACGTACTCGACGACAAGGACGAGATCCGCCGCATGCTCGGCTACCTGCCGCAAGACTTCGGCCTGTACCCGAAAGTGACGGCTTACGAGCTGCTCGACCACTTCGCCATGTTGAAAGGACTGTCGCAGCGGGCGCGCCGGCGCGAAGTCGTCGATGGCCTGTTGCAGCAAACCAATCTGTTCGACGTGCGCCACCAACGCCTGGGCGGCTTTTCCGGCGGCATGCGCCAGCGCTTCGGCATTGCGCAAGCGCTGCTGGGCGACCCGAAACTGATCATCGTCGACGAGCCGACGGCCGGCCTCGACCCGCAGGAGCGGGTGCGCTTCCACAACTTGCTGTCCGACATAGGCGAAGACAAGACGGTGATCCTGTCGACCCACATCGTGTCCGACGTGGCCGACCTGTGCGCCAACATGGCCATCATCAACAAGGGCCATTTGCTGCTGTGCGGCAAGACCCAGGAACTGATCGACGAAGTCAGCTGCAAGATCTGGGCACGCTTTGTCGACAAGAAAGAACTGGCCAGCTTCCAGCAGCGCCACGCCGTCATTTCCACGCGTTTGCTGTCGGGCCGCACCCTGATCCACGTCTACAGCGACGACGACCCGGGCGATGGCTTCGAGGAAGCCATCGGCGACCTGGAAGACCTGTATTTCGCCACCATTGCCGGGCGCCACCGCGTCGCCCCGCAGTGCGACTGAGGGGACGGCCATGTTTGCCATCGCCCGTTTTGAAGCGCGACAGCGGCTCAAGCTGCTGTCCACCTGGGTGTATTTCGCCATGTTTCTGGCGCTGGCCATGCTGTGGATGGCGGCCGCCGGCGGCGTCTTCAAGGAAGCGAGCATCAGTTTCGGCGGCAAGTTCCTGATCAACGCACCGCGCTCGCTGGCGTTCACGTGCAGCGTACTGGGCTGCTTCGGCGCCGTAGTGGTGGCCGCCATGATGGGCCGCTCGGTGCAGCAGGATTTCGAATACGGCATGCAGCATTTCTTCTTCAGCGCGCCGATCAAGAAATACCAGTACGTATTTGGCCGCTTCCTCGGCGCCTATCTGGTGCTGGCCGTGGTGTTTTCCAGCATCGTCATCGGCGCCTGGCTGGGCGCCTGGCTGCCCGGCATCGATCCCGAACGGCTGGGGCCGCAGCGGGCGCTGGCTTACCTGATGCCGTATGTATTTACCCTGCTGCCGAACCTGTTCATCTTCGGCGCCATCTTCTTCGTCATCGCGGCCCTGACGCGGCGCATGCTGCCCGTGTACATCAGCTCGGTGGTCATGCTGATCGGCTACCTGGTGGCGCCGTCGCTGGCGCGCGACCTCGACTACAAGACCCTGGCCGCCCTGATCGACCCTTTCGGCACGACGGCGCTGATACGCCTGACGGAATACTGGCCGAACGCGGAACGCAACACGCGTCTGGTGACCCTGGAAGGCGTGTACCTGCTGAACCGCGCCATCTGGTCCGGCTTCGCCCTCGTGGCCTTGCTGCTCGGCTACTGGCGCTTCCAGTTCCATGCGACGATGGACGCGGGCGCCACCAGGCGCCGCAGCGAGGGCGAGGCGCCGCAGCGCCTGTCGAACGCCTCGCTGTCCACGCAGGAAGCGCCCGACTTCGCGCAGCGCAACCTGGCCGCCCTGCTCCTCAAGATGAGCTGGCTGAACCTGCGCGAAACCATCAAGAACATCTATTTTGTCGTCATCGTGCTGGCCGGTGTGCTGACCATGTATGCGGGCGCGCTCGACATGGGTTCCATCTACGGCACGAATACCTATCCCGTGACGGAAAAGGTGCTGGACATGGTCAGCGCCTCGTTCGCCCTGTTCATGCTGATCATTACCACCTTCTATGCGGGCGAGCTGGTGTGGCGCGAACGCGAGGCGGGCACGTATCAGATGCTCGACGCCCTGCCGGTGCCGAACTGGCTGCCCCTGCTGTCGAAACTGATTGCGCTGGTCGGCCTGCAAGCCTTGCTGAGCCTGGTCATCATGCTGTGCGGCATGTCGATCCAGGTCTTCAAGGGCTATTACCGTCTCGACCCCGGCCTGTACCTGGAATCGCTGTTCCTGTCGCACCTGCCCTACTATGCGCTGGTGGCCGTGCTGGCCATCTTCGTGCAGGTGCTGATCAATCAGAAATACCTGGCGTATTTCGCCATGATTCTGTACCACATCGCCAGCATCAGCTTTTCCTCGCTGGGCCTGGGCGACCCGCTGCTGCTGTACGGCAGCACGCCCGAGGTCGTGTATTCGGCCATGAACGGCGCCGGCCACTTTGTGTTGCGCGAGCGCTGGTACTTGCTGTACTGGAGCGGCGCGGCCGTCATGCTGACGGTGCTGTCGCTGCTGTTCTGGCCTCGCGGCGCGCAGGACAGCTGGCGCATCCGCCTGCGCCTGGCACGCCACGGCCTCACGCACGGCGTGCTGGCCAGCTTTGCCGGCGGCGCCCTGATCTTCGTCGGCGCCGGCGGCGTGCTGTTCTACGTCTTCCACGTGGCCAACGATTACCAGTCCGAATTTTCCCGCGATGCGGACCGCGCCAGCATCGAGCGCCAGTACCGCAAGTTTGCCTCCACGCCGCAGCCGAGAATCACCGACGTGAAGCTCGACGTGGCCATCTACCCGGCGCAGCGTACCCTGGCCGTCACGGGCCGCTATCTGCTGCAAAACAAGACCAGCCTGCCAGTCAGCCACATTTTTGTGCAGCAAGATCCGACCGCCACCATGCGTCTGCGTTTTGACGCGCGCGTGCATCCGGGCCTCGATGACGGCAAGCTGGGCTTTTACAGCTACCGCCTGGCCGCGCCGCTGGCGCCGGGCGCCACCCTGGGCCTCGATTTCGACGTCCGCTATGCGCCGCGCGGCATGTTCGGCCTGGGCCAGGACACGCCCGTCGTGGCCAACGGCACCTTCTTCACGAATGCCGTGCTGCCGCACATCGGCTACCAGCCGCAGCAGGAATTGACGGATCCGCGCGACCGCAAGAAACACGGTTTGCCCGCGCGCGAACGGGCCTTGCCGCGCGACGACGCAAAGGGCCTGGCCGACAATTACGTGAGCAACGACGCTGACCGCATCCGTTTTGATGCCACCGTCAGCACGGTCGACGGCCAGACGGCCATCGCGCCGGGCATGCTGGACAACGACTGGATCGTCAAGGGCCGCCATTACTTCCATTACACGATGGACCAGCCTATCCTGAATTTCTACGCGTTCCAGTCCGCCCGCTACGCCGTCAGGCACGAGCGCTGGCAAGACGTGGCCATCGACGTGTACTACCATCCTGGCCATGAATACAATCTCGATCGTTTCGTGCGCGGCAGCAAGGAAGCGCTCGAGTACTACACGAAAAACTTCGGCCCCTACCAGCACAAGGTCCTGCGCATCGTCGAGTTCCCCCGCTACGCCACGTTTGCGCAGTCGTTCCCGAACACGATCCCGTACTCGGAAGGCCTCGGCTTCATCGCCAAGGTGGACGACAAGAACCCGAAGGACATCGACTATCCGTTCTACATCACGGCGCATGAAGTGGCGCACCAGTGGTGGGCGCATCAATTGGTGGGCGGCAACACGCGCGGCGCCACCGTGCTCAGCGAGACGCTGGCCGAATATTCGGCGCTGATGGTGATGAAGAAAACCGCAGGGCCGGCCAAGATGCGCCGCTTCCTGCGCTACGACCTGAATCAATACCTGATGGGACGCAGCGAAGAGCGCAAGAAGGAATTGCCGCTGGCCGAGAATGAAAACCAGGCCTATATCCACTACCACAAGGGCAGCCTGGCCATGTACTTGCTGCAAGATATCATCGGCGAAGACAAGGTCAACGGCGTGCTGCGCGACCTGCTCAAGGCTTATGGCCAGAAAGGCCCGCCGTATGCCAGCGTGACGGCCCTGATTGCCGGCTTGCGCCAGGTGACGCCGCCCGAGCAGGCTTACCTGATCGACGACCTGTTCGAGAAAATCGTGCTGTTCGACAACCGCGCCCTGTCGGCCACGGCCACCAGGCGCGGCGACGGCAAGTACGCCGTCACCATCAAGGTACAGGCGGGCAAATTGACGGCCGGCGAACAGGGAGAGGAACACGACGCGCCGCTGCACGACTGGATCGAGATCGGCGTCGACGACGCGAATGGCCATCCGCTGCTGCGCGAGCGTCTGCGCATGACGGCCCGTCAGGCGAGCTACACCGTCATCGTCGGCAGCCGGCCCGGCAAGGCGGGCATCGACCCCGACAACAAGCTGATCGACCGCAAGCCGGACGACAATATGGTCACCGTTGAACTCGAAGAGCCGTGACGAAAAATGGCCGCCTGTGCATACAGGCGGCCACTTCGGTATTCCAGGAGAGTCAGGCTGTGGCGGAACGCATCACCAGGCTCAGGCTGATGCCCATTTCCGTCAGGTGCTGCATGTCGGCCAGCGACAAATCGAGCGGCGCATCGACCGTGTCGTCGCCGTTCAACTCCAGTTGCAGCTCGGCCACGATGCGCGGCATCGTGAACGTGACGCCGCGCGAGCGGCATTCGGCCAGGTAGCTGCGTATGCGCGAGGGCAACACTTGCGATTTGGGCGCCTGCGCGATCAGCACTTCAAAGCCGGAATCGAGATGCACGCGATTCGCGCCCTTCGCCTCGCCCTTGCGCCATTGCCGTTCCGGATCGGTAGGCAAGACTTCGAGAATGGATTTGAGCGTGGGGTCGTCCCCATGCACCGACAGCTTCGCCATATTCATATTACAAGACTTTCTAGTCAGATCATACCGACAAGTCTACGCATGGGCGGTAAATATGTCCATACGGCAATATTTGGTATTCAGCTCTAATTTGTGCTGCATCAACAACAGGCGGAACAAGCAAGTTCCGCCTGCCACACGCTTACAGCGCCACGCCGCGCGCCTGCAAGGCGGCCCGTACGCCGGCGCCGTAGGCGGCATCGGCCCGGTCGAAGTGGCCCAGCTGACGCTGCAAGGTTTCCGGCCGCACTTGGCTCAGGGGACCGGCCAGGTTGTCGAACAGGTTCTGCTTCGCCTGGGCCGACATCAATCGGAACAGATTGCCGGCCTGCGTAAAGTCATCCTCCACGCCGCGGCCGTCGTAGCGCGCCGCGCCGCCATCGAGCGCCAGCGCTCCCTCGCCATGGCCCAAGCCTTGCGGCTGTGTGCCTGCCGCCGCCACGTTCGCGTAATTCTGTGACGCGCCGCCATTGTGGATCGCCATGCCGCCGTCGCGCTGCTGGTTATGGAAGGGGCAGCGCGCCGCATTCACGGGCAGATGCTGGTGGTTCGTGCCGACGCGGTACAGCTGGGCGTCGTGGTAGGCGAACAGCCTGCCTTGCAGCATCTTGTCCGGCGAGTAACCCATGCCTGGCACGGCGTTGGCCGGCGAAAAGGCCGCCTGCTCGACTTCCGCGTGGTAATTGTCCGGGTTGCGGTTCAGCTCGAAAATACCGGCCGGCAGCAGCGGGAAGTCCGCGTGCGGCCACACTTTCGTCAGGTCGAACGGGTTCCAGCCCGTGCGCTGTTCCCATGCATCGAGTTGCTCCTGCGTCGCCACCTGCAGCTTGACTTCCCACTGGGGGAAATCGCCGCGTTCGATGGCACCGAACAGGTCGCGCTGGGCGTAGTCGGGGTCGGCACCGGCCAGGCGGCCCGCTTCCGCGGCAGGCAGATTCTTGATGCCCTGGCGCGTCTTGAAGTGCCATTTCACGTACACGCGCTGGCCGTCGGCATTGATCAGGCTATACGTGTGGCTGCCGAAGCCATCCATGTGGCGGTAGCCGTCCGGCGTGCCCCGGTCCGAGAACAACATCGTGACCTGATGCAGGCTTTCCGGCGCATGGCTCCAGAAATCGAACATCATTTCGGCCGATTTCAAGTTGCTTTGCGGATCGCGCTTTTGCGTGTGGACGAAATCGGGGAACTTGATCGGGTCCTTGATGAAGAACATCGGTGTGTTGTTGCCAACCAAATCCCAGTTGCCCTCTTCCGTGTAGAAACGTACGGCGAAACCGCGCGGGTCGCGTTCCGTGTCGGCACTGCCGCGTTCGCCGCCGACGGTGGAAAAACGGGCGAAGGTGGCCGTCTGCTTGCCCACTTCACTGAACAGCTTGGCCTTGGTGTAATGGGAGATATCGTGCGTGACGGTAAAGGTGCCGTAGGCGCCCGAACCTTTGGCGTGCACCACGCGCTCGGGGATGCGCTCGCGGTTGAAATGCTGGAGTTTTTCGATCAGGTGGAAGTCTTGCAGCAGCAGCGGGCCGCGGGGGCCGGCGCTGATGGAATTCTGGTTGTCGGCGACGGGGATGCCCGAGGCGGTACTGAATGGCGGCTGTTGGCTCATGGCTGCTTTTCCTTCGTTGTTGACTAATGGAACTAGTGTAACGAGGTCAACAACAAAGGAAAAGTTAATTGATTTTATCGAATCGATAGCTATTTACAATACACACTCTTGTGCATCGCAGAGGCCGCCCAGCTGCGCCTGCAACTTCGCCGGCTGGCCCAGGAAGCCGCCGATATCGATCACGGACAGCTTGCCGCCGCCATCGTCGAGCACGAATGTGGGAAAGCCCTGCCCGCCCACCTGCGCCAGCAAGGCGCGGCTGGCGTCGATGTGCCGCTGCGTGGCGGCGCCCGTCTGGCGCGCATATTCGGACTGGAATGCCGCCCCATCCATGCCCAGCTCTTGCGCCAAGGTCACCAGCACGGGCCCGTCGGCAATGCGCAAGCCGTCCACGTAATGGGCGCGCTGCACGCGCTGCAGCATGTCCAGGCCCTTGCCGGCCAGGACTTCAGCCGCCAGGATGGCCGTGATCGGCGGTTCGGAGTCCATCATGGCCGTCGTGTCGTTCAGCAAGCCATTCATATAAGCATCGCCAAATGGCTGGCCCGACAATTGCTCGATGCGCCGGTCATGCGGCAGCACATAGCCGCGCCATTCAGGCGTGATCTGGCGGCGATTGCTGCCCGTCATCATGCCGCCGCCGTGGAACGCCACCGTCAGGCCGGGCACGGCGCGCGCCGCCTCGACCAGCGGCGCGGCGCCGTAGCACCAGCCGCACAGCGGGTCGAAAATGTAGTGCAGTGTGGGCATGGGAGCCTCCTTGTTGCCGCTTACCATTTCATTTCGCCTTTAGCCACTTTCGCGCTGGTCTCTAAAGCGCCATCGAGGCCCAGCTTCGGATAGCGCATTTTCATCGCCTCGATCAGGGCGGCCGAATTGGCGGCCTTGGCCGTTTCCTCTTCAAATGTCACCAGATAGTCGCGCGTAAAACCGATGCTGTCCGGCGTCAGGGGTGAACCGACCTTGAAGTGGCCCGGCACGACGGTCACCGGTTTCAGGGCGGCGATGCCGTCCAGGGTCCTGAGCCAGTCCTGGCGCGATTGCAGGCTTTGCGTATCGGCCGTCCACACGTGCAAATTACCAAACAGCACCACGCCACCGACGACGGCCTTGATCGATGGAATCCACACATAGGTGCGCGCTGGCGTGGGGCCGGCGATGTCCAGCGACTGGCCTTCCAGGGCGATGCGCTTGCCTTTCAATGCTTCCGGAATGACGATGCTTTTCGGCGCATTGTCCTTCAGGATCGGGCCCCAGTAGGCGACCTTGGCGTCGGCCTTGCGGCGGATCTCGGCGACCGTTTCCGGTGTAGCGACGATTTTCGCCTGCGGGAAGGCGGCCTTGATCACGTCGAGGCCAAAATAGAAATCGGGATCGCTGTGGCTGATGTAGACCGTCGTCAGTTTCTTGCCGCTGGCGCGAATTTTTTCCACCAGCTTTTGCGCTTCGGCGCGCGAGAACTGCGCATCGATCAGCACGGCGTCATGCTTGCCCGCGACCAATACGGAAGCGACGGGGAAGATGGCCTCTTCGCCCGGGTTGAATACTTCCAGCGTCAAGGGAGCACTGGCGGCGGCCGAGGCGGCGCCGGCGGCAAACACGGTGGAAACAAGAACGCTGCTGATGGTTTTGGAGAACATGATCTGCCTTCACAAGATGATTGGGATGACTGCATCTTACGTTGCTCGGTTCGGTAGAAAAACCCGTTAAAGCGCAATAGTTTGTTGCTCAATTCGGATGAATTGACAACTGCCGCGCCAAGGCGTGCAGCCACTGCCCCGCCAGCGCACCATCCCACACGAGCAGGATTTGCTCGCTGCAATCGACGCTGCCGGCCAGTTCGACCTGCAGCAAATCGTGCGCACGCACGGCGAAGTCGGGCAGGTAGGCCAACGCCCGGCCGGACTGCACATAGCCCAGCAGCAACTGCACATCGTCGCTCCAGTAGCGGATGGTACGCCCGGCCACGCCACGCCAGCCATCGGCATGGCGGCCACGCTCCTCGCCGCACAGCAGGGAGTGCGTCGGGCTGGCAAAGGCGTGCTGCAAGACGTCCTGCATGCCGCAGCGCACGGATGCGCAGGCTGCGGGCACGCCGCGCGCCAGTACATGGCCGCGCCCGGCCGCCAGCAGCATGCGCATGTTGCCCAGCGCCGTGCTGTGCCAGGTGGCAGGCCAGTCGGCGCCGCGCTGGGCGATGGCGTCCTGCGTTACCAGTGCCGCATGGCAATCGCCGCGCGCCAGGGCCGCCAGGGCCGCATCCTCGAAAGCCGGTTGCAAACGCACGCTGGCCTGCGGATAAGCGTCCAGCGCCGCCGCCAGGGTGTCCGCGTGGCGCCACAGCAGCAAGGCGGGGCCGGCGATGCGAGCATCGATGGCGCCCCGCTCGCCCATCACGTCCAGGCGCGCCTGTTCGGCCAGCGCCAGCAAGGTGCGCGCACGCTCGAGCAGCAAACGGCCGCTGTCGTTGAGCAGCAATTGCTTGCCGCTCCGGTCAAACAGGGGCGCGCCCATGTCCCCCTCCAGGCGGCGCAAGGCTTTCGACACGGCCGATGGCGTCAAATACAGTTCCAGCGCCGCCGCACCCAGGGTCGGCTGGCGCGCGGCGCTGCAAAAGACGCGCAGGTCGGCAAGGCTCATGTTCATGGTGATTTCCAGGCAGGACACAAAAAGTGAAAAATGGTTGCTGTACTGTCCATGATACCGCCCCTATCATCGTGGCATTCCAACTCATCGATGAAACCCATGCTGCGCACCCTCTTCCTTTCTCTGCTCCTGCTCGCCCCCAGCCTCGGCCACGCCGCGCCCCTGACTTGGGGACTGCACGGCATGGTGCTGTTTGGCGGCAAGCAAGGGCTGTATGCCTCACACTTGCCGATGTTCCATGCGCCGCACGATTACCAGGTGGTGCTGCAAGTGCGGCTGGCCGACCCCGCCCTTGATGCACGGCTGCGCCAGCAGCTCGACGGCCATACGGCGCTGTGGACACTAGAGCCGGAACACTTCGAGCTGGCGCGCCTGCTGCCGGCCGCGCCGCTGCCGCTGCGCCAGTTCCACGCAACGGTGGTGCGCGGGCACTTTGAGAAGGATGGAAAAGCCGAACCCGGCTACGGCGCTGCCGCCATCATCGTCGAGCGCGTCCTGCTGATGCGCCAGCTGTCGTCGGCCCCCGCCACGCACGCCAGCGCGCGCTACCTGCAGGTGGGCGACGGCACGCAGCGCTTCCTCGTCAAGCGTATCGACAGCCGCCCCGATTTCGAGCATATCGTCGCCTTGACCAGCCCCCCGGATGCGCCGCACGGCGACATCGTCGTGGCGAAAACCGGCGTGCAGGAAACCCCGGCCGCCAGCTTGCAGGCGGCCTTGCGCGCGCAGCTGGGAAAAACGGCCCGCTTGCGCGGCACGGTGTACTTTTCCACCGAGGATGTGCGCTAAAACAACAAGCACGGCGATGGCATAGCGGCGTCGCAAAACGTGTCACAGCGTCATGATGGCGTCACATTGGATTGTTATCTTGCTAGCTCTTTCAAACCTAGCCGGATGAACCACATGACACGCAGAAAAATTTCCGTCGCTGGCTGCAGCGTCGCCATCACCCTGATGCTGGCCGCCTGCGGCAGCGACGCTAAAAAAGAAGAGGCAGTGGCTGAAGCGCCGCCGAAAAACGTCATCTTCTTCCTCGGCGATGGCATGGGCCTGACCACCATGACGGCCGCGCGCATCTATTCGGTGGGCGAAGAAGGTTCGCTGACCATGGACACCCTGCCGGAAACAGCCTTCGTCAAGACGTTCTCGAACGACGCGCAAGTGACCGACAGCGCACCATCGATGGCCGCCTACATGACCGGCGTCAAGATGAACAATGAAGTCATTTCCATGTCGGCCAACACGGTCGCCATCGATCCGGGCACGGATGCGAACGGCAACAAGCTGGTCAACAAATGCGGCACCGGCAACGGCACGCCCGCCACCACCTTGCTGGAACTGGCCAAGGCCAAGGGCTTTGCCGCCGGCGTCGTCAGCACGGCGCGCGTAACGCACGCCACGCCGGCCGCGACCTATTCGCATATCTGCCACCGCGACCTGGAAAACGATATCGCCGCGGCCCTGGTGCCAGGCGGCACGGGCTACAACAGCGCGCTGGGCACCGCCGGCCTGGACGTGGTCCTCGGCGGCGGCGCGCAATTCTTCAAGCCGTTCAAGGATGGCGGCAAGCGTTCCGACGGGCGCGACCTGCTGGCCGAACTGAAAGCGAAGAGCTACACGGTCGCCAACACGGCCACTGACTTCAAGGCCGTCGATGCGGCCAAGACGGAGCGCCTGTTCGGCGTGTTCACGTCCAGCCACATGAGCTACGACCTGGACCGCGATGCGGCCAAGGAACCTAGCCTGGCGGAAATGACCACCAAGGCCATGGACGTGCTGGCCAAGAACAAGAAGGGTTATTTCCTGATGGTCGAAGGCGGCCGCATCGACCATGCGCTGCACGAAACGACGGCCAAGAAAGCGCTGCAAGACACCGTCGCCTTTGACAACGCCATCAAGGCCGCCATCGACAAAGCCAAGCTGACCGACCCGACCCTGGCCAATACCCTGATCGTCGTCACGGCCGACCATGACCACACCCTGGTACTGAACGGCTACGCCAAGCGCACGGGCAAGACGGCTGCCGGCAACCCTGGCGTGCTGGGCGTGGTGAAGAACTACGTCACCGGCGCGGTCGAGAAAGACCTGGACGGCGCACCGTATTCGATCATCGGCTTCGGCAATGGCGAGAACCGCACGCAATCGAGCCGCGCCGCCATGGCCAGCCTCGATGAAACCGTCACCAGCGCCAATACCTATCATCAGGAAGCGGTGATCCGCACGGCGGCAGGCAACGAAACCCACGGCGGCACGGACGTCTTCCTGGGCGCCATCGGCAAGGGTTCGGAGACCTTCCTGGGCACCATCGACAACACCAAAGTATTCGGCCTGGTCAAGACCGCCGGCGGACTGTAATCACCAAGACATCGAATTGGACAAGCACATGAAACTCGCATTGAAACCTGCCTTGAAACTGTCGCTGCTGACCACGCTCGTGGCCGCCAGCGTTGCCAACGGCGCCTACGCCGCCGATGCCAAGAACGTCATCTTCTTCCTCGGCGACGGCATGGGTCCGTCCGTCGTGACGGCCGCGCGCATCTACCAGTACAAGGAAGACGGCAGCCTGACGATGGACACGCTGGAGCGTACGGCGCGCATCAAGACGTTCTCGAACGATGCGCAAACGACGGACAGCGCGCCATCGATGGCCGCCTACATGACCGGCGTCAAGATGAACAATGAAGTCATCTCGATGGCGCAGGACACGATCGCCAAGGAACCCGGCCGCGACGCCAACGGCAACCTGGGCGTGGACAATTGCCCGGCCGGCGGCAAGAGCGCACCGACCATCCTGGAACTGGCGAAAGCCAAGGGCAAGGCCGTGGGCGCCATCACCACCACGGAATTGACGCACGCCACGCCGGCAACGACTTTCTCGCACATCTGCAACCGCAATGCGCAATACGCGATCGCCGCGCAAGCGGTGCCAGGCGGCGCGGGCTACAACGCGGCCCTGGGCGATGGCGTCGACGTGCTGATGGGTGGCGGCCGCAACCACTTTACGCCTTGGTCAACCAGCAACAAGTATGGCCGCGCCGATGGCCGCAACCTGTTGACGGAACTTGCAGCCAAGGGCTACACCGTGGCCGCGACGAAAGCGGAAATGGCGGCAGCGCAGAGCGGCAAGAAATTCATCGGCCTGTACAGCACCCGCAGCCACCTGGAATATGAACTGGACCGCACGGCCACGCCGCCGCTGGGCGAAGGCGCGACCCAGCCTAGCCTGTCGGAAATGACCCTCAAGGCCATCGACTTGCTGTCGAAAAACACGAACGGCTACTTCCTGATGGTCGAAGGCGGCCGCATCGATCACGCTTTGCACGGCATCAACGCCAAGCGCGCGCTGACGGACACCATCGCCTTCGACGACGCCATCAAGGCCGCCATCGCCAAGATCAAGGAAACCGATCCGACCCTGGCCAATACCCTGATCGTCGTCACGGCCGACCATGACCACACTCTGGCCTTCAACGGCTACGGCAAGCGCGGCAATCCTATCCTCGACATCAACCGCGGCTACAAGGATAACCAGCCGAGCAAGGATGCCGATGGCAATACCTACACCACCCTGGTGTTCGGCAATGGCCCCAACCGCCCTGACCTGCGCAGCAACGTCGACAGCGCCACGGCACTGAAAGACAACTATCTGCAGGAAACAGGCGTGCGCCTGGCCAGCGAAACCCACGGCGGCGGCGACGTCAAGCTGCTGGCCACGGGTGCCGGCGCCAAGTCCTTCAAGGGCACCCTGGACAACACCAAGGTGTTTGATTTGCTGAAGGCGGCTTTCGGCTTCTGATCCACATCAACACGGCAACCCCACCGGGGCGGATGGCGTAGGCCCTCCGCCCCTCTGCACGTAAAGGCAACAACATGAAATCGTCCCTGATCGCCATCCTCCTCGCCGCCGGCTTTGCCGCCAGCGCGCAAGCTGCCCCCACCGCCTCGCCGCCTTCCGCTCCTGCCGACCTGGACCTGGGCATCACCTATTACAGCCGCGTCCTGACGCCGGAAGGCGTGACGCGCGAGAGCCGCTACGAAGAAAAGATGCTGCGCCGCCCCGGCCACGTATGGGTCGAGCGCGTGCTGGCGCCGTCGACGGACGCGCATGCGGGCCACAAACATGGCGACAACGCCAAAGTGGCGCTGAAGGCCACGCAGCATGAGCACAAGCACTTCAATCCCGTGCTGATTCCCCGCCACGTGATGCTGGAAAAGAACACCGTGCGCGTGGAATACATCGATGCGCACGACAAGATCGTCGTCGCCATCCCCAAGGCCGAGTACGAGAACGTCAATTTCGACGGTTCCTGGGAGAACAGTTTTTATCTGCTGGACCCGAAACTGGTGGCCGCCATGCCGCTGTCGAAACAGGCGTCGAACGTGACGGGCGCGCGCTGGCGCGAAGTGGAAAAGAATGGCGTGTTCCAGCGCATCCTGTGGGATGAGCAAAAGCAGATTCCGCTGATTATCGAAAGCGGCGACCGCGCCAACACCTTCTATCGCCGGGTCGACGTCAAGCTGCAGCCGACCGTCAGCAAGGCGCAGCCGTGGGCGAATTTGCAGAACTACGCGCAGCGCGAGTATTCCGACTACCTCGACTAAACGTCAGACTAACGCCAAGAAAATCGGGACGTAAAAAAAGCCAGGGAACTCCCTGGCTTTTGTTTGGCTGGCGCCCGATTACTCGGCCGCTGCCGTTTTCTTCGCCGGCGCCTTCTTGGCGGCCGGCTTTTTCACGACCGCAGCTTTCTTCGCCGGCGCTTTTTTCACGGCTGGCGCTTTCTTGACGGCCGTTTTCTTCGCTGGCGCCGCGCCTTCTTCGCCTTCGACCTCGGCAGCTGCCGCCTTGGTCTTGGCGCCTGGCTTGGCCTTGCGCTCTTCAAACTCGAAGCTCACCTTGCCATCCTTGCCGCGCACGAGGAAAGCCTTGAACGGACGACGGGTACGCTGCGAAACAAAGCCCGGCAGCAAGTCCGTCTTGCCATCGTTGAGCAGTTTTGCCATTTGTTCCGGCAAGATTTCCTGCTGCAAGATGATGCGGCCGCTGCGGAAGTCGCACGTCTTCGGCTTGGCGACGCTGTGTTCGCACACATAGGCCAGGCCCATTTCGTACACGCCAGCGTTGCACTTGGGGCAAGGTCCCACGGGCGTCTGGCCCGTGAAATCGACACCTTCGCCATCTTCGCTCTCGTCGTTCTGGCCGAAATCGAATTCCAGCTTGAAATTCTTGATCTCTTCATCGCGCACGATGCGCAGGATGGCGGCGAACGGACGGCCCATCTTCGAACGGAAGCCTTGCAGCGGGCCGATGGTGCGGTCCTTCAGCAACTGCTCCACTTCGGCGATTTCGAACTGGCGCGAACCCGGCGTCTTGCTCATCGAGAATTCGCACTTGGTGCAGGCGAAACGACGGTAGTTTTCCTTCACCACGCCGCCGCAATTCGGGCATGGCGTTTCCAGGGTAGCGTAGTCGCCCGGGATCGTGTCGTTGTCGTATTCCTTGGCGCGCTTGACGATGATTTGCGTCATCTGCGCGATTTCACGCATGAATTCTTCGCGCGAAATCTTGCCTTTTTCCATCTGCGACAGCTTGTATTCCCACTCGCCCGTCAGCTCCGGCGCCGTCAATTCATTGACGCCCAGGCCTTTCAACAAGGTCATCAGCTGCGACGCCTTGGCCGTTGGAATCAGTTCGCGGCCTTCGCGGATCAGATAGCGTTCCGTCAGCAAACCCTCGATGGTGGCTGCGCGCGTCGCTGGCGTGCCCAGGCCCTTGCCAGCCATCGCATCGCGCAGCTCGTCGTCGTCGATCAGCTTGCCGGCGCCTTCCATGGCCGACAGCAAGGTTGCTTCAGTGAAGCGCGCTGGCGGCTTGGTGACCAGGCCGTTGGCGTTGACGCTTTCCGTCTGTACTTTCTCGCCCTTGGCGACGGGCACCAGGTTGCCGTTGCCATTGCTTTCCTTGTCGGCGTCCGTCGACGC
The DNA here is from genome assembly GCF_011601275.1 of Janthinobacterium lividum. Taxonomy (GTDB): domain Bacteria; phylum Pseudomonadota; class Gammaproteobacteria; order Burkholderiales; family Burkholderiaceae_D; genus Janthinobacterium; species Janthinobacterium lividum_E. The sequence continues at coordinate 65,232 of NZ_JAAOLY010000009.1, read as the reverse complement.
TTCCTTGCCGTAGATGGCCAGCCAGCCCGGATTGGTCATGACCTTGCCTTCAGTCTTGAACTGATGGCCGGACACTTCCGTGTAGCGCGTGGTGACCTGGAATTCCGCAGGCGGGAAGAACACGGCCATGAAACGGCGCGTGACGAGGTCGTACAATTTTTGTTCCGGCTCGGACAAATTCTTTGGCGCGATCGTCGTTGGGATGATCGCGAAGTGATCCGAGATCTTCGTGTTATCGAAGATGCGCTTGTTCGGCTTGACCCAGCCCTTGTCGATGATCTGCTTGGCGAACTGGTGGTAGTTGCTGTTTTCCTTGACCGTTTCCAGCGCCTGCAGCACGGTCGGCATGTAGTCTTCCGGCAGGTGGCGCGAATCGGTACGCGGATACGTCAGCACCTTATGCTTTTCGTACAGCGCCTGGGCCAGGCCCAGGGTATTTTTAGCGGAGAAGCCGAAACGCGAGTTCGCTTCGCGCTGCAGGCTGGTCAGGTCGAACAGGCCCGGCGCCATCGAGGTGGTCGGTTTCGATTCTTCCGTGACGATGCCTTGGCGGCCGCGGCAGGCGGTGGCGATCGAGTCGGCAGCCGTCTTGCTCCACAGGCGCTCGGCGCGCTTCTCCGGGTCGTTCTCGTCCTTCTTGAACTTGGTGTCGAGCCAGCGGCCTTCATAGATGCCGGCCGCGCAGACGAATTCGGCGCGTACTTCCCAGAAGTCGCGCGGCACGAATTTCTTGATCTTGTCTTCGCGTTCGACGACGATGGAGAGTGTTGGCGTTTGCACGCGGCCCACGGTCGTCAGGTAGAAGCCGCCTTCTTTCGAATTGAACGCCGTCATGGCACGCGTGCCATTGATGCCGATCAACCAATCGGCTTCCGAACGGCAGCGGGCAGCATCGGCCAGCGGCAGCATTTCCTCGTCGCTGCGCAGGTGCGAGAAACCGTCGCGGATGGCGCCCGGCGTCATCGACTGCAGCCACAGGCGCTTGACCGGTTGCTTGGCTTTCGCGTTTTGCGCGATCAGGCGGAAAATCAGCTCGCCTTCGCGCCCCGCATCGCATGCGTTGATGAGCGTGGTGACGTCTTTGCGTTTGATCAGCTTGTTTAATACTTTGAGGCGCGCTTCCGTCTTGGCGATCGGGTTCAGCGCGAAATACGGTGGAATCATCGGCAAGTGCGCGAAACTCCATTTGCCGCGCTTCACGTCGAATTCTTCCGGTACGGCGATCTCCAGCAAGTGGCCGACCGCCGACGACAGGACGTATTCATCCGATTCAAAGTACTCATCGTGCTTGGTAAAGCCGCCAAGCGTCTTCGCGATATCGTTCGCGACAGAAGGCTTCTCGGCGATGATGAGGGTTTTTGTCATATTTTTTAGTCTCGAAAAATGCTCTAGGATAGTTTCAGCATGCGCATCATACAGTGCATTGCCAGGCGCCGACGCTTTTGTCTGCGCAAGGCACAGTGACTTGTGGTCTTGTCAAGCGGCCAATGATAAGCGCCTATTGAAGAATTCGGCAAGTTATCTGCAAGCAAGAATGCGCAGGCGCAAACACAATGGCCTGGCGTGCGCGCTGGTGCAGCACATAGTAAAGGGGATGGCGCGGCAGCGGCGCCAGGGTCGGGCAGACAGCGAAGAATATGGGTATATATTAGTGCAATAAGCGCGGCGGGAGATCTTCGTCGTCGACAAATAAGTCGTCGAACATCAGGGCGTCCGGTTCCTTGCCCTGGCTCCACAGCAGCATCAGCACGATGACTTTCAGCTTGCCCAGCGACACGGGCGCCTCGTCGAGCGCCAGCGCCCGTTCGATGACGATTTCGCGCTGCAGCGGCGAGAGCACCTTGGCGCTTTCGAGGAACTGGATGAAACCGATGGCGGCCGTGCCCAGCACGTCGCTTTCCTGCTGTACATAGAAACGCGTGCCCGTGGAACTGGCCGTCAGGATTTGTTCAACGCCGGCCATGGCGTTCAAGTCCGTCAGCCACACGAGCGCTTCGGAAATCTCCACGTCGTCGAAACCGACGGCCGACAGTTTGCGCGCCAGGACTGCCGGCTCGGGGCAGGCATCGGGGCGATAGTAAGTCTCGTAGAGGTACACCAGGATATCGAACATGGCTCTACTCTAGCAGCTAAGCTCGCTAAGACACAAGGGTGCGCACAGACAAAGCGCGCCCGTGCGGCAAGGCCGCCACACAAGTGACAAGCTGTCATTTGCAGCGTTGAAACAGTCCTCCCGGCAAGCGTTCGACCCGCCCCGCCAGCTCCAGCGCCAGCAATTCGCCCATCAGCGCGCCCATGGCCAGGCCGCTGCGCGCGGCCAGGGTATCGGCATCGAGAGGATCGTGGCCCAGCGCGGCCAGCAGCGGCGTCTCGTCTTCCACCGCCGCCGGCACGCCGGGGATGCCACCCAGCCACTGCAGCTCTTGCAGCACGTCATCGGCCGACTCAACCAGCTTGGCACCCTGCTTGATGAGCGCATGGCAACCCTTGGCCAACGTCGCATGGATGGAGCCGGGCAAGGCATACACGTCGCGCCCCTGCTCGCCGGCCAGGCGCGCCGTGATCAATGAACCCGATTGCGCCGCCGCCTCGATCACCAGCACGCCGCGCGCCAGGCCGCTGATCAGGCGGTTGCGGCGCGGAAAGTTACCTGGCATGGCCGGCAAGCCCAGCGCATACTCGCTGACGATGCAGCCGTGTTCGGCGATTCTTTGCGCCAGATCCAGGTTGCGGCGTGGATACACCAGATCGGCGCCCGTGCCGATCACGGCCACGGTGGCGCCCGCGCCGCGCAAGCCGCCCTCGTGCGCATGCGTGTCGATGCCCAGCGCCAGCCCGGAAACGATGGTCAATCCCGCCGCGCTCAAGGCTTGCGCGAAGGCGGCCGCATTCTGCATGCCCTGCGCGCTGGCATTGCGGCTGCCGATGATGGCCACGCCGGGACGCGACAGCAGTTCCGCCCGCCCCCGCACATATAACAACAGCGGCGGATCGGCGATTTCCAGCAGCAACGGCGGATACGCGGCATCGGCCAGGGTCAGCACGGCGTTGCCGGGTCTCTGCAGCCACTGCAGGGTGAGCGCGAGCTGGCTGTTGGCCACCGGCTTGGGCGGCTGCACGATGGCGCGCGCCACGCTGGCCGGCACCACCTCGCGCAAGACCTCGAATGATGCGGCGAAGATGGCCGGCGGCAAGCCGAAGCGGGCCAGCAAGGCGCGCGCCGCCACCGGTCCCACGCCGGGCAGGTGCTGCAGGCGCAGCCAGCCCGCCAGTTCCGTGGCCGTATCTGCCGTCGTTGCAATTGCATGCATGACAACCTCACTGTGTACTGTGCCATCCCATGCTAGCGCCACGGCGCGCACGCGATACCGACGCGCGCAAGAATGCGTGCAATGGCGCCGCAAAACGGCCCCTCGTCCACAGGGAAATGGGCGTCTGTGATAAAATTTCCCTTTGCAGCAAACTAATCGACGCACTGGCAAACGCATCTGCCGCGCCGTTGCGCCATACGCGCCCAACCGTAGCGTACTCAAAAATAAAATAGCCCTGCCATCGTCCGCATGGCCCAGGCATGAATAATCCGGCGCACCGGCGCCCACCTTAACCAGTCGAATCCGTATGTCCATATTAAATATCCTGCGTTACCCCGATCCTCGCCTGCACACGATCGCCAAGCCCGTCACCGAATTTGACGAGCGCCTGCAAACCCTGATCGACGACATGGCTGAAACCATGTACGACGCCCCAGGCGTCGGCCTGGCCGCGTCGCAAGTGGACGAGCATATCCAGATGATGGTGATCGACACCACCGAAGAGAAAAACCAGCTGCAAGTCTTCATCAACCCGGAAATCACCTGGGCCAGCGAAGAAAAGCAAGTCTACGACGAAGGCTGTCTGTCCGTGCCTGGCGTCTACGATGGCGTCGAGCGCCCGGCCCGCATCAAGGTGCGCGCCCAGGACCGCCACGGCAAGCAGTTCGAGCTGGAAGCCGATGGCTTGCTGGCCGTCTGCATCCAGCATGAGATGGATCACTTGCTGGGCAAGGTATTCGTCGAATACCTGTCGCCGCTCAAGCGCAACCGCATCAAGACCAAGATGATCAAGGAAATCCGTGGTCTCGAGCGCGAAGCGAGCCTGCGCGCACAGAACCGCCGCTTTTAAGCAGACCCCTAGCCACTGCTGATAGACTAAGCAGCAACAGTAGTCGTCTTACCACGCCAGCCTGGCGCCTTCGGCACGGGCCTGCGCACCTCACGTCAAGGAACCATATGAAAGTGATCTTCGCAGGCACGCCTGAATTCGCCGCCACGGCCCTGAAAGACTTGCACGAAGCGGGATTCGAGATTCCGCTGGTGCTGACCCAGCCCGACCGCCCTGCCGGACGCGGCATGCAGTTGCACGCTTCGGCCGTCAAGCAATATGCCCAGCAGCACGGCATCGACGTGCTGCAACCCTTGTCACTGCGCATGGACAGCAAGGACCCGCAGCGCGCCGCAGAAGCGAAAGCGGCCCACGAACGCCTGCTGGCCACGGACTACGACGTGATGGTGGTGGCGGCCTACGGCTTGATCTTGCCGCGCAGCACCCTCGACATCAAACCCTGCATCAATATCCACGGTTCCTTGCTGCCGCGCTGGCGCGGCGCCGCGCCGATTCACCGCGCCATCGAAGCGGGCGACGATGAAACGGGCGTGACCATCATGCAGATGGAAGAAGGCCTCGATACGGGCCCCATGTTGGCCATCGAGCGCACGCCCATCGAAGCGGGCGATTCCACCGCCACCCTGCACGACAAGCTGGCCACCCTGGGCGGCAAGATGATCGTCGAAACCCTGCGCAAAATGCAGCAGCAGCCGCTCGAAGCCGTGCCGCAGCCGGAAGCGGGCGTCACCTATGCGGCGAAAATCGCCAAGGAAGAAGCGGCGCTCGATTTCAGCATGCCGGCGCTGGAACTGGGGCTGAAAATCCGCGCCTTCAATCCGTTTCCCGGCGCCTGCGGCCAAGTCGATGGCACCACCATCAAGATCTGGGCCGCAGAGGTAATCGAAGCGGACAGCAAGGAAGCGCCTGGCCAGGTGCTGGCGGCCGACGCCCAGCACGGCATCGTCGTGGCCTGCGGCAATGGCTCCTTGCGTCTGACGGAACTGCAAAAACCGGGCGGCAAGCGCCTGCCCGCAGCCGAGTTCATCAAGGGCTTCCCCCTCGAAGGCAAACGCTTCGTTTAATCCCAGCAAGACGCGCCCATGGACCAGCTGACCGCCCTGCGCGCCCTGCGCCGCGTCGTGGAACTGGGCAGCTTCACGGCCGCCGGCGACGCGTTGGGCATTTCCCATTCCATCGTCTCGCGCCAGGTGCGCCAGCTGGAAAGCCAGCTGGGCGCCCAGTTACTGAACCGCACCACGCGCCGCTTCGCCTTGACGGCCGCCGGCCAGGAATACTACCTGGCCAGCCGCGACATCCTCGACGCCCTTGACGCGGCCGACCGCGCCGTCGCCATGCACCAGGCGCAGCCGTCCGGCAGCCTGCGCATCAATGCGCCGATGGCCTTCGGCACCCTGGAACTGGCCGCCTGGCTGCCCGAATTTACCCGCCAATATCCGCACATCCACATCGACCTGGTCTGCAATGACCGCATCGTCGACCTGATCGACGATGGTTTCGACGTGGCGCTGCGCCTGGCGCGCGGCTTGCCCGATTCCACCCTGGTGGCGCGCCAGCTGGCCAGCAGCCGCACCGTGGCCGTCGCCTCGCCCGCTTACTTGGCCCGCCATGGTCATCCGGCCACGCCGCAAGATCTGGCGCAGCACAATTGCTTGATGTACATGTCCGGCGAGAAGCCGGCGGAGTGGTCGTTCACGGATAGTGACGGCGCCGCGCACAAGGTGGCCGTGCGCGGCAGCCTGCAAGCCAATACCAGTGTGGCCCTGCGCGAGGCCGCCGTGGGCGGCATGGGGATTGCCGGCGCGGCCGCTTTCATCGTGCGCGACGCGCTGCGCAGCGGCCAGCTGGTGGAAGTCTTGCCCGGCTACACCTTGCGTCCACGCACTCTGTATACGCTGTATCCGCACAGCCGCCAGTTGTCGCCCAAGGTCAGGGCCTTCGTCGATTTTGCCGTGCAGCACTATCAGGATCGCCGCTGGGATTGATCAGGCCTGCTGCAGCGCCTTGCGCACGGCGCGGAACTGCTGCGTCAATCCGCCATAGCCCCAGGCCGCCTGGCGCGCATCGTGCACGTGGATGTAGCTGACGTCGTGCACGGCGCCGAGATACTCCTGCATGGCGGCGAACACGGCGGCGATATACGCGGCCTTTTCCGCTGCCGTATTCGTTTCATCGCTGATCAGGATATCGAGGAAAAAACTGGCCTTGCCTTGCGCCTGCAAGGATGGCCCGCCGACAAACCAGTGCGCCGCGTCGGCATGGCTGATGGCCACCGACGTCAGCTCAGGCGCCTTGTGCAACAGTTGCGCCGTCAATTGGCTCAGGGTGGCGGCGATGGCGGCCGACTGACGCGCATCGGGTGGCGTGGATAAACGCAGGTTCAGGATGGGCATGGGATGCTCCGCAAGTGGATGAAGCCCCATTCTAGGCAGGCGGGAGATAAAACGGCAGCCTCCGCCAGGCACAGGATCTGTGCAGTTTATGCACCAATGCCTGCACGCATAAAAAAAGGGCTTGCCGCGGCAAGCCCTTGTTGCATCCAGCGCCCTTGCCTAGCGGCGCTGCACCTTCATCAGGCGTGCGCCCACGGACGACGACAGGCTGACTTCGAAGCGGCCACCAGCCGGCAAGGCGCTCACGTCGACGCTGGCTTTGCCGCCCGTCAAGTCACTGGCGACCACCGTCTTGCGACCATCGGCGGCCACGTGCAACACGGCGGCGTATGGTTCCGCCTCGGCATTCCAGGCCAGCGCCAGCTTGCCGCCGCTTTGTACCGCATCGAACGTGGCATCGTTGGCGGCCGCCCTGCTGCGGCGCGCCGGAAGCTCCAGCTTGGCCAAAGCCTTGCCATTTTGCAGCACTTGCACGTCGCTGATGTCGCCCGGGTTGGCGAAGCTGACGCGGAAATGGCTCATGGCGTTGCCGCCATGGTCTGCCACGGAGACGGCATCGAAGGGCAAGTCGATAGTCTGTCCGGACGCCGTCAAGACGCGCAAGGTATAAGCATGGCTGCTACCGCTGGCCGCTGCGCCCACACGCGTGGACGAGGCAACGGCTGGGCGCAAGGCCACGCCGCTTGGCGTGATGCGGCCGGAAATCGTCAGATAGCCATGCTCGGCCACGGATATGCTGGCGGCCAGCACATTGCTACCGGTAATCTGCGTGCCGCGTCTTTCCAGGAATTGCTGCACGCGCACATAGCTGTAGTCGGAGAACCAGGCGCCGCTGCAATAGCTCATCACGTCTTTCATCGGCGTCACGCCATACACTGCCTTGCTCAACTGGCCGATGCTGCCCGCATAGCTGCTGTTATACAGCGGTTGCGGACCCAGCTCGCCATTAGGATACGGGTAGTCGGTGGCCGCATTGGCTGGACCGCCGCAGGCAACGTGCTGCAGCGAGTGGTTGTGGCCCAGCTCATGCACCAGCGTGGTCAGCCATTCAGGCCAGCTATTGCCGAAGGGATCGACGGAGGCAATGCTGTTGAACCTGGCGTCCAGGCCGATGGCCGACGTGAAGTCGTTGCTGCTGCCAGGCGGGTTGATGTAGGCCAGGCCGGCGGCGCGCGTGGAGGACATTTTCGGCACAAAACCATAATAATAGGCGCCGCGGTCTTCCAGCGCGCGCTGGCTTTCCAGCTTGCCCAAGGTATCGCTCCACCAGCTGTCGGCCGTGCTGCTGCCAGGTACGCTCAGTGGGGCGCGCGTGGTAATGCTGATATTTTCCGTCGCATACGGATACACGCGGGTCAGTGCAGCGCGAATCAGCTCGGCGTCAGGCAGTTGCGCCACGCCATCGTCGGTACTCAGCGGTACCAGCACCAGATGAATTTTCGCCGCGCTGGCCACGACAGGCGCCGCTTCCTGGCTCACTTGCGTACCGTCATTGCCCACGGCCGTCACGCGCACGCGCACGCCGGGAAAGATCCAGCCCGACGGCAGGACGGCGCTGAAATTGCCGTTGAAGCTGTAATCGCTTTTCGTTGTCGGCAAGACCGATGGGCCGCTCATGGTGATGCTGCCCAGGTTGCTGCCATTGGCGGCCGTCGCATTCAGGATCACGGACGGGCTGGCCTGGCCCGCCTGCGTGGCCAGCACGGACACGCGCACGGCGGCCGGCTTGCCGCGCGTCAGGCGCAAGGCGGCGTTGCTGGCGTTCAAGTTCAGTACCTGCGCGAAATCAATGCTGCCCAGGGTAAAGGCCGACACCGTGCCCGCATTCACGGCGATGCGCGAAGCGGCCGACAGCATCACGCTGCCCGTTGCCGACGCTGGCGCGGACAGCAGCAGCTGGCTGGCACTGGCGCTGACGATGACGGCTGGCGTACTGCCGACCGTCGCCGAGCTGACCTGGTCGAGGTTGCTACCCTGCAGCGTCACCGACAAGGTCGCGCCATTGACGGCCGACGTGATCGACGTCACTGCCACGCTGGCCAGGACCGTGTACGCGTCGCTGCTGATGACATCGTTGTAGGGCCCGCGCACCGTCAGCGCGCCCGTTGCCGCGCCCGCAGGCACCACCACCGTCACGCTGCCTGCCGTCTGGCTTTGCGGCGTTGCCGCCGCGCCATTGCCGAACTGCACCGCCGTCACGGCGCCCATGCCGCCGCCCGCGATCGTCACGCTGGAACCGACGCCGCCCATTGCCGGCGCGACACTGCTCACGCTCAGCGGCAGATACACATTCACGTTATAGCTGGTTGCCGCCGTGCCGCTGGCGCTGACGAGGCTCAAGGCGCCTGTCACGGGCACACCCGGCATGGCCAGGGTCACGCTGCTGTCGCTGCTGGCGCTGGTGGTAACGTTCACGCCACCCACCTGGAAGGCCGTCACGCGACTCAGATTGCTACCCGTCACCACCAGGCTGCCGCCAACGGCGACATTCGCCGCAGAGACCGCCGTCACGGCAGGAATCACAGCAGGAATCACGACGGGATTGCCCGACGTGGTCGCCACCACCGTGTCACCGCCACCACCGCCTCCCCCGCCGCAAGCGGACAGGCCCAGCACGACAAACAATGCTACAAGCAGATGGTTTTTCATGGCTGGCAACCATGTTGGTGCAGCGCGATGCCGGGGAGGACACGAGAGAAATGTGACATATTGGTGACTTTTGGTGAGAATGTAATTTCGAAGAACCAATATTATGGGTTAATTCGATTCCTAAAGACAACTATTAATGCTTTTGATTCAATTGGTTTTGATAATAATTAAAGTATCTGTTTGAAAACCTTTATTTTGGGAATTATTCACTTCACTCTGTATTGTCCTAAATCAAAATTATTTTCCTTTGCAGCTATTGCCATTCAATTCATTAAAAAGATTCTGACTTGGCGCAAATAATGTGGAAATTTTTCCACAGCCTAGACGACATGCCTTCCTGCCAAGTTTGGCGGAAGAATTAACGTTTTGAGTAAGATTTTCAGGAATGTAATTTTCAGATCCAAACGTGGCGCGAGGCGATGTGTTGCAAGAAGGCCAGCCGTGGGGTGATCGGCCGCTTTTGCTTAGAACCAAAGCAGCCTGATGCCGTATAATTTTAGACCCGGTGAAATCAGGCGATTGCCACCTTCTGCCTGCCCTATCCGGCCGGCACACTCCGTCAGCTGATCCTGCTGATCCGCAACCGCCTCGTCCAGTCTTGTCGCCGCGCCGCCGCCCGTTTGCCTATTGAAAGCATGAAATGAACGATACCGTGATCCCCGCCATGTCCCCGACCGAAGCCACCTTGCGCGCCATCCTGGCGCAGCGGATCATGATCCTCGACGGCGCCATGGGCACGATCATCCAGCAGTACAAGCTCGACGAAGAAGCCTACCGTGGCGGTCCCGCCGGCCGCTTCATCGATTTCACCGCGCCGGCCGACAGCGGCGCGCGCGAACTGTTCGTCAAGGGCAACAATGAGCTGCTGACCCTGACGCAGCCGCATATCATCCAGGAAATCCACGAGCGCTACCTGGCGGCCGGCGCCGACCTGATCGAAACGAATACCTTCGGCGCCACGACGATCGCGCAAGACGACTACCACATGGCCCACCTGGCCTATGAAATGAACGTCCAGGCGGCCAAACTGGCGCGCGCCGCCTGCGATAAATATTCCACGCCGGACAAGCCGCGCTTCGTCGCCGGCGCCTTGGGACCGACGCCAAAGACGGCGTCGATCTCGCCCGACGTGAACGACCCGGCCGCGCGCAACGTCAGTTTCGACCAGCTGGTAGCCGCCTACCTGCAGCAGACGCAGGGCCTGGTGGAAGGCGGCGCCGACGTACTGCTGGTGGAAACCATTTTCGATACCTTGAATTGCAAGGCGGCCCTGTTCGCCATCGACCTGTTCTACGAGCAAAACCCGACCGTCGTGCGCCTGCCGTTGATGATTTCCGGCACCGTCACGGACGCGTCGGGACGCATCTTGTCGGGCCAGACCGTGCCCGCCTTCTGGAATTCCGTGCGCCACGCAAAACCGCTGACGATCGGCCTGAACTGCGCGCTGGGCGCGGCCCTGATGCGCCCGTATGCGGAAGAGCTGGCCAAGATCGCCGACACTTTCGTGTGCATCTACCCGAACGCGGGCTTGCCCAACCCCATGAGCGACACGGGCTTCGATGAGTTGCCAGCCGATACATCGGCCCTGCTGCGCGAATTTGCCGACGCGGGCTTTTTGAACATGGCGGGCGGCTGCTGCGGCACCACGCCCGAGCACATCGCCGCCATCGGCCAATTGCTGTCGAAAAACACGCCGCGCAGCGTGCCGGCCCCATCGCACGACTTGCGCCTGGCCGGCCTGGAACCGTTCGTCGTCAATGACGAGTCGCTGTTCGTCAACGTGGGCGAGCGCACCAACGTCACGGGCTCGAAGGCGTTCGCGCGCATGATTCTCAACGAGCAATACGACGAGGCGCTTTCCGTGGCCCGCCAGCAGGTGGAAAACGGCGCGCAAGTGATCGACATCAACATGGACGAAGCGATGCTCGACTCGCTGGCCGCCATGACGCGCTTTTTGAACCTGATCGCTTCGGAACCCGATATTTCGCGCGTGCCCATCATGGTCGACTCGTCGAAATGGTCCGTCATCGAAGCGGGCCTCAAATGCGTGCAAGGCAAGGCCATCGTCAATTCGATTTCCATGAAGGAAGGCGAAGAGGAATTCCTGCGCCAGGCGAAACTGTGCCGCCGCTACGGCGCGGCCGTCATCGTCATGGCTTTCGATGAAAAGGGACAAGCCGACACCTTCGAGCGCAAGATCGAAATTTGCGCACGCGCGTATCACCTGCTGATCGACGCGCTGGACTTCCCACCCGAAGACATCATTTTCGACCCGAACATCTTTGCCGTCGCCACCGGCATCGAAGAGCACAACAACTACGCCGTCGACTTCATCAACGCCACGCGCTGGATCAAGGAAAACTTGCCTTACGCGAAGATCTCGGGCGGTGTGTCAAACGTGTCCTTCAGTTTCCGCGGCAACGATCCAGCCCGTGAAGCCATCCATACCGTCTTCCTGTACCACGCCATCAAGGCGGGCATGACCATGGGCATCGTCAACGCCGGCATGGTGGGCGTGTACGACAACCTCGACCCGGAACTGCGCGAGCGCGTGGAAGACGTGGTGCTGAACCGCCGCGAAGACTCGACCGAGCGCATGATCGAGTTTGCCGGCACCCTGAAGGCGGGCGGCAAGGCCGAAGCGCAAACCTTGGCCTGGCGCGAAGGCACGGTGCAGGCGCGCCTGTCGCACGCGCTGGTGCACGGCATCACGCAATTCATCGTGGAAGACACGGAAGAAGCGCGCCAGGAACTGCTGCACAATGGCGGACGTCCCATCCACGTGATCGAAGGCCCCTTGATGGCCGGCATGGACGTGGTCGGCGACCTGTTTGGCCAAGGCAAGATGTTCCTGCCGCAAGTGGTGAAATCGGCGCGCGTCATGAAGCAGGCCGTGGCCCACCTGATTCCGTTTATCGAGGAAGAAAAGCTGCTGGAAGAAAAACGCACGGGCATCGTCGCCAAGCCGAAAGGCAAGATCATCATGGCGACCGTCAAAGGCGACGTGCATGACATCGGCAAGAACATCGTTACCGTTGTTCTGCAATGCAATAACTTCGAAGTGGTGAACATGGGCGTGATGGTGCCGTGCTCGGAAATCCTCGCCCGCGCCAAGGTGGAAAACGCCGACATCATCGGTCTGTCGGGCCTGATCACGCCGTCGCTGGAAGAAATGGCCTATGTCGCCAAAGAAATGCAGCGCGACGAACATTTCCGCATGCTCAAGATTCCCCTCCTGATCGGCGGCGCCACCACCAGCCGCGCCCACACGGCCGTGAAGATCGCCCACAATTACGAAGGCCCCGTGATCTACGTGCCGGACGCTTCGCGTTCCGTGTCCGTGGCGCAATCGCTCTTGACGCCGGAACAGCGCGACAAATACGTGGAGGACATCGAAACCGACTACGCGCGCATCCGCGAGCAGCACGCCAACAAGAAGGCCCTGCCCATCCTGCCTTTGGCGCAAGCGCGCGCCAACAGGATGGTCGTGCCGTTCGACGGCGCCTGCACGCCAGTGAAACCGAAGTTCATCGGCCGTCGCGTGTTCAAGAACGTGGATCTGGCTACACTGGCCAATTACATCGACTGGGGTCCGTTCTTCCAGACCTGGGACCTGGCTGGCCCCTTCCCCGCCATTTTGACGGATGAAGTGGTGGGCGACGCGGCCACCAAGGTGTACGCGGAAGGCCAGGCCTTGCTGAAAAAACTCATCGACGGACGCTGGTTGACGGCCAATGGCGTCGTCTCCTTGCTGCCGGCCAACAGCATCAATGACGACGATATCGAGGTGTACACGGACGATACGCGCAGTACGGTGGCGTTCACCTACTACGGCATGCGCCAACAGGGCGTGAAACCCGTGGTCGACGGCGTGCAACGGCCGAACCAGTGCCTGGCCGACTTCATTGCGCCGAAGGCATCGGGAGTGAAGGATTACATCGGCATGTTTGCCGTGACGTCCGGCCTGGGTATCGAAAAATACGAAAAGCGCTTCGAGGATGCGCACGACGATTACTCGTCCATCATGTTGAAATCGCTGGCGGACCGCCTGGCCGAGGCCTTTGCCGAATACCTGCACGAGCGCGTGCGCAAGGATTTGTGGGGCTATGTGCCGGACGAGCACCTGGGCAACGACGACATGATCGCTGAAAAGTATGTCGGCATCCGCCCGGCGCCCGGCTACCCGGCCTGCCCCGAGCATACCGTCAAGAAAGAGATGTTCGAGGTGATGCAGGCCGAGGAAATCGGCATGCAGCTGACGGAATCGTACGCCATGTTCCCGGGCGCGGCCGTATCCGGCTTCTATTTTGCCCACCCGGAGTCGAAATACTTCGTCGTCGGCAAGATCGGCATGGACCAGGTGGAAGACATGGCCAAGCGCCGTGGCGCCAATATCGAAGACGTGGAACGCTGGCTGGCGCCCAACCTGTCATAAGCCCCGACAAGGCGCGCGGAACTTTCGCGCGCCGCAGCGCACTAACGCAGTATGCCGGCCGGCATGCTGCATGCCCGCTCCGGCCCGTTCTCAATTGGCAAGGAGGATATATGGCAACCAATTTCAAACTGAAACGCTGGCAGGATCAGGTGATCCTGTTGCTGGGCTTATGGCTGGTCGTCTCGCCCTGGGCCTTTTCCTATCCCCAAGGCTCGCCGCAGATGATGAACGCCATTGTCTCGGGCCTGGTGATCGCCGTGCTGGCCGCCTTCGACCTGTACAAGACCTATTTCTGGGCCGTCGTCGTCAACCTGCTGGTCGGCGTCTGGGTCGCCGCCTCGCCGTGGGTACTGCGGCTGGCCGATCAGCCCGTCGTCATGTGGAACGAGGTGCTCGTCGGTATCGCCGTCGTCGTGCTGGCCCTGTGGGAGTTGCGCACCGACCCCGAACTGCACAAGCACTGGCCGGGCGCGGCAGCGTAGCGGCGTAAAAAAGCCCTGCTACGGCGACGCCGTGCAGGGCTTTGGGAGACGGACAACACGCAAGTAGCGACCAGCAGATACGCAACGTCACAGCGCCTGGCATGAGCGTAGCGAGCGGAAGGGAGAGGTGGCCGAGAAGCGCAACCGTACTAAAGTACGGTGAGCATCGCAGGCCGCCTATACCGACGCGCAGTAGCTCAGGTCAGGCGCCATTACAAAGCGTAGCGAACGACGTTATCGCTCCATTCGTAAGCGGCCATTTCCAGCTCCACCAGGTCGTCCGGCGACATGGCCAGGTCGCGCAAGGTCGGCACGATCTCGCCTTCCATGTCTTCAATGCGCTCGATGCATTCGGCCAGGCGCAGCAAGTCGCCATAGAAACCTTCGCGCGACAGCAGCGCTTCGGCCACTTCGTCGATCACTTCGATCTGGCTGAGGATTTCCGACATCGGCACGCCGAACAGGGTATCCATCAGGGACATGATACCGACCGTAAAGGCGATATCGGCCGAGTGGGCGTGGTTCGGGCGCAGTTTATGCGCAAGCAACTCGAGCAAACGGCCGCGCGTAGTGGCCAGCATCAGCAGCGGCGTCATGCTATGGCCGCGCTTGCTTGGTTCCGCGTACAGCATGATTTGCAGCCAGCGCTGCAATTGTCGGCGGCCCAGTACGGTGACGGCCTGGCTCAGCGAATCGATGCGCTGGCGCGCGCCCACGGCCGGCGTATTGACCAGGCGCAGCAGGTTCAGGGCCAAGGACACGTCGCGCTTGATGGCGCGCTCGATATCCATGTTGTCGGCGTCCGACGTCACCAGGGTCATCAGTTCCATGACGGCCAGTTGCGACGGCGACAGCTTCTTGCCCGTCATGATGGCGGGCTTGGCAAAGTAATAACCCTGGAAGTAATCGAAGCCCAGGTCAAGGCCCGACTTGAATTCTTCGCGCGTCTCGACCTTTTCCGCCACCAGTTTCTTGTTTTCCTGCTTGAAACGGGGCGCCAGGGCCGCCAGCACTTTCGGATCGACCGTGCTCATGTCCATCTTGACGTATTGCACCAGCGGCAACAGCTCCTGCACTTGCGCCGTGTCGGATACGACGTTTTCCAGCGCGAAGGTAAAGCCATGGCCCACCAGTTCGCTGATGCGCGCGCGCACTTCCGGCGTCACGGGCATCGATTCGACGATTTCCAGCACCACTTTTTCGCGCGGCAGGAAGACGAAGATGTCGCTCATGATCACGTCGGCATCGACGTTGACGAAACCGAGCGCGTCGCCGATGACCTTTTCCATGCCCAGCTGGGAAGCGTGGGCAATGACGGAGGCCGTGGCGGACAGGTCGCTGGTAATGTTGGCGGGGCCGACCGGAGCGTTGCGGAATAGCAACTCATAGCCGAACAGGGCTTGGTTGCGGTCGAGGATAGGTTGTCGACCCAGATAGAACTCGCGCACGCGCAAGGGTTTCGGGGTGATGTCGTTGCTGGAAATATCGATCATTAACTCTTCATCAATCACGTCGAGTGACACCGGCCGCGCCGCGCCCGCATCAAGGTTCACTATTGACAATACTTTAGCTGAATTCCGCCCGCGCTGTGGGTATTTTGGCAGCAATCCAGTTTATTGTCGTCAACAAATTAGGCCACTGGCGTGTCTTGTACTATCCCGTCGACAAATAATTTCAATTCGCCGGGCGCAAACGCCGTCCATTGCTCATTCGTCGTCAGCGGCTGGGTAACGATCACGGCCACTCTGTCCTGGGGCGTCGTCACCTGGGAAAAGTCCACGCTCAGGTCCTCATCGGAGAGTTTAGCAGTTGGGAACGGATGTTGTCGCACCAGATAGTGCAAGCTGGTCGAGCAATGGGCAAACAGGGCCTCGCCGCTCGACAGCATCATGTTGAACGTGCCGTGGGCGGCAATGCTGGGCAACAACTGCGCCAAGGCGGCATGCAGTTGCGGCAAGGCCGGCGGGGCGTCGCCAAAGCGCGCATGCAATTCCTGCAGCAGATAGCAGAAAGCCAGCTCGCTGTCGGTGCAGCCGACGGGGCGGTAGCTGCCCGTCAGCACGGGGTGGAATTGCTTCAAATCGCCATTGTGGGCAAAGACCCAGTAACGGCCCCACAGTTCGCGCACGAAGGGGTGGCAGTTTTCCAGCGCCACCTGGCCTTGCGTGGCCTTGCGGATATGCGCGATGACATTGCGCGACTTGATCGGATAGCGTTTGATCAGTTCGGCCACGGGCGAGGCGATGGCCGCCTGGTGGTCGACGAAATGGCGCACGCCGGCGCCCTCGAAAAAGGCGATGCCCCAGCCGTCATGGTGGGTATCGGTATGGCCGCCGCGCATGGCGAAGCCGGTAAAACTAAAGACAATGTCCGTGGGGACATTGCAATTCATTCCGAGAAGTTGGCACATGGTCTGTTTGCAGCTGGATAACACGGCCACCATACCACGCCGCCTGGCGGATTGGTATGGTGGCGATGGCCATCACATCAGTGCAACAGGACGGGCTGGCTCATGAGGGAATCGTAGCTGCCCAAGAATTCATCGATCTCTTCCATGCTCGGTTCGCTGGCGATCAATTCCGTGACGTCGCGGCGAAAGTTTTGCGCAAGGATGCCGGCGATAAACGTTTCTCGCTTGCCCCCCTTGTCGACGATTTCATAGCCGCCAAAGCGCAGGGCTTCCAGGTCGCCATCGACGCCGAATTCCACGACGCTATATTGTTCGCTGTTATAGATCAGGTTCATTTTGCATCCTTCGCTCAAGCAAGAGAAACTCTTGCGGTTTCAGGACAGAGGTGGGGTTCCCACGCCGCCATTTCAAGCGGCAATGCCACCCTGCGGGCTACAGAGTTGTAACGAGATGCAAACTGCGACTGCGGTAAGACGATCAGGAAGCTACGTTGAGGAAACAATCAAGTCCGGTCCCAGCGCCAGCAGAACATCGTAGGGACTGGCGGTCAGCCAGGTGCGCAGCTGTTCGATGTGCGAGGCGTCGGCCAGGCTGATGAACAGGCGCGCGGGTGGATGGCGCAGCAGACGATTTAATGTTACACGCAATACGAGATTGCCGCTGCAGCACAGGCAACCGGGCGCGATGCGCAACAGTTGCAATGGAAACGATGAGGAAGGAGAAATTTGTTCGGCCAGGTCGGCCAGGATGGCGTTGCCGTCAGCGAATCCCTCGAGGATCACGGCCGTCGTTTCGTCAGGCTGCAAGGCTTGCGCGATGGCCGCCTCGCGCTCGGCGGCGCGACCACCGCTGACCAGGGTCAGCGGCGTCGGACGCCGTACGGCTGACGTCACAGGCCTTTCTTGGCCAGCTTGCCCGGTTCCACGCCCAGCTGTTTCAGCTTGCGGTACAAATGGGTGCGTTCCAGGCCTGTTTTTTCCGCCACGCGGGTCATGCTGCCGCCTTCGCGGCCCAGGTGGTGTTCGAAATACATGCGCTCGAACGCATCACGCGCCTCGCGCAGCGGCAAGTCGAACGACAGGTTGTAGCCATGGCCTTCGGCTACCGCCGGTACGGCGATGCCTGGGCGCACCATCAGCTGTTGCGGCGCACTGCCGCCAAAGCTGGGCACGGGGTGGCTGCTTTCTTCGGCCACCACGGGAGCCACGGGACGCGGCGCCACGCTCGGCGCGCGCACGGTTTCCTGGGCCCGCGTCAAGCCTTGCTGGACTGCCTTCAGCAGTTTTTGCAGGGCAATCGGTTTTTCCAGGAAGTTCATGGCGCCGATGCGCGTCGCCTCGACCGCCGTATCGATGGTGGCGTGGCCCGACATCATGATCACCGGCATGGTCAGCAAGCCATCGCGCTGCCACTCCTTGAGCAGGGTGACGCCATCGGTGTCGGGCATCCAGATATCCAGCAATACCAGATCCGGCGCACCGGCGGCACGCGCTTCGCGCGCCTGCTGCGCATTTTCGGCCAGCTGGATAGCATGTCCTTCGTCGCCCAAAATTTCCGAGAGCAACTCACGGATACCCATTTCATCATCCACTACGAGTATGTTTGCCATTCGTGTCTTGCCTTCCTCATTTCGCCGGCCGACGCGCACAAGATGTACACGGCGGACAGCTATGATTTTATTAGTGTTTTAAATACTAAACCAGACCCTCACGCCAGGAATTCCTGGGCAGGAGCGTCGGGAGCTAACTTTAACAGCAAAATGACCACCGAAGCGCCACTGCCGTCGACCCGGTTCTCGATATCGATGCGTCCGCCGTGTTCATCGATAATTTTCTTTACCATCGCCAGGCCCAATCCCGTGCCGCGGGCCTTCGAGGTCACATACGGCTCGAAGGCGCGCGCCAGGATTTTTGGTGCAAAACCAGGACCATTGTCCGTGATGGCCAGCCGCACGGCGATATTCACGCCGCCGTCCGCACTGCGATAATGAATTGCTTCCGTCCTTACGTCAATCCGCGGATGCGGCGAGTCCGGCGGCAGGTCGGCCATGGCGTCCTGCGCGTTCTGCAGCAGGTTATGAATCACCTGGCGCAACTGGGTCGGATCGCCCATCACCATCGGCAGATTCGGCGCCAGCAGCGGGTGGATGATGTCGCCATCGTCGCCGCGCAGGTACAGGTTCAGTATCTCTTCGATCAGCTCGTTCAGGCGCAGCGGCACGAGCACGGCCGGCGGCGTGCGCGCATAGTCGCGGAAGTCGTCGACCATGCGCTTCATCGCATCGACCTGCTTGACGATGGTGGTGGTGGCGCGGCTGAGCAGGTCGGCATCGGGCTGCTCCAGTTTGCCTTCCAGCTTCATCTGCAGACGCTCGGCCGACAGCTGGATCGGCGTGAGCGGATTCTTGATTTCATGCGCCAGGCGGCGCGCCACCTCGCCCCAGGCGATCGAGCGCTGCGCGGAAATGACGTCGGAAATATCATCGAACACGACGATGTAGCCGCTGCCGGACTCCAGCGGCAGGCGCGAACCGCGCGCCAGCAAGGTGATGTCATGCTCGTCGGCACTGCTGCCCAGGCGGCGCGGAATCTCGATTTGCCGCTGCCAGTGCAGGCGCTGCTGGTTGCGGCCCGACGCCGACTGCGCGCTTTGCGCCGTGAAGGCGCTGATGATGGCGCCGCCAAACTCTTCCATTCCAGCAATTTGGACCAGCGGCTGGCCCACCATGCTCATGCCGGAATGTTGCAAGATGCGCTCGACGGACTCGTTGCAGGTGACTAACTTAAAATCGCCATCGAGCACCATCACGCCGGCCGACATGTTCGCCAGCACCGATTCCAGGTGGGCCTTGGCGTTTTGCAGCGCGGCGCGGTTGCTTTCCACGGCCGTGCGCGCATCAAGCAGCTGGCGCGTCATGATGTTGAACGACTGCGTCAGGGTGCCCAGTTCATCCTTGGTGGCGACGATGGGGCGCGGCGACAAATCGCCCTCGGCCACGGCGCGCGTGCCTTCGGCCAGCAGCAGCAGGGGCTGGGCCAGGTTGCCCGCGATCAGGAAAGCGCTGCCGATGGCGCCAAAGATGGCCAGCAGCAAGGTCAGGGTGAGGATTTCCATGTACATCTTGCGCAGACCCACGCGCGCGACGAAACGTTCCTTGTATTCACTGTAGGCGGCGCGCAGCACTTCGCCATTCGTCGCCAGCTTGGGCGGCACGGCCTGCAGCAGTTGCAGGTAGCGGGGCGACACGGAGGGTCCCGGCACGGCAACCAGTACGCGCAGGCGCAGGCTGGCCGCCGTTTCCAGCGATGCGGGCGTACCCGCGCGGAAGCCGCCGCCGCCCGATTCCGTGCCATCGTCGTGCAATTCCAGGCCCCCTTCGGCGGAGGCATAGCCGGCCGGCAAGGCCGCCTGCACCAGCATGGCCGGCGTCGGCAAGTCGGCCGCGCTATGCGGCCCGGCGCTGGCCAGCAGCACGCCGTCGCCACTGACGAGCATGACATTTTGCATGCCCTCTTCGCGCAGCAGGCTGGTCAGCACAGCCGGACCGGCCACCGGGTCGGCGCCCAGTTCATCGACGGCCTTGCGGCCCCGGTGATCGAGTTCGACGAGGGCCGCATCGAGGCCGGCACGGCCCAGCTCAATCCCCGATTCCAGCGCCGCTTCGATCTTGACGTTGAACCAGGATTCGATCGAGTGGGAGACGAATTGCACAGAAACAAGAAAAATCACGAGGCCGGGCAGGATGCCGACGGCGGCGAACAGCATCACCAGGCGCGTCATCAGCTTGGAGCCGAACTTGCCGCTCTTGTAGCGCGCGTATAGACGGCCCAGGGAAATGCCCACCAGCGCCAGCAGGGACACGGCCACGGCCGCGTTCAAGCCCAGCAGCCAGGTGTAGTAACGGTCGAAAAAGCCGGAATTGTCGGAAGCCGACGCCAGCAGGAACAGCAGGATACTGACAATGCCGCCGCCCACCACCAGCAGATAGCGCAATGCTTGACTCACTACTCCGCCGTATACAAGAAGGTTTTTTTATTCGAAGCCAGGCGCCAGTCGCTGTTATTGAAGGCATTGACCTGTATCGGCTTGGGCAGGTAGTCGCGGTCCATGCCCATGCGCAAGGTGACGTTATACGTCTGCCCCACTTTCAGTTCGCCGCGCCGCGCCACCAGCCAGCGGCTGGGACGGCGGATCAGGAACAGCGCATCGTCGAGCGTGGCAAAGCTTTGCTGCAAGCCCCCGCCCGACACATGATACTGGCGCGTGAGCACGTTGTACGACAGCCGGCTGGTCTGGCGCGCCACGATGGCCTTTTCATCGAACCAGTACCAGCGGGGCCGGGTCAGTTCGATTTCCGTCGTGAAAAACAGGGGCACGCCATGCTGCACGGCATCATCGAGGTCGTGATTGAGCTCGAAGGAATACGTGGCGGCCAGCTTGTAACCCTCTTCGCTCGACTCGATGTAGGCGCGGGTGATCTCGACCATATCCGCGGCATGCGCGCGTGGCATGGTACATGCCAGCATCAGCAGCAGGGCCAGGAGTCGGAAGAGTCGTGTTGTCACAAGTGTGCCGGTGTAGTCCGTAGGATAAGATTCGACGAATCGCTCAAGCCGCATTTTTTTGGAAGAGCGCATAGAACAAACCGTCATGGTCCTGCTCCGCGCTGCCAGTCGGCAACAGCTGGCCAGGCGCTGTCAATCGGGTGGCATTATTGCGCACCGCAAATGCCGCCGCCTGTGCCTCGGACTCCTGCGGCCACAATGAACATGTCACGAACAGCAATTTACCATCGGGGCGCAGCATCTGCCACAGGTTGTCAAGAATTTTGGATGAAAGTGTTGCAAGTTGGAACGCGTCACCCTTGCGGCGCAGCCAGCGAATATCGGGATGGCGGCGCACGATGCCCGAAGCCGTGCACGGCACGTCGGCCAGGATGCGGTCGTACTGCTGGCCGTCCCACCACGCGCTCGATTGCGCATCCTGCGCCTTCAAGGTAGCGTCCAGGCCCAGGCGCTCAAGGTTTTCCGCGATGCGCGGCAAGCGTTTGGCATCCGCATCGATGGCGGTCACTTGCACATCGGCCAGTTCCAGGATGTGGCACGTCTTGCCGCCCGGCGCCGCGCAGGCGTCCAATACGCGCATGCCGTCCTGCAAGTCCAGCAGCGGTGCGGCCAGTTGCGCGCCTGCATCCTGCACGGAAACGACGCCCTGCTCGAAGCCGGGGATCAAGGCCACGCCGATCGGTTTGTCCAGGCGCACGGCGAACGGTCCCACCTGGCGCGCGGCAATACCCGCTTCCTGCAGCACGGCCAGATACGCTTCCACCGTGCTCTTGCGGCGATTCACGCGCAGGGTCAATGGCGGCACGGCATTGCCGGCCGTCAAAATGGCTTGCCAGTCGCGCGGATAAGCCAGGCGCAGCGAGTCGATCCACCACTGCGGATAATTCCATTGCGCCAACGGTTGCTGCAGGGCCGCTTCCAGCAAGGACTTGCGCTCGCGCAAGAAACGACGCAAAACGGCATTCACCATGCCCTTGGCGTGCGCCAGGTCAGGGTGCGAGGTGGCGACCGTGACGGCCTGGTCGACCACCGTGAATTCCTCATACGGCTGCTCGCCCGGCTCGGCCGACATCAAGGACAGCGCGCAGCACAGCAGCGCCGCGAGCATCGGCGGCTCGGGCGCCTTCGACGTCATCAAGCCGACCAGGGTTTCACTGCGGCCCAGCTGGCGCATGGTACGGTAGGAAATATCCTGGATGGCGCCGCGCGCCTGCGGGCTGGCGTTCGATTGCGTAAACACCTTGGCCAGCGCCTGCGGCAGGGCCGTGCCCGTGCGCACTTGCGCTACGGCATTGGCCGCGCCCAGCAGGCAAAACGCCAGCGAGTCGGCGCGCAAATCGGGTTGGAAGCCTGGCTGCAAGACCGGTTTCAGGTCGGGATGGTAGCTGGGACGCAATTTCGGTGCGGCAGGAGCCTGGCCTGGCGCCGGCTTGGTTTTCAATTTCAGCGTGGGGCGCTTGTTCATAGTTATCCGGTGTGGCTGCGCGCGGCGGGCTGCATGGAGGCAAAGTCGCGGCCGCGCGTCATCAATAAAGGGTCGATTGTAGCGTTTGTGGCGCCCTCTGGCCCAAGCGATTGCAGCGATACATGTAAATTGCGGCAAAAAACTGCATATATACAAGCAGAATGCGCCATGCTGATGTTTTCGCGCACCAACATGGGCATGCTGTCCTGATAATATCGTGAAACACGCCGGCACGGGAACACTGCCGGCTGGCGTATTGTTCCCGGCGGCAAACCAGTATAATTAACGCAGTCTGGGCGGCTTGTGTACTTGCCGTCCGTTTTGCTTTTTGATTCATTCTATTCATTCTTAACGCGGTTCCACCGCCATCCTGCTCATGCTCGCCCAACAGAAACAAGAAATCATCGCCCTGTTCCAGGCCGCCCTCGCTCCCGTCCTGGCCGGCACTACGCTTGAGCCTACCGTGGTGCTCGAGCGACCACGCGATGCATCGCATGGCGACGTCGCCTGCAATATCGCCATGCAACTGGCCAAGCAGCTGAAACAGAATCCCCGTGAACTGGCGCAAACCATCGTGACGGCCGTGCTGGCCAACCCGGCCGGCAAGGGCCTGGTCGAGGCAGTGGAAATCGCCGGCCCCGGCTTCATCAACGTGCGCGTCTCCGCCGCCGCCAAGCAGGCCGTGGTGAAAACCATCCTGGGCGAGGCCGACGGCTATGGCCGCAGCACGGCAGGCGCCGGCAAGCAAGTGATCCTGGAATTCGTCTCGGCCAACCCGACCGGTCCGCTGCACGTGGGCCACGGCCGCCAGGCGGCGCTGGGCGACGCGCTGTCGTCGCTGTTCGACGCGCAAGGCTACCAAGTGACGCGCGAGTTCTACTACAATGACGCGGGCGTACAGATCCAGACCCTGGCCAATTCCGTGCAGGCGCGCGCGCGCGGCTTCAAGCCCGGCGACGCCGAATGGCCCGAGTCCGCCTACAACGGCGACTATATCGCCGATATCGCCAACGACTTCAAGGCCGGCAAGACGGTCTCGGCCAGCGACGGCATGCCAGCGACGGCCAACGGCAACGTGGACGACATCGATTCGATCCGCCCGTTCGCCGTCACCTACCTGCGCAACGAGCAGGACATCGACCTGCAGGCATTCGGCGTGAAGTTCGACAATTACTATCTTGAATCGTCGCTGTACGCGGACGGCAAGGTCAATAGCGCTGTGGAAACCTTGATCAAGGCCGGCCACACCTACGAGCAGGATGGCGCGCTGTGGCTGCGCACCACCGACTTCGGCGACGACAAGGACCGCGTCATGCGCAAGACCGACGGCACCTACACGTACTTCGTGCCCGACGTGGCCTATCACCTGGTGAAATGGCAGCGCGGCTTCGTCCAGGCCATCAATATCCAGGGCAGCGACCACCACGGCACCATCGCGCGCGTGCGCGCCGGCCTGCAGGCCGTCGACATGGGTATCCCGCAAGGCTACCCGGACTACGTGCTGCACAAGATGGTCACCGTCATGAAGGACGGCGAAGAAGTCAAGATCTCGAAGCGCGCCGGCTCCTACGTGACCGTGCGCGACCTGATCGAATGGTCGGGCGGCGGCGACATCGCCAAGGGCCGCGACGCCGTGCGTTTCTTCCTGATCTCGCGCAAGGCCGACACGGAATTCGTCTTCGACGTCGACGTGGCGCTGAAAACCACCGATGAAAACCCCGTCTATTACGTGCAGTACGCGCATGCGCGCATCTGCCGCATCCTGGAAAACTGGGGCGGCGATGAAAGCGCGGTCGCCAACGCCGACCTTTCCCCACTGACGGCGCCGACCGAAGCGACCTTGCTGGCGACCCTGGCCGCCTACCCGGAAATGCTGGCGCGCGCGCAAGCCGAACTGGGACCGCATCAAGTCGCCTTCTACCTGCGCGACCTGGCCGCCAACCTGCACAGCTTCTACTTCGCCGAAAAAGTGCTGGTCGAGGACGAAGCCGTCAAGATGGCCCGCCTGGCCCTCGTCATCGCCGCGCGCCAGGTATTGCGCAACGGCCTGGCACTGATCGGCGTGTCCGCGCCAAACAAAATGTAATCGCGAAGGTCAAACAGTCCAATGAATCATGCTTCCCGCTTTTCTTCGACCCGGCGCCAGCAGGGCAACACCCTGGTCGGCATCATCATCGGCCTGGTCATCGGCCTGGGCATCGCCGTGGTGGTCGCCCTGGTGATCACCAAGGGCGCCTCGCCTTTCACCGACAAGTCGGGCAAGGCCGGCAAATCGGCCGAACCGACGGCCGGCCAGATCGCCGACCCGAACAAGCCGATGTACGGCAACAAGGAAGCGGCCAAGGAAGCGGCGCGCGACTTCTCCAAGGAGCCGCGCGAGATCGTCACGCCAACGCAGCCAGCCGCACCGGCGCCCGCACCCGCTCCAGCGCAGCAGCCGAAGGCGCCGCCGCCGGACGCGCTGCAGGAATTGATCGGTACGTTGAAAGACAAGCCGGCGCCGAAAACGCCGGCGGCAGCACCAGCGCCGCAAGCGAAAGCCGACGTGAAAGAGGCCAAGGCCGATGCAGCCAGCGACAAATGGATTTATTATCTGCAGGCCGGCGCCTTCCACGACATGTCGGACGCCGAAAGCACGCGCGGCAAACTGGCGCTGCTCGGCTTCGAAGCGGCCATCAGCGACCGCAGCACCGATGCAGGCGTGCTGCACCGCGTACGCGTCGGGCCGTTCAACCAGCTCGAAGCGATGAACCGCGCGCGCACCAAACTGTCTGAAAACGGCATCGACGTCGCCGTCGTCCGCAACCAAAAATAAGGAACCAGCATGCGTTTTCTGAAGAACATCCTGATCGCCGCCGCACTGTGCACGGCCGCCGTGGGCGCATCGGCCTCGCCGGCCGACCCGAAAAACGGCGTCGAGTACGAAACCCTGGCCACGCCGCAGGCGACGGAATCGGGCAAGAAAATCGAAGTGACGGAATTCTTCGCCTATTACTGCCCGCATTGCAACGTGCTCGAACCGCAGCTGGCGGCCTGGGTCAAGAAACAGGGCGACAACATCGTCTTCAAGCGCGTGCACGTGTCGCGCGATGAGAGCGTGGCGCCGCAGCAGCGATTATTCTTCACCCTGCAAGCCATGGGCCTGATCGACAAGCTGCACACCAGCGTCTTCCACGCCATGCACGTGGAACGCAACCGCCTGAACACCGACGACGCCGTCTTCGACTTTGTCGCCAAGCAGGGTGTGGACCGCCAGAAATTCATCGACACCTACCGCTCGATGGGCATCTCGGCCCGCGTGCGCCGTGCGGACGCCATGATGCAGGGCTATAACGTGACGTTCTGGCCCATGATCGCCATCGACGGCCGCTACATCACGTCGCCTTCGCAAGCCGATCAGGGCAGCAAGTCGGCCAAGAACGAAGAGCAGTTGAACGCCCAGGCGCTCACCGTGATGGACGTGCTGGTCGCGAAAGCCAAAGCGGAAAAGAAATAAGCATGGCCACTTCCCTGGCGCGCCCGGGCATCGCCTGATGCATCGCGTTTTCATCACGGGCGCGTCGAGCGGATTGGGCGAAGCCCTGGCGCTGCAGTACGCGCGCCAGGGCGCCCAATTGGGCTTGCTGGCCCGCCGAGGCGACACCCTGCGGCAACTGATCGCCTCCCTGCCCCACCCTGAACGCCACCGCGCCTACGCCGTCGATGTGTGCGACCACGCCGCCCTGAAAAGCGCGGCCGATGACTTCATCGCCCATGCCGACGGCATCGACGTCGTCATCGCCAGCGCCGGCGTGTCCTACGGCACCCTGAGCGAGCACGCGGAAGACCTCGACGCTTTCGCGCGCCTGATCGCCATCAACGTCACGGCCACCGTCGCCACCTTTGCGCCCTTCATCGCCGCCATGAAAAACCAGGGCAGCGGACGCCTGGTGGGCATCGGCAGCGTGGCCGGCATCCGCGGCCTGCCCGGCGCCGAAGCCTACAGCGCCTCGAAGGCGGCCGTCATCAGCTACTGCGAATCGCTGCGCCTGGAATTGAAACCTGCGGGCATCAAGGTCGTCACCATCACGCCCGGCTACATCGACACGCCGATGACGCGCCACAACGCCTACCGCATGCCATTCCTGATGCCGGCCGCAAAATTTGCCGCGCGGGCCGCGCGCGCCATCGCCGATGGCGACAGCTACCGCGTGATCCCGTGGCAGATGGGCGTCGTCGCCAAGCTGCTGCGCGCGCTGCCCAATGCCGTGTACGACCGGGCCTTCGCGAATGCGCCGCACAAGGCGCGCAACTGACCCAATTACCATGACGAAGCACTCAGACTTGAACAGCGCGGCCATCGCCGCCCATTGCGCCACGGGCGCCGCCCACGTATGCATAGAGGTGGTCGACGAAACGGGATCGACCAACGCCGATCTGCTGGCGCGCTGCGCCACCCTGGCCGGCCCCACCCTGCGCATCGCCGGCCAGCAGACGGCCGGACGGGGGCGCGCCGGACGGCCGTGGGTGTCGCAGGCGGACGCCAGCCTGATGTTCTCGCTGGCCTGGCGCTTCAAGGGACCGCTGCACCAGCTGGTGGGATTGCCGCTGGCCGTCGGCGTGGCGCTGGCCGAAACCATGTCCTCGCTGGGCGTGCCGGTGCAACTGAAATGGCCGAACGATATGCTCAAGGATGGCCATAAACTGGCCGGCATCCTCGTCGAGACGCAGCAGGCGGCCGATGGCGCCGTGTGGGCCGTGATCGGCTGCGGCATCAATCTGCTGATGCCCGATGCGCTGGAACGACAGATCGGTCGCAGCGTTTCCGCCGTACCCTGGCTGGCGCAGATGGAGCGCAATACCCTGGTGGCGGCCCTCTTGAGCCGCCTGGCCGGCGTGCTGGCCGAATTCGACGACACGGGCTTTGCGCCGTTTACGGAGCGCTGGAATGCACTGCACGCCTGGCAGGGCCAGCACGTGAAAATCCTCGACAACGGCCAGCTGCTGCAGCAAGGCGTGGCGGTCGGCGTGGATCACCTGGGCCGCCTGCTGCTGCGTACCGACGGCCACCTGCAGGAAGTCATGTCCGGCGACGTGTCCTTGCGCCTGCTGGGGGAGTAAGCGCATGCTGCTGCTGATCGACGCCGGCAATACGCGCATCAAATGGGCACTCGTGGCCCCCGATAGTACCGCCGGCGGCTGGCTGGCCAGCGGCGCCGTCACGCATGCGCAGATCGACACCCTGGCCGCGCAGTGGGCGCAACTCGCCATCAGCGAGGCGCTGCTGTCGAACGTGGCAGGCGCCGTCATCGGCACGCGCCTGCGCGCCATGCTGCCGGTCGTTGCCCGCGACTTTGTCTCACTGCCGCAGCTGGCGGGCCTGACGAATGGCTACCGCGCGCCGTCGCAGCTGGGCTGCGACCGCTTTGCCGCCGCCATCGGCGCGCAGGCGCTGGCGCCTGGCCTGCCCGTCATCGTCGCCAATTGCGGCACCGCCACCACCATCGACGCCATCACGGCAGATGGCGTTTTCCTCGGCGGGATGATCTTGCCGGGACTGGGATTGATGGCCAGTTCGCTGGCGCGCAACACGGCGCAGCTGCCGCAAATCGCCAGCGACGCCGCCCTGCCGGCCGGCTTTGCCGACAACACGGACGACGCCATCCTTTCGGGCTGCCTGGCGGCCCAGGCGGGCGCCATCGAACGGGCCGTGCGCATGCACGGCGCCAGCGCCTGCCTGCTGTCGGGCGGCGCCGCGCCGCGCATCGCGCCGGCACTGGTGCTGGCGGTGCCGCTGCACCTGGTCGATAATATTGTCATGATCGGCCTGCAGGCGGCCGCGCGCGCCGGGGCCGCAGGAACACAAGGAAACCACGTATGCTGAAATTCGTCTTCTGGCTGCTGGCCGGCGTCAACCTGCTGGTGCTGGCCATCGGCCAGGGTTATCTGGGCAGTTTTCGCGCCGAGACGCGCGAACCGGCGCGCCTGAAAAACCAGCTGCAGGCGGGCAAGCTCACCTTGCTGACGCAGGAGCAGGCCACGGCGCCTGCCGCGCCGCCGGCCGCCGAAGGCGCGACACCAGCAGCCGCCGCACCAGCGGCGCCGCCATTGTATGCGTGCACGGAAGTGGGCAATTTCCTGCTGGCCGACGGCCGCCGCTTCGAAGCGCAAGTGGCGGCGCTGGATCTGGGCGACCGCCAGTCACGCCGCAACGTGGCCGGCCAGGATATTTCCAGCTATATGGTGTACATCCCGCCGCAGGGCAGCAAGGAAGGCGCCGACCGCAAGGCTGGCGAATTGAAGCAGCTGGGCGTGACGAATTACTTCATCATGAACGAAAGCAGCCCGCTGCGCTGGGGCATTTCACTGGGCGTGTTCAAGTCGGAAACGAGCGCGCAAAGCCAGCTGGCATCGCTCAACAAACAGGGCGTGCACAGCGCCCGCGTCGCGCCGCGCTACAGCGCCAGCAAGCAATTCGCTTACCAGTTCCGCGACCTCGACGCCGCCACGCGCGCACGGCTGGCCGAGATCACGAAGCAGTTCGAAGAGCAGGAACTGCGCTCCTGTAAATGACACCTGACAATCGTGTCGGATTACGGCGCTTTGCGCCTAATCCGACCTACGCTTATCTTTCGATGACGATCGGTTTGACACCCGCCGACGCCGGCAGGCTGGCCGCCGCGCGCGCCGCATCGGCGCGGCTCGTGAACGGTCCTCCGTACAGGCGGAACAAGGGGCCGGCCGGCACCACATCGAGATTGCCCAGCGTTTGCGCATACGGCGCCAGTTGCGCGCGGCCCGCTTCCGCATTGTCCGCACGCGAATAGGCGCCCAACTGCAGGTAGAAGCCGGTGGCCAGCGCCGCTGGCGCGGGCGCGGCCACGGTGGCATCGACCGCTGACAGCGCGGTGATTTCAGGCTGCACCACGGCGCGCATTTCCGGTTCGCTGTCGGCCGGCGTATCGATCGACCTGGCCACCACCGACGGCACCGGCTTCGGCGCCGCACGGGCCGCCAGGATAGCGTCGATATCGGCCGGCAGCAGCCGTTCGACGACCACCTGGTGGCTGCCCTTGCCGAGGAATCCCAGTTTCAGCGCCGCCGTATAGGACACGTCGATGACGCGCGTGGCGTGGAACGGGCCGCGGTCATTGATGCGCACGATCACCTGCTCGCCGCTGTCGATGCTCGTCACGCGCGCATACGACGGAATCGGCAAGGTCGGATGGGCCGCCGTCATCTTGTACATGTCGTAGATTTCGCCCGACGAGGTGCGCTGGCCATGGAATTTCTTGCCATACCAGGTGCCCGTGCCCTTCTGCTTGAACGGTTCGTTGTCGGTGATCGGCGTATACGTCTTGCCGAAGACGACATACGGGCGATTCGACCGCGTCGAATACGGCTCGTTGCGCACTTCCGCGTCGGGCACGTCGCGCAGGTTGGCCGGCGGATTGTCGCCCGGGCCGTCATCCTTGTAGTAGCCGCCGCGCCCGGAGCCGGCCGCCGGCAATGCCGGCAAGGTGGGGTCCTGGCGCACGGGCACTTTGACCTTGCCGCCGGACGGCAGCGGCACGTTGTTCGATGCGCTCTTTTGCGGCGTCGTGCCGCAGGCGGCCAGGGTCAGCAAGACCGCCAGGCTCAGCCCGCGCATGGCGAAGGTGTCGAAAGGCGCCCGCATCAGGTCTGCACCAGCTTGCGGTGGCGCTGAATGCTCATCAGGATACCGGTGGCCACGCCCAGGGTCAGCAGCGCGGTGCCGCCATAGCTGAGGAATGGGAGGGGGACGCCGACCACCGGCACGATGCCGCTGACCATGCCCATGTTTACAAAGGCGTACGTAAAGAAAATCATAGTTATCGCTCCTGCCAGCAGGCGAGTGAAAAAACTGGGGGCGTTGGCGGCGATCATCATCCCCCGTCCCACCAGCAGCAAATACATCAGCATCAGGATCAAGTTACCGACCAGGCCGAATTCCTCGGAATATACGGCAAAAATAAAATCGGTCGTGCGCTCCGGAACGAATTCCAGGTGGGCCTGCGTGCCGTGCGTCCAGCCCTTGCCCGTCATGCCGCCGGAACCGATGGCGATGATGGACTGGATGATATGGAAGCCCTTGCCCAGCGGGTCCTTGGTCGGGTCGATCAGCATCATCACGCGGTCGCGCTGGTAATCATGCAGGTGCGACCACGCGATCGGCAGGCAGGAAACAAAGGTGATCAGCAAGCCTGCCAGCACTTTCCACGACAGGCCGGCCAGGAAGATGACGGTAAAGCCGGCCGCCACCACCAGCAGCGCCGTGCCCAGGTCGGGCTGGCGCGCGATCAGGTAGACGGGCACCAGCAGCAGCACGGCCGCCATCAGGAACGATTTCCAGCGCAGCGCGCCCGCATTGTGCTGGAAGAACCAGGCCAGCATCAGCGGCGTGGCGATCTTCAGGAATTCGGACGGCTGGATGTCAATCACGCCGATATGCAGCCAGCGCCGGGCACCGAGCTTGATGGTGCCGAACAGCGCCACGGCCACCAGCAAGATCACCGATACCGTGTACGCGGGCACGGCGATGCGCATCATCATCTGCGGCGTGATGTTGGCCGCCACCCACATGACGAAAAAGCACAGCAGGATGTTGCGCAAATGGTCCTCGATCTTGCCGGGAATGCCGATGCTGGCCGAATACAGGGTCAGCAGACTGGTACACAGCAACATCAGGATGATGATCATCAGCGGCGGATCGAACACCGCCAGGTAGGGTTTGGCGCGCCGCCACAGCGAGCGCCTCTCGTTAATGGGCATGTGCTTCCTTATTGCCTGGCAGGTGTCGCCGGGGCGGCCTGCTCGTCAGTGATTTCTTCCAGGGTGCGCACTTCGTCGACATCTTCCTTGGGCACCTTGGTGGTGTCCTTTTCCTTGTCGCTCGGGCGCTTGCCCAACAGGTAGTAGTCGAGCGCCTTGCGCGCGATCGGGGCGGCCACGCCGGCGCCGAAGCCCGCATTTTCCACCACGATGGCGATCGCGATGCGCGGCTTGTCGGCCGGCGCGAACGCGGTAAACAGAGCGTTGTCGCGCAGGCGTTCGGCCAGCAACTTGGCATTGTACTTCTCGTTTTTCTTGATGCCCACCACCTGCGCCGTACCCGTCTTGCCGCCCACCGTGTACTGCACGCCGGTGAAGATACGCGCGGCCGTGCCGCCCTGCTCGCTGGTCACGCCCACCATGGCGCGCTTGATGGTGTCGATGTTTTCCTGCTTGAGCGCGATGCGATAGCTTTCCTTCGGCACGGTCAATGTACGCGCGCGCGTGGCCGCGTCTTCGATGATTTTCACCAGATGCGGTTTCATCACCACACCGTTATTGGCCAGGTTGGCCGTCGCGTGGGCGATCTGCAGCGGCGTATAGGAATTGTAGCCGGAGCCGTTACTCACCGAAATCGTGTCGCCGCCCACCCATTTTTTCTGCTGCGGCGTCTTGAAGCGGTTGCGCTTCCATTCCGTCGACGGCAGCACGCCCGTCTTTTCGTTATTCAGGTCGATACCCGTCAACTGGCCGAAACCGAACGGCTTCATGAAGTCGTGAATGGCGTCGATGCCCATGTCGCGGCCCAGCTGATAGTAATAGGTGTTACACGAGACGACGATGGACTTGTGCATGTCCACCGTGCCATGGCCGCCCACCTTGTCGTCGCGGAAGGTGTGGCCGCCGAGGATGAAGAAACCGGGATCGGAAATCGACTGGCTCGGCGTGCGCTTGCCCAGTTCCAGTGCGGCCAGCGCCATGAAGGGCTTGAAGGTCGAGCCGGGCGCGTAGGTGCCGGACAGGGGACGGTTGACCATCGGCCGGTCCAGCGAGGTATTGAGCTCGTTCCAGCTTTGCTGGTCGATGCCGTCGACGAACAGATTCGGGTCGTAGCCTGGCTTGGAGACGTAAGCAAGGATGTCGCCCGTTGCCGGGTCGATGGCCACGGCCGCGCCGCGCCATTCGCCGAACGCTTCCTCGACCACTTTTTGCAATTCGATGTCGATCGACAGGATCAGGTTATTGCCAGGGGTGGCGGCCGTACGCGACAGGGTGCGCATGGCGCGCCCGCCGGCCGACACTTCCACTTCTTCGTAGCCGGTGGTGCCGTGCAGCTGCTTTTCGTAGCTTTTTTCCAGGCCTTCCTTGCCGATATGGTCGGTGCCGTTGTAGTTGGCCGCGTCCTCGCCCTCTTCCAGCGCCTTGGCTTCATTGCGGTTGATGCGGCCGATGAAGCCCACCACGTGCGACGCCACTTCGCCCATCGGATATTGGCGGAACAGGCGCGCCTGTACTTCGACGCCGGGGAAGCGGAAACGCTGCGCCGTGAAGCGCGCCACTTCCTCGTCCGTCAGACGCGTGCGCAGCGGCACGCTGACGAAGTTCTTCGATTCTTCCAGTAGCTTCTTGAAGCGGCGGCGGTCCTTGATATCGATCTGCACCAGGGTCGACAGCTCGTCAATCACGGAATCGAGGCTGGCGCTCAGTTTCGACGGCGTGATTTCGAGGGTGTAGGCCGAGTAATTGCGCGCCAGGACCACGCCGTTGCGGTCGAGGATCAGGCCACGCGTGGGCACGATGGGCACCACGGCAATGCGGTTGTCCTCGGCCTTGGTCGCGTAGTCCTCGTGCTTGATCACCTGCAGCCAGATGAAGCGCGCCAGCAGCAGCGAAAAGCAGACGAAGACGAGCGCGCCCAGGATGGTCAGGCGCATGCGGAAAAAATGCAGTTCGCGCTCGGTGTTCTTGAGTTCAGTCATGGCAGGCGCTCGTCAGATCGGCCGGTTATGGTCGCGGTCCACTGCGCGGCGCTGCGGCGCCAGCAGAATCCACGTGACGATGGGCCACAGGGCGACGGCGACGAAGCTTTCGATGAAATTGAGCCAGCCAGGGAAGCGGCCCGAGACGATCAAGCGCGTCAGCAATTGCAGCGCCTGCGTCAGCAACAGCAGCGGCAGCACGTGCAACGCCTGCGTCATGATGGGGAACCACAGCACGCGGCGGTGCATCATGATGGCGAAATACGACAGCAAGGTGTAGGCCAGCGCATTCTCGCCCAGCAGGGTCGAATCGTGCACGTCCATCATCAGGCCCATGAAGAACGCCACGCCGATGCCGACCTTGCGCGGCTGGTGGATGCCCCAGAAGACCAGCACCAGCGCGACGAAATCGGGCACGCCGACGAACTGCCCCCACGGCAACAGGTTCAGCAGAAAAGCGCACAGCAGGGAAAAACCGATAAACAGGGGGCTGACCGGCAGCAGGATGTAATGCGGGCGGTTCATCGTGTCGCTTCCTTCGGTGGCACAGCGGCAGGTGCTGGCGTTGCTACAGGCGCCGCCGGTTTCGGCGCGGGGCTGGCAGGCGGTTTCGCGGCCGGTGGCGTGGCCGTATTGGCGGCCGGTGGCGTCGCAGCGGCGGGCTCCTTGGCAGGGTCCTTGATCGGCGCCATCTTGCCGGCGATCTTGCGGCCCGTCTTGATATCTTCAGCGGGCGGGCGCGGCGGAATCTCGGGCGACGTCATGAGGATGAGCAGCTGGGTATTGCGTTCGATGCCGGCCAGCGGCTGGCACACGACGCGGCCGAACGGGCCATGCGCATTGCGCTCGACCAGGGTCACGCGCGCCACGGCCAGGCCGGCCGGGTACAGGCCGTCGAGGCCCGAGGTAATGACGATGTCGCCGATCTGGATGTCGGCGCTGGGGGCCGTGAAGCGCAGCTCCATGGTGCCGGACTTGCCGCGGCCGATGGCCACGCTGCGCACGCCATTGCGCAGCAGCTGCACGGGAATGGCCTGCTCTTCATCCGTCAGCAAGGTCACTTCGGAGGTGAAGGGGAACACGCGCGTGACCTGTCCCACCACACCCAGGTTGTCGATCACGGGGCGGCCCAGCTCCACGCCATGCTGGATACCGCGATCAAGCACGATCTTGCGCGTGGCCGAATCGCGCGTGTCGTACAGCACTTCGGCCATCAAGGTCTTGACGGGGACGCGCTCGCGCGCTTCCATCAGCTTGCGCAGGTGGTTGTTTTCAACGATGTTGAGCTGCGCCTGCTGCAGGATCTGCGCCGAGGCGATCTGTTCGTGCTTCAGGTCGCGCACCTGTTTTTCCAGGGCGGACAGCGACGAAAAATAATTGCCGACGCCAAGCGCCACGTCGCGCGGCACCAGGGCAGCCATCTGCACCGGATACAGCACGGTGCCGACTGCCTGGCGCACGGCAGTCAGCGCGTGCATGCGCGAATCGACCAGCAGCAGGGCGATAGAAATGCCGGCGAACACCATCATCTTGACGCGGGCAGAGGCGCCTTGTTTGAAAAGTGGCGGAGGACTGTATTCCATGACTTCCAATAATCAGGCCAGGCGCAGTGCGCCAACGTGCAGGCCCCGGTCAAACGCCGGCGCCAAAACCAAAGCCGGAGAACCGCTCTCCGGCCCGTTGATCCGATTATTCGTAGGAGAAGATCGAGCCGAGCTTGTCCATACGTTCCAGTGCCATCCCGGAACCGCGCACCACGCAGGTGAGCGGGTCCTCGGCCACCAGCACCGGCAGGCCGGTTTCCTCCATCAGCAGGCGGTCCAGGTCGCGCAGCAGTGCGCCGCCGCCCGTCAGCATCATGCCTTTTTCGGCGATGTCGGCGCCCAGTTCCGGCGGCGTCTGTTCCAGGGCGTTTTTCACGGCCGAGACGATATTGTTCAGCGGGTCGGTCAGCGCTTCGAGGATCTCGTTGCTGGAGATGGTGAACGAACGCGGGATGCCTTCGGACAGGTTGCGGCCCTTGACTTCCATTTCCTTCACTTCCGAACCAGGGAAAGCCGAACCGATGGCTTTCTTGATGGCTTCAGCCGTCTGTTCGCCGATCAGCATGCCGTAGTTGCGGCGGATGTAGTTGACGATGGCTTCATCGAATTTGTCGCCGCCGACGCGCACGGAACCCTTGTAGACCATGCCGCCCAGCGAGATGATGCCCACTTCGGTCGTGCCGCCGCCGATATCGACCACCATCGAGCCGGTCGCTTCGGACACGGGCAAGCCCGCGCCGATGGCCGCGGCCATCGGTTCTTCGATCAGGTACACCTGCGAGGCGCCGGCGCCCAGGGCCGATTCGCGGATCGCGCGGCGTTCGACCTGGGTCGAACCGCAAGGCACGCAAATGATGATGCGCGGCGATGGACGGAAGAATTTCGAGTCGTGCACCATGCGGATGAATTGCTTGAGCATTTGCTCGGTCACGGTGAAGTCGGCGATCACGCCATCTTTCATCGGACGAATCGCTTCGATATTGCCCGGCACTTTGCCCAGCATCTGCTTGGCTTCCTTGCCGACTGCCTGAATGGTCTTCTTGCCATTCGGACCGCCTTCCTGGCGGATGGCGACGACGGATGGCTCGTCCAGGACGATACCGAGGCCGCGTACATAAATAAGGGTGTTGGCCGTGCCCAAGTCAATGGCCAGATCGGTGGAGATATACCTGCGTAAAAAACCAAACATGAGTGTCCTGTAGCGCATCGAGCTGCGCAAAAGCTGTTTATGGGGAGTTTCAAAGCGGGCGCTTTCAGGCACCCTGAAAATCCGTGGAGGCGATTTTTTCGGGTTTCGCTTGGCGCTTGCGCAATCTTTTCTATGCTGCGGCAGCGGTCCATCAGCGCCGGCAACGCATTAACCCGCCATTCTACCTTATAATTTGAATGCGATTTGCTCAAAAACCATGGAAAAGTGCGACTCTTGCAGCCGCGAGTTACGCGGCATTCCTCGATTTTTGTGAGCAAAATAGCAGTAAATACCCGCGTTTTATCAAAACGCCAACTTAATACTAATGCGCGGCACTCCGCGCCATTCGCCATGTCCCTGACACTCTCCGACGTAAAACGCATCGCCCACCTGGCCCAACTCGAAATGGCCGACGACCAGGCCGTCACGTCTTTGGCCCAATTGAACAAGATTTTTGCACTGGCAGAACAAATGCAAGCCGTCAATACCGATGGCGTGGCGCCCCTGAGCCACCCGCTGGCCGCCCACATGGACAATATCGCCCTGCGCCTGCGCGAGGACCTCGCTACCGAAACGAACCGCCGCGACGCCTACCAGGCCGTGGCGCCGAAGGTACAAGATGGCCTGTACTTGGTGCCCAAGGTCATCGAATAAACACGCCGTTGCGTTGTTCCCGCCTTTTTGCCGAATATCAAAATAGAAACGCCATGCATACAAAATCCATCAAACAGCTGTCCACGCTTTTGCAGAACAAGGAAATTTCCGCCGTTGCGCTGGCGACGCATTTCCTCGACCGCATCGAAGCGGACACCTCGAACGCTTTTTTGCACGTCGACCGTGCCCTGACCCTGGCACAAGCGCTTGACGCCGACGCGCGCATCGCCGCCGGCACAGCCACGCCATTGACGGGCGTGCCGATCGCGCACAAGGACTTGTTCGTCACGAAAGGCTGGCGCACGACGGCCGGCTCGAAAATGCTGGCCAACTACGCCAGCCCGTTTGACGCCACCGTGGTGGAAAAATTCCAGGCGGCCGGCATGGTCACCTTGGGCAAGGTCAATTGCGACGAATTCGCCATGGGTTCCGGCAACGAGAACTCGGCCTTCGGCGCCGTGCGGAACCCGTGGGACAAGACGGCCGTGCCAGGCGGCTCGTCCGGTGGCTCGGCCGCCGCCGTGGCGGCCGGCCTGACGCCGGCAGCCACCGGCACCGACACGGGCGGCTCGATCCGCCAGCCTGCCGCTTTTTGCGGCATCACCGGCATCAAGCCCACGTATGGCCGCGTCTCGCGCTTCGGCATGATCGCCTTTGCCTCGTCGCTGGACCAGGGCGGCCCGATGGCCCGCTCGGCCGAAGACTGCGCCCTGCTCTTGAGTGCCATGGCCGGCTTCGACGAACGCGATTCGACCAGCCTGTCGCCGGAACAGGGCGGCGTGGCGGAAGACTTTTCGCGCGAGCTGGGACAGCCCCTGACGGGCCTGCGCATCGGCGTGCCGCGCGAGTACTTCGGCGAGGGCCTGGCCAAGGACGTGGAAGCGGCCGTGCGCGGCGCGCTGGCGCAGTATGAAAAGCTGGGCGCTACCCTGGTCGACATCTCGCTGCCGAACACGGCCCTGTCGATTCCCGCCTATTACATGATCGCCCCGGCCGAAGCGTCGTCGAACCTGTCGCGCTACGACGGCGTGCGCTACGGCCACCGCGCTGCCGAGTACAAAGACTTGCAGGACATGTACAAGAAGTCGCGCGCCCAGGGCTTCGGCCCGGAAGTGCAGCGCCGCATCATGGTCGGCACCTATGTGCTGTGCCACGGCTACTACGACGCCTACTACCTGAAGGCGCAAAAGATCCGCCGCCTGATCGCGCAGGATTTCGAGGCCGTCCTGAATGGCCCGAACGCCGTCTGCGACGTCATCATGGGACCGGTCGCGCCGACCGTCGCCTGGGACCTGGGCGACAAGACGGACGACCCGGTGGCGAACTACCTGGCCGACATCTACACCCTGTCGACCAGCCTGGCCGGCCTGCCCGGCATGTCGATACCCTGCGGTTTCGGCGCAGGAGACAAGAATAGCAAGCGCCCTGTCGGCCTGCAAATCATCGGCAATTATTTTGGCGAAGCCAAGCTGCTGAACGTGGCCCACCAGTTCCAGCAAGTGACGGACTGGCATACGCGCAGCCCTGCCGGCATTTAAGAAAATCAAGAAAAAATTTGCGCCGCCGAGGCGGCGCCACCAGAAAATAAGCGAGAACACTATGCAATGGGAAGTCGTCATCGGTCTTGAGAACCACGTGCAGCTCACGACCGAATCCAAAATTTTCAGCGGTTCGCCGATCAAGTACGGCGCCGACGCCAATACGCAGGCGAGCCCTGTCGACCTGGCGCTGCCGGGCGTGCTGCCGGTGATGAACAAGCAAGCCGTCGACCGCGCGATCCGCTTCGGCCTGGCCGTGGGCGCCACCGTCGCGCCGCACTCGGTCTTCGCACGCAAGAACTATTTTTATCCGGATTCGCCCAAGGGCTACCAGATCAGCCAGTTCGAAGACCCCGTCGTCATCGGCGGCGCCCTGACCTTCGGCTACGAAAAGGATGGCAAATTCGTCACCAAGACGGTCAATTTGACGCGCGCCCACCTGGAAGAAGACGCCGGCAAATCGCTGCACGAAGACTATGCGGGCATGAGCGGCATCGACTTAAACCGCGCCGGCACGCCGCTGCTGGAAATCGTCTCGGAACCGGAAATCCGCAGCGCCGCCGAAGCCGTGGCCTACGCCAAGGCCCTGCACTCGCTGGTCATGTGGCTGGGCGTTTGCGACGGCAACATGCAGGAAGGCTCGTTCCGCTGCGACGTCAACGTCTCCGTGCGCCCTGTCGGCCAGAAGGAATTCGGCACCCGCTGCGAAATCAAGAACCTGAACTCCTTCCGCTTCATCGAGGAAGCCGTGCACGTGGAAGTGCGCCGCCAGATCGAGCTGATCGAAGACGGCGGCAAGGTCGTGCAAGCGACGCGCCTGTACGATCCGGACCGCAAGGAAACGCGCGAAATGCGCAGCAAGGAAGACGCGCAGGATTACCGCTACTTCCCGGACCCTGACTTGCCGCCGCTGGTCATCTCGCAAGCGTGGATCGACACCGTCAAGGCCTCGATGCCGGAACTGCCGGCCGCCATGCGCGCCCGTTTCATCAGCGAATACGCGCTGCCTGACTACGATGCGCTGGTGCTGACGCAGTCGAAAACCATGGCGACTTACTTCGTCGCCGTGGTGGACAAGGCCGGCAAGGAAAACGCCAAGGCCGCCGCCAACTGGCTGATGGGCGACGTCTCGTCGACCCTGAACCGCGAAGGCGTGGACCTGGACGACGCGCCCGTCTCCGCCGCGCAGCTGGCCGCCATGCTCAAGCGCATCGCCGACGGCACGATCTCGAACAAGGCGGCGAAAGAAGTCTTCGCCGGCATGTGGGAAGCGAAATCGAACGACGACAATCTCGTCGACACCATCATCGACGCCAAGGGCCTGAAACAGATTTCGGATACTGGCGCCCTGGAAGCCATCGTCGATGAAGTGCTGGCGGCGAACGCCAAGTCGGTGGAGCAGTACCGCGCCGGCAAGGAAGCTGCCATCAACGCGCTGATCGGCCAGGCCATGAAAGCCTCCAAGGGCAAGGCCAACCCGGCCCAGCTGACGGAACTGCTGAAGGCAAAGCTGGCGGGATAATTTTCACTCGCCCAAAAAAAAGACGCTGCGGCGTCTTTTTTTTTCGCCTGCCGGATTTACTCATAAACAAGCTTGTCTACGTTTTACACCAAGACTGACAGGCGTTTATACGCCGCTGAAAAATAAAGTATACATTTTTGTCTACAAGGTTTAATCTAGCCCTATTGAATTTCAGGCAAGAGGAAAACCGCATGGCCAAGACGCACGACATCCCGAAACCGACGGCGGCCGAACTCGATCTGCTGCAGGCGCTGTGGCCGCTGGGCGCCGCCACGGCCAAGCAGGTGCATGAGGCGATGGCGCTGGCCAAGCCGGCCATCACGTATGGCACCGTGCTGCGCCTGATGCAGATCATGCACGGCAAGGGCTTGCTGATCCGCGACGAAAGCCAGCGCTCGCACGTGTATGCGCCGGCGCAGGCGCAGGACAGCCTGCAGACGAACCTGCTCAAGGAATTGATGCAGAAGGCCTTTGCCGGTTCGGCCAAGGCGCTGGTGCTGGCGGCGCTGCGCACGGGCGTGTCGCGCGCCGAACGCGAGGAAATCGAAAAAATGCTCAAGGACGATCAGTCATGAGCGGCTTCGTGCCAGCGCTGGGCTGGACCCTGCTGCACTTCCTGTGGCAAGGCTTGCTGATCGGCTGCGCCACGGCGCTGGCGTGGGCTGCCCTGCGCAATGCGCGTCCGGAGGCGCGCTACGCCGTCGGTTGTGGCGCCCTGCTGGCCTGCCTGGCATGGCCGGCGGCGGGCTTGTATCTGCGCCTGACTGGCGGCGATATCGCGGGCTCCCTGTACTCCAGCGCCTTGCTGCCGGCCGCCCTGCTGGCACCCGACAGCTTGCCCGACCTGGACCTGCTGCTGCGCGCCGTCGTCGGCGTGTGGGCCCTTTGCGCCGCCGCGCTGGCCGTGCGCATGGCGCTGGGCATGCTGTGGATAGAGCGCAGCGCCAGGAACACGGGCGCCACGCATGGACAACTGCAGACAAGGCTGTCGCGCATGGCGCACGATGCGGGCGTGACGCGGCCCGTACGGCTGCGCGTGCTCGACGGCATCGCCAGCCCGCTCACGGCCGGCATCTGGCGACCCATGGTGCTGGTGCCCGCTTCGCTGTTGACCGGCATGCCGCCGCACCTGCTCGACGCGCTGCTGGCGCATGAACTGGCGCACATCCGGCGCCACGATTATCTGATCAACCTGCTGCAAAACGCCATCGAGGCGCTGCTGTTTTTCCACCCTGCCGTCTGGTGGATTTCACGCGGCGTGCGCCTCGAACGCGAACATATTGCAGATGATTTCGCAGCAAGACAACTGGGCGAACCGCGGCGTCTGGCTCTTGCACTTTCGGAACTGGAACGCCTCCAGTTCTCAACCCACCACCTGGCCCAGGCGGCCAACGGAGGAGATCTTATGTCACGTATCAAACGATTGCTGCGCCCCGCACCACAAACCCTGAATTGGAAGACAGCCGTGCCGCTGCTGGCTCTGGCCGGCGCCTGCCTCGGCATCTACGGCCAGGCCGTCGCCGCCGACAGCGCGCCCGTGCTCGAGCGCCGCCCCATCATCGACTTTGGCGTCTGCGGCAAACCCGTCTACCCAGCCGCATCCTTGCAGGCGAAGGAAGAGGGCAAGGTCACCATGTCCTTCGACGTCGATGCCGCCGGCAAGGTAACAGGTTCGAGCGTCGTCAAAAGCAGCGGCCATCCGGCCCTCGATGAGGCGGCGCGCAGCGGCATTGCCAAGTGCACGTTCAAGCCGGCCCTCGCTGGCGGCAAGCCTGTCAGCGCCAGCGTCAAGGCGCAATACGTCTGGAGTCTGAAGTAATGTCTGGGCGGCGGCATCGCAGCAGCGCTGCCGCCGCCCGCTTGCGGGTATGATCATGGATTCTTCCACGCACCTGTGAACACGCCATGAACAAGATCAAAACCGGCCTGGTCGGCTACGGCTTTGCCGGCTCCACCTTCCACGCTCCCGTCCTGTCCACCATCGATGCCCTGGAACTGACGGCCGTCGCCTCGAGCAAGCCGGAGCTTGTGCACAAGGATTGGCCACACGCGACCGTATATGCGGAATCCGCGCAGCTGTTTGCCGATCCGTCCATCGAACTGGTCGTCATCGCCGCACCCAACGAAGCGCATTTCAGCCTGGCGCAAGCGGCCCTGCAGGCTGGCAAGCACGTGGTGGTCGACAAGCCATTCACCATTTCCAGTGCCGAGGCGCAGAGCCTGATCGCGCTGGCGA
This sequence comes from Janthinobacterium lividum, assembly GCF_011601275.1. Taxonomy (GTDB): domain Bacteria; phylum Pseudomonadota; class Gammaproteobacteria; order Burkholderiales; family Burkholderiaceae_D; genus Janthinobacterium; species Janthinobacterium lividum_E. Next base: position 23,238 of record NZ_JAAOLY010000009.1, on the reverse strand, counting down.
AAGAACGCAAGCTGGTGCTCAGCGTGTACCACAACCGCCGTTGGGATGGCGACTTCCTGACCCTCAAAACGCTGCTGGCGCAAGGCACCTTGGGCCGCATCGCCAGCGTCGAATCGCATTTCGACCGTTTCCGCCCCGAGATCCGCCAGCGCTGGCGCGAGTCCGGCGCACCCGGTGGCGGCTTGCTGTACGACCTGGGTCCGCACATGCTGGACCAGGCCATGCAGCTGTTCGGCCAGCCGGAAAAGCTGTACGCCGATATCGTCCTGCAGCGCGATGGCGCGCAAGCCGTCGACTACATGCACATCGTGTTGTACTACGACCGGCTGCGCGTGGTGCTGCAAGCGGGCTGCCTGGTGAAAGCGCCAACGGCGCGCTTCGCCGTGCATGGCGATAAAGGCAGTTTCGTGAAGTTCGGCCTCGATCCGCAGGAAGACGCCCTGAAGGCGGGCGGCAGGCCGGGCCAGCCAGGCTGGGGCATGGACCCCGTGCGCGGCGCGCTGCATCTGGGCACGCAGCCGGACGGGCATTGTGAACACCTGGAGATGCAGGCGGGCCGCTACCAGGACTTTTACCAGGGCATGGCCGACGCCATCCGCCACGGCGCAGCGGCGCCCGTGGCGGCCGAAGATGCGGCGGCGACGATACGCCTGATCGAACTGGCGCTGCAAAGCGCCGTCGAAGGACGCGTGCTCGCGGTCAGCTGATCGGCTTCAGTTGATGACGAAGGCCAGTACCACGGCGCCCAGCGCCAGCAGGGCCAGGCCGCAGATGAACAGCAGCTCGCCCCACCATTCGTAGCGCAAGCGCGACTGGCCGGGGCGCAGCGACATGAACGAGAGCACGGCGCTGACGAGAAAAACGATGGCGTCGACAGCGAGCAGCTTGTCGATGGCCACGCGCACCTCGCCGCGCGGCGCCAGGTGCCCGATCGACAGCACCGTCATGCATACGCCAACCATCGTCGCCGACGTGGGCAGGATATGTGCCGACAAGCCACGCGCCGACAAGCCCTGTTCAGGCGTCTTGCCGTCGCCAGCCATCAGGATTTACCTTGATTCGTTCCCGCCGGCCAGACCAACTCCACCCGCGCGGAACTGCCCGCCTTGACCTGCACCTTGCGTTCCAGTGTCTTGCCGGCCAGGGTGGCGCGCAGGGTGTAGCTGCCCGGTGCCAGTTTCGCCAGCAGGAACGGTCCGCTGGCCGTCGTTTCCAGCGCCAGCGCGCCCTTGACGTCGCGTATTTCCAGCTTCACGTCGGAGGCAAATTCCGCCTTGCCCGCCGCCTGCACGGAAAACACGAGACTCAAGGGCCAATGCCGGCTGGCGCTCTTGATGGCCGTCGACTCGTCGAGGCCAATACCGCCGCTCAGGTATTCCACCGCCCCGCTCTTCTGCACGGGCGGCAGCGCGCTGTCGGCTTGGGCCTGCGCCGCACTTCCCAGCAATAGCCCGGCGGCCAGCATTGCCGCCGCCAGGGTCAAGGTACCGCGTCTGTCTGGTGCCATCTCACTTTCCTCATGTCGGTTGAATCAAGATAGGAAGCGCAGCTTAGGCCAGTCTTAGCTTAGCGCCGGCGCATGGCCTCGGCGATCTTCTGGTCCGTCTTGTACTGGCTCAGCGCGTACACGGCCCAGATCGTCGCTGGCAGCCAGCCGATCAGGGTGATTTGCAGGATCAGGCAAATGATGCCGGCGATCGGACGGCCGATCGTGAAAAAGGTCAGCCACGGGAGTAACAGGGCAATCAGCAAGCGCATCGTTCGTTCCTTGAGTATTCCCCTGTGCCGCGGGGACCGGGCCGGCATGCGCCGGCGGTAAATTCAGTCAAACCGATTATAACGATACTGGCGCCTCACGCCGGCACGGGTGCCAGCAGTTTTTCCATCCAGGCCAGGATGGCGGCAAAGATGGCGTCGCGGTTCACTTCATTGAAATTCTCGTGATAATTGGCCGGATAGTAGTGATAGTCGAGCAGTCCATCGGGCACGCTGCGCAGCAGGCTTTCCGTGGCGCGGCTGTCGGCCAGCTTGTCGTCGCCCGCCACCACGGCGAACAGGGGGAAGCGCCAGTCCGGCAAGCCGCCCGCCAGTTCCTTTTGCGCCGGCGTCAAGGCATGGGCGAAGCGCACCGACGCCGCACTGGCGCGGATGCCGTCGCGCTCGTCCTGGAAATGGCGCGCGGTGATGGTTTGATCGTGCGTCAGCAGCATGGTCAGGTTCCCCAGCGGCACCTTCATCGTGGGGAAGCGCTGCGCCAGCCAGCCCGACAGCATCTGCAGCACCTTCGGCACGGGAATCGCATTCACGTAATACGGCGATGAAATGATGAAGCCTTTGATCGCTGGATCGCCCGCAAAGCGCCGCAGCCCCAGGTGCGTGGCGATCAGGCCGCCCATCGAATGGCCCATGACGAACACGGGCAAGCCCGGATACGTTTTCTTGATCCAGGCGAGGAACAGCTCCTCGTCGTCGAGGAAGGCGTCGAACGAGGGAATGTCCACCTTGCGCTTTCCATCATGGCCCACCATGTCAAAGCTGACGGTGGCGATGCCGTGCTGGCGGAAGTAGAGCGCCGGCGTGACGTAGTCGCCCGCGTGCGCCATGCCGCCGTGGATCGCGAGGATCACTGCACGAGGATGCTCGGGCTGCCAGATGTGGATGGGCCGCTCGACCCGGTCGCTGCACAGCAGGCTGGCCATCTTGTCTTCTGAAAAACGCATCGCTGCTCCTGTCATGCCCTGTCACGCCTTCAGATGATCGATCAACTGGCGCGCATACAGGGGTAATTCACTGAACTGGCGTACGCAGATCGTGAGATTGCGTACCGACCAGGGATCGGATAATTCCAGGCAACGCAGCGCCATCGTCTGCTGGCAGCGGCTGGCCGCCGCCAGCGGCACCACGCTGATGCCCACGCCGCTGGCCACCATACGGCAGACGGCATCGAAGCTGCGCAGGCGCACGCGTACCTTCAGCGGACGCCCCAGGCGCGCCGCATGCATGCCCAGGTATTGCTGCATCGCGCTGTCGTCGGCCAGGCCGATGAAATCGTGATCCAGCACGCTGACAAAATCGACGACGCCATCCTGGCCGAGCGCGCGGTGGTGCACGCCGTCGGCGGCGGCGATGACCACCAGCCGGTCGGGGCGGAACAGAAACGTCTGCAAGCCGCGCATGTCGACCGAGTCGGACACGATGCCCATGTCGGCCAGCCCCTCCGAAACGGCCTTGACGATATCGTAACTGAGACGCTCTTCCAGGTCGATGGTCAGGTTCGGATGGCGGTCGAGAAAAGCCCCGAGCGCCTCGGGCAAAAATTCGCTGAGCGCGGCCGTATTGCACAGCAGGCGCAACTGCCCTTTCAAGCCGCGCGCAAATTCGCCAAGTTCGCCGCGCATTTTTTCCATTTGCAGCAGCACCAGGCGCGCGTGATGCAGCAAGGTCTGCCCCACTGGCGTCGGTTCCACGCCGCGCCGCCCGCGCAGCAGCAAAGGCATGCCCAACATCTCTTCCATGCCGCGCACGCGCGCGCTGCTCGACGCCAATGCGAGATGGCTGCGCGCGGCGCCCGCCGTCAGGCTGCCCGCCTCCACCACGTTGACAAACAGCTGCAAATCGACCAGATCAAAGCGCATGCCAGCTCTCCTTTTCGCCATCTTACCAGCCTTCGCATTTAACTAAGGCTGACTCAAAATAATCCGCCTTGGCGAAATCCGCAAGCGCGCGCAGAATCCACGCAGCTCACTGTGGAATAGAAAAAATGGAGACCTCATTCCTGCTGGCCGTCGGCGCCAGCTTCCTCGTCGCTGGCTTCGTCAAGGGCGTAGTCGGACTGGGCTTGCCGACGGTGGCCATGGGCACGCTCAGCCTTGTCATGCCGCCCGTGCAGGCAGCCGCCCTGCTGATCGTGCCATCGATGGTGACGAACGTGTGGCAGCTGGCGGCCGGCCCCGGCCTGCGCGTCCTGCTGCGCCGTTTGTGGCCCATGCTGGCCGCCGTCATGGCCGGTACCGTGGCGGGCGGCTCCCTGCTGCCGAAAGACAGCGGCGCCTGGGCCGTCGTCGCGCTGGGCGTGGCGCTGATGCTGTATGCGCTGGCGGGAGTATTCTCGCTGCAGCTGCGCGTGCCGGCGCGCCACGAAGCCTGGCTGGGGCCCATGGCGGGCGCCGCGACGGGGCTGGTGACGGCCGCCACGGGCGTGTTCGTCATCCCCGCCGTGCCGTATCTGCAGGGACTGGAGCTGGCGCGCGATGCGCTGGTGCAGGCGCTCGGCCTGGCGTTTACGGCTTCGACCGTGGCGCTGGCGGCCAGCCTGGCCCTGCACGGCGACTTCAGTCTCGGTGCGGCCTGGACCTCCGCGTATGCGCTGCTGCCGGCGCTGGCCGGCATGCTGGCCGGTCAATGGCTGCGCGGGCGCATTGCGCAACAGGTGTTCAAGCGGTGCTTTTTTGTCGGGCTGTTCGCCCTGGGCCTGCATGCGGCGGTCAAACCATGGCTGGCGTGATCAAAGTAACGGCTGCGGGCGAGCATGCGCTGTCGGCCTGCATCGATGGGCAGCAGGTAGCCATGCTCGATTTCAGTCCCTGCGGCGCGCAAGCCACGCTCAATATGCTGTTCGTGAAACCGCCGTTTCGCCATCGCGGCGTGGCCAGGGCATTGATGCGCGAAATCCTGCGGCGCTATGCGCAAGTGCGCTGGGTCAATCGAGGCCGAGAATGGACGCGACCGACAGTTCGAGCTGTTCGACCAGCTCCGGCTGCATGAATTGATACTCGTCGGGGATGTCGAGCACATGGATAATCTTGTGCTCGAGCAGGCGGCCAAACTGCGCGCGCAGGCGCGACTTGTGCTTCTCTTCCATCACAAAAATAACCTCGCACCAGGCCAGGTCATTCGCATTGACGGGATGGCGCGCGTTCGGGCTGGTACCGCCCGAACGCACGGACAGGTCGGGATGGCGGCGCCATACTCGCTCCGCCGTGGGACTACGCCACTGGTTGCGGCTGCAAACGAACAGGACGTTCAAGCGCGCCTGAACCTTAGATGCCGTAGCGCGTGCGGTACGCGGAAACAGCCTCTTTATGCTTCAGCAGTTCCGGATCGGCGCCCGCGCCATTCAGGTAGCCGAACAAATCGTCCAGGTTGCCGATCGAGATGACGGGGATGCCGTACTGTTTCGACACTTCCTGCACGGCAGAACTTGGCGACAGCTGGCCGTCCGGGCCGGAACGCTCCATGCGGTCCAGGGCGATCAGCACGGCGCACGGTTCGGCGCCGGCGGCGCGTATCATGTCCACCGATTCGCGCACCGAGGTGCCGGCCGAGATCACATCGTCAATGATGACAACCTTGCCATGCAGCTTGGCGCCGACGATGGTGCCGCCTTCGCCGTGGTCCTTGGCTTCCTTGCGGTTGAAGGCGAACGAGGTGTTGCGGCCCTTGCCGGCCAGTGCCACGGCGGTGGCCGACGCCAGCGTGATGCCCTTGTAGGCGGGGCCGAACAGCATGTCGAATTCCACGCCCGAGTCGAGCAGGGTCTGCGCGTAGAACTGCGCCAGCTCGGCCAGGGTGGCGCCGTCGTGGAACAGGCCCGCATTGAAGAAGTACGGCGATGATCGCCCGGCCTTGGTGGTGAACTCGCCAAACCGCAAGACTCCCTTGGATACTGAAAACGCGATAAACTGCTGGCGTAAATTATTCACATTAGCCTCATTTTTTAAAAGTGCCTGTATTTTAATCCGCGCGCACCGGCGAGACAATCGCCATGCCGCGCCCGCCGGCCCCGTACAACGCCCTTTTCACTCTCGACCTATGCCAAAAATTATTTCCGCCAATCTGAACGGTATCCGTTCCGCCGCCAAAAAAGGCTTTTTCAACTGGATGGGCACGCAGACGGCCGATTTCATCTGCGTGCAGGAATTGAAGGCGCAGCTGCCCGACATGACGCCGGAATTCCTCAACCCGCACGGCTACCATGGCCATTTCCACTACGCCGAGAAAAAGGGCTATTCCGGCACGGGCGTGTACAGCAAGGTCGAGCCGGACGCCGTGCATATCGGTTTCGGCAGCCCTGAATTCGACGCCGAAGGCCGCTACGTGCGCTGTGATTTTGGCAACCTGTCCGTCATTTCCGTGTACTGCCCATCCGGCTCGTCCGGCCCCGAGCGCCAGGAAGCCAAGTTCCGCTTCATGGAACTGTTCCTGCCGCATCTGCTGGCATTGAAGGCGCTGGGCCGCGAAGTGGTCATCTGCGGCGACTGGAACATCGCCCACCATGAAATCGACCTGAAGAACTGGAAGGGCAACAAGAAGAACTCCGGCTTCCTGCCCGAGGAACGCGCATGGCTGACGCGCGTCTTCGACGAAGTGGGCTTTGTCGACGTGCACCGCGGCCTGGACAAGCGCGAAGACCAGTACACGTGGTGGAGCAACCGCGGACAAGCCTACGCGAAGAACGTGGGCTGGCGCATCGACTACCACGTCGCCACCCCCGGCATCGCGGCCCAGGCGCATACGGTCAGCGTCTACAAGGATGAGCGTTTTTCCGACCATGCGCCGTTGATCATCGATTACACGATCAAGGGCTGATCGGATACGTCCCTGGTGGTGTCGGATTACCCGAGCACGCGCCGGCTTTCAAAGTGGCGCGGCTCGCCGCTCAAAGGGTCCGTAAAATCGATGGCCCGCGCCAGCAGCCGCAAGGGCTGCGACATATCGTCTTCCTTGCACGGCAGGGCCACCGGGTAAAACGCATCGTTGACGATGGGGATGCCCAGCGCGGCCAGGTGCACGCGCAGCTGGTGCTTGCGCCCCGTGTGCGGCTGCAGCCGGTACAGGGCCACGTCGCCGCGCTCTTCGATGATCTCGATGATGGTTTCCGAATTCGGCTCGCCCGCCTCTTCGCGCATGAGAAAAAACTGCGCGCCCTCGACCATGCGGCTGCGGTAGGTGAATGGAAAATCGCGCTCCGCCAGCACGGGCGCCAGCGCCTCGTACGTCTTGCGCACTTCGCGGCGCTGGAACAGCGATTGATAGGCGCCACGGCTGGCTATCTTGCGCGAAAAAATCACTACGCCGGCCGTCTCGCGGTCGAGGCGGTGGATCGGCGTGAGGTCGGCACAGTCCAGCTTTTTCTTCAGGCGCGTCAGCAAGGTCTCCTGCACGAAGCGCCCGGCCGGCGTCATCGGCAGAAAGTGCGGCTTGTCGACCACCACCAGGTGTTCGTCCTGGAACAGGATCTCTTCGTGGAAGGGAATCGGCGTTTCCCGCTCCAACTCGCGGTAGTAAAAAATGCGCATGCCGCGCCGGTATGCGCTGTCGGGCGCCAGCACGGCGCCGTCGCCATCGACCACTTCTCCGCGCGCCATGCGGTCCTGCCATTGCGCCGCGCTGATCTGCGGATAACGCTCGAGCAGGAAGGACAGCATGTCCGGCCACTGCCCTTCCGGCAGCCACAGGTAGCTGGGCGCCACGCCGTCGCGCATGGGCAAAGGAGCGGCGGCGTGACGCTTCGACATTCTAGCGCTGCGCGATGGCGGTGCTGCGGTACGGCGGCAAGGCGTCGACGCTGACGCCCTTGCTGCGCGCGTACAGCGGCAGCACTTGCGTCATGTGGCTGTTCATCTGCGAGATGCGGTCCTTGCCCGACGGGTGCGTCGAGAGGAATTCCGGCGGCGCGCCCTTGCTTACGGCCGCCATTTTCTGCCACAGGATGACGCCGGCGCGCGGGTCGAAGCCGGCGCGCGCGGCCAGGTCCATGCCGATCAGGTCCGCTTCGCGTTCGTCGTCGCGCGAAAACTTCAGCATCACGCCCTGCGCCGCCATATTCGTGGCGGTACTGGTGATGCTCGGATCGACGCCGAGCCAGGCCGACAGGCCGGCGCCGGCCAGCTTGGCGCCGACGGCGGCCAGGTTGCCCTTGCCGGCCTGCGCCTGCGAGTGTTCGCGCAAGGCGTGCGAAATCTCATGGCCCATGACGATGGCCACTTCGTCGTCGGTCAGATTCAGCTTGGTGATGATGCCGCTGTAAAAAGCGATCTGCCCGCCCGGCATGCAAAAGGCATTGACCTGGTCGGAATTGAGCAGGTTGACCTGCCAGTTCCAGTTGGCCGACGCCTCGTTCCAGCGCGTGGCGAACGGGATGATGCGCTGGGCGATGGCGCGCAGGCGTTTTACCTGCGGGTCGCTGTCGGGCACCAGCGCATTTTTTTCCTTCGCCTCGTTGACCAGCTGCGTATATTGCTGCTTCGATTGTTCATTGAAATCGGCGCCGCCGGCAAAGATGCGCGAAGTCGACAAGGGACGTACCTTGATGCCATCCTGGACCGTCGCCTGCTGGGCGTGGGCGGACAGGGACGACAGCGCGGTGGCCGCGCACAGGCTGGCCAGGATGGCGTAACGTTTAAGGGATATTGGTGCCATTGGCAGACCTCCATGGAGCAATTTTAGGCAGCATCATCATGGCCGGGAAGGCCAGGAAGAAGCACACGATGAAAAACGAGAACCAGCCCAGCTCGGCGACCAGGAAGCCCACCGAGGCATTGATCAGGGTGCGCGGCACGGCGCTGAGGCTGGAAAACAAGGCATATTGCGTGGCAGTGTAGCGCGGGTCCGTGCTGCGCGACAGGAACGCGACAAAGGCGGCCGCACCCAGCCCCAGGCTGGCGAACGCTTCAAAACCGATCACGGCGCTGAGCAGCACGGTATTCGGCCCCACCTGCGCCAGCCAGGCGAAGCCGAGAATCGCGATCGCCTGCAGCGCGCCAAACACCCACAGACCCCGGTTGATGCCCAGCTTGAGCATCCACACGCCGCCCACCACGCCACCGGCCAGGCTGGCCCAGAAACCCGTGGTGTTGGCGGCCAGGCCGATCTGCGTCATGGAAAAACCCAGGTCCAGATAAAACTTCGTCGCCAGCGCCGTGGCCATGCTGTCGCCGATTTTGTAGAGTAATACGAAGGCAAGGATCCACATTGCGTTACGCCAACCATCGCGCGCGATGAATTCCTGGAACGGCAGAATGATCGCTTCGCGCATGGTCTTTGGCGGCGAGCCGTACACGGTCGGCTCCTTGATCAGCAGGGTGCAGACAAAACCCGGCAGCATGAAGGCGGCCGTGATCCAGAACACGGGCTGCCACGGCATGCGGTCGGCCAGGATCAGCGACAGCGCGCCCGGCACCATGCCCGCCACTTTATACGCGTTGACGATGACGGCGGCGCCCAGGCCCTGCTCGTTGTCACTGAGGATTTCACGCCGGTAGGCGTCGATGACGATGTCCTGGCTGGCCGACAGGAAGGCCACGCCGCCGGCAGCGGCCGCGATCAGGCCAATCTGGGTGAGCGGATCGAGCATGCCCATGGCGCCGATGGAAAAGAACAGCGCCACTTGCGTCAGGGCCATCCAGCCGCGCCGGCGTCCCAGTCCCAGGATGCGGTAGCGATCCATCAGGGGCGCCCACAGGAATTTCCAGATGTACGGGAACTGCACCAGGGCGAACAGCCCCAGCGCCTTGACGTTCAAGCCCGACTTGGCCAGCCACGCCTGCAGCAGGTACAGCAGGATGAACAGGGGCAGGCCGGAACTGAAGCCCAGCACCAGCACGGCCAGCATGCGGCCATTGGCATAGGAACGCCAGCCAGGCGCCGGGCTTTTGCTCATCAATGCACCGCTTTTTTACGCAGGCGGAAGACGGCCAGGTCGCCACGCAAATTCGGCAGCACGGAGACCATCTTGCCTTCGGCCAGGGCCACGCATTCGATCACTTCCAGGCCGCATTCCTCGGCCAGCTCGCGGAAGTCCTGGATGGTGGCGCAGCGCACGTTCGGCGTGTCGTACCACTGGTAAGGCAGCGATTTCGACACGGGCATGCGGCCTTTCAGCAACGCCACGCGGTGCGGCCAGTAGGCGAAGTTGGGGAACGAGACGATGGCTTCGGCGCCCACGCGCACGATGTCGCGCAGCAGCGGCTCGACCTGCTTCATCATCTGCAGGGAGGACAGGCACAGCACCGTGTCGAAGCTGTTGTCGCCAAAAATCGACAAGCCCTTTTCCATGTCTTGCTGGATCACGTTCACGCCACGGCGGGTGCTGGCCAGCACCTTGTCGTCGGCGATCTCGATGCCGTAACCACTGCACTCCTTGTCGCTTTGCAGGTACTGCAGCATCACGCCTTCGCCGCAGCCCACGTCCAGCACGTGCGCGTTATTCGGCACCCAGTGGGCGATGAAGGCCAGGTCGGGGCGCAGCGCGCTCAATTCTTCAAAAGTCATGCTGTCTCCTTGGCGCCCTGGCGGACGGCGGTATGCAGTGCGGGAGCCGGCAAGCCCGCCCCGATGTCGTTCCAAACCTGGCCATAATAGGCGCGCACCATGTTCATGTAGCGCGCATCTTCCAGCAAAAAGGCGTCGTGGCCGTGCGGCGCGTCGATTTCCGCATACGTGACCTGGCGGCGGTTGCAGACGAGCGCTTCGACAATCTCGCGGCTGCGCTCGGGCGAAAAACGCCAGTCGGTGGAAAACGAGGCGAGGAAGAACTTGGCCTTCGTGCCCGACAGGGCCTTGGCCAGGTCGCCACCATGCGCGCGCGCCGGGTCGAAATAGTCGAGCGCCTTGGTGATCAGTAAATACGTGTTGGCGTCGAAGTATTCGGAGAACTTGTCGCCCTGGTAGCGCAAATACGATTCGATCTCGAAGTCGATGCCGAAGCCGAATTTGTAGTCGCCCGTCTGCGCCGCATCGCGCAGCTTGCGGCCGAATTTTTCCGCCATGTCGTCATTCGACAGATACGTGATGTGGCCCACCATGCGCGCCACGCGCAAGCCGTTCTTCGGCACCACGCCGTGCGCATAGAAGTCGCCGCCATGGTATTCAGGGTCGGACAGGATGGCCTGGCGCGCCACGTCGTTGAAGGCGATGTTTTGCGCCGACAGCTTGGCCGTCGAGGCGATCACCACGCAGTGGCGCAGCCGCTCGGGGAACATGATGCTCCACGCCAGCGCCTGCATGCCGCCCAGGGATCCCCCCATCACGGCGGCGAATTGGGTGATACCCAGTTCATCGGCCAGGCGCGCCTGCGCGCTGACCCAGTCTTCCACCGTGACGACCGGGAAAGCGGCACCATACGGCTTGCCGGTGGCGGGATTGGTGTGCATGGGGCCCGTCGAGCCGAAGCAGGAGCCGAGGTTGTTGACGCCGATGACGAAGAATTTGTCCGTGTCGAGCGGCTTGCCGGGACCGACCATATTGTCCCACCAGCCCGTGCTCTTCGGCTGGTCCGCGTAGACGCCGGCCACGTGGTGCGAGGCGTTCAGGGCGTGGCAAACCAGCACCGCGTTCGATTTGTCGGCGTTCAGGGTGCCGTAGGTTTCATACATCAACATATAGTCCCGCAGCGATGCTCCGCTTTGCAGCTGCAGGGGTTGCGCAAAATACATGGTTTGCGGCGAAACGATTCCAATGGATGACATGTGTGTCGGTTTATAAAAGGGGGGCGGCCCCACGGGCCATGGTCGATGCAGCACCGCGATGATAGGTGCTGCAACTTTAGCATCAGGACACCTCTTGCCGCGCGCGACGTGTCCCGATGCTGATAGGTGACAGTTTACATGAGCTGCAACTGTTGTACGGCTTCCGCGATCACATTTGGCTCCATGGAACGCATAATTTTGCGCATTTGTGGCGCAATCAGGCCCAGGTCGCTGTTGAGGATCTCTTGCTTGACCGCCAACAGCTGGGCCGGATGCATGGAAAACTCGCGCAGTCCCATGCCCAGCAACAGGCGCGTGAGCTTCACATCGCCCGCCATCTCGCCACAAACGGCCACGTCGATGCCCGCCTTGTGGCCGGCCGCGATCGTCATGGAGATCAGTTGCAGCACGGCCGGGTGCAGCGGATTGTACAAATGCGCCACTTCGTAGTCGACCCGGTCGATGGCCAGGGTGTACTGGATCAAATCATTCGTGCCGATCGACAGGAAGTCCATGCGCTTGACGAACATGGGCAGGGCCAGCGCGGCGGCGGGAATCTCGATCATGGCGCCCACTTCGACCTCGTCGTCGAACTTGACGCCTTCCTCGCGCAGGCTGGCCTTCGCTTGCGCGATCATGGCCAGCGACTGGTCAATCTCGAACGCATGCGCGAGCATCGGGATCAGGATGCGCACCTTGCCAAAGGCGGAGGCGCGCAAAATGGCCCGCAGCTGCGTCAGGAACAATTGCGGCTCGGCCAGGCAGTAACGGATGGCGCGCAGGCCCAATGCGGGATTCAAGGCCGTATGGTCGGCCTGGTCGAGCGGCTTGTCGGCGCCGATGTCGAGCGTGCGGATGGTTACCACGCGGCCCTTCATCGACTGCACCGTGTTGCGGTAAGCCTCGAACTGCTCGTCCTCGGTGGGAATCTTGTGGGCGCGGCCCATGAACAGGAATTCGGAGCGGAACAGGCCCACGCCGCTGGCGCCCGACTCCAGCGCAAATGGACAATCCTCGGGCAATTCGATATTCGCCAGCAGGGTGATGGGGGTGCCGCATTTGGTGACGGCCGGCGTCTTTTTCAGCTTGCCCAGCTTTTTACGGGCGCGCTGCATGGCCGTCTGGCGCTCGCGGTACTGCTCCAGCACCAGGGCGCTGGGGTTGGCGATGACGACGCCGGCGTCGCCGTCGATGATCAGCCAGTCATCCTGGTCGATCAGCATCGATGCCTGCGACATGCCGACGGCGGCGGGAATGTCGAGGCTGCGCGCGACGATGGCCGTGTGCGAGTTCTGCCCGCCCACGTCGGTAATGAAGCCGATGAAGGAACGGTCGCGGAACTGCAGCATGTCGGCCGGCGAGATATCGTGCGCGACGACGATCATCTGCGCCATCAATTCATCTTCGGCCGCCGCCTTGGGCAGCAGCTGCTCCGTGCCCAGCAAGACTTTCAAGACGCGTTCGGCCACCTGCTGGATGTCGGCCTTGCGCTCGCGCAGATACGGGTCTTCGATTTCGTCGAACTGCGCCGACAGTTCATCGATCTGCGTCAGCAGCGCCCATTCGGCGTTGTAGTGGCGCTTGCGGATGATGTCGAGCGGCGCTTCGGAAATCATCGGGTCGGACAGGATCAGCGCATGCACGTCGATGAAGGCGCCCAGTTCCGTGGGCGCATCCTTGGGCAGCTCGTTCCACAAGGTTTGCAGTTCCTTGTGGACGGTGGCGATGGCGCTTTGCAGGCGCTGCACTTCGGCTTCGATCTGCTCCTGCGCGACCAGGTAATGTTTGACGTCAAGGGCGGCCGGCGCCAGCAGATGCGCGCGGCCAATGGCGATGCCGCGGGAAACCGGGATGCCGTGGAGCGTGAAAGATGCCATGGGTTGACCTGTCGGAATGCGGCTGCGGCTGCGTTCGGCGGGCATTACTCGCCTTCGCCAAACCTGTCATTAATCAGGGCGGTCAACGCATCGACACATGCCTGCTCATCATCGCCCTCGGCTTCCAGGGTCACTTTCGCGCCCTTGCCGGCGGCCAGCATCATCACGCCCATGATGGACTTGGCGTTGATGCGACGCGCGTTGCGGGTCAGCCAGACGTCGCTCTTGAACTTGGCGGCGAGCTGGGTAAATTTGGCGGAGGCGCGTGCGTGCAGTCCCAGCTTGTTGATGATTTCGAGTTCTCTTTGAATCATTTTTGTATGGTCTCTATCCCTGAATGCACTGCATTGTTGCCAGCCCTGGCTATAAAACCCGCCGCCTTCAGGGCGGCGGCCATGTCACTCTTTACTCGCCCACGCGAATGCGGTTATCGACGCGCACGGCGCCGCTTTGCGCACCGGCCAGCGCCATCTCCACCACCACGTCGAGCGTGTCGCGGCGATACGTGATGGCGCGCAGCAGCATCGGCAGGCTGATGCCGGCGATGACTTCCACCCTGCCCGCGTCGGCCAGCTTGTTGCAGCAGTTCGACGGCGTGCCGCCCTTCACGTCCGTAATCACCAGTACGCCGGAACCGTCGTCGAGGCGGCAGATGGCGTCCGACGCCAGCTTCTGCACTTCCGCCAGGTCCTGGTCGGCGACGACGTCGATGGCTTCAAACCGTTCCGTTGCCCCCCGGAACACATGCGCGCAGGCCGCGATGAACGCCTGTCCCAGCGGTGCATGTGTCATGAGCAAAATCCCTACCATAGTCACTCACCTTCTAGCGCTGCTGCGCTTGCGCAACGCCATGCTCGACGGCGTCGACAAACATGGCCGCCACGTCAAAACCCGTCTGCTGCATGATTTCCTGGAAGCAGGTCGGGCTGGTGACATTGACTTCCGTCAGGTAGTCGCCGATCACGTCCAATCCTACCAGCATCAGGCCGCGCGCGGCCAGAATAGGACCCAGCTTTTCAGCGATTTCCAGGTCGCGCGCCGTCAATGGCTGCGCCACGCCCGTGCCGCCGGCGGCCAGATTGCCCCGTACTTCGCCCGCCTGCGGGATGCGCGCCAGCGAAAACGGCACCGGTTTGCCGCCGATGACGAGGATGCGCTTGTCGCCCTTGACGATGTCGGCGATGAAACGCTGCGCCATGATGGTCTGCGCGCCGTTCTCCGTCAGCGTCTCGATGATGGCACCCAGGTTCAGGCCGTCGGCCTTGACGCGGAAGATGCCCGCGCCGCCCATGCCGTCGAGCGGCTTGAAGATGACGTCCTGGTGCTTGGCGTGGAAGGCGCGCAGGCGCGCTTCGTCCGACGTCACCAGGGTCGGCGACGTGAATTCGGAAAACTGCGCGATGGCCAGCTTTTCATTGTTGTCGCGGATGGCGGACGGCTTGTTGAAGACGCAGGCGCCCTGCTTTTCCGCCAGTTCCAGCAGATACGTGCCATACACGTATTCCATGTCGAACGGCGGATCCTTGCGCTCGACGACGGCGTCCAGGGCCGACAGGCGCACTTCTTCGGTGGAGACGACCTTGTACCAGTCGTGTTCGTCGCCCGTCAGCTCGATGTGTTTGATCCGTGCCGTAACGATGCCTTCTTCCAGCGCCATGTCCTTCTGTTCGAAGGCGTAGACGGCATGGCCGCGTTTGACCGCCTCGCGCATCATGGCGAAGGTGGAATCTTTGTAAGTCTTGAAGCCTGCCAGCGGGTCGGCAAGGAATGCAATTTTCATGGTGCGTCCAATCGGGGAGCCTGGATAAGGAATGCTTGATTCTAGCCGAGATCGCCAGGCGCGGTAGTCGCCGCGCCTGGCGAGTCTCCTGGATCGATCAATACACCTCGGGATTCGGGTCCGTGCGCTCCATTTCCAGCGACGCGGCCAGCAAGGCCAGGCGCGCCACCACACCGTACACATAAAAGCGGTTCGGCGCGGCCGTGCCCGGCTTGGCCTTCAAGTCCGGCACGGCATGCTGCTGGGCAAACGCCAGCGGCACGTACTGCGAGCCGGGCGCGTTCAGGTTCTGGTCCACGCCTTTTTCAGCATGCACGCGGTAGAAGCCGCCCACCACGTAGCGGTCGATCATGTAGACAACGGGCTCGGCCACGGCATCTTTGATGCTTTCAAAGGTCGGCACGCCTTCCTGGATGATGACGTCGGTCACCAGCTGGCCATCCTTGACGATCGACATTTTTTCGCGCTGCTTGCGCGACAGGTCGCGCACTTCGCTCGCGTCGCGCACCGTCATGATGCCCGTACCATACGTGCCCGCATCGGGCTTGACGATGACAAACGGCTTTTCCTTGATGCCGTATTCCTTGTATTTCTTGCGGATCTTGGCCAGCAGCACGTCGACGCTGGCGGCCAGCGCATCCTCGCCCTCGCCTTCCTGGAAATTCACGTCGCTGCACTTGGCGTGGAAGGGGTTGAGCATCCACGGGTCGACATCGATCATCTTGCCGAATTTTTTCACCACTTCATCGTAGGCCGTATAGTGGTTGCTCTTGCGGCGCAAGGCCCAGCCCGCATGCAAGGGCGGCAACAGGCTTTGCTCATGAATATTTTGCAAGATATCGGGGATGCCGTCCGACAAGTCGTTATTCAGCAGAATCGTGCACGGATCGAAATCCTTCAAACCCAGGCGACGGCCGTTGTTCAGGCGCACGAGCGGCTCGATGACGAGCATATTGCCGTCCGGCAGGGCCAGCGGTGTCGGCTGGGTAATCTCGGGCGACCAGGAACCGAAGCGCACGTGCAAGCCCGTCTGGCGGAAGATTTGCATCAGGCGCGCCACGTTCTGCAAGTACTGCGGCGTGGTGTTGTGCAATTCCGGCACGATCAGCAGGTTACGGGCGTCCGGGCAATACTTGTCGATGGCGGCCATGGCCGCTTGCACGGACAGGGGCAGCATTTCCGTGGCCAGGTTATGGAAACCGCCAGGGAACAGATTGGTATCGACGGGCGCCAGCTTGTAGCCGGCGTTACGCAAGTCTACCGAGCAATAGAAAGGCGGCGTGTGCTCTTGCCACTCCATGCGAAACCAGCGCTCAATGGCCGGCGTCGCGGCCAGAATCTTTTTTTCGAGGTCGAGCAGCGGTCCGGTCAGGGCCGTGACGAGATGGGGAACCATAGTTACATCCTTAAATTATGTGCAGTATTCAAAAAAGCACACAGAACTGCCGACTATATTACCGTGTAAGTACCCCAAATCGGGGCAAAAGCCTTGTTTTAAAGACCTTTTACATTCCCACAACGAAAAAAAGGCACCTCAATGAGGCGCCTTTTCCAACCGGACATGCCGCGCCGGGGCGCTGGCATGCCAGATAGTGATTATTTAACCATGATACGCTTGCTCGCCATGGCTCGTGATATCGAGGCCTTCGCGCTCTTCTTCTTCCGGTACGCGCAGGCCGATGACGATGTCGACCAGCTTATAGGCGATGACGGAAACGATGGCCGACCAGAGGATGGTGGTGCCGACCGCTTGCGCCTGCACCCACACCTGATGGCCGATCGAGTAGGGATCCGCCGACATCTTGTTGGTGACATAGTCGAAGATGCCTTGGCCGCCCAGTTGTGGTGCGGCAAACACGCCCGTCAGCAAGGCACCCAGGATACCGCCCACGCCATGCACGCCGAACACGTCGAGCGAATCGTCGGCGCCAATCAGGCGTTTCAGGCCATTCACGCCCCACAGGCAGACGACACCGGCCAGCAAGCCGATGACCAGGCCGCCCATCGGGCCGACAAAGCCGGCCGCCGGGGTGATTGCCACCAGGCCGGCCACTGCGCCGGACGCGCCACCGAGCATCGATGGCTTGCCTTTGCTGATCCACTCGCCAAAGACCCACGACAGGGTGGCGGCGGCAGTGGCCAACAAGGTGTTGACGAAAGCCAGGGCAGCCACGTCGCCCGCTTCCAGCGAGGAACCGGCATTGAAACCGAACCAGCCCACCCACAGCAACGACGCGCCGATCATGGTCATCGTCAGCGAGTGCGGCGCCATCGATTCGCGGCCGTAACCGACGCGCTTGCCGATCATGATCGCACCCACCAGGCCGGCGACGGCGGCATTGATGTGCACCACGGTGCCGCCGGCGAAGTCCAGCGCGCCTTTTTGCCAGATCCAGCCAGCCTTCAGGGCTTCGCTGGCCGAGGTGGCGGCGTTGGTGATCAGGTCAGGACCGGTCCAGAACCACACCATGTGGGCCGCTGGCAGGTAGGCGAACGTGAACCACAGCACGACGAAGGCCAGCACGGCGGAAAACTTGGCGCGCTCGGCAAAGGCGCCGACGATCAGTGCGCAGGTGATGGCGGCAAACGTGCCCTGGAAAGCGACAAAGACGAACTCAGGAATGACGACGCCCTTGCTGAAGGTCGCGGCGGCGGCAAACGTGCCCTTGGCCGGATCCCAGATACCGTTCAGGAACAGGCGGTCGAAGCCACCGAAGAAGGCGGTTTTTTCCGTGAAAGCGATCGAGTAGCCATAGATGCACCACAACACGATGACCAGCGCGAACACCATGAACACTTGCATCAGCACCGACAGCATGTTTTTCGAACGCACCAGGCCGCCGTAGAACAGGGCCAGGCCGGGGATGGTCATCAAGATCACCAGCAAGGTGCTGATCATCATGAAGCTGGTATCTCCCTTGTTGGCGACGGGCGCAGCGGCTGGCGCGGCAGCGGCCGGGGCCGGCGCGGCGGCAGCCGGAGCTGCTGCGTCAGGCACCGGGGTGACGGCAGGAGCGGCGACGGCCGACGTCGTGGCAGTCTCCGTCTTGGCGGGAGCATCGGCAAAGCTCGGCGCGGCGACACCGAACGCACACAGACAGGCAAACCCAGCTAGCAATTTTGTTATATTTTTACGCATCAATATTCCCCTTAGAGCGCTTCGTTGCCGGTTTCGCCGGTACGGATGCGGATGACTTGTTCCAGGTTATAGACGAAAATCTTGCCATCGCCGATTTTACCGGTACGCGCGGCGCCTTCGATCGCTTCGATGGCCTGGTCGACAATGGCGTCATCGACAGCCGCTTCGATCTTGGTTTTTGGCAAGAAATCTACGACATACTCGGCGCCACGGTAGAGTTCCGTGTGACCTTTCTGGCGGCCGAAACCCTTGACTTCCGTGACGGTAATGCCTTGCACATTGATAGCCGACAAAGCTTCGCGTACTTCGTCCAGTTTGAACGGCTTAATGATTGCAGTAATCATTTTCATGGCAGTCTCGCTTAAAAGGTTTTGGATACGGTCAGCACGAGACCGGATTTCGCCAGATTCTTGCCATTTGGTGCCAGCGACGAAATGTTGGCCTTCACGGCGGCGAGAGAAACGGTCGCCATGCCGAAGTCCTTGGTCACGCCGATCTTGACATCGTTATAGCTGAGGGAATCGTTGTGCTCGACTTTCTGGCGGCCCACATGCACGTTCATGATGTAGCCGTCGATCATGTCGAAGTTGCCGCCCACGTCAAGATAGCCGCTGTTCTTGCTGTCGGCGACGCCAAACAGGTTGGTCGTCGAGTGCGAGTACTTGATGTACAGCGGGCCATAACCGAGCTGGCCGTACAGTTCGAAGGTGTTGGCATTGGTGCTCAGCCCATTCGAGGGATAGAAGTAGTACAGGCCGCCCACGTCATAGGTAACATTCTTGCTGATCTCGCCACGCTTGCCGCCGTACACATCCCATTCCAGATTGGTATCGCCGCCGCCGTCCTTGATCCATTTGATGCTCGACAACCAAGTTCCCACGTACAGGCCCGTCGGGTTATGGGTATAGTCGGCGCCGCCGCTGACGGCCGGTTTCAAGCGGCTTTGCGAAATGCCACGGTAGCGGTAGTCGCTGGTCAGCGCCACGTTATAGCTCACCACGTTATCAGGTACGGCCTCGGCTGCAGCAGGCGCCGCCACTGCATCCTGGGCCATGGCGCTACCGCACAAGGCGGTCATGGCCAGCGTCAACGCTGCAGCTAAAGTCATGTTCTTGGACAGATTCTTCATGGCGATTCCCTTTTATTGAACTTTTAAAGCGGTTGAGGTTTAAAATCTTGGCTGGAGATCACAAAGCGTTCATACCTTCTTTAGCAGAATACGTGCCAGCTCCATTGCCACCTTGACAGGTGCGTTTCCGGCCATACATACCCTGCAAGCCTGTGGGAATGCGGGTACGGGCTGCTAAAGCATTGTGAATTTGCCCAGTTTCGCACCAGATTAACGCCGCTGTGCACCGCAATGGTGCGATGCACAGGCCGCACCATAAAAGGACTGACCATGGACATGAATACCTTCTTTAACGACTTGCAAGGCAAGATCCATCAAGCCATCGAAAACTCACCTGCCAAGGATATCGAGAAAAACGTCAAGTCGATGATGACCCAGGGCTTCGCCCGCCTCGATCTCGTCACGCGCGAGGAATTCGATATCCAGGCGCAAGTGCTGGCCAAGACCCGCGCCAAACTGGACGCATTGGAATTGCGCCTGATCGAACTGGAAACGCGCCTGAACGAATCCAAGGCGTAAGGTGATGCCAGCCAGGCCGCGTTATTGACGGCCTTGCTGGCATAGCTCAAGCCTGACGGCGCTTCACGCGCTAGACTGATCCTGCCCGCGCCCGCGCCACAAGGGAGTCTGATGAGTCTGGCCGTCCTGAAAAGCCGCGCCTTGGCCGGCATGGAAGCGCCCGAGGTAAGTGTCGAAGTCCACCTTGCCAATGGTTTGCCTTCGTTTACGATTGTCGGCCTGCCGGATACGGAAGTGAAGGAATCGCGCGACCGCGTCCGTGCCGCGCTGCAAAACTGCGGCTTTGACATGCCGGCGCGGCGCATCACGGCCAACCTGGCGCCGGCGGATTTGCCCAAGGAATCGGGCCGCTTCGACCTGCCCATCGCGCTGGGCATTCTGGCCGCCTCCGGCCAGTTGCCGGGCGACCAATTACACCACTACGAATTCGCTGGCGAACTGTCGCTGTCGGGCCAGTTGCGCCCCATCCGCGGCGCCCTGGCCATGACCTTTGCCATGCAGCGCAGCCAGCCGGGCGCGCCACGCGCCTTCATCTTGCCGCAGGCGAACGCGGACGAGGCGGCGCTCGTCCGCGATGCCTGCATCTACCCCGCCCACAGCCTGCTCGAGGTCTGCGCGCATTTTGCCGCGCATGCCAGCCACACGGCCCTGCAACGCCATCAACCCATGTTGGCTGTCTCCGCTTTTGCGTATCCCGACTTTGCCGACGTGCAAGGACAGCACCAGGCGCGACGCGCACTGGAAGTGGCGGCCGCGGGCGGCCATAACGTCTTGATGGTAGGGCCGCCGGGTGCGGGCAAGACCATGCTGGCCAGCCGCTTCCCCGGCGTGCTGCCGCCCATGAGCGATGAAGAAGCGCTGGAATCGGCGGCCGTGCATTCGCTGGGCGGGCACTTCAAGGTGGAACACTGGAAACGGCGTCCCTATCGCGCCCCGCACCAGACGGCGTCCGGCGTGGCCCTGGTGGGCGGCGGCAACGTGCCACGCCCGGGAGAAATCTCGCTGGCACACTGCGGTGTGCTGTTTCTCGACGAAATCGCCGAATTCCAGCGCCGGGTACTCGATGTCTTGCGCCAGCCCATGGAATCGGGCGTGATCAGCATTTCGCGCGCGGCCCGCCAGGCCGAGTTTCCGGCCCGCTTTCAGCTGATCGCCGCCATGAATCCCTGCCCATGCGGCTATCTGGGGCACGCTTCGGGCCGTTGCCGCTGCACGCCGGACGCCGTGCTGCGCTATCACAGCCGCCTGTCCGGCCCGCTACTCGACCGTATCGACTTGCAGATTGAAGTGGCCGCCATGCCGCCCACGGCGCTGGGCCGGCACGCAGGCGCCGGCGAAAGCACGCAAGCCATCGCCACGCGGGTAGCGGCGGCCTTTGCCCTGCAGCTGGCGCGCCAGGGCAAAGCGAACCAGCGCCTGAGCAGCGCGGAAATCGAACAGCATTGTCGTCTGGAAACGCATGGCGAACAGCTGCTGCATGGCGCCATGGCGCGATTGCACTGGTCGGCGCGCACGTATCACCGGGTACTGCGCGTGGCGCGCAGCATCGCGGACCTGGCGGGCAGCCCCGGCATCACGCAGGCACATGTCGCCGAAGCGATCCAGTACCGGCGCGTGCTGCGTGAAATATAAGCCGGCCGCTGGCCCCACACGTGCGCGATTGCGCATGATCGGCGGCGCTGCTACCATCTGCTGATGAAAAAACCATCACTTGCCCTCTTTCTGGCTACGCTCGCGGCCGCCAGCGTCCTGTCCGCCTGCAGTCCGAAGTTCGACTGGCGCGACTATCGCAGCCCCGACGCCCAGTTCACGGCCCTGTTTCCAGGCAAGCCTGCCGTGCTGACACGCGAGATCGATCTCGATGGCAAGAAAGTCAGCCTGACCATGACGGCCAGCGAAGTCGATGGTAATACCTTCGCCATCGGCAGCGCCGTGCTCGACAGCGCAGAACAGGCGCAAGCGGCCCTGCCCGCCATGCAGACTGCCCTGTTGAAAAATATCAACGGCACCGTGCGCAGCGAAAAATCGGCATCGGCGGCCAGCAGCACGGCTGCGGGAACGCACCAGCGCAGTTCGCTCAGCATCGAGGCCAAAGGCACGCAACAAGGCAAGCCTGTCTTGCTGGTCGGGCGTTTTGTGGCGCAGGACAAACGCATCTTCCAGATCATCATTCTCGGTGAAGAAAGCAAGCTGTCGCGTGACACCATCGACACCTTCATGGACTCGGTGAAACTGGATTAAGACTTAACGATCGCTTAAACGGGTATTTTCACGGTAAGCGAGCTCTTGTAAATACGTGCGTTGTCCAACAGATGGCCCTATCCGGCTTGCAAATATGCAATCCGGGACAAACGGACGGCCTGTGCGACATTTCAAGTCGTGATATTGTTTCGACACTAACAACAAGTTTCAGAAAGCGCTTATGTTGATCTCATTCAAATCCAAATCTTCCCCTGAAGTGCTGATGTACCAGGAACATGCCCAGCGTATCCTCGACATCCTGCACAAGAACCCCACGCGCGGCGTCATCACGCCAGCCGAAGCGGGCGATGCCCTGGCCCTGCTGGAAAAAGAAGTCGCGGAAAGCAAATTGCATCCGGAAAATGACATCGAACACGATGCGCATACGCCGGAAACGCTGGAAGATGGCGAAACGGGTGCCCATGCGCGCGCGCAAAAAGTGCATTTCTCGCAGCGCGCCTATCCTTTGATGGAAATGCTGCGCTCGGCCAAGGCGGAAAATGAAAGCATCACCTGGGGCATCTGATCCGATGAATGCTGCAGACGAAAAAAACCCCGCACCTAGCGGGGTTTTTTTATATAACAAGCCTGACGATAACCTACTTTCACACTGGTTGCAGCACTATCATCGGCGCAAAGTTGTTTCACGGTCCTGTTCGGGATGGGAAGGGGTGGTACCAACTTGCTATGGTCATCAGGCATAACTTTTTCAACAACCTGCTCCCAGCGGGGCAGCAAGTCATCTGATCTGAGGAGGCGAATTATACCCCAGGTCAGCTTGACGCACAAGCGCGTAAGCCGGCATTAGCACGAATGTCAACAATGTTGTTGGATTACGCTCCGCTAATCCGACCTACCCGCCATCCAATAAACGTAGGCCGGCTTGGCGCGCAGCGCGTAAGCCGACAAGCACCCGCAGCCTATAACGCAAACAAACCACCAGACGAAAAAAAAACCCCACCATTGCTGGCGGGGTTTTTCTCTTACTGCGAATAACAAGCCTGACGATAACCTACTTTCACACTGGTTGCAGCACTATCATCGGCGCAAAGTTGTTTCACGGTCCTGTTCGGGATGGGAAGGGG
>NZ_JAAOLY010000096.1 GCF_011601275.1 Janthinobacterium lividum | reverse complement strand
GGGCCTGAGCCTGGCGCCGAACGGCACCTTGTCCGGCACGCCGACGGCGGCAGGCGCGTACAGTTTTACGATCACGGCGACCGACAGCAGCACCGGTACAAGCGCTCCGTTCACGGGAGCGCGCACCTATTCCGGCACGGTGGCAAACGTTGCGCCCATTGCCGGCGCCGTCAACGCCACGGTGGCCTATGGCAGCAGCG
>NZ_JAAOLY010000095.1 GCF_011601275.1 Janthinobacterium lividum | reverse complement strand
ATTGCCCGTACGGCTTGTCCCTATAACCTTAGCAGGTACAGAGGATAAGACGGTACAACGTTGCGTGTGTGTTGATACTACCAGTCATTACCCCAATCTTTGCTTCTTCCAGATTCAGGCTTTGTCGTCCCACAGGAGACAAACGCCAGTACAAGTTATGCCTGATGACCATAGCAAGTTGGTCCCACCCCTTCCCATCCCGAACAGGACC
>NZ_JAAOLY010000094.1 GCF_011601275.1 Janthinobacterium lividum | reverse complement strand
GGTCCTGTTCGGGATGGGAAGGGGTGGGACCAACTTGCTATGGTCATCAGGCATAACTTGTACTGGCATTTGTCCTCGGTGGAGCGACAAAGCCTGAATCTGGAAGAAGCAAAGATTGGGGTAATGACTGGTAGTATCAACACACACGCAACGTTGTACCGTCTTATCCTCTGTACCTGCTAAGGTTATAGGGACAAGCCGTACGGGCAAT
>NZ_JAAOLY010000093.1 GCF_011601275.1 Janthinobacterium lividum | reverse complement strand
TCAAAGGAATTGACGGGGACCCGCACAAGCGGTGGATGATGTGGATTAATTCGATGCAACGCGAAAAACCTTACCTACCCTTGACATGGCTGGAATCCCCGAGAGATTGGGGAGTGCTCGAAAGAGAACCAGTACACAGGTGCTGCATGGCTGTCGTCAGCTCGTGTCGTGAGATGTTGGGTTAAGTCCCGCAACGAGCGCAACCCTTGTCATTAGTTGCTACGAAAGGGCACTCTA
>NZ_JAAOLY010000092.1 GCF_011601275.1 Janthinobacterium lividum | reverse complement strand
GCCTCGGCGGCAATACCATGAAATATCGTCTGGGCAATGAGTGCGACGCCTACACGGAATTCGGCTACACCAAGTCCGTCGCCAAGTCCGGCGGCGTGAACTATCTGGCCACGATCTGGGTCAACGCTTACGCGCCAAATTCGGATTTCGGCGATAACAAACTGGGCATCGTCAAAGCCTATGTCGAAGCGCAGGGACTCGATTTCCTGAACGGCGGCACGGCCTGGATCGGTAAACGCTTCTACTACCGTCCTG
>NZ_JAAOLY010000091.1 GCF_011601275.1 Janthinobacterium lividum | reverse complement strand
ATGTAGTGCAGCGATGATCTTCGGATTGTCGTAATACTTAAAATATCAAATGTTCACAAGAAATAATGAAATAGGCGCTACGAAAGTAGTGGCCTGTCAGTTTTTTGAGTGAGCGACCCGTCAGCAACGACGGTGCCAATAAAATGGCAAAGTAACAGAGATTAAACTGAAGAGTTTGATCCTGGCTCAGATTGAACGCTGGCGGCATGCCTTACACATGCAAGTCGAACGGCAGCACGGAGCTTGCTCTGGTGG
>NZ_JAAOLY010000090.1 GCF_011601275.1 Janthinobacterium lividum | reverse complement strand
GGTGCGCGCTCCCGTGAACGGAGCGCTTGTACCGGTGCTGCTGTCGGTCGCCGTGATCGTAAAACTGTACGCGCCTGCCGCCGTCGGCGTGCCGGACAAGGTGCCGTTCGGCGCCAGGCTCAGGCCCACCGGCAGGCTGCCGCTGGAGACATAGCCATACGGCGACGCCCCGCCACTGGCAGTGATGGTCTCGCTGTAGGCGACACCGAACGTCATCGCCTGCAAACCCGTCGGCGCCAACGTGATCACCGGCGG
>NZ_JAAOLY010000008.1 GCF_011601275.1 Janthinobacterium lividum | reverse complement strand
CCCCCATTCCGCCACCGCGCTTCCAGCTCCCGCGTCAGGGCCTGGCTATGCGGCTGGCTGCTTCTGTTCAGCCTGCTGAGCATGATGGGCGCGGCGCAGGCAGGCCCATTACCCCTGGGCAAGCAAGGCATCCATCACCTGGGCGATGGCGGGCAATTATTTTTTGCCGAGAATGAAGCGGCGCCGGCCGATGCCGCCGCCCTGCCCGCCTGGCTGGCGCGCCAGCGTCCGGCCGGACAAGTCGACCTGTTCGGCGGCGCCTACTGGCTGCATGCGCAAGTGCGCAACGACAGCAGCGAAGCGGCCTGGGTCATCGACCCGAACGACACCCTGATCGACCTGGTCGACCTACACGTATATGGCCCCGGGCCGTACACGGCGCCGCAGACCTTGCTGACAGGCTACCAGCGTCCGCACGAGTACTTATTGCATTACGGAAAAAATGTGCAACTGGCGCCGGGCGCCACATATGACATCCTGATCCGCTTTTCCAGCCCGTATTACGCGCGCGCGCCCATGTTCGGCGTGAAGACGCAGCGGGATTACCGCAAGCTGGTGGGCAAGGAAAACTTCCTGATGGTGGCGTCCATCGGCGCCCTGCTGGCGCTGGGCCTGTTCAATTTCTTCATCTTTTCCATCACCTTGGAAAAAGCCTCGGCCTATTACGCGCTGTACGTGCTGACGTATGGTCTGGCGTGGGCCATGACCTTCCACGTCTTTGCCGACCTGTTCGACTGGCACATGCTGCAGCTGCACTACGTGCCGTTTTTCCTGCTGCCCGTCTTCAGCACCCTGTTCTACATGCATTTCCTGCGCCTGCGCGACTACTCGCCCCGGCTGCACAGCATCAGCAAGGTCAACCTGGTGCTGCCCTTGCTGCTGCTGCCGAGCTGCTTCTTCGCCCTGTCGTATGCACATACCCTGGCCACCATCGCCATCAGCATCTGGATGCTGCTGGCGCTCATCTGCGGCATCGTCGTCTGGCGCCGCGGCTACCAGCCGGCGCGCTTCTTCGTGCTGGCCTTCGTCGCCCTGATGCTGCCCGGCTTTCTGATCCTGCCCGCCAACCTGGGCCTGATGCCGGCCATGGTGGCCAACGCCCAGCTGGTGACCTTGCTGGGCGGCACCTTCGACGGCTTGCTGCTGGCCTTTGCCCTGGCCGACCAGATCCGATTGCTGCGCAACAACCTGGAACAGCGGGTGCAGGAACGCACCCTGGCGCTCACCCTCAGCAACGACGCCCTGCTGAAGGCCAAGGAACACGCGGAAGTCGTCAGCCGCCACCGCATCGATTTTCTGTCCGCCATGAGCCACGACATCCGCACGCCGCTGGCCGGCGTGATCGGCATGCTGAAATTCGCGCTGCGCGACCAGTCCGTACGCGGCCGCACGCAGGAATACCTGCGCATCGGCCTGCACAATGGCGTATCGCTCCTGACCATCCTCAACGACATCCTCGATTTCTCGAAGATCGACGCGGGCAAGCTGACCCTGGAAACGGTGGACTTCGACCTGCTGGCGCTGATCGGCGACGCGGCCGGCATCGTCCAGGGCCAGGCCGACGCCAAGAGCCTGCTGCTGCGCCGCGAACTGGCGCTGGACTTGCCGCGCTACGTGCGCGCCGACCCAACGCGGCTGCGGCAAATCCTCATCAACCTGCTGGGGAATGCGCTGAAATTCACGGCCAATGGCGAAGTGCTGCTGGAAGTGCGGCGCGCCCGCACGCCGCCGCGCCAGGATGGCCGCAGCGCCATCGAATTCATCATCAGCGATACGGGGCCCGGCATCGACGCGGACACCTTGCCGCGCCTGTTCCAGAAATTCGAGCAGGCCGACCATTCCACCACGCGCCGCTACGGCGGCACGGGCCTGGGCCTGGCCATCTGCAAGGAACTGGTCGAACTGATGAAAGGCACGATCGGCGTAGAAAGCCGGGTCGGCATCGGTTCGCGCTTCCATTTCACCTTGCCGCTGGAAGACGGCAGCGCTCCCGCGGCCGACGCGCGCCGGCCCGCACGCCACGCGCGCCACGCCTGCCGCCTGCGCATCCTGTGCGCCGAAGACGTGCGCACCAACCAGATCATCATCGGCACCCTGCTCGAAGGCATGGGGCATGAGGTCACCATCGTGGAAAACGGCGAACAGGCACTGCGCGCGCTGGGCTCCGGCGCCTACGATTGCGTGCTGATGGACGGCCGCATGCCGGAGATGGATGGCGAACAGGCCGCGCGCCTGATCCGCGCAGGCGGCAACGCGCAATTCCCCATTGCCGACGCGCAGATTCCCATCCTTGCGCTGACGGCCAACGCCAGCGAACATGACCGGCAGCGCTACCTGACGGCCGGCATGAACGACTTCCTCAGCAAACCCGTCGACGAAGCGCTGCTGTTCGAGAAAATCGACGCCATCATCGACCTGCTGCTGGCGCGCGGTCACGCGCTGCCGCCTGCCGCGTCCACCGAAGACGATACCCTGGCGCGCCAGTTCGGCCTGGACGGCGCCGACGACCAGCCATCCGCGCCGGCCGATCCCATGACGGCGCCCGTGCACATCCTGCCGCTGGCAGGCCTGTCGCCGCAGCACTTGCAGCGCATCGCGCAAGCGTTCCTGACGGAAGCGCCACGGCGCCTTGACCTGGCTTGCCACGCCGTGCGCGATGGCAACGCCAGCGCCGCCGCTGCCGCCTTTCACGCCTTGAAAGGCAGCGCCGGCTACCTGAGCCGCCCCACCCTGCACGGCCTGTGCCACCAGATGGAAACCCTGGCCTCGAACGGCCAGCTCGATAACGTGGAACAGTTCCTGCCGCAGCTGCAAGAGGCGCTCGATGCGGCGCGGCGGGACCTGGAAGCTCAGCCCGCAGGCTGAGGCATCCAGCCATGCGCTTGCAGCCACGCCAGCAACAGCCGTGGCCACGCGGCCGGTTCGCTGCCCGGCTTGCCCAGTCCCCATCCATGTCCTCCGCTCTGGAACTGGTGCAGTTCGACGGGCACGCCCGCGCGGCGCAGGGCGGCCGCCATCAATGTACTGTTTTCGGGCGGTGAAATCGGGTCGTCGAGCGCCTGCGCGATGAAGGCGGGCGGCGTGCGCGCATCGACGTGCAATTCCACCGACAGCGCATCGCGCGCCGCCTGCGCGGGATGGGCACCCAGCAGCTCCTTCTTCGCATGCGTCGTGTCGAATGGCCGCTGCATGGTCAGCACGGGGTACAGCAGCACGACGAAATCGGGCCGCGCGGAGACACCATCCACCGCATCGACGGGCGCATAGCGGGCGGCATCGGGCTGCACGGCCGTCATGCCGGCCAGGTGCGCGCCAGCGGAAAACCCCAGCATGCCGATGCGCGCCGGATCGATGGACCATTCAGCCGCACGGGCACGGATCACGCGCATGGCGCGCTGGCCATCCTGGAATGGCGCGGCCACCCCGCCGCCTTCCTGCGGCAGGCGGTACACGAGTTCAAACGCCGTGATGCCCTGCGCCTGCAGCCAGTTGGCGGTGGGGCCGCTCTCCTTGCCCGCCTCGATACGCGCATAACCGCCGCCGCTGACCAGGAGAATGGCGATACCGTTCGGCTGCGCCGGGCGGTGCGCGATCAGGTACGGTTGCTCGACCTGCGTGATGGAGCCCTTGGCGCTGTCGCGCTGCGGACCCGGCGCCGCGCCACCGGGCGGCGCGCCCGGCCACAGCACAATCGCGCCAGGCGGCGCCGCGCCCGCGTGCAGGTGGAACAAGACTAGACACAACAGCATCAGGCGTCGCATGCCTAGAAATCCTTCTCGCCCTGGATCACGGCCGGATAGCCCGTCATGGCGCGCGAGGTCTGCATGCCGGCCATCACGGCCGCCTCGACGCAGCCCGCGTTCAATCCCGTCTTGATCCAGTCGCCCGTGAGGAACAGGTTGCTGAACCCTGACTGGTCGGTGGTCAGCCGGTACTGCGTGCTGCCCACCACCGACATCACGTAGCGCTCGGACGGGTCGACGTTGGCGCGCCAATATTGGCTGTCGAAGCGCGCCGGTCCCGCGCTCTCCTTCGCATCGATCAGCCATTGCCACGGGAACGCGCCCGGCACGCCCGCCTCGGACCACAGCGCGCCGATCTCGCGCTCAAGCTGGTGCACGGCGCCCCGCTTCGCCTTGGCCGCGCAGCGGGCGGGAAAATCCGTGTCGGTGACGGGCGGGTAGCTGTCGACGGGGAAGGCGCTGCAAAAGTACGAGACGTTTTTCGGCTCCAGTCCCGCCGGCCAGTCTTCGTGCGCCAAGAGTTGGTCCATCGGCGCCCACGTGTCGTACGGCTCAGTAAAAGCCGACAGCACCGGCTGCTGGCCTTTCGGCTGCGTGGTCCAGCCCATCTGCGCCAGATTCTTGTTGAGCCACACCTGGTAAGCCTGCGTGGCGACGGTTTTCACCTTGTCGGCCGCCAGTTGCAAGGCCGGGCTTTGCGCCAGCAGCTGCGGGCACAAAGCCTGCAGCGAGCCGATGGAAATGCCGAACACCACCTTGTCGAAATCGACGCCCTTCTTCAATACCGTGGCGGGCAGCGCGCGGCCGAACGCCTGCTGGTACTGCTGCGGCCAGCCGCTCCAGTACGATTCCAGATTGACTTCCTGCGCCTGCAGCAGCGCCGCCTGGGCCGGTTCGATCTGCGCATAGTCGGGCGCGCTGGGCCAGCAGGCGAGGCCCTTGACATCCACCAGCGGCGCGTAGCCGGCGGCCGGGTCTTTCAATTGCACCTGCTGCGTGATGCGGATGCTGTCGATATCGCCCGCGCCCGGCACGAGTTCTTCCACGCGCTGGAAGAATTTGAATTCCACGCCCCTTTTCTTCAGCACTTCGTACATCGGCGTAAAGATGGTGTCGCCCATGCCGGCCTGCATCTTGAACATGATGCCGCCCTTGTAGGCCAAGCCGATGCGCGCCATCGAGCGCAAGAGCGTCCCCGCCTCGATGTTCGGCTTGGAAAAATCGCCGCCTTCGTAGGCAAACACCAGATCGTAAAAGCCGCGCACGGGCGCCGAGTTGACGCTGAACTGCTCGTCGCCGCCATGTTTTCTCAGCCAGGCGCGGAAATCGATGTCGTTGATGACGTCAAAACCGTTCTTGAACACGCCATCCTCGAACATGCCTTTCATGACCGTGATGCCCAGGTCCAGGCAGGTGAACAAGCGGCGCAATTCATCGTCGCCATCGATCAGGGCTCGATAGCGCAGGCGCAGCCACGCGCGGATGCCGTTCAGGGTGCTGGCCAGCAGCTGGTGGCGGGCCTGGTCGTGGCGTGTGGAATCGGGCGCGAGGTCGGCCACCAGCGCCACCAGCGCGCCGACGGACAAGCCCACGTCGAGGCCCAGTTCATCGGCCTGCCCCACCACTTCATCGGCCAGGCGGCGCAGCCAGCCCGGCCACACGCCCTCTCCCTGCGATGCGCTGGCGCGCACGATGCGCGCGTCGGCATCGGCCACTTGCCGGATCTGGCGTATCCACTGCTCGATCCAGCCCACCATGGCGATGGCCATCTGCCACAGGGTAATGTCTTCGCCGCCCTCGCCCGGCTCGCCCGGCAAGGTGGGAAACACGATGGACCAGTTGCGCCACTGCCCCTTGACGTCTTCCGACAGAGCCACGTAATCGTGCTGTTTAAAGGCGTCGCGCCAGGTGGCCAGCGGCGCGCCGGGCGGACGCTCCAGGCTCGCATATGCTTCCTTGATCATCTTGAAGGCGTTCGCGTAGAAGCCGAACCAGATGTGCAGGCCGTGTTCTTCGATGCGCTGGCCCGCTTGCGCATTGCGCCCGCTGGCGCCCTTGCCGCCCAGGCGCCAGCCCAGCTGGTAGACGGTGATGGCATACCGGTTTTGCCAGCCCGGCTGATTCGTCAAATAATACGCGGTGGTCATGGCCGCCACGCCGCCGCCGAGGATGGCGATCTTTTCCGGCGCGATGCGGGAATTGTCGACCAGCTCCTCGCCCGGCATGGCCGTGAAATCGAAGTTCACATTGAACGGTAAAATCGCCGTTTGCGGTCCCAGCTGCAAACCCAGGGTCTGGTCCAGCGGGAAGCTGTCGAAAGCGTGCACCGTGCACTCGTATTCATAACCGAGCAGGCGCGCGCTGTGCAGGCGGTTGATCTCGGCCGGCGCGGCCACCAGGGCCTGGTACACGGCTTTCACGCCCGCGCTGTCGGGGAATTGCTTGAGGAAAATCTGGTCGATGCGCGGATTGCGCAGCAAGGACAGAATATCGGCCCAGCCGGCCTGGTCCATGTCGAAGAAATCGGGGATGGAGAGGAAAATCTGGAACGCCTGCTCGATGAGCTCCAGGAAACTGTTGACGGGTTTGTGCGGCCCCGTCTGCACGGTGGCGTTGACTTCCAGCAGCGGGTGCAGGGCCAGTTTCGTTTCCGGCGAAAAATGCTGGAAGCCCTTGGCGGCCACGGAGCAGCGCAGCGGCTCGCTGCCGGCGGCGGGAATCTCGTAGTCGCACAGGTATTTCGGATAGCCGAACAGTTCGCGCCCGTTGATCAGGGCCATCGCGTCATCGACGAATATATGGCACGGGTACCAATAGATATGCGCGAGCTTGCCCGCGTCATCCATCTGGCCGACCATGATCCAGGTGACGATGTCGACTTCCGTGATCCAGCCCTTGGCCTGATCGACGGGGTTGGCGGAGTCCGCATGGTTGACGCGCGTAAACGTCAGCATCACATACGGCGACAGGGCTTTCAGGGTCATCTTGCTGCCCGCCACCTGGTTCAAGGTGGTATTCACGGTAGCCTGCAGCTTGGCCAGGTCGCCCTTGACGAAATAGCCATACATTTCCGACTGTTTCAATTGCAGCGGCGAGTGCATCATCACCGAACCACCCTGATAGATATACGAAGGTCTTGCCGAAGGTTGCGCCGTCATTGCCTGCCCCTGTGAAGTTTCAGAAAAACAAGATTGCTACAGTGTATTTTAGAAACAGCAATGAATGATATGAAATAAATTAAAGGATTTTCCAAGATGCATAGCGTAGGCTTGCGCACGGCAGCCGGGGCAAGCCCATGGCATCGGGTGTAGGATGAAACATCTTGAGCGTTCCGAGCACCATGCCATGGCAATGATTACCACCGACTACGTTTCCACTTATTCAGGCAACCGTTTTTATCCCTTGCGCCCCCATATCGACAAGGTCGCCATCGAGGACATCGCCCACGGCCTCGCCTACCAGTGCCGCTTCAATGGACAGACGCAAGTGTTTTACTCGGTCGCCCAGCACAGCCTGATCGTCGCCGAACTGGTGCCGCCCCATTTGCGCTTGGCCGCCCTGCTGCACGACGCGGCCGAAGCCTACCTGGGCGACATGGTAAAACCCTTGAAAGTGTTGCTGCCGGAATTTGCCGTGCTGGAAGACAAGGTAAGCGCCATCATCGCCGCCACGTATGGGTTGGATTTTTCCGATTACGCACCCATCAAGCGGGCCGACCTGATCGCGCTGGCGACGGAAAAGCGCGACCTGATGCCGCATTCGGCCGAACGCTGGGCTTACCTTGACGGCATCGCCCCCTTGCCCGGTATAATCGAAGCCATGGGCCCGGCCGAAGCCAAGCAGCGCTTCCTGCATGCCTTTGCCCAGCTGAGCGGACTTGGACTTGCCGCATGAATGCTACGACCTTGCCTCACCAACGGGCGCTAAGCCCCGGTTTTTGCACGGCTTTTTTAGATATCCACAGCAACTGTGGATAAAGTTGTTGATAAGCCCCTCTTGACAAGCCGCAACACCAGTATTGATGCGGGTTTCAACAATTTGCTGATTTCACAGGCAATTTTTTACCCTAATGAAATCAATGACTTGCAATCATGAATTTGCGCTAGAGCAAAGTTACTTCACCACCATGAAAATATATTTTGCTGTGCATAAGCGCTCCTGGCACCAGGCAGCCTTGTCTGAACAGCATTGTTTTGACAAACCCCGTAGACTGGCATAGTGTGGAATAGCGCGCACGATCAATGGTGGATAAACGCATGAACATGGATAGCGACAGCGCCGCCAAGGGGGCGGACGAACCGGACTGGCTGGTCGACGAACCGCTGGAACGGGCAGACGCGGCGGCAGAGCCTGCCACCGCGACGCCATGGCGCGTGCTGATCGTCGATGACGACGTCGACGTGCACGTGGTGACCAAGTTCGCCCTCAGCCAGGCCAGCTTCCAGGGCCGCAGGCTGAGCTTTTTGCACGCGTATTCGGGCGCCGAGGCGCTGGCCTTGCTGCGCAGCACACCCGATATCGCCGTCGTGCTGCTCGATGTGATCATGGAGACCCAGGATGCCGGGCTGCAAGTGGCGCGCCAGATCCGCGAAGATCTGCACAATACCGCCGTGCGCATCGTCCTGCGCACGGGCCAGCCCGGCCAGGCGCTGGAGCACCGCATCATCATCGACTACGACATCAACGATTTCTGGTGCAAGACGGACCTCACCACGCGCAAGTTGTTTACCACCGTGATCGCCTCGCTGCGCACCTACGCCACCTTGCGCGAAGCGGAGCAACAAGTCGCCGAGCTCGCCGCAGCCTTGGCCCAGTGCGGCAACACGCCGGCGGCGCCGGCCGGCGGCACACCCTGAACACGGCCGCTACTTTCAGTCATAAAAACAAGAGCACTGGATAGGCATACAGGCTTGTGGGATGCCCCATTTTGGCCCATTTTGCCAGCCCATCGCATGTGCCGAGCGGCCCCAATTTCCTAAGTGGCGGATTGTTAAGCCCTTTTTCAGATATCCACACGGACTGTGGATATCTTTGTGGATAAGGGCCTATTGACAGCCCTCAAAGCCACAGCCCGTGCGGCTTTCAATAAACTGCTCAATCAAACAGCAAAAATAAAATCCATTAAAATCAAGCACTTGGAAACTCACACATAATCACAAGAAAATTATTTCGCCAATTTCGTTAACCCATCATTTGTGCATAACTGAGCCGTAATGATCAATCCGACAACACCGGACTCACGCTGCCGGCAACACAGTTGCCGTGCGGATACTCAATGCACGGTCTGGCGGCGCTGCTCCGGATGCAGCAGCACGCGCTCGATCAGTTCGGGGGCGACATTGTATGACTTCAGGTATTCGAGCGCGCACAAGGTGCTGAAGGCTGCCTGCACGGCGATGCCCAGGTTGACGATATCGCACATCTTCTGGTCCACGCGAGCATGGCGCACCACAGGTATGACAGGCATGTGCAAGGTTTCTTGGGAATTAGGCATGATGAATGACTCCTGCGGAAGGTAGACATGGCGGGAAGCGGCAGCGGAGAGCGGAGCCGGGATGGCAGCGTGGAAGAGTAACAGCGAAAGTATTGCCGAAAAACGCGCGATGTCAATGCCAGCCAGTTATTCCCATGCAGTTTTTTTCTGATACACAAGGCCGCACGTCTAAGGCAGATCAAACGCAGCGCCTGTCGCCAGCCTAGTATGGACTTGCTGCCAACACGCGGCGTTCGCACTGCATGGATGAGGAGACACGACATGAATACAACACCCGAGCCGGCCAAAAATCCCGGCGACATCGCCCCTTCCGGCACCCCCGGCACCGGTGAAAACGTCTGCACGCATTGCCAAGGCCGGGGCGCCAGGGCGGATGGCCAGCCCTGTCCCATGTGCGGGGGCACGGGCGTGGTCATTGCCGGCATAGGCGGGGGCTGAGTCATGCCTGGACAAGGGCAAGGGGAACAAGTACGGACATAAGCATGGACAAGGCGAAGCAGGCACGGCGATAATCAGCCATGTCCGCACCTTCCACCCTTCCGCCCGACCTGCCCCGTCCACAGCCGGCTTCGCTTGCAGACCTGTTCTTCTCGTTCACCTGGCTGGCCCTGCAAGGCTTTGGCGGCGTGCTGGCCGTGATCCAGCGTGAGATGGTCGAGCGCAAGCGCTGGCTGACGCAGGAAGAATTCCTGGAAGACTGGGCCGTGGCGCAAATCATGCCCGGGCCGAATGTCGTCAACCTGTCCCTGATGGTGGGCGGGCGCTATTTCGGCTTGAAAGGCGCGCTGACGGCGCTGGCCGGCATGCTGGCCGCGCCCCTCGTCATCGTGCTCGTGCTGGGCGTGCTGTACACGCGCTTTGGCGACAATCCGCAGATGG
Organism: Janthinobacterium lividum; assembly: GCF_011601275.1. Classification (GTDB taxonomy): domain Bacteria; phylum Pseudomonadota; class Gammaproteobacteria; order Burkholderiales; family Burkholderiaceae_D; genus Janthinobacterium; species Janthinobacterium lividum_E. Next base: position 263,316 of record NZ_JAAOLY010000008.1, on the reverse strand, counting down.
CGGGCGCCTTGCGCGGCATGGCGGCCGTGTCGGCCGGCATGATCGCCGCCACGGGCGTGAAACTGGCGACCGCGCTGACCAAGCATCCGCTGCCCTTGTGGCTGACCTTGTCCATCACCGTGCTGGGCGTGCTGATGGTGGCGATCTTCCGCTGGCCCCTGCTGTACATCCTGCTGGGCCTGGGAGGCATCGGCTGCCTGCTCACCTATCGAAAGCTGTCCACATGAATCCGCCCTTGCAACTGGTGTTGAGCACGGGCGACTGGCTGAACCTGTTCGGCCACTACCTGATGCTGTCGCTGATGTCGATCGGCGGCGCCATTTCCACCACTTCCGAAATGCACCGCTTCCTCGTCGAGCAGCACGGCTGGCTGACGCAGGCGCAATTCAATGAGTCGATCGCCATCGCCCAGGCCGCGCCCGGCCCGAACGTGCTGTTCGTTGCCCTGATGGGCTGGAACGTGGGCATGAACGCGGGCAGCTACACGGCCGCCTACCTGGGCGTGTTCATCACGATGGTGGGCATCATGCTGCCCAGCACCACACTTACCTACGTGGCGGCCCAGTGGGGCTACCGCAACCGCGACCTGCTCCCCGTGCGCGCCTTCAAGCAAGGCATGGCGCCCATCGTCGTCGCCCTTCTGATTTCCACGGGCATGATTTTGGGCGGCGCCAACCACGACATCCGCACCGACTGGCCCCTGTGGAGCTTGTCCATCGTGGCCGGCCTCATCATCTGGCGCACGAAGATCCATTTATTGTGGCTGCTGGCGGCAGGGGCCGTGCTGGGCTGGTTCCAGCTCGTCTGACCTCACACGGCCAGGTGCCGCTTCACGTCCTCGCCATCCATCTGTTCCGCCTTGCCCCTGGCCACCACGCTGCCGCGCGAGAGGACGATGAATTCGTCGGCGAGCTCGCGGGCAAAATCGAAATACTGTTCGCACAGCACGATGGCCATGTCGCCCCGCTGCTTCAGCAGGGAAATGACCCTGCCGATATCCTTGATGACGGAGGGCTGGATGCCTTCCGTCGGCTCATCGAAGATGATCAGCTGCGGCTCGGCCAGCAGGGCGCGGGCGATGGCCAGTTGCTGCTGTTGCCCACCGGACAAATCGCCGCCACGCCGCTGCAGCATCTCCTTTAATACCGGGAACAGTTCATACACGTGGGGATCGATGCGCGAAGCCTGCCTGCCCCGCTTGCCCGCCATACCCATCAGCAAGTTTTCCTCGACCGTCAGGCGCGCAAAGATGTCGCGCCCCTGCGGCACATAGGCGATACCCAGCCTGGCGCGCGCATGCGGCGTCAGTTTCGTGATGTCGCGGCCCTGGAACACCACCTTGCCCTGCGCCACGGGCAGCACGCCCATCAGGCATTTCAACAGGGTCGTCTTGCCCACGCCATTGCGTCCCAGCAAGGCCAGGCATTCGCCCTTGCGCGCCGACAGGTTGATGCCGCGCAAGGTGTGCGAGGAGCCATAGTATTGATTCAATTGTTCGACTTCCAGCATGGTTACCTTCCCAGATAGACTTCGATGACGCGCTCGTCGGCTTGCACCTCGTCCATGCGGCCCTGCGCCAGCACGGACCCTTCATGCAGCACGGTAACGATGCCTTGCTGGGCAATTTCCGTCACAAAACCCATGTCGTGCTCGACCACCATGATCGAATGCTTGCCGCGCAATTCATTGAGCAATTCCGCCGTGCGCGCCGTTTCCGCATCCGACATGCCGGCCACGGGTTCATCCAATAGAATCAGTTGCGGCTCCTGCATCAGCAGCATGCCGATTTCCAGCCACTGCTTTTGCCCGTGCGACAGCAAGCCGGCTGGCCGCGCTTCCTGGCCGTTGAGGCGTATCAAGCGCAATATCGCTTCGATCTTGCCTGCCTGTTCGGACGTCAGGCGCGCAAACAAGGTGGGCGCCACGCGCTTGTCCGTCTTCATGGCCAGTTCCAGGTTGTCGAACACCGTGTGCTGCTCGAACACGGTGGGACGCTGGAACTTGCGGCCGATACCCGCGTGGGCAATCTGCGCTTCCGTCATGGTGGCCAGATTCATGGTCTGGCCAAACCAGGCCGTGCCGGACGTGGGCCGCGTCTTGCCGGTGATCACATCCATCATCGTCGTCTTGCCCGCGCCGTTCGGGCCGATGATGCAGCGCAACTCGCCCACGGAAATGTCGAGACTGAGCTTGTTGATGGCCTTGAAGCCGTCGAACGACACGCTGATGTCTTCCAGATACAAAATGGCGCCATGCGTCGTATCGACGCCCTCGCCTTTCACGCGCGAATAGCTGGCGCCCGTTTCCGTGCCGGCCATGCCGGGCAACATGCGGATGCTCATGCGGCCTCCTCTGCCACGACAGCCGTTTTCTTGCGTTTGAGCTTGTTCAACACACCAAGCATGCCTTGCTGCATGAACAGGGTGACGACGATGAACAGCAAGCCCAGCGCGAAGAGCCACAGTTCCGGCAAGGCGGCCGTGAACCAGCTTTTCAAGCCGTTGACGGTGAAGGCGCCCAGGATGGGGCCGATCAGGGTGCCCCGCCCACCAACTGCCACCCATACGACCATCTCGATGGAGTTCGCCGGCGACATTTCGGACGGGTTGATGATGCCCACTTGCGGCACGTACAGGGCGCCAGCGATGCCGCACAGCACGGCCGACAAGGTCCAGACGAACAGCTTGAACCACAGCGGGTTGTAGCCGAGGAACATCAAGCGCGCCTCGCTGTCGCGCACGCCCTGCAGCACCCTGCCCAACTTCGAGCGGACGATGGCGCGCGCGCCCACCAGTGCAGCCAGCAGGAGGGCCAGGGTCAGCAGGAACAGCACGGCCCGGGTGGCGGGCGCCGTGATGTCATGGCCGAGGATGGTCTTGAAGTCCGTGAAACCGTTGTTGCCGCCAAAGCCGGTGTCATTGCGGAAGAACAAGAGCATGAAGGCATACGTCATCGCCTGCGTGATGATGGAAAAATACACGCCCTTGATGCGCGAGCGGAATGCAAAGTAACCAAAGACAAACGCCAGCACGCCCGGCACCAGCACGACGAGGGCCATGCAGTACCAGAAATGTTCCGTAAACGCCCAGTACCACGGGTAGGTTTTCCAGTCGAGAAAGACCATAAAGTCGGGCAAACTGCTGTGGTACTGGCCCTGCTCGCCGATGGCGCGCATCAGATACATGCCGTGCGCATACGCACCCAGCGCAAAGAACACGCCGTGGCCCAGGGACAAGATGCCCGTGTAGCCCCAGACGAGGTCCAGCGCCAGCGCGGCCAGCGCATAGCACATGAACTTGCCCACCAGCGCCACCGTGTAAGCGGACACGTGCAAGGCATGGCCTTCGGCAAACGCCAGGTTGAAAATCGGCAACAGCGCCGCCAGCACCGTGCATGCGGCGATCGCCAGCCAGACGGGCCGCGTGAACAGGCCCTGCTTTATCGGATAGGAGGTAGTCATTCGACGCTGCGTCCCTTCATGGCAAACAGGCCCTGCGGCCGGCGCTGGATGAAAATGATGATGAACACGAGAATGGCGATCTTCGCCAGCACGGCGCCCGCCACCGGTTCGAGGAATTTGTTGACTTCGCCCAGGCCCAGCGCGGCGATCACGGTGCCGGCCAGCTGGCCCACGCCGCCCAGCACCACCACCATGAAGGAATCGACGATGTAGCTTTGGCCCAAGTCCGGCCCCACATTGCCCAGCTGTGACAGGGCCACGCCGCCCAGCCCCGCGATGCCGGAACCGAGGCCGAAAGTGAGCATATCGACCTTGCCCGTGGCCACGCCCACGCAATCGGCCATGCGGCGGTTTTGCGTGACGGCCCGCACGAACAGGCCCAGCCGCGTCTTGTTGAGAATCAGCCACACGGCCATCACGACAACAAAGGCAAAGCCGATGATGGCCAGGCGGTTGTACGGCAGCACGAGGCCACCCAGCACGGTGACGCCGCCCGACATCCAGGCGGGATTGGCCACTTCCACGTTTTGCGCGCCGAAGATCGTGCGCACCGTCTGCATGAGGATCAGGCTGATGCCCCAGGTGGCCAGCAGGGTTTCCAGCGGCCGCCCGTACAGCCAGCGGATGACCGTGCGCTCAAGCGCCACGCCCACCAGTCCCGCGACGAGAAAGGCGGCCGGCAAGGCGGCCAGCAGATACGCCTCCTGCAGGCCAGGCAAATAGGTGCGGAAAAACAGCTGGCACAGATAGGTCGTGTAAGCGCCTATCATCAGCAATTCGCCATGCGCCATATTGATGATGCCCATCAAGCCGAAGGTGATGGCCAGCCCCAAGGCGGCCAGCAGCAGCACACTGCCCAGCGAAATGCCGTAAAACACATTGCCGGCGAATTCCATGCGCGCTACTCGTCCCTTGATCTGACCCATGGTGTCGATGGCGGCCAGTTGCACGGCCTCGTCCGGCTCGCCTCCCTTGTCCACCATGGCTTGCAGCACGGGCAGCAGCCGGGCATCGCTGCTGTCCGCCAGGTCCTGCACGGCCTGCTTGCGCGTGGCGGCGTCCGGCGCATGCAGGTTGGCGCTGGCGATCAGCACTTGCAATATCTGCTGGATCTCGGCATCGCTCTCTTGCGCCAGCGCTTTGTGGATCAGGGGCAGCTGCGCCGGATCGACGGATTGCTGCAGCGCCTGCGCGGCAGCCAGGCGCGTGCTCCGCTCGGGCGCCAGCAGTTTCAGCCCCGAGAGAGCGCCCGCCACGGCCGAGCGCAAGCGGTTGTTGACCATGACGCCATCGATGCCGTCCGGCAGCGGCACGCTCTTGCCTCTTGCGGGGTCATACGCCTGTTCACCGTCGACGATGTAGACCTTGCCGTCGGGCGCGGCATATAACTGATCGTCCTGCAAGGCTTGCAGCACACGGGCGGCCTCGGGCGTGGCCAGGGCGGCGATCTGGGCGACTGCCGCGACCCTGGTGTCGGGGTCGTCGCCGGACAGGGGCTTGAGCAGGTCGGAGGGAATGGCGGCCTGCGCGAGCGAGGATAAAAACAGGCAGGCGAGGACCAGCAGTTTGGGGAAGAGCTGCATTGTAAGTTCCTGGTAAGAGCACCACGAGAAGCGTTGAACCCCGAACAGATGCCGGGGTCGGCCCCTCAGGGTCCGACCCCAGTCCTTTGCCTCTGGGGTTTAATAAAACCGCGACGCCTACAACTTCTGCTTGCCCTCATTCCCCTTGATATACGGGCTCCACGGCTGGGCGCGGATCGGTTCCTTGGTTTTCCACACGACATTGAATTGCCCATCGGCCTTGATCTCGCCGATCATCACGGGCTTGTGCAAATGGTGATTGGTGGCGTCCATGGTCAGGGTGAAGCCCGATGGCGCTTTCACGCTCTGGCCGGCCATGGCGGCGATCACCTTGTCCGTGTCAGTCGACTTGGCTTTTTCCACGGCTTGCGCCCACATGTGGATGCCGACATAGGTCGCTTCCATCGGATCGTTCGTCACCACCGAACCCGCGTTCGGCAGCTTTTGCGCCACGGCGTACGCCTTCCACTGCTTGATGAAGGCCGTATTCACGGGGTTCTTGACGGACTCGAAATAATTCCACGCCGCCAGGTGGCCAAGCAAGGGCTTGGTATCAATGCCGCGCAACTCTTCCTCGCCCACGGAAAACGCGACGACGGGCACGTCCGTGGCTTTCAAGCCGGCATTGCCCAGTTCCTTATAGAACGGCACGTTCGAATCGCCATTGATGGTGGAAATGACGGCCGTCTTGCCGCCCGTGGAAAACTTCTTGATGTTGGCGACGATGGTTTGATAGTCGGCATGGCCGAACGGCGTGTAGACCTCGCTGATATCGCTATCCTTGACACCCTTGCTTTTCAGGAAGGCGCGCAGGATCTTGTTGGTGGTGCGCGGATACACGTAATCCGTGCCCAGCAGCACGAAGCGCTTGGCACCGCCGCCATCCTTGCTCATCAGGTATTCGACGGCGGGAATGGCCTGCTGGTTCGGTGCGGCGCCCGTATAAAACACGTTCTTTTCCAGTTCCTCGCCCTCGTATTGCACCGGGTAAAACAACAGGCTGTTGAGTTCCTTGAATACGGGCAAGACCGACTTGCGCGACACGGATGTCCAGCAGCCGAACACGACAGCCACTTTATCCTGCGCCACCAGCTGGCGCGCTTTTTCCGCAAACAAAGGCCAGTTCGACGCCGGGTCGACGACGACGGCTTCCAGCTTCTTGCCCAGCACGCCCCCCTTGGCATTGATCTCGGCGATCGTCATCAAGGCCACGTCTTTCAGCGACGTTTCGGAAATGGCCATGGTGCCTGACAGGGAATGCAAAATGCCCACCTTGATCGTATCGGCGGCCAAGGCTGCCTGCATGGTGATGGACGTGGCCAGGGCCAGTGCGCCGGCGGCGGCCGCTTTCAGGATGATGCGTCGTGACATGGGGACTCCTGTGTAGGGTTCGTGGGGGTCGAGCTGGGTCTGCGATGTTGTTAAAGCAGAATGCATGCCAGGCACATTGCCCTGGAGTGGCGGGGACGGGGCGACAGGGCGGCGCGCGGCCCACCGTTTTGGTGCAGCAGCGCCACTTCCTGGGGAATCCGGAATTAGCTAAAAACTAATTGAGCTTTCTTGATAAGCGCACTAAGATATGACTCTCTTGCGTCGCATTGCCTGGCGGCGTAAGTAAACATGAAATCAGCGTGGTACTTGCTTCTTTCCCTTTACTTCACTTACTTAGGTAGTTCACTCATGAAAAATATGATCGCGGGCGTATGCGCCCTGTTGCTGTTGAGCGCATGCGCCGCACCTACGGCCCCGGCGGGTGGCGTCAGCACGAGCCAGGTCAAGGTCGACGATGAAGGCAGTACCGGCAGCAATATCAAGAAACGTCCGAAAAAAGCGGCCGAAGTCGTGTCTGCCAACACGTCGAACCATCGCGCTTGATCAAGCTGCGGCAAGCATGTAACGCCGCTCCAGGGCCTGCCGCGCGCAGGCCCTGTTCACGTCTGCGGCGCGCGCCTAGCGCTTGATGCCGCGCAAACGACGCCAGCCCTTGCGACCCAGCGGGAACAGCAGCACGAAAGCGATCAGCCACGGCAGGATGTACGCCATGGCCGTGATGGCGTTGGCCACGCCTTCCGACAGGTTGTCCGTAAAATTGCCCAGGGACCGCTTGACGGGCGTCCAGAACGATTGCTTGCCTTCGGCGCTGATGGCCACGTTCAGCAAGTCCGTATCGATGCGCTGCATCAACAGCGCGTTGGCCGCTGTCGCCTGCTCCAGTTCCACTTGCACGGTGGCCAGTTCCTTGGTCACCTTGATGAGGGCGTCGACGTTCGTGCCCGAGCGTTTTTCCAGGTCCTGCAATTGCGCCTGGTACTGTTTGAGCATCTCCAGGCGCTTCTTGCTGTCGAGCACAGGTCGGCCCAGGTCTTCCACCTTGGTCCCCTGGCTGGTAACGTCGCCTTCGGCCGAAACCAGCGCGACGAGCTTCTTGATGCCGGCCGGCTTGGCGCGCATGCTGATGCGCGCATGCACGTAACGGCCACTGTCGAGGCTGGAATCGAGCAGCAAGCAGCCGTTTTCCGTATCGGCCTTGCAGGCGGCGACCACTTTTTCATACAGGGGCCGCACTTGCGCCTCGCGCGTATCGACGCCGACATTATGTTCATAGGCAAGAAACTCGCTGCCCTTTTCCTTGCCATCGAGGCGCGCGGCGCTCGATTGCCCGCCGCTCTCGCCCTTGCCGCCGCAACCGGCCAGCAGCATCAGGCCGATCAGACCCGCATACACTTTTTTCATGATTTCTTTCCTGGATTATTTTTGCAGCGGCAGCAATGTGATATCGGGCAAGTTCGCCGCCACGTCCTGCACTGTCGCATGGCCGGTCAGCAATGCCACCACCTGCGGCAAAGGCTCCGCCCAGATTTCCGGCAAGTCGCGTTCCTCGGGCGCCAGCACGGGAAAGGCCAGTTGCTCGCGTGGCGGCACAAAGGCCGCATCGACGCCGGGCTTGTTGCCGCGCGCATCGATACGGTACCAGCCAAAGTCCTGTAGATACACGGCGTTCAAGCCATGCAGGCAAAACGGCGGGCCCGCTTCCCCCACAGCTAGGCGCTGGTAGCACAGGCCGGCAGGAATGCCGTTGGCGCGCAGCAGCGCGGCCAGCAGATGGCTCTTCGCATAGCAATAGCCCGTACCGTGCTGCAACACGTCGGAAGCGCGGCAGGTGACGGGATTGCGCTTGTAATCCCAGCTGTGGGCCACCTCGTCGCGCACGAAGGCAAAGCAGCGGCCCGCGATGGCGGCGTCGCCCACCGCGCCTGCCGCTAGTGCGGCCGCCTTGGCGCGCACGGCCGGATGGTCGCTGTCGATGTACGGGCTGCTGGCTAGATATATGGAAAAGTCGGGGGAAAAGTCGGTAGACATGGCATAAAGGCAATGCGAAAAGATAATGCGCGATTTTAGTCGAAGCGGCTCAACATTCACCGTTTCTTTGCGCAGGAACAAAGAAAATCCACGTGTCAGGCTCGCTGCACCGGGGGCGGCGACTTTGGCGCCGGCCCGGTAGCTGGTATCATGCGGGCAAACGCAGCCGGCCCGATAGGCCCGGCCCAGGCACTACCCTGCGAAGCGGCCCCGCCATACGGCGCGCCGCCGACGCCTCCCTACAGATCAGAGAAACGAGTTCCCTATGAGCACTTCATCGTCCCATCCATCGTTCTGGCGCAGAGTCCCGCTGGCTTTCGGCGCCTTCTTCAGCACCCTGTCGGACGCCGCCTATGCGGCCCGCGTGGAAAAGCTGTCCCTGCCCGAGGCCGCTCCCGTCGCGCCAGCAGCACCGGCGCCGGCCCCCGTGCCGACACCGGCGGCCGCGCCCGTCATCTTGAAAGAAGCGACGCCGGACGCCGCCCTGCAATTGCTGGCCCTGCTGCAACGCGAAGCGCGCCTGATCGACTTTACCCAGGAAAACCTGGGCAGCCATGCCGATGCCGACATCGGCGCGGCCGCCCGCGTCGTGCATGAAGGCTGCGCCAAGGTCATGCGCGAATACTTCACCATCGACGCCGTGCGCCAGGAAGCCGAGGGCAGCCGCATCGTCCTGCAGGAAGGTTTCGATTCCGCGCAAGTACGCCTGACGGGCAACGTGGTCGGCTCGGCCCCATTCACGGGCACCTTGAGTCACCGCGGCTGGCGCGCCTCCAGCGTGCGCCTGCCGAAACTGAGCGAGCAGCACGACGCGGCCATCCTGGCACCGGCCGAGGTGGAACTGTGAACGACACAACGAACAATGCCCCACGCTACGCCATCGGCATCGACCTGGGCACCACGCACAGCGCCCTGTCGTATGTGAACCTCGTCGAGAGCGACGGCGAACAGTCCAGCCACGGCGTGCTGAAAGTGCCGCAACTGTCGGCGCCGGGCACCGTCGAAGAACTCTCCTTGCTGCCATCGTTCGTGTACCTGCCGCACGGCGACGAAGTGGCGGCGGGCGACCTGGCCCTGCCCTGGGTCAGCGAGGAAGCCGAAGCACCGTTCGTCGTCGGCGAAATGGCCCGCAGCCGCGGCGCCACCACGCCTATCCGTCTGGTATCGAGCGCGAAAAGCTGGCTGTGCCACCCTGGCGTGGACCGCCGCGCGGCCATCCTGCCGAACGATGCGCCGGCGGAAGTGGCGCGCATCTCGCCGATTACGGCCGCCACGCGCTACCTGACGCATTTGCGCCAGGCCTGGGACAACGCCCACCCGCAAGCGCCGTTCGCCGAGCAGGAAATCACGGTGACGATTCCCGCCTCGTTCGATCCGGCCGCGCGCGAGCTGACGATGGAAGCGGCGCAGGCGGCCGGCTATTCCTCATTGACCTTGCTGGAAGAGCCGCAAGCGGCCCTGTACAGCTGGATCCAGACAAGCGAAGGACGCTGGCGCAAGGAAGTCAAGCCGGGCGACATCATTTTGGTCGTCGACGTGGGCGGCGGCACCAGCGACTTTTCGCTGATCGCCGTGCTCGAGCGCGACGGCGTGCTGGAACCGCATCGCGTGGCAGTCGGCGAACACATCCTGCTGGGCGGCGACAATATGGACCTGGCGCTGGCTCACCTGGTGGCACGCAAGCTGGCCGCCAACGGCACCGCCCTCGACGCCTGGCAAATGCGCGCGCTGACCTATGGCTGCCGCAGCGCCAAGGAAAGCCTGTTGGCCGACAGCGGCCTCGATGTGGCGCCCATCGTCGTGCCGAGCCGCGGCTCGAAACTGATCGGCGGCTCGATCCGCACGGAACTGACGCGCGCGGAGGTGTCCACCTTCATCCTCGACGGCTTCTTCCCGCAGGTGGAAGCGTCGAGCCGCCCGACAGTGCGCACGCGCGCCGGCCTGACGCAACTGGGCTTGCCGTATGCGCAAGACGCGGCCATCACGCGCCACCTGGCCGCCTTCCTGGGCCGGCAAGTGGCGGCGACCAGCGAACTGGAAGGCTTTGCCGGCCGCCAGGCGGACGGCGCCAGCTTTTTGCACCCGACGGCCGTGCTGTTCAACGGCGGCGTCTTCAAGTCCGACTTGCTGGTCCAGCGCATCATGGCGACCGTCAACGACTGGCTGTACATGGAAGGCGCGGAGCCGGCGCGCATGCTGGCCGGGGCCGACCTGGACCTGGCCGTGGCCCGTGGCGCCGCCTACTACAGCTACGTGCGACGCGGCCATGGCGTGCGCATCCGCGGCGGCACGGCCAGCGCCTTCTATGTCGCCATCGAATCGGCCATGCCGGCCATCCCCGGCATGGAACCGCCGATCCAGGCCCTGTGCGTGGCGCCGTTCGGCATGGAAGAAGGCAGCGAACTGGAACTGCCGGGCCAGCAATTCGGCCTCGTCGTGGGCGAACCCGTGCACTTCCGCTTCTTCGCCTCGTCCACGCGCCGTAACGACCAGATCGGCGACCTGCTCGACTTCTGGGGTCCCGACGAATTGCAGGAACTGAGCGAGATCCAGGCGACCTTGTCCGCCGAAGGCCGCTCGGCCGGCGACGTGGTGCAGGTCAAGCTGCATGCGCGTGTGACGGAAGCGGGCACCCTGGAACTGCTGGCCGTTTCCCCTGACGGCGCCGAGCGCTGGAAAGTGGAATTCGACGTGCGCGGCACGCCGCAGCAATAAGCATGCGCTGCGCTGCGGGCAAGCCGGCCTTCCTGGTCGGCATCGACCTGGGCACCACCAACACGGTGGTGGCCTATGCAGATGCTACCAATACGCAGGCAGGCATACAGCTGTTCGCCATCGAGCAGCTGGTCGCTCCCGGCGAAGTGGGCGCACGCCCCCTGCTGCCCTCGCTGCGCTACCACCCTGCCGCCGGTGAACTGGCGGCGGGCGACTTGCAGCTGCCGTGGCCGCAGCAGGACGTCGCTGGCGTGGAATCTGCCGTGCTGGGCGCCCTGGCGCGCCAATTGGGCGCCCAGGTACCGGGCCGGCTCGTTTCCAGCGCAAAGAGCTGGCTGTCGCATGCGAATGTGGATCGCCAGGCGCCCATCCTGCCGTGGGGCGCCGATAGAGATGTGGCCAAGGTCTCGCCCGTGGCGGCCAGCGCCAGCTACCTGGCCTACGTGCGCGCCGCGTGGAATCACCGCTTTCCGCAGGCTCCCCTGGAAGAGCAGGAACTGGTGCTGACCATCCCCGCCTCGTTCGACGAGGGTGCGCGCGCACTCACATTGGCATCGGCGCGCATGGCGGGCTTGCCCACCTTGCGGTTGGTGGAAGAACCGCAAGCGGCCTTTTATGATTACCTGCAGCGCCGGCGCGCCACCCTGCGTGAGGACCTGGCCGACACGCGCCGCATTCTGGTCTGCGACGTGGGCGGCGGCACCACCGATTTCAGCCTGATCGACGTCGCCTTCGATGACGATGGCGAACCGCAACTCACGCGCAGCAGCGTAGGCAACCATTTGATACTCGGCGGCGACAATATGGACCTGGCGCTGGCCCACCTGGTGGAAACGCGCATGGCGGCCGGTGTCGAAGGCGGCATGAAACTCTCGGCCGCGCGCTTGTCGCAGCTGATGGAACGCTGCCGCGCCGCCAAGGAACTGCTGCTGTCGCACGACGCACCAGATAGCGCCACCGTCACCCTGCTGGGCGCGGGATCGCGTTTGATCGGTGGCAGCCGTTCCGCCGACGTCACGCGCGAGGAAGTGGCGGCCATGGTAGTCGACGGCTTCTTTCCGAAGGTGGAACTCACCGAGACAGCGAAAAAAGGCCGCGCCGGCATCGTCGAATTCGGCCTGCCGTATGCGCAGGACGCGGCCATCACGCGCCACCTGGCCAGCTTTCTGCAGCAGCATCAGGGCGCACTGCCCGACACCCTGCTGCTGAACGGCGGCGTGTTCCGCGCCGACGCGCTGGCGCGCCGCCTGGCCGAGACTCTGGCGCACTGGCGCAGTGCTCCACTCACCATTCTGCATAACGATAATCCCGACGTGGCCGTGGCCCGTGGCGCCGTCGCCTACGCGCTGGCCCGCCGTGGCCAGGCGCCGCGCATCGGCGGCGGCTCGCCGCGCAGTTATTTCCTCGTGCTGGGCGAAGCGGGCAAGGACCACCGCGCCGTGTGCATCCTGCCCCGTGGCAGCGCCAGCGGCGAAGAAATCCGCCTGACGAAGCGGCTGTTCGCGCTGCGCCTGGGCCGGCCCGTGCGCTTCCACCTGGCCACCTCCCTCGCGGAAGCGGGCACGCCGCCGCAGCTGGGCGAGATCGTCGACCTGGACGCCGGCGAATACTTGCGCCTGCCGCCGCTGGCCAGCGTGCTGCAAGCGGAAAGCGGCGACAAGCGAGAGATCACCGTGCAGCTGGCAACCGTCATGACGGAAGTCGGGACTTTGGAAGTGCATTGCGTGGGCGAAGCCGACGCCAGCGCGCGCTGGCTGCTGGAATTCCAGTTGCGGGGCGAAGACGAAACGCAGGCCGAAACGTCCAGCGTGTCGCCGCGCGTGAAAGAAGCCATCGAAAAGATCGAGCGCATCTTCGGCGGCAAGGCGCAAAAGGTCGACACCAAGGAAGTACGCCAGCTGCGCCTGCACCTGGAACGGGGCCTGGGCGGACGCGAAAGCTGGGAGACTCCCCTGCTGCGCCAGCTGTTCGACGCCCTGCTGCTGCGCGCGCGCGGCCGGCGCCGCTCCGCCGAGCATGAGCGGGTGTGGTTGAACCTGGCCGGCTACTGTTTGCGTCCCGGCTATGGCGATGCGCTCGATCCATGGCGCATCGAGCAGCTGTGGGCCCTGTTCGACGCGGGCGTGCAGCACCACAAAGACAACCAGGTGTGCGCCGAATGGTGGACTTTGTGGCGCAGGGTGACGGGCGGATTGAATTCGGAGCAGCAATTGCGCCTGCTCGACGACTTCGCCTTCAACCTGCAAGCGGACGCGGCCCAGCGCGGCAGCCGCCCCGTCACCCTCGTGGGCGGCAGCGACGACGACATGCTGCGTCTGGGCGCGTCGCTCGAGCGCATTCCCGGCGCCTACAAGGCCGAAGTGGGCGCCTGGCTGCTGCAACGCCTGGACAAGGCCAGTAAAAAGGGCGAGGCAGCGGACACGAATACCTTATGGGCGCTGGCCAGGGTCGGCGCGCGCCAACCCTTCCACGGCAGCGCGCACGAAGTGGTCGACCGCGCCACCGTGGCCGGCTGGCTGGCCGTGCTGCTGGCGCTGGACTGGAAAAAGACGGAACCGGCCGCCTTCGCCGCCACCCACCTGGCGCGCATGACGGGTGACCGCTCGCGCGACATCGACGACGACTTGCGCGCCACGGTGCTGGCGCGCCTGAAAGCCGTCGGCGCCCCGCCCCTGTGGCAGGCCATGGTCAGCGAAGTGACGCAGCTGGACGAAGCGAATACCAAACGCATGCTGGGCGAAGCGCTACCGCCGGGGTTGAAGCTGATCGGGTAATTATCCCTCGCTACGCGCCCCACGATACCGCGGCAAGCCATCGGCCAATTTCACCCACTCCAGTTGCGTGTCCGTATAGATATGGCTGCGCGGCGGCAGTTGTTCCGGGTCGTCCAGGCTTCCGGTGGTCAACCCGACCTCGTCCGGGTCGCGCTCATCCTCGAACGTCAGCTGGGTGCCGCAGCGGGGACAAAAACTGCGCGTGCAGTGTTCGCTGGATGCATATGGCGTGGCCTCGCCCCGCAGCCAGCGAAAGTTCGCCCTCGGCACGCTGAACCAGGTGACAAACGGCGCGCCCGACGCGCGGCGGCACATCGAGCAATGGCAGGCCGTTTCATGAAAAGCGCCCATGCCCGCTTCGTAGCGCACGTCGCCGCATAAACATCCTCCGCTCAGCATGGCATCCTCCTGCAATTGAAAAAGGCGCCCAGTTTAGCGCCGCTGCGGCGCCACGGTTTGCGCTAGATCAGGGCGACGATCAACAGCAGCGCCGCCAGCGGCGCCTGCACCAGCACGATGCCCGGGTGCGTGCGGCGCAGCTGGGCCCACACGGACAGGCCCGGCACTTCCTCGTGCGGGTGATGGGCTTCGTCGCGCAGCGACATCGCGTGCAGGAACATGCCGGCAATAAGCGGGCCGGGATTGACCCACCAGCCTTGCTCGAGCAAGCCGCGCGACAAATAAATGGCTAGCGCGCCGATGGCAAACGGCGAGGCCCAGACCAGCACCAGCATCAAACGGATGCCATAGAATTCCGCCAATGTCCCCATGCGGTGCAAACGGCTGAAATCGTGGTCTTCCATGCGCCGATCGATGGCCAGTTCGGCGCGGCCGTACAGGGTCCACAGGCCGCCGAACAGGCAGCCCAGCAGCACGCCGATGACGATGTCGGCCACGAACACCGCATATTTATTGACGTCGGCCGTGCCGATGCCCAGCGACGTGTGGGCGGCCGCGTGCAGGTGCAGGCCGGCCTGCTCGCCTTCGGCCGTCGTATAGCGGTCGCGCACATCATACGTGCTGCCGATATACACGACGTTCTTGCGCAGCGCCCCGGCATCCACGCCGGCCTGGCCGTCGATCAGTTTGACGCGCGTGCGTGTGGGGTTCAGGAATGCCGGCGCCACGGCGGCCGGGTGAAACGGCGCGGTGACGGCGTTCTGTTCGGCCGCCGCCTTGGCGTCGCCATGGATGACGGGTTCGAACGCCCAGCGCGCCAGCTCCTTTTCGCTGCCCGTGCGCCGCGCCAGCTGGCACACGCGGCCGGCCAGCGCCACGACTTCCTTCTGCTCGGACAGGGCGGCCGGCATCGGCTGCTTGTGTTCCTGTTCGTCGGCGCCATGCGCCAGCTCGAAGGCCACGGCCGCCAGCACGGGACTTTTCAGCTCGATGCGCGTGACGGCGCCCATGCGTTCGCGGATACGCGGGCTGGCAAAGTGGATGCCGGCCGCGCAGCGCGCGCGTATCCACGGCAGATTCGCGTTCTGGTCAGATTGCTCGGGCAGGATCAGCACCAGTTGCCGGCCATGCGCGGCCAACTGGTCCAGCAAGCGGTCCAGTGGCCGCTCGCCGTCCTTGTGCTGTTCGTACACGGCTGGCGCCAGGTCCAGGTCGATGGCCAGCACCTTGCTGCCGCGCGCGGCGGCGCTGGCGATCAATTGCTCCAGGCGCGTGCGTTCCAGCGGCTCGCGCTCGTCGAAAACCTGTTCAAACGCGGGCTGGTCGATTTCGATGATGCCGGGCCGGTAGGCGGCGCCCGGGTCCTTGCCCCGGTCCAGCAATTGCCCCTGTTCCGCGCTGGCGCGCAGCATGGCCGCATCGAGCCATTCGAGCACGTGAAATCCTTCCAACGCCAGCATCAGCGCGGCGATCAGGCTGGCGCCGATCACGTGGTGCAGCAGATGCGTGCCCGTCAGCTTGAAGGCCGAGCCCAGCTGGGCGACGGGCCACAGCAGGCGCCGCCAGAACGGCGGGCGCGGGTGTTCTGGCTGGCTGGTTTCCACGGCGGCTCCCCTTGCATGCGATGCCTGAATTGCAATCCAGGCAACGAATAATGACAAAAGGATAGTGTATTGCAGTTGAGCCCGTTCGGCCGCACGGCTGGCACGGGCCCGCCTGGCACCTTACTTCGGCTTGGCCAGCAGCAGCTTGCCCAGCGCTTCGAAGGCCGGCGTGGTGGTCGGGTCGTTGGCCGCATTGGCCGCCGTCGGCGTGGAAGCAAAACGCACGATCACCATTTCCGCCTTCGGATCGACATAGATGCGCTGGCCGTACACGCCACGCGCCGTGTAGGCGCCATGGTCGTTATGCGTGACCCACCACATGTCGCGGTAGCTCCAGCCCTTGAGCAACTCATAACCAGCCTTGGCGAACAGCTGCTTGTCGCCGCCACGGCGGATATCGTCGACAACGGCTTTGGGGATGATTTGCTGGCCGTTGTAGCGCCCATCGTTGCGCAGCATCTCGCCGAAACGGGCCAGGTCGCGCAAGCCCGTGCTCAAGCCGCCACCGGCAAACGGTGTGCCGGTCGAATCGACGCTCATGTAGGCGTCCTGCTCGGCGCCCAGCTTTTGCCAGATACGCTCGGACAGGTAGTCGTTGACGTTCTGCCCCGTGACGCGGGCAATGATCCAGCCCAGCACGTCGGAATTGACCGTGCGGTAGCCGAACGCCTCGCCATGCCGGCCCTCGTGCCGCACCGTTTGCAGGTACTCGAAATAGCTGCGCGGCCCCGTATAGTCCTTCGGCTTGGGCAGCGGGTTGCCGGCCGCCGCGTGCTGCCACACTTCCGCTTTCGGATCGGCATAGTCTTCGCTGAATTTCAGGCCCGTGGTCATGTCGAGCACCTGGCGCACGGTGGCGTCGCCAAACGCCGAACTGGCCAGCTCGGGCACATACTCGGCCACCGTCTTCTTCGGATCGAGCTTGCCTTCGGCTACCAGCGCCGCGCCGAGGGTGCCCATGACCGATTTTGTCACCGACATCGCGCCGTGCTGGCCGCCCTCCTTCAGGACGCCCAGGTAACGCTCATACACGATGCGGCCCCGGTGCAGCACCACGATGCCATCCGTGTAGTTGGCGCCCAGCGACTGCTCCCAGGTCATCGTTTCCGTGGCACCCAGGGGCGTGAAGCGCAGGCTGTCGATATCGCCGCGCAGCGCGCGCGGCAGGGGCACGGGCGCTTTCAAGCCGCGCGCCACGTCCACCGTCGGCATCAGCTGGCGAAAGTGCGACACGCTCCAGCGCAGCTGCGGAAAATTGAAATAACTGCCATCGTCGAAGCGGATGATTTTATCGGCCGGCGGCGGCGCGCCCACCATCCATTGCAATGCGGCCGGATCGCTGGCGGCCGCTGACAGCGGCGCTGCCCCCGTCTCGGCCGCGTGGGCGCCGGCGGCCAGCGCCAGGCAGGTTGCGGCCAGGGCCAGGCGACGGATTGGTGGTGGTGTCGTCATGCGTCTTCTCCTGTTATGGCTGGCGCCGGCAACGGCGCTCGCTTCATGCGATGAATGCTAACAGAGAAACTTTTTATCTTGTCCTACGGCATCGTATCGTGCGGGCCACGTGCTGAGACAAACGTCTCACGCACGCGCCATGCTGCAGCGCAGGATGCGTGGCCCCGCGCTTCGTGCTACAAACAACTACACCATCAACACCAGCCACGAGACACTGGAGAGCGCCATGCCTTACGTCCGCCAGACCAGCCATATCGACCGCGTGCGCGACCTGATCGCCGGCCGCATCGTCAATCCAGGGGCCGATACGGCCAGGCTGGCCTCGTCGTACCGGCGCTCGCTGGACGACTACCGGCTCGACCCCGCCTCGACCACGGGACCGCGCATCCTGACGGGCGCCGAGCTGCGCGCCATCCAGCAATCCGAGGAAGATTTTCTGCGTTCCACGGGACAGTGCCTGCCGCGCCTGCACGCCATGGTGCGCGAAGCGGGCTACTGCGTCATCCTCGCCAATGCGCGCGGCGTGACGATCGATTACGTGGTCGACACGGACCAGCGCAAGGATTTCAAGAAGGCGGGCCTGTACCCCGGTTCCTGCTGGTCGGAAGAAGAGGAAGGCACGTGCGGCATCGCCTCCGTGCTGCTCGACCACGAAGCCATCACCGTGCACAAGACCGACCATTTTCGCGCCGCGTTCACGGGCCTGACCTGCAGCGCCGCACCGATCTTTTCGCCGCACGGCGACTTGATCGGCGTGCTCGATGCGTCGGCCCTGAGTTCACCAGACGCGCGCGACAGCCAGCGCCTCGTCAAGCAGCTGGTGCGGCAAGGCGCGACCCTGATCGAGGACGGCTTTTTTCTCAAGTCCTACAGCCATTGCTGCATCCTGCTGGCGCACCGCAACCGCCACTTCGTGGAAGTGCAGCCGGAAATGCTGCTCGCCATCGACGAACATGGCGACATCGTCGCCGCCAACCGCTGCGCGCGCGACGTCATCGTGGGCCTCGGCAGCCTGCCGCGTCCCGTCGCCGAGGTGCTGGAAGTGCGCGCCGAACGGCTGTTCGATGCGCGCGCGGCACATAGTCTGCTGTCCTTGCGCCTGGCCGGCGGCAGCACCTGGCTGCACGCGCGCGTGCGCGCGCCGCAGCGACCGGCCAAGGTGCGTCCGCGCGCCATGCGCGAGGCCACCGCCGCGCAAGACGTGGTGGCCTACACGGCGCCGGAACTGGCCGAACGCACGCGCATCGTCCACGCCATGAACGCCGCCAAATGGCGCCCGCTGCAGGCGGCCGCCATGCTGGGCATCTCGCGCGCCACCCTGTACCGGCGCCTCAAGCAGCTGCACATCGTGGCGCCGCACCGGCAATGATGCGACAAACGCGCTGAGACTTCCGTCTCAATCGTCGCCATGCTGCGCTGCGCAATGCGGCGCAAGAACGCCAGTGTTACAACATCGTCAGCGGCAACACAGCCGCATCCCATCATAAAGTCAACAGACTTGGAGGAGACACGATGCAAACCGATATCAACCCGCACGACCTGGCCGTGGCCGGCATCCTGGAGCAGCTCGAAGGCTTTCTCCGCGCCAGCGACAGCACGGGCGCCGCGCAACTGTTCGAACAGGATGGCTACTGGCGCGACCTGGTGCTGTTTACCTGGAACCTGAAAACCCTGGAAGGCCGCGAGCAGATCGCCGCCATGCTGGCCGCCCAACTGGGCGCCGTGCAGCCAGTCTCCATCCGCATCGCCGACGGCGAACATGCCAGCGAGGCAGGCGGCGTGCTGCAAAGCTGGATCACGGTGGAAACGAACGTGGCGCGCGGCACAGGCTTCATCCGCATCCGCGACGGCAAGATCTGGACCCTGCTCACCACCATGAGCGAATTGAAGGGTTTTGAGGAAGCCAAGGGCGGCCGGCGGCCCATGGGCGCCGAACACGGCGCGCGTACGAATCGCAGCAGCTGGCTCGAGCATCGCGAACAGGAGGCCGCGGAACTGGGCTACGCGCGCCAGCCCTACTGCGTCATCATCGGCGGCGGCCAGGGCGGCATCGCGCTCGGTGCGCGGCTGCGCCAGCTGAACGTCCCCACCATCATCATCGAGAAAAACGCCCGTCCCGGCGACAGCTGGCGCAAGCGCTACAAGTCCCTGTGCCTGCACGACCCCGTCTGGTACGACCACATGCCGTACATCCCCTTCCCCGACAACTGGCCCGTCTTCACGCCGAAGGACAAGGTCGGCGACTGGCTGGAAATGTACACCAAGGTGATGGAGCTCAATTACTGGGGCTCGACTTCCTGCGAATCGGCCAGCTTCGACGAAGCCACGGGCGAGTGGACGGTGCAAGTGCTGCGCGATGGCCAGGCCGTCACCCTGAAACCGAAGCAGCTGGTGCTGGCCACGGGCATGTCGGGCAAGGCGAACATGCCGAAGTTCAAAGGCATGGACGTGTTTCAGGGCGAGCAGCAGCACTCGTCGCAGCATCCGGGGCCGGACGCCTATGTCGGCAAGAAGGTGGTCGTCATCGGCGCGAACAATTCCGCGCACGATATCTGCGCCGCCCTGTGGGAAGCGGGCGTGGACGTGACCATGGTACAGCGCTCGTCGACGCACATCGTCAAGTCCGATTCCTTGATGGACCTGGCCTTGGGCGACCTGTACTCGGAACGGGCGCTGGCAGCCGGGATGACGACGGCCAAGGCCGACCTGACGTTCGCCTCGATTCCGTACAAGATCCTGGCCGACTTCCAGAAGCCCGTCTTCAAGGCCATCCGCGAGCGCGATGCGGACTTTTATGCGCGCCTGGAAGAACGGGGCTTCATGCTGGACTTTGGCGACGACGATTCCGGCCTGTTCATGAAATACCTGCGCCGCGGCTCCGGCTACTACATCGACGTGGGCGCCTCGGAGCTGGTCGCCGAGGGCAAGATCAAGCTGAAAAGCGGCGTTGGCGTGCAGGAATTGAAAGCCCATTCCATCGTGCTGTCGGACGGCACGGAACTGCCGGCCGACCTGGTGGTCTACGCCACCGGCTACGGCTCCATGAATGGCTGGGCGGCCGACCTGATCTCGCCCGAGGTGGCGAATAAAGTGGGCAAGGTGTGGGGACTGGGTTCCGCCACGACAAAGGACCCGGGTCCGTGGGAAGGCGAACAGCGCAATATGTGGAAGCCCACGCAGCAGCAATCGCTGTGGTTCCACGGCGGTAACCTGCACCAGTCGCGCCACTATTCCCAATACCTGTCGCTGCAGCTGAAGGCGCGCATGGAGGGCCTGGACACTCCCGTGTATGGGCAGCAGCAGGTGCATCACCTGGCTTGAAAGTGAAGCAGGCCGGATTAGCGCGGAACGCGCGCAATCCGGCCTGTCCTTGACGAAAAAATGGCGGCGGACCGAAGTGCGCCGCCATTTTTCATCCTGCCGCCAACGATTACTGCTTGATGGCTTCGATGGCGAAGGTCAGGGTGACGTCATCGCTGACAGCTGGTGCATATTTGCCGGCGTTGAATTCCGAGCGCTTGATCTTGGCCGTGGCGTTGGCGCCGCAAGCGTCTTTCTTCAGCATCGGGTGCGGTGCGCAGGTGAACGAGGTGACGGTCAGGGTCACTGGCTTGGTCACGCCTTTCAGGGTCAAATTGCCGTCGACGGAGGCCAGCTTGTCGCCGTCGAAGTTGAACTTGGTCGACTTGTAGGTGGCGACCGGGAACTTGGCCGTGTCGAGGAAATCTTCGCCCTGGATGTGCGAGTTGAACAGGGTCGAACCCGTGTCGACGGACTTGGTGTCAATCAGCACTTCGACGGCGCCCGTCTTGGCTGCGCGGTCCAGGGTGACCTTGCCGGTGGTGTTATTGAAACGGCTTTGCTGCGTCGAGAAGCCCATGTGGGTGTACTCGAAACGGGGGAAAGTGTGGCTGCCATCGATGACATAGACTTCTGGAGCGGCAAAAGCGGACAGCGAGAAGCCGGCGGCGGCGATAAAAGCGAGCAGTTTTTTCATGATGGATTCCTGATAGGAGTGGAGGATGTCAAAACCGCAAGCAGCTGCAGGCGGGAAGCGCTGCGGCTGATTGTCTGGCTTCAGTTGCAACAGATTATGCATGGCATGAAGATCGATGTAAAACGGAAAATATACCTAGTTAGCATCGAAAAAATCGATAGTAACGATAATGGCGTCCATGACAGCGTCTTCTGCTGCCGATTATTGTCTGCATTGCCAAAAATATCCAGCGTTATCAGATCATCAAATGAGAATGATTCTTGTTATTATTATTTAAAATGGTTATCATCGCGGCCCTGGCGGGCATGCAGCGCCGCCTTGATTCATCCATAATAGAGCAGAACACAGCACAGAAAAAACATGACGGCTCCCCGCCACGATACGAATACTTTGAACGCACTTCCCGCCGCCTCCCCGCTCCGCAGCCAGGGCCTGACCGCCGGCACCGTCGCCTGATGCGGGAGCCGCACGCCCAGGTGCCACTGCGCGAAGCGCACGGCGTACGCCTGCGCCGCTGGGCCTGGACGGCCGTCGGCGCCCTGATGGTGCTGCTGGGGATCATCGGCGCCATGCTGCCCGTCATGCCGACGACGATTTTCCTGATCCTCGCCCTGGCCTGCTTCAGCCGCGCCTCGCCGCGCCTCGAGCACTGGCTGCTGCACCACCGCCGGTTCGGCCCGCCGCTGCGCCAGTGGCGCGAACACCGCGCCGTCTCGCGGCGCGGCAAGGCCATGGCTTGCCTGGGCATGGCCATCGGCTTTGTCGCCATGTGCCTGGGCCATCCGCCGTGGTGGGTCATCGCCATGGTGGGCGCCATGGAAATCGCCGTCCTCGTCTACCTGTTGCGGCGTCCCGAAGGCCCTGCCGCCAGCGGGGCAGAATCTGCCCGCGAAGAGGGCAATGGCGGGCAGTAAACCGCCGCGCCCGCATCCAGAAAACGGCAAGTGCGCCGAACTGCGCATAAAAGCACCGCGATGCGTCCGCAGGGCATGGCGAACTTTTCACCAAGATTCGGCACCTTCGCGTCCGTCTACGTGATTAAATTTGGCAAGAACGCCGCTTTCCCGCTTTTTCAACCAACAAACAGGCGCATAGACATTATTTGCATATTCAAAGCAAGATTCTGTCGTAGGAGTAATAACACGATCGGAGGTATACTACGCAACCGACGTAACAGGCTGGGCGATTCGGCCCCTGCAAGCGCGCCTGTCACGGTCCAATAAAAAAGGAAACACTGCATGACCACATCACACCGCACGCCGGTGATTCGCATCGATGGCGCGAACAAGACTTTTGCGCTGCCCAAAGGCGAACAATTCCACGCGGTCAAATCGGTCACGCTGGAAGTCTATCCCGGTGATATTTTCGGCCTGATCGGCAAGAGCGGCGCCGGCAAATCGACCCTGCTGCGCCTGATTAACCTGCTCGAGCGTCCCGACAGCGGCACCATTACCGTGGCCGGGCGCGAACTGACCCGCCTGGGCAAGAGCGAATTGCGCGACGCGCGCCAGAACATCGGCATGATTTTCCAGCAATTCAACCTGCTGCAGAATGCCAGCGTCTTCGACAACGTCGCCTTCCCCCTGAAAATCCATGGCACGACCAAGGGCGAGCAGATCGCAGCCAGAGTCGAGGAATGCCTGGCGCTGGTCGGCCTGTCCGACAAGCTGCACAGCTATCCGGCGCAATTATCCGGCGGGCAGAAGCAGCGCGTGGCCATCGCCCGCGCCTTGGCCAGCCACCCCGACGTGCTGCTGTGCGACGAGCCGACGTCCGCGCTGGACGCGGAAACGACGCGCGCCCTGCTCGACACCCTGCGCGACATCAATGCGCGCCTGGGCGTGACTATCGTCATCGTCAGCCATGAGCTGTCGGTACTGGGCGCCATCTGCAACCGCGTGGCCGTCGTGGAAAACGGCGCCATCGCCGAACAATTCGAGTTGAGCGACACTGCCACCCCGCGCAAGACGGCGCTGGGACGCGAGCTGGCTTATTACGGCACCGAGGCGTTTGAAGCCACCGCATGGAAGGATGCAACACATGTTTGAAGAATCGATCAATAACGTCATCAACCTGCTGCCGGAAATCTGGGTGGCGCTGGGCCAGACCATGACCATGCTGGGCATTGGTCTCACGGCCGCCATCCTGATCGGCGGCCCGCTGGGCATCTTGCTGTTCCTCGTCTCGGAAGGCCAGTCGCTGGAAAACCGTCCGCTGTCGACGATCCTCGGCTGGCTGGTGAATACCGTGCGCAGCTTCCCCTTCATCATTCTGCTCGTTGCCCTGACGCCGTTTACGCGCATCATCGCCGGTACGTCGATCGGCCCGCTGGCGGCCAGCGTGCCGCTGTCGTTTGCCGCCATCCCCTACCTGGCGCGCCTGGTGGAACAGAACCTGCGCGAAGTGCCGCGCGGCGTGATCGAGGCGGCGCATGCCATGGGCGCGTCGGAAATGCAGATCATCTTCCGCGTACTGCTGGTCGAAGCGCGTTCCGGCCTCGTGCTGGCCCTGACCGTGCTGTCGATCAGCTTCCTGTCGTATTCGGCCGTGGCCGGCGTGGTGGGCGGCGGCGGCATCGGCGACCTGGCCATCCGCTACGGCTACTACCGCTTCGAGACGGACATCATGGTCGCCACCGTGGCCATCCTGATCGTGCTGGTGCAAACCATCCAGTTCGCCGGCACGCGCATCGCCAAGCGCCTCGACAAACGTTAATTCATCTTCAGTATTTCAGTACAAGGAAAAGCATGAACCACATTCGCCGCACCCTGCTCGTCGCCGCCACCAGCCTGGCCTTCGCCACCGCCGCCCACGCCAAGGACCCGAAAGAACTCGTCATCGGCACCAGCTCCGGCCCGTATTCGGACCAGCTGAAGCTGGGCATCAAGCCCATCCTGGAAAAACAGGGCTACAAGGTCAAGATCGTGGAATTCAACGACTACGTGCAGCCGAACTATGCGCTGGCCGAAGGCTCGCTGGACGCCAACGTGTTCCAGCACATCGTGTATCTGACCAAGTTCGCCACCGATAACAAGCTGCCATTGAGCCCCCTGATCACCGTGCCGACCATGCCGATCGGCCTGTACGGCGGCAAGCAGAAAACGCTGGCCGACGTGAAGAACGGCGCCACCATCACCATGCCGAACGACCCGACCAACCAGGCGCGCGCGCTGGTGATGCTGGCCAAGATGGGCTGGATCAAGCTCAAACCGAACGTCGATCCGCTGCGCGCGTCCGAACGCGACGTGCTGGAAAACCCGAAGAAGCTGAAACTGGTGCCGCTGGAAGCGGCGCAGCTGCCACGTTCGCTGGCGGACGCCGACTACGCTTTCGTCAACGGCAACTTCGCCCTGGCCGCCGGCATGAAGCTGACCTCGGCCCTCGCCGTGGAAAAGATCTCGGACAGCTACATCAACCTGGTCGCCATCCGCACGGCCGACAAGGCCAAGCCATGGGTCAAGGACCTGGAAGCGGCCTACCGCTCGCGCGCCTTCCTCGACGCGACGAACAAATACCTGGCCGGCTATGAAAAGACGGATTACCAGCTGGCGCTGGAAAAGACGCTGAAAAAATAAACGGTACGCTTGAAACGTAAAAAGGACGGCTGTTGCCGTCCTTTTTTTTTCGCCCGCGCTACGCGGACATGCCAACACTTAGAAGCGGTAACCGACGCCGACGCCGATCAGGATAGGATCGACCTTGACTTCGCTGGCCTTTGCGCCACCGATGAAGACGTCGCTGCGGATCTGCACTTTCTTGATGTCCAAGTTCAAGGACCAGTTTTTATCCAGCTTGTAGTCGACACCGGCTTGCAGCGAGTAACCCCAGCTGTCGTGCTCCAGGCGGCCGGCGCCGTTCAGCAATTTCACGTCGGAGATATTCGTGTAGTTGATGCCGGCACCCACGTAAGGGCTGAACTGTTTTTCCGGCATAAAGTGGTATTGCAGCGACAGGGTCGGCGGCAAGTGCTTGAAGGTACCGATATTGTTGCCATCGAGCTTGACGTCATGCTTTTGCGGGTAGGTCAGGATCAGCTCGGCAGCGATATTGGGGGTAAAGAAGTACGAAATATCGATTTCAGGAATCGTCTTGCTGCTGACCGTCAAACGGTCGGATGCGCCGACGCCACCAACAGGAGCAGATTTATCGGCCGGATCAATGTGCACGGCGCGGGCACGGACCAGCCATGGGCCTTCCTGTGCCATTGCGTTGCTGGCGAATGCGCCGATGGCGGCCAGGACGATTGCTGCTGCAGTTGCGGACTTTTTCATTCTAGTTCCCTCTTTTTGTCGTTAAGTAACGCTGCGAAGTCTAAGAGTGCAGTGCAACAAAAACTTTGATCCACATCAAATAGTGCTAGATGGCATCAATAGAGGGATTTTTTCCTTTGCCCAGGTCAAGAAAATGCGGCAGCGCGTCAATTCGCTTCGGCAAACAGGCCGGCGACCCAGTCGGCAAACACGCGCACGCGCGGCGACAGTTGCCGGTGATGGGGATACAGCACAGAGACGGGCAGCGGGTCGGGACGCAAGTGCCGCAGCACTTCCACCAGCTCGCCCGCGTCCAGCGCCTGCTCCAAGTGATAACGGGGCGCCTGGATCAGGCCCATGCCCGCGCGGCAGCAGGCGTGATATGCATCCGCATTGTTGACGGACACCGTGCCCGGCAAGGCCACGCTGTGCCGCTGGCCATCCACCTTGAAATCGAAGGGCCAGACCTTGCCCGTCTGGGCGGAAAAGAAATTGACGGCGCGGTGGCCTGCCAGTTCCGTCAGATTCTCCGGCATACCGTGCCTGGCCAGGTAGGCGGGACTGGCGCACGTCACTTGTTCGAGCAGCGCCACCCTGCGCGCCACCATCGATGAATCGCCCAATTCGCCCACGCGCAGCACGCAATCGACGCCTTCGCGCACCAGGTCGACGAGGCGGTCGCCCATGCCGATTTCCAGCTCGATCAAGGGATAGCGGGCGCAGAACTGGTCCAGCACGGGCATGACGAAATGCATGGCCAGGGTCGCATGCAAGTCGATGCGAAGCTTGCCGGACGGCTGCCGCGCCGCCGAACTGAACACGGCTTCCGTTTCTTCCAGGTCCGCCAGCAGGCGCACGCAGCGCTGGTAATACGCCTCGCCATCGGGCGTGGGCGTCACTTGCCGCGTGGTCCGCTGCAGCAGGCGCACGCGCAGCCGCGCTTCGAGTTGCTTGATCGCATGCGTGACGGTGGCTTTCGGATAGCCGAGGTCATGCGCCGCCTGCGTGAAACTGCGCAACTCGACGATGCGCGTAAAGATGCGCATCGCATCAAATCGGTCCATGCCCTGCCCCATTGTTATTCCTTGCTGCACAGTGTAGCGATATCGCTCTTGATTTTGCAATACCGACGCAAGATGCGTGCAACGCAATCGGGCCTTGCACCGATGTCACTGGTTTGCAGGCCAGCCGGCCAGCATACTATTTCCAGTTCACACGATACAAATGAGAATAGTAATGATTATCATTTGCGATATAATGAATGACCTCGCTAGGCGACTACAAAAAGGAATGGGAGACATGGATATATTGAGGGAACTGCGTGAATCGGGCTTGAAAGTGACCATCCCCCGCTTGCGGATTCTGCAGCTGTTTCAAGAAGGCACGATCAAGCACCTGAGTGCGGACGACGTCTACAAACTCTTGCTGGCCGAAAAAATCGACGTGGGCCTGGCCACCATCTACCGCGTGCTGATGCAGTTTGCCGAAGCGGGCATTCTGTTTCGCCGCCACTTCGAATCGGGCCACGCCGTCTTCGAACTGAACGAAGGCCAGCACCACGACCACCTGGTCTGCACGGGTTGCGGCAAGGTCGATGAATTCGTCGACGAAGGCATCGAACTGCGCCAGAACGAAATCGCCGCCGAGCGGGGCTTCGTGCTGCACGAGCACGCGCTGTCGTTGTACGGCACCTGCGCCGAATGTACGGCCAAGAAAGTCCCGCCGCGCCGGGCCTGAGGGTGCATGGGTATCTGGGTGCCGCTGCCTTGCGGTAAGATTCGACCAAGCTTGAAAAAGGATCACCCATGTACATCGGAGAAATCGCCCGCCTGGCGGGCACCTCGCCCAAGGCCTTGCGCCACTATGAAGCGCTGGGCTTGCTGGGCGACGTGCGCCGCTCGGGCGCCTATCGCGTCTACACGCAGCAAGACCTGGCGCAAGTCAAATTGATACGCCAGGCGCAAGTCCTGGGCTTCCGCCTGGCCGAACTGCTGCCCGTCCTGGCCGGCGACGATACCGACTGGGCCGCCCTGTCGCAGCACATCGCCGCCAAGCGCGCGCAAGTGCAGCAGGATATCGCCCGCCTGCGCCA
Organism: Janthinobacterium lividum; assembly: GCF_011601275.1. GTDB lineage: Bacteria > Pseudomonadota > Gammaproteobacteria > Burkholderiales > Burkholderiaceae_D > Janthinobacterium > Janthinobacterium lividum_E. Next base: position 235,630 of record NZ_JAAOLY010000008.1, on the reverse strand, counting down.
GCTCGACTCGCAGCTGGCCGACATCGATACGGAAATCGGCGACTGCCTGGCGCGCCAGCGTCTGCAAGAGGCCGCTTGACTCTGCCACTAGGGACAGGCTTTAGCATGCAAGCTCTTCTTTAACGGACAGCCTGCATCATGACCAAGACGACACCCAAGCGCATTTTGATTATTCTCGGCCACCCGTCCAGCGACAGCTATTGCGCCGCCCTGGCCGAAGCCTACGCCGCCACGGCCCGCAGCGAAGGCCACACCGTGCGCGAACTGCGCCTGGGCCAGCTGGACTTCGACCAGAACCTGCATGAAGGCTACCGCCAGGTGCAGCCGCTGGAAGCGGACTTGCTGGCCGCGCAGGAAGCCATCACTTGGGCCGAACACCTGGTGTTCGCCTACCCGATCTGGTGGGGCGGCGCACCGGCCCTGCTGAAAGGCTTTGTCGACCGCGTCTTCCTGCCCGGTTTTGCCTTCAAGTATCGCCCCGGCAAGGCCTTCCCTGCCCAGCTGCTGAAGGGCCGTACGGCCCAGCTACTGGTATCGATGGATACGCCGCCCTGGTATTTCCGCTGGATCTACCACATGCCCGGCATCCACCAGCTGCGCAAGACGACTCTGGAATTTTGCGGCGTCAAGCCCGTCAGAGTGGCCTGCTTCGGTCCCATTTTGAACTCCACCGAAGCGCAGCGCGAGCGCTGGCTGGAACAGGCGCGGGCGCTGGCCCGGCGCCTGTAAGTTGCTTGCCATGCAGCCATCTTGCATACGGTTTTGACAAGCTCGTAATCAAGCCGTCACATTCAAAGGCTACCATGATGATATTGCCTGTTTGTCAGTCGCCTTGCTGTCGCGACAACAAGGGTCCGATCGTCATGTAAAGGTAGCCGCTGTGGAGTTCAACGCTTCTCGATTGCATCTTCCCCGTTATCGCACGTCCGTGGCGTCCGACCTGTGCATCCCCACGGAATCCGTGCAGGCCGACGCCAGCAATTTCGCCGTGCTGGAACTGTTCACGGAACGGCGCGACATGATGAGCCTGCCCGTAACGGAGCAGCAGCGCCCTATCGGCTTGATCAGCCGCAACATCTTCATGTCGCAGATGTCCAAGCCCTTCTATCACGAGGTGTACGGCAAGAAGAGCTGCATCGCCTTCATGGACAAGGAACCGCTGATCGTCGACGGTGCCATGAGCATCGAAGACCTCACCTTCCGCGCCGTGGAAGCGGGCGAAAAGGCGCTGGCCGACGGCTTCATCATCACCGAGGCTGGCGCGCTGGCCGGCGTGGGCTTCGGCTTGCAGCTGATGAACGTGGTGGCCACCATGCAGGCCGAAAAGAACCGGCAAATCATGCACAGCATCGATTACGCCAGCGTGATCCAGCGCGCCCTGCTGCGCACTTCCGATGCGGAATTGCGCGCCACCCTGCCCGATGCGCACCTGGAATGGCAGCCGCGCGACGTGGTCGGCGGCGACTTCTACTTTTTCGAACGCCATGCGGGCGGCTGGTTCGCCGCCATCGCCGACTGCACCGGCCACGGCGTGCCGGGCGCCTTCATGACCCTGATCGCCTCGTCGGCCCTCAGCCAGGCCCTGCGCGAACTGGGGCCGCACGATCCGGCCGCCCTGATCGGCGCCGTCAGCCGCGCCATCAAGACCTTGCTGGGCCAGGACGGTGCCAGCAGCGGCGAGGCCACCGGCCACGCCGGCTCGAACGACGGCATGGATTGCGCCTTTTTGTGCTACGACACGGCCAGCGCCAGCCTGCGTTTCGCGGGGGCGAAACTGGCGCTGCACGTGGTGGCTCCGGGCGACGAGAGCGTGCGCGCCATCGACGGCGCGCGCATGGGCGTGGGCTATGTCGACACGCCGGCCGGCTACTGCTGGCACAACGAGACGCTGGCCATACCCGACGGCAGCCTGCTGTTCCTCACCACCGACGGCTTGCTCGACCAGATCGGCGGCGCGCGCGACATCGCCTACGGCAAGCGGCGCATGCGCGAGCAGCTGCTGGCGCGGCGCGACGCTCCCGCCGGCGACGTGGCGGCGGCCCTGCTGCAGGACAGCGCCGCCTGGCAGGGAGCGCAGCCGCGCCGCGACGACCTGACCTTTTTCTGTTTCCGCCTGTAGTTTTGGCGCCATCGAGCCACCTTATCAACAAGAAACCGGGTCACCGGCTAGCCAGGAGCACGGACGTGCTGTACGAAGAATTCAACGAGTTTTGGGATGTGGCGCGCAAGCGCAACATCATCTTTTTTTACGTGGGCTATTTCTCGCAGCACGTGGTGAACGCCATTTCCGAAACCATCAAGGCGCGCCTCGATACGGCCGGCGCGGCCGGGCCCACGCGGCGGCGCATCTTTTCCTCGTTCATCGAGATGTCGCAAAACATCATGCACTATTCCGCCGACAGCCTGACGCCCGATGCGCAGCTGGACCAGCAGATGCGGCGCGGCTCGTTTTGCATCGGCACGCGCGGCGACAGCTTTTTCCTGCTGTGCGCCAACCCCGTCTCGACGGACAACGTGGCGCAGATCCGCGCCCGCCTGGAACCGCTGCACACGATGACGATGGAAGAAATCCGCCTCGCGTATAAAAAGGCGCTGCGCGAGGAAGCGCCGGCCGACAGCAAGGGCGCGGGCCTGGGTTTTCTCACCATGGCGCGCGACGCCAGCGAGCCGCTGGAATTCGAGTTCGTCCAGGATCCCCAGGAACCGGGCCACACCATCTTCTGCATCAAAGCCATCATTTGAAAGAGCCGACTCAGGAAAGTATATGCAATTACCGTCACCACTGTTCATCGCCGCGACCCCGAGTTCGCCCGAAATCGACTTCCGTTTCGAGCAGCACACCCTGTCGATCAAGGGCGAATCGTATCCGGAAAACGCAGCCGCCTTCTATGGCCCGCTGATCGCCGCCGTGCGCGCCTACCTGGAAGGCTGCCGCGAAGCGGCCATCACCGTCAACGTCTCGCTGGCCTACTTCAACAGCTCGAGCACGAAGATGCTGTTTACCCTGTTCGACACCCTGAACCAGGCTGCCGTGGACGGCAACCAGGTGCGCCTGAACTGGTACCACGACGAAGACGACGACACCATCCTGGAATTCGGCGAGGAGCTGCAGCAGGACTTCACGGCGCTCGATTTCCACGACCATCCCGTGCAAGGCAGCTAGGGCATGCACGCCGCCCTCTCCGAGTCCGGCCTGGAGCCCGACCTGTTCACCGTGGAAGCGGCGGCGCTGGCCGCCGCGCGCCGCATGCACGCCGACGCCAACGCCTCGGGCGCGGAACAGCGGCGCGTGCTCGGTGAACTGATCATCCACTACGAGCGGCTGATGCGCGAGACGCGGCGCCTGATCGGCCGCAGCGACCGCGCCGAGCGCGACATGCATCTGCTGAACCGCCAATTGCAAACCCTGGCCGGCCAGCTCGAATACCGCGCCACGCACGACCCGCTGACGGGCGCCCTGAACCGCGGCGCCGTGATCGACCACGCGTCGCGCTGCCTGGCGCAGGGCGACATGGCGCTGATCGTGCTCGATATCGATTTATTCAAGCAAGTCAACGACGACTTCGGCCACCCCGCCGGCGACGGCGTGATCCAGGCCGTGGTCGACTGCCTGAAAGGATTGCTGGGACAGGAGACGGCCATCGGCCGGGTCGGCGGCGAAGAATTTTCCGTCGTCTGGCCCACCTCTTCGCGCGACGACGCGGCGCAAGTGGCGCAGCGCATCTGCGAGGCGGTCGGCCGCCAGCGCCATGCGGCGCCCATCACGCGCGCCATCACCGTCAGCGTGGGCCTGAGCTGGAACCGCGCCGGCACGCCGTTCGAAACGGCCTACAGCCATGCGGACCAGGCCCTGTACCAGGCCAAGCGCGAAGGACGCAACTGTGTGCGCCAGTGGCTGGAAAGCTGAATCAGCGTACCTGCTCGCGCGCCATGCCGCCGTCGCGGCGCATGGCGGCCGCCGCCCGCTGCATGGCCGCCACCTGCGCCTCGGGCAGTTGCTTGTTGCAGGCCAGGTAAGTCTGCACGCGATTAAAAGTCAGCAGCGGCACCACCTTGCCCGCCCATTCCTTGCCCACAAAGGGCTTGCTGCCCACGGCCATGCCCACGGCCCACAGGTCGATGCGCCCCAGCAGCAGTTTTTGCGGATTGAGCCACTCCTGCGTCACGGGCGCCACGTTCATGCCGCGCTGGCGCAGGTAGTCGTCGCGCGCGTCGCCGAGCACCGTACCGATCACCAGGCCGCGCGCATCGTCGAGCGTGCGCAGCGCCAGGTGCCGCTCGGCCAGGCCATAGAGTATCCATTCCGCTTCGTTGAGGGGGCCGATCCAGCGAAATTGCGCTTCGCGCTCCTGCGTGCGGCTGGTGGAAAAGATACAGGTGTCGGCTTCGCGCAGCGCCTGCGCGTACGCGCGCTTCCATGGCAGCAGTTCGATACTGTAGGCAATTCCGGCGCGCGCCATGATGTCGCGCACCTTGAGCGTTTCACGTCCCACGACGACATTGCCTTCCATCATGCTCGATGGCGGCAAATGCTCGCCGACGATGCGCAGGCCGGCCGCCGCGGCCAGCGCCGGCATCAGCAGCGCCACTGCCAGCAGCCGTGCCATGCTTCCTTGTTTCATGCTTGCTTTCATCTGCTACAGGGGATTCAAGCCGATGTTACCATCGCCTCCCCTACGGCATCGCCGCATATTGCCAGTTCAATCAACTATTTTCGGCAGCGTGGCAACAAGCCAACGCCAGCAGAACGTCATGCGCGAGGGGATGAGATGAAAAGTAACTGGCGGAAAACAGTAGGAGTCGAACCTACGGGAGAACGTCTGACGCCCTCCACCGGGTTTGAAGCCCGGCCACATCACCGGATGAGTGTGCTTTCCGCGGTGCCTGAGCTAAGTACTTAGCTGTTGGGCAAGGCTGCCGTATAGGACCACAGCGCCTGCGGGCGCAATAGATGCCCATTGCCAACACGACGAGTATAACCGACGCGGTCGAAGAATTCCAAGACCTGGATCGCCCGCTTGCGGCCCAGGCCGCTGGCGTCGCGGAAGGTGGCCGCGCCCACGGCGCCGGAACCGGGCGCCAGGCTCTCGTCCAGTTCCGCTTTTTCGGTCAGGGTGCGCACCAGTTGCGCCAGCTCGGCCAGCGCCGCCTGGTGATAGAACAGGTCGTGCACCACCTGGCTGATCTGGCCTGCCTTGGCAAGTTTGCGCAACAGCCTGCGCGTCTCGTCCTCGGCCAGACCGAAGCCCCGCGCCAGGTCGCGCGTCCACGGCGGATCGGCTCGCCCCTGCTCCAGCGCGGCCAGCAAGGGTTCGGCCACCGCCTGCTCCTGCGGCGTCAATTCCACGCTGTGCGTCGGCAAGTGCAGACTGGCGCCGCGCGCCAGTATCTCGCCGCGCGCCAGCAAGCCTTCGACCAGGTGGCTCCACAAGGCGTCTTCCATCTCCGCGTCGACGATGCGTTTCAGGCGCCACAGTTCCGGCCCCGCCTCGTCGGGGGCGCGCGCGTGGAAGTTTTCCAGTGCGGCCAGCACCCGCTCTTGCAGCGCCAGCAACGCTGGCGGCGCCACCAGCAGGGCGTCGCCACCGCGCAGGGCGATGCGCCGCGTCTCGGGCGGCAGCGCCAGGGCGTCCGCCGGCAGCAAGGACAGGCGCACCAGCAGCGACTCGCGCAGCCCCAGCGGGCTTTGCGCCAGCAGGGCCGCATAGTCGCCGTGCGCGATGAACGCGGCCAGCGCATCGAGCCAGGCCAGCCTGGCCGGGCTGCGCCGCTTGCGCGCCGGGCCGAAGGGATCGAGCACCATGCCGCCGCCCACGGTCTGCGTCGCTTGCGCGTTGCGCACGACGAAGCGGTCGCCCGGCACGCCGTGCATGGGGGCGTCGAACACCAGCTGTACTCTTCCCGTCTGCCCCGGCGACAGGGTCTCGCCATCGAGCATGACGGCGCGCGCCAGCTGGTGCGCCGCGCCCAGGTGCACGTGCAGCGGCGACCAGGCTTTCAGCTGCACGCCCGCGTCGGGCAAGAGCGTCAGTTCCACGTCGAGGCGCTCGGAACACTGCGCCAGCTCGGGCGCGACGATCCAGTTGCCCCGCTCGATGCGCTCGCGGTCGATGCCGGCCAGGTTCAGCGCCAATCTCTGGCCCGCCATGCCCGTTTCGGCCGCCCGGTTCTGCGCATGGATGCTGCGCACGCGCGCCTGCGCGCCGCCGGGCGCCAGTTGCAGCATGTCGTCCACCTGCGCGCGGCCCGCCAGCGCCGTGCCCGTAACGATGGTGCCCTGCCCCGACAAGGTGAACACGCGGTCCACGCCCAGGCGGAACAAACGCCGCTCGTCGCGCTGCGGCAGGCTGCGCGCCACTTGCGTCAGGTGCGCCAGCAAGGCGGCCACGCCGGCATCGTTGTCAAGATTGGCGGCCGTGGGGAAAATCGGGCTGCCCGCCAGCGGCGTGCCGGCCAGCAGCGCTTCGATGTCCGCCTCCACCTGCGCCACGCGGGCGCTGTCGGCGCGGTCGATCTTGGTCAGCGCCACGGCGCCCCGCGTCACGCCCAGCAGTTGCAAGATGGCCAGGTGTTCGTGCGTCTGCGGCATGATGCCGTCGTCGGCCGCCACCACGAGCAAGGCGAAGTCGATGCCCGTCACGCCGGAAGCCATGGCGCGGATGAATTTTTCGTGGCCCGGCACGTCGATCACGCCCAGCACCGTGCCATCCGCCAGCGGCAGATAGGCGTAGCCGAGTTCAATCGAAATGCCGCGCGCCTGCTCTTCCTTCAGACGGTCCGTGTGCACGCCCGTCAGCGCGCGCGTCAAGGTCGTCTTGCCATGGTCGATATGGCCTGCGGTGCCGATGATCATGCGGACAACTCGGCGAGCTGCGTGATGAAGGCCGTTTGGTGCGCCGCTTCCAGGCAGCGCAAATCGAGCCACAAGGTGTCCTGACCGATACGCCCGATCACGGGGCACGGCAATGTGCGCAAACGCTGTTCCAGCACGCCCAGCGGATTGCTCAGGCGCGAACCGGGCGCGCTGCGAATGGCCAGGCCAAAGCTGGGCAGCTGGTCGACGGGCAAGGCGCCGCTGCCGATCTGGCTTTTCATGGCTTCCGCCGTCACCACGTACTGCAAACCCAGCGCGCCTTGCAGCAGCGGCAGCAGGGTTTCCGCCTGCGCGCGCATGGCGGCGGCGGGACGCGTCAACAGACGCAAGGTGGTCAGCCGTTCGGCCAGCAAGTCCGGCGCGCGGTACAGCTGCAGCACGGGGGCCAAGGCGGCCAGGGTCAGCTTGCCAACCCGCAGTGCCCGTTTCAATGGGTTGCGCTTGATCTTCGCGATCAGGTCTGCCCGCCCGACGATGACGCCGCATTGCGGGCCGCCCAGCAATTTGTCGCCGCTGAAGGTTACCAGGTCGGCGCCCGCCGCTATCGTTTCGCGCACCGTCGTTTCATGCGGCAGACCATATTGCGCCAGGTCGACCAGGGTGCCGCTGCCCAGATCCACGGCCGTCGGCACGCCGTGTTTTACGGCCAGCGGCACCAGTTCGTCGAGCTCCACGCTTTTCGTGAAACCGGTGATCGCGTAATTGCTGCAATGGACCTTCATCAGCAAGGCAGTGTTCTCGTTCACGCCATTCGCGTAGTCGGCCAGGTGCGTGCGATTCGTGCTGCCCACTTCACGCAGCACGGCGCCCGCGCGCGTCATGACGTCGGGGATGCGGAAGGCGCCGCCGATTTCCACCAGTTCGCCGCGCGAGACGACGACCTCCTTGTTCTGCGCCAAGGTGTTCAGCATCAGCAGCACGGCGGCCGCATTGTTGTTGACGATGGTGGCCGCTTCGGCCCCAGTCAATTCGCGCAGCAGTTCCTCGACCAGGTCGTCGCGGTCGCCCCGCTTGCCCGTTTCAAGATCGAATTCCAGGTTCATCGGCCACTGCAGCGCTTCCACCACGGCTTGCACGGCCGTATCGGGCAGCAGCGCGCGGCCCAAATTCGTGTGCAGCACGGTGCCCGTCAGGTTGAAGACGGCGCGCAGCTGCGGGCGCGCTTGCGCTTGCAGCCGTTCGTCCATTTGCGCGACGATGGCGGCGATCGACGCGCCCTCCTCGCACACTGCGCCGGCCAGCATGGCGGTGCGCAGTTCGGCCAGCATGGCGCGCGCGCAGGCCAGGGCCTGCGCGCGGCCGTAATGCGCAATCAGGTCCAGGCAAGCCGCGTCGCCCAGGATGCGGTCGACCGACGGCAGGCGCACGGTTTGCCCCGTCGTCATGACGGCTGGCCTTCGCTGCTTTTGCCCAGCCACAGCAGCGGATTGCCGCTGGCGCGCTGGTAGCCCGCTTCGCCCACCAGCAGGTCAAGCATCAGGCTGGCCAGGTCGTCGGCCAGCGGTTCGACGTTGTAATCGTGTTCCTGGTTGAAGACTTTGCGATACGTATGGCAGTCGTCGCAGGTTTCCGCGCGCGCCACCTTCTTCGGATCGTTCGCCTTGTTCGGCAATTTGTCGTCCTTCGCCGTCACGGGGTCGAACGGTTTGGCATCGGCCGCGTCCAGGCCCTGGTAGGCGATCTTGCCATTCTGTTCGCACGTCGAGCACTTGACGCGCACCATATGCCATTCGCTTTCGCAAATGCCGCAATGCAGGTAGCGGTAACCTTGGGACTGGCCGCCGATGCGGATCACGCTGGCGACGGGGTGCGAACCGCAGACAGGACACAAGGTGCCCGTTTCCAGGTCCGGCACGCGCGCGGCGCGCAATTCGCTGGCCGACACCGACCATAAAATTTGCAACGCGGCCGCGACGAACGGCGCATGCATGGGATTGAGGTTGTCGCCGTTTTCATCGAGCACGGCATCGGCGCAGGCGTCCAGCGCTGGCGCATCGAGTCCGCGCAGCTGGGCCAGCACCTGGGTCAGGCCGCCGGACAGTGCCGGCTGGCTTGCAGCCGTGGCGGCCAGTTCATCGAGCAGGCTGGCGAAAATGTCGCGCCAGACGGGCGGACGGGCGCCGCTGACGGGCAGCACCGGCATGCGGTGCTGGATGGCGCGGCGCAGCGCGTCCGGGTCGGCGGCAGGCACGGCGCCGGGCGCCAGTTTTCCCACCACGGCCGCTTGCGCATCGGCCAGCGCGGCCATCAGCACCAGGTAGCCCTGCATGCCCGCGTCGACGGGGATGCCCTTGATGTTACCTTGCGCCAGTTCGCGCAAGCGCAAGGCGCGCGCCTTGAACAGACTGTCAGGCTGCGGCAGCAGCAGGCGCGGAATCGCGTTGTGGTCCAGGCCTTCGATTTCGCCTGGCTGGAGTATGCGTTGTACCAATGGAGTTTTCCCATCAAAAAAGGCAAGGCAGAGCCAGCGGATTTGGCTGTGCTGTAAAAGTATTTTAATCGATAAAAAGAAAGGGGCCAGTCTTGGGGGACTGGCCCTGGCATACGAAAACGCCGGCGGCGGAGCATGTCGGCTTACGCGAAGCTAAGCCGACCTACCCTACTGCCTACTTTCTCGTATTACGCACCACCGATTCAAACCACTTCGGATGGTGCTTGCGCGCCCAGCCATAGGTGACGGTGCCGCGCACCATGGCGCCGATCGAGCCCTTGACCCACAGGGCCGCATAGATGTGCACGATGATGGAGCAGATGATGCCGAACGCGCACACGGCATGCAGCAAGGCGGCAGCGCGGATGACGGGGATCGGGAAATAGAACGCGAAATAGGCGCGCCAGATCACGATGCCCGACAGCAGCAAGCCCACCATGCAAGCGAGCAGCACGAAGAACAGGATCTTCTGGCCGGCATTGTATTTGCCGATCTTCGGAAGCTTTTCTTCGCGGTTGTTGAGCACGTCGTCCATCTGTTTCAGCCACTGCTTGTCGCCGTCCTCGAACTTGTTGTGGTGCCAGAAGCGCACCACTAAAATTGCGAACGAGACGAACATCACCAGGCCGGCAAACGGATGCAAAATGCGCGTCCATTGCCCGCCGCCGAACAGGTTCGCCAGCCACGCCATCGACGGATGGAACATGGCCAGGCCGGACAGCGCCAGCATGACGAAGGTGATGGCCGTGACCCAGTGATTCGTGCGCTCGTTCGGGTTGTAGCGTTCGATCAAGGGGTTGCCATCCTTGTCGCGCAACTTGCCATCGTGATGTTCACTAGGATTCATGCTGTTCCTCCTTGATGCGCTTGGCCTCTTCCAGCGCTTCGTGCTCCTCTTCCTTGCTCACTTCGTTCGGACCGACACGCGTGTAATGGAAGAAGCCAGCCAGGGCCGTGGCGGCCATGCCGGCCACCGCCAGCGGCTTGGACCAGCCCTTCCAGAAGCCCACCATCGGGCTGATGCGCGGGCGTTCCGGCAAGTTCGAATACAGCTTCGGCTTGTCGGCATGGTGCAGCACGTACATCACGTGCGTACCGCCCACGCCCAGCGGATCGTACAGGCCCGCGTTCTCGAAACCGCGCGACTTCAGGTCGACAATGCGCTCTTCCGCATGGACCTTCATGTCCTCCTTGGTGCCGAACACGATGGCGCCCGTCGGGCAGGTTTTCACGCAGGCAGGTTCCTGGCCCACGGCCACGCGGTCCGAGCACAAGGTGCACTTGTAAGCGCGGTCGTCCTTTTTCGAAATGCGGGGCACGTCGAAAGGACAGCCGGCCACGCAGTAACCGCAGCCGATGCAGTTTTCCTGGTGGAAGTCCACGATGCCGTTCGTGTACTGCACGATGGCGCCCGGCGCCGGACAGGCTTTCAGACAGCCCGGGTCCTCGCAGTGCATGCAGCCATCCTTGCGGATCAGCCACTCAAGGTTGCCGTCGTTGTTTTCGTGTTCGGCAAAACGCATCACCGTCCACGATTGCGGCGTCAGGTCCGTCGGATTGTCATAGGTGCCATGGTTTTCGCCGACTTCGTCACGCAAGTCGTTCCATTCCATGCACGCCGTCTGGCAAGCCTTGCAGCCGATGCATTTCGACACATCGATCAGCTTGGCCACGGTGCCCGTCACCGGGCTGCGTGCTTGCGGCGGGGTCACCGTGGTAGCCGACAGGCGCCGGATATCTAAGGATTGCAGTGCCATTATTGAGCTCCCATCATGCTTTTTCCACCTTCACGAGGAAGGACTTGAATTCCGGCGTTTGCGAATTCGCATCCCCCACGCCCGGTGTCAGGGTATTGATCAGATACCCCGGCTTGGCCACGCCCGTGAAGCCCCAGTGCAGCGGCAGGCCCACGGTATGCACCGGCTTGCCCTCGATCATCAAGGCCTTGATGCGCTTGGTGACGACGGCCTTGGCGATGATGTGGCCCCGCTTGGAACTGACGCGCACCTCGCCACCGGCAACGACGCCGATGCTCTTGGCCAGCTCTTCGCCGATTTCAACGAATTGCTGCGGCTGGATGATGGCATTCAGGCGCGCATGCTTGGTCCAGTAATGGAAATGCTCGGTCAGGCGGTAGCTGGTCGCCACATGCGGATATTCCTCATGCGTGCCGAACATTTTCCGGTCATCGGCAAACACGCGCGCAGCCGGATTGCTGGTTGCTTGCGGGTTTTTCGGATGCATGGGGTTGTAGCCCAGCGGATTTTCGAACGGCTCGTAATGCTCGGGGAACGGTCCTTCGGCCATGGCGCCGCGCGCAAAGAAGCGCGCCACGCCCTCGCCCAGCATGATGAACGGACCCATGCCGTTTTCCGGCGGTTCATCGACCTTGAAGTCGGGAATATCGGCCCCGCTCCAGTTCGTGCCATTCCATTCGATGAGTTTACGGGTCGGGTCGAAAGGCTTGCCCTTCAAGTCGCACGAAGCGCGGTTGTACAGCACGCGGCGGTTCGCCGGCCACGCCCAGGCCCAGCCCAGGGTCTGGCCGATGCCGGTAGGGTCGCTATTGTCGCGCCGTCCCATCTGGTTGCCCGCCTGCGTCCAGCTGCCGGCGAAAATCCAGCAACCGCTGGTGGTCGTGCCATCGTCGCGCAATTGCGCAAACGAGGCCAGCTGCTCGCCCTTTTTGACCAGCAGCTTGGTCGGATCCTTCGGATCGTACAAGTCGGCCAGCGCACGGCCGTTGAATTCGCGGGCGATTTCTTCCGGCTGCGGGTTATGCGGCTGCGCATAATTCCACGTCAGGTTTAGAATCGGATCGGGGAACTTGCCGCCCTCTTTCTGGTACATGGCACGCATGCGCAGGAACAGACCCGACATGATTTCCAGGTCGCTGCGCGCCTGGCCTGGCGGTTCGGCCGCCTGCCAGTGCCACTGCAAGACGCGCGAGGAGCTGACCAGCGAACCGCGTTCTTCGGCGAAACAGCTGGTCGGCAGGCGGAACACTTCCGTCATGATCTTGGTGGGATCGACTTCGTGGTACTGCCCGTGCGCCTTCCAGAATTCGCCCGTTTCCACGGCCAGCGGATCCATGATGACGAGGAACTTCAGCTTCGACAACGCTTCCGTGACCTTCTGCTTGTTCGGCGCGGACGCCAGCACATTGAAGCCCTGGCAGATATAGCCCGTCATCTTGCCTTGGTGCATGTTCTCGATGGCTTGCATCAAGTCATACGGCTTGTCGAGTTTCGGCAGGTAGTCGAAGGCGTAGTTGTTCTCCGCCGTGGCAAAGTCGCCCCACCACGTCTTCATGAAGCTGACGTGGAACTTGCGGTAATTGCTCCAGTAGCTGAGCTGGTTCGGCCGCAGCGGCTTGGTGGCGCGCGCGGCGATATAGCCGTCGAAGTCCTGCTCGCCCTCGTTCGGCAGGGTCATATAGCCCGGCAACAAGTTCGACATCAGGCCCAGATCGGTCAAGCCCTGGATGTTCGAGTGGCCGCGCAAGGCGTTCATGCCGCCGCCGGCGATGCCCATATTGCCCAGCAACAGCTGCACCATGGCGCCCGTGCGGATGGTTTGCGCACCCGTCGAGTGGTGCGTCCAGCCCAGCGCGTACAGGATGGTACCGGCGCGTCCCGGCACGGCGGTCGAAGCCAATGCTTCCGCCACCTTGTGGAACTTGTCGGCCGAGACGCCGCACGTACGTTCGACCATCTCGGTCGTGTAGCGCGAGTAATGCTTCTTCATCATCTGGTAGACGCAGCGCGGGTGTTCCAGGGTCGGGTCGACCTTGGCATAGCCATCGTCGCCGATCTCGTAATCCCAGGTGGCCTTGTCGGTGTACTTGCCTTTTTCCTTGTCGAAACCCGAGAACAGGCCGTCCTCGAACGCATAGTCTTCGCGCACGATGAATGGCATGTCCGTGTAGTTGCGCACGTACTCATGCTGGATCTTGTCGTTCGTCAGCAGATAATTGATGATCGCGCCGAGGAAGACGATGTCCGTGCCGGTACGCGTGGCGCAGTAGTAATCTGCCACGGATGCGGTACGGGTAAAACGCGGATCGACAACGATCAGCTTGGCCTTGTTATGCGCCTTCGCTTCCGTTACCCATTTGAATCCGCAAGGATGTGCTTCTGCTGCATTGCCGCCCATGACCAGGATCACGTCGGCATTCTTGATATCGACCCAATGATTCGTCATCGCGCCACGGCCAAACGTCGGGGCAAGACCTGCCACCGTCGGTCCGTGTCATACACGCGCCTGATTATCAAAGGTCAGCATCCCCATGCTGCGCACTGTCTTGTGGGTCAGATACCCGACCTCGTTGCTGCCGGCGGACGCGGCCAGCATGCCGGTGGAGAGCCAGCGGTTGACGGTCTTGCCGTCGGCATTCTTTTCGATCAGGTTGGCATCGCGGTCATCCTTCATCAAGCGCGCGATCTTGTCGAGCGCCACATCCCAGGAGATCGGTTGCCATTCCGTGCCGCCCGGTGCGCGGTACTCGGGCACTTTCAGGCGGTTCGGGCTGTGGATGAAATCGACCAGGCTGGCGCCTTTCGGACACAGGGTGCCGCGGTTCACCGGGTGATCGGCATCGCCTTCCACGTGGATGATGCTGGAGACGGCATTTTTCGCGCCGTCGCCCAGCCCATACAGCAGGACGCCGCATCCTACCGAACAGTAGGGACAGGTATTGCGTGTCTCGGTCGTGCGAGACAGCTTGTATTGCCGCACTTCCGCCATCGCCTGGCCCGGTGCGAAACCGAGCAGGGCGAGGCTGGAACCAGCAATGGTCGCGCCAGTTACCCGAAGGAACTGGCGCCTGGACATCTGAACCATATTCAGGCCTCTATGATGTGAGTAAATAAAAGTCATACGGCGTCGTGGTCGTGTCATATCATCAAGATATAAGCACCATGCCTGTGCCGTATGACAGCATTTTACCCCCCAATCCCGATCAAGGCTCAGTCCGCAGGAGAACGTTTCCTTTAGTCAACATTAATTTGACTGTACCGAACATTTCCTCTAAACCATGCCAGCCTGCCCGGTACACTTGCATTTCGCTACCCACCCATGAAAAAAACCCGCTCGCAAGCGGGTTTTTCGGAGACAGCAAAAAGTTACAGGCTGTAGCGCAAGGTCAGCGCCACGTTGCGCGGCGCGCCCGGCAAGCTCAGGTTCGGGCTGGAACCGTGGCCCGACACGATGTAGCGCGTGTCGCCGATGTTGTTGACGTTCAGCTGCACTTCATAGCGGCCCGTGCGGTACGCAGCCATGACGTCGGCCGTCACGTAGCCTGGCAGCACGACGGTGTTGCCTGGATTGGCAAAGCGGCTGCCGACGGCATTCGCGCCGCCGCCCACCGTGAAGCCGTGACCCAGGTCTTTCGTCAGCCACAGATTGGCCATGTTGCGCGCCGTCAGGGTGGCGCGCTTGCCCTTGATGGCGACGGCGCTGGCCGTCGTCGTGCCGGGAACATTCACGCTGCGGTCGACGGCGATGGAGTCGGTGATGGTGGCGTCCAGGTAAGCGTAGCCGGCCATCATTTTCCAGCCATCGTGCAAGTCCGCGTTGAAGGTCAGTTCCAGGCCATCCGTGCGCTGCGTGCCGACGGGCACGATGCGGTTCGTGATCGGGTCGCTGGTCTTGATATTGTCGCGCTCCAGACGGAACAGCGACACGGTGGCGTTGGCGCGGCCGCCCCACAAGTCATATTTGGCGCCCACTTCCGTGTTGCGCGTGGTTTCCGGCGACAGGTCGGCATTGTTGGCGGCCAGGGCGAAGTTTTCCCCGCTCGGCTGGAACGAGCGGCTCCACGACGCGTAGTACGATTGCACGGCGCTCGGTTGCCAGACGAGGCCGGCGCGGGGGCTGTAGGCCGAATCCGTGCGCGACAGGTCAGCCGTCGTCACGCCAAGCGCATTGGCCAGGCGCGACTGCTGCTTGTAGCGGTCATAGCGCAGGCCGGCCAGCGCCTTCCACTCGTCGCTGATGCTCAAGGCGTCCTGCACGTACGCGGCCGCCGTGTCGTAGGTGCCGAAAGTATCGCCGCGCGCGCCCAGCTTGCTGCGGTTGACTTGCGGCAAAACGGGATTGAAGATCGACACATTCGTCGCCACCACGGTCGAGGCCCAGCTCGACGCATCCTTGTTTTGCTTGCCGAACTCGGCGCCGTACAGCACTTCGTGGCGCAGGCTGCCCGTGACCAGCTTTTGCGTGAGCTCCGTCTGGTTGAACCAGCCGCTTTCGTCGCGGTTCAGCTTGGCGTGGCCCAGGCTCATCGTGCCCTTGACTTCGTTGACGTTGCCGGAAATATTCGTGTTGTTGCGGTCCAGGTGGTAATCGTAGTAGCGGAAGGCATTGCGCAGCGACAAGCTATCGCTGAACTTGTGCGTCAGGGTGGCGGCCGTGGAGACCACGCGCGACTGGCTGAAATCCGCATCGCGGGCGTTGGCGGCGCCAAAATAGGTGCGCGCATCGACGGCGACGGGACGGCCCTGGTAGGACGGGATGCCGAAGTCCGTCAGGCGGCGGTCTTCCAGGTAATCGCCCTGCAGCAGCAATTTGGTGGCGCTGGAGAGGCGGATGGCGACGGAGGGCGACAGCGCCGTACGGTTGATGAATTGCTGGTCGCGGTAGCTGTCCGACAATTCGCGCGCGCCCGTGAAGCGCCAGTCCACCGTCTCGCCGACACGGCCCGCGTCGACTTCGCCGCGGCGTCCTTTTGTGTTGGTCAGGCTCAGGGCCACGTCCGTGATGTCCACGCCCGGCTTCTTGGTGATGCGGTTGACCAGGCCGCCCGAGGAACCGCGGCCGTACAGCACGGCGGCCGGCCCCTTGATCACTTCCAGGCGCTCCACGTTCGACAGGTCGCGGAAATACAGCGCGTCATCGCGGAAGCCGTCGACGAACTGGTCGCCGATGGCCGTGAAGCCGCGGATGAACACCTGGTCGCGCTGGCCGTCGCCCGTGGACAAGCCCACGCCGGGGATATTCTTCATGATGTCCTGGATCGACATGGCGTTCTGGTCGCGGATGACGGCGGCCGGCACCACGTTGATCGTCTGCGGCACGTCGCGCAGGGCCATTTCCGTCTTGGTGCCGCTGGCCGAGGTGGCGGCGACATAGCCATCCTTGTCCTTCGACGCCGTGACGGTAACGGCGGGCAAGCTTTCCTGCGCCCAGACCGCCAATGGCGTGGCGCCCAAGGTCAAGGCGCCCAATACGGCGATGGTGATCGGTTTGAATCCTGGCTTGCGACGTTGCTGCATACAATTCCCTGGTCGATTTTTTAATACGAATGATTATCATTATTATTATTTTATCAGGCAAACCTGCATAAAGTAAGCACTTCTGTAAGTGATAGTACTTATGGACTAGGTACTTGATGTAAAAACACAACAGGAAATCAATATCAAAAAATAATTAAAATTGCTTTGAAAAACTATTTCTCTGCGTCAATGCTATACTTGCGGCTTGCTGGGCAGCGGTCAGCCTGACCGACGAGCCCCTTGCTTCACCTCCAACGCCACGCTCAGCGCGGCGCGCCGCACAGCCATCACGCGGCACCCGAAGACCCCGATCCCCTGCGCCTTGCGGCGCCTGTCCGCCCCTGCTGGCGGCGGCGATCATGACTATTAAACTGTTAGGAATTACATGAAAAACCTGAACATCGGCAGCCGCCTTGGCGTCGGCTTTGCTGTCGTATTGCTGTTGCTTGCCGCCTTGACCATCACCGCCCTCGTGCGCATGCAAACGGCCAGCGACCTGACTTACCGCCTCATCAATACCAGCATCAAGAACCAGCGCATGGTGGCCGAATGGTCGAAAATCATTGAACTCAACAGCGTGCGCGGCGTCGCCTCGTTCGAGATCACCGACCCCATCGTGCGCGCCAAGATCGAGGAAGACTTGAAGGTCGATGCCGAGCGTTCCAGCAAGCTGCAGGACGACATCGTCGCCTCTTTGCTCAACCCGGCCGTGATCGAGCAATTCAAGGTCGTGCGCAAGGTGCGCACCGACTACGTGACGACGCGCGCACGCGCCTTCAAGATGAAGGCCGACGGCGACATGGCGGGCGCCAAGGTCGTGTTCGACAAAGAGGTCGCACCGATCACCGTGGCCTACCTGGCCGAAGTCAAGCGCTTTGCCGGCATGCAGATCAAGGCGGCCGACGGCGTCGGCAACAGCATCATCGAAGCCTACAGCGGCACCCGCATTTTCCTGATCACCATGGGCGTGCTGGCCGTACTGATGGGCATCGGCTTCGCGTGGTGGATAACGCGCTCGATTACCGGCCCCATCCGCGCCGCCGTGAAAGTGGCGGAAACCGTGGCAGCGGGCGATCTGACCAGCACCATCATTGCGCAAGGCCGCGATGAAACGGGCCAGCTGATGCACGCCCTGAAAACCATGAACGACAGCCTCGTCGGCATCGTGGGCCAAGTGCGCAGCGGCACCGACACCATCGCCACGGCATCGGCCGAAATCGCCGCCGGCAACCAGGACTTGTCGTCGCGCACGGAACAACAAGCCAGTTCGCTGGAAGAAACGGCCTCGTCGATGGAAGAATTGACCTCGACAGTAAAACAGAACGCCGACAATGCGCGCCAGGCGAATAAACTGGCCGGCGATGCGGCCGGCATCGCCAGCCGCGGCGGCGCCGTGGTGGCCGAAGTGGTCGCCACCATGAGCGAGATCAATACCTCGTCGAAGAAAATCGTCGACATCATTTCCGTCATCGATGGCATCGCCTTCCAGACCAACATCCTGGCCCTGAACGCGGCCGTGGAAGCGGCGCGCGCCGGCGAACAGGGCCGCGGCTTTGCCGTCGTGGCCACCGAGGTACGCAACCTGGCGCAGCGCTCGGCGGCAGCGGCGAAAGAGATCAAGGGCTTGATCGACGACTCCGTGCAAAAAGTCGACGTGGGCACCGACCTGGTCGACAAGGCCGGCAAGACGATGGAAGAAATCGTGCAAAGCATAGCCTTCGTCACGTCCATCATGAGCGAGATCAGCAACGCCAGCGAAGAGCAGAGCGCGGGCATCGAGCAAGTCAACCAGGCCATTTCCGAAATGGACCAGGTGACCCAGCAAAATGCGGCGCTGGTGGAAGAAGCGTCGGCAGCGGCTGAAGCGATGCAGGAACAGGCGAGCGAACTGGCGCAGGTAGTCAGCGTCTTCCGCCTGGACGCCAACGCGGCGGCTACCGACCGTTTCAGCGTGAAAGCGGCACAGCGCAGCGTGCCGGCAGCGCCAGTCGCACCAGCCCGCAAGGCCTCGGCCCCTGCCCTGCGCCTGCCGGTGACGCGCACCAGCAGCAAGGCAACGGCTCCCGCCGAAGGCGAGTGGGAAGAGTTTTAAATTTTCTTCAGCAAGCCCTGCGGCATCAAGCCGCGCGGGCTTGCGCTTGGGCGATCAGTGCCGCCAGCTCGCGCGGCACGGATTGCCCCAGAAATTCCAGCGCCAGCGCCTCCGGATCGATGGCGGCGTCCGCCGGCAAGCCATGCTCGAAGCCGCCCACCATGGTGCGGCAAAAATGCGGCGATTCCGCCCGCGTTTCCACATACCAGCAGCCCGCATGACCCTGCACGAAGTATTCGCCGATAAAGTAGCCGAGCATGGTTTTCACCCATTGCCAGCTTTCGTCGCGGATGACGATGGTGCGCATGGCCGCATCGATGTACGGCAAGTATTCGGCCGCGTTCGTCAACACTTCGTGCGCCGGCTGGATGCCCAGGCGCTCGACAAAGTTCACCAGCGACGCGCCCAGCGCGTCATAGTAGGCATCAAAAGCCGTCTGGCTTTGCTGCAATAATTGCTCTTGTTCGTACGACAGCATTCACACTCCACAGACATTCAACAATCCCATATTTTACGCCACGCTCACATCCACGCCCGCGCGCTGCAGCAAGGCCTGGTTGCGGGGAGACAGATGCGTCACCTGCAAGTGCTTGCCCGCCTTTTCATAACGCTCATACAAGGCTTCGATGGCGGCGATGGCCGAGTGATCGGCCATGTGCATGTGCCGGCAATCGAGGATGACGCGGGCAGGGTCGGTCGCCGCCTGGAACAGTTCCAGGAAATGCGTGGTCGAGGCGAAAAACAGGGTACCGTGTGGCAGGTACACGCGCACGCCTTGTGCACCATCATCGATGTCGGCACGCATGTCGCGCGCATGTTGCCAGGCGAAATTCAAGGCGGCAATCACGATGCCGCACAGCACGGCCAGCGCCAGGTCCGTAAACACGGTGATCACCGTCACGGCAACGATCACCAGCGCATCCTGCAGCGGCACCTTGCCCAGCACGCGCAAGGAGCCCCAGGCAAACGTCTGCTGCGCCACGACGAACATCACGCCGACCAGGGCGGCCAGCGGGATGCGTTCGATCAGCGGCGACAGGAACAGGATGAACAATAAAATCATCACGCCGGCCGTCACGCCCGACAGGCGCGAGCGGCCGCCCGAACTCAGGTTGATCATGGTCTGCCCGATCATGGCGCAACCGCCCATGCCGCCAAACAGGCCCGAGACGACGTTCGATGCGCCGAGGGCGATGCATTCGCGGTTCGGCTGGCCCCGCGTTTCAGTCATCTCATCGGTGAGATTAAAAGTGAGCAAGGTTTCCAGCAAGCCCACCATGGCCATCAGTGCCGCATACGGAAAGATGATGTGCAAGGTCGCCATATCCAGCGGCACGGTAGGCCAATGCAGGGCCGGCAAGCCGCCGGCGATATGCGCGAGGTCGCCCAGGGTGCGCGTGGGCAAGTGCAAGAAATGGCTGAGCACGCCGACGCCGAGGATGGCCACCAGCGCCGGCGGCACGGCTTTTGTCAGGCGCGGCAGCATGTAGACGATGGCCATGGTGAGCAGCACCAGCGCGCTCATCACGTACAAGGGCGCGCCTTGCAGCCAGGTTTCGCCTTGCGGCGTGGCCTGGCGGAAGTGTTCCAGCTGGGCCATGGCGATGACGATGGCCAGGCCATTCACAAAGCCCAGCATCACCGGATACGGCACCATGCGGATCAGCTTACCGAGGCGCAAGATGCCGAACAGCGCCATGATGATGCCGCTCAGCACCACGGTGGCCAGCAGATATTGCACGCCATGCTGGGCCACCAGCGCCACGATGACGACGGCCATGGAACCGGCCGCGCCCGAAATCATGCCGGGGCGCCCGCCAAAGATGGCCGTGAATGCGCAAATGATGAAGGCGCCGTACAAGCCCATCAGGGGATTCAGTTGCGCCACGAGGGCAAAGGCGATGCATTCGGGCACCAGGGCGAATGAGGTGGTCAGACCCGCCAGGACGTTTTTTTGTATGTTCGAGAACCACTCTTCCCGAAAAGTTGCGTTGATCATTGATGCGTATCCAAAGTCGGAACAGAGAAAATGCCGTCCTGATGGACAATCATCAGACGCAGCCATGCCAGCGGGCGTCACAGAAAAGCCGCGCTGCGGTTGAACGGAGCAGGAAAGTCGTCAGTGACTACATCGGTATGGCGGAAAGGGGAAGTTTCATCAAGGCGCCAGGCGGCGCGGCTGAGCTCGTTGGCATTATACAAGATGCGCAGACGACAAAAACATGGGCAAAAAAATAGCCCACTCGAAAGCGGGCTATTTTTTTCATCTGGAGGCGAGGACGGGAATCGAACCCGTCTAAACGGCTTTGCAGGCCGCTGCATAACCTCTTTGCTACCTCGCCAGAGGAACTGCTTGGATGCGCCTTGCGGCCCACCTTGAAAACTGGAGCGGGAGAAGAGTCTCGAACTCTCGACCTCAACCTTGGCAAGGTTGCGCTCTACCAACTGAGCTACTCCCGCATTGGAGCTTGTTTACCGCTTAATCACGCCACATGACTGCGTTGCGGCGGATAAAAAAAGGAAGCCAGCTTAGCTTCCCTTTAGAATTCTGGAGCGGGAGAAGAGTCTCGAACTCTCGACCTCAACCTTGGCAAGGTTGCGCTCTACCAACTGAGCTACTCCCGCATTGGAGCTTCTATTTTCTGCTACTGCCATCTTGCTGTACTGCTTCAGCTATCGCTGGAGCGGGAGAAGAGTCTCGAACTCTCGACCTCAACCTTGGCAAGGTTGCGCTCTACCAACTGAGCTACTCCCGCATACGAACCGCTATTTTACTGCTTTTTACTACCGTTTACCAGTCCTGCTTTACTGCTGATCCAGTATTCACTGGAGCGGGAGAAGAGTCTCGAACTCTCGACCTCAACCTTGGCAAGGTTGCGCTCTACCAACTGAGCTACTCCCGCAGTGGACAACATTATATCAGAAGCTCTACTACATCGCCAGTACTACTTTTTACTGCATTCGCTGTTTTTACCTATGACACGATCCAGAAAACTGGAGCGGGAGAAGAGTCTCGAACTCTCGACCTCAACCTTGGCAAGGTTGCGCTCTACCAACTGAGCTACTCCCGCGTCATCAACAACAGGCCAGCATTATAGAGGGATTACAGGGGCTGTCAACGGGCAATATCTGGTGTTTTGCAAAATATTCTGCCGAAAATAGCCGCCTGCTTATTCCTAGTGCAAATTTCCCGCTTTTTCCTTGATCAAGGGCCATGCCAGGCGCAAGTAATAGAACATCGACCACACCGTCAGTACGCAGGCGATCCACAGCAGCTTCTCGCCCCACACATGGGTGTCGATCGCGCCAAAGATCACTTCGTGGTACAGCAGCAAGGGAATGGCCGTCATTTGCGCGGCCGTCTTGATCTTGCCGATCGAACTAACGGCCACCGATTTCGAGGCGCCGATCTGCGCCATCCATTCGCGCAGCGCGGAAATCGTGATTTCGCGGCCGATGATGATGAAGGCCAGCACGGCATTGACACGGTCCAGCTGCACCAGCACCAGCAAGGCGCCCGCCACCATCAGCTTGTCGGCGACCGGGTCGAGGAAGGCGCCGAAGGCCGAGGTCTGGTTCCAGCGCCGCGCGAGGAAACCATCGAACCAGTCGGTGACGGCCGCAACGATGAAGACCAGGGTGGCAACCAGGTTCTGGTCGCCGTGCAGCAGCATCGACGGCGGCAGGTAAAACACGCCGACGACGAGCGGTATCAGGGCCACGCGCAGCCAGGTCAAAAGGATGGGAATATTAAAAGGCATAAGAGAGCAATCGGCCGACGGGTAAATTGAACATGAAGAAAGCGTGAAGAAAGCGCCACTAGTCTACATGGCCCCAGGGTATTAGCCTAGTCCGGTTGCCGCAGCGCCGGACCGGGCCATTAATCCATCAATGCAACTGCTTGTAGATTTCTTCCGCCAGTTGCGTGGAAATCCCCTCCACCGACATCAGGTCCTCGACGCTGGCGTCGACCACGCCGCGCAAGCCGCCAAAGCGCGACAGCAGTTTTTGCCTGCGCTTGGCGCCGATGCCCTCTATCTCTTCCAGGCGCGACGTCTGGCGCGTCTTGGCCCGCTTGGCGCGCATGCCGGTAATGGCAAAGCGGTGCGCCTCGTCGCGGATTTGCGCGATCAGCATCAGGGCCGCCGATTCCTTGCCCAGTTCCTGCGCCGCGCGGCCATCGACGAACAGCAAGGTTTCCAGGCCCACCCTGCGCCCTTCCCCCTTGGCCACGCCGACAATCAAGCTGATATCGAGTCCCAGCTCGGCAAACACCTGGCGCGCCATCTCGATCTGGCCCTTGCCGCCGTCGATCAGTACCACGTCGGGCATCACGCCGTCGCCATTCGCCACCTTTTCATAACGGCGCATGAGGACCTGGCGCATGGCCGCGTAATCGTCGCCGGGCGTGATGTCGTTGATGTTGTAGCGCCGGTATTCGCCGTTCTGCATGGCGTGGTGGTGGAACACCACGCACGACGCCTGTGTCGCCTCGCCCTGCGTGTGGCTGATGTCGAAACATTCCACGCGCAGGCTGTCGAGGTCTTCCGTTTCCAGGCGCAGCGCTTCGGCCAGCGCGCGCGTGCGCGACTGCTGCGAACCCTGCTCGGACAACAAGCGCGCCAGCGAAATATCGGCGCCCTTCTGCGCCATCTCCAGCCACTGGCGGCGCTGCCCCTGCGGCTGGAAAATCAGATTGATGCGGTGGCCGCACTGCTCCATCAGCGCCACCATCAAGGCCGGCTGGTCGAATTCGATATTCAGGATCAGGGTGCCGGGAATGAATTTTTCCGTGTAGTGCTGAGCCAGGAAGGCGGCCAGCACCTCCACTTCGATCGACTCTTCGGCAATTGCCGCAGCATCGCTGAGCTGGCTGGGGAAATACGCGCGGTCGCCCAGGTGGCGCCCGCCGCGCACCATGGCCAGGTTGACGCAGGCACGCCCGCCCTGCACCAGCACGGCGATGATGTCGACGTCGGCGTCGCCCGTCGTTTCCATGCTTTGCTGGTGCAGCACGCGCGACAGCGAGGCGATCTGGTTGCGCACCACCACGGCCTGCTCGAATTTCAGCTCGGCGGCAAAGCCATGCATCTTCTTTTCCAGGTCGGCCATCACTTCGCTTTGCCGCCCGCGCAGGAAGCGCGCCGCGTTTTCCACGTCGTTTTTATAATCCTCCTTGCTGATCAGGTCCACGCACGGCGCGCTGCAGCGGCCGATCTGGTGCAGCAGGCAGGGCCGCGTGCGGTTGGCATACACGCTGTCCTCGCAGGTGCGGATCAGGAATACCTTTTGCAGGATCTGCATCGATTCCTTGACGGCCCAGGAACTGGGGAACGGCCCGAAATACTGGTTTTTCTTGTCCACCGCGCCCCGGTAATACACCATGCGCGGCGCATCACCGTTGGTGATTTTCAGGTAGGGATAGGACTTGTCGTCGCGGAACAGGATGTTGTAGCGCGGCTGCAGTGCCTTGATCAGATTGTTTTCCAGGATCAGGGCTTCCGCTTCGCTGTGCGTGACGGTCGTTTCCAGGCGCGCGATGCGCTCGACCATCATGGCGATGCGGGGGCTGGCCAGGTTCTTCTGGAAGTAACTGGAGACGCGCTTTTTCAGGTCGCGCGCCTTGCCGACGTACAGCACCTTGTCGGCGGCGTCGAAATAGCGGTACACGCCGGGCAGGTTCGGCAGCTTGGCGACGGTGGCCAGCACCTGCGCGCGCGGGTCGGGCGGCGTCTGCGCGGAATTGAGATCGGGTATAGCTTCGGTCATTGCTGGCTCATTACGCACTCATAGTTACACTGCTTGCTCCACGATCACGAACGCGACCGCATACTCTTCTTCATCGCTGATCGTCACTTGCGCGCTCAACCGGTTTTTTTCCATGAACTCGGCCAGCACGCCGCTGCAGACGATCATCGGCTTGCCGCTCGGATGGTTCAGCATCTGCGCGGCGGGCCAGGTCATCGGCGTGCGCAAGCCAAGGCCGATGGCCTTGGAAAACGCCTCCTTGGCCGCGAAGCGCGTGGCCAGAAAGCGCACGCCGCGTACGGCGTTCTTGGCGCTGCGGGCGCGGAACTTTTCCAGCTCCTGCGGTCCCAGTATCTTTTTCGCGAAACGCTCGCCGTGGCGCGCCAGCGCCGCCTCGATGCGGGGAATCTTGCAGATATCGGTGCCGATGCCGTAGATCATGCTGCCTCCTTTGTCCGGGCTTATGCTCTGCCAGCGAGGCGGGTCGCCACCATGATGGCCTTCATTTCGCGCACGGCGTTTTCCCAGCCGACGAACACGGCATGCGCGACGATGGCGTGGCCAATGTTCAGTTCGGCGATATCGCGAATGGCGGCGATGGCCTGCACATTGGTGTAATGCAAGCCGTGGCCCGCATTGACCTTCAAGCCGCGGCCCACGCCGAACAGCACGCCCGCCTTGATGCGCTCCAGTTCAGCCAGCTGCTCGGCGCCTTGCGTATCCGCATAGCGCCCCGTGTGCAGCTCGATCACGGGCGCACCGAGTTCGGCCGCGGCGGCGATCTGCTGCTCGTCGGCATCGATGAACAGGCTCACGCGGATGCCCTCGCCTTGCAGCTGCTGCACCGCCGCCTGCACTTCCTTGAAGTAGCGCACCACGTCCAGCCCCCCTTCGGTCGTCACTTCCGTGCGTTTTTCCGGCACCAGGCACACATCCGCAGGACGGATGCGGCAGGCGAAGTCGAGCATTTCCTGCGTGACGGCCGCTTCCAGGTTCATGCGTGTGAGCAATTGCGGCGCGATGGCGATCACGTCCGCATCCTTGATGTGGCGGCGGTCTTCGCGCAGGTGCAGGGTGATGGCGTCGGCGCCCGCCTGCTCGGCCAGCAGGGCCGCGCGGATCGGGTCCGGATAAGCGGTGCCGCGCGCATTGCGCAAGGTGGCCACGTGGTCGATATTGACGCCCAGGTCGATGACGGGGCCGGAAGGCTGCAAAAAGCTCATAGTGATGGTATCCGTAAAGTGCTGTCGTGCGACAAACCGCAGCTACAGCTGCATTAAATCGATCAGTATCTGGCGCGTGTTCAAGGTGGCGCCACCCAGTTGATGGGCCAGCAAAAAGCGCATCAGCAGCTTGCTTTGCGCCTGCGTAGCCACGTCAAGATAATCTTCGCGCTCCATGTCGAGCAGGGTCTTGCCCGTGATCTTGGGCCAGGCGTCGGCGGCGCGCGCCGGGCGCGGTCCCCGTTCCGGGTCGACCACGTACACCTGCCCCGCATCAACGGCCTGGCGCGTGCCCGTGCAGCGCGTCAGGTCGGCCGCCACGCCCGTTTCCTTGAGCAAGGCGCGCTCGAACTTGCGCAGCACGATGGGCGGCGGCTCATTGTGCGCCAGTTGATTCAAGGTGGCAACGTAGTGGTCGAACAGGACGGGATGGGGGTCGTCGCGCGCCAGCAGTTTCACCAGCAATTCGTTCAGGTAAAAGCCGCACAGCAAGGCGGTCTTTTCCAGCGGCAACATGCCGCCCACCCACTCGGCGCCCGTGAGGATGCGCAATTCGGATTTGCCCGTCCAGCCCGCCTGCAGCGGCTGGAAGGTCTGCAGCACGCCGCGCAACTGGGAATGGGGCCGCTTGGCGCCCTTGGCGACGAGCGCGATGCGGCCATATTCGCGTGTAAACACGTCGACGATGAGGCTGGTTTCCTTATGCGGATAGCTGTGCAGCACGAAGGCTGGCTGGCCCGTGACCTTGCCGTCGCGCGCGGGCGGACGGCTGCGGCGGGGCGCCGCGGATGCGGGAGTTGCGGCCGGCGGCACAATGGCCACCGGCGCGGGGACAACGATGGAGGCTGGCGCAGGATCGTGCAGCGCTGGCGTGGTGGTGCTCATGCGTGTGGCGTCGCCCCCGGGTTGCGGATTACTCGTAGCCGTAGGCGCGCAAGCCCGCCTCGTTGTCGGCCCAGCCCGACTTGACCTTGACCCAGATTTCCAGGTACACGGGGCCGCCGAACAGCTTTTCCATATCCAGGCGGGCCTGGGTGGAGACTTCCTTCAGGCGCGCGCCCTTGTTGCCGATGATCATGGACTTGTGCGTATCGCGCTCGACCAGGATGGCGGCGAACACGCGGCGCAGATCGCCTTCCTGCTCGAATTTCTCGATCAGGACGGTGCTCGTGTACGGCAGTTCGTCGCCGACAAAGCGGAACAGTTTTTCGCGCACGATTTCCGAGGCGAGGAATTTTTCGCTGCGGTCCGTGATGTCGTCCGGTCCGAAGATGGGCTGGTTTTCCGGCAAGAAGCGCTTGATTTCGTTCTGCAAGCCTTCCAGCTGGAAGTGCAGCTTGGCGGAGACAGGCACGATGGCGGCGAAGTCGCGCATGGCGGCGACCTTTTGCGCGAACGGCAGCAGCACGGCCTTGTCTTTCACGCGGTCGGATTTATTGATGACGAGGATGCACGGCACTTCCTTCGGCAGCAGGTCCATCACTTGCTGGTCGGCCGGGCCAAACGTGCCCGCCTCGATCACGTACAGGATGACGTCCGAGGAAATCAGGGTGTTCGTGACGGTCTTGTTCAGCGTCTTGTTCAGCGCGTTCGAGTGGCGCGTCTGGAAGCCAGGCGTATCGACGTAGATGAATTGCGCGTCCGGCACCGTCTGGATACCCGTGATGCGGTGACGCGTCGTTTGCGCCTTGCGCGAAGTGATGCTGACCTTCGCGCCGATCAGCACGTTCATCAGGGTCGATTTGCCCACGTTCGGGCGGCCCACAATGGCGATATAGCCGCAGCGGAAGTTGTCGGGCATTTTGGTGGCTGTCATGCTAGTGTCGATTCTGTTTAGTGTGAGCGGCGATCGCTGGTGCAGCCGGGGCTTGCGCGTCGTCGCTCTGGATGGTGGCAATGCCGGCCAGCTTGAGCTGGGCGGCGCGCGGTTTGGGCTTGCGGCTGGCGGCAGGCGACTTCAACAGCGCCTGCTCGGCCACGTCCAGCGCCAGTTTGGCGGCGGCTTGCTCACCGGCGCGGCGGCTTCCGCCACGGCCGTAAACCTGGATGTTCAATTTCGGCACCAGGCATTCGATCTCGAATTCCTGGCTGTGGGCGGCGCCGTGGGTGGCCACCACGTTGTACTGTGGCAGCGAAATTTTCTTGCTTTGCAAAAACTCCTGCAGCAGGGTCTTGGCATCCTTGCCCAGGGTTTGCGGATCGACCGAGTCGAGGATGGGAATGTAGAACGCGCGTATCACCGTGCTGGCCGCATCGAAGCCCGTGTCGAGGAAAATGGCGCCCAGCAAGGCTTCCAGGGTATCGGCGAGGATCGATGGACGGCGGAAGCCGCCCGATTTCAGTTCGCCTTCGCCCAGGCGCAGGAATTGCGACAATTCCAGCTTTTGCGCGATTTCATACAGCGACTGCTGCTTGACCAGATTGGCGCGCAGGCGCGACAAATCGCCCTCGTCGATGGACTTGAAGCGTTCGTACAGGATGGAAGCGACCACGCAGTTGAGGATGGAGTCGCCGAGGAATTCCAGCCGCTCGTTATGCAAACTGCTGTGGCTACGATGCGTCAAGGCTTGCTGCAACAGGCCAGCATCCTGGAACGTATAGCCTAAACGGGTTTGCAATAGCTGAAGATTCATTGTTGTTTCTGTGTCATCTGAGTAATTCGGCTGACCGCCGCGCGGGGAATCGGCACGGCAGCCATAGGGACGGCCTAGTGTATGCCGCCCACACGTTTCGGATTGCTGAAGTTCATCCACACGAGGAAAGCCTTGCCGACGATGTTCTCGTTCGGCACGAAGCCCCAGTAGCGGCTGTCCGCGCTATTGTCGCGGTTGTCGCCCATCATGAAGTAATTGCCTTGTGGCACTACACACGTAAAACCGTCTTCGTTGTAGTTGCACGCATCCTTGTGGGGGAAATCCTTCACTTCGCGCAAGTTCAACGTTGGAGCAGGCTCGTCGTTGAGGATGCGGTGGCTGACGCCCGTCAGGTTTTCTTCCAGCTGCTTGTGGTAGACGGTGCTTTCATCGTCCAGGTAGTCGTCCAGCGGCGTGTACGCCACTTCCTTGCCGTTGACCGTCAAGCGCTTGTTTTCATAGGTGATTTTATCACCGGGCACACCGATCACGCGCTTGATATAGTCTTGCGACATATCTTTCGGGTACTTGAACACCATCACGTCGCCGCGCTGCGGATCGTTGACTTCAATGATGCGCTTGTTGACGATCGGCAAACGAATACCATAGGTGAACTTGTTCACCAGGATCAGATCGCCCACCAGCAAGGTCGGCACCATCGAGCTCGACGGGATTTTGAACGGCTCGTACAGGAACGAGCGCAGGCAGAACACGAGGGCGATGACGGGGAAGAAGCTGCCCGAATACTCGACCCAGGTGGGCTGGCGCAACAGCGCTGCCTCGATGCTGGCGCGGCTGCCGCCATTACCACCGGCATCGGACTTGATGCCTTCGGCGGCCAGCTTGGACTGGCGCGCATCGAATTCGGCCAGGGCGCGGTCGGCCGCCTTGCGGCGCTGCTTGGACAGATAAAACACATCCAGGCACCAGACCAGGCCCGTCAACACCATCAGCACGAACAGGATTAAAGCGAAATTTCCTAAAATCACTTGCAGGTTCATGTATTAACCATCCACTTGTAAAATTGCCAGGAATGCTTCTTGCGGGATCTCCACGGAACCCACTTGCTTCATGCGTTTCTTGCCCGCTTTTTGTTTTTCCAGCAATTTTTTCTTGCGGCTGATGTCGCCGCCATAGCACTTGGCCAAGACGTTCTTGCGCAAGGCTTTCACGTTCTCGCGCGAAATGATGTTCGCGCCGATGGTCGCCTGAATCGCCACGTCGAACATCTGGCGCGGGATCAGTTCGCGCATCTTGGCGGCCACCTGGCGGCCACGGTACTGGCTGTTCGAACGGTGGACAATGATGGCCAGCGCATCGACTTTTTCGCTGTTGATCAGCATGTCGACCTTGACCACATCGGCCGCGCGGTATTCCTTGAACTCGTAATCCATCGAGGCATAGCCGCGCGACGTCGATTTCAGGCGGTCGAAGAAGTCCAGCACGATCTCGGCCATCGGCATTTCATATACGAGCTTGACCTGGCGGCCGTGGTAGCTCATGTCCATCTGGATGCCGCGCTTGCCGATACACAAGGTGATCACGGAGCCCACGTATTCCTGCGGCATGTACAGATTGACCGTGACGATAGGCTCGCGCACTTCCTCGATGCGCGACGGATCGGGCATCTTCGACGGATTGTCGACGTTGATCATGGTGCCGTCGCGCTGGATCACTTCGTACACCACGGTAGGCGCCGTGGTGATCAGGTCCATGTCGAATTCGCGCTCGAGGCGCTCCTGCACGATTTCCATGTGCAGCAAACCGAGGAAGCCGCAGCGGAAGCCGAAGCCCAGCGCCTGCGACACTTCCGGCTCGTACATCAGGGCCGCGTCATTCAGTTTCAGTTTTTCCAGCGAGTCGCGCAGCGCGTCGTACTGGTTCGCTTCCACAGGGAACAGGCCGGCGAACACTTGCGGCTGCACTTCCTTGAAGCCAGGCAATGGGGCGGCGGCAGGACGGTTGGCCAGGGTCACGGTATCGCCCACTTTCGCCGCCTTCAATTCCTTGATGCCGGCGATGATGAAGCCCACCTGGCCTGCCGACAATTGCGGCAGGGATTGCGAACGGGGCGAAAACACGCCGATGTCTTCCACCAGCTGCACGGAATCGGTGGCCATCAGGCGAATCTTGTCTTTCGGTTTCAGGGTGCCGTTGATGACGCGCACCAGCATGACCACGCCCACATAGGCGTCATACCAGGAGTCGACGATCAGCGCCTGCAGCGGCGCATCCGGGTCGCCCTTCGGTGGCGGCACCTTGACGATCAGTTGCTCGAGCACGTCCAGCACGCCGAAGCCCGTCTTGGCCGAGCAATGCACGGCGTCGCCGGCATCGATGCCGATCACGTCTTCGATCTCGGCAATGGCGCTCGGCGGATCCGCATTCGGCAAGTCGATCTTGTTCAGGACGGGCACCACTTCCACGCCCAGGTCCAGCGCCGTGTAGCAGTTGGCGACCGTTTGCGCTTCCACGCCTTGCGACGCGTCCACGACCAGCAGCGCGCCTTCGCACGCCGACAGCGAGCGCGACACTTCATAGCTGAAGTCGACGTGGCCTGGCGTATCGATCAGGTTCAGGTTGTAGATCTGGCCATCGCGCGCCTTGTAGTGCAGGGCCGCCGTTTGCGCCTTGATGGTAATGCCGCGCTCGCGCTCCAGATCCATCGAATCGAGCACCTGCGCCTCCATCTCGCGGTCGGACAAGCCGCCGCACAATTGAATGATGCGGTCAGCCAGGGTCGATTTACCGTGGTCAATATGGGCGATGATGGAGAAATTGCGTATGTTGTTCATTAACTAATATATGTGCGAGTGACGACACTGCTTAACAGGAATCAAGGGGATCATGCCCGGGCCAAACCCGGCACCCCGCTCATGATGAAAAAAGCGCTCCGAGCAGGACATCTGCATGCCCAGGCGAGCGCTTTTGAAGCGACAGAAGCTGCTGCCTCGGACAGTAGCTTTTTCGACCTCCCCATTTTACCGGATTTCAGAGTAGAAAGCCCGTCTTATGAGGCCGGCACCGGGGCAAGCCGACATTTTCAGCAGTTTTCAGCACCAGAATGGTGCAATGCAGTGTCAATATTGACAATCAAGCTACACCAGGCAGCGCCGCACGGCCGCCTCGTCAAGGAAATAATGGCAGAGCTCAGGCTGCGCCAGGTCGCCAAACAGCACCGGCACCAGCTCGTCGAAACGCGCCAGCAGCGAGGCATCGGGCGAGGCATCGATGTCGATCACGTCCACCGTGAACGGTTTTCCGGGCGGCTGCAGCAGGAGCAAGGCGTCGAGCATGTCCTGGCAAAGGTGGCAATAACTGCGGGAATAGAGGGTGAAGTGCATGGCGGACAGGATACCGCATCCCGGCCGCGGCCGGAATGCGGGATGCGGGATGATCACATGGTTACTTCGCCGACGGGCGCAGCGAAACGAATTGGGCCGTATCGCCACGACGCACCAGCACGGCCGACGTCTTCTTCGGATCGAGCTTGGCGACCAGGGCATTGAATTGCCTTGCGTCTTTCACGGCAACGTTATTCAGTTGCAAGATCACATCGCCAGGCTGCAGGCCGGCCAGGGCCGCCACGCCATCGGCCTCGTCGACCAGCACGCCCGCGTCGATCTTCAGTTCCTGCTTCTTCGCGGCCGGCACATCGCTGACCTTCAATCCCAGTGCATTGACGGCTTGCGCTTCCGGCTCCTTGGCGCTCTTCTTCGCCGTTTTCTCGCTTTCCAGCTCGACGACGGTGACGGGAATGTCCTGCTGCGCACCCTTGCGCCAGACGGTCAGCGTGGACTTGCCGTTGACGGCGGCGCCACCCACCAGGCGCGGCAGGTCGGAGGAGCGCTCGATCTGGGCGCCGTTGAATTTCAGGATGATGTCGCCCGGCTTGATGCCCGCCTTGTCGGCCGGACCGCCCGGCTCCACCATCGACACTTGCGCGCCCTTGGCATTCGGCAAGCCCAGCGATTCCGCCACATCCTTGCTCACTTCGCCGATCTGCACGCCGATGCGTCCGCGCACGACCTTGCCCGTCTTTTTCAGCTGCTCGCCCACACGCATGGCTTCATCGATGGGCACGGCAAACGAAATGCCGTTATACGCGCCGGACAGGGTAGCGATCTGCGAATTGATACCGATCACTTCGCCGCGCATATTGATCAGCGGACCGCCCGAGTTGCCGGGGTTGACGGCCACGTCGCTCTGGATCAGAGGCAGGTAGTCGCCCGTGTCGCGCGACTTGGCGGAAATAATGCCGGCAGTCACCGTGTTTTCCAGGTTGAACGGCGAGCCGATGGCGATGACCCACTCGCCCACGCGTATCTTGTCCGAGTCGCCGATGGTCAGGCGCGGCAGGTTGCCGCCTTCGATTTTCAACAGGGCCACGTCGGTACGCGCATCGGCGCCGATCACCTTGGCCTTGAATTCGCGCTTGTCCGTCAGGGTCACGTAGACTTCATCGGCGCCATCGACCACGTGGGCATTGCTCAACACATAGCCATCGGCAGAAATGATGAAGCCGGAACCGACGCCGCGCTGTACTTCCTGCTCCTGCGGCACGGCGCGGCGGCCGCCGCGTGGTGCCTGCTGGCGCGGTGTCGGCATGGCGCCGCCAAAGAAGCGGCGCAGGAACTCCTGCATTTCCTGCTCATCCTGGCTGCCGGCACCGGGGCCGCTCATCTTCAGGCGCTCGGTGGTGCGGATATTCACGACGGCCGGGCCGACGGCGTCGACCAGGTCAGAAAAATCAGGCAATTTTACTGCCGGCACGGCGGCCTGCGCCTGTGGCGCCAGGCCCAGCATGGTGGGAGCAAAAAAGACGCCAGCCGTACCGAACAATAAGGCGGAAAGCGTCTTCACTGAAAACGACTTGCTGGCAGCACACATGTTTTTTTTCATGGAAAGGATCTTCTCGAATATATAAACGGATCAAAACGGGGATCAGGCGATTTCCTGCTGCATGATTGGCCGTCACGACGACATCCCAGAGGCAAACCCCACTTGGCAGCGTGCATGGCAAACAATGCAACAATATATCGCAAAAGCAAGATATTGCCTGCGCACAGTGTCAATCGTACCGAAGGCCAGTGTCAAGGGGGCGACGGGGACGTTAAGCCTGGTATAAGATGGCGCAGCGGCAACGCTAACGCTGCGCCAGCGGTCCCGCCTCCAGCGGCTCGGCTGTGCTCGGCGGCACGATGGCGGCGGACAAGGGCAGCAACGGCTCCGCAGCGGCAGCCGGCCCCTCAGGCGCCGCCTCGGCGGCCAGGCAACTGGCCAGGCGCGCATCGAACTGGGCGCTCAATGCATGACCATACTGCTCCGAGCGCAGCACGTCACCGATATGGCGATAGGCATCCCAGGCCTGCCGTCCCTCATCTGTATCGAGGGCGGCAAAAGCCAGTTCGAGTTCGCTCGCCGCCAGCTCGCCATCGGCCAGGGCGGAAATAGTCTCGTGCAATCGTGTGTGCGTATCCATGATGGGTCCTGCCATTTCAAAAGGATCGGTGCGGAAACCGGACGCAGCCATGCCAGCCTCATACTCCCCAGATTACCAGCGCTTGTCAATCGGCATGTCCAACAACGGTTTCAATTTCTCCGCAATCACTTCGCGCGCGCGAAAAATCCGGCTGCGCACGGTGCCGATGGGGCACGCCATGATTTCCGATATTTCTTCATAGCTCAGGCCCTCGATCTCGCGCAGCACAATGGCCGTGCGCAATTCGATGGGCAACACATCCATGGCCGCATTGACGGTGGCCGCGATCTGCTTGCTGGCCAGCACCGATTCGGGCGTATTGTTGTCGCGCAATTTATTGCCATCATCGAAGGACTCCGCCTGCTCGGCGTCGGTATCGCTGGACGTAGAGGCGCGGCGCCCTTGCGTGACAAGATAATTCTTGGCCGTATTGATGCCGATGCGGTACAGCCAGGTATAAAAGGCGGCATCGCCGCGAAAATGGCGCAGCGCCCGGTATGCCTTGATAAAGGTTTCCTGCACCACATCTTCGGCCTCCGCCGGGTCATGCACAAGGCGCGACACAAGGCGCATCAAGCGGCGCTGGTATTTCGATACCAGCACATCGAATGCCCGTTTGTCGCCAGCCTGCACCCGCTCGACCAGTAACTGATCATACTCGCGCTCTGTCCTCACGCCCAATGTCCCTGTAGTCATGCAGCGTGGGCGCCTGTATGGATATAGAGTTGGCCCGCTGCAAGAAGTTCAGTGTTCGCCCCACATTTATTCTTCCCTGCCCCGCGCCGCGATGGCCCGGCACGCCACGGCCAACGGGCGGAAGGCTGCGCAGCTGCTGCCACGCTGCACCAGCACATCCGCGCGCCGCCCTGCGGCATCGGCCAGGCACAGCACCAGCAGCGCCGGCCACAAGGTCGAGCCCGGCAACAGGCGCAGCCCCGGCGGCGCCAACGGCGCCGGCCCAGCCGGCTCCGCCACCGCGTTGGCATCCATCCCCGGCGCCCCGCCACGCTCCAGATATACCGCCAGCCGCAACTGGCCAACCGGCGAAATATCAAGCGTCTGCGGCTTTCTGCGCTTGCGCAGCAAAGCGAGCAAAAACATGCCGCCAACCGCACTCAACAGCGCACCGCTCCAGCCCAGCGCATACCCGCCCACCATCTGGCCGTGGCCAAGGCCGGGGCCGGACAGGGCGGCAACACGCCACGCGCTACTCAAGGGCCAGGCGGCCAGCAAGGCGCACAGTCCCAGCACCGCTTGCAACAGGCGCAAACAGACAGGCGTGCGGATGACAGCCGCTACTGCAATTGACATACTTCATGGGAAAAAAAAGGCGCGCCGGCAACATGCCGGGCAAATTCAGGCGCCAACGAACGTTGGCGCCGAATCAGCGCTCACTACAGTTTGACCGTAGCGAGCGCTTGAAAGTTCCTGCTTATTTCGCTTTACCGAAAATCAGCGTGCCATTCGTTCCGCCGAAGCCGAACGAATTCTTCACTGCATAATCGATCTTCATATCCCGCGCCGTGTTGGCACAGAAATCGAGATCGCAAGCCGGATCCTGGTTAAAGATGTTGATGGTCGGTGGCGACACCTGATGGTGCAATGCCAGGACCGTAAACACCGCTTCCAGACCGCCCGCGCCGCCCAGCAAATGGCCCGTCATCGACTTGGTCGAGTTGACAACCAGATTCTTGGCGTGCTCGCCGAAGGTGCGTTTGATGCCCATCACTTCCGCCACGTCGCCTTGCGGGGTCGACGTGCCGTGCGCGTTCAGGTACTGAATCTGATCCGCGTTCAAGCCAGCGTTGTTGAGGGCCGCGATCACCGATTTGCTGCCGCCGCTACCATCTTCCAGCGGCGAGGTCATGTGATAAGCATCTGCGCTCATCCCGAAACCATGCACTTCGGCATAGATCTTGGCACCACGGGCCACCGCGTGCTCGTACTCTTCCAGCACCATGACGCCAGCGCCCTCGCCCAGCACGAAGCCGTCGCGGTCGGTATCCCACGGACGCGATGCCGTTGCCGGATCGTCGTTGCGGGTCGACAAGGCACGTGCCGAAGCGAAACCGCCCAGGCCCAGTGGCGACACGGTCGATTCAGCACCGCCGGCGATCATGACGTCGGCATCGCCGTACTCGATCATGCGCGCTGCGGCACCGATGCTGTGCAAACCGGTGGTACACGCAGTAACGATCGCCAGGTTCGGGCCCTTCAGACCATATTTGATCGAAAGGTTGCCAGAGATCATGTTAATGATCGAGGCAGGCACGAAAAATGGCGAGATACGGCGCGGACCGCGCTTTTCGTACTCGGACTTGGTTTCCTCGATCAGCGGCAAGCCGCCGATACCGGAACCGATGATCACGCCGATACGCTCGGCGTTTTCTTCGGTCACTTCCAGGCCGGAGTCCTGCATCGCCTGGATGCCCGCAGCCATGCCGTAATGGATAAAGGTATCCATGTGGCGGGCTTCCTTACCGGAGATGTACTCTTCGATATTGAAGCCTTTGACTTCACCAGCGAAATGCGTGGTGAATGGCTGTGCATCAAACTTGGTAATCGTGGCAATGCCGGATTTACCTTCAATGATTGCGCCCCACGCCTCGGCAATAGTATTGCCGACAGGTGAAACGCAGCCCAGGCCGGTGACAACAACACGACGGTTTTTAGAACGGCTCAAGCGATTCTCCTGAAGTCGGTCAGACAGGCTTAGGCCTTGACGTGTGCAGTGGCGTAGTCGATCGCCTGTTGCACGGTGGTGATTTTTTCAGCTTGTTCGTCAGGGATTTCCATTTCGAATTCGTCTTCCAGGGCCATGACCAGTTCCACGGTGTCCAGGGAATCGGCGCCGAGATCGTCGACGAAGGAGGATTCGATTTTGATGTCTGCTTCTGCAACGCCCAGTTGCTCAGCGACGATTTTCTTAACGCGTTGTTCGATATCCGACATGTTATGGCTCCAAAGTGTGTGTTACGGAAAGTGCGCGCATTTTATCAGGTTTGCGCGTCCGAATACTAATTTCGGTGTCTGCTGCTAATTCGACCGAAGCTGCTGCTAAAAGATGCGATTATAGACAAAAACGGCCGTTGAATCATGCCACAAACGCCCGCCCCGTCTAGCTTTCACATCAATTCATGTACATTCCACCGTTCACGTGCAGGGTCGTGCCCGTGATATAGGCCGCTTGCGGCGAGGCCAAAAAGGCCACGGCCGCTGCCACGTCTTCCGGCTTGCCCAGACGGGACAGGGGAATTTGCGTCAACAGGGCCGCATGCTGCTCTTCGCTCAGCGCCTTGGTCATGTCGGTATCGATGAAGCCCGGCGCGATGCAGTTCACGGTAATGTTGCGGCTGCCGATTTCGCGCGCCAGGGCGCGGCTCATGCCTTCCACGCCGGCCTTGGCCGCCGCGTAATTCATTTGCCCCGGATTGCCCGACGACGCCACGACCGACGTGATATTAATGATACGCCCAGTTTTGGCTTTCATCATGCCGCGCAACACGGCGCGCGACAGACGGCCGACGGCCGACAGGTTGGTGGAAATGACGCTGTCCCACTCTTCATCCTTCATGCGCATGGCCAGCTGGTCTTGCGTGATGCCCGCATTGTTGACCAGGATCGACAGGCTGCCGTAGGTTTTCTGCACTTCATCGACGACGGCCGCGCAGCGCGCCGCATCGGTGACGTTCAGGACCAGGCCCTTGCCCGTCACGCCTTCGGCGGCCAGGTAATCGGTGATCGCTTGCGCGCCGCTTTCCGAGGTGGCGGTGCCAATGACGGTAGCGCCTTGTTTGCCCAGTTCGGTGGCGATGGCGCGGCCGATGCCGCGCGAGGCGCCCGTGACCAGCACGACTTGATTTGCTAAATTCATGAGTATCCTTAAGAGCAAGCGCGGCAGGCAAGCTGCCGCGATCTGATGTTTATTTGAGCTGCGTCAAAATGCGTTCCAGCGATGCCTGGTCGACGATGGCGTCGCCCACCAGCACGGGATCGATGCGCTTGGCCAGGCCCATCAGGACCTTGCCCGGACCGCATTCGATCACTTGCGTGATGCCGTCGGCCGCCACTTTTTGCATGGTTTCCACCCAGCGCACGGGGCTGGCCGCCTGGCGCACGAGCGCATCCTTGATGCCGGCCACATCATTGACGATGGCCACGTCGACGTTGTTGATCAGCGCGATTTGAGGCGCCGAGAACGTCAAGCCGGCCATGTATTCGCACAAACGGTCCGAGGCCGGTTTCAGCAGCGACGAGTGGAATGGCGCGGAAACGGGCAGCTTCATGGCGCGCTTGGCGCCCTTGGCCTTGGCCAGTTCGCAGGCGCGCTCGACGGCAGCCGTATGGCCGGCGATGACGACTTGTGCTGGCGCATTGAAATTGACGGGCTCGACCACGAGGGCCGGGTTTTCCGCCGCCGCTTCCGCACAGGCGGCGCGCACGTCGTCATCCGACAGGCCCAGTACGACAGCCATCGTGCCCTGCCCCACGGGCACGGCTTCCTGCATGGCTTGCGCGCGGAAACGCACGAGCGGCACCGCATCCTTGAACGAGATGACGCCGGCGGCGACCAGCGCCGAGTATTCACCAAGGCTGTGACCGGCCACGACCGTCGGCACGGGACCACCGGCCGCCAGCCAGGCGCGGTAAAAGGCCACGGCCGCCGTCAGCATCACCGGTTGCGTGTTGGTGGTGAGATCCAGCTCTTCCTTAGGACCTTCGGCGATCAGCTTGCCCAGGTCGAATTGCAGGGCATCCGACGCTTCGGCCACGGTCTGCGCAACCACGGGGTTGCCGGCGAAACCGTCGAGCATCGCAATCGCTTGCGAGCCTTGGCCTGGGAAAACAAATGCAAATTGTGTCATGTCGACTCCGTTTTTTTTAATATTGTTGCAGGATTACATGCGCGCCAGCACGGCGCCCCAGGTAAAGCCGCCGCCCACGCCTTCCATCATGACATTGTCGCCTTTCTTGACACGGCCATCGCGCACGGCGATGTCGAGCGCCAGCGGGATCGAGGCGGCCGAGGTATTGCCATGCTGGTCGACGGTGACGACCATCTTTTCCAGCGGCAAGCCGAGTTTCTTGGCCGTACTGTTCATGATGCGGATGTTCGCCTGGTGCGGGATCAGCCAGTCGATCTGGTCCGATGTCATGTTGGCGTGTTCCAGGGCTTCGTGCGCGACTTTTTCCAGCACGGACACGGCCAGCTTGAACACGGCCGGGCCATCCATGTACAGGAAGGCGCTACCGTCCAGCGCGCCGCCAGCCAGGCTGCCCGGCACGCTGAGGATGTTCGAGTGGCGGCCGTCCGCGTGCAGCTTGGTGGCCAGGATGCCCGGCTCTTTTGACGCCGTCATGACGATGGCGCCGGCGCCGTCACCGAACAGCACGCAGGTGCCGCGGTCGTCGAAATTGAGGATGCGCGAAAACACTTCGGCGCCGATCACCAGCACATTTTTGTGCATGCCCGACTGGATGAAGCTGTCGGCCGTGGCCACCGCATACACGAAACCGCTGCAGACGGCTTGCACGTCGACGGCGGCGCAATTGTTGGTGATGCCCAGTTTGTTTTGCACGATGCAGGCCGTGCTGGGGAAGCTGCCGAAGAAATCGGGAGTCGAACTGGCGACGATGATCAGATCCAGGTCGTTGCCGCTCAGGCCCGCCATTTCCAGGGCCTTCCTGGCCGCTTCCACGCCCAGGTCCGAGGAATTTTGCGTTGGCGCCGCGTAATGGCGCGCCGAAATGCCGCTGCGCGAGACGATCCATTCATCCGACGTCTCGATGCCCTTGGCGGCGAGCTGTTCGGTCAAGTCCTGGTTGGTGACGCGCTTCTCCGGCAGGTAGCTGCCGGTACCGATAATTTTGCTGTAAGTTTTGCTAAAAACAGTCATGCAAGTACCCGTCCACTAAATGGTAGAGCTTGTTGATGTAGGTTCATCCGGAACTGGCGTGCGCGGCATCAGCTCGGCGATCATGCTGGCCAAGTGCGCTTGCACGTCATTTTTTGCCGCATCGAAAGCGCGGCGCAAGGCCCATTCGAACGAATAGGCATCGGCGCTGCCGTGGCTCTTGAAGACGAGGCCACGCAAGCCCAGCAGGCTGGCGCCGTTGTAACGCGAAGGATTCAAGCGGTTGCCGATGGCTTTCAGAGCACCGCGGGCGATCAGCGCGCCCAGCATGGTGATCGGATTACGCTTGAATTCGGAAGTGAGCACGTCTTTCATGAAGCGCGCCAGGCCTTCGATGGCTTTCAGGGTGACGTTGCCGACGAAACCGTCGCAGACGACGATGTCGGTCGTGCCCTTGAAGATATCGTTGCCTTCCACGTTGCCGTAGAAGTTCAGCGCGCCACGCTCGTGGTCGGCCTGCAGCAGCTTCGAAGTGAGTTTCACCACTTCATTGCCCTTGATATCTTCCGTGCCCACGTTCAACAAGCCGATCGTCGGGCGTTCGATGCCTTCCATGGCGGAAACGAGCACGGAACCCATGATGGCGAACTGGTGCAAGTGATGCGGTTCGCAATCGACGTTGGCGCCCAGGTCCAGCATATAAGTGGGGCCGTTCTTTTGATTCGGCAAGATGCTGCAGATGGCCGGGCGGTCGACGCCGGACATGGTTTTCAATACATAGCGCGACACGGCCATCAGGGCTGCCGTATTACCGGCGGAAACGGAGGCTTGCGCCACGCCGTTCTTGACCTGTTCGATGGCCACGCGCATGGAGGAATCCTTCTTGCGGCGCAGGGCCACTTCCAGAGGGTCGTCCATGGTAACTTGTTCGGAGGCATGCAATACCGACAGGCGCGGATGCGACTCGGCTTTATGTTTCTTCAGTTCGGCACGAATCACGTCTTCCAATCCAACAAGGATCAGTTCGGCTTCAGGCTCATGTTTTACGAAGGAAATTGCTGCGGGGATAGTAACTGAGGGACCGTGATCTCCGCCCATGCAGTCGATAGAAATTTTGATTGTCATTTGTGTTGATTCAATACCGCTGCGGGCGTGCGGCAAGATGTGAATCGGACTGGAGCATATGCAGGGTGCAGCATGTCATGCACAGGCCTGGACAGCGTGATTCAAAATGACGGGTGTGCAAGATGAATTGCAGCCGATAAAAAAGAAGAAGCGGCGCCACGCCGAATAACCACGCAACACCGCTTTCATCTTACCCAACAAAAACGTCGATTACTCGTCGTTTTTGGTCTTCAACACTTTACGGCCACGATAGAAGCCGTTAGGGCTGATATGGTGACGCATGTGTGTTTCGCCGGTAACTGGCTCGACGCTCAATTGCGGCGCGACCAGGAAGTCGTGCGAACGGTGCATGCCGCGCTTGGAAGGGGTTTTCTTGTTCTGTTGAACTGCCATGATGACTCCTAATACATAAGTTCTAAAATTTTAGCACAATCGATTGGCAAATACATGCGAATCGAGTATCCCAGCGGCAAAGACTACCCGAAAATAGCCCGGACCGACATCGTTTATTACAATTACATTTCACTACACTTGCCATACTCGATTACAACACGCGTTTGACACGTTCTTTGATGGGGAAAACCCCTTTACTACTTTATTCTGGCTTCAAGTCTTTCAGTGCCGCAAACGGCGACTTCTTTTCAGTCTTGAGAGCATCGAGCTGCGCCGTATCGGGGCAGACGTCGTGTTTGGGTACCTGCGGCAGGGCCAGCAAGGCTTCATCTTCGATCAGGGCCGCGGCATCCATGTTGCGGCTGCCGACGATCACGTCGATCGATTCATCGTTGATGATTTCTTCGATCTCGTCCGCGTGCTCGTCATCCTTGCCCAGCATCAGAGTGGTCGTCGAATCAATTGCGTAAGCATACGGAGTCAGGCAGCGCTGGCAAACCAGCTGAACGGTGCCGTTGACCGACAAGGTCAGTTGTGGGTAGCCCAGCTTGCTGGTGCCGCCGACGATTTTCCAGGCGATCTCGCCGGAACTATCTGCACAATCCTTGGTCAACCGGGTCATTTCAGCGACAGGAGTTACACCCTCGCGGCTCCCGCTGATACGACAAAAATCAAAGGCGTCGATCACAAAAGCATTCATTGGTAGAAAATTTCCCCGGAAAACCTGCGATAATAACAGGGTTTTTAGCACGGAGTCAAAGGCTAAGCATCTTTTTTGACGCAATCATTGCCATCAACATGACAACTTCATCAACACCGTCATGCCGCATGGAGCCTCAGTTATGGGCTCTGCGCCTTGGAATTTGCGTGAAATTCCACTGACATCGACCAGCGCGGCCATGCCGGCCGCCATCCACTACCGAATGATACCAACTTCCGCCCCATCGCGCTTGATTCTTGCATCAAGTTCGACCTACCGCAAGGAATTGCTGGAACGCCTGCGCCTGCCTTTCGAGGTGGCCGTGCCCGATCTCGACGAAAGCCCCCTGCCGGGTGAAAGCCCCAGCGCCACGGCCCTGCGCCTGGCCCAGGCCAAGGCGCAAGCCGTGCTCGACCGCTATCCCGGCAGCCTCGTGATCGGCTCCGACCAGGTCGCCACACTCGACGGTGCACAGATCGGCAAGCCCGGCAACCATGCCAACGCCTTGCTGCAACTGCAAACCATGCGCGGGCGCCAGACCGTGTTCCATACGGCACTGTGCTTGCTCGATGGCCGCCAGTCGCCCGCCGTAGCCCAAGTGGAAGATATCCAAACCCTCGTCACCGTGCGCGACTTGCCCGATGCCGAGCTGGACGCCTACCTGCGCATCGAGCAACCGTACGATTGCGCCGGCAGCGCCAAGAACGAGGGCCTGGGCATCGCCCTGCTCGAACGCATCGACAGTACCGATCCGACCGCCCTGACCGGCTTGCCGCTGATCGCCCTTACGGGCATGCTGCGCAAGGCGGGCGTGGCGTTTTTCACCATTTAATTACCAACAAGAAAAATATGACTGGCACCCTGTACCTGATTCCCAACCACCTCGGCCTGTCCGACGGCGCAAGCGACCCGCTGGCCCACATCATTCCAGAGCAAGTACGGCAAATCACGTCGCAGCTCGATTATTTCGTCGCGGAAAACGCCAAGACGGCGCGCGCCTTTTTGAAATTGATCGGCAACCAGCATCCGCTGACCAAGCCCCTGCAGGAAATCACGATTTCCGAACTGAACGTGAATACCCCGGCACAAGCGCTGACCGGCTTGCTGGCCCCCTTGCTGGCGGGACGCGATGCGGGCCTCGTGTCGGAAGCGGGCGTGCCCGCCGTGGCCGACCCGGGCGCCGACCTCGTGCGCCTGGCGCATCAGCACGGCATCAAAGTGCGTCCGCTGGTGGGCCCGTCTTCGATCCTGCTGGCCGTGATGGCCAGCGGCTTGAACGGCCAGAGTTTCGCCTTCAACGGCTACTTGCCCACGGACGCGGCCCTGCGCGCCAAGCGCATCAAGGACCTGGAAAGCCGCTCGCGCAATGAAAAGCAGACCCAGCTGTTCATCGAAACGCCGTACCGCAACGCCGCCATGCTCGAAGCCCTCGTGGCGCAATGCGCACCTTCGACGCTGATCTGCGTCGCCACCGACCTGAGCCTGGACACGGAAAGCGTGCAGACGTGGAATGGAGGACAGTGGAAGAAACAATTGGCCGCCGGCAAGGCGCCCGACTTCCACAAGAAACCGACTGTGTTCTTGCTGCTGGGACAGTAATCTCCCCATCATAAAAAAACGCCACGATCAAATGATCGTGGCGTTTTTTTATTGCCGCGCTACCAAGCCGAGTATGACTACACTCTTCTTGTGCCCGTATTTTTCTGTCCGCCCTTGCCCGTCTCCAGCACAAACTTCGCGCCATCGTCGCGGCCCAGCACCTTGACCAGGTAGGGCATGACTTCGCGCAACATCGGCTCCAGGGTGTACGGCGGGTTCAGGATGAACATGCCGCTGCTGTGCAAGCCGAAACCGTCCGGCGACGGGGTGTTGACCGTCAGGGTCACGTGCAGCCAGTCCGAGCTGGGCAGCTGCTTGAGCTTGTCGGCGAACTGGCGCGACTCCATGCGCTGCAGCACCGGGTACCAGACGGCATACATGCCCGACGGGAAACGCACGAGGGCGTCGGCCAGGGTGTCCTTGACCTTGCGGTAATCCATCTTGTCTTCGTACGGCGGGTCGATCAGCACCAGCGCGCGGCGCGATGGCGGCGGCAGCAGGGCTTTCAGGCTCTGGAAGCCGTCGGCCTTGGTGATGAGCACGCGCTTGCCGCGCACGGTCGGACGCTCGCCCTGGGCCAGCGCATGCGCCTCGACCTTGCGGAAGTTGTCAGCCAGAATCTTGGCATCGGCGGGATGCAGCTCGAACAGGCGCAGACGGTCTTGCTCGCGGCTGACCTTGTCGGCGCAGTACGGCGAACCCGGGTAGTAGCGCATCTTGCCACTCGGATTCATTTCCTTGATCAGTTTCATGTACTCGGCCAGCGAGGCCGGCAGATCCGTGCGGTCCCACAAGGGCGCAATGCCCGTTTCGTACTCGGCATTTTTCGAGGCATAACCGCCGTCGAGCGCATACACGCCCGCGCCGGAGTGGGTATCGATATAACTATAGGCGGTATCTTTTTGATTCAGATATTGCAACAACTGAATCTGCACATAATGTTTCAACACATCGGCGTGATTACCCGCGTGAAAGGCGTGGCGGTAACTCAACATAAGCTGGCTAATTCCATAATAAAAATAAATAAAGGCGGGAGCGCTGACACCGGGCAGGGCATGAAAACAGACTGGAGGGGTCAGGCTGCGGGGCCAGGAAACAGCATGGACCAGCGTAATCAGCGCGCAATTACCAGCATTATCCACCAGAAAGGCGGATTGCATCAAAAAACACGGCTAAACAAGCCCATGCATTCCCGGGACTGGCGTCGCCGGGCGCGGTAGAATACGCGCATCGGGCGCCCGCGCCCATCCGCCTACTAATAGAAACGACCATGCACAGCCTGACCCTCACGACCGATAACCGCGCCGACGTCGCGGCAACCCTGGCCGGCCCGCGCTGGACGGTGGCCTGCCTGTGCG
Organism: Janthinobacterium lividum; assembly: GCF_011601275.1. Classification (GTDB taxonomy): domain Bacteria; phylum Pseudomonadota; class Gammaproteobacteria; order Burkholderiales; family Burkholderiaceae_D; genus Janthinobacterium; species Janthinobacterium lividum_E. The sequence goes on along the minus strand of NZ_JAAOLY010000008.1, from coordinate 190,843 downwards.
CGCTGTGGTGCGGCACTTGCGGCAGCTACCGCGCCACGTTCGAGGAACTGGCAGCGCGCCACCCGGACACCGTCTTCGTCTGGATCGACATCGAGGACCAGGCCGACGTGGTGGGCGACCTCGACATCGACAACTTCCCCACCCTGCTGATACAGCGCGAAGACAACGTGGCCTTCTTCGGCACCGTGCTGCCGGACGGCGGCCTGGCGCACCGCATGGTGCAGGCGCAGCAGGCGCTCAGCGCCGAGGAACTGGCGGCGCTGGCCAGCAGCACGCAGGAGCGGCGCGACTGGCAGCGCGACTGCAATCTGCGTCACATGCTGGCCGCCACCCTGGCCTGATTCACATCAAGCCAGGCGCAGCGGCAGGCTGCGCAGTCTTTTCCCCGTCAGACTGAACACGGCGTTGGCCACGGCCGGCGCAATCGGCGGCGTGCCCGGTTCGCCCACGCCTTCGGGGTGTTCCGCGCTGGCGATGATGATGGTTTCCACCTCGGGCGTCTGCCCCATGCGCAGTACGGGATAGTCGTGGAAGTTGCCCTGCTCGACTTGTCCCTCCTTGAAGGTGATCTCGCCGCCCAGCGCCGCCGACAGGCCGAACAGCACGGCCGACTCCATCTGCTGGGCGATGATGTTCGGATTGACGGCGATGCCGCAATCGATGGCGCACACGACGCGCTGCACGCGAATTTCGCCGTTTTCCACGGACACCTGCGCCACTTGCGCGACGATGCTGCCGAACGACTGGTGCAAGGCCACGCCATGCGCATGGCCGGGCGGAGGAGTTCCTGCCTTGGCAACTGCCGCATCGAGCACGGCCAGGTGGCGCGGATGCCGCACCAGCATGGCACGGCGGAAGGCGATGCCGTCCTGCCCTGCCGCGTGCGCCAGTTCGTCGATAAAGCTTTCCTTGAAAAAGGCGTTGTGCGAATGCCCGACCGAGCGCCAGTAGCCGATGGGAACGGCGCTATCGGCGATCACGTGGGCGATGCGCTGATTGGCGATTTCATACGGCATGTCGAATTCGCCTTCGGCCGTCGTCTTGTCCGGCCCCGCACCGGGCAGGCCGAAATTGCGCTGCAGGTACTGGTGCGTGATGGAGCCGCTGACGGATTTGTTGTCCCAGGAAGCGATGCGGCCATGTTCGTCGAGGCGGGCCGCAAAGCGGGCCAGCGCGGCGGGACGGTACATATCGTGCTTTGTGTCCTGCTCGCGCGTCCACACCAGCTGCACGGGCGCGCCATCGCACTGCAGCGCGATGGCCACGGCTTGCGCGATCATGTCCACTTCCAGGCGACGGCCGAAACCGCCACCGAGCAGCAGCACTTCGATGCTGACGTCCTTCGCATCGACGCCGGCCACTTTCGCCGCCACGTCGACGGCGATACCGGGCGCCTGCGTCGAGGCCCACAGCATCACCTTGCCATTTTTCACCTGCGCGGTGCAGTTGACGGGTTCCATGGCGGCGTGCGCGAGAAACGGCGCGCGGTACTCGGCGCTGACCTGTCGCATGCCCTGCACGGCCTTGCTTTCCACCTCGCCGCTGGCGTGGTAGGCATAACCGGCTTCGGCGTCTAACAGGCGGGCAAACTCCGCGTAGACAACGGCGCTGGACAGGTTCGCCTGCGGGCCAGCCTTCCACTGCGTCGGCAAGGCGGCGGCCGCCTGCTTGGCGCGCCACCAGGTGTCGGCCACCACGGCGGCGCACGAGACGCTGCGCTGCGCCAGCTGCGGCGTCAGGTCCAGCACCTTTTTCACGCCGGGCATGGCGAGTATGGGCGCCGCGTCGAACGCGGACAGGGTGTCGCCCAGGCGCGGCGGCAGATGCAGGGCTGCATACAGCATGCCGGGCGGACGCGCATCGATGCCGAAACGCGCGCTGCCATTGACTTTCGACGGCGTGTCGCGGCGCGGCGCCGGCTGGCCGATCAGCTTGAAATCCCTGGGCAGTTTCAGCACGGGCGTGCCGGGGTCGATGCTGGCGGCGCGCTGCGCCAGGCTGGCGTAGCTGGCGCGCCGGCCGTCCGGGTGGATCACTGCGCCATCCTGCGTGCGGCACTGCGCGGCCGGCACCTGCCACAACGCGGCGGCGGCGCCTACCAGCATGGCACGCGCGGAAGCGCCCGCCTCGCGCATGGGCCCCCAGCCATCCTTCACGCTGGACGAACCGCCCGTGACGATCACGCCCAGTTCGCGCGCCGCCTTGGCCACCGTCCACTGCGCCAGCGCCTTCAAGCGTCCCTGGTCGTCCGGATGGAAAGGCAGGCTGTCCTTGAGCATGGCGACATTGCCGAAGATTTTATCGTTCGGCGCCTGGATCAGTTTGACGCTGGCCAGCGGCACGTCGAGCTCCTCGGCCACCAGCATCGGCAAGGCCGTGTGCACGCCCTGCCCCATCTCGCTGCGCGGCATGGCCAGGAGGACACTGCCATCAGCTTGAATAGCCAGCCAGCCGTTCAAGGCCACGGCGCCGGCGACCAAAGGCAGCGGCGCGCTGCCGTGCAAGCGCTGGCGCGGCGGCAGCACGCCCCAGCCCAGCACCAGGGCACCCACGCCGGCCACGCCGAGACCAAGGCCACCGAGCAGGAAACGGCGGCGCGACGTGTTTTTTTCTGCGGCCATGGAATACCCTTTATTAGTTAATGATCGATCCAGCGCTCCAGCATATCCTGAGCCAGCACCGGACGGCTATAAAAATAACCTTGCGCCAGCTTGCAGCCATGACGCAGCAGGAAGGCGGCCTGCTCTTCCGTCTCCACGCCTTCGGCGATCACCGATAATTGCATGCTTTTGCCCAGCTGGATGATGGCAATCGCAATGGCTTCGTCGTTGACGTCCGTCGAGATATCCTTGATGAAGGAACGGTCGATCTTCAGGGTCTGCACGGGCAGCTGTTTCAAATACGCGAGCGAGGAATAGCCGGTGCCGAAATCGTCGATGGCCAGGCCCACGCCGATGGCGTGCAAGTCGTTGATGAAACCGAGGGCGTCGCCCGTGTTCATGATGACGGACTCCGTCACTTCCAGCTGCAGGCGCTGCGGCTCCAGACCCGTTTCCTTCAATATGGCGGCCACCATGCCGGCGATGCTGCCCCGCTCGAACTGTTTTACCGACAGATTCACGGCCATCTTCGGCACGTGCAAGCCCTGTGCCTGCCAGCGCATCATCTGGCGGCACGCTTCATCGAGCACCCATTTGCCCAGCTGGTTGATGAAACCGCTGTCCTCGGCCAGCGGGATGAAGCGGGCCGGCGGCACCAGACCCAGTTCCGGGTGGTTCCAGCGCACCAGGGCTTCGACACCGACCAGGCGGCCCGTGTCGATTTCCACCTGCGGCTGATAATTGAGGAACATCTCGTTCTTCTCGATTGAGCGGCGCAAGAAGGTTTCCAGGCGCAGCCGCTCGACGCCCTCGCCCGTCATCGACGGCGCATAGAAGCGGTAGCCATTGCGCCCGCGCGCCTTGGCCTGGTACATGGCCACGTCGGCGTTTCGGATCAGCATATTCAAGTCCAGCGCATCGTCCGGGTACAGGCTGATACCCACGCTGCAAGTGACAAACAGCTCGTGCCCGGCCACCGTGAACGGCTGGTCGAACATGGTCATCAGCTTTTCCGCCACCTGCGTGGCGCCATATTCGCCGTCGATGCGTTCGAGCAGGACGATGAACTCATCGCCGCCCAGGCGCGCCAGGGTATCGCCTTCGCGCAGGCGGGCCGCCAGCTGGCCGGCCACCTTTTGCAGCAGTTCATCGCCCACATGGTGGCCCAGGGTGTCGTTGACGTTCTTGAAGCGGTCCAGGTCGATGAACAGCACGGCCAGCTGCTCCTGGTCGCGCGCGGCGCGCAGCAAGGCGTGCTGCAGACGGTCGTGGAACAGCAGCCGGTTCGGCAGCGCCGTCAACGGGTCGTGGTGGGCCATGTGGTCGAGCTTTTCCTGCGACTCCTTGATCAGGGTGATATCGCTGAACACGCCCACATAATGCGTGGTGCCGGCGCGCGCATCGCGCACGGCGCTGATGGTCAGCCACTCCAGATACAGCTCGCCGTTCTTGCGCTGGTGCCAGATCTCGCCGCGCCAGAAGCCGCTGGTCTTCAATTCGTCCCACATGGCCTGGTAGAACGCCGCATCGTGGCGCGCCGAGCGTGTCAGAGAAGAGTGCTGGCCGAGCGCTTCGGCTTCGGCGTAGCCCGTGATTTGCGTGAAGGCGGGATTGACGGTAACGATGATGCCATCCGCATCGACCACCATAACGCCGTCGGCGATGTGTTCGAGCACCGTGGCCGACAAACGCAGTTTTTCTTCGGCTTCCTTGCGCGCCGTGATATCGGCGTACACCCAGATGCTGCCCTCGTTGGGGCGCAGCGGATCGAGCGCGCAGCCGCTCACCAGCGCCCAGAACAGGCTGCCGTCGCGGCGCTTGTACTGGCGCTCCTCGCTGAAATCGCCGCCCGCGGCCAGCGCCGGATACTGGCGCTCGCCCGCCTCCTCGAAGTCATACGAACTGGTAAACACGATGGCGGTGGAACTGCCCGTCATCTCGGCATGGCCGTAACCAAAGAGTTCCTCGCAGCGGCGGTTGACGGAAATGATGCGGCGGTGGCGCACGAACATCACGCCGAACATCACGTTGTCGAGGATCGCGCTCTGCTCCGTCAGCAGCGCTTCGATGCGCATCTCGTGGTGCTTGCGCTGGCTGATGTCGGCGATGATGCCGTCGATCCAGATGACGCCTTGCTCGCCTGCCTGAGGCTGGCCATTCTCGGCCACCCAGCGCTCGATGCCGAAGGCGTCGATGATGCGGTATTCGAGCGCATACGGCCGCGCGTCATGCACGGCCTGACGGACGGCGCGGCGATGCTCGCGGCGGTCTTCCGGGCAAATCAGGTCGGCCCAGGCATGCGTGGTGCCGCGCATGAACTGGCGCGCCGAATAGCCGGAGATATCTTCGATGGCGTCGCTGACGAAATCGATGGGGCCGTCGGGCCGGTAGCGGAAGACGGCGCCCGGCACTTGCGTGACGATGGTGCGGAAACGCTCTTCGCGCTGGCCCACATCCTCGAACAGCTGGCCGATGGCGGCGCGCATTTGCTCGAGCTGGGCCGTCAGGCGACCCAGTTCATCATTGCCGTGCGAGGCCAGGGGCGTGTCGAAATCGCCGTGCGACAGACGGTCGGAAAAGCGCGTCAGGCGGCGCAGGGGCTTGAGCAGGCGGCGGTTCAGGAACAGCACGATCAGCGCCATCGACACGGCCAGCTGCGCGCCCAGCACGAAAATATACGACATCTGCTTTTCGCGCAGTTCCTGCTGGCTGCGCGCATCGTCCATCTCGACGACGACGTGGCCGATGCGTTCGCCGCGCACGAGAATGTCGCGCCCGGCGCGGTACAGATTGCCCACGGGCCGCTGCGGCGCCTGCAGGCTGATGAATTCCGTGTCGCCCTGCCCCAGCACTTTCACCAGCAGCACGGAACGGTCGCGCATCACCGACTCGACCAGCGAATGGGCCGATTCCGCATTCATGTTCCACAGCGACTCCTGCATGCCCAGCGCCAGGATGTCGACATTGCGCTGCAAGGCCTCGTTCAGGCTGGTGCGCGCCGACTGGCGCTCATGCACGCCGACGAGCACGTAGCTGCCGAAGATGGCGGGAACGACGAGGCCGCCAAATACCACCAGCAGCAAGGCGCCATAGATCGATGAGCCATACAGCACGCGCAGGCTGGCGCGCAGGCGCTGGTAAGGTGAATTAAACATGCGGCAACAGGGCGACAGGGATCAGGCGGGCGATCATTGAACTCTACAGGGGAAGTCGGGTGGTCAGGCGGGAAGAAACTTTATGAGGAGCAATTATGCATGGAAAAAGCGAGGTAAGTCACCAATAAACACGCGCCAGCGGTGTCCTCATGTCATATAAACAGGGTTGAAAAACCACACGCTGGCCGGCGCGCCCGGCCGGCGCCAGCAGAAAAACGCGCAGCTTGCTATCATCGCGCCACTTTACCTAGAGGAACCACCATGACCTTCTCCATCTACTCCGCTTCGATCCCCGTCTTCAAACAGATCCTGGGCAGCCTGGCCGCCATCCTGGACAAGGCGGAAACGCACGCGCAAGACAAGAAAATCGACCCAAACGCCCTGCTGCAATTCCGCTTGTTCCCGGACATGCTGCCGTTCGTGCGCCAGATCCAGATCGCCACCGACTTCGCCAAGGGCTGCGGCGCGCGCCTGGCCGGCGTGGCCGTGCCACCGTACGAAGACAGCGAACAGAGCTTTGCTGAACTGAAAGCGCGCATCGTGAAAACCATCGCTTTCCTGGACAGCCTGCCGCAAGCGGACATCGACGGCAGCGAAACGCGCGCCATCACCACCGGCAGCGGCGAAAAGACCAAGCACTTCACGGGCCAGACCTATCTGTTCCACTACGCACTGCCGCACTTCTTCTTCCACGCGACGACGGCGTACGACATCCTGCGCCATAACGGCATTGAAGTCGGTAAAAAAGACTTTATCGGCAGTTTCTGAGACGCATAAGCAAATCTACTGCGCGGCGCGCTTTGCGGCCTGCGATGCTCGCCGTACTTGAGTACGGCTGCGCTTCTTAGCCACAAATCATCGCCGCTCGCTACGATTTGCTTAAGCGTCGACACACTGGAGTGATATCGCCTGATATTGCTCTAGTGCATCGCTATTTACGTATTCCGGCGCGGATACCCCTGCGCCAATATCCTCACCCACACCACTTCCTTCTCTTCATCCGTCATCGACACCCAGTGGGCCACTTCCACCACGGTGCGGCCGCAGCCGCGGCAGATTTCATCGAACGTCGTCGAGCACACGGCCACGCAAGGCGTATCGGGACGCGGCGGCAATTCCTTGTCTGCCATCAGGATACCTTCGGCAAGCCAAGCTTTTCCCAGCCTTCGGCGCCCAACGCTTCCAGGGTAGCGATATTCTTGTCGAAGATTTCCGACGCTTCCGGGAAGGCCTCGACGGCGCGCTCGATGCTGTCTTCGCGCAGCAGGTGCAGGGTCGGGTACGGCGAGCGGTTGGTGTAGTTGCTGATGTCGTCTTCGAACGTCTCGGCAAACTGGTAGTTCGGGTGGAAACTGGCCACTTGCAGTTCGCCGGCCAGGTGCATGTCTTCCACTGCCGCGTCGGCCACGTCGAGGAACTCGTTGTAGTCGAGGAAATCGTTCAGGGTGTACGGGTGGATCAGCAAGGTTGTGTCGATCTGCTCGGGATCCGCGTCGGCCAGGGTTTGCAGCTCGTCCATCAGCATCGCCAGCAAATCTTCGGGATTGCTCGATTCGCATACCACATAGCGGATCTGCTTCTTGACGTGCACGGCCTTGGCGAACGGGCACAGATTCAGGCCGATCACGGCCTTTTCCAGCCAGGCAACGGTATTGGCGATGATGACGGCGTTGTCGTCGTCGTGGCGCGGCGGGGTGTTCATATACTTGACTCTCTATCAATAAAGCGGCCGGCGGCTGAATGGCCGGCCAAAGCCAAATTGTACGCACTTTTGCGCAGCCTCATAACGGACGCCATCCAGGCTTGCGCCATGCCTCTGCCCATGTATGCTATAACAGCGGCCGAATCGCACATCTGGCAAATTAAATTTGTCATAATTACATTATTAGCGACTGGAAACATCGCTATTGACGCCTATGTGCTGTCATCATGCTGACATAATTCTTGACTCCGGCATGTGGATATACGTACACTCGCAGCTTAATCATGGGTCTGTCCGATGTTTCTCCGACGACAACAATGGAACACTATGCACGAAAACTCCTTTAAATCTACCGTCCTGGCGGCGTTGGCCCTGGCGCTTGCGCCCGCCCTCAGCCAGGCGTACGAAGCCGGTGTTGAGAGCGATAACGCGCCAGTCGCCACCACCACGCCCGCCCTGATCCCGATGACCGCCCAGGTCACGGCGAAACTCCCCACCCTCGACAACCGCCTGCAAAAGACCGATCGTCTGCTGAAAAACCTCAGCGACAATTCCGATCCGCTGCGCGAAGCGGACGTCTGGGGCCGCATCCGCAGCGGCTATGCGATTCCCGACATCAACAACCAGCTGGTAGCAAATCACGTCAACTGGTACGCCACCCGCCCCGACTACATCGCCCGCACCACGGCGCGCGCCTCGCGCTACATCTTCCACGTGGTGCAGGAACTGGAAAAGCGCGGCATGCCGACGGAACTGGCCTTGCTGCCGTTCATTGAGTCCGCCTTCAACCCGCAAGCGTTCTCGAGCGCCAATGCGGCCGGCATGTGGCAATTCGTGCCCGCCACGGGACGCGATTTCAACCTCAAGCAAAACATGTTCAAGGACGAGCGCCGCGGCGTGCTGGCCTCGACCGATGCGGCCCTGACGTATCTGCAGCGCCTGTATGACATGTTTGGCGACTGGCAACTGGCCCTGGCCGCCTACAACTGGGGCGAAGGCTCGGTGCAGCGCGCCATCAAGAAAAACCAGGCGCTGGGCAAGCCCACCGATTTCGAAAGCCTGGCCGACCTGATGCCGGCCGAAACGCGCAACTACGTGCCGAAACTGCAAGCGGTGAAAAACATCATCGCCAATCCGGCCCAGTTCGGCCTGACCCTGCCCGTGGTCGACAACCAGCCCTACTTCACGGCCATCGACAAGACCAGCGACATCGACATCACTGTTGCCGCCCAGCTGGCCGAACTGTCAATGGATGAATTCAAGGCTTTGAATCCGCAATTTAACCGCCCCGTCATCATCGGCGGCGAAAAGACCAAGATTCTGCTGCCGCAGGAAAACGCCGCCAAGTTCACCACCAACCTGGCGCAATGGGGCCATGCCTTGTCGAGCTGGACCACGCACAAGATCACCAATGCGCGCGAACGCATCGAAACCTTGGCATCGAAATTCGGCACCACGGCCGACGTGCTGCGCCAGGCCAATAACATTCCCCAGCGCACGCGTTTGCGCGCCGGCTCCACCATCCTCGTGCCGAAAACCTCGGCCACGATGAACAACGACATCACCCAGGAAATCGCCGACAGCGCCACCATGCTGCTGGAAGCGGACCGTCCTGAACGGGTCGCCAAGGCCGTGCGCCGCGTCACCAAGGGCGGCAAGGTGCAAGCCGCGCCAATTTCCCTGGTGAAACCACGCATCCAGCGCGGCGGCGGTAACAGCCGAGCCAAGGCCCGTCACTGATCGCCTGATCTGTATAGAGTGACCTCACCGGCCGCCACAGCTTTGCTGTCGCGGCCGGTTGCACATCCGCCTTACCCGCCCACCTACCCAGACAGGAGTCGTCATGGCTTTCTTGCAAGGCAAAAAAATCCTCATCACGGGCTTGCTGTCGAACCGCTCCATCGCCTATGGCATCGCCAAGGCTTGCCACCGCGAGGGCGCCGCCCTCGCCTTCACGTATGTGGGTGTACGCTTCAAGGAGCGCATCACGGAATTTGCGGCCGAATTCGGCAGCGAACTAATATTTGACTGCGACGTTTCCAGCGATGAACAGATCAGCGCCGTCTTCAGCGACCTGGCGCACCATTGGGATCAATTGGACGGCCTGGTGCACGCCATCGGCTTTGCGCCGCGCGAAGCGATCGCCGGCGATTTCCTCGATGGCCTGTCGCGCGACAGTTTCCGCATCGCGCACGACATTTCCGCCTACAGTTTCCCCGCCATGGCCAAGGCCGCCCTGCCCCTGCTGCATCCGGGCGCGTCAGTCCTGACTCTGACCTACCTGGGCGCCGTGCGCGCCGTGCCCTACTACAACACCATGGGCCTTGCCAAGGCGTCGCTGGAAGCATCCGTACGCTACCTGGCCGAATCGCTGGGTCCGCGCGGCATCCGCGCCAACGGCATTTCCGCCGGCCCCATCAAGACCCTGGCCGCTTCCGGCATCAAGGATTTCAGTAAACTGCTGGGCTTTGTGGCCGAGCACGCCCCGCTGCGGCGCAATGTCACCATCGAAGAAGTCGGCAACACGGCCGCCTTTCTGCTGTCCGACCTGGCCTCCGGCATCACGGGCGAGATTACCTACGTCGATGGCGGCTTTTCGCAGGTGATGGCCGTCAATCCCGAAGTAGAGTGATGCGGTGATGGTCGATATATTTAGGTTGTCACTTGACAACCTAAATATATCGACCTACATTGGAGGTATCGCATGGCGCGCTCCTCACACCCCAAGAAAGAAATCGAAGCGGCGCCGCGCCACGCGGAAAGCCAGGGCTGGCGAGTGGAAGTGGGCGGCAGCCATGCCTGGGGCAAGATGTCGCCCCTACAATGACGACGGCTGTCGCTGTGGAGAATTTTGCATCGCCTGCATCTGGAGCACGCCGAAAAACCCGGGCAACCACGCGCGGGCGATCCGCCGGGTGGTCGACAATTGCACTTTCAACAAACTGATGCACGACTGCATGCAACGCAAATCCAGGGAATAACCATCATGGATTACATCTTTACTCTCAAGTATCGCCTGCCCGACCACGAACACGACCTCGACGCGCTGGCCGAGCGCCTGGGCAGCGGCGGTTGCGACGACGCCCTGGTCGGCATCGGGCAAGCGGGACGCCTGGCGCTGGAATTCACGCGCGAGGCCAGCAATGCCAACGCAGCGCTGCTCAGCGCCATGGCCGACGTCAAGGCCATCGTGCCCGATGCCGTGCTGGTCGAGGCTTCGCCCGACTTCGTGGGCCTGACCGATGTGGCGCAGGTGCTGGGCCTCTCGCGGCAAAACCTGCATAAGCTGATGAGCAAATACCGCCACAGCTTCCCCCTGCCCGTGCATGAAGGCAGCGCCACCATTTGGCACCTGGCCGACGTACTGGCATGGCTGCACGCAAAGGGAACGTATCAGCTCAAGCACAGCCTGGTCGAACTGGCGCAGGTCACCCGGCAAATCAATCTGGCCAGGGAAACGCGACAGGCGCCGCCGCTGCCCGCCGACATCATGGCCATGCTCACAAACGAGATAAAACTACGTACTCCTACTGATTTCACATAGGAAACATGTTCAAAACGTGGTAGGACTTTCGTTTCTTCCCATTTAGCCCGTGCAAAACGGCGTCAAATACGGTATAGTGTCGTTGTGCGCTGCAATATGTTCCCTTGAAGCGATGGCAACACCGCAGTCATGCACTACAAACTTAGCAGCTTCGCAAGCCTTAGCGCATCCACAGGATGCCGCTTATAAAGCCCTCCCGCCTTGTGTGTCGCACCTGACACCGTCCCGGCGCAAAGCTTTTGTGCCGAAATTTCTTTCTAGTTGAGTCATTTCGTTTTGGTTGGCGTTGCTATTTTGCGTTCTGCTTTTTGCAAGAACGCTGATTTTTACGAAAGAAAAGAATGACATTTGAATCCTTAGGCCTGCATCCGTCCATCATCGCCGCTCTGACCGAATCGGGCTACACCGCGCCAACCGCGGTACAGTCGCAAGCGATTCCAGCCGCGATCGAAGGCCGTGACCTGCTGGTCTCGTCGCAGACCGGTTCGGGCAAGACCGCAGCTTTCATGCTGCCGTCGCTGCACAAACTGGCCAGCGCCGAACAAAGCGCCGCCGGCAAGACGCCAAACCAGGAAATGCAAGCATCGCGCGCCCGCGGCGAGCGTCCACGTTTCAAGGCTGCCCAGCCAAAAATGCTGGTGCTGACGCCAACGCGCGAACTGGCCCTGCAAGTAACCACCAATACCGACAAGTACAGCACCGGCATCCGCCGCATCAAGGCTGTGTCGATCCTGGGCGGCATGCCTTACCCTAAACAGATGCAATTGCTGGCCAAGAATCCCGAGATTCTGGTCGCTACCCCTGGCCGTCTGATCGACCACATGGACTCGGGCAAGATCGACTTCTCGCAACTGGAAATCCTGGTGCTGGACGAAGCCGACCGCATGCTGGACATGGGTTTCATCGACGACATCGAAAAAATCGTGGAAGCGACGCCGGAAGGCCGTCAAACCATGCTGTTCTCGGCAACCCTGGACGGCGTCGTTGGCAACATGGCGCGCCGCATCACGAAGAACCCGCTGGTCATCCAAGTGGCAAGCTCGAGCAACAAGCATGAAAACATCACCCAGCGCGTCCACTTCGTCGACGACCTGTCGCACAAGAATCGCCTGCTGGACCACCTGCTGCGCGACGAATCGCTGGACCAGGCTGTTGTGTTCACGGCCACCAAGCGTGACGCCGACACCATCGCCGACCGTCTGAACATCGCCGGTTTCTCGGCTGCCGCCTTGCACGGCGACATGCATCAGGGCGCGCGTAACCGCACCCTGGACGGCATGCGCCGCGGCCAGGTCAAAGTGCTGGTTGCCACCGACGTTGCCGCCCGCGGTATCGACGTGCCAACGATCACCCACGTGTTCAACTACGATCTGCCGAAGTTCCCGGAAGACTACGTCCACCGCATCGGCCGTACCGGCCGCGCTGGCCGCAATGGCCTGGCCATCTCGCTGGTGAACCACGCTGAAGGCATGAACGTCAAGCGCATCGAACGCTTCACCAAGCAATTGATCCCGGTCAATGTCATCGAAGGTTTCGAGCCGAAGAAAACGGCATCGGCACCACGTTCGAGCGCCCGTCCAGGCGGCTGGAAACCAGGCGACAACCGTGGCGGCGCGAAGCCAGGCCAACGCACGTTCAGCAAGCCGGGCGCGCCACGCAAAGACGGCGCACCGAGCACCGGCGGCGGCTACAAGGGTTCCAACCCGCGCAGCGCCGACGGCGCACGCCGCAGCTACGGCGACCGTTAATCACGGCGCCATGCCGCCAACCGGCGGCAAGCAATAAAAAACGGCCACCAGATCGCTCTGGTGGCCGTTTTTTCATGTCCGCCACATTTACTTCTTCGACACCTTCTGGCGCGACAGCTTGCGCAGCTTGGCTTGCTCGAAGCGCGCGTGCTGCTCCGGCGTCTCGAGCACCAGCGGCGGCACGGCCACCGGCTTGCGGTTGGCATCCACGGCCACCATCGTGAAATAGCAGCTGTTAGCGTGGCGCACCAGGCGCTGCTGGATGTTTTCCGTCACCACGCGGATGCCCACTTCCATCGACGTCGTGCCCGTGTAATTGATCGAGGCGAGGAACGTCACCAGCTCGCCCACGTGGATAGGCTGCAGGAACATCACCTGGTCCACGGACAAGGTCACCACGTAGCTGCCCGAATAGCGGCTGGCGCAGGCGTAGGCCACGCTGTCGAGGTATTTCAGGATGGTGCCGCCGTGCACGTTGCCGGAAAAGTTGGCCATATCGGGCGTCATCAAGACCGTCATCGTCAGTTCGTGGGCCGACCAGTTCATCGCGCTGTCCAAAGTGTTCTCCAAGGGGGAATAAAAGTGAGGGGGATATGAAAACCGGCCCCAGGGGCCGGTTGGTGAGCCTTACAGGCCCAGGGTGTCGATATCGGCCAGCGACTCGCGGCCCTTGTCGGAAATGTCGTGGCCTTCGCCTTCGGCACGCGCCACGATGTGGGCTTTCTTGCCCAGGAAATACGCCACGTCCGTATCGAGCTTGGTCAGCGGATCGGTGGCGACGGCGCGCAAACCCATGATACAGCGGCGCAAGAACAGCAGTTGTTGTGCTTTCTCGGTGATGGACAGACGGCCGTCGCGTGCATAGCTGAGCAGCTTCAGGCCGGACAGGCGCTTGGCATTGCGGGCAACGCAAGCACTGGGGCGCTCGGTCTTGATGCCGCGTGCAACTTGCTCCAGCGCGTCATATTCATCGGTTGTTAATTTCTCGTTCTTCATTACTTTTCCATAAAAGGCCAGGTGTTCGGCCCCCATGGTACGCGCCCCGCTGCGCATCGGCAACAGGCAACGTGAATCTACCGCCGCCAGCCATGCGGCCAGGCGGCGGAAACACGGGCGTGATGAGCGTTATTTGTAGCTACGCAGCAGCAGCCATGCCAGGCCGCAACCAGCCACGGCGCCCGCCAGGGCCAGCGCCACGAGGTGTTTGCTGGTGATCACAGGCCGCCGGCCCAGGTAGATTTTGTTATGCAAGGAATTGCCCACGATGGTCTCCTGTACAAGAATTTTTATGATGTCTCATTATAAGAACAGAATCGTGACGGCCGCATGACACTCGACAGTTGGCGCTTAATTTGTATCCACTCGGCAACATTTATGCGCATTTTTGTTGTTTAAATGGCGTGCTCCTGGCGAGGCTCGCGCCTCCCATTTCCGATTGGAAATAAACATGGCATCCGCCCGCCCACCGCAGGCCATGGCGCGGCGCCAGGGTCCGAAGACCGCTCAATGCATTTTCACGGGCGGTGGCGGCGGCGTTGGCTCCTCGACGGGTACGGGGTCGATGTGCGGCGGCTGTTCCGGCGGCGGCGTGAGGGGATCGCCTTCCGGCGGTGGCGGCATATCGGGTTCGGGCGTGCTGTGCGCACGCAACGGGACAAAATGGAATTGTGGCTGCATGGTGGCCTCCTTTGCCCCACTGTAGCCGATACGGCCAAATCCTGGCGCCCGCCACTGGCACGCTGCGGGGAACTAAATGGCGTGGCGCCACTCCAACTTCGCAGGCATCCCTCCAGCACGAGTGCAAGCGATCTCCATGGCGCGCAAGAAAATCCTCTTTATGGCCGAGGCAGTGACTCTGGCCCATGTTGGCCGTCCCCTGAGTCTGGCCCAGGGCCTGGACGAGGAAGAATACGAGGTGCATTTTGCCTGCGCCGATGGGTATGACTTTTGTTTCAAGCAAGCCCCCTTTCGCCGCTGGCGCATCGACAGTATTTCATCGCTGCAATTCCTGCAGGCGCTGGCGCACGGCAAACCCGTGTATACGGAAAGCACCCTGCACGCCTATGTGGAAGACGACTTGCGCCTGCTCAATGCCGTCCAGCCCGATCTCGTGATCGGCGACTTCCGTTTGTCGCTATCGGTCAGCGCGCGCCTGCAGCGCATTCCCTACATTACCGTCAGCAATGCCTACTGGAGCCCCTGGGTGCGCCAGCACTATACGGTGCCCAGCCTGCCCCTGACGGGCGTGCTGCCCGTCTGGCTGGCCGATCCCCTGTTCCGCCTGATCCGCCCGCTGGCCTTCGCCTCGCACGCCGTGCCCCTGAACCGCGTGCGCCGCCGCCATGGCCTGCCATCCCTGGGCAGCGACCTGCGGCGCATCTATACCGATGCCGACCGCACCTTGTACGCGGATATTCCGCAACTGTTCCCGCCGCACGGCATGCCGTCCACGCACGACTACCTGGGTCCCATCATCTGGGCGCCGCCGCTCGACTTGCCGGACTGGTGGCAGCGACCGGAACTGAGCAGCGGACGGCCCATCATCTATGTCACCCTGGGCAGTTCCGGCCAGGGACAATTGCTGCCGCGCGTGCTGCGCGCGCTGGCGCCCCTGCCCGTCACCGTATTGGCGGCCACGGCCGGTACCATCCGCGTCGACGCCGTGCCGCCGAATGCCTATGTCGCGCCCTTTCTGCCGGGCGACGCAGCTGCCAGGCGCGCCAGCCTGGTGATCTGCAACGGCGGCAGCCCCACCAGCCAGCAGGCGCTGGCGGCAGGCGTGCCCGTCATCGGCATCGCCAGCAACCTCGACCAATTCCTCAACATGCACGGCATCGTGGGTGCCGGCGCCGGCCTGCTGCTGCGCGCCGACCGCTTCCAGGAAACCACTCTGCGCCATGCCGCCACGCGCATGCTCGACGATGGCCGGGCCAAACTGGCGGCGCGTCAGCTGGCCACGGCCATGCGCGACTATGTTCCAGGGCAACGCTTGCTGCCCCATATACACGCCCTGCTGGGCTCGTTGCCACAAGGCGGCCAGCCTTGAAGGGCGGCGTCGGTTTTTCTTACAGCGTGTCCGGCAAAGCCTGCACAGCGTCAACAAAAGCACGCCAAGTCATTGATTTCAAAAGAACCTCATGCGTTGGCATGGAAGTCGCTAGGTACTGGCCATGAGCACCTGCCGACAGGTCTCAGGCAAGACTTCCAGACTCACTCAACCACGAGGTGAATACAATGAAACTCTCGAAACTGAAACTGCTCCCGGCCGCAGCGGCACTGGCCCTGCTGTGCGCCGCCGGTAGCGCACAGGCGGGCGCCTACGGCTATTCGTACAACAACATCTTCGGCCTGGTGATCGCCGTGCCGACGGGCCAGATCACGGTAGCCAACAGCACCACCATCTCGCGCAGCACGGCCACCCTGAATGGCGTGAGCGTCATCAATGGCGGCGCCGGCTCGCTCGATGCCCCACGCTCCAACGTCGGCCCCGTCACCAAGGGGGAAAACGACTTCACGCAACAAGGCCCAGCAGGCAACTATTCACGCGGCGATGCGCAAATCGTCAGCACGCAGTTCCCTTCGTTCCCGCCGGGCTCCACCTCCACCCAGGCAGTAAACGTGGCCGAGGCCCACCTTGACGGACCTGCCGGCACGGCCGATGCGTCCGGGCGCAACGGTTCGACCACGGGCTTCTCGGTCGATTTCGTCGTCGGCTCGCCCACGGCAACCTTGAGCTTTGATTTCCTGGCGTCGCCCTTCATGCAGGTCTTCCTGCAAAGCACGGTCGGGCAGCTGTCCACCGCCACGGCCAACCTGGTCGTCACCTTCACCATCACGGACGCAGCCGGCCTGACGGTGTTCAACTGGACGCCAGACGGCGTGATCGGCTCGGGCATCTTCGGCGGCACGGAAAACGCCGACGGCGCCAACCTGAACACCAGTCTGGCGACCAACTTCCTGACGCGCGGCAACCTGTTCACCTACGACCCTTCCGGCTGCGGCACGCCCACGGGCACCGGCGTGGGGACGGCCTGCGGCAGCAACTTCAGCTCCGTCAGCAATGCTTTAACGGCCGGCAACTACACCTTGACCTTGAATGCAGTGGAAAGCGTGGACTTGGTGAAACAAGCGGCAACACCAGAACCAGGCACCTTGGCCTTGCTAGGCCTGGGGCTGGCTGGCCTGGGCTATGCCCGCCGCCGCAAAGTTGCCGCCTGAACCAGGCAACAGGGGGGATTCACAGGCGAGGGAGTCTCCTCGCCTTTTTTATGTGGCAAACCTGTCGGTTTTCCTTACAACGCGGCCGACCAGGAGATGAGGATTTTCATGACTACATTTTTTTGTACCCGACTACCCATGACCCTGCTGGCCTTGCTGTTGCTGGCCGGCAGCGGCACTGCAGGCGCCGCCGCCTACGGTTATTCCTACACCAGCGTCTTTGGCCTGGTCATCAGCAATCCCACCGGTTCCACCACCTTGATCAGCAACATCGACCTGTCGCGCACCACCGCCACGCTCAACGGCAGCAGCGTCATCAACGGCGGCAGCAATCAGATCGACGCGCCGCAAGCGACACGCGGCGCCGTCACCAAGGGACAAAATGATTTTACCCAGCAAGGCATGGGCAACGCCGCGTATGCGCGCGGCGAAGCGCAAATCATCAGCTCGCAAATCCCCCCGTTTCCGCCGGGCTCGACCAGTACACACACGGTGAATGCGGCGGAAACCTTCCTGACGGGCGGCGGCAGCGCGGACGCCTCGGGACGCAACGGTTCCAGCACGGCCCTGGCCATCAATTTCGTCGTCGGCCAGCCGGGCGCGACCCTGGCCTTCGATTTCCAGGCCCTGCCCTTCATGCAGCTGTACCTGGACGCCCTGGCCGGCACGGGCTCGGCGGCCACGACAAATATGGCGATGACGTTCAGCATCATCGATGACAATGGCCAGATCGTCTTCAACTGGGCGCCCGACGGCAGCCTGGGCTCCGGCATCCTGGGCGGCACCGAACTGGCCGATGCCGCCAACCTCAATGCGGGCTATGCGCAAACGCCGCTCACCAGCGGCAGCGTATTCACCTACGACCCCAGCGGCTGCGGCGCGCCCACGGGCACCGGCACCGGAAAGACATGCGGCGGGCAATATGGCGCCGTCACGGACAATCTGGTGGCGGGCAACTACACCCTCGTGTTGAACATGCTGAACAGTTCCGAACTGGCCTACGTGCCTGGCGTTACGCCCGTGTCGCTGCCGGGCACCTTGCCGCTGCTGGCGGCGGGCCTGGCAGCGCTGGCTTGCATGGCGCCAAGGCGGCGCCGCTGAAGCCGGGCCTGCCTTACGGCCCAGCCGCGGGCGCCACCAGCAAATCTTGCAGCGGACGGCGCAGCGAGCGCGCACTGGCCGCCGGCCCCGCACCGATGCGCCCGAGGAACACGGCCCGCTCGACCGCCGTGACGCCCAGCACGGCCTGGCATTGCACGGCCAGCTCCTGCGCCATTTCCTGCATGCCATCGGTGCGCGAAAAGGTGCGCCGTTCGCGCACATAGCGGGCAAAGATCAGCGGCGTCAGTTCCGGCTGCAATTGCAAGCCCAGCTGCGTGGCCGTCAACCAGAAGCGCTGCATGGCGCGGCCGGCCGCCACGTAATCGTCGATATGGCGCGGCGGCGCATCGGCCAGCAGCGCGAAATGCGCGGCGCAATACAGGCCCGGCAGCAAGTCCATCTGCAGCCGCGGGGCGATGGTGCCGCCCAGCCAGGTATTGAAAAAATCCACGCGGCGCCAGCTGTGCATGACCCAGCGCATCAGCCGCGCTGTCATCGCATCGACGCCGAGCGCCTTCTCCGGGATGCGGTCGCTGCTGAAGCGCGCGCCCCATTCGATCACGTCGCGGTGCACCTTGTGCGCTTCGGGCATGGTCAGGCGCAGCTTCGCATTGTCGAACATCAGGCGCGCGCAGGCCAGGCGCGCGCGCGCGCCTTCGAACCACTGCACGCCGTAGCCGGGCGGCAAGCTGGCCGCCAGCGCCGCCTTTTCGCTGGCGCGCAGGCTGCGCGTGCTGAGCCGCCGCCGCTGCACGCTGCGCTGCGGCAAGAAGGCCGCCAGCGGATCGGGCTGCATGCCGGGGTTGTCGATCAGGTGCACATCGAAGGTGGGCAGGGTGTCGGGCATGGACAGGCGCCGGCGCGCTTCCATGCGCAAGCCGTGACAGCTGGCCGCCAGTGCCATGCTTTCAAGCAAGGCGCCCAGCGACAGCTGGCTGGGATGGCCGTCGAGGTCGTACACGCAGTGGCTGCGCGTATCGAAACCATGTACGACGACGTGCCGCGGGTCCACGACTTCAAAGCGCCACGGCTGCGTATTGTCGCCGCTGGGCGCCCAGCGCGCCTGCTCGAGGATGTTTTCCAGCACGGGATCGTTCAACAGTGCTTGCGCCATTTATGCCCCCTGCGCGGCGCGGCGCCGCTTGATGATGGCCATCGTCAGGCGCTGCAGCGGATGACGGTTGCCGCCGGGACGCCATGTATGCACGAGCTTGTTGCGGTAGGCGTCGAAATGCACGCCGTGCGGCGCCGCCATCACCTTGCCGCGTTTCAACAAAATTTTCAAGGCTTCCGTGGCGGCCGCGCCCGCGCACAGCTGGCAGCCCATGATGGTCGACGGCCCGCGCCGCTCCTTCAGGTTGATGGCGGACGGGTCGACCAGGTAGGGGCCGTGCAAGCCCGCCGGCGCCAGGCCGACGAGAAAGCGCAAGGCCTTCTCTTCTTCAGGCAAGTCGCCCCAGCCAAAATACTCTTCGAACGTCATCCCGCCCGGCATGAAGCTGAGCACGGCCGTGCCCATGCCCAACGGCGCGGCCGTGATGGCGGGAATGCCCAGACGTGCGCAAGCGGCGAAGGTGGCCTGACGGGCGGGAAAGGCGAAGAAATCCAGGCCGTCCACGTACAGGTCGACACCGGCAAAGAACTCGGCCAGGTTGCTGTCGTGTATGCCGTCGGGAAACTGCTTGATGTCCAGTTCGGGATTGATGTCGCGCGCCATCTGCGCCAGCACGGCCACCTTGGGCTGGCCCAGGGTGGAGACCATGGCACCGGCCTGGCGGTTGAAGTTGGCAATGTCGAAGGTGTCGAAATCGGCGATGTGGAAAGCGCCGATACCCAGCCGCGCCAGGGTCAGCAAGTGCACACCGCCAACGCCGCCCATGCCGGCAATGGCCACGCGCTTGCCGCGCAAGCTGTTTTGCTCCGCTTGCGTGACCCAGCCCAGGTTGCGGGCAAATGCCGCGTGATAGGAAAAACCATCTGTCATGCTTACCTCTACTGTACGTCCGGTGAGGACCAAGAAGAGTTTGACAGATGGCCAGGCGATAAGTTCCCGCTATGACGAAAACTTAGCGCGCCAGCCGGCGCTGGGCCGCTGGCGCCGGGCGCGGTGCTGCCGCCACTGCGCCGACCTTGAACACGCTGACGATCTGCGCCAGCCCGGCCGCCTGCTCGTTCATGGCCTGTGCCGCCGCCGACGCCTGCTCGACCAGGGCCGAGTTTTGCTGCGTCATGTTGTCCATCTCGACGATGGCCTGGTTGATCTGCTCGATGCCTGCGCTTTGCTCGGCGCTGGCCGAGGAAATCTCGGCCACGATATCGGTCACGTGCCGCACGCTGGAGACGACTTTTTCCATCGTCTCGCCCGCCAGCGCCACCAGTTTTTCACCGGCGCCCACTTGCTCGGCGGAACTATCTATCAATTGTTTGATCTCCTTGGCGGCCGCGGCCGAACGCTGCGCCAGGTTGCGCACTTCGGACGCTACCACGGCAAAGCCCCTGCCCTGCTCGCCCGCGCGCGCCGCTTCCACGGCCGCGTTCAAGGCCAGGATATTCGTCTGGAAAGCGATGCCGTCGATGACGGCGATAATGTCGCCGATCTTTTTCGACGAGTCGTTGATGGCGCCCATGGTCTCGACCACCTGGCTCACCACGCCGCCCGCCTGCGTCGCCACTTGCGAGGCGGAAATGGCCAGCTGGTTGGCCTGGCGCGCATTGTCCGCATTCTGGCGCACGGTCGAGGTCATTTCTTCCATCGTCGACGCCGTTTCTTCCAGCGATCCCGCCTGCTGCTCCGTGCGTGCCGACAGGTCGTGGTTGCCCGAGGCGATCTCGCCCGACGCCGTGGAAATCGATTCCGCATCAGTGCGCACCTGGCTCACCAGATGGGCCAGGTTGTCGCGCATGGCCTTGATCGCCATCAGCAAACTGGACGTATCGCCGGGGCGCGTATCGATCTGCGTGGTCAGGTCGCCCTGGGCGATTTGCGCCACGATGGCCGCTGCATAGTCGGGTTCGCCACCGAGCTGGCCCAGGATGCGGCGCAGCATCAAGGCCGCCAGCGCGCCCACGACCAGCATCAGCGCGCCGCCGATGACCAGCAGCACGCCTGCCTGGGCCCAGAATTTGTGGTTGATGTCATCGATATACGTGCCCGTGCCGATCAGCCAGTCCCACGGCGCAAATTTCACCACCGCATACATTTTCGCCACCGGGTCGGGCACGCCGGGGCGCGTGCCGTCCGCCTGCACGAGGCCGATGCGGCTGTTGGCCAGGGCCGCGCGGTAGCGGTCGCCCGACTGCTTCATATTCTTTTGCGGCACGCCGATGCGCGACGCGTTTGGATGCACGTACAGCAGGTCCGTGCTGAAATCGCGCACGAAATAATACATCTCGTCCTTGACGAAGCTGCCGATGGCCAGCTTGGCCTGCTGCTGGGCCTGCTCACGCGTGAGCTTGCCCGACTGTTCCAGCGCATACGCCTTTTCCACGGACGCGTTGGCCAGCTCGACCAGCACCGTCAATTGCTCGACCCTTTCCGCCATCATGGTCTGGCGCAGGGAATACAGGGAAAATGAAGCGATGAGAACGATGCCCAGCAAGGTGCTGAAACACAAGAGGAGAATGCGCGAACGGAGTGTCATGGATGCCTGGAAGTAAATAGAGAATTAATTGCCCAATGGAAATCTTTTCAGAAAAGCAAAACGGGCGGCGCTACCGGGCTGTGCCCGGCAGGCACCGCCCGCTGTGAGTCGTGTTGAGAAGGTCAGGCCAAGGCTTCCTTGGCCGCCTCTTCCGGCGTCAAGCCGTCGTAGAACTGGTCGGTAAACCACTCGACCTGCTCTTCGATGTGGTCCTGCGCCTGCGCCACGGTGGCGCCGCCAGCCACGAGGAAGCCTTCGACCTCGATACACCAGTTGATCAACTCCAGGGTTTCCGGATCGAGCTCTTCTTTCTTAGCCATCGTATTTCCTTGCTTGTTAAATTGCGATATCACATCAATAAGCGGCAGTTTAACAGCTTCGCCACGCTGCCGCCCATGCAGATCCAACATGAGGATTACTTGGCGGCAATATTTTTGCGTTCCGGATACAACACCACCTGCACATAATTGTGCATGTCCAGGTAGCGTTGCGCCGCCAGCTTGACGGCTTGCGGCGTGATGGCGCGCACGCGCTGCTCGTAGCGCAGGATGTGCGCGGGGTCGCGTCCCTGCGTCACCGAACCCATCAACTGACTCATCCAGTAGCGGTTTTCCCGCAGCGACTTTTGCTGGCGCGTGATCCAGTTCAGCTTGACCTTTTCCAGGTCGGCCGCGGATGGCCCGTCCGTTTTCATCTTGTTGATTTCGGCAAAGGCGGCGGCGATCACCTTGTCCACGTTTTCGGGTCCCGTCGGCAAGTTCAAGGCCACCGAATAATGGCCGTACGGATGCTGGCCCATCGAGGTTTCAAAGCCGCCGCCGTAGATCATGCTCATCTTTTCGCGCAGCACTTCGATGACTTTCAGGTTCAGCACCTCGCCCAGTGCCTGCAAGGTGAGCTTTTGCTCGTCCGAATACGCCACGTCGCCATTGAAGGTGATGGAAATCGTGCTCTTGGGCTCGCTGCCCATGTAAATCTCCTTCTTGACGACCCCGGTCACCGGGCGCATGCCCACGTCGCGGTAGGCATGCGGCACGTCGCCCACGGGCAAAGTCCCCAGATAGCTGGCAATCAGCGGCTTGATCTTGTCGAGCTCGAAGCTGCCCGCAAAGATGAAGGTCATGTCGCGCGCGCTGGAAAAGCGCTGGCGGAAGATTTCCAGCGAGCGGTCCAGGCCCACCTTGTCGAAGTCGGCCACGCGCGGCACACCGTCGACGCGCGGATTGTCGCCAAACATGGCGTGCTGGATGGCATCGTAAAACACGGCTTCCGGCTGCGCCATGCTGTTTTTCGCCAAGTCCTGCTGCTTGCCGATGAAGGACTGGTACAGGCCCGCATCCTTGCGCACGTCGTTGAAATACAAATACACCAGTTGCAGCATGGCTTCCACGTCGGCGCTGCTGGCCGAGCCGCCAAAGCCTTCGCTCAACTCGCCCAGCGACGCGCCCACATTGACCGTCTTGCCGGCCAACACTTTTTGCAAGTCCAGCGGCGCCAGGTCTTTCAAGCCCATGCTGCCGACCACGGCGCTGGCATAGCGGGCGTTGTAGATGTCGGCGTCGCCAAACAGCGACTGACCGCCGAAACGCGTCGAGCCCATCAGCACCTGGTCATTCTTGAAGTCCGTCGGCTTGAGCAGCACGCGCACGCCGTTGCCCAGGGTCAGTTCCGTCACGCCGATGGCGCTGTTCAACTTTTCCGAAACGATGCTGCCGCCCGCCGGCGGGCCATCCATCAGCTTGCTGGCCAGGACTTTTTCCGTGCGCGGCTCGACCTTCTGCTGCTCGGCCTTCGCCACGGCGTCGAGCAATTGCTGCTGCGTCGGGACGCTGGCGCCCGCTTTCGGCTCGGCGCCCATGAAGACGACCAGTTTCTTTTGCTGGTCGGGAATCACCTTGGCCACCGTTTCGTTGATTTCCTGCAGCGTTACCTGCGGCAAGAGTTCCTGCGCGTACAGCAATTCATTGGCGATGCCGGGGATGGCTTCCTGCTCCAGGAAGTTGCGCGAATACTCGGCCACGAAACCAGCCGAATCGGATTTGTCGCGTTCGCTGTATGCGCGCTCGTAGTTACGCAGCATGTCCTTGCGCGCGCGGTCCAGCTCATCCTGGCTGAAACCGAAGCGGCGCGCCCGCTCGTCTTCCTGCACCAGCGCGTCGACGGCCGGCTGCACGCCCCCCTTGCCCAGCAAGGCATACGCGCTGAACGATTCATAGCCGCGCACCAGCTTGCCCATGCTGCTGCCGCCCTGGATGAACGGCGGATTGGCTTGCTGCGTCAATTCCTGCATGCGCGCGCTGAGCATTTGCCCGTACAGGTTTTCGATCATCTGGCGGCGATAGTCGGCAATGGTGACGGGCTCCTGCGCAGCGCGGATCGGGTAGCGGATGAAGACGGTGTCGTCCGGCGCTTCCTTGTCCGTGATCACCAGCGCTTCCGTTTGCGAGCGCTGCGGCACTTCCGCATACAGGCGCGGACGCGGTTTCGCGGGGTTTTTCAGCTTGCCGAAATGTTGCTGGATCAGCTTTTCAGCCTGTTTCGGCTCCACGTCGCCGACCACCATCACGGCCATCAGGTCGGGACGGTACCAGTCTTTATAGAAACGCTTGATGGCTTCCGGCTTGAAGGTTTTCAGCACAGACTCCTTGCCGATCGGCATGCGTTCCGCATAGCGCGAACCGTTCAGCAGCTTCGGATACAGCACCTTGTTCATGCGATCGCTGGCGCCCTTGCCCAGGCGCGCCTCTTCCAGCACGATGCCGCGCTCGCTGTTGATGTCGGCCGGGTTGAATTTCAAGCCATGCGCCCAGTCTTCCAGCACGAGAAAACCCTTTTCCAGGTTTTCCTTCTTGTTCGTCGGAATCGGCAGCACGTACACGGTTTCATCAAAGCTCGTGTAGGCGTTCAAGTCGGCACCGAACTTCACGCCGATCGATTGCAGATACGATATGAGTTCATTGCGCTTGAAATGCGTGGAGCCATTGAAGGCCATGTGTTCCGTGAAGTGGGCCAGGCCTTGCTGGTCGTCATCTTCCAGGATGGAACCGGCTTTCACCACCAGGCGCAATTCCACTTTCTGCGCAGGACGGGCATTTTTCTTGATGTAATAGGTCAAGCCGTTCGGCAGTTTTCCGACGGTAACTTCTGGTGCCAGCGGCAAGGGATCGCTCAAACGGATTTCTGCTTGCGCCATGCAGGCGCACGCCAGCAAGACGGCGCCCGAGATCAGGCGTAATTTACTCAGCTTCATGTATTCTCAACGGTAAGATTCAGTAAGCGTACCTTACACTGAAATCCTGTTTCCGCCATTAAAAACAGCTTAGGAAAAACTGCTTTCCCCAGGCAACTTTGCCGAATAACAAACTCAGCAGTGCTCTGCCGGCTTTTTTCAGTTGTGCTAAAGTATTGCCGCCGGTCATGTGGACCGGCACAACAACGTCTTCGGGGCGGGGTGCGATTCCCCACCGGCGGTAAGACCGGCAACGGTCAAGCCCGCGAGCGCCTGTCCAACTTCGTTTGGCAGGGTCAGCAGATCTGGTGTGACTCCAGAGCCGACGGTATAGTCCGGATGAAAGAAGATGTGCAGTAAACGCGATGTCCGCTCGACCTGTCGATGCGGCCGGCTGCGTCTATTCGCTTGCCCTGCAGCGTTTTTCGCCTATGCGAGGAGCGTTTCACCATGTTAGTCAACAGCTATACCCTGCTTTCCAACGACCTGGAAGGTCGCATCCAATCCGCCCTGGCCGCCATGCGCGCCGGCATTCCCGTCATCCTGCTCGACGATTTCGACCGTGAAAACGAAGCCGACCTGATCCTGTCTGCCGAAAAACTCACGCACGAAACCATGGCTTTGCTGATCCGCGAATGCAGCGGCATCGTCTGCCTGTGCCTGCCGACGGACGTCGTCAGCGCGCTGGAATTGCCGCCCATGTCATCCGACAACGGCAGCCGTTACGGCACGCCGTTCACCGTCTCCATCGAGGCGCGCGACGGCGTCACGACGGGCGTGTCGGCCGCCGACAGGGTCACCACCATCCGCGCCGCCATCGCGCCGAACGCCAAGCCCGCCGACCTGGTGCGCCCCGGTCACGTCTTCCCCCTGCGCGCCGCGCCCGGTGGCGTGCTCGAGCGCCGCGGCCATACGGAAGGCTCCGTCGATTTGTCGCGCATGGCGGGCCTGAACCCGGCCGCCGTGCTGTGCGAGCTGATGAATCCGGACGGCACCATGATGCGCGGCGACGATATCGAACGCTTTGCCGAACTGCACGGCATGCCGATTCTGACCATCGAAGAACTGGTCGAGTGGCGCAGCACGCGCGAGCAATAAACTGTCAGACGGCGACGGCCTTCGGCAGATGGACGTGCCGATAGACGAGGCCCGCCGCCAGCCCATACGCGACGGCAATCGTCACGTAGGCCAGCGGCAAGCGCAGCGACCAGTCCTGCACCATGTGCAGGATGCTGCCGATCAGGGCCACGCCCACCAGGGCGCCGATTTGCCGGTTCGCATTCAGGGCCGCCGCCGCGCTGTTCGCATGCTGCTTGCCGGCCACCCGCATCACGGTGGCCGTCATCGCGGGAATGGCGATGCCGATGGCCACGTTCATGACGGCCGTGCCCAGCGCCAGCAGCGCAAACGGCGTGCCCGGACGCAAGCCCATCAGCAATAGCGCCATCACGGCCCCCACCAGCAAGCCGGCCAGCATGGGCAAACGCGTACCATGGCGGGCCGCGATACTTCCCGCCATGAAGTTCCCCACCGTGTAGGCCGCCATCATGGGCAGCAGGCGCAAGCCCGACTGCAAGGCGTCGGCGCCGCCCGACTGCTGCAGGAACAGGCTCAATAGGAACAGCTGGCCGAAGACGCAGAAATTGATCAAAAAACCCACGCCATTGGCCGCGCCAAAGCTGCTGCTGTGAAACAGTGCGCGCGGCAACAGCGGATGGCTGCCGCTGCGCTCGCGCCGCAGCAATTGGCCGGCCGACAGCACCGTCAATGCCCCCGCCGCCAGCACGCCGGGCGACAGCCAGCCCAGCACAGGGCCTTCGATCAGCACGAAACTGAGACCCGCCAGCGCCGCCACGCCCAGCGCATGGCTGAGCAGAGACAGATCGCGCGGCTGGCGCGCGGGCGCAGCCAGCAGCAGCTGCGCCATGACGATGGCCGATACGCCCAGCGGCACGTTGACCCAGAACACGCTGCGCCAGCCGAACTGGTGCACGAGAATGCCGCCGATCAGGGGGCCGGAGGCGCCAGCCACGCCCACCAAGGCAGACCAGGCGCCCAGCATGCGCGTGCGCTCGCGCTCGTCTTCAAAGCTGTGCGTGAGCAGGCTGAGCGAACTTGGCATGAACAGGGCCGCGCCCGCGCCCTGCAGCAAACGCGCCGCCGTCAAAAAATGCCCGTCGGGCGCGGCGCCGCACAGGATCGAGCCGAGCAGGAAAATGCCCAGGCCGCCCTGGTACACGGCTTTCGGTCCGTAGCGGTCGGCCAGCGCGCCGCCGGCCAGCAGTAGCGCCGCAAACGTCAGGGTATAGCCGTCGACCACCCAGACCAGACCCGTCAGCGGTATGGCCAGGTCCAGCGCGATATCGGACAGGGCCACGTTGACGGCCGTCACGTCGATCATCGCCATGACGAAGCCGAAAGCCAGGGTCAGCAGGATCAAGCCGTTGGCGCGGCGCGGTGTGGGGGCAGACATGATATTTCCTTGCAGAGACAGCGGGGCAGCCATTATGCGAGCGTTGCATGATGCAGTAAACAAGCATAATATCGGCACTCTGATGCAAAAATGCATCGATAGAAGAAAAGGACAACGCAATGGATTGGGATAACGCGCGCATTTTTCTCGCCATCGGCCGGGCCGGCACCTTGCGCGGCGCGGCGGCCCTGCTGCGCATCGACCAGGCCACGTGCGGGCGCCGCCTGGCCGCGCTGGAAAGCTCGCTGGGCGCCACCCTGTTCCTGCGCACACCGTCGGGCTACGTGCCCACGCCGGCCGGCGAGCTGGCGCTCACGGCGGCCGAAGCGATGGAGCGCGCGGCCGACAAGCTGCAGCGCGAGATGCAGGGCGTCGACAAC
This sequence comes from Janthinobacterium lividum, assembly GCF_011601275.1. Classification (GTDB taxonomy): domain Bacteria; phylum Pseudomonadota; class Gammaproteobacteria; order Burkholderiales; family Burkholderiaceae_D; genus Janthinobacterium; species Janthinobacterium lividum_E. The sequence goes on along the minus strand of NZ_JAAOLY010000008.1, from coordinate 163,052 downwards.
CGTTTAAGCGGCCTGGTGCGCGTGGCCACCACGGACACCATGGCCAGCCATTTCGTTATCCGCGCCATGCAGCAGCTGCACGCGGCCCACCCGGACATCCGCATCGTGCTCAATGTGGCGCCCGCGCTGGCCAGCCTGACGCGGCGCGAAGCGGACCTGGCCGTGCGCGGCGTGCGCCCCACCGACCCGGACCTGATCTCGCGCCACCTCGTCAAGCGCAGCTTGGGCCTGTACGCCTCGAAAAGCTACCTGGCGGAACGGGGCGAGCCCGTGCGCGGCACGGCGCTGGCAGGGCACGACATCGTCATCTACCACCATTCCGTGACGCCGCGCCATGGCGAGAAAATCGCCGGCGAATCCGTCGCCAACGCCAGGGTCGCCATGGAAGTGAATTCGGCGGCGATGCTGCAGGAAGCCACGCGCGCAGGGCTGGGCGTGACCGAACTGGCCACCCACCTGGGCGACATCGACCCGCAGCTCGTGCGCATCTGGCCCGAGCGGTCGGAAGCGTATGACGTGTGGCTGGTCATGCATGCCGACCTGAACCGCTCTGCCCGGGTGCGGGCGGCGGCTGACGCGATTATCCACAGCGTCGCCAGCGTGGCAGGTCAATAAAGGGCCTGCCGTGCACGGCTGCACAATCGCTTGTATCGAACGCATCCAATGTTAAGATGCCATGATGACCCTATCCGTCTCCCTCATCATCAGCCTGCGCCGCCTGCACCGGGCCACCATGGCCTGGCTGGTCAGCTGGTGGCGCATGCTGCATTTCGCCATCCTCGTGTTTTCGCTGGCCCTGTCGCCGTCGAGCTATAACCGCGACAACCGCCCCATCCTCGCGCACCGCCTCGTGACGAACACGGCGCCCAATCTCGTGTGGTTCAGCGTGGCCTGCGCGCTCGTCAGCCTGGTGCTGATACGCATCGTCGTCGTCACCGCGCAAAGCTACGGCCTGTCGCGCTATGCGCTGGAAATGGTGGTGCGCGTGCTGGTGCTGGAATTGATACCGCTGACGGCCGCCCTGTTCGTCGCGCTGCGCCTGACCTTGCCCGACGGCATTGCGTTCGCGCAAATGCGCTCGTCCGGCATGCTCGACAGGATGCAGCGCCAGGGCGTCGACCTGCTGCGCCGCGAATACTTTCCGCGCGTCATGTCGGGCATCTTCGCCGTGTGGATGCTGGCCATCGTCAGCTGCGTCACGTCGCTGGTCCTCGCCTACATCACCATCTATGGTTTTACGCCGTGGGCGCTGCAAGGCTACACGCGCGTAGTGGGGCAGATATTCAATCCGGCCGTGGCGCTGATCCTGATGCTCAAAGTCATCTTCTTCAGCTTTGCCGTGGCCCTGATCCCGCTGGCCTCCTCGTACTATCCGGAAGAGCCGCACGGCCGGCGCAACCGGCTGTGGGCCGCGCACGGGCTGTCCGAAATGCTGCGCCTGTTTTCCGTCATCCTGCTGGTCGAAGTGGCTTCGCTGATGGGCAATTACTACTGATGCCCGCCACCGCCCAGCCAACCTTGAACCATCCATACCAGAGCCAGAAGCCATGAGCCAACCTCAAAATCCCGACCAGACCGACGTCACGGCGCCCGACGCTGTGCTGCCCGCCCCGCCGCCCGTACGCCACGCCGAACTGAAGGCGGCCATCCTGCTCGTCTTCATGTTCGTGCTGGTGGTCGGCTCCGTCGTCTACCTGATGTATGCGCGCGGCGCCTTCGAAGCCACGCAAACCCTGGTGCTGACGGCCGACGATTCGGACGGCGTGGGCGTGGGCGCCGACCTGACCTTTTCCGGCTTTCCCATCGGCCGCGTACAGCGCATCGAGCTGGCGCCGGACGGGCGGGCGCGCGTCATCGTCGACGTGCCGCGCAAAGACGCGCACTGGCTGCGCACCAGCTCCATCTTCACCCTGGAACGGGGCATCGTGGGCGGCGCCAAGCTGCGCGCCTACAGCGGCATCCTGACGGACCCGCCGCTGCCCGACGACGCCACGCGCGACCTGCTGGTGGGCGACATGGCGGCGGAAATCCCCCGCCTGCTGGCCGCCGCCAAGGACTTGCTGAACAACCTGGGCAACCTGACGGGCACCGATTCCGCGCTCGACGGCACCATGCGCAACGTGCAGGCTGTCACCGGCAAGCTCAGCGGTCCGGGCGGCGCCATGGGCTTGCTGACGGGCGACGACAAGCAGTCGCGCCTGCTGATCGAACGGGCCAACGCCCTGCTGATCACGGCGGACCAGCTGGCGCGCCGCACGGACGGCCTGGTGGCCAATGCCGACACGCGCGTCTTTGGCGAAAAAGGCGTGATGACGGATGCGCAGGCGACCATCGTGCAGCTGAACGCCCTGCTGGCCGACACGCGCAACAGCCTGAAAAAAGTCGACGCCGTGTTGGTCGAGGCACAAGCCGTGGGCGCCAACGCCAAGGCGGCAACGGCCGACCTGGGCCCGCTGCGCGCCGACGTGGAAAGCAATCTGCGCAAGGTCGAGCAGCTGGTCAATGAAATCAACCGCAAATGGCCGTTCAAGCGCAATCCGGAGATCAAACTGCCATGAAAATGTCCCGCCCCGCCATCGCCGCCCTGGCCGCATTGTTGTGCACCGCGCTCGCCGCCTGCTCCAGCGGCCCGCCCGTGCCGGATTGGAAAATGAATGCGCAAAGTTCCGTCGAACGGTTCCAATCGGCCTACCTGGGCGGCAACGCCCTGGTCGAGCAGACGGAATTCCGGCGCGCCCGCAGCCAGGTGGCCGGCACGGGCAAGCTCGAACTCGTGGCGCGCATCGAACTGCTGCGCTGCGCCGCGCGCGTGACCAGCCTGGCCTTCGAGGACTGCGCCGGCTTTGACGCGCTGCAAGCCGACGCGACAGACGCCGACCGCGCGTATGCGGCCTACCTGGCCGGCAAGGCGCAGCCGGCCGACATCGCCCTGCTGCCGGAAGCGCAACGCGCAGCCGCCAGCGCCAGCTCGGACACGGCCGCCGCCAGCGCCGTGGCCGCCATCAAGGACCCGCTGTCGCAGCTGGTGGCGGCCGGCGTGCTGCTGCGCTCGGGCCGCGCCACGCCGGAACTGCTCGATACGGCCGTGGCCACCGCCTCGGACCAGGGCTGGCGCCGTCCGCTGCTGGCCTGGCTCGGTGTGCAGCGCCTGCGCGCCGAACAGGCGGGCGATGCGCAAGCGGCGCAGCACCTCGCGCGGCGCATGGCGATAATCGAGCAGCCGCTGGCCCCCTGAGCGCGCCGATGGCGGCCCAAGGCAGGCAGAATCAGGCATAATCGAGCCAGGATGACAGCTATGCCGTGCAGGCCGCGAGGTGTGACAATGCAGTTCGAGGATTTCGACCTTTCCACTCCCGATGCCGGGCGCCATGCCGGTGAGGCGCCTGACGCCGACACGCCGGCCGCCACGGCCGTGCGCCTGCAATACCTGCTCGACAATACCCCGGCCATCATCTATTGCACCGTGCCCAGCGGCGACTTCAAGATGACGTTCGTCAGCAACAATGCCTTGAATGTGCTGGGCTACCAGCCCGAGGAAATGGTGGCCGACCCCAATTTCTGGTTCGACCACATCCATCCCGACGATGCGCCCGGCATCTTTTCCAGCCTGGCGCAGATCTTCGTCGAAGGCGCGCGCGCCTACGAATATCGCTTCCGCGTGCGCGACGGCAGCTATCTGTGGATGCACGACAGCCTGCGCCTCGTGCGCGACGAACATGGCGTGCCGTTCGAGGTGATCGGCTCGCTGACGGACATCACGGAACGCAAGCGCATGGAAGCGATGCTGCAGGCGCGCGGCGAAGAGCAGCAACTACTGATCAGCAAGTTGCAGGAAGCGCACGACCAGCTGCTGCAATCGGAAAAGATGGCGTCCATCGGCCAGCTGGCGGCCGGCATCGCGCATGAAATCAATAACCCGATCGGCTTCGTCAACTCCAACATGAGTTCGCTGCAAGGCTATGTCGGCACCCTGTTCGGCGTGATCGAGCAGTATGAGGCGGCGATGCGCGAAACGCCGGACGGCCCGGCCCTGGCCGCGCGCGTGGCCCAGGTGCGCGGCCAGGCCGACCTGGCCTTCCTGCAGGACGACATGGTGGACCTGGTGCGCGAATCGATGGATGGCCTCAAACGCGTGCGCGACATCGTGCAGGCGCTGAAGGATTTTTCCCACGTGGGCGAGACGGACTGGCAAGTGGCCAGCCTGCATGCGGGCCTGGACAGCACCCTCAATATCGTCGCCAACGAATTGAAATACAAGGCGCGCATCGAGAAGCACTATGGCGAGCTGCCGCCGATACTGTGCCTGGCCTCGCAGCTGAACCAGGTGTTCATGAACCTGCTCGTCAACGCGGGCCAGGCCATCAGCAGCGACGGCGTGATCAGCATCCGCACCGGTCATGCGGACGGCTGGGTGTGGGTGGAGATCGGCGACACGGGCGCCGGCATCGCGCCCGAGCACCTGAACCGCATCTTCGAACCGTTCTTCACCACCAAGGCCGTGGGAAGCGGCACGGGCCTGGGCCTGTCGCTGTCGTACGGCATCGTCAACAAGCATGGCGGACGCATCGAGGTGGCCTCGGAAGTGGGCCGCGGCACGCGTTTTACCGTGCACCTGCCCGTCTCGCCGCCGGCGGCCCCGGCAGCGCCCTAGCCTTCCCGCCTTAGCTTTCCTTTAAGGGCGCGTACACGCGGATGCTCAGGCGGCCGCCGTTCTTTCCTTCGAAGTCGAGCAGCTGGGCGATCACGCGGGCCGTCAGCACGTGTTCGGCCGCCAGCAGCATCAGGCCGTCGCGGCTGATCAGGTCGCGCGACAGCACCATGCCCGGCTCCAGCTGGCCCGACAGTACTGTCAGGTCGCGCGCCGGCGGCTCCGTCTCTTCCATGAGGCCGCGGAAAGCCGCCACCACGGCCGGGTCGTAGCGTTTGCCGACGCTGTCGTAGATCAGGGTGCGGGCTTCCTCGGCGCGCAGGTTGCGCTGCACCATGGCGCCGATCTGCAAGCCGTCGTAGTCCGACGCCAGCGCCAGGATGCGCGCACCCATCGGAATGGCCAGGCCCACGAGGCCATCGGGAAAGCCGCCGCCGTCGAAGCGCTCGAGCTGCGAGCGCAGGATCACGGAAACGGCGCGCAGTTCGTCCAGCGCCATCAACAATTGCTCGGCGCGCAGCGGATGCTTGCGGAACGCGGCCAGCTGTTCGCCCGTCCAGGCGCTGGCCGGCAATTCCAGCACGTCGTCGCTCAAGCTGAGCTTGCCGATATCCTTGAGCAGCGCCGCGATGAACACGTCGCGCGCGTCCTGCCCTTCCAGGCCCAGCGCCTGCGCCAGCTTGCGCGACAGCTCGGCCACCCGCCGCGCATGGCCGGCCAGCTTGCCGCCGCGCATTTCGATCAGGTTGGAAAACACCTTGATGGTCGTCACGAACGTGGCCTTCAGGCGCTCGTTGGCCGCCTGCACCTCGTCGTGCGACTGTTTCAACTGCTGCGTGCGCGTGGCCACCTTCGCTTCCAGGCTGGCGTTGAGCGCCTGCAGCTCCACGTTCTGGCTGGCCGTCAGCGCTTCCAGGCGCAGTTTTTCCTGCTCCAGCGCGCGCCGCTCCAGCGCGTGGCGCACCACCAGTACGATGTCGTTCTCGTCCCAGGGCTTGGTCACGTAGCGGTAGATCTCGCCCTGGTTGATGGCGTCGAGGATGGACTGGATGTCGGCATAGCCGGTCAGCAACAGCCGGATGGTGCCGGGCCAGCGCTGGCGCACCTGGGCCAGGAATTGCGCGCCATCCATGTGCGGCATGCGCATGTCGGAGATGACCAGGTCCACCGTCTCGCTCTCGAGCAGGGCCAGGCCGGCCGCGCCGCCATCGGCCGTCAGCACGCGGTAGCCGTGCGGGCGGAACAGGCGCCGCAGCGACGACAGGATATTCGGTTCGTCGTCGACGCACAGGATGGTGGGCGGCGCGGTCCCGGTGCTGGCGCTCATGTTCATGCTGTCCTGTTCGGTCATGATGCGACGGCCTGCGCCTGGCGCACGGGCAGGGTGATGCGGAAGGTGGTGCCGCTGCCGATGACGCTGCGCACGTCGATGCGGCCGTGATGCTTTTGTACCGTCGTGTAGGCCAGCGACAGGCCCAGCCCCGTGCCCTTGCCGACGGCCTTGGTGGTGAAGAAGGGGTCGAAGATGCGCGACAGGTGTTCGGGTGCGATGCCGCCGCCCGTGTCCTCGACCTCGATCCACACTTCCGTCGCGTTGTCGCTGCCCGTGCGCAGGGTGATGCGTCCGCGCGCCTCGCCCATGGCGTGGGCCGCGTTGACGACCAGGTTCATGATCACCTGGTTCAGCTCGGAAGGCTGGCATTCGATATCGGGAATGTCGCCATACTCGCGCACCACGTCAGCCTTGTACTTGACCTCGTTATTCACGATATTGAGCGTGGTATCGATGCCCTGGCGCAGGTCGGCCCAGACCCACTCCTGGTGCGCATCCGTGCGCGAAAAATCCTTCAGGTCCTGCACGATGCGGCGCACGCGCGCAATACCTTCCTTCGACTCGCCCATCAGCATGGGAATGTCGCTGCGCAGGAAGTCCAGGTCGATCTGTTCGCGCAGCGCCCGCAAACGTGCCGCCACCACCGGGTCGGCGACGGCCGGCTCGGCTTCCTCGTAGGCGTCGAGCATGCTGAACAGGTCGTCCAGATAGCCTTCCAGCGTGCCGACGTTGGAAAACACATAGCCGATGGGATTGTTGATCTCGTGCGCCACGCCGGCGGCCAGCTGGCCGATCGAGGCCAGTTTTTCCGACTGCAGCAGCTTTTGCTGGGCCAGCGACAGCTTGCTGTTCAATTCCGTCAGGGCCAGGTTACGCTCGCGCAATTCCAGGTCGGCGATCTGGCGCTGGCGGATATCATCGGCCAGGCGCTCGTTCATGTCGGCCAGCTGGGCCGTGCGCTCGGCCACCAGGTGTTCCAGGTTGTCGTGCGCCTTGCGCAGCGCCAGTTCCGCCAGGCGCCGCTCGCTCACGTCGCGCAGGGTTTCGATGGCGCCCACCAGGCGGCCCTGGCGGTCGCGCAGGGGCGCCGCCGTGAAGTGCAGCCAGTGGCCGTCGGGGCCGATATCGGCAAAGAAATCCTCGGCCTCAAAGGCGCCGGGGATCACGGAGGAGCGCTTCAGCTTGCCAAGATAGCGGTCATTTTCGCCGAGCGCGATATCGTCGGCCACCAGCAGGTCGGCCAGGCAGGCGCGCGGCTGCCGATAAAACGCCTTCCAGTGGTCGCGCGTGCCGACCATCTCGGCGGCCGTAAAGCCCAGCAACTGTTCGCAGGCGCTGTTCCAGTGCGTCACCACGTGGTCCGTGTCGATGGCGAAAGTGGCCACGGGATGGCCGTCGAAAAACGCCGACAGCGCGATGGTGTCGCCCTGGCGGCGTTCCGGCGTGGCGGGCAGCACCTGCCCTGCGTCTGTTTCCATGGCCTCTTTCTTGTTCATGCCAGCATGATCCGCGACATTTCATCGAAGGTATGTTCCGTTTGCTCCAGCAGCGCCAGCCAGGCCTGCTCGTCCAGCGCGACGCTGCGCCAGCCCGCAGGCGACAGGGGCGGCACCAGCGCATCGTCGACGCCGGCCAGGTCGAGCGCCAGGGCGACGGCATTGGCCAGGTGCACGGCCAGCGGCAAGCCGCCCGCCTCCAGCCGGTCGATGGCGTGGTGGTCGGCCACCGCCTGCTGTATCGTCTCGGGAAACTTCCAGTAGCCGGCCAGGGCGCTGCCCACCTGCGCGTGGTCGATGCCGATGACGGCCAGTTCCGCATCGGCCATCTGGCCGTCGTGCGCCTGGCGGTAGCTGCGCACGAGCGCGTGCTCGGCCGGGAAGCGCGTCACCAGCACCAGGGTGCCCAAGTCGTGCAGCAGGCCAGCCGTGAACGCCGTCTCGGGATTGACGCGCAAGTGCGGCGCCAGCAGGCGCGCGGCAATCGCCGTGGCCAGCGAGTGGCGCCAGAACGCCTGGAAATCGAAGCCGCCGCTGACGGGCGCGAAGCTGCCCGTCAGGGCGCAGGCCGTGACGACGGTGCGGATGCTGTGAAAACCCAGTACGGACACGGCTTGCGGAATGCTGGTGACCTTCGATTGCATGCCGTAGAACGAGGAATTGGCGATGCGCAGGGTCTTCGCCGCCAGGGCCTGGTCCAGCTCGATCTTTTGCGCCAGCATGTGCACGTCCGTGTCGTCCTGGTCCATGCTCGACAGCAGTTCCAGCACCACCACGGGCAACGAAGGCAGTTCCTGGATCTGGCGGATGATGTGTTCAAAACTGAGCCGTGTCATGTAGCGTCCCCTTGCCGGTAGCGCTGCAGCAGCGCCAGCAGTTCCGCCCCGGCGGAATCGGGCGGCGTGGCGCGGAACAGCACGGCCAGCCGCTCCAGGCGGCGCGCGCGTTCCTGCTCGGCCTGCGCCTGCGCGGCGGGGTCGACCGCCTCGGCCATGACGACGCGGCAGCGCTCCACATTGCGCCGGCGCAAAGCCGTCAGGTTCGCCGCCGTCAGGGTGGCGCCCTGGGCCAGCAGCACGGCGCCGCTGGCGTCGTTCAATGCCTGCGCCAGCACCATGCCTTCCTGCGCCTGCTCCATGGAAATCTCGCGTCCGCTTTCGATCATGTACCCGCTCCATGACGACTCAGGGTAACGAGGCTGCCGCGCGAGCGCGAATGCAGGCCCATCGGATGGATGGCCACGGCGTACGGCTGGCCATCGATGGCGGCCAGGCGCGGTGCGCCCTGTCCGTCGAACAGCTGCGGCAGGACGATCGCCGCCTCGTTGCCCAGCAGGGCCGCGCCCCGTTCGAACAGGTTGGCCGCCGCCGCGTTGATGAAGGCGATCATGCCGTCTTCATCGAGCCCGATCACGGGCAGCGGCAAAAATTGCAGCAGCTCGCGCGCGATGCCGAGGCTGACTTCGTCGCGGCTGATCTGGTGCTGCTGCTGGCGCACCAGCGCCTGCATGGCGGCATTCGCCGCCGCCAGCGCATGGTTGGCCTCGCGCAGCTGCGCATTCAAGCGCACATTGTCGTCATCGATGCCCTTCAGGCGAAACGCTTCGGCGATATGCTCGCGCAGCTGATGGTCTTCCCAGGGCTTGGTGAGGAACTTGAAGATGGCGCCCTCGTTGACGGCGTCCGTGACGGCCTGCAATTCGGTATAGCCCGACAGCATGATGCGTATGGTTTGCGGACACAGCAGCTTGGCCTTGCGCAGGAAATCGGCGCCCAGCATGCCGGGCATGCGCTGGTCCGACACGATCACGTCGACGGCGTGACTGGCCAGCACGTCCAGCCCTTCCTGGCCGCTGTTGGCCGTCAGGATATGGTAGCCATCGCGCCGCAGCAGGCGCTTGAGGGAAGCGAGGATATTCGGTTCGTCATCGACCAGCAGCAAGGTGCGCGGCGGCGCCACGGCCTGCTGCCCGGCGTCCGCCGCCAGCGCCGCAGTACCCGGCATGCCATGCTCGTCGTGCACATCCATCGGACCATCCTCTCATCACCATGGCGATATCGGAACTTGCCTGGAGGGGGAATCTGCCGCGCAACATAGTCTTGCGAGTCTTGCGCGGCAGCCAGCTTGCCTTGAAATTATACGACTAAATATTCCCGTATGACACTAATCCGCCACTATCCGCGCTGTACAGGACAAGGCGTGTCGCGGTAAAACACAAAGCCGCCCAAGCCGATGGCCTTGGTGTCGGCTTTCACGCCATACACGAGCGTATTCTTTGCAGCCTCGATGCGCAGCAGGTTCATGTGTTGGACAATTTGCGCGTGCGACAGTTCCAGCGACGGCGTCGGCGCCAGCTGCAAACGCAGTTCTGACGTGGCGCCATCGTAGGCCCAGCGACCCGGATTATAGAAGGCGAAGCCGCCGTCGAAACGCAGGCTGCCATCCTTGAACTGGGTCAGGCAAATGCCGGGGAATTCGCTGGGCGGGTTGTACCAGGTGGCGGCCACGGCGGCGTCGGCCGGCGCCTTGCCCGGCATCTGCATGCCGGTCGTGCCATTGTTGCCGCCCATGCCGGCGCAACCGGCCAGCGCCAGCGCGCAAGCCAGAGCGCTCGCGCGCGTGATGAATATCCTGTGCATTGCCGTCCCCTTGCTTTATAGAAACATCATCTTAAAGCGGGACGGCCAGCCGTTCAAGCGGCCAGCGCACATAAGGCGGATTTAATTGCCCTCGGCCGCTTTCGCTGCCGCCTCGCGCAATTTGTCCTTTTTACTCTTGCGCGCGCCCTTCACGCCGCCATTCACCGTGTCCGTGACGGGGTTCACCGGTGCGGGCAGTTCCGTCGGCTCGAAACCGGCCACCACTTCGCGCACGATGCGCAAGTCGTTGCGGTTTTCGATCAGGCGGAAATGCGCTTCCGTATCGGCCGTCACGAAACTGATGGCCGTGCCGCTTTCGCCGGCGCGGCCCGTGCGGCCGATGCGGTGCGTGTAGTCGACGGCCGAACGAGGCAAGTCGTAGTTGACGACGGCGGGCAAGCCGGCGATGTCGATGCCGCGCGCGGCCACGTCGGTGGCCACCAGCACCTGCAAGCGGCAGGCCTTGAAGTCGGCCAGCAGCTGGCTGCGCGTGCCCTGGCTGAATTCGCCGTGGAAGGCGCCCACGTGCAAGCCCGCGCGCTGCAGCTTGTCGGCCACGTGTTCGGCCGCGTACTTGGTGGCGACGAACACCAGCACGCGCTCCCACTGCTGCTGCAGGATCAGGTAGCGCAGCAGCTGCGTGCGGCGCGGCACGTCGACCGTGATGGCGCGCTGCACGATGTCGGGCTTGTCCTGGGGTTCGGACGCCACTTCGATGCGCACGGGTTCCTTGAGCAGGCTGTCGGCCAGCGCCTGCACGCTGTCGGGAAAGGTGGCGGAGAAAAACAGGTTTTGCCGTCTCGCCGGCAACAGGGCCAGGATGGCGTTGATTTCCTCGCTAAAGCCCATATCGAGCAAACGGTCGGCCTCGTCGAGCACGCACAGCGACACGCCGCCCAGTTTCACGGCGTTCTGGCGCACCAGGTCCAGCAGGCGGCCCGGCGTGGCGACGACGATATCGGCGCCGCCGCGCAAGTCCATCATCTGCGGATTGATCGACACGCCGCCGAACAGCACGGAAATCTTCAATTTGATCGGCAGCGGCTTGGCCAGCGCGTGCACCGTCTGCCCCACCTGCGCCGCCAGCTCGCGCGTGGGCACGAGGATCAGCGCGCGCACCTGGCGCGGGCCGGAAACGGGCGCCATCAGCGCCTGCAGCAGCGGCAGCGCATAGGCGGCCGTCTTGCCGGAACCCGTCTGGGCCGCGCCCAGCACGTCGCTGCCGCGCAGGATGGCGGGAATGGCGGCCGCCTGGATGGCCGTCGGCGCGGCATAGCCGGCCTTGTCAACGGCGCGGACCAGGGCGGGAATCAGACCCAGTGAGGAAAATGGCATAGCGGGCCTTCTTTATTCGTAAAGTGAGACCGGCCGCGAAAGGCGGCCGGTCGGATATGGCGACAGTATAAGGCAGACAGCTACTGGCGTGGCATTTGCAGCGTCGGATGGCCCGCTTCGTCATAGCCAGGCATGGCGCGGCGGATCGCGTGCGAAAAATCCGCGTCGTCGTTGGCCGCCCGCGCGCGCGCCGTGATATGGCCGCCGTCGCGCAGCTGCTGGAAGGTCTGGCCGGGCACCAGTCCCTTGACGTCGAACAGGTAGCGGTCCAGGTAGCCCGAAGCCATCAGCCGGTAGTCGAGCGGCAGGCCCGGTACGATGCGGCGCACCATCTCGAAGACGATGGTGGTGCAGTTGGCCGTCAGGGTGTTATAGAACTGCGGCTGGTTCTTCAGCGATTGCGCCTCGTCCAGGTAGGCGAGGAACAGCGAGCGCATGGCCGCCTTGGGCATCATGATGCGGTACAGATGCATGTCCTCGCCGCGCGCATTCGTGCGCACGCGCAGGATGTCGCGCTCGTCGGCGGCGATCAGGCTCATTTCGAAATGCTTGAAGAAGCCGCCGATGGCGGAAAAGCTCTCGCCCTTCTCCTTGCGGATCTCGATGGAAAACGTCAGGAAGCGCCCGTCCGCAAAGCCGAACGAGATCAGGGTGTGCGCGATGTAAGGCCCCGTCCAGTACGACAGCGCCGTGTCCACCGTGCGCAGTTCGTCGAGGTCGTAGCTGCGCTGCTCCCACTTGACCGTGTAGTCGTCATCGCTGCGCCAGTCGAAATTGCGCACATTGTCCAGGGTGACGAGATTGCCTTTCACGGAGCCCGTGACATTGCGCGCCACGTCGTCGGCCCACACGCGCTGCTGCTTCGGCGTAATGAAACTCCACCAAACGAGCAGCAGGATAAAACCGGCCGCATACGGCAGCAGCACGCGCGCATCGCCGCGCATCCACCACAGCGCGATGCTGGCCACGCCCAGCGCGCCCCACAGCAAGGCGCCGATGCCTTGCGCGGCCGTGCCGCCGGACAGCTGGTACCACAGCGCCAGCGCGCCCCACAATGCAGTCAACAGGATAATCAGGGAAACGGCCATTTTGCCGATGCTGCCCAGCACGGAGCGGGCACGAAGTGATAAGAAAGTCATGCCTCAATTATAGGGGCAAGCGCAGGAATAGGTGAGTTCAGGCAAGCATGGGCAAAGTCATCCGGGCATATAATATTGCTTGCATGGCAATTTACTTCATGAGAACATTCTGCACAAATAAAATGTATAGACAAGGCGCCCTGCCTTGCCATCCACGGAGACACCTTGCAATCGAGTTCACTGTACGCCCTCGCCGGCAGCCTCAATTCCCTCTTCATCGTCGTCAGCCTGTTTGGCTTGTGGTCGCAGCTGCAAAAAATCTGGCAGCGCAAGCGCGATACTGGCATCGGCGCCGGCAAGACGACAGACATCCTGTCCATCAACCAGTTTACCGTCAGCTTCCTCGCCTACTGCGCCTTCTTCGTGTACGGCTATTCGATCACGCCATTCAACCACTACATCGTCTGGCCCCGTTTGATCGCCTCGCTGATCGCGCTGGGCATCCTGTTCGAGATATATCGTGACCGCCGCAGCACGACATCACGCAATGCGCTGCTGGCCTGCGTGCTGTTGCTGGGCGCGGGTGTGGCGGGGCTGGCCTTCGGCCCCACCTTCACCGATGAAAAGCGCGTGATCTCGCAAAGCCTGATCGTCGCCGTCACCGTGCTGCTGGCGCAGGGCTATGCGCACCAGATCCGTTTGATCTGGCGCTCGGGCAAGACGGGCGCCGTGTCCCTGAAAATGAGCCAGTTCATCCTGGCGATGGATGTCAGCACCATCTTCTTTGCCTGCGTCATGGGCCTGCTGACAGGCTGGCCCTTGCTGCTGCTGGCCAGCGTCAGCGCCACGACCAAGCTTGCCATCATGTGGCTGTTTCGCTGGGAGAAGACCAGCCCCGCCGCGCAGGTGAAACGCCAGGCGCTGGCATGACGTTAAAATAATTGCTTGCCACCTTATTGAAAGCGCCGCCATGCATGCCCCCATCCCCATCCTGCGCAGCTTTTCCGAAGAAAAAGCACGCGAGTTCTACCTCGGTTTTCTCGGCTTTACCCTGGATTGGGAACATCGCTTCGAGCCAACGGCGCCGCTGTACCTGCAGGTGACGCGCGGCGACCTGGTGCTGCACCTGTCCGAACACCACGGCGACGCCACGCCCGGCGCGGCGCTCCTGATCCCCATCGACGATATCGCCGCCCTGCACGCGGAATTGCGCGACAGGGATTACCCGTATGCGCGGCCCGGCATCCGCGACGAGGACTGGGGCCGCATCCTGGAAGTGGCCGATCCGTTCGGCAACCGGCTGCGCTTCTGGCAGCGCAGCGAATAACGCTTACCGCCCGCTCAGGGCGCGCATCTCCGCATACAGGTTCGCCTTGCCCTCGAAGCCGATGCCGACCAGATCCGGCATGGTGATGTGGCCGTTTTCGACCCTGACGCCATCGGGGAAGCCGCCGAAGGGCTGGAACAGGTCCGGATACGATTCATTGCCGCCCAGGCCCAGACCAGCGGCGATATTGAGCGACATCTGGTGGCCGCCGTGCGGGATGCAGCGGCTGCGCGACCAGCCGTGCTGGTGCAGCATGTCCATGGTGCGCAAATATTCCACCAGGCCGTAGCTGAGGGCACAGTCGAACTGCAGCCAGTCGCGGTCGGCGCGCATGCCGCCGTAGCGGATCAGGTTGCGCGCATCCTGCATGGAAAACAGGTTTTCGCCCGTCGCCATCGGCTTGTCGTAATAGCTGCGCAAGGTCGCCTGCAGCTCGAAGTCGAGCGGGTCGCCCGCCTCTTCATACCAGAACAGGTCATACTGGCGCAGCGCCTTGGCGTAGGCGATCGAGGTATCGAGGTCGAAGCGCCCGTTCGCATCCACGCACAGCTTCTGCCCATCCTGCAGCACCTCCATGATGGCGTCGATGCGGCGCAGGTCTTCGTCCAGCGAGGCGCCGCCGATCTTCTTCTTGACCACCGTGTAGCCGCGGTCGATGTAGCTGCGCATCTCGTCCTGCAGCGCGGACAGGCTCTGGCCCGGGTAGTAATAGCCACCCGCCGCATACACGAACACTTTTTTATCGGGCACACCCGTGCCGTGCCGCTCGGCCAGCAGCTGGAACAGCGGCTTGTTCTCGATCTTCGCCACGGCGTCCCAGATGGCCATGTCGATGGTGCCGATGGCTACCGAGCGCTCGCCGTGGCCGCCCGGCTTTTCATTGGTATACATGCAGTCCCACACCTTGTGCGGATCGAGGTTGCCGCCGTCATCCGTGACGAGCGAGGCGGGATCGGCGTCGAGGATGCGGGGAATGAAACGCTCGCGCATCAGCATGCCCTGGCCGTAGCGGCCATTCGAATTGAAACCGTAGCCGACGACGGGCTTGCCGTCGCGGATCACATCGGTGACGACGGCCACCAGGCTTAACGTCATCTTTGAAAAGTCGATATAGGCGTTGCGGATGGGGGAAGAGATGGGGATGGTCTTTTCGCGGATGTCGACGATTTTCATGCGGGTCTCCTGTGAGTGAAAACAATGACGCCAGCTTAACCGCGATAGACAGTCGTATAATCGATATCAATTTAAACCATTCTTCACTTAAAGTTAATAATGAAAAGCGACGCCACGACGGAAATGGCCTTTTTTGTGCTGCTGGCCAAGCTGGGCAGCCTTTCGGCCACGGCGCGCGAGCTGGGCATCACGCCACCCGCCGTCAGCAAGCGATTGGTGCTGATGGAACAGCGCCTGGGCGTGCGTCTGCTGAACCGCAGCACGCGGCGCATCAGCCTGACGGGCGATGGCGAAAGCTATCTGCAACAGGCGCGGCAAATCCTCGACGATATCCGTGCCATGGAGGAATCCTTGGCCAGCGGCAGCGCGGAACCGAAAGGCTTGTTGCGCGTGAACGCCACCCTGGGTTTCGGGCGCACGGTGATTGCGCCCCTGCTGTCGCAATTCGCGCTGCGCCACCCGCAGCTGGAAGTGCAGCTGCAACTGACGGACAGCCCCATCAACCTGGTCGAGCAGGCCTACGACCTGGGCATCCGCTTCGGCGACTTGCCCGACACGCGTTTGTCGGCACGGCGCATCATGTCGAACCGGCGTTTCCTGTGCGCTTCGCCCAGCTACCTGCAAGCGCACGGCACGCCGCAAACACCCGACGACCTGGCCCGGCACCGCTGCATCGTGCACCGGCAGAATGACGACGCCTACGGCATCTGGCGCTTGAGCCGTGGCCGCGCCACGCACACGGTCAAGGTGCGCGGCACGGTGGCCAGCAACGATGGCGACGTGGTGCTGGGCTGGGCGCTGGACGGCCACGGCATCCTGCTGCGCTCGGAATGGGACCTGGCCCGCTACCTCGACAGCGGCCGCCTGCGCGTGGTGCTGGAAGACTATGCGCTGGCGCCGGCCGACCTGTACGCCTACTACCCGAGCCGCCACCAGCTGCCCGCCAAAGTGCGCGCTTTTATCAATTTTCTCATCGAGCAGCTGCAGCCGGACTCGGCCAATAAGGGGAAATAGGGTTACACTACAATATTGCGATATGGCAATATTATGAAGGAGTAGGTTTTGCTAGTCATACTCGGATTTCTCGTCGTGCTGTTTTCCGTCTTCGGCGGCTTCGCCATGCAGGGCGGTCACCTGGGCGCCTTGTTCCAGCCGCTGGAACTGCTGATGATCGGCGGCGCCGCGCTGGGTACCTTCTTTGTCGGCAATGACGCCAAGGCCATCCGCGCCACGTTCGCCGCCCTGCCCACCCTGTTTCACGGCTCGCAATACACGAAGGCGCGCTATATGGAGCTGATGGGGCTGATGTATGAAATCCTCAGCAAGATCCGCAAGGAAGGCCTGATGTCGGTCGAGGACGATATCGACGACCCGTACCGCAGCCCCATCTTCGTGAAATACCCGTACACGCTCGGTGACGAGCACATCCTGGAATTCATCACCGATTACCTGCGCCTGATGGTGTCGGGCAATATGGACGCTTACCAGATCGAAAACCTGATGGATAACGAGATCGAGACGCACCATGAAGATGCGGAAATGCCGATCCAGACGATTTCGCAGCTGGCCGACGCCATGCCCGCCTTCGGCATCGTGGCCGCCGTGATGGGCGTCGTGCACACGATGGCGTCCGTCGGCTTGCCGCCGGCCGAACTGGGCGTGCTGATCGCGCAGGCGCTGGTGGGCACCTTCATCGGCATCCTGCTGGCCTACGGTTTCATCGCGCCGCTGGCCAGCTTGCTGCGCCGCAAGCACCATGAAACGGCGAAGATGTACCAGTGCGTGAAAGTGACCCTGCTGGCCAGCCTGAACGGCTATGCGCCGGCGCTGGCCGTGGAATTCGGCCGCAAGGTCATTTCCGCCACGGAACGCCCATCGTTCAGCGAACTGGAAAACCACGTGCGCCAGGTGCGCACGAAGAACTGATTCCAGCGGTTCGCCTCAGGCTTCCGGCGCCGTCCAGACCAGGTTCCACAGGTGGCCATCGATATCCTCGAAGCCCTGGTCGTACATGAAACCCTGGTCTTCGGGCGGATGCGGTATGCGGCCACCGGCGGCCTGGGCCTTGGCGATCAGGCCGTCCACCTCTTCCCGGCTTTCGCAACTGAGGCAAATGACGACTTCATTGGCTTGCCTGGCATCCGCCACCGGTTTGCCGATCAGTGACTGGAAGAACAGTTCCGTCGTCAGCATGGCCTGGATGCTGCCGTCGACGATGTTCATGAACGCCGCGTTCTCGCCGCTGAAACGGGAATCGAAAGTAAAGCCGAGAGCGGAAAAGAAGGCCTTGGATTTATCCAGGTCCTTCACGGGCAGGTTGAGGATGATCTGTTTGTGCATGGCGCTTCCTTGCTCACACGTTGACGAAAAAATCGTCCCTCCAGAATACCAATAAAAGCTAAAGGAAGGCGCGGGCAAGGCTTGAGCGCGCGCCAGCCACCGCGCGCAGGCGTTCTTCAAGGTAGGCGCTCACGCGCGGATGCTGGCTGAAGGCGACGTTGAAGCGGATGTGCTGGTCGGGCGTGTCGCTGGCCGAGAACGCGGCGCCGCGCATCAGCAGGATCTTGTTGCGGTAGGCGTCCTGCACCAGCAAGTCCACGTCCAGCCCTTCTGGCATGCTGCCCCACAGGAAAATGCCTGCGTCGCCGGGCTGCTCGAACAGCACGCCGGCCGCGCTCAGTTGCCGCGTGCTGGCGTTGCGCGCCACCATGATCTTGCGTTGCAGCCGCTCCAGGTGCTTGCGCAGGTTGCCGGCCTTGAGCACTTCCAGCAACACGTATTCGTTCAGTGCAGGCAAGGTCATGATGGAATGGATCTTGGTACGCATCAGCAGCTTGAGCAAGGTGGGCGCCGCGGCCAGGTAGCCCATGCGCAGGGCCGGGCTCAGCGCCTTGCACAGGCTGGAGTAATAGATCACGCCGTCCAGTCCGGACAACGACGCCAGCCGCGTGCTGTGGCCCGGCTGGAAATGGCCGTGCACGTCGTCTTCGGCGATCAGGAAGCCATGCTGCTGCGCCATGATCAGCACCTTGTGCAGGTTGGCGGCGCTGCTGCTCCACCCGGTGGGATTGTGCAAAGCCGTCTGCACGAACAGCAGGCGCGGACGGTGCGCGCGGCAGGCCGCTTCCAGTTCGTCCAGGTCGAGGCCATCGGGGCGGCGCTTGATCGGCACCAGGCGCACGCCATCCTGGCGCAGCCGCCCGAACATCAGGAAGTATCCGGGGTCTTCCACCAGCACCGTATCGCCGGGCTGCAGAAACGTGCGGCAGATCAGATCGATGGCATGGGTGGCGCCGAAAGTGGTGAGGATGTGGCTGGCGTCCGCGGCGATGCCGATGCCGCGCAACAGCAGCGCAATCTGCTCGCGCAGTTCGGCCAGCCCCTGCGGCGGACAACGCGAAGCCATGCCGGCCGCGCTGCGCGCCAGGCCACGTTGAACGGCGGCCGCCGGCAGCGCGTCCTGCAGCCACGTGGGCGGCAAGGCGCCGCTGCTGGCCAGCAGCACGCCCGGCCGCTGGTCGTTCACTTGCTGGCTCAGCCATACCGGCTCCTGCTCCTGGCCCGCTTCCAGCGCCACCTCGTCGGGGATGGCGCGGCTGGCGTCAGCAGGGGTGCAGACGAAGAAGCCCGTCGTGCCGTGCGTATCGATGACGCCCGCGGCCACCAGCCTGTCATACGCCACCACCACGGTGTTGGTGCTCACCGCGAGCTGTGTGGCGAGCTGGCGGATCGACGGCAGCCTGGTCCCGCCAGGCAGGACGCGTTGCGCAATCTGCTGGCGCAATGCGGCCTCGATCTGCTTGAACAGGGCGATGGGCGAGGAGCGGTCGATGGCGAACATGGGTGGCAGTCTAGCGTAAAAACGTCACGGCGAGGACCAGCAGGATGGCGCCCATCGTCAAATTGAATATGCGCTGGTTGCGGGGCGCTTTCAGCACGCTGCGGATCGAGACGCCGAACAGCGCCCACATGGCGTTGCACGGCATGCCCACCACGGTGCCGATCACGGACACGAGCAACGCGCTGGCGAGCATATTGCCCTGCGCAGGCATGAAGACGGACGCCATGGTGATCGCCTTGAGCCAGCTCTTCGGGTTCAGCGCCTGAAACAGCGCCGCCTGCGCAAACGACACGGCCTTCGGTGCGCCGGTCCCCGCCACCGAGGCGCCGGCCAGCTTCCAGGCCAAAAACATCAGGTACAGCGCGCCCGCGATCCGCAACACCTGCTGCGCCATCGGGTACGCGACGAACACGCTGCCCAGACCCACGCACATGAGCATGGTCTGCACGAAGATGCCGGCCTGGATGCCGAGGATCACCGGCAGCGCACCGCGATAGCCGAAATTGGCGCCGGTGGTGGCCAGCATGACGTTGTTCGGCCCGGGGGTGGCGGACATCACAAAGCAATAGCTCATCAGGGGCAGGAGTTCGGTCATGGCAGGCAGTCGCAGCGTGGAGAAGCCCCCAGTCTGGACGCACGGCACGGCAGGGACAAGACACAAGGCGCCCCATACAAGCACATGCTGTATCAGTCGAACGACTGCTACAGCGGGGATACGGGCCGCCCCGCGCGGACAAACATTGGGAAGGCTCTGCTCGTGGCCGTACGTGACGCCGCCTCCGTCAGGCAGGGGAATTGATGCGTTTGTCCAGCGGCCTCTCGTTGAGCGCATCGGCGGCGCGATCCACGAATTGCCTGACGTCCCCCACCTCGGCAAACAGCCCGGCATAGGCTTCTCGAATCAGCACCGTGCATTGCTCGAATTTCGCAAGCTGCGACAAGCCGTCATCCGTGGGCATGAATATCCGCCGCCGGGCATCATTGTCATCATTCCGATACTGTATGAGGCCCAGACGCAGCAGCTTGGGTATCTTTTGCATGACCAGCTGGTGCGAATGTCCGAGTTCGCGCGCCAGGTCCGCGGCGGAAGCCGTGCCGAGCGTTGCAAGAACAGTCATCAGCGAGCACGAACGCACCGGGATGACGATCCCCATCGTCTCGAAGACAGTCTGGGATTGCTCGGCGATCAGGACGCTCAGCCGTTCGACGGCGCGGCCGAGAAACACGGCGTCATCGATCACGGCCGGGTGTTGTATATCTTTAGTCAAGGCGTTTGTACCTTTGAATGCTGCCGTCCTTGTTCACGCGTTCCAGCGCTGTCACTTTCCCGCGCGAAACATTCAAGCGGTATCGAAAATCTGACACGCCTTCCACCGCGAACAGGTCGGGACTGATCGGCTCAAGCGCGACCCGCAGCCGGTCGCGCCAGATACAGTAGAGCGTGCCACCATCCAGGACGATCTGGCGGCCTTCATATTTTCCCGCGGCCTTCGTCAACATCGCGGCATCGACGTGGGGGCGTTCGATGGCTGCCGTCAAGCTGGGGAGCAGCCAGGCAAGTTCGGTTCGTCTGGCGTCGTCGGTCTTCGCCAGATTTTCAAGCGCCAGCTTGTGCGCCAGAGGAAGCGCGCGTATGGACGGGCTTGGGATATCGGGTTGCACGCCAACTCCTTCGAAATCGCCATGGTCCACGGGATCATGGATCTGGCCGATCGGCACTTGTACGAAAAAATCATCGTTGAACGGCTTGCGTGCAACCGGATGCGCACCGCCGGCCGTCCGCTCCCCGATCAGTGTCGCCCGCCCGAGTTTCTTCATCGCATAGGAAAACCATTCTGCGGAGGAAAACGAGGTGGAGCCGGTCAGGATATACACCGGCTTGTCCACCATGCGCTTGCCCGGCAGGCCAGGCAGCACCCATTGCCCGCGCTCGATACGCTTGCCATCCTCATTATAATAATAGTCGAAGAGCAGTTGGTCTTTCTCGCCGGAGAAGAAATAACTCGCCAGAAACTGCGCCATTTCCAGATGCCCTCCATTGTTATAGCGCAAATCGATGATGAGGGCGTCCGTATTGCCGACGAAGCGCATCACGGATGCCGCCGTATCATAGGCAAATTCCGGATCGGCAAAATAGCTGAACCGTATATAACCGATATTTCCCTTCAGGCGAGCGACCTCATCGAAACCGAAATTGGAATCCTCCAGCCTGCTCGATTCTTCCTTGCGTATCTTGGCCTTGAGCGCCGGGTCGGCCTTCGACTTGAATTCGGCGATCCATTTCGGGTCGACACCCACAAAAAAATGCAGGTCGCCGCTGACTTTGATGAGATCGTCGGTCAGCTTGCTCGCAAACCCTGCCTTCGTCACCGCCAAGTCATACTCTCCCTTTTCGAGACGCTCCTGAAGCACCGGCGCAAGTTTTCTTGCGATGTCCGGAAATGCGTAGTTTGCCTTCAAGGTGCTATTGAGGGAGGCGATGATCTCGCTCTTTTCCTTGCGCGAGATGCCAGATTCCTCGGCAAAAGCGCCAGAGGCGCACATTATGGACAGCGCCGACAACGCTTGAAGCAGACATAAACGATAGCGCATTCTCATCTTCTCCTCGGTGAGATCCGATCATACAATATATTGCGCAATATATTGTATGAAAATTCGGCAAGCTCGATTATGGGCGCAACAAGATCCGCTACCGTCCAATGCAGCCGGCCACCAGGCAGGGGGAAGATGAGTGAGCCAAGCGCGACGGCGACCGGCTGGCCGGCATCGCGGTGCCTTCCTCGCAATGGACAGAACATTTCCTACGGTTCAGTGGCAGCCGCCAGCCGGCGAGCGTCATTGGCAGCTCCCGCCCCAAAGCGGACCTTTCAGCGATGGTACGGCTGCTAGGGAAGAAGCCTTAGAGACAGCCCCAAATATAAATGGACTTTCCCGTGGCGGCGGCTTGCCGCGCGAGCGATTGCAAATCCTTTAAGAGCGGTAGCAAATCTGCTGCATTGCAGTCGATCTCTTCAGTTTCTGCCCATTCCTCTGATCCGCTCTCCAACGCGTCCGCACCTGAATTTGCGAGAAGGCTCGTCAGCTCGTCCGGAAAACGGTGAAGCCAGGACTCGCCGTCCTCCCCAACGTACATGTCTTCAGGCATGTGTTTTTCGATATCCCACTCCCTGCGTTCCAAAATGGCCCAAAGAGTGCCGATTTCCAGGTCCGTGATGCCATTGAATTGGACCGGATTCAACAAAAGCGCAATTTCCTCGCCCTCGTCGGGATCTTCAATCCGATTTGCATATCGGATAGCCTCGGCTGGAGCGGCGATAAAGAAGTCTGCAATTAGTCCCAATGTGGTTCTCCCAGTTTCTGCACAAGATTGATGGGGTATTCAACAACTACTCCTGGCCGATATCGGACAGCCGGAATGATTCAGCACACGAAGTTGCTGCCTTCAGAGCAAGCAAGAGCTTGGGTCAGTCACGCCTAGTCCTCTCCCAGCCATTTACGGCGTCGGCACCGTCTCGTCCGGGCAGCTGACCTCGTCCTCCTGCGTATATAAAGTCATCGGCACGCGCTGGCCGTCGACTTCCAGCTCGCGCACTTTCGGCGGCACCAGCTGGAATTCGCCCGCCTGCAGCTTCTCGCGCAGGGGTTTGCAGCGCAAGGCATCGGTGGGGATTTGTCCGCGCGCGGTCCAGCTGCCGTCTTCCTTTTCAGCCAGCAAGACCGACGAGGCGCGCGGGTCATTGCTGATCAGCAGCACGTCCTGCTTGCCATCGCCGTCGAAATCGAGCAGATAGGCGTCGCACTGCTGCCCTGCCCGCTTCAAGCAGGCGGGCAGGCGCCAGGCGGGACCCACCTGCGTCCAGTCCTGGCGCAAGAAACTGTCCGGCAACTTCGCCGTGGCCGGGCGCAGGGTCAGGTTGATCGACACGTCGCTCAGCGCGCCCGTCTCGTCGAGGCGATTCTGGCGCTTGAGCATGGCGTCGGCGCGGGCCCGCACGACGGCCGCGTCCGGACCCGTCGTACGTATCTTGAGTTCCTGCAAGGCCGCCTGGCCGTAGCGGGCGCCCTGGAAGCGCAGGTATTCGAAATCGAACTTGTCCACGCCTATCTTGCCGCTGTTCAGGCGCGCCATCTGGCTGGCCACGGAAATGCGCGCCGGGTCCGCCAGCGGCGAGAACAGGGCGAACAGCACCAGCAAGGTAACAAAGGCGGTGGCCACGTTGACGTTGGCGATCAGGTGCAGCCAGTCGCCATACTTGCTGGCCGCCCAGGCATAGCCGGCGGCGTAGCAGGTGGCGATCAAGAGGCAGGCGGCAGCGATCAGGCGGTCGGAGGTCCAGCCATGCGACATCACGCGCAGGGTCAGCGCATAGATGGCGATGCCCACCACCCACGGCAACAACAGACAGGCCAGGCGCGTGCCCAGGCGAATGCCGCGCGCCACGCCATGGCCCACTTCACCATTCTGGAAGGCCGCATTGATCAGCACCACCAGCACGCCAGCCATGCCCAGCAGCACGGACGCCGCATGGCGCGTGGCCCACAGGCGCTCGAAGCCGATGAAGGGCAAGGTCAGCAGGAAGCCCGAGACGAGCACGGCGGCGATCGGCATCAGCCACGACAGCAGCACCAGCAGCAAGGTGCGGATGCCGCGCACGATGGAGGGGCGCACATCCGTGATGTGGATGGCGAACGAAAACGCGAAGCAGATAACGGGAATCACGAACCAGGCCTGGCCCAGCAGTTTTTTCAGGAAACTCAACTTGATGAGCAGGAACAGTTGCCCGCCCAGCCACAGCACCAGCCACAGGCCCAGCACGAACAGCAGGGAAAACAGCAACTGGATGCCCAGCTTCCAGGCGATTTCAAAATAGGTCGGGTAGCGGGCGATGCGCTGGCCATCCTGGGCGCTGGCCAGCACCAGCGCATGGGCGATATAAAAACCCACGACGCAAAAACCGAACAGCTGGGCGGAAATGACGCGCAGGGGCGCGCCCGGCTTGTAGTTGCCCCAGATCACATGCTCGGCGCCGCGCGCCACATCATGCCAGGCCAGCACGGCCATCACGACGGCCGCACCCGCCATCCACAGGCCGATGCGCTTGACCGACATGTGGCCCAGGCTGGAGACCAGCAGGATGGGCAGCAGCAAACTGATCAGCATCAATGGCCCCAGCAGGTAGGCTTCCGTAGCGGGCCACGACTTGTCTTGCGCCGTGCTGTACAACCAGTACAGCAGCAAGCCTTGCAGCAGGCCCGTCACCAGGCGCGTCACCGCGATGCGCGGCGCCACCACCGGATCGAGCAACGCCATGTTTTTTCCAGCGGCATCCTGCTGCATAGTCATTCCTTTAATAGTCGTTTATTGCTGTAAAGCACGGCCATTATTGCATTTCGTTATATTCATCTCAACAGCGATTCGTGCGCGCGCCCTGCCCGCCGCCTTCGCTGCGGCGATATGGCAGGCTTTGCACGAGACCCCAGGCCAGTTCCGGCACGAAGAACAGCCACAGCAGGGGCTGGCCCGTCTCCAGCAGCGCCCACGCCATCCAGGTGGAAAACAGATAGCGGGCCGCCGCGTCATAGCGGCCGAAGCGCGGCTGCGGGTCGAGCATGCGCAGCACGGACCAGACCATCACCACGCTGCCGAACAAGCTGCTGATGAGCAGATGAAACGGTCCGAAGGCGGGCAGCGGCAGGCCGCCCAGGCTCACGTTAAGGGCGCTCAAGTGCTCGCGCAGCAGCAAAAACGTCCACGGAGTGACAAACGGGGCCGTCATGAGCACATCATAAATGGCGCTGGCGCGCACCACGCGGCGGAAAGCAGAAACGGACAACATGGGAACTCCTGTCGATAGAAAGCGCCCATGATCGAGCTTGGAGTACACTCCATGGTCAAGCATTTTATGAAAGAAAAATCACCATGCAGATCGGCGAGATGGCGCAGGCGACGGGCTTGAGCCGCGATACTCTGCGCTTTTATGAAAAGCGGGGCTTGCTGCGCGCTCGGCGCGGCGCGAACGGCTACCGCGACTACCCGCCCGAGGCGGCCGACTGGCTGCGCTACCTGCGCACGGCGCAGCAGCTGGGCTTTACCCTGGCGGAAATCGAGGCCGACATGCCGCTGCTGGCGGCCGCCGGCGATCCCGCCACGGCGGAACTGCTGCGCGCGGCGCTGGCGCGCAAGCTGGGCGAAATCGATGCGCGCATCGCGGGATTGACGCAGTTGCGCGGCGAACTGGTGCTGCGTATGGGGCCGGTAGCGGCCGCGTGTCCGTTGCGCGGAGATGCCGATGCAAGTCGGTAAGCTCACTACACTGCTGCCGTGGCTGTTCCTGCTGGCCACCGGCGGCGCGCAGGCCACGGAGCTGGCCTGCGGCGACTTCCTGTCCCAGCTGGGCAAGAAGCCCGCGTATCTCGTCTACGAGGGTTGCCGGCAAAACAGGGAGCGCCAGGACCAGCCGTTCGAAGCCCGCTACCACGTGGACGGCAAGCATGCCCTGCAGGCGGAAGCGTATCTGCGGCGCACGTATGGCTTGCCCAAGCTCAAGCGCTATTGCTGCGCCTGGGACAGCACGCCCCACTCCTGGCGCGACCGCCGCACGGGCTACGGCTATGTGTTGCTCATGGCCACGGGCGAAACCTTGGTCAGGACGCGTGACGCCTGGCCGCGGATCGAGCGCTTTACGGTGCAGGTGGACGGCTACGCGCAAGACCCTTGACGTAAAAAAACCGCCTGTGCATGGCAGCAGGCGGTTTGATCTCGGACAAAATCAGGCTTACTTGGCGGCCTTGCGGCGGCGCAGGAAACCCATCAGGCCCAGGCCAGCCAGCAGCATGGCGTAGGTTTCCGGTTCCGGCACGGCGGCCATCACGGACACATTGTCGATCACGGCGCCCGAGTAATTGTCGAATGGCGTGCCTGCCTTGGCGGCACTGGCAAACGACAGGGTCGCCAGGCCAGTGGAAGCTGCAGTGAAACTCAGGGTGTGGCTGTACAAGGTGTTCGACACGGCAGCGGTCGAGTAGAAATTACCGGCCGCGCCACCGAAATTGACGCTCACGCCCTGGCCTGCGGGGCCGCCGGAATTGCGCGCCATGTCAAAGCTCAGATTGTAAGTCTGGCCGGCAACGACATTGAAATTTTGCGACAGGAAACCAGGACCAGGCGTGCCCAGCATATCGATGCTGTAGCCATCGATGGCGTTATACGCATTGCGGATCAGGTCGACGGAGCTGGCGCCCACGGTCCAACCCGTGATGGCCGAAGAGCCGCTGTTGACGACTTTAAAACCGCTGTCGAAGGTGTAGCCGGAAGCGACCGTGTCAAAATTGCCGTTTGTAATCAGGTTGACTGGGCTGGCGCTGGCGCTGCCTGCGGCAAACAGGGCGACAACTGCTGCGATGGTGGCGATTTTCATGATCTGACTTCCTTGCTTTATTGATATTAAAGTTTCCTTAAGTGAAATCATATCTCAGCCATGATAAAAATCAAAGAACTTTGCAGAAATATATTGAATGTAGACAATTTGCAACGTTTCAGGCGCACTACGCCGTCAATCGAGTTCTTGCCTCGCCACCAGGATGCCGTCCGCATCGGCATAGATCCAGTCGCCCGGATGCACGGCCACGCCACTGAGCTGCACCCGCACGTCGCGCTGGCCAGCGCCCGTCTTGTTGCTCTTGCGCGGATGCGTGGCCAAGGCGCGCACACCGATCTGGCACACATTGATTTCCTCGCTGTCGCGGATGCAGCCATCGACGACGATGCCGGCCCAGCCATTGCTTTCGGCCAGCACGCCCAGCTGGCCGCCCACCAGCGCGCGGCGCAGGCTGCCGCCGCCATCGATCACCAGCACGTGGCCCTGGCCCGGCGTTTCCAGCGTGCTGCGCACGAGGGCATTGTCCTCGAACACTTGCAAGGTGGTGGCGGGCCCGCTGAAACGCACGCGCTGGCCGAAAGCGCGGTACACGGGCGGCAGCACGGCCAGGGTGCCGTCGTCGAGCATGGCCGCATAGTCGTCGCACAGGTCGGTGGTGGCAAAGGTCATGGGGATTCCTTTCGTGGCAGATGGCAACGATTCTATGCCTTTTGCAGCGCCGCGGCACGTGTTTTGCCGCCCACCCCCACGGCCGTGGCAATCGCCAGCGCCTGGAACAGGCCGATGAACACGAACAACAGGGCCGGATGGTCGCCATCCATCAGCGCGCCAAAGAACAGGGGGCCGACGGCCAGGCCGCTGTCGAGGCCCGAATATACGACGCCATACACGCGCCCCGTGGCATTCTTCGGCGCCGCCGCGCGTATCATCAGGTCGCGCGATGGCCCCGCCACACCGGACGTCAAGCCGATGGCGCCCATCAGCACCACCGCGCCCCAGGCCGGCACGACGGCCATGGACAGCAGCACGGCCAGCAGCGCGGCGGCGGAAAAGGCGATCGCCACGTTGCGGTCCGGCTGCTTGCTGCGCGCACCCACCACGCCGCCGGCCAGCATGCCCACGGCCGAGGCCAGCATATAGGCCGTGTAGGCGCTGGTGGCCAGCGCCAGGCTCATGCCGTACAGCTTGACGAGGGCCACGCTGGCAAAGCTCTGGATGCCGCCCAGGGCGATGGCGGTAATGAAGAAGAAGGCAAAGCACATCCACACGGCGGGCAAGCGCAAGAAGTCCAGCGTGCCCTCGCCGCTGGCGGCCTGGCCCGGCGCGGCCTTCCTGAGCGGCTCGGGACGGATGGCGTGGCGGTTCAGGAACAGGATCAGCAACACGCCGAACGGCAGCACGGCCGCGCATTGCAGCGCGATACGCCAGTCATAATGGGTGGCAACGTACGTCATGAACAGCGGTGCCAGGGCCCAGCCGATATTGCCGCTGATGCCATGCACGGAAAAGCCGTAGGCCACGCGGGCCGCCGAGACGCGCTGGTTGAGGATGGTGTAATCGGCCGGATGGAACACGCTGTTGCCCATGCCGGCCAGCATGGCGCCCAGCATCAGCGCCGCATAGCTGTGCGCGGTGGACAGGGCCAGCGCCGACACGCCCAGCAAGAAAATACCGGAAAACAACACGGCGCGGGCACCGAAGCGGTCAACGACAAAGCCGGCCAGCGCCTGCCCCACGCCCGAGATGATGAAAAACACCGTCATCAGCAGGCCCAGCTCCGCATACGACAGGTCGAAGGCTGGCTTCAGCCAGACGAACAGGGCCGCGAGAATCAGATGGTAGAAGTGCGACACGCCATGCGCCAGCCCCACCAGGGCGATGACGCGCGCATCGCTGCGCAAGGTAGGAAGTTCGGATGCCGAGTGAGTTGTTATCATGTCATACCCTGTCTTATACTGGTGAAGCTCAAGTGTATGCAAAATACCATCGCCTGTTTTCCGACAGGACGACATAATTTATCGAATTAAGGCCAAGCTGATGGGTGTACCTATCCTCCACCATACCCGCATGTGTCCGCCACGGGAAGCGCCCAGCGCGACCATCCCCGTGACCATGGTCGCGCGCGACCTGCAACCCGATGAATTTCTTTCGCCGCACAGCCATCCCTGGGGCCAGGTCACGATGGCGCTCGAAGGCGTGCTGCGCATCACCGCCAATAACAGCAGCTGGGTGCTGCCGCCCATGCGCGCCATTTGGATCGCGCCCAACGTGGAGCATGCCGTCACGATACTGGAAAAAACCCGCTTGCGCCCCCTGTGCATCCATGCCGCGCGCGCGCCATTCGCGGGCAGCGACTGCAAGGTGCTGGAAGTGTCGAGCCTGCTGCGCCAGCTGATCATGGCGCTGGAGCAATTGGACCCAGGACAGGAACCGGCGCGCGAGGCGCTGCTGGCCGAACTGATCCTCGATGAATTGAAACGCTCGGCCACGCGCCCCATCCGCGTCCCCTTGCCCAGCGACAAGCGCCTGAAGACCCTGTGCGACAGTCTGATCGAGAAACCGGGTTTGAACCAGACCCTGGAGCACTGGGCGCAACTGGTCGGCGCCTCGGAGCGTACCCTGGCGCGGCTGTTTGAACGGGAGCTGGGCATGAGTTTCGGCCAGTGGCGCCAGCAAGTGCGCCTGGCGCACGCGGCGCCACTGATCGCACGCGGCGTGCCGCTGTCGCAGGTGGCCGAAGAGCTGGGTTATGCCAGCCAGTCGGCCTTTTCCGCCATGTTCAAGAAGACTTTCGGCAGTTCGCCGTCAGCCTTCTTTGCCCAGGGCGAACGCTCTTAAGCCATGAAGTCGAATAAAGAGTTCTTGCCGGTATAACCCGGCAAGGCCGAGTTCGTTCCCATCTGTTCCTGGGCCGAATAGGCTTTGATCAGTGCCTGCGCCTGGGCCGTCAGCGCCTTGGCCAGCACGGCTTTCTTGTTGTTCAGGGTGGTGATGTCCTTGCCCACCGTCTGCACTTCCTTGCGGATGATGCTCGTTTCACCCGTCAGTTCGCCGATCTTGCTGGAGAACTGGTCCGCCACGCCCTTGCCGTTATTCGTAAACAACTTGCTGACGGCGTCCGGATCAGCCGCAATGGCGGCCTTGAGTTTTTTGTCGTCCAGCACCAGCTCACCGCTTTTGCCCAGGGTCACGCCAGCGCTGCCCAGTACGGACGATGGCACGCCCGTGCTGGCCGTGCGCAACACTTGCTCCATCTGCGAACGCACCTGGCCCAGGGCCGTATCGGACTTCAAATCGCCCTGCTGCAGGCTTTGCAGCTTGCTGTTGAGTTCATTGTAGGCCGTGACGAAGCTGGCCACGTTGGTCGCGATCTGGCTGCTGTCCTTGGCGATGACGAGGTCGGTCACACCCTTTTTCTTCAGTTCGATGGTGGCGCCCTCGACAGCCGTCGTCAAGGTATTCGTGGCGCTCTTGATGTCCTTGCCGTCGACGGTCAGCAGCGCATCCTGCGCGGCAGCCGTTTGCTGCATGCCCTTGCCGGCGCCGGGCGCATAGCTGAGCAGATTGCTGACGGCCGCATCGCCGGACACACTGATGCGCATGCTGCTGTCGGCGCCGCTCTTGCCGTTCAGCGCCAGCGAATAGCCATCGGGGCCTTTGACCACGCTGGCGTCGATGCCCTGCTGCTTGAGCGCGGCGGCGATGCCGTCGAGGCTATTGTTGCTGCTGTCTATCGTCAGCGAAATGATCTTGCCGCTGCCGGCCGTGAATTGCTTGCCGTCGGCCGTGCCCACTTCGATCTTGACCAGCGCGGGCGCCCCAGTGCCGATCGGCGCGCTCGAGGATTTCTGCGCGCCGCTCTGCAGGGTCTGCCCCTGCGCCAGCTGCTTGACGTTCAGCTCATGGCTGCCGCTGGCGGCCTTGTCGGTGGTGGTGGCGCTCAGCACATCCTTGGCGCTGGACGTGGCCGACGTGGCCAGGCCGCTGCCGGCCATGTTCTTGGCCACGGTCTGGAATTTCGCCAGCGCCGATTGCAGCTGGCCCAGGCCGGAGAATTTGGCCTGGTCGCGCGCCAGGCTGGCGTTGAGCTTGACGACGCCTGTGTTCTGCGACTGCATCTGGCGCTCCACCTTCGCATACACATCGGCCGAGATATTGCCCTGCGTCGTTTGCTGCGTATTGTTGGTGTAAGCCCTGCTGTTGATGGTCGAATTAAACATGGTAGGCGTTCCCGTCGGGTGTAAGGTCATGACACACGGTTCAGGTCCTGACCGTGCTGCGCAAGAAACGGACGGCAGGCGCGCGTGGCGCGGCGGCGTCCCTCTTCTGATTGATAATTATGCAGTATTACCGGAATATCAAAACAGCGAACAGAACAAGTTTTTCCTGACTGCAAACCTATATGCACCATTCTAGCGCATTTCACTTGCCGCTTATCTCGGGCATGCCTCAGCGCATGAATTTCGAAATGGCGCTGCTGACAGCCATGTCCAGTTGCAGGAAAGTGAGTCCCACCTTGAAACCGGCACTGCTGAAAATGCAGTGTGAGACGGACACGCGCGCCTCGATGATGTGCGCCGCGCCATCGTAAAACAGCTCGAACAGCACCTTGCCCTGCTTGCCTGTCGGCACCGGCTCAGCGATGACGGCCGCCATTCCGCCCGGCCCTACATCAAGGGTGCGTGCCGCCACAGGGCCCGCACCATCCATTACCAACATTGCCTTGGCACGCAATATCTTGCGTGCGCCCTGCCTTTGCTCTACTGACACTGTATTCCGCTTCTCTATTAATTCATTGTCGACGCGGATTCATGAGGAGAATCCATCGGACAAATATTATAGTTCCAAACGGAAATTTTGTTTGACTTGTCTCAAGCTTGGCATTTAAACCATACCAACTATTACTCCAGGTCACGGAGCTTATTGAATGCCTCGTCGATGCGCTCGACGCCGATGACCTTGAGGCCCTCGATGACCTGTTTCGGTAAATTGGATTTGGGCACCACGGCCAGGGTAAAGCCCAGCTTGGCCGCTTCGCGCAAGCGTTCCTGGCCCCGTGGCGCGGGGCGGATTTCGCCGGCCAGCCCCACTTCGCCAAACACGACCAATCCCCGCGGCAAGGGCTTGTTGCGCATCGACGAGTTAATCGCCAGCAACACGGCCAGGTCGGCCGCCGGTTCCGTGATCTTCACGCCGCCCACCGCGTTGATGAACACATCCTGGTCGAAGGCCGCGATGCCCGCGTGGCGGTGCGCGACGGCAAGCAGCATGGCCAGGCGGTTTTGCTCCAGGCCGACGGACAACCGGCGCGCATTGGGCAAGTGGCTCGTATCGACGAGGGCCTGGATTTCCACCAGCAAAGGGCGCGTGCCTTCCTGCGTCACCATCACGCAGGAACCGGGCACCTGGTTGTCGTGCTGCGACAGGAACAGGGCCGATGGATTCGACACCCCCTTCAAGCCCTTTTCCGTCATGGCGAATACGCCCAATTCGTTGACGGCGCCGAAACGGTTCTTGATGGCGCGCACGAGGCGGAAGCTGGAATGGGCGTCGCCCTCGAAATACAGCACCGTATCGACAATGTGCTCGAGTACGCGGGGACCGGCCAGCGCGCCCTCTTTCGTCACGTGGCCCACCAGAATGATGGTCACGCCCGTCTGCTTGGCCGCGCGCGTGAGCTGGGCCGCGCATTCGCGCACTTGCGCCACGGAACCGGGCGCCGAACTGAGCGCGTCCGAATACACGGTCTGGATCGAGTCGATGACCACCACTTCCGGTTTCAGATCGTTCAAGGTGGACAGGATCTTTTCCAGCTGGATCTCGGCCTGCAATTTGAGTTCCTTGGCGTCGATGACGAGGCGCTTGGCGCGCAGGGCGATCTGCGCGCCCGATTCCTCGCCACTGACGTACAGCACGCGCTTGTGGTGCGACATGTTCGCCAGCGCCTGCAGCAGCAGGGTCGACTTGCCGATGCCGGGGTCGCCGCCGATCAGTACGACGCCGCCAGCCACCATGCCGCCGCCCAGCACGCGGTCGAATTCCTCGATGCCCGTGCCGAAGCGGGGCACGTCGATGGCGTCGATATCGTCGAGCGACAGCACGGGCGCCGTCTGCGCCA
The DNA here is from genome assembly GCF_011601275.1 of Janthinobacterium lividum. Lineage (GTDB taxonomy): Bacteria > Pseudomonadota > Gammaproteobacteria > Burkholderiales > Burkholderiaceae_D > Janthinobacterium > Janthinobacterium lividum_E. Next base: position 130,684 of record NZ_JAAOLY010000008.1, on the reverse strand, counting down.
GCGACATGTGCTGCGGATTCGAATAGCGGTTGTTGCCGCCCGTCTCGGGCAGCGTTTCCACCATGGTGTTCCACTGGTTGCACGAGGTGCATTGCCCCATCCATTTATTACTGATGGCGCCGCAATCGCTGCAGGTGTAGATGGTCTTGACTTTTGCCATGGTGTACTTTGCCCGGGTAAGGTGAAACTGCTGTTTATATATACAGTATATACAAACAAGGCTGCGAGGTCACGCCTCGATCACCGGAACACGGGGCGCCAGTGCGCACATCAGCTCATAGCCGATGGTGCCGGCGGCCAGGGCCACCTCGTCGATCGGCATGCCCTGGCCCCACAGGGTGACGGCGCTGCCGACTTTTGCGCCCAGCACGTGCGTCAGATCGACCATCAGCATGTCCATCGACACCCTGCCGATGAGGCCTGTGCGCACGCCGTCGACGAGCACGGGCGTGCCTTCGGGCGCGTGGCGCGGATAGCCGTCCGCATAGCCGCAGGCCACTACGCCTACCTTGATATTGCCGGCCGCTTCGTAGCGGCTGCCGTAGCCTACCACTTCGCCAGCGGCGATATCCTGGATGCCGATGATGATGCTGCGCAAGGTCATGGTAGGCAGCAAGCCGAACGCTTGCGCGGACGTCCCGCCGGGAGCGCCGCTGGGCGTGCCGCCATACAGCATGATGCCGGGGCGCACCCAGTCGCTGTCGAGCTGGTGCATCAGCACGCCGGCAGAATTGCACAGGCTGCGCGGCAAGGCAGCGCCAATGCTCGCCGCGCCCGCCTCAAAACGCAGCATCTGCTGTTCCAGGGGCAAACGCGTGGGCGCCGCCTCGTCCGCATTGGCGAAATGCGTCATCAGGGTGATCGTGCCGACGTGCGGCATGGCGCGCAAGCGCGCATAGGCACCCGCCACGGCTTGCGGCGTGAAACCCAGGCGGTTCATGCCCGTGTTCATCTTCAGGTGCACGTCGATGGCGTGCGGCAAGCGCGCCGCTGCCAGCATGTCGATCTGCTCTTCGCAATGCACGCTGCCGTTCAAGCCATATTGCGCCATGACAGGCAAATCGCTGGCGTCGAAAAAACCTTCCAGCAACAAGATGGGCTTGGTCCAGCCCATCTCGCGCAAGCGCACGGCATAATCGACCTCGACCAGCGCCAGGCCATCGGCCTCGGCAAAGCCCCGCATGGCCCGCTCCAGGCCGTGGCCGTAGGCATTCGCCTTGACGACGGCCCACACGTTGGCGCCGCGGGCGCCGGCACGGGCGCGCGCCAGATTGTGTTGCATGGCATCGAGATGGATGGTGGCGATGAGGGGCCTGGGCATAAGCGTGACACACGGCAAGTGGGAAAGCCGTATTTTACCGGATGGGCCGTACGAGGACATGGCAGGCACCGCAGGTCGTGCGCATCGGACATCATTTATAAAATGCTCACATGTATGTGTATTTTTCTACGGCAGAAAAATTAAGCCGACCTTAGGCAAGCGGATGCAAAGCAGCCCCTTCCAAACTTGGGGTTTGCCGTTTTTTCGTGGTATAAAGCAAGCCAGATATGATTTCAGGCAATCCAGAATGAATCGTGGTTTTTATACCATCATGGCGGCGCAGTTCTTTTCCTCGCTGGCAGATAACGCCCTCTTTTTTGTCGCCGTCGATTTATTGGTGTCCATGAAATCCCCGGCGTGGATCACGCCGCTGCTTAAACTGTCGTTCGTGCTGTTTTACGTGCTGTTGGCCGCTTTTGTCGGCGCCTTCGCGGATGCATTGCCGAAAGGCAAGGTCATGTTCATCGCCAACATGGTCAAGATCTTCGGCTGCGCCCTCGTCTTTTTCCATGTACATCCACTGCTGGCCTACGCCGTCGTCGGTTTTGGCGCGGCCGTGTACTCGCCCGCCAAGTACGGCATCCTGACGGAACTGCTGCCGCCGGAAAAGCTGGTGGCGGCGAATGGCTGGATCGAAGGCTTGACCGTCACCTCCATCATCCTCGGCACCGTCATGGGCGGCGCACTCGTCAGCGGTCACGTGTCCGACATGCTGCTGTCCATCGACATTCCCCTGATCGATACGGGCATCACCAGCAAGACGGAAGCGGCCTTGTGCGTGGTAGTGGGCATTTATGCACTGGCGACGCTGGCCAACCTGAAGATTCCAGATACGGGCTGCGTGTATCCGCACCAGGAACGCAATCCTATCAAACTGATTACCGATTTTGCCAATTGCTATTCCATCCTGTGGAAAGACAAGCTGGGCCAGATCACCCTGGCCGTGACAACCCTGTTCTGGGGCGCTGGCGCCACCTTGCAGCTGATCGTGCTGGAATGGGCCAAGCAATCGCTGAACATGCCGTTCGACAAGGCAACCAGCCTGGTGGGCGTGGTCGCCATCGGCGTGGCCGCCGGCGCCGTGCTGTCGGCCCGCTTCATTCCGCTGCGCAAATCGCTGACCGTCATTCCGCTCGGTATCGCCATGGGCGTGATCGTCATGATGATGACGCAAGTACATTCCGTGTGGATCGCCTACCCGCTGCTGATACTGATCGGCGCCCTGTCCGGCTTCTTCGTCGTGCCAATGAATGCACTGCTGCAACACCGCGGCCACGTGCTGATGAGCGCAGGCCATTCCATCGCCGTCCAGAACTTCAACGAAAACCTGTCGATTCTCACCATGCTGGCCGTGTATTCGATCATGATCCGTTTGCACCTGCCGCTGAACATCATCATCACCCTGTTCGGCCTGTTCGTCGCCGGCACCATGTACATGATCATGCGCAAGCACAAGCTGAACCAGGCTGAGCATGACAATCTTTCCTTGATTGGCGAGCAGAAACACTAATTTTGGGGTCAGACCCGGCGGGTCTGACCCCAGCATTACGCTGGCAAGGTACCTAACACCCGCCGCGCCGCAGCCTGCTCCGTCCAGTCATGGGGCACGACAAAACCGCGCGTACGCTCCACTTCCCATCCATCGACATTGTCCACCGCTGCCACCAGCACCGGTTGCGCCAGATCAAACAATTGCGCGCGCAAGGCATCGACGTCCAGCACTTCCACGTCGCGCCCCTTGAACGGCGCCAGCCATTGCAATCGGGGCAGCACGACGTAACGCTGCTGCGGCAATTGCGTTGGCGTGCACCAGAAGCCATGTCCATGTTCCTGGGAAATGCCGTCCATGCCTGGCGTGGCGCCTGCCGCATAGAACAGCCAGCCCTTGACCAGCGCCTGCGCCGCGCGCACGGGGTGCGCCAGCAGGCTTTGCGCGGCCGGATGGCGGGACAAGGCCAGTTGCTTGTCGAGAATTTTGCGCATCTTCAAGCCCAGGGTATCGGCCAGGTTCGGACCGATCAAGTGATTGAACACGCCAGGATCGGGCGCGCCTTCGAGCAGGTAGAACTTGGTGGCGAATTCCCAATGCAGCAACTCACTCCCGTCACGCAGCAGGAAATCGAACTCGCCCACCGTGTCGTTGCGGTTGACCTGCACCTGCAAGCCATGCGCTTGCAGCAGTCCATGCTGCTCAAAATAAAAGGCCAGCAGCTTTTCAGCGTACAGGCCCAGGCGGGAATAGAATTTCGGCCCCAGCGCCGCATCGAGCGGCGACGGATCATCCTGCAGCGCCGCCAGCCACGCCGCCACGGCAGGCGTGACGGGCGCGAGGCTGGCGATGCGCCCGCCCCAGTGGGGACTGGACGGATCCAGCAAGTCGGGCGAATCGAGCAGCCAGGCCAGCGCACGCACGCGGGGGTGCGTCAGATGTCCCCATCGGCGCTCGAAGCGGGCCTGAAAGCTGTCGACGGAGGTATCACCCACCGTGCGTGCTTTTCGCCAGGCACAGGTCGGCCCAGGCACGGGCCTTGGCCTTGCCCGTCTCGTCCTGCAGCAACATTTCCGGATGAAAGGTGGCCACGACGGACGCATTGCCCAGCTGGCGCACCTTGCCGCGCACGGGTTTTTCGCCGGAATTGATGCCGGCGGCGGCCATCGAACCTAGGGTGACGATGGTGCGCGGTTGCAGCAGGGCCAGTTCGCGGTCGAAGTACGGGCGGCAGGCGGCGGACTCGGCCTCTGTCGGCAGACGCTCCTGCCCGGCCTCGTCCAGCGGACGGCATTTCAGCAAGTGCGTGATGTACACGTGGCTGCCGGCGTCAACCTCGATGGCTTTCAGCATATTGTCGAGTAATTTTTCCTGTGCGCCCGGCAAGGCACGCCCTTCCCGCTCTTCCGCGCGCGAGGGGCTGCTGGCCAGCATCAGCCAATCGCCCTGGCGGTCGCCACGGCCCATGACGACGCCCTTGCGCGTCTTGCACAGGTCGCAGCGCGCGCACTTGGCCACGGCCGCCGTCAAGCCATCCCAGTCGAGGGCCGCGATATCGGCATCGCTCAGCTGCTTGACGGGCGGCGGTGGCGGCGCATCGTCGAACCAAGCCGTGTCGTCCGGCTCGGCGGCAGGAACTGGCGCAGCGGCAACGGCGGCGGGCGCTTCGGCCTTCACCTCGACCTTCGCCTCGGCAGCCACCTCGACGACCGCCTGGGTGACCACTGTGGCCACGGCGTCAAAGGCTTCAGCCACGGGTGGCGCCACGGCCGCTTCCATCTCCACGGGCGCTTCGACGACGGCGTCAACAGCTTCGGGTGCAACACCCTGGCGCAAGCGCCACAACGGGCCGACGCCCATTTCATCGAGGAAAACGGCGCTGCGGCTCATAAGGTATAACGCATCACGATGGCGTCCTCACGTTGCGAATTGGCGGCAGGATAATATCCCTTACGCCGGCCGATCTGTTCAAATCCATAACGCTGGTAAATATCGAGCGCGCGCACGTTCGACGGACGCACTTCCAGCAGCATCGATTCCATGCCCAGCTGGCGCGCGCAGGCGCAGGACTGGTTCAGCAGGAAACGCCCCAACCCCTGTCCCTGGATGGCGCCCTCGACGGCCACGTTCAGCAAGTGCGCTTCATCGACCACCAGCATCAGCAAAAAGTAGCCGAGCAAGGTGCCATCCACGTCGCGCAAGACCCAGCCAGGGTAGCCGCTCTTGAGGGAATCGACAAAGTTGCCATGCGTCCACGGATGCGGATACACGCGCTGTTCCAGCGCCAGCACCTCAAACAGGTCCGCTTCCACCATCGGCTGATAGTCGAGGCGCAGCAAGTCCCAAGCTGCAGCGCTGTCCTTGTCCTGGCCCCCTACACTCATTGTGCCGACTCCGCAGCAGCCTTGGCGGCCTGCATGTCGAGGCGTTCCGCGCTCGTGTAGGCGATCTTGTTGCGCAAGTACAAAGGCTGCGCCTCGGCCGCCGTCACGAACTGACCGGCCGCAAAGGCGATGCGCGCCAGCTGCGCCACTTGCACGGCGTGCGGCATGATGGCCGCGTCCGCGCTGGCGGCGCATGGCAGCGTCGCCAAGGCATCGGCATAGGCCGCAAAACCGTTGCCGCAAGCGGTGACGTCGCCTTGCGGCGCTACGCCGGCAGGCGCACTCAGGGCCGGTGGCGCAACAATCTGCAAGCCATCCTGGTAATCATATTGCGCCCAGTACACTTCGCCCATGCGGGCGTCGAGCACGGTGACGATGCGCTGCGCGCCATGCTGCTGGTGGCATGCGAGCGCCATGGCGTCGAGCGTCACGACGGGCACGACGGGCAGGTTGGCGCCATAGGCCAAGCCTTGCGCGATGCCGCAGGCCGTGCGCACGCCCGTAAACGAGCCAGGGCCGGAGCCGTAGGCGATGGCGTCCACGTCCGCCAGGGCCACGCCCGCTTCGGCCAGCAATTCCTGCACCATGGGCAGGATGGACTGGGAATGGGTACGCACGCCCGACGAGGCGCGGGACAGAACGGCATCGCCGCGCAGCAAGGCGCAGGAGGCGAGTTCGGACGACGTTTCAATAGCAAGTAAGGTGGGAAGTAAGGTAGGCATGGCGTATTTTAACCTGTGCCTGTACGTTATTACAGTACGCAGTGCGTACCGCCGCTGCCGCATTGCACAACACTCTCTCTGGCACGGCTATAATGGAAGGCTGGCTGGTGGCAATGCCGCAGCCGGCCCTCGTTCCCACTCTTGCCCTGGTCCGCTCCGTGAATCCACTTCTTGCTAAACTGCAACCATATCCTTTTGAAAAGCTGCGCCAGCTGTTTACCGGCGTGACGGTCAATCCCGATTACGCGCCCATCAGTCTGGGCATGGGCGAACCCAAGCACCCGACGCCAGCCTTCATCGAGCAGGCATTGACCGACAATATCCATGGCCTGGCCAGCTATCCGACCACCATCGGTTCGGAAGCCTTGCGCACCGCCATCGCCGGCTGGCTCGAGTGCCGCTATGGCATCCCCAAGCTCAATCCTGCCACGCAAATCCTGCCCGTGAACGGTTCGCGCGAAGCGCTGTTTGCGCTGGCGCAAACGGTGATCGATCCATCGGCCGGCTCGCTGGTGATCAGCCCGAACCCGTTTTACCAGATCTATGAAGGCGCGGCCTACCTGGCCGGCGCCGAACCGTATTTCGTCAATTCCGACCCGGCGCGCAATTTCGGCTGCGACTACGACAGCGTGCCTGCATCCGTGTGGGAAAAGGTCAAGCTGCTGTTCCTGTGCTCGCCAGGCAACCCGACGGGCGCCGTGCTCACCCTGACGGACTGGGAACACCTGTTCGCCCTGTCCGAGCGCTACGATTTCGTCATCGCCGCCGACGAGTGCTATTCCGAGATCTATCACGGCGACACGCCGCCGCTGGGCGCGCTGCAGGCGGCGCACATGCTGGGCCTGTCCACCATCGAGCGCCCGTATGCGCGCCTGGTCGTGTTTTCCAGCCTGTCGAAGCGCTCGAACGTGCCGGGCATGCGCTCGGGCTTTGTCGCCGGCGACGCGGAAGTACTGAAAAAATTCCTGCTCTACCGAACCTACCACGGCGGCGCCATGAGCCCTGCCGTGCAGGCGGCCTCCGTCGCGGCCTGGAACGACGAAACCCATGTCGAGGAAAATCGCGCCAAGTACCGCGCCAAGTTCGACGCCATCACGCCGCTGCTGCAATCGGTGATGGATGTGCAATTGCCGGACGCCGGCTTCTACCTGTGGGCCGACGTCAGCCGCACGGGACTGTCCGACACCGAATTCGCGCAACGCCTGTACGCCGAATATAATGTGACGGTATTGCCTGGCAGTTACCTGGCGCGCGACGCGCACGGCATCAATCCGGGCCGCAACCGCATCCGCATGGCCCTCGTGGCCGAAACAGCCGAAGGGCTGGAAGCCGCGTTGCGCATAGTAAAATTCTGCCAGCAGCTTTCCGCATCCGCATCAACCAACTAGATAAACAAGACATCATCATGAGCCAACAACTGCAAACCATCATCGACCAGGCCTGGGAAAACCGCGCCGAGATCAATCCAGGCAACGGCACGGCCGAACTGCGCGACGCCGTCTCCCACGTCATCAATGGCCTGGACAACGGCAGCATCCGCGTGGCCGAAAAAACCACGGGCGACTGGGTCGTCAACCAGTGGGTCAAGAAAGCCGTGCTGCTGTCGTTCCGCCTGGAAGACAACGTCGTCCTGCCGTCCGACGGCACGATGCAGTTCTATGACAAGGTCCCGACCAAGTTTGCCAATTACACCAAGGAAGACTTCGCCAAGGGCGGCTTCCGCGTGGTGCCGCCAGCCGTCGCCCGCCGCGGCAGCTTCATCGCCAAGAACGTCGTGCTGATGCCGTCCTACGTCAACATCGGCGCCTACGTCGATGAAGGCGCCATGGTCGACACCTGGGCCACCGTCGGTTCCTGCGCGCAGATCGGCAAAAACGTCCACCTGTCCGGCGGCGTCGGCATCGGCGGCGTGCTGGAACCAATGCAAGCGAACCCGACCATCATCGAAGACAACTGCTTCATCGGCGCCCGTTCGGAAATCGTCGAAGGCGTCATCGTCGAAGAAAATTCGGTCATCTCGATGGGCGTGTACATCGGCCAGTCGACCAAGATCTACGACCGCGCCACGGGCGAAGTCACCTACGGCCGCGTGCCAGCCGGTTCCGTCGTGGTCTCGGGCAACCTGCCTTCGGAAGACGGCAAGTACTCGCTGTACTGCGCCGTGATCGTCAAGCGCGTGGATGCAAAAACCCGCGCCAAGACCGGCATCAACGAGTTGCTGCGCGGTATTTAATCACTGCGCCGCAAGGCGCACGCAGTACCCTGAATGTCCCGCTTCGGCGGGACATTTTCGTTTCCGAATGGCAACTTCAATCGTCGCGCAGCCATCGTCCATCCTGTCCTATACTGGATGGCATGAATACTCCTCCCGTCTTGATCGTCGGCGCCGGTCCTACCGGTCTCATGCTTGCCTTGCGCCTGGCGCGCCATGGCGTCGATTGCCGCATCATCGACAAGAACAGCGGTCCGGGCCAGGCGTCGCGGGCCATGGCCGTGCATGCGCGCACGCTGGAGTTTTACCAGCAGCTGGGCTTTGCCGATGAACTGGTCAGCCTGGGCATCAAGATCAACGCCATGCACATCCACGAAGGCGGCGAGGAGCTGGTGAAACTGGCGCTGGGCGAAATCGGCGAAGGCCTGAGCCCCTACCCTTTCGTGCTGAGCCTGCCCCAGGACGAGCATGAACTCTTTCTGATCAGCAAGCTGGCGGCGGCCGGCGTGCACGTGGAATGGAATGTCGCGCTGGACCTGTGGACGCAGGACGATAGCGAAGTGCAAGCCATCCTGCTCAAGGACGGCGAACGACAATATTGCACGTTTAACTATATTTTCGGCTGCGACGGCGCCCGCAGCAAGGTGCGCGAGATCGCCGGCTTCGAGTTCTCTGGCGGCACCTACGACCACCTGTATTACGTGGCCGACGCGCTAGTGGCTGGCAAAAATACGGATTTGCACGCCCACCTGGGCGCGAACTCATTTGCGCTGATGCTGCCCGTGCGCACCAGCGGCATGCAGCGCCTGATCGGCATCCTGCCCGACCGCCCCGATGGCGCGCCGGCGCCCGTCTTCGACGACGTGCGGGAATCGGTGCAAACCTTGCTCGGCATCGAAGTCGAACACGTGAACTGGTTTTCCACGTATAAAGTGCACCACCGGGTGGCCGGGCAATTCCGCGAACGGCGTTGCTTCATCCTCGGCGACGCGGCCCATTTGCACAGCCCCGTGGGCGGCCAGGGCATGAACACGGGCCTGGGCGACGCCGTCAACCTGGCGTGGAAACTGGCGCAAAAGCTGCGCGGACAAAGCAACGACGCCCTGCTCGACACCTATGAAAGCGAGCGCATCGTGTTTGCCCGCAAGCTCGTCGCCACCACCGACCGCGCCTTTCAGGCCATCGTCGCGCAAGGCATCGCCGGGCAATTCCTCCGACGCTGGCTGGTGCCGCACGCGCTACCCTTCCTCTCGGGCTTCGCGCGGGCGCGCCGTCTGCTGTTCCAGACCGTGTCGCAGATCCAGATCAGCTATGAAGACAGCGCCCTGTCCGCCGGCCACGCGGAATACCTGCGCGGCGGCGACCGCCTGCCGTGGTTTTCCGACGGCACGCAAGACAATTTTACGGCCCTGCGCAGCATGGATTGGCAATTGCACATCTATGGCGAAGCGGCGCCCGAATTGCTGGATGAAGCGCGCGTGCTGAAATTGCCCGTGCATTGCTACACCTATAACGTGGCCGCCAAGCTGGCGGGACTGGGCCGCGACGCGGCCTACCTCGTGCGCCCCGACGGCCACATCGCGCTGGCCCTGCACCTGCAGGAAAGCGGCGCCCTGCGCGCCCTGGCCTTGCGACTGGGCCTGCATTTCGGTCCGGCGGAGTCGGGCAAGGCGGCGCCGCGGCCTGTGTAGGGGAAATCAGCGGGCCTTGTTGCACTGCCGCATCGACTGCGCATCGACTGTATAATGGCGGCTACCATCGCATTTTTCCCTGGCGCAAGCGCCGCGATCAAGCGAACCGCATTCATTCCCCTTAGCCCTACCCATGACGACCATTACACTCTACGGTATCCCCAACTGCGATACCGTCAAAAAGGCCCGCACCTGGCTGGCCGCGCAGCAACTCGATTTCACCTTCCACGACTTCAAGAAGCAGGGCCTGGAACGCGCCACGGTCGAAGCGTGGCTGGCGCAATTGCCGTGGGATGTGCTGGTCAACAAAAAAGGCACGACCTGGCGCGCCCTGTCCGACGAACGCAAGGCCGCCATCGTCGACGCGGCCAGCGCCTTGGAACTGATGCTGGAAAACCCGTCCATCATCAAACGCCCCGTGCTGGACAAGGATGGCCAGTTCAGCGTGGCGTTTTCGGATGCGCAGTACAAGACCATTTTCTCGTTGTAACTCCCTAGTTGACCACCGGAACGATGTTGCCGGCACGACCTTACCCATGACCACCTCCAAAACCCTCGCCCTGACCGAAAAACTGATCGCCCTGTCCTCGGTCACGCCCGACGACAAGGGCTGCCAGCAGCACCTGATCGACATCCTCACGCCGCTGGGCTTTGTCTGCGAGACGATACAGTCGAACGACGTCACCAATCTGTGGGCGCGCCGTGGCACGACTTCTCCCGTGTTCGTCTTTGCCGGCCATACGGACGTGGTGCCGACCGGCCCCGTCGAGCAATGGCGCTCGCTGCCCTTCATTCCCACCCACCGCGACGGCAAGCTGTACGGCCGTGGCGCGGCCGACATGAAGACGTCGATCGCCGCCATGGTGGTCGCTTGCGAGGAATTCATCGCCGCCACGCCCGATCACACGGGCTCGATCGCCTTTCTGATCACCAGCGATGAGGAAGGCCCGGCCACGGACGGCACCGTCATCGTGTGCGATAAATTGAAAGAGCGGGGCGAGCAGATCGACTATTGCCTGGTGGGCGAGCCGACGTCGAGCGCGCAGCTGGGCGACATGATCAAGAATGGCCGCCGCGGTTCGCTGTCGGGCCGCTTGACGATCAAGGGCGTGCAGGGTCACATCGCCTACCCGCACCTGGCGAAAAACCCGATCCACGAAGCGGCGCAGGCGCTGGCCGATCTGGTCGAGGAAAAATGGGACGCGGGCAACGAGTATTACCTGCCGACGTCGTGGCAAATGTCGAACATCAACGCAGGCACGGGCGCCAACAACGTGATTCCCGGCGACATGGTGATCGATTTCAATTTCCGTTTTTCCACGGCCAGCACCGCGGAAAACCTGCAGGAAAGAGTCCACGCCATCCTCGACAAGCATGACTTGGAATACGATTTGCAATGGACCCTGAGCGGCTTGCCCTTCCTCACGCCACGCGGCACCTTGAGCGATGCGCTGTCGTCCGCCATCCTGGAAGAAACGGGCATCGCGACGGAGCTGTCGACCACGGGCGGCACCTCCGATGGCCGGTTTATCGCGCAAATCTGCCCCCAAGTGATAGAATTCGGGCCGCCCAATGCCAGTATTCACAAGATCGACGAACACATCGAACTGCGCCACATCGATCCCCTGAAGAATATTTACCGGCGCACGCTGGAGCATTTGCTGCCCGTCTGAACCAGCACCGAGGCCCGTCACGGCGGGCCAGAACACCGTCTTTTCGAGAATGCCATGACCCCGAACCCGTTTTCCACGCCACGCGACCTGCTGCGCTACGCCGTTACCCGTTTTAATACCGCCAAGCTGTTTTTCGGCCACGGCAGCGCCGAAGCGTTCGACGAAGCGGCCTATCTGATCCTGCACACGTTGAAGTTGCCGCTCGATAAGCTCGAACCGTTCCTCGACGCCAAGCTGCTGCCGTCGGAAGTGGCCAGCGTGATGAGCGTCATCGACCGCCGCAGCATCGACCGCGTGCCGGCCGCCTACATCACCAAGGAAGGCTGGCTGGGCACCTACAATTTCTACGTGGACGAGCGCGTGATCGTGCCCCGCTCCTTCATCGCCGAGCTGATCCCTGAATACTTCTCGCCATGGGTGGCGGAGCCGGAAGCGGTGGAAAACATCTTGGAACTGTGCACCGGTTCGGGCTGCCTGTCGATCATGATGGCCGACGCCTTCCCGAACGCCGCAGTCGACGCCGTGGACATTTCCGCCGACGCGCTGGCCGTGGCCAAGCGCAACGTCGACACCTACAAATTGCAGGACCGCGTCACCCTGATCGAATCGGACCTGTACACGAACGTGCCGGCCAAGAAATATGATTTGATCATCAGCAACCCGCCATACGTGAATTCCGCGTCGATGGGCGCCCTGCCCCAGGAATACCTGGCCGAACCGCAAATCGCCCTCGACGGCGGCAGCGACGGCATGGACCTGGTGCGCAAGATCATCGCCGGTGCGGCCGAGCGCCTGACGGACGACGGCATCCTGATGATTGAAATCGGCAACGAGCGCGAATACGCGGAAGCGGCCTTCGGCGAGCTGGGCCTGACCTGGCTGACGACGAGCGCCGGCGACGACATGGTATTCCTGCTGACGGCCGAGCAACTCAAGCTGGCTTGATCGACTTGGCAAGTCAGATTACGCCCTTCGGGCTAATCCGACCTACCTGAATTTTACGGCGCGGGTTCATTCCCAGCCTTTACAAAGAAAAAAATGATACGTTTCCTACAAGTAAGCCTGATGCGCGGCATCAAACCGTTGCTCGAACAAGTCGACGTCACCCTCAATCCGGGCGACAAGATCGGCCTGATCGGCGCCAATGGCGCGGGCAAATCGAGCCTGTTCGCCATGATGCGTGGCGAATTGCACCCTGACCAGGGCGAAATCGATTTCCCGGCAAAATGGCGCGTGGCTTACGTGGCGCAGGAAACGCCGCCGCTGGACCGTGCCGCGCTCGACTACGCGATCGATGGCGACATCACCCTGCGCAAGCTGGAAGCGGAACTGGCGCGCCTGGAATCGGAACCGGCCACGTCGGAAAACGGCATCGCCATCGGCGAAATCTACAGCGCGCTGGCCGATGCCGACGCGTATACCGTGCAGTCGCGCGGTGAGCAATTGCTGCTGGGCCTGGGCTTTACCCTGGACCAGATGCAGCAACCGGTGGCGAGTTTCTCGGGCGGCTGGCGCATGCGTTTGAACCTGGCACAAGCGCTGATGTGCCCATCCGACCTGCTGCTGCTCGATGAACCGACCAATCACCTGGATCTGGACGCCATCATCTGGCTGGAAGACTGGCTCAAACGCTACGCCGGCACCTTGCTGATTATTTCCCATGACCGCGACTTCCTCGATGAAGTGGTCAACGTGGTCGTGCATATCGACGAGCGCAAGCTGAAGCGCTATTCGGGCAACTATTCGAGCTTCGAGCGCCAACGCGCGGCGCAGATGATCCTGGCCGCCGGCGCGCTGGAAAAGCAGCAACGCAAGCGCGCCCACCTGGAATCGTTCGTGAACCGCTTCAAGGCGCAAGCTTCGAAGGCCCGCCAGGCGCAAAGCCGCATGAAGGCGCTGGCGAAGATGGAAGAGCTGGCGCCGTTGCGCGCCGCCGCCGAATTCTCGTTCGAATTCCGCGAGCCTTTGAGCGCGCCGAACCCGCTGCTGGTGATGGAAGACGTCGATGCGGGCTACAAGATCGAGAACGAGGCGACGGGCGAAATCACGCATAAAACCATCGTCAACGGCATCAAGTTTTCGCTGCAGATCGGCCAGCGTATCGGCTTGCTGGGCCAAAACGGCGCCGGCAAATCGACCCTGATCAAGACCATCGCCGGCGAACTGATGCCGTTGACGGGCGACGCCACCATGGGCAAGGGCCTCAACATCGGCTACTTCGCCCAGCACCAGGTGGAAATGCTGCGCCACGACGAATCGCCGTTGTGGCATCTGTCGAAGATCGCACCGACCGTGCGCGAGCAGGAACTGCGCAATTTCCTGGGCGGTTTCAACTTCCCCGGCAACATGGTGACCGCCTCGATCGCACCGTTCTCGGGCGGCGAAAAAGCCCGTCTGGCGCTGGCCCTGATCGTCTGGCAGCGTCCGAACCTGCTGCTGCTCGATGAACCGACCAATCACCTGGATCTGGAAACGCGCGAAGCGCTGACGGAAGCGCTGGCCCAGTTCGAAGGCACCCTGGTCGTCGTGTCCCATGATCGCCACTTGCTGCGCGCCACCACGGACGAATTCATCATCGTTGCCGACGGCAAGCTGCAGCCGTTCGACGGCGACCTGGACGACTACAAGGATTGGCTGTTCAAGACCAAGCTGGGCAAAGGCACGGACGTGCTGCCGGCCGCCGGCAAGGCCAACAAGACCGACTTCCCCGTCGTGTCGCCAGTAGCGGCCGCCGCGCCAGCCGCGCCCGTGCGCGACAAGCGCAAGGAAGCGGAAGAGCGCCAGAAAACGGCCGCCCTGCGCAAGCCGATCGAAAACAAGATCAAGCGCCAGGAAGAGCAAATCGCCAAGCGCAATGCACAAAAGGCGGAAACCGACGCCAAGCTGGGCGAGCCGACCATCTATGATGCCGCCAACAAGGCGAAATTGAAGCAACTGCTGGCCGACCAGACCTTCTTTACCAAGGACCTGGCACAGCTGGAAGCGGAATGGCTGGACTTGCAGGATCAGCTGGAAAAGCTCGGCTAATTCAGTAGCGACAAAAGACGACTCCCGGGTCGTCTTTTTTTTAGGCCGCCTGCAGGGGGCTGGGGCTGCGGATCGCCATCAGGCGGTCGATGTCGACGAGGATCAGGCGGCGCCCCGCCACCGTGCCCAGACCCAGCAGGTAATCGGCTTCCGCCGCGCTCAGGCCTGACACGGCGGCGATGTCGCTTGGCGCCAGACTGACGATATCGGTGACGCCATCGACCACCATGCCCATCACGCCATTGCTCAGCTGCAAAATGATCACGTCGGTGGCCGGGTCGGGTGCGTTCTGGGCGCTGCCGAACGCGGCGCGCATGTCGACGATGGGGATGATCACGCCGCGCGAGACGGCCACGCTGTGCAGCACCTCCCCTTCCGTAGAAAAACGGTCGAGTTCCGTCAGCGGACGCAATTCCCGCACGCAGCCGTAGTCAAGGCCGTATTCCAGGCCGCCCAGCCGGAAGCTCAAGTACTGCGTCAGATATTGCGCGGTTGCGGCGCCAGGCGTGGTCGTGGGCTGCATGGTGTTCCTTTCATCCGGTAAGCGCTGCCAGGATGCGCAGTGGCGCAACGTTGGCCCCATGCTAACCAGCATCGCCGCAAGCGGCGTTGAGAAACATCAACTTTCCCGGAAGACATCATCTGCAGGCTTCCCCGCCCTTGCGCCGGCGCAGCCATCTTCCCTTACAATACCCACATCATCCCCCAACAGGCAGGCCATGCAACACCTCGTCAACCCCGCTGAAGTTGAATTTTCCGCCATCCGCGCCCAAGGCCCGGGCGGGCAGAACGTCAACAAGGTCTCCAGCGCCATCCATTTGCGCTTCCCCATCGCCGCCTCGTCGCTGCCGGAAGCGTACAAGGAGCGGCTGCTGGCCCTGCGCGACAGCCGCATCAGCAAGGATGGCGTGCTGGTGCTCAAGGCGCAGCAATCGCGCAGCCAGGAACAGAACAAGGAAGAAGCGTTGCGGCGCCTGCAGGAAATCATCGACAGCGTGACCTTCCTGCCCGCCGTGCGCCGCGCCACCAAGCCCACGCGCAGCTCGCAGCGGCGCCGCCTCGACAGCAAGAGCACACACAGCGTGCTGAAGCAGTCACGCGGCAAGGTCACGGACTGATTACGGCGGCGGCTGGTAAGTCCAGTCGAGACTGCCCGTGCTGTCCGCAAATACGGGCTGCGTGGCCGGCGTGGCGCTGCGCAGCAAGGCCTTGATTTCTTTCGGCGGCCGGTCGTAGACCTTGGCCGGCCCGGGCGGTACGACCAGGGCGCGCACCGTCGTCTCGCCATCGATCAGGCCCAGGCTGCAGCGCGACTGGCCCGCCGTCGCCTGCCGCTCCTGACGCAGTTGCGCCACCAGGGCCAGCATCTGTGCGTGCAGGATTTCCGACTGTTTCACTTCCACGCGCAGCCGCGCCACCTCTTTCAGGACGGGAGCGATGCGCGCGGCCAGCTTGTCGTACTGCACCTGCTGCGTTGGCTGCAGCTGCAATTCGCCGCGCCGCAGCTGGCCCGCCAGAGTCAGATAATTACGCACCTCAGGCAATTGCGCGATGGCGTCGATTTCCTGCTGGCGCTTGTACTGCACCTGCAGGAATTGCGCCGCCTTCGCCATGCTTTCCGCGATCTTTTGTTCCAGCGCGCTCAGGTCGGGCACCAAGGGAAACAGCAGCATCTCCACTTGCTTGCGGGGGCCGGCGCTGCCGATGCGGATGGTGCGCGCCGCCACGGCGCAGCCTTCGGCCAGCTCGATGACGACCTCGTCGGCGATGATCTCGCAATTGCTGGCGCTGTCGATCACCACGCGCGTGCCGGCGATGACGCAGCTTTCCGCGCGCTTCACGTGTACTTCACCGCTCAGCGCCTGCAGCACGGAACCGGATGCGACTCCCTCGACGCGCACGTCGCCGTGTTCATTAAAAGCCGTGCCGCCCACCAGGTTACGGTGCAACAAGATCAAGCCGCCATGCGAGTGCAGATGGCCATATACGTCGCCATGGATGGTAATGTCGCTGCCGTCGAGCTGGCGCTGCTCCTGCACTTCGCCATACTCTTCGTAGGCGGCGCGAAGCTTCAGATTGCCCGTGGTGCGGCTGCTGACGCCTTCGCGGCTGACGATCTTGTTTTCGATCGACATCTTGCCGTGCTCATCGACATTCACATAGCCATCCTGGGTGGCGACGAGGAAATCGCCATCGCTGAAATGCTCGACCGCCGTGCCTGGCCCCGCCACCGTGGCCAGGTCCAGTTCCAGCGGCGCGGGCGGCGGCAGCGCCTTGCCGGCCAGGTCATAGCCAGGCAAGCCAGGCGTACCGGGCAGCAGACGCAGCAGGCGCGCGTGTTTTTTCACTTGCGGAAAGCGATTCTTGAAGCTGAGCAAATCGAGGCGGCCATCGGAGCGTTCGCGCGGCGCATCGTCGCGATGGATGCCTTGCGACACTTCGACCAGCTGGGCGTCGCGCCCCGGCTGCGGCGGCAGCACCCGCGCCACCGTGATGCGCTCGGCCTTGCCGCTGGCGAGCATGGCGCGCACGGCCACGCTATCGATGCCGTAGTGCACGCCCTTGCACCACAGGTCGGCCACCAGCTCGTCAAACTCGCGGCACGCCGGCACCTGGCCGTCCGCGTCCGCAGGCAAGGCTTCAAAGTAAAACTCGGCACTGTCGCCACGGATCTTGACCTGTTTGTACAGCGCGCGGCGCGCGGCCGGGAATGGCGCCACGCGCACGGCGATGCGCAGCAAGGCGTCGCCCTTGGGCGCGGCGCGGGGAGTGGGAGCATGGAACAGGGTCAGCAGGAACAAACCGTAGTCAAGGCCGGCCAGTAACTTCCCCGACTGGAACAGCTGGTCGACGGCGGCGCGCAGCTGCGCCGGCGCCAGCGACATGTCAAGGCACACGCCCTCTTCGCGCTGGACCAGGCCGAGCGGCAAGCCGCCTGCGGGAGCCGCATCAGGAACGGGTGTGTCGTCGTCGCTCACCACTTGCCTCCCCAAAAACCGAGAATTGCCTCATTGCGTTAGAACAATATCACGGGGCGGGGCCGTGTGCCTGACTGAGCAATACAAAGGGGGGGCAAATGCAAACAGGGCCATGTCTTGCGAGATGGCCCTGTCGGATGGGGTTGTACACCGCCTAGCGGCGCGGCGGATTCGAGTAGATGTCCTGGCCCACTTCGTTGATCTGGCGGCGCAGGTCGCGGCGTTCATCGGGCGTCATGCGGCCCGTGCGGCGCGAGGCGTCGGCACCTTCGTTGGCGCGGCGCTGCTCTTCGGCGCGCGTGTCAAAACTGCGTGCGTCACGCTGTTCGCGCAAGCGCGTATCATTGCTGTTGCTGCGCTGAACCTGTTCATACCGCTGGGCCTGCATTTGCTGCTGGTCGTCACGGCGTGGCGGCGGCTGGTTTTGCGCTGACGCCAGGCTGGCGGCAAACACGGAACAAATGGCAAAGGCGGACAGCACGGTCGTACGTGCGGCAAAAGCTGCGCTGGGAGCGGCGTGAATTTTTTTAGTAAAGATATTCATTGAGTTCCTCTTCCGCGATGCCGTATAAACTAAAGCTGATTTCCACTGTGGCCCCAGTGTATGATGCTTTACACGGTGCAGTAAGAGTAATTGGGTAAAGTTTGTAACACTTTGTAATGGGTCGCCACAGCCCCTTGCCGACGCCGCGCGAGGCGTTACTATAGCAACTAATATAAGATAACACGACACCCTAAATGACCACAACCTCCACTTCCGGCAGCAATACAACAACGCAATCGATCCACGGCCACCAGGCAAAAATCATGGTGGTCGATGACGATGTGCGCCTGCGCGACCTGCTGCGGCGCTACCTGACCGAACAAGGCTTCAATGTCTTCACGGCAGAGAGCGCGACGGCCATGAACAAGCTGTGGCTGCGCGAACGCTACGACCTGCTCGTGCTCGACCTGATGCTGCCCGGTGAAGACGGCCTGTCGATCTGCCGCCGCCTGCGCGGCGCGGGCGATCAGACGCCGATCATCATGCTGACGGCCAAGGGCGAGGACGTGGACCGCATCGTGGGCCTGGAGATGGGTGCCGACGACTACCTGCCGAAACCGTTCAATCCGCGCGAACTGGTGGCCCGCATTGGCGCCGTACTGCGCCGCAAGGGTCCCGATGAAATCCCGGGCGCCCCGTCGGAAACACCGCAAACCTTCGAATTCGGCGACTTCGTGCTGGACCTGGGCACGCGCACGCTGAAAAAGAATGGCGAAACGGTGCCGCTGACGACCGGCGAGTTTTCCGTGCTGAAAGTGTTTGCCCGCCATGCGCGCCAGCCGCTGTCGCGCGAGAAACTGATGGAACTGGCGCGCGGCCGCGAATACGAAGTGTTCGACCGCAGCCTGGACGTGCAGATTTCGCGCCTGCGCAAGCTGATCGAACCCGACCCGTCGAGCCCGCTGTTCATCCAGACAGTGTGGGGCCTCGGCTACGTCTTCATCCCGGACGGACAGCCGCGCTGATCGCAGGCGAGGCATGATGAAGCTTGTTCCCGATATCAGCCTGGCGCGGCTGAAAAGCGGCCTGTTCTGGCGTACCTTTTTGCTGCTGGGTACTTTGACCACCGTCAGCATGATCACCTGGATCGGCATGATTTCCGTCATCCAGCGCGAGCCGCAGGCGCAGCAGATTTCCGCCCAGATCATTTCCGTCGTCACCATCACGCATGCGGCATTGACGCACTCGGCTCCCGAGCTGCGGCGCGAGCTGCTGTTCGACCTCGTCAGCAATGAAGGCATCCGCATCTTCTCTCTGGAAGAGGACGACCGCATCGAGCCGCCGCCCGACAATTACCTGATGCCCGAGATCGAGGCGCTGGTGAAGGCCAAGCTGGGCAAGGACACGCGCTTTTCCGCGCGCGTCAATGGCGTGGCCGGCTTCTGGGTCAGCTTCAAGATCGACGACGACGAGTACTGGCTGATGCTGGACCGCGAACGTCTGCGCGGCTTGACGGGCTTCCAGTGGCTGGGCTGGGCCAGCCTGGTGTCCCTGCTGTCGCTGCTGGGCGCGGCCATCATTTCCAGCCTGATCAATCTGCCGCTGTCGCGTCTGACGGCGGCCGCGCGCGACATCGCCAAGGGCAAGCAGCCGGCGCCGCTGCCGGAAAAGGGCCCGATCGAAATCATCGAGGCGAACCGCAGCTTCAATCAGATGGTCGATGATCTGAAACAGGTGGAATCGGACCGCGCCGTGATCTTGGCCGGCATTTCGCACGACTTGCGCACGCCGCTGGCGCGCATGCAACTGGAAGTGGAAATGGCCAACCTGTCGGACGAGGCGCGCGAAGGCATCCAGTCCGATATCGGGCAAATGGACGCCATCATCGGCCAGTTCCTCGACTATGCCAAGCCGACGGAAGCGTCGAGCTTTACGGACGTCGACCTCAGTGGCTTGCTCAACGACATGACGCGCGAAGCGATGCGCCTGCCGGACGTGAAGATCAACGCCACCATCGCCGACGGCGCGCATGCAATGGGCAACCCCACCGACCTGCGCCGCGTGCTGAACAACCTGATCGAGAATGCGCGCCGCTATGGCAAGACGCCGGGCAGCGACGTGACGGAAATCGACATCGCCTGCCAGGTGCGCACCAGCCACGGCGCGAAAAAGGTGATCATCGAAGTGCAGGACCACGGCACGGGCGTGCCGGCAGAAAAGATCGAGCAGCTGATGAAGCCGTTCACCCGCCTCGACACGGCGCGCGGCCAAGCCAACGGCGCCGGCCTGGGCCTGGCCATCGTCGACCGCGTGCTGCTGCGCCATGGCGCCGAATTGCAAGTGCGCAACCGCGAAGGCGGCGGCCTGGCGTTTCAGATCAGTTTGCCGGCGGCGTAGGTCGGATTAGCGGGAACCGCGTAATCCGACAAGAATAGCCAACAATGTTGTCGGATTACGGCCTGCCGGCCTAATCCGACCTACGCCGTTGATGCCTGCTCCGGCGCCAGCAATTTATTCATCAGCAATTCCGTCGCCCCGTAGCCGTACAGGGAATCGCTTTCCATGCCGGGCGTATCGAAGGGGATCGATTCCTCGCGGTTCAGCTTGGCAGGGTCGGCGTCCGCATAGCTGGCGCGCCAGGCGCGCTGCAGCGATTCATTGCGTCGGATAAAGGCCGGCATGGGCCAGGCGTCGCGCTCCCAGTGGCGGCTGTCGCCCAGCAGGGGCCAGCGCTCGTTGAGCAGGGCCATGTCGCCCGTACGCAGGCGGCGCACGGCCTGTTCCGGCCGCAAGCCTTCCAGCTCTTCCAGCGTAGGCAAGCTGTCGCGCTTCGGCCCGAACATATACGCCAGCATGATGCGCCCGGCAGGCGCCCTGCGCGCCACCACGCCGACGGCATAACCGCCGCCCGGCAGGGGCACGGCAAACCAGCTGCCTTCTCGGTATGGTAATGATTTCATTTCTGCAGACTCCCCCAAAATCGTGTTCGGGGCACAGTCTACGCGAAGCAAAGGTTAAATGGCGCATGGTACGCCACAACAACAAACCAATAGTTACAATATTTTCTCGTCATAGTGATACTGAGCAACAATCGGCCCCGCCTTGAACAGCGCCTCCTTCATGGCCGTGTCCAGGCGCGCGTCGCGGCGGCGCATCCATTCGAGCAGCATGGCCGCTTCCTTGCGGCTCGTGTCGCCCGCATGCGCGAGCACGCGGCGCAGTTCCGGGTCCGTGCACGCTTCGAAGCGCTGGCTGTTCAAGTCCAGCGCCTGCAGCGCGGCGATGGTGGCGCCGATGGCGCGGTGCATGTCGAGCGCGGTGGCCGGCAAGCCGGATTCTTCCAGTGGGACGGTGGTCATGCGCATTCCTTTTCGCGTGGTGGTGACATCGGCTGCATTCTCCACCGCGCGGGCGAAAAGCTCAAGCGTCCACGACACGTTTCCACCCGTTCGGCCATAATCATGGCTCAGCAATAGCCTAAACCTCAGCGGCAGGAGCCCCATGTTCAATTTCGACTTTTACAATCCGACGCAAATCCTCTTCGGCCAGGGCCAGATCGCCGCCATCACGGCGCTGATCCCGCCGCAAGCCAGAGTGCTCATGACGTATGGCGGCGGCAGCATCAAGCAGAACGGCGTCTACGATGAAGTCAGGGCGGCGCTGGCCGGGCATACGATGATCGAGTTTGCCGGCATCGAACCCAATCCCAGCTATGAAACCCTGATGCAGGCCGTGGCCCTCGTGAAAAGCGAGCGCATCGATTTCCTGCTGGCCGTCGGCGGCGGCTCCGTGGTCGATGGCACCAAGTTCATCGCCGCGGCCGCCCTGCATGAGGGCGAGGCGTGGGACATCCTGGCCAAGGGCGGCAAGATCGTCGAGGCCGCCCTGCCCTTCGGCACCGTATTGACCTTGCCGGCCACGGGGTCCGAAATGAATGGCTCGGCCGTGATCACGCGCAAGGCCACGCAGGAAAAGCGCTCGTTCATGAGCCGCAAGGTGTATCCGAAATTCTCCGTGCTGGACCCGTCGAAAACGTTCACCTTGCCGCTGCGCCAGGTCGGCAATGGCGTCGTCGACGCGTTTGCGCATGTGATGGAGCAATACCTGACCTACCCTGTAAACGCCTCCGTGCAGGACCGCTTTGCCGAAGGCATCCTGCTGACCCTGATCGAGGAAGGCCCGAAAGCGCTGTCGCACCCGGATGACTACGACGTGCGCGCCAACGTGATGTGGAGCGCCACCCTGGCCTTGAACGGCCTGATCGGCGTGGGCGTGCCGCAGGACTGGTCCACGCACGCCATCGGCCATGAATTGACGGCCTTGTACGAGCTCGACCACGCGCAGACCCTGGCCATCATCCTGCCCAGCATGCTGCGCGTGCGCAAGCAGGCCAAGCGCGCCAAGCTGCTGCAATACGCGGCCCGCGTCTGGGGCCTGGATGGCGGCGACGAGGATGGCCGCATCGAGGCAGCCATCGCGCGCACGGAATTCTTCTTCCGCCACATGGGCGTCAAGACGCGCCTGGCCGATTATGGCCTGAACCATGCGAGCGTGGACGCCGTCGTGTCCGCCCTGGAAGCGCACGGCATGACGGCGCTGGGCGAACAGCGCGAAGTGACGCCCGCCGTCAGCCGCAAGGTGCTGGAACTGAGTTTGTAGTTTCAACCGACACTGTTGTAAAACGGTCAGCCAGCGGGACAGCTGGCCGTGCTTCATGCTAAGCTGTCATTTCGCTAGGGGTCCTGGAGCAGTCATCCGGGTGAGAGATACCCTTCGTACCTGATCTGGATAATGCCAGCGAAGGAAAGCGCAAAGTACCTCCCTCCTTTGATAGCTCCTGCGTTGGCGCCAGCCGAACAAGCAGCCTGCCGTGCTCTTCTTCAAGAGACGGCTTGAACCACGAGCAATCTATGTCCACACCGAATTTATCCGTTTCTGTTTTGACCCTGGCGATCCTGCACGCGTTTGCCGCACCAGCCATTGCCGCGAACGACGCCGCCGAAGCCGCCGACCCGCAGGCCCAGAGCATGGCAGAAGTCGTCGTCACGGCCAGCAAGGCGCCGGCTGCCAAACGCGCCTCCGTGGGCGGCTTTTCCGACGCGCCGCTGCTGCAGACGCCGGCGTCCGTCACCGTCATTTCGCAAAAAGACATGCAAGACTTGCAGATCCGCAATCTCAGCGATGCCGTCAAGCTCGACACCAGCATCAACGACGCCTACAACGCCGTCGGCTATGCGGAACAGTTTTCCATCCGCGGCTTCAAGCTCGACAACAATTCCAGCTACCGCAAGGATGGCGTGGCCATTCCTGGCGACACGCAAATTCCGCTGGAAAACAAGGAACGCATCGAAGTACTGAAAGGCCTGGCCGGCTTGCAGGCAGGCGTGGCCGCGCCGGGCGGCGTGATCGACTTCATCGTCAAGCGCCCCACCGCCGCACCGCTGCGCACCGTCACCGTGGAAACGCGCGAACGGGGCACCTTGTATGGTGCCGTCGACTTGGGCGGCCGCCTGGAAGACACGCGCTTCGGCTACCGGGTCAACGTGGCCGCCGAGCGTCTGCGTTCCTACATCAAGGGCGCGGACGGCAACCGCAAGTTCATTTCCGGTGCCTTCGACTGGCAAATCTCGCCGCAAGCCCTGCTGCAGATCGATGCCGACTACCAGGACAAGGCGCAGGCGACGGCGCCCGGCTTCCAGCTGCTGAACAATAAAACTTTGCCGACCGGCATCAGCGCCGACGCCATGCTCAACCTGCAGCCGTGGACGCGTCCCGTGGAAACCGTCACCAGCAATCTCGGCCTGCGCTTCCAGTACGCCTTCAATGACGACTGGCGCGCCACCCTGTCGGCCAACCAGCACTCGTTCAAGCGCGACGACTACACGGCCTTCCCGTACGGCTGCAGCGCGCAAGACCTGTACCCTGGCTTCTGCGGCAATGGCGACTACGACGTGTATGACTACCGCAGCCTGGGCGAAACGAAAAAGCCGCTGAGCGCGCAAGCTATGATCCAGGGCAAGTTCGCCACCGGTTCCCTGCGCCATGAATTCACGGCCGGCGTCTCGACCTTCCGCCGCAAGGACCGCGCGGGCCTGTACGTGTACGACTGGGCTGGCGTGAGCAACATCTACCACCCGCAGATCGTCGACATGTCGACGGGTGTGCAAGGCCCCGTGCGCCTGGTGCGCAAGGATACGGAAAACTCCGTCTTCGTGCAGGATATCGTCAGCCTGGCCCAAAACTGGAAGCTGCATGGCGGCTTGCGCCATATCGACGTCGACGGCTACCAGTATGTGCTGAAGGCCGACAAGGAAGTGCGCGCCAAGCACGATTTCCTGTTGCCCAACGTGTCGCTCGTCTACACCCCGCTCGACAATATCTCCGTGTACACGGCCTATTCGCAGGGCATGGAACATGGCGGCACGGCCGACCGCAAGGCGATGAATGCCAACGAGGAACTCACGCCCAGCCGTTCGAAGCAGATAGAACTCGGCGTCAAAATGGATGTGACGCCGGACTTCATGGTGGCGGCCAGCCTGTTCCAGATCCGCAAGGGCCTGGAATTCCAGAATGCCGCAGGCTACTTCGTGCGCGAAGGCCAGGCCCAGCACCGTGGCCTGGAATTGTCGGCCCAGGGCAAGGCATCGTCCAACCTGAGCCTGGGCGCCTCCGTGACGGCCCTGAACAGCCAGCAGTCAGGCACGGGCAATGCCGACCTCGATGGCAAGCGCGTGCCCAACGTGCCGGCCTTCAAGGCAGCCGTGCATGCGGACTACGCCGTGCAGCAGGTGGCAGGCTTGAGCGTGAATGGCAGCTGGGAATTTGCGGGCAAGAAAGCGTTTGAGTACAACAACACGACCTTCGTGCCGTCGTATAACGTGTTCAACCTGGGCGCCGCCTGGGCCACACGCATCGCCGGCACGCGCGCCGTGCTGCGCGCCAGCGTCAACAACGTGGCCGACAAGTTCTACTGGCGCGACGTGACGCCGGAATCGGACGGTTATATGTATCCGGGCGCCAGCCGCACCTTTAAAGTCTCAGCGCAGTTCGACTTTTAATTGAGGGAAATGGCAGGCGCTGCAGCTAGCGCCTGCTGTAACAAAGGCGCCGCCTGCTCCAGGCGCGCCTCCAGGCTGTCGTGCAGCACGTGGTACACAATGCCGCGCGCGTCGAGCTCATCGAGCAGGTAGCGGTAGATCAGCTGGCGCACGGCTTCCGATTCGCGCTGCAAGCCGTCGGCTACCCACGGGCTGTCGGGTGCCGTCACCAGGGTCAGATCGTACTGCGTGGCATCGGCCAGCGCCGCCAGCTGCGCATCGGCGCCATTGAAATAATGGCGGCTGTAGACGACCGTCATCAACGGCGTCGTGTCGCAAAACAGGAAGTTGCGCGCTTGCGCGGTAGCTATCGCCTCGCGTTCGACTTGCGTGCGCGCAATGCCATACTGATCGGCCGCGACGGGCACCCTGCCCTGCATCTCGACAAATTCACGTAAATACTCGGGCACCCAGACGGTACCGTAGCGTTCGGCCAGGGCGGCCGCCAGAGTCGACTTGCCCGACGACTCCGCGCCCAGGATGGCCACGCGCACGCAGTGTCCCATCACTTGAGGACCATCGCATCAGGCGCGGCCGGCGCCGACTTTCTCCACGCCAGCAAGCCAATGATGGCCATCACGACGAAGAACGCATACAGCACGGCGGTCAGGGTCAGGCCCTTGTGCACATACAGCCACACATACAGCACGTCGACGACGATCCAGGCGATCCAGTTTTCCAGCTTCTTGCGCGACAGCAGGAATTGCCCCACCAGGCTGCCTGCCGTAAGGAAACCGTCCGCGTGGGGCACGTCCGTGTCCGTCGTCGTCAGCAGCCAGGCTATGAGCAGGAAGCCGACCAGCCAGCCGGCGGCGCAGGCCAGCCAGCCGCGTCCATTCAGACGTGTGACGGGCAAGGTCTTGCCGCCGCTGGCCGGATGCAGCCACTGGTACCAGCCCCAGAATGAGACGCTGATGAACAGCAGTTGCAAGGCCATGTCGCCATACAGGCGCGACTCGAAAAACACGAAACCGTAGGCGGCCGAGGAAATGATGGCGAACAGCCACGCCCAGTGATTCTGGCGGATGTTCAGCGCAACGGTTGTCAGTGCCAGGACAAAGGAAATCAGTTCAAGCGGCGTGGTGGCAAAACCCAGCAGGAGAAGCGTATCGTTCATGGGAATCGTGATGAGGCTGGTGGTGCAGTATGCAATACCGGACATGAATAAGCAAGATGACTGCCCCCAAGCGTAGAGACGTATTCATGGCAGCTGATAAAACGAAAATTAATGGAAAGAAATTAAGTTATTTTCATCCTTTTATGGCAACATTGAGAAGTTCTTACTTTACGCATGCAAAGTAAGAACAATGCAAACACCCCGACATCAACAGCATTGTCTTGTCAATATTAACTACGAAAGGTGAACATGCGACGTATTGCATTGATTTTAGCGACATTAAGCAGTGGTGCGGCACAAGCCGCCTGGTACCCTATCATCTCGGGCTACAGCAATGTAGTAACCGTCAGCTATGGCGGCAGTTCTGTGTCCTATCAAGAGAGTGCCAATGCCGCCAATGGCAAACTGTATCAATTTACAAATGACATGAGCATGATTCATCGTAAATTTGAAAATACGCTTAATCATGTCATTGCTACCGAGGTGGGAAAACAATCAGGCGCGAGCTTCAGAAACGGCACTATCAGCGGCAACCTGCATGCTCGCATGCAACCCAGCGCTCCGAATACCCTTCTGATGAGTTTGGATGGAATAAATTACAGGGCGATTACGCATTTTTCCGGAAAAAAATTCGGTGTCATCAATGTCAATTGCGTCAATACCTTTGATGCCAATAACATCTCGGTTACGGGCCAATATGGCGCGAACGATGGCGTATTGCAGCCCAGTGTAGGCCTGAATTCCAGCGTGAATTCATCCACCGACTGCGACTCCAACCTCAGCTGGATCTTGCCTGTCGTGGGTGACCTGCTGGTCAATAAAGCCAGCGGCATCCTCGATAACCGGCTTGAAGCTGGCATTCGCGAAGCTATGGGCGAAGTAAAGGACAAACTACTGTATCTTCCTGATCCGGCATGGGGAATTGGCCTGCGCCGCCTTGTACCGACTCCGACGGGATTGACCTTGCCGGACGGCAGGCAGTTCGACATCGGTGAATACATTGGTAATAACCTGCCGTATTTGTTGGGTAATAGCCAGATTGATATACAGTTTGGTCGCGGCTTGAACGTCGACGTCAATCCGGGCAACGGCACGCCACGCAGCGGCAGCCAGGAGGCGAATGTCATGACCATTTCCATCGCCTCGCCTGCTATCGCGTTTACCGTCAAGCTGAGCCAGACAGCTAATGTCAGATGGCAATGGAAATGTCCGCCAAATTCACCGCGCTGCATCCAGCCGTGATCAGGCTTGCTTAAATAGGAGTACTCACGCCGTCTGCCATCGCCAGTTGGAGACGGCGCAGACTACTGCGCACGATCAGCTTGTGGAAAGGCCGTATCAGCATAATGTAGGCGCGCCCCACCCGGTTGTGGCAATGCACGACGCTGCTCACGGTCACGCTGCCATGGCGGCCTGCGTCGCGGTTGCGCAGCACCGAGAGGCGGAAATCGAGGTGGCTGTCATCCTCGCCCAGGATGATCTCGTCGTCGCTGACGGCATAGATGCGGAAGATGCCGATGCGCTTGCCGGGCCGCGCTTCCATCTGCTTTGCCGTGCGGATACCGAAGCGCGCCACGATGGCATCGCGCATCACCATCAGCTTGCGCGCCCAGCCCGGCTGCTTGCCCAACAGCTGGCGCGCCAGGCTCTGCATGTCCATCTGGCGCGCCGGCGCAGTGGGCAAATCGACGGCGTACGCGTCGGCCAGGTTGCTGCCGGGATACAGCGGGGCGATGCTGGCGCCGGGCGGCATGGCCACGGCACGTACCACGTTGTTCATCTCTTGCATGTGCTCTCCATGTGTTCAGTGATAACATGAGCATCATACACGACAATGTGAACAGCGATAACATAGAATGACGATAACGACTACCTATCATCACGGCAACCTGCGCGACACCCTGGTCGCCGCCACCATCGCGCAACTGGCGCAGCAGCACGACGCCACCCTCTCGCTGCGCGAGCTGGCGCGCACGGTGGGCGTATCAATCGCCGCCGTGTACCGCCACTTTCCCAGCAAGGAAGCGCTGCTGGCCGAGGTGGCAGCGGCCGGTTTCGCCAGCCTGATCGCAAAATGGGAAGCGGAATTGCCGCCGCAGGGCAGCCTGCCCTCCGAACAGCGGTTTCAGCTGCTGGGCCAGCAATACATCGAATTCGCCCTGGCCGCACCGGCCCACTACCGGCTGATGTTCGAGCACCAGGACGTGCGCCAGTTCCCCGCCCTGCTGGAAGCGGCGCAAGCGTGCTTCCAGTACGTGCTGCAGACGGCCGGCGCGGCCGTGCGCGAAGCGGGCCTCGACCCGCGCTGGGACAAGGCCGCCGCCAGCGCCGGCTGGTCGCTGGGCCACGGCTACGTGATGCTGCTGCTGAGCGGCCGCCTGGCCATGACGTACGGCGGCGATGAGCTGTCACCGGCCATGGTGCCGCGCTTTTTTCAGTTGCCGGTGCAGGCGCTGCGGCAGGCTGCCTCGCCAGGCGGGACAAGCGTCATACCGTCAAATTGACTTAGTTACCGGCAGACGCCACCTTCAGGAGCTTTTGACTCATGCACAACATATCGATAGACACGCTCTCCGTGATCGCCAGGCAATGCACTGCTGTCACGTGCCTGCAACGCTTTTGCCGACGCTTTGATATTGATCATCCCGCCCTGTCCGCGTTCGCCGCTCATGTGTGGAAACTGGCGCAGGTCGCGCCTGGGGATTTTGCTGCCTGGGAACGGGGCTTTGCGTCCCTGGCTGTGACGGGCATGGGAGATCCCTGGCCGGACGAGGTCCGCATGGCCATGCCCGGGCACCTGCCCGGCACGCTGGAAGAACTGGTGCAGCATGTGCTGGAAACGAGCGCCTGTACCTGGCATGGCGATGACCTTGCTGCAAGTCGGCGCCAGCTGGAAGCCGTCTTTGACATCTGCGTCCGGCATGATGTGGCCGTGCCGCAGCTGGAACACTACGTGCAGCACGATGCGGCGCTGCGCGGCGGCTGGGGGCCGACGCTCACGGACGAAGAAGTCAGGGCCTGGCAAGCCCTGATATAGCGCTCACGCCAGAAGGCCTTGGCGCACCTGTTCGAGCAGGCGCTCCTCTTCATCCGTATCGGCATCGATTTGCGTGACCACAGTCCAGAACGGCGCGCACGTCTTGATCTGGTCGAAAGCATGGTGCATTTCCAGCCGCACCATGGTTTTCCTGAGGCTGTGCAGATAGCCTTCCTCGATGGCGCAGAGCAGCTCGTCATCGGCAGCGTCAATCAGCTCGCTCAGCGCGCCTTCGATCCTTGCACGGCCTTCCTCCCACAGCTGGCCGATCTCCGGCACATCGACTTCCATGCACTCGTTCGACCAGTCCGGCGGGTAATCACCACGCCTTCTGTTGTCGGGATCGGTGTCAAAGCTCAGCGAAAGGGATGGGAGCGATACGGCGTTGAAGGCAAAGGCTGAAAATGCCTGATCCTTGAAAGCGGAGGCGCCAAGCACTGCCAGCGACGCGCTGGTCAGCTTGAACCAGGTTTCTTCGACAGCGTATGCCGCTTCAAACGTTTGCCAATCGGCCGGCGTGTCGGGAGTCAGGGACATGGGGAGCTGTCGAAAAAGAATAGCGGTGGATAGTGCGAGGAATTATACGTGGTACCGCCACTCGGCAGGCGCTGGCGCGGGAACAGTGCGAGCCATGCCGTGACAAGCGACGCGAGGCGTCCTCTCGTGCCAGCCATGCTGGATTGATTGCTATCCATTGCGTCCTCCATCGCTGCGGCATTGCGTTATCCAAGATCAGGAAGGGACGCATCCATCAAATGCCACGTCACGTCGTCATCTCGCAAATCGAGCAGCCAGTCGCGGCGCGGTCGCGGGAACGGCGCGCCCTGGGTCAGCCAGGACTGGCGCCAGTATTGGTTGACGATGGCCTGCAGCGGATGGTCGGGCGACACCCACGGTTGCCAGACGCCGCTGACGGGACAGGCTTGTCCGCAAGCACAGCTCAACCAAGGCTGGGGCCGCGCCACCTCGCGCAGCAAGCCGTGCGCCACGCGCGGCTGCACGGCGCCATGGTCATGGCGTATCGTCAGGCACTGCTCCCAGCTCACGCCGCCATATCGGCTATCGCCATCGGCATCCAGCACGCTGAAATGGCGGAAGGGTTCGTCTTGCTGGAATAATTGGGCTTCCGCCGTCACGCCCTGCCCTTGAACGGGCTGCCAATACGCGGCAAATGGCGCAGCCGGCGCATCGCTGTGCCAGCCGGCAGGGCGCAGCGCATAGTCGGCGACCAGGAAATATGGTGGTTGCAATAGCGCGGCGGCGCTTGGCTGCGGGACGGCTGGCGGCGGGCGCACACCTTTGGCCGCATGCAGCAAGGTATCCCTGTCGCCATTCCAGGGCGGCAGATCGGCGGGAGGGAGCGGCAATACCTTGTCCAGATTTGGAAAGCGCGCGTTGGGATTGAATCCCAGCTCATTACCAAGTACCGCATAACGCTCGCCGCGAGCCTTGTCCACGTAGGGTACCAGCATATCGGCAAGATCAAACGGATCGCCGAATTCAATCGTGAGTTTGTTTGCGCACTTTTCGCAGCCGAATGCAACGCCCTCATGTAGAACTTTAAGAGCAAGTGCTTTAGTTTCTGGCGTACGCGGTCCGCTAACTCTCCCTGTGGCCATTCTCGGGGAGGCATACATGTAAGATAAATTATATGCAACTGGTCCGTACCCTTGGGAAAATGCACATTCCATCATTTTTATTGCAACAGGAATATTAGCCCAATACCCTGCGCCTTCATTTGCCAGACCTACATTTAGTTTATCTGACAAAAAATCCATCGCTTGGGGATTACCCATTTGCGCCGCTTTTTGCCAAAAGGCATAAGCGCGAGTGATGTCGCCGTTGACACCCGTGCCATTCGCATAATACGTTCCCATCCGGTCATAGGCCGCCGGTATGCCCAGTCGCATCGCCTTTTCCACCAGTTGCACCGCTTCTTCCTCACTATGCAAGGGATCGCGCCCTTCCACATACAGACTGGCCAGATTGAGCATCGCCTTCCAGTGCAATCGCTCTGCCGCCTGATGCGTCAGAGCGACGATTTTTTTGTAATCGCGGTCTTCCATGAAAATTTCGGGATCTTCCAAGGCGCGCGCTTCGAGAAACCAGTCCTCGGCTTGCGCATCGATGGGCGGCACTTTGCTCGCCTCGGTTTCACAGACAAAATCCGCTACATGGGGATTGAAAAGTGGCAGGGTTTGGTTGCGTGGCAGGACTTTGTCGTTTGACATTTTGCAGGCACCTAAAGTGAAAATCAGGAAAACTGCCAAGATAAAAAAAGGCAGGGGAACAGGGAAATTTTTATACTTTTTCATGCTCATCCCAAACGTATCGTGGAACTGCGTCTATCTTCCAAGGGGAGCAAGAAGCCGGTCATTTTCTTGTGGTCCGCACTTGCAGAATCAGATTTTTTCCTGCCACGGTTTTCTCCCATCAGCTCCACCCACTTCCGATAAGCATCCACAATCTCCCCCTTCTTCCCTCCCCGCCATCAACCAGCCCGCCGCTAAGCATGCGCCACACCCGCTTGCGCAAATCGCGGGCCACGCGGCGGTCGACGGTGGCGATATTGATTTCGCTGTCCACGGCCATGCTGCGCTGGTTCAGGTTGGCGCTGCCCAGCGTCATGAACACGTCGTCCACCAGCATCAATTTGGAATGAATGTAGATTTCACGGTAGCGCCAGCGGTCCTTGTCAAACGCGCTGACATTGAGCATGGCCACCGATACCTTCAGCCCGAATTCGCTTTCAAGCGTCATCGCGCCGGGTTTATTGATGCCGTTGGAATGCTGCACCACGTCGGGCAACTTGACTTCCGCCTCGGCGGAAATGCCGAATCCGGCCCTGACACGCCGGGTTTTCGGCAGCTTGTTGTAATCGTCGATCATGGTATTTTGCCCTGTCATGCCGTCGTGCTGCCCCAGCGCTGCCAGCGTGTCGTGGGTGCGCGGCACCATCTGCGCACGCTCCGGCACGGGTATGACAATGAATACGTGCATGATCGGCATGTCACGCATGGTCTTGCCCGCCTTCAGGCTTCCGGCCTTCCAGGCGGCAACCACCTTCTTGCGCTCGCTCAACAAGTGCCGGGCCCATTCCTCATACTGGAAATACTGGTTTTCCACGTAGAGGTAGCCGGCCGCCAGGCTGGCCTGGGTCACCGCACGAAAGTAGGTTTCCTTGATCGTCTTGTCCTGCTCCTCGGGCTGCGTCAGGACGATCTGCACGGTGGAGTCGCTTGGTTCGGCCTTATCCAACAGCCGCGCCGGTGGGCTGCCACATGGCAACTCCCGGCTAACACAGTCGGTGGAAGCCGAACGCGTGCGGTCATCGATCGCGCGGTCCCATGCCTTCACGAAATTATTGTAGAGCGCGATGAGCGCACGGCCGCCGTCGATGCGGCAGGCATAGTCCTGATAGGGCTTCAGCGTGGCAAAGCCGCCGTCAGCGGCCATTCCCTGCACACACTCGCGCCGCTCGTTGACGCCGCCCTGTTCGCGGCGCGTATCGTCGAGCAGATGAGCCGTCGTATCCCAATAATCGGTCACCGAGTTCAAGCCCATCACGTAACCGACGGCCTTGGCTCCCTCTTCGTAGGCGAAATCGATCAGGACCGGCTTCTGGTGGTGCGTGCCCAGGTATTGCATGCCGGGCTTTTCGATTTCTCCCATCGTCAAGCCGTGCGGCTGGTTGATTTCGGTCGCGACACTCTTGCCGATCGCGGTGCTGTCGCCGTGCCGCAAGCGGATCTCCAGGCCCTCCAACAAGCCATGGAACGCGGCCGCATACCAGCTGTGGCAGTATTCTTCACGCGCCAGCATCGGGATATCCTCGGGAGCAATCCTATCGCCCCTGTAACCGCCGCTAACCCTCGCTTTCGTGGCAACCGCATCGTGCAACATCGCCAGGCTGGCTTTGGCGCTGATGTCGTCGGAGTGCTGTCCACCGGTTTTCCATGGCGAGGTGCCGTGTGTATAGCCCGGCATATTGCGCACCATGGGCGAGCCGATCCGGTCATGCCAGATCAGCAGGCGCACCCTGACGTGACGCCGTGCGGCGGCGATCAGCACGTCGCCAAACGTGTCGCCACGCGGCCAGGTGGCGCTGTTGCCGCGCACCAGCTCCATGCCCGGGTCGAAACCCCAGCAGCACAGGTCGATCGAATGTTTAGCCTTGGCGATCTCGCCGGCGATGTCGGCGAACCCCTCCTGTCCGCAAATGAACAGCGTGAGCTTGTTGTTGTGCGTAATCGGGTGGCTGGCCTTGCCCTTCAGGTTGCGGTTTTCCAGCAGCCACTGGAGCGAACTGGTCGCAGTGCGGCCGACTTCGTCGATATGGGTGGTTTCGGTGCGCTTGGTCGAATCGGGCATGGTCTCTCCAGTCAGTACGCGGTCAGCGCCACGAGCGGCCGTCGCCGGTATCGTCCAGCGCGCGCAGGCCGCGGTTCGACAGGCGCTGTTCGCCGTCCGGCGCCGCGCTGGCGTCGAAGCTCGCGCTGGCCTGCAAGTCAAACTCCTCGCCATTGCCCAGGACGACACGGTAGCGCGAGGTGCCGTCCTGGTGCGCGATCAGGATGCGGCCAGCTTCGTCGGTCAGGCCTTGCTCGACTTCGGCTTCCCCCTGGTACAGCGTGTACGGCACGTTCGCGTATTGACCGCCGTCCGCATGGGCCTGGATGGTATGCTGCAATTGCCCCGCGACCGGCGCGATGGACGGTTCCATCTCCGCTTGCGGCCGGTTCTTCGGCGCCAGCGTCTCCAGGTTGCCATGAAACAGCGTCGGCGAGGCCGTGAAAAACTGCACCTTGTCGCTAATTTCAAGCATGCAATCGGCGCCGTGCAGGCGCACGCCTTTGCGGCCGCGAATATGCACCCAGTCGGCCTGGCTGATCAACTCCAGCACCTTGTTGGCGACGATCTCGACCGTATCGGTTTGCGCCGCGATCTGCACCGGACCGGCCGCGGCGATCAGTTTCATGCCAGCCTTGTGGACGAACAGGCGGAACGCCGCGCCGAGGCTGGCGAACAGGCCGCCGCCGGCTGCCAGCGACAGATTGCGCCCGGCCGTCAATCCGGTATCGTCGGCGCTGGCGATATGCGTCGATTGCGCGCTCGTCGTGGCGATGCCGGCAGCGCTGGCGAGCACCAGATGCGGCCTGGATAATTCGGGAAAGGCGTTTTCGCCACTGCCGGCAACGCCCTTGATGCCGGCATGCTGGGCTTTCAGCCCATCGGCAGCGGCGCCTTGCTGGGCAACGCTTTCTTGCGCGCCATGCTGCTGCGCCAGGGCGGCAAGCGCCTTGTGCCGTTCAGCCGCCTCGGCCAGCCGCTGCACGGTTTCATCCATGCTTTTAATGTGCGAGGCGGCGCCAGGGCGCGCTTCGGTGGTCAGCAGCATGCCGCGGCCCGCGCGCGCCACGCCCCAGGCGTCCGACGCCAGCTCCCAGCCCTCGCCGCGCGCATCCTTGCGCCCGCTGGCGTCCTCGATGCGGCTGATGCAGCCAAGCGACAACTGGCTATGCTGATGGTCGCTTTTCAGCTGCGCCTGGATGCGCTGGTGCGTGTCGTCAAGCACCAGCTGGTTGCCGCGCACGCCGTGGCCGCCGCCAGGCATCAGCTCGGCGCTGCGCCAGCCGCCCAGCATGCGTTGCCCCGGCAAATTCCACGGCGGCGCATGGTTGCCGTTGTACACGGCGCCGACAATGACGGGATGGTCGATATTACCGTCGAGAAACTGGATCAGCACTTCCTGGCCGATGCGCGGCAACGCGATCTGGCCGAACGCCTGGCCTGCCCATGGCGTCATGACGCGGATCCATGGCGAACTGCCGGCGTCGAACTTGCCCAGGCGATCCCAGTGAAATTGCACCTTCACCCGGCCCAGCCCGTCGGTATGGATGGTTTCGCCTGCCGGCCCGGTAACAATCGCCGTCTGCACGCCGGGTGGCGCACAAGGCGCGCTGTTGAAGCGCCGCCCCGGAGACCAGCGGATGCTCT
The DNA here is from genome assembly GCF_011601275.1 of Janthinobacterium lividum. Lineage (GTDB taxonomy): Bacteria > Pseudomonadota > Gammaproteobacteria > Burkholderiales > Burkholderiaceae_D > Janthinobacterium > Janthinobacterium lividum_E. The sequence continues at coordinate 95,455 of NZ_JAAOLY010000008.1, read as the reverse complement.
TGCGGATGCAGCTGAAGCGGTTTTCATAGTGCGACTTCGCGCCCGTTCCTGCCTGATAATTGTTGCTGGCAACATGATCGACCGACAGGATCAGGTATTCGCGCGCGCCGACGTCCGGGCGCGCCGCTTCACCTCGGGCCGGCATCGCTTGCTGCGCGCTGAAGTGGCCACCCAGCGTGAAACTGCGCCCGGCCTGGGCACAGCGGTGATTGCCGCCAGCGTCGAAATATTGCGCCTGGCAGTAATGCTCCTCCAGGCGGCGTTGCGCCAGCGCTTCGCCCTCGTCCATGCCGGCATAGCCATAGCCGCTGTTTTGATACAGTTCATGGGCAAACACGTCGCCCTGTTCATTGAGCGCATAGCCGCCGGCGCGGCTGGCATACGGATGCTTGTAATTGAAGCTGGCCAGCGTGAGCGAGCCTGAAGCGATCTTGCGTACTGCCTGCCAATCGCTGATGCCGTCGCACTCCAGCGAACCGGCGCCGCTGCGAAACGCCATCTCGCCGGCGTCGCTGGCATGGCCGTCGCCGGGATCGATGCTGTCGGTCAGCCAGGTATTGTCGCCCAGACACAGGGTATGCCCGTCGGCGCGGTGTTCATACCAATAATGGAGTCCCTGCTCTTCCCAGCGCCGGTGCAGATGGTTGTAATCGGTTTCATTATGCTGGTTGGCGCAGCTTAATATGGCTTTTTCCTCATGCAGCCGGTTTTGCCAGTCGCGCTGCAAATAGTGATCGAAGGTCGTTTCGCTGATGTCGATGACCGTGCGCTCGTGGAACGAGACATTGTCCATGCGCAGCCTGGCAAACGCCAGCCAGGGCTGCAGCACCATCTGGTAGAACGCGAAACCGCCATCGCTGCGCAACATGCGGAATTCGCCGACATAACCATTAAAATGGCGCAAGCTGCCGTCATCGCGCACCATGGAAATCGTGACCATGCGCCCCATCATCGCTGTCAGGGGAACGTGGAGATTATCGGACAGCAATTCGACGTCGAAACGGAAGTCGCGCGACATTTCCTCGTGCGCCCGTAAGCTGTTGACCAGCAGCGCAGTATCGGGCGGGCCGTCCTCGCGCGGAAAAGCCATGCGCAGCAAGCGGCTGTCCTGGACTCGCATGCTCCCTCCGAAAAGGCGCGCCAGATCGGCTGCCAGCTCGCCATCATCCATTTTTCCTCCGTCGGATAGTTCCCCTAACCCATGCTAACCATGGTGACCGCTGGCATATTGATGGAACTCAAACTAGTTGCCCATACGCAAAAAAGCCGCATCGGCCCTGCGGCGGATGCGGCTTTTATTTCAATCAAGAAAGATTATTTCTTGGCAGCCTTCGGATACTTGATGGTCATTTCCTGCAGCAGGTTATCCGCGTGGTCCACTTCCTTCATCACCCACAGCATGTAGCGGATGTCGAGGTGGATGGCGCGCGTGATGGCCGTATCGAAGTACCAGTCCTTGGTGATCGATTCATACGTCGAATCGAAGTTCAGGCCGATCAACTCGCCGCGCTTGTTCATCACGGCCGAGCCGGAATTGCCGCCCGTGGTGTCGGCGCTGGTGAGGAAGTTGACGGGAACCGTGCCCAGTACCGGGTCGCGGAACTGGCCGTAGCGTTTTTCCTTGACGGCGTCGATCAGTCCTTGCGGCGCTTCGAACGGGGCCTTGCCAGTGACTTTCTCGACGATGCCTTCCACGGTCGTGAACGGTCCCTTGGTCAAGCCATCGCGCGGCGAGTATGGCGAGACGGTGCCATACGTCACGCGCAAGGTCGAGTTGGCGTCAGGGTAGACAGGCTTGCCTTGCGACTTCTTCCACGCGATGACGGCTTGCATATATTGCGGAATCACGCGTTCCAGGTTGCCGTCGATTTCCTTGCGGCGCTCTTCCAGCGCCACGTCCACCGGATGCAGCTTGACAGCCAGTTGCATGAAGGCGTCGTCGGACTGGGTAACGGCAGCCTGGTCCTTTTCCAGCCAGGCCAGGCGCTTGGCCGTGTCAGCCAGTTGCGTCTGCTGGTACAGGGCTGCTACGGCGCCTGGCGCCGGCAGCAGCGCGTCCAGGCCTTGCGGATGGCTCTTCGCCGCCAGTTGCGCGTAACGCTTCAGGCCTGCTTCAAAACGCGCCTGGTCGACCTTGTTGACGTACGACTGCTCCAGTCGGGCCAGACGGGCCTTGATGAAGGCCAGGTCACGCTGCTGGAAGCCCGATTCGCGTTCGGCGTCCACTTTCTGGCGCTCCAGTGACAGGCGGTAGATGGTGCGCGCGCTTTTCAGCAAGTCGCTGTTGGTGGCCACGCTCCAGGCGAACTCTTCTTCGCTCAAGGCCATGTCGCTGGCGATCGCCGCGTCCAGTTCCGCCAGCAGGGTCGGCGACACATTCGGCTGTTTCGCGTACCAGGCGCGGAACTCGGCATCCTGCACGTCCTTGATGGCGGCGATATCCTTGCGCGCAAAACCGTCGAGCAAGCCCTGGGTTTTCTTCAGCACGTTGTTGATGCTTTTCACCACGCTGGCATAGCGCACGGCGGCTGCCGCGTCGCCATTGGTGGCGTCGGCCATCACGGCCAGGTCGGCCTGCAGTTCGGATACTTTCAGGGGGAAAGCCGTATCGCGTGCAAAACGGATTTCCGCCGGCAGCTTGTAGCGGCTGGTGCGGCCGGGATAACCCGCCAGCAAGATGCCGTCGCCGGCCTTCAAGCCTTCGGCCGAGACCACCAGGAAATCCTTCGATTTGTACGGCACGTTGTCGGGCGACGGATCGGCCGGACGGCCATCCTTGCCCACGTAGGCGCGCAGGAACGAGTAATCGCCCGTGTGGCGCGGCCATTCGTAGTTGTCGATGTCGCCGCCGAAGTTACCGATCTTGTCCGATGGCGCGTAGACCAGGCGCACGTCGCGTATCATCATCTGGCGGATGCGGTAGTACTCGAGGCCGCGGTGGAAGGCGGGCACGGAGCAACGGTACATCTTGTCCGTTTCGCATTCGGCGATCAGGTCCTTGACGCGCTTTTCCACGGCTTCGTGGCGTGCGCGGCCGCTCATGTCGGCCGTCAAGCCTTTCAGCACGCGGTCGCTGACATTCTCCACCTTGTCCGTCACATACACGAGGCTGTTCGGACCGCCCGGCAGCTCTGCGGCGCGCGTCTTGGCCAGGAAGCCGTTGGTGATGTAATTGTGTTCCGGCGTGGAATTGCGCTGCACGGCGCCATACGCGCAGTGGTGGTTCGTCACCACCAGGCCGGCGTCGGAGACGAAAGCGGCCGAGCAGCCGCCGAGCGACACGATGGCGCTCATCGGGTGCTTGCTCAGGTCGGCCAGTTTTTCTGCAGGAATTTCGATGCCGACCCGTTTCAGTTCGGCTTTCAGCTGTGGCAATTGGTGTGGTTGCCACTGCCCTTCGTCGGCGTGTGCGCCGGCGAACGCGCCCAACAAGGCGACTGGTAAAACGATTGTTTTGAACAAGATATGCCCCTCCATAAATAGCAGGCGAAAGTATAGCCTGTCCCGGGGGCATGAGTCGGCAAAAATTAACCCATTGCACTCCGTATCAGGCGGCCGGCCGCCCCGCTCCCTGCAAGGGAATCTGCAGGGCCAGGCGGCAGCCGGCGCCCGAGGCCGGCAAGCCCACCTCGAAGTGGCCACCCAGCGCCGTCACCCGCTCGGCGATGCCGATCAGGCCAAAACACTGTTTCTTGCGCTGCTGCTGAGGCGTGATGCCGATGCCGTTGTCGCTGATGGCCACGTACACGGCGCAGGCATCGGAACTGAGCTCGATCTCGACCTGGCTGGCCTGGGCGTGCCGCATGACGTTGCTGAGCGCTTCCTGCACGATGCGGAACAGCACGATCTCGGCCTGGCTGCCGATGGCGGCAAACAGTGCCTCGTCGCGTATCAGCAGGCGGCAAGCGACGCCGCTGCGCTTGCGGAAGTCGCCCGCCTGCCATTCGATGGCCGCCTGCAAGCCCAGGTCCAGCGCCATCGGGCGCAGCTCGTTGATAATGCCGCGCACGCTCTTGATGGTCGTGTCGACATTGCTGAGCACGGCGCCGACCCGGCGGTGCAGGCGCGGATGGGAACCCTCGGTGCGGGCGCTGAGCATGGAAATATCGATGCGCAGCGCCAGCAGGTTTTGTCCCAGTTCATCGTGGATATCGCGCGAAATGCGCTTGCGCTCGTCTTCCTTGGCCGTTTCCAGGTGCAAGGCCAGCTGGCGCAGCTGCGCGTGCGACTGGCGCAGGGCGCCATCCATCAACTTGCGTTCGGTGATGTCCGTGTGCGCCACCACGACGCGCAGCGGCCCTTCGCCGAGAAAACGGCTGACCCTGGCCTGCGACCAGCGGGCGCCTGAGCGCGTGGCAAATTCATACTCGAGCGCAAACGCATCGGCGCGGCCGGCAATCACGGAGCGGATGCCAGCGGCCAGCTCGCGCCCGGCGCTGCGCTGCCAGCGCGCGTCCGTCTCGCAAAACTCCAGGTAATGCAGCGGTTTTCCCATCTGCCCTACAAAATCCACGCACGCCTGGTTGGCATGCAAGACGCTGCCCGTCTGGTCCAGCACCAGCACCCGGTCTGTCAGCGAATCGATGGTGGCGTGAAAGAAACGCTCGGCATCGCGCAAGGCTTCCTGCGCCAGTTCGCGCTGCTGTACTTCCTGCTGCAGATGCTGGTTGGCGTGCAGCAATTCGGCCGTGCGGTCGATGACCCGCTGGTCCAGCTCGCGGTGCAGTTCTCGCAAGTCCGCTTCGGCCAGCTTGCGCTCGGTGATATCGGAAAACACTCCGACAAAATGGCTGATGCTGCCGTCCGCCGTGCGCATGGGCGTGATCGACAGCGATTCGACGAAGCGCTCGCCATTCTTGCGCCGGTTCACCATTTCGCCATACCAGCTGCCATCCTGGTGCAGGCTGCGCCACATGGTTTCATAGAAATGCGGCAAATGCGTGCCGCCGCCGAGGAAGGACGGATCGCGCCCGATGGCCTCCTCGGCCTGGTAGCCGGTGATGGTGGTGAAGGCGGGGTTGACGGAAATGATGCGGTTGCCGCTGTCCGTCACCAGCACGCCTTCACGGATACTGTCGAGGATGACGAAGGCGCGCCGCAAGGCCGATTCGCGCGCGTGCTCGTCGCCCAGGTCCGTCACCAGCATGCGCGCCGTGTCGCTGGCGGTGTCGAAATTGGCTTCGATGCGGACCATGCCGCCGGCCGAGCCGCCGAACAGCTGCGCTTCGAGCACCTGGCGCGCACCGCTGGTAAAGACGGCGTCGAGGAAGCGGCGGAAGCTGCCTTGTGCCTGGGGCGCGATGAATTGCTCGAAACGCCGCCCCAGCAGCTGATTCTTGTCGCGCTGCAGCAAGCCGCAAGCCGCCACGTTGACACGCGTGACGACGCCCTCGCGCGCCAGCGAAAAGTAGCTGACGGGCGCCTGTTCATACAGCTGCGCATAACGGTCGCGGCTGCTTTCATATTCATTCTTCAGCTGTTCCAGTTCGGCCAGGGCCGCGTTCTGCATTTCCAGCTCGATCTGGCTGACCTGCAACTCATGCAGCTGGCGTATCACATCTTCATTCGACTGCGGCACGGGCTGGCGCTGCTGCGCCGCCAGTTGCTCGGCCTGCTCTCGCAATCTGGCCGGCACGTTGCCCTCGTCGAATGGTTCGCTCATGACACGTTCTCGCCGCTATTGCCGGCCGCCGCGGCGCCGGACTGAATCTGGCGCAGCTGGGCTTCCAGCAGTTTCGATTCCGTGATGTTGATGAAGGTCACCACTACGCCATCGATCACATTTTCGATCGTGCGGTACGGCATGATGCGCACGTTGTACCAGCGCCCCGTCTTGGTTTCCACTTGCCGCTCGCAAAACACGAGGCTGCGGATGACCTCCAGCGCATCGTGTTCCAGGCCCGGATAGTCGAGGTCGTTGACGATGTCGCTGAGCGGGCGGCGCAAATCCGTCTGGATCAGTTTGTAAATTTGCGTGGCCGGCGCCGTGAAGCGGCGGATGCGCAGGTCGCTGTCGAGGAAAATGGTGGCGATATCGGTACTGTTGAGCAGGTTTTTCATGTCGCTGTTGACCAGCGACAGATCGTCGACCTTCGATTGCAGCTCGGCATTGACCGTGTACAGCTCCTCGTTGAGCGACTGCATCTCTTCCTTCGAGGTGGTCAGCTCCTCGTTCGTCGATTGCAGCTCTTCATTGGTCGACTGCAATTCCTCGTTGGCCGATTTGAGTTCCTCGCGCGACGTCTGCATCTCGTCGCGCACGGCCTGGATTTCATTGCGCGCCTGCGCCAGCTGCTGCTCCAGCTCCAGCACCTTCGGATTCGGCGAGCGGCCGCGCCGTGCTTCGGCCACCAGTGGCATGCTGGCAAACGTGACAAACACCATGCCGCGCAGGGATTCTGGCTGGCTCAGGGCTTCGGCGCTCAGGTCCACGCCCAGCGACTGCCCCAGGTGGTCCTTGACGACCAGGCCCTTCAGACGCACCACGCTCTCGCTTTGCAGGGCTTGCTTGATCAGGCCGGCCAGTTCATAGCGCAAGCCTTCGCGCGCCATGGCGTGGATATTCCAGTTGGCCTTGCCGGCCGCCGGTTCGAGGAAAGCGCCCGTGCGGCCGTTGATGTACAGGATGTCGCCATCCTGGTTCAGCAGCGCGGCGGCAGGCGAATATTTCTGGAGCAATAATTGCTCGACATGGGATTGAATCTTTCCAGTCATGCTCACTTCTCTCGTGTCGCTAGGTGTAGGGGGGGATGCCAACGATACCTTGGTGGGGAAATACGTGGGCAAACGCTGGCGCGCCAGGTTGTCGAGGCGGCGATATAGCCGGGTCGACGTGGTCAGGGGCGAAAACAGGTCGGAAAAATGGCCGGGCGTGTCGGCACTGCCCAGCAGCAAGATTCCATCACGGTTCAGGGCGTAATGAAACAAGGGTATCAAACGCTGCTGCAACTTGGCATTGAGGTAAATCAGCAGATTGCGGCAGCACAGGATGTCGAGCTTGGTAAATGGCGGGTCCGAGATGATGTTTTGCTGGGCAAAGATAATCGTGTTCCGGATCTCTTTCTTCACATGGTACCCGCTCTTGTCGCGCAGGAAGAAACGCTGGAGGCGCTCGGCCGACACATCGCTGACGATGCTATGTGGAAAGCGGCCCTGGCGGGCGCGGTCGATGGCGTCGGCCGACAGGTCGGTGGCAAAAATCTGCAAGCTGTATTTCGACGGTGGATTGATGCTGGCCACCACTTCATGGAACACCATGGCCAGCGAATAGGCTTCCTCGCCCGTGGAACAGGCGGGCACCCAGGCCTTGAAGGCGCGTCCGTCCGGGTGGGCCGCCAGCATTTGCGGCACGACCACCATCTTCAGGTATTCCCACACTTTCGGGTCGCGGAAAAAGCTCGTCACGCCGATCAGCAATTCCTTGAACAATAAATCGGTTTCGGCGGGATTGGCACGCAAGTACGGCACGTATTCTTCCATCGACGTCATTTGATACAAGCTCATGCGCCGTTCAATGCGCCGCAGCACCGTATTGATCTTGTAATCGGTAAAGCTGTTGCCCGTTTGCTCGGACAACAAGGCGACGATTTCCTGCAGGGAATTGCGCCCGTTCGGTTCATGCCCGGGCAAGCTGAGAAAACTGCTGCGGAACAGATAGGTGATGATCTTGTCCGGCATCTTGTCGGGGAAATCGACCAGGTCCACCACCTCGGCGGCAATCGCGCTTTGCGGCATCATGTCGAACTTGGCCGTATCGGGATACTGGGCCAGGGTCAGGCCGCCCGCCTGCTTGAGCGCTTGCAGGCCGCGCGTGCCGTCGCTGCCCATGCCGGAAAAAATCACGCCGACGGCCAGTTCGCCCAGCTCGCTTGCGAGGCTTTCGAAAAAGGTATTGATGGGCAAGCGGTGGCCGCGCAGCTGCACCGGCTCGCTGAGCACGAAACGCCCCTTGGCCAGGCCCAGGTCGGCATTCGACGGAATCACATAGATATGATTGGGCCGCAACTCCGCCTGGTGCGTGATTTCCGTGACGGGAATGCTGGTGGCGCGCTGCAACAATTCCGGCAGCATGGCCTTTTGCGTGGGATCGAGGTGCTGGATCACCACATAGGCAATCCCGCTTTCCTGCGGCACGTTGGCCAGGAAAGCGACGATGGGATCGAGCCCGCCGGCGGAAGCGCCGATGGCCACCACCGGGAAAACGATGGCGGCCACTTCGGGAACGGAAGCATTGCTGTGTTTACTGCGTGTCATCGTCGGCAAGAATGCAGCCACGGCCAAAGCGTCAGGCTGGGAATTGATAATAATCTTGCATTCTAGCACTCAAGATGCACGACAAAACGCGAATTTGGCGCAGGGGTTTTATGCTACCCCATGCTGCCCCATGCCGCCCCCTTACTGCGCCTGCGGCACATGCCAACCGCCGCCCAGCGACTGGATCAGGGCCACGGCCGTCGTCTGGCGGTCCGCCTGCGCCTGCACCAGCGAACGGCGCGCCGACAGGGCCGTCACTTGCGCCGTCACCACGTCCGTGTAGCCGACCTGGCCCGCGTTGTAGCGGTTCAGCATCTGCTGTTCGACCTGGTCGGCGGCGGACGACGCCTGCTGGCGCAGGGCCAGCTGCTCGGCCAGCGCGCGCGTGGCCGACAACTGGTCTTCCACGGCGCCAAAGGCACTCAATACCGTCTGGCGGTAGCGCGCCACGGCTGCCTCATGCCCCGCCCTGGCCGCGTCCACGCTGGCCGTCGTGGCGCCCGCGTTGAACAGGGTCTGCGCGGCCGACACGCCCAGGGACCACAGGCTCGACGATGCATTGAACAGGTCGCCCACCTTGCTGGCGCCGGAACCGTAGGAACCCGTCAGGTTCAGGCTCGGATAATAGGCCGACCGGGCGATGCCGATCTGCTCGTTGGCCACGGCCACCCGGCGCTCGGCGGCGGCGATGTCGGGACGACGCTGCAGCAGGGTCGACGGCACGCCCAGCGGCACCTCGGGCACGGTCAGGGTCCACGGCGCCACGGCCAGGCTGAAGTCGGACGGCGCCTTTCCCAGCAGAATGGCGATCGCATGTTCCAGCTGGGCGCGCGCACGCGTCTGGCTGGACAAATCGATCTGCGCATTGGCCAGCTGCGTCTGCGCCTGCAGCAGGTCAGACTTGGCGGCGATGCCCGAGTTGAAGCGGTTGCTGGTGATCTCGAGCACGCGCTTGTAGCCGTCGATCGTGGCATTGAGCAGCGCGATCTGCGCATCGCTCTGACGCAGCGAAAAATAATTGGTGGCCAGTTCGCCCTGCGCCGACAGGCGCGCCGCGGCCAGATCCGCCGCGCTGGCGGCCGCACTCGCATCCGCGCCCGTCACGCCGGCGCGCAGCTTGCCCCACACGTCCGGTTCCCAAGACGCGCCGATGGCCGCCTTGAAGCTGTTGTTCGTCTGCTGCTCGCCCCCGCCGCCGGAGCGGGCGCCGCTGCCCGTCAGGTTCACGGTGGGGAACAGCGAGGCGCGCTGTTCGCGCACCAGCGCGCGCGCCTGCTCGTAGGAGGCAATGGCGGCGGCCACGTTCTGGTTCGAGATGTCGATGCCCTCGGCCAGCTGGTTCAGCTGCGCGTCGCCGAACAGGGTCCACCAGGGACCCCGCTCGAGGGTATCGGCCGGTACGGCAGGCTGCCAGCCGGCCGCCTCCTTGAACGTTTGCGGCGCGGCGGCCGTCGGCGTTTCATACGCGGGGCTGACGGCGCAGCCGGCCAGCAGGACAGCAGCCGCCAGCGCCAGCAAGTGGCGTGCGGGGACGGCGGATGGAATAGGTTTTACTTGCTTCATGATTGTGTGCTCGGGTTATCTGGCCCAGGAATGCGGCTCAATTGCTGCTCGTCGGCGCTGCGCGTGCGCAACTTGTCGAGCAGGATGTAGACCACCGGGGTGGTCAGCAATGTGAGTAACTGGCTGGCAATCAGGCCGCCGATGATGGCGACCCCCAAGGGCTGGCGTAGCTCCGACCCCTCGCCGAAACCGATCGCCAGCGGCAAGGCGCCAAGCGCCGCCGCGAGGGTGGTCATCAGAATGGGGCGGAAACGCAGCAAACATGCCTCGCGCACCGCCTCCACCGCACTCAAGCCGCGCGAACGCTCGGCCTCCAGCGCGAAGTCGATGATCAATATAGCATTTTTCTTGACGATACCGATCAACAGGAACACGCCGATCAGGGCAATGATGGAAAACTCCATGCGGAACAGCAGCAATGCCAGCACGGCGCCCACCCCTGCCGACGGCAAAGTCGACAGCACGGTGACCGGGTGGATCAGGCTTTCGTACAGGATGCCCAGCACGATGTAGATCACCACGATGGCCGCCAGGATCAACAGCGGCTGCTCCTTGTTGCTGTCCTGCGCGCTCTTGGCCGAACCCTGGAAGCTGCCGCGCACGTTGACGGGCATGCCGATTTCCGACTCCGCCTGGGCCACGGCGGCCTGGCCGTCGCTGAGCGGATAGCCGTCCGCCAGGTTGAACGACACGGTGGTCGCCAGTTCGCCGCCCTGGTGGTTGATGGAAGTCGCCGTCGAGCTTTCGGCAAAGCTGCTGAACGAGGACAGCGGCACCATGTGCGCCAGGGTCGTGGACAGGGCCGAGCCGCTGGACGGGTCGCGCGCGGCAGTCGTGTTCGACGGCGCCGCGCTGGTGGTGGTACTGGTGGTGGCTGTGGCTGTCGTGCCGGTGGCGGCAACGGCGGCCGCATTCGACGCCGGCACGTACACGGAGCGCAGCGCTTCCGGGCTTTGCGCATAGCGTGGCGCCACTTCCATGATCACGTGGTACTGGTTCAGCTCATCGTAGATGGTCGCCACCTGGCGCTGGCCGAAGCTGTTGTACAGCGCATTGTCGATATCCTTGACTTGCACGCCCAGCTGCGTGGCACGGTCCTTGTCGATGCTGACAAAGGTTTCCACGCCGTTTTCCGCCTGGTCCGTGTCGACGTCGATCAGGGCCGGCTGCAGCTTCATCTGGTCGGCCAGTTTCGCCGCCCATTTTTTCAGATCCGCCTGGTTGTCGCTGATCAGGGTGTACTGGTACGTGGAATTGCTGGAACGCCCGCCCATGCGCAAATCCTGCACGGGATTGAGGAACAGCGAGATGCCCGTCACCTTGGCCAGCTGCGGGCGCAAGCGGGCGATCACGGCCTGGCCCTTGTCCGTGCGCTGCGACGCCGGTTTCAGGTCGATGAACATGAAACCGCCCCCCGCCCGCCCGCCGCCCGTGAATCCGACGACGGTGGCGACGGCCGGATCGTCCTTGATGATGTCGACCAGCTGGCGCAACTTACTTTGCATGGCCTGGAACGAGATGCTCTGGTCGGCACGCATGCCGCCATTGATCTGACCCGTATCCTGTTGCGGGAAGAAGCCCTTGGGCGCGGCCGCGAACAGGTACACGTTCAGGCCAACGACGAACACGAGGATGGTCATCACGAGGGCCGCGCTGGACAGCGCCCAGTCCAGGCAATGCTCGTAGACTGTCAGCATGCGCTCGAAACCCCGCTCGAACCAGCGCGCGACTCTGCCTGGCGGCTTGTGCTGCTGCCCGCTTTTCAGCAGCCAGGCGCACATCATCGGCGTGGTTGTCAGCGAAATGACCAGCGAAATCATCACGGCGGCCGACAAGGTCACGGCAAATTCGCGGAACAATCGCCCCACCTGCCCGCCCATGAACAGCAGCGGGATGAAGACGGCCACCAGCGACAGGCTGATCGACAGCACCGTAAAGCCCACTTCGCGCGCCCCCAGCAGGGCCGCCTTGAAGCGGTCCATGCCCGCCTCGATGTGGCGCTGCGTGTTTTCCAGCACCACGATGGCGTCGTCGACGACAAAGCCCGTGGCCACCGTCAGCGCCATCAGCGACAGGTTGTTCAGGCTAAAACCCAGCATGTACATCACGCCGAAGGTGCCCAAGAGCGAAACGACGGTGGCGACAGCCGGGATGATGGTGGCGCGCACGCTGCGCAGGAAAGCGCTGACCACCAGCACGACGAGCACGATGGACAGGATCAGGGTGAACTCGATCTCGTGCAGGGACGAGCGGATGGAATTGGTGCTGTCGGACGCCACCTGCAGCTTGATGTCGCCGGGCAGCTGCGCCTGCAGTTGCGGCAGCAGCGCGCGCACGCCGTCCACCGTGGCGATGACGTTGGCGCCCGGCTGGCGCGTGATCAGCACGATGACGGCCGGGTCGCCATTGAACAGGCCCAGGGTATTGTTGTTCTCCACGCCGTCGACCACTTCGGCCACATCGTCGAGGCGGATGGCGGCGCCGTCGCGCCAGGCCACGACCAGGCTGCGGTAGTCGGCCGCGCTGCGCCCGCCCGACGCCGTCGCCGCGCCCGAATAGATCTGCAGGCTGCGCTCGTCGCCGGAAATGGCGCCCTTGGGGCGGTTGGCGTTGCTGGCCTGGATGGCCGCGCGCACGTCTTCCATCGACACGCTGTAGTGATTGAGCTGGTATGGCAGCAGTTCCACGCGCACGGCCGGCAGCGAACCGCCGCCCAGTTCCACGTCGCCCACGCCTTTCACCTGCGCCACCTTCTGCTGCACCAGGTTCGACACGGCGTCGTAGATCTGGCCTGGCGTGCGCGTCTTCGACGTCAGCGCGAGGATGATTACAGGCGCATCGGATGGATTGGCCTTGCGGTAGGTCGGGTTGCTGCGCAAGGTGGCCGGCAAGTCCACGCGCGCGGCGGCAATCGCGGCCTGCACTTCGCGCGCTGCCGAATCGATCTTGCGGTTCAAGTCGAACTGCAGGTTGATGCGCGCCGAGCCCGTGCCCGACGACGATGTCATCTCGTTCACGCCCGAGATGACGCCCAGGCGCCGTTCCAGCGGCGTGGCCACCGACGTGGCCATGGTCGCGGGGCTGGCGCCGGGCAGGCTGGCGCTGACGGAAATGGTCGGATAATCGACCTGCGGCAGCGGCGAGACGGGCAGCACGAAGAAGGCGCCGATCCCCGCCAGCGCGATGCCGATGGTCAGCAGCACGGTGGCGATAGGTCGCTTGACGAACGGTTCGGACAGGTTCACGCGGCGCTCCCCGCGTTATCGGCCGGCTTGTCCAGGTTCACCCCGGGTGTCTTGCGCGCGAAGCGCTGGCCCAGGCGGTCGAAGCCCAGGTAGATGACGGGCGTGGTAAACAGGGTCAGCACCTGGCTGACGATCAGGCCGCCGAAGATGGCCAGGCCCAGCGGACGGCGCAACTCGGCGCCCTCGCCCCAGCCCAGCATCAGCGGCACGGCTGCGAACAGGGCCGCCAGGGTCGTCATCAGGATCGGGCGGAAGCGCAGCAAGGCCGCCTGGTGGATGGCTTCCTGCGGGCTTTTCCCTTCATCGCGTTCGGCTTCGATGGCGAAGTCGATCATCATGATGGCGTTCTTCTTCACGATGCCGATCAGGAGGATGATGCCGATGATGCCGATCACGCCCAGGTCCTGCCCGGAAATCATTAGCGCCAGCAAGGCACCCACGCCGGCCGACGGCAGGGTCGACAGGATCGTCAGCGGGTGGATGTAGCTTTCATACAGCACGCCCAGCACGATGTACACGCAGACGACGGCGGCAAGAATGAGCCACAGCTGGTTCGACAGCGAGTTTTCATACGCGCCGGCCGCGCCGAGGAACGTCAAGGTCACCGACGGCGGCAAGGCGATGTCCTTCGCCGCCTGACGGATGGCGTCGACGGCGCTGCCCAGCGCCACGCCCTGCGTCGTGTCGAAGCCGAGGGTCGTGGCCGGGTATTGCGCCACGTGCGTGATTTGCAGCGGCGCCTGTTTTTCGCTGACGCTGGCAAAGGCGGACAGCGGCGTCGACTTGCCGGACCCCGTACGCACCTGCAGGTCCGACAGGTCGGACGGCGTCGTGACAATGCCCGGTTGCGCTTCGAGGATCACGCGGTACTGGTTGGTTTCCGTGAAAATCGTCGAGATGATGCGCTGGCCGAAGGCGTTGTACAGCGCGTCGTCGACGGTAGCCGTGGTCACGGACATGCGCGCGGCGCTGTCGCGGTCGATCGCCACGGTGACAGCGGCGCCCGTGGCGCCCGCGTCCGTGACGACGTTGCGCAGCTGCGATTTCTCGCGCATGCGCGCGGCCAGCTTGCCGGCCCACTCGGTGACGGTGGCCGTGTCGGCCCCTTCGAGCGAGACGCGGTACTGCGTCGGGCCCGATTCCGCATCGATGGTCAGATCCTGCGTCGGCTGCAGATACAGGGTCACGCCGGCCACCTTGGCCACGCGGTCGCGCAGGCGCTCCATGATCTCGTCCTGGCTGCCGCTGCGCGGACGCTTCAGGTTGATCAGCATGCTGCCCGTGTGCAGCATGGTGTTGTTGGCCGCGTCGACGCCGACGAGGGAACTCAGGGTGTCGACAGCGGGGTCTTCCAGCAGCGCGCTGGCGGCGGCCTGCTGCAAGGTCGCCATGCGTTCGTACGACACGGCTTGCGAGGTTTCGATGCGCGCCTGCAGCTGCCCCGTGTCCTGCGTGGGGAACAGGCCTTTCGGGATGGTGATATACAGGATAACGGTCAACACCAGGGTGGCCAGGGCCACCAGCAAGGTCAGTCCCTGGCGTTTCAGCACCCACACGAGCGCATGGTCGTACTGCACGATCACACGGTCGAGGAAAGCCTGGATGCGCTGGCCCGTGGCGCTGATCTTTTCATCGGCGTGGCTTTTCAGCCAGCGCGCCGACATCATCGGCACCAAGGTCAGCGAGACCACGGCGGAAATCAGGATCGTGATGGCCAGGGTCATGGCAAACTCGCGGAACAGCCGGCCCACGACGTCGCCCATGAACAGCAGGGGAATCAGCACGGCGATCAGGGAGACCGTCAGCGAGATGATGGTAAAGCCGATCTGCGACGCGCCCTTCAGGGCGGCGGCCATCGGCGTTTCGCCCTCTTCGATGTAGCGGGCGATATTCTCGATCATGACGATGGCGTCATCGACGACAAAGCCCGTGGCGATCGTCAACGCCATCAAGGAGAGGTTGTTCAGGCTGTAGCCGAGCAGATACATGACGCCGCAGGCGCCGATCAGCGAGATCGGCACGGACAGGCTGGCGATCACCGTGGCGCGCATGCTGTGCAAAAAGGCGAAGATCACCAGCACCACCAGCAGCACGGACAACAGCAGTTCCATTTCCACGTGCTCGACCGAGGCGCGGATGCCCGTCGTGCGGTCGCTCAGCACGTCGAGCTTCATGGCCGCCGGCAGGCTGGCCTGCAGGTCCGGCAGCAAGGCCTTGATGGCGTCGACCGTCTTGATGACGTTGGCGCCGGGCTGGCGCTGCACGTTCAAAATAATGGCCGGCTGCTTGCCGGACCATGCGCCCAGGCGCGTGTTTTCCGCACTGTCGACGACGTTCGCCACGTCGGACAGGCGCACAGGCGCGCCGTTTTTGTAGGTGATGATCAGGCGCTTGTAGTCTTCCGCCGTGACCAGTTGATCGTTGGCGTTGATGGTGAATGAACGCGTGGGGCCGTCGAAACTGCCCTTGGCGCTGTTGACGTTGGCCGCCGCGATGGCCGTGCGCAGGCTGTCGAGGCCCAGACCGTACGACGCCAGCAATTTCGTGTCGCCCTGGATGCGCACGGCGGGACGCTGGCCGCCCGACAGCGACACGAGGCCCACGCCATTGACCTGGCTGATCTTGAGCGCCAGACGCGTGTTGACGATGTTCTGCACCTGCGTCAGCGGCATCGTGTCCGACGTGATGGCCAGGGTCAGCACGGGCGCGTCGGCCGGGTTGATCTTCGCGTACACGGGCGGCGCCGGCAAGTCCGTCGGCAGCAGGGAGCCGCCCGCATTGATGGCCGCCTGCACTTCCTGCTCGGCCACGTCCAGGGTCTGGCCCAAGGTGAATTGCAGGGTGATGATGGATACGCCGGCCGCGCTGGTGGAACTCATGCGCTGCAAGCCCGACATCTGCCCGAACTGGCGCTCCAGCGGCGCCGTCACGGTCTGCCCCATCACTTCCGGGCTGGCGCCTGGGTACAGGGTCTGCACCTGGATGGTGGGGAAGTCCACCTGCGGCAAGGCGGCCAGCGGCAGGAACTTGAAGCCGACCAGCCCCGCCAGCACGATGGCCAGCATCAGCAGCGCCGTGGCGACGGGGCGCTTGATGAATGGCGTCGATGGACTCATTGCGCCGCGCCCTTTGCCGGCGCGGATGCAGGTGCCGATGCGGCAGCCGATGCGGCCGGTGCGCTGGCCGCGCCTTCAGCGTGCTGGCGGCGGTGGCGGCGTTCGCCGTTGCCTGCTCCCGCGCCACCGGCGCCGCCCATGGCCGGCTTGTCGCCCGCCAAGGTGACTTTCGCGCCTTCCTTCAGGCGGTCGGCGCCTTCCGTGATGACTTGCTCGCCCGCGTCCAGGCCGGCGCGGATTTCCACCATGTCGGTGGTAGCCTGGCCCCGCGTGACCATGCGCACGGTGACGGTTTTATCCGCTTTCAGCACATAGACGAAATCGCCGTTATTGCTGTGGCGCAGCGCCGTCACGGGCACCAGCACTGCACCCGTGATGTTGCCCAGTTCCAGGCGCACATTGACGAACTGGCTGGGGAACAGCGCCATCTTGTCATTCGCGTAGCGGGCCTTGGCGCGCACGGTGCCCGTCTGCACGTCGACCTGGTTGTCCAGCGCCGTCAAGCTGCCCTTGTCCAGGGTATGCGTGCGCGTGCGGTCCAGCGCCAGCGCCGCCAGCGCCGAACCTCCATTCAGGCGCTCCTGGATGGTCTGCACTTTATCCTGCGGCACGGAGAACTCCACGTCGATGGGCGACAGCTGCGTCACCACCACCACGCCGCCCGTGTCGCTGGTGCTGACCAGGTTGCCGATATCGACCACCTTCAGGCCCGCGCGTCCGCTGATCGGCGAGACCACCTTGGTATAGCCGAGGTTCAGCCTGGCCGTGCCTTCGGACGCGCGGTCCGTCATCACCGTGCCTTCCAGCTGTTTCACCAGGGCGGCCTGCGTGTCGACGTCCTGGCGCGCGATGGAATCCTGGCCCAGCAAAGTCTGATAGCGTTTCAGGGTCAGGCGCGCGTTTTCCAGCTGCGCTTCGTCGCGCTGGCGCTGGCCCGTGGCCTGCATCAGCGCCATCTCGAACTGGGCCGGGTCGATCTGCGCCACTACCTGGCCCGCCTTGACCATGCCGCCTTCCTTGAATTTCAATTCCTTCAAGATGCCCGACACTTGCGGGCGCACCGTCACGGTGGACGCGGCAGTCACCGTGCCCAGCGCATCGAGCACCACGGGCAGGTCGGACTTGACGGCCGTGGCCACGCCCACGGTGGTCGAAGGGCCGCCGCGACGCCCGCCGGGGCCACCGGGCCCGCCAGCACCGCCAGGGCCACCCATGCCGCCCCCCCCCTGGGCGCTGGTGCCGGAATGGGTCAAATACCAGGCACCGCCCCCCAGCGCAGCCATCACGGCCAGCGCGATGACCGTGCCGACGATTTTCGAACGGCGGCTGCGCCGCGGGGTTTTGGGTGTTGTCTGCGAATCCATCGCTTATCCTTGTAGTGGCCGCTGGCACGGCGAGTCTGTGGCGCCGGCCGAGGTGGGACACACTCAGGCCGGGCGACCGTTTTTCGGGGTTGTTTCGGTACAAAGCCGGGGAGTCAAGAGCTGAAAGTCAGCTGAAAAAACATCGCTCCCTAGCGTGAAACGACTCTAGCATAGTCATGTAACTGTTTCATTTCTGCTTGAAACAATTACACACAGCCAGGCAGGCATGGGAGGATCAGGCGGACCGGCAGGCAGGCCGCCACTGCGGGGGAACGGTGGAAAAATCAGGCCTGCGGGGCGTCGCGCACCGGCGCCAGCGGCTTGCGGGCGACTCGCATGCAGATACAAACTCGCTACAAATCTCCCGCCAGCCGGCTTGACCTGGGGCCAGGCTGGCTGTTACTACAAGGTCATGCCGAGGATGACATCCTGGTAGTCGGTGCGGCCCACGCGGAAAGTGCGCCGGCCCAGCTGCGCAAAGCCGCAGCGCGTGTAGAACGCCAGCGCATCGTGGTTTTCCGCATATACGCCCAGCAGCACGCGCCCTGCCCCGCTGGCGCGCGCCTGCTCCAGGGCCGCCTGCATCAGGCGCTGTCCCACGCGCTGGCCCTGGAAGCGGTGCAGCAG
Organism: Janthinobacterium lividum; assembly: GCF_011601275.1. Classification (GTDB taxonomy): domain Bacteria; phylum Pseudomonadota; class Gammaproteobacteria; order Burkholderiales; family Burkholderiaceae_D; genus Janthinobacterium; species Janthinobacterium lividum_E. Next base: position 77,287 of record NZ_JAAOLY010000008.1, on the reverse strand, counting down.
GTAGATGCGCTTGATTTCCAGGTCATTCGGGCGCGGGTCCGCCACCGGCAAGCCGGCGGGGCTGAGCACCAGGTAGCCGACGGGCGCGCCGCCCGGCGTGGCCTCGGCCAGCCACAGCCGCATGGCCGGCAGCGCCAGCCAGTCGCGGTACAGCTGCACGTCGTGCTGGCGCTGGCAATGGGCGATGACGTCGGCGCCGTCGAGGATGCCGGCGAACGCTTCCAGGAAGGTGGCCTGCCCCACCAGCGCCAGCGCCTGTTCATCGCCCTTGGCGCAAGGGCGGATGGTGATCGCGTTGTCGGTGTCTGCACTCATGTCGCTTGGCATATTGCGCTCCTCAAGGAAAACAAGCCGGGCGAAGCCGGCTTGAGGGTCATGGTATTGCTGCGATTACTTACTGCCCAGTGGCACCTCGCACAGGCAGTGCGTGAGGGCCATGAACGGTTTATGTTCGCGCGTGATGCCCGACAGCCAGGAGAGTTCCTGCGCCATGCCCAGCGCCGCATCGGCCGGCAAGCCGGTCGTGGCCAGGCCCAGCTTCACGTGTTCGCCCAGGCCCAGCGAGGCCATGGCCTTGGAGCCGAACATGCCAATCAAACGGTCCACGTTCGACGTTTCCTGTTCCAGGTAGGTCACGCGGTAATCGGTGCCCAGCTTGGCGCGCTTGGCCGCCGAGGCCAGCGCATCGCCATAGCTGCCGATGCGGTCGACCAGGTTGCGCTCTTTCGCCTGCAAGCCCGTCCAGACGCGGCCCTGCGCCACCTCATTGATTTTCTCGGGCGTCGTCTTGCGCGCCTTGGCGGCCAGGCTCAGGAAGTCGCCATACACGTGGTTGATCGAGCCCTGGATCACTTGCGCGAAGCGGGGATCGAGCGGACGCAATGGGTTGCCCGCGTCGGCCAGCCACGTGGTCGGCGAGCCGGCCGTGTGGATGCCCAGTTTTTCCACCACCTTGTCGGCCGTCGGCAAAATCGCGAACACGCCGATGGAACCGGTGATGGTGGCCGCGTCGGCGATTACTTCATCGGCCGAGGTGCTGATCCAGTAGCCGCCCGAAGCGGCCACGTTGCCCATCGAGACGACCACCGGCTTGCCGGCGGCGCGCGTCAGTTCCAGTTCGCGGCGTATCAGTTCCGAGCCGAAGGCGCTGCCACCCGGCGAATCGACGCGCAGCACGATGGCCTTGATCGATTTGTCTTCGCGTGCCTGGCGGATCAGGCGCGAGGTGGACAAGCCGCCGATGGCGCCCGGTGGCGCGATGCCGTCGCCGATTTCGCCCGAAGCGATGACCACGCCGACGGCGTCGCCGACGTGCACGGGGCGCAGGCGCGCCAGGTAATCGGTGTAGTTCACCTGGCGGAAGTTCGTGCCTTCCGTGTTCTTCGCGCCGCGCGCCATCATGAACTGGCGCAGTTCATCGCGCGTTTTCAGGCCGTCGACCAGCTTGGCGTCCAGCGACAGCTTGCCCAGGTCGCCGCCGGCCGCCGTCATCAGCGCGGGCAGCGCATCGATAGCCTGCATGATGGCGCCGGCCGGCAGCTTGCGCGATTTTTCCACGTCCGTCGTGTAGGTGGTCCACAGGCCGTTATTCAGGTAGCGGTCCGCTTCGGCCGCCGCTTCGGACGGGCCGTTGGCGATGAAAGGCTCGGCCGCGCTTTTATACGTGCCCACTTTCAGCAGGTTGACCGTCACGCCCACTTTGTCGAGCGCGTCGCGGTAGTAATTGCGGTAGCGGCCAAAGCCTTCCAGCATGACGCCGCCCATCGGGTGCAGGAATACCTCGTCGGCCTTTGCGGCCACCAGGTACTGGCGCTGGTTGTAGCTCGAACCCCAGGCCGTCACTTTCTTGCCCGTGGCGCGGAATCGTTCCACGCCAGCCGCCACTTCGCGCAGCGAAGCGAGGCCGCCGCCCTGCAATTCGTCGAGCAGTATCACCATGGAGCCGATGTCCTTGTCCTTGGACGCCGTGTCGAGCACCGCCAGCACATCGCGCAGCTGCACCGTCTTCTTGACTTCGCCGCTGACATTGGCCAGCACGGCTTCGCGCACGCCACCCGGGGTTTCCTCGACCAGCGGGCCTTGCAAGTCCAGCACCAGGGTGGTCTTTTCCGCCAGGGGCTTGGCGCCGCCGCCGAAAATGGCGATCAGGATGGCGATGACGATCAGCAGGAAAATCAGATTGATGACCGCGCGGCGGGTGGCGTCCAGCGCGCGCCAGAATGCGCCGAAACCGCGGCGCAGCGGCGGGAAGGGGTTGAGTGACATTGATGCTCCGTGAGGTTGTGTACCTAAAGGAAATCAATATAGCTGAAAATGGCCGCCATCGCCCTGGGATTCGTCTTATTTTGACAAGTATTGCGTGCCCTGGCCGCCCGGCCCTGCCGGCGTGGAAATGAGAAACAGGCCACCGAGCACCAAGGCGCCATTCAGGATCAGCAATTCCAGACCGATGCGGTAATGCTCAAACAGCAGCGCCTGCTCCTGTTCCACCAGCGCGCACAGCAGCGGCCCCGCGATGGCGACCAGCGGTACCCAGCGGTCGCGCACGCCGCGCCGGCTCAGCAAGCCGAAGGCGAACAGGCCCAGCAGCGGACCATAGGTATAGCTGGCCAGCTTCAGGATCACGCCGATCATGCTGGGATCGTCCAGCCACTTGAAGGCCATGATCAGGATCAGGAACAGGGCGGCAAACCCCAGGTGGACACGGCGGCGCCAGCGCACCTGCGCACTTGCACTCAAGTCCTGCCTGCGCTGCAGGCCCAGGATATCGATGCAGAAGGTGGATGTGAGCGCCGTCAGCGCCCCGTCCACGCTGGGAAACAGGGCGGAAATGAGGGCAATGAAAAAGATCAGCTGCACGACGGCAGGGAAATGCCCGAGCACGACGGCCGGGAACAGCTTGTCGCCCGTGGCCGTCACGCCCACCAGCGGCGCATACAGGTGCAGCAGGCCGCCGAGGAACAGGAACAGCAGCAGCACGCCCGTCAGCACCACGGTGAGGCTGAGCATGTTCTTTTGCGAGTCGCGCAAGGTGCGCACGGAAATATTCTTTTGCATCATTTCCTGGTCCATGCCCGTCATGGCGATGGTGATGAACATGCCGGCGAGAATATGCTTCCACACATAGGCGGGACTGTCCGGGTCGACGGTGAAGATGCGCGTGAGGCCGTGTGCGCGCATGCGCTCGAGGCTGTCGACGACGGACAGGTCCATCTCGCGCAGCAAGAACACGCTGCAAATGACGAGACCGGCCAGCATGCACGCCGTTTGCAGGGTATCGGTCCAGACGATGGTCTTCACGCCGCCTTCATAGGTGTACAGCAGGATCAGCAGCAGAACGGCGCAGGCCGTCAGCCAGAACGGCACGCCCAGGCTGTCGAGGATGGTCGCTTGCAGGATATTGACCACCAGATACAGCCGCGCCGTGGCGCCCAGCAGGCGCGACACGATGAAAAAGGCCGCCCCGCTCTGGTAGGAGCGCCGGCCCAGGCGCAGTTCCAGGTAGCGGTAAATCGAGGTGAGCTGCAGCCGGTAGTACAGCGGCAGCAAAATAAACGTGATGGCCAGGTAGCCCAGCACATAGCCGATCATCAGCTGGACATAACCGAAACCGTTGCTGCCCACGGCGCCGGGCACGCTGATGAAGGTCACGCCCGTGAGCGTGGTGCCGACCATGCCGAAGGCCACCAGCATCCAGTTGCTGTCCTTGTTGCCGATGAAAAAACTGTCATTGGTGGCATGGCGCGAGGTGCGCCATGCCACGCCCAGCAGGATCAGGAAATACGCAAGGACGACGGCAAACAGGATGATGGGGGACATGGGCGATACGCTGGCGGCAAGGTGAACAGGGGCAAGAATATACAGCAAAGCCCCTGCTTACGCCGGCATCAGCAGCCGGTCGGTTTGACCTTCTCCACTTCCAGGCCGAACCACGGGCGCAGGCGCGTGCCAATGACGTTGCCCAGGAAAGCGCAGACCAGCCACAGCCAGCCGTGCAGGCTGCCCGAGACGATGCCGCTGAAGTAGGCGCCGATATTGCAGCCGTAGGCCAGGCGCGCGCCATAGCCGAGCAGCAAGCCGCCGACGATGGCGGCGATCACCGAGCGGCGCGGGATGCGCCACACGGGCGCGTAGCGGCCGGCCAGCGCCGCCGCCAGCATGGCGCCCAGCACGATGCCGATGTCCATCACGGACGTCTTGTCTTGCGTCAGCGGCGCGGCCAGCGCGGCCGCATTCGCCTTGGTGGACCAGTAAGCCCAGCTGGCCGTGTCGATGCCGATCATGGACGCCGCTTTCGCGCCCCACAGCGCAAACGCGGAGGTCACGCCCCATGGCTTGCCCGACAGCGCCAGGGTAATGAAATTGAGCACGACAAGCGCGATGGCGCCCGCCACCAGCGGCCATGGGCCGTGCAGCCAGGGCGAGGCCTGCGACGGGCGCAGGGGCGTGGCGACGAGCTTGCCGTGGCGGCGCTTTTCAACGAATACCGTGATGCCGGCGATCAGCGCGAAAACGATCCAGTTCAGCGCCAGTGCGGGCACCAGGCCCAGGGTCGTCACGAGGGAAATGGGCTGGAGTTGCGGCAGCGCCGTCCAGAACGGCATGTGCGCCGTGCCGATCACGGAACCGATAATAAAAGCGGCCAGGGTGATGAGCATGCGCGTGCTGCCCCCGCCCACCGTGTACAGGGTGCCGGACGCGCAACCTCCGCCCAGCTGCATGCCGATGCCGAAAATGAAGGCGCCGAAGATGACAGAAGTACCGGCGGGAGACACGAGGCCCGCGACGGGCGTGCCGAACAGGGTGCCGGCCGACAGCGCGGGGAAGAACAGCGCCACGCCCACGGCCAGCATCAGCATTTGCGCGCGCAAGCCGTCGCCGCGGCCATCTGCAATGAAGACGCGCCAGGCGGACGTAAAACCGAAGGCCGCGTGATACAGCGTGATGCCGAGCAAGGCGCCCACTACGTACAGCGCAGCCTGGTTGATGCCGACGGTTTGCGCCAAATACCAGGCGCCGAGCACGATGAGCAACAGGGCGACGCCCAGCGGCTTCGGATTGATGGCGGCGCGCAGGCGCAGCGGTGACATTGCTGTATCGGACATGGGAGTATGGAAGAGAGAGGTAAGCCCTATTCTCGCCCGTTTTGGTGTTTTCTGCCAGAAACTTACTGGCAGATCAGGCTAGCTTAGTGCCCCACCGCATGGATCGACTTTTCGCCGCCAGTGCGCACGGGGATGGGATTCAAGCGATCCATCCGGCCGCTCAAGGCCGTCAAACCGAATGCGCCCAGCACGACCAGCGCGCCGATCCAGCCCGTATGCACGAGACCCAGGTGTTCCACGATCAGGCCGCCACCCCAGGCGCCGCCGGCGATGCCCAGATTAAAAGCGGCGATGTTCAGGCCCGACGCCACGTCGACGGCGCGGGGCGTGAAGTGCTCCGCCTGCTGCACGACATACACTTGCAAACCGGCCACGTTACCGAAGGCCACGGCGCCCCACAGCAGCACGGTGATGACGACGAGCACGGGATGCGGCGCCGTAAAGGTCAACAGCAGCAAAACAAACGCCAGCAGCAGGAAGATCAGTTTCAAGGCGCTGACGGGACCTTTCTTGTCGGCCAGCTTGCCGCCCCAGATATTGCCGAACGCCACAGAGATACCATATACGAGCATCACCACGCCCACGGCGCCGGCACTGAAGCCCGACACTTGCTGCAGGATCGGCGCCAGATAGGTAAAGGCGATGAAGGAGCCGCCGTAGCCGACGGCCGTCATCGCATACACCAGCAGCAGGCGGGGCTGGCCCAGCACCCGCACTTGCTGCAACAGCGAGGCGGGCTTGCTGTGGGCGATGGTCGATGGCACGTACAGCAGGCTGCCGATGAACGCCACCAGGCCGAGGGCCGAGACGGCGAGGAAGGTTTCGCGCCAGCCGAAATGCTGACCGATGAAGGTACCCAACGGCACGCCCGTCACCAGGGCCACGGTCAGGCCCGTAAACATGATGGCAATGGCGCTAGCCGCCTTGTCTTTTGGCACCAGGGACGTGGCGATGGTCGAGCCGATGGAAAAGAACACGCCATGCGCCAGCCCCGTCAGGATGCGGGCGACGACGAGGGTTTCGTAGCCCGGCGACTTCCACGCCAGCAAGTTACCCAGGGTGAACAGGACCATCAGCGACAACAGCAGGGTCTTGCGGGGGATCTTGCCCGTCAGGGCCGTCAGCACGGGTGCGCCGACGGCGACGCCCAGCGCGTACAGGCTGACCAGCAAGCCGGCCGACGGCAGGTTGACGCCCAGGTCGGCGGCGATGGTGGGCAACAGCCCCACGATGACAAACTCGGTGGTTCCGATGGCAAATGCGCTGAGGGTCAGCGCGAGCAAGGCAATGGGCATGGCAAACTCCGATCAATGATGTTGGCATGCAGTATCGGGGTTTTCTTTATTCCGAAAAATACTTCATCGGGCAGAAGATACTTGCGCTCAACTCAACAATTTGATGGTCTGCTACACTGGCCCCATCAACACGGGGTCACCACCATGAATTCAGAAAAACTGGCGCTGCTGCTCACGCGCGAAATGCCATACGGGAAATATCAGGGACGCTTGCTGGCCGACTTGCCGGGCCACTACCTGGGCTGGTTCGCGCGCGAGGGCTTCCCCTCGGGCGAACTGGGCAGTTTAATCGCGCTGATGTACGAGCTCGATCACAACGATCTGCGCAGCCTGCTCGACCCGCTGCGCACGCATCAAAACCGGCCGCGTTCATAAGGCCGCGCCAAACCGCTCCACCACGAAATCAACGAAGCTGCGCAGCTTGGACGACATGCGCCGGTCGCGCAGATAGATGAGATGCAAGGGCCGGCTGGGCGGCGTGTAGCCGTGCAGCAGGCGTACCAGATGCCCGTCAGCGATATCCTGTGACAGCATAATCTCGGGCAACATGACGATTCCCATGCCGGCCAGCGCCGCCCGTCGCAAGCCTTGCGCGCTGTCGACCCGCATCCGGCCCGCAATCGGCACGCTGATGTCGCCCTCCGGCCCCGTCATGCGCCAGGATGGCTGTGCCGAACGCCACTCGGAGCGCGAGGAATAGACATAGGCCAGGCAATTGTGCTGCGCCAGATCCTCGGGCCGCCGCGGCTCACCGTGCTGCGCCAGATACGCCGGTGCGGCGCACAGCATCAAATGATACGGCGCCAGCGGGCGGGCCACCAGGTCGGCCCCGTGCTGGTCGCCAAGGTTGCCGAGGCGGATCGCCGCCTCGAAGCCATCCTCGGCCAGGTCCACCACGGTGTCCGTGACGACCACGTCGATATCCACCTTGGGATAGCGCGCCGTATAGTCGGCAAGCGCTGGGATCAGCCGTTCCGTGCCGAATGTCGCGGAGGCGGTCACGCGCAGCCGCCCCTTCGGGCTGCTTTGCGTTTCCAGCGCCAGCGCCTCGGCATCGCCGACGAGGCCGAGGATCTCCATGCAGCGTTCGTAATACGCCTTACCGAATTCCGTCAGGTGCTGGCGCCGCGTGGTGCGGTTGATGAGGCGCGTGCCGAGATGCTCCTCCAGCGCCTGCAGATGATTGCCCACCATCGTGGGCGACAGGTCGCATTGCGCCGCCGCGGCCGTCAAGCTGCCCGTATCGACGACACGGATGAAGATGGTCATCGCCTTGAAGATATCCATTGCCAATATTTTCTAGGTAGTCAAACAATAAAAAGCCAGTTTATCTAATTTTTCAAGGCAATACAATGAGAGCGGAACCAGTCGGCGTTTTTCGCGACGACTCCCATCAATCAGAACACCCTCTTCGGGACTTCCTTCTCATGCCTACCCTGACACCGCGGCACGCCGTATCTCCACGCCTGACCCTGTTCGCCACCAGCCTGGGCTTCGTGCTCGTCATCCTCGATGTCACAGTCGTCAACGTGGCGCTGGAACGCATCCAGGCTTCGCTGGGCACCGACGTGACCGGCTTGCAATGGATCATCAATGCCTACACCCTGGTCTTTGCCAGCCTGCTGCTGACGGCCGGCGCCATCGGCGACCGTTACGGCGCCAGACGCATCTTCGTCATGGGCTTTGCCCTGTTTACCGTGGCATCGCTGGCCTGCGGCATGGCAGACACCATCGGCGCCCTGATTGCCGGCCGGGTCGCCCAGGGAGTGGGGGCGGCGCTGTGCGTGCCGGCCTCGCTGGCCTTGCTGAGCGCCAGCTTTCCGGAAGCGGCCGCGCGTGCGCGCGCCGTGAGCATCTGGGCGGGCGTGGGCGGCCTGGCGCTGGCGGCCGGGCCCGTGGTTGGCGGCATCATGGTCGACCGTTTCGACTGGCCCAGCATTTTCCTGCTCAACCTGCCACTGGGGCTCGTGGGCATCTGCCTGACCCTGGCCTACGCGCCATCGGGTTCAAAGTCATCCGGACGGGGCCTGGACCTGGGCGGGCAAGTGCTGGCGATTCTCGCGCTGGGCGGGCTCACCCTCGGTTTTATCGAAAGCGGCGCACTGGGCTGGACGCACCCGCTGGTGCTGTCCGGTTTTGCCTGCTTCGTCGTGGCGGGCGCCCTGTTCATCCTGGTCGAAGCGCGGGGCGCCGACCCGATGCTGCCGCTTGCCTTGTTCCGCTCGCCAGTGATGAGCGCTTCCTGCGCCGTCGGACTGCTCACCAACTTCGCCTACTACGGCCTGATGTTCGTGTTCAGCCTGTTTTTCCAGACGACGAAGGGGTATACGCCATTGATGACCGGGCTGGCTTTCCTGCCGATGACGGCGCTGGTCACGCTCGCCAATCTGCTGTCTGGCCGGCTGACGGCGCGCTACGGCCCCCGGCTGCCCATGGTGATGGGGCAAGCGCTGGCCGCCTGCGGCTATCTGGCGCTGGCCGGCATTGGCGCGTCCACGCCGTATGGCGTCATCGTCGGCCCGCTGCTGGCGGCCGGGGTCGGTGTCGCGCTGACGGTTCCCGCCATGACGACGGCCGTACTCGCCACTGCCGACAAGCAACGCACGGGGATCGCCTCTGGCGCGCTGAACGCCGCGCGCCAGACGGGCGGGGTGATCGGCGTCGGAGTATTCGGCTCGCTGGTCGCTGGCGGCGCGGCACACCTGCTGGCCGGCATGCATGTCGCGCTGCTACTGGCCGGTATCGCACTCGGCATCGGCGCCCTCATCAGTTTTGGCCAGATCAAGGCACGCTAGAGACTGGCCCTGCGATGCTCAGAACTCACGCACTTTCTTTGCCAGCATGGCGCTGAGCTCGCCATTTTCCACGAGCTTTTGCAGCTCGCTGGCGCCGCCAATGAGCACGCCGTTGACAAAGACCATGGGAAACGTCGGCCAGCCCGTCCACATTTTCAGGGCATTGCGGCGGTGCCACTGGCTCAAATAGCTGCCGTATTGCAGGTACTGGTAAGGCGTGCCCAGCACGTCGAGGATCTTGCGCGCCTTGCGCGGAAACGGATTGAGCGCCATGCCGACCACCACCACCTGGTGCGCGGCGATGGCCGCCTGCACCTCGCGCACGATGTCCTTGTGCTTGCTGCCGATCAGGGGGCGGGCGGCGGGATGAATCTGGGCTTGGTCAAGGATGGCGCGGGTCATGAAAGTCCTGGGGTCAGTGGCACGTGGCGTGCGGATCACGCATTGTGCCACGCACACAGGCCGGCGTGGGCTACACTGCGCCCCACCTCCCCTTCTCGTCAAATTCGCGTCAAATATATGCAAGCAATCCACCCCATGCCTGAATGCCGCACCCGCCGCCTGCTGGGCGCTCTTCTGCTGGCGACCTGCTGTGCCAGCGCCGCTGCCGATCCCGGACTTGAAAGCGACCTGATCCACGCGCTGCACCTGAAAAAGGGCACGACGGAACGAGCCGGCACTTCCGGCAAGGCGATCCAGGCTTACGTACACGAAGGCTATATCGGCAAACGCCCCGACCAGCGCTTTGACTACACCGATTACTACCTGCTGAAGAAGCCGGCCAGCTTCATGGGACATGGACTGGTGCTCATCGAAGAGGAATACATCACGCAATACATAGGCTGCTGCGTCAGCCCCGGGGCCGGCGTGACGGTGAAGGTGCGCGGCAGCACGCAGAAGCTGCAAGCGTTCGCCAGCGCCCAGCGCTGCACCCTGACCGACCCCGTCGATGTGCAACATGCGCTGAGCGAGGTTGCCATCAAGGCCCGGCTGCCGAAAGGCCATTACGCGTCATTGAGCTGCCGCGAACGCGACGCCGAGCGCGACGAGCAGTAAGCCCTACCCCAGCGGCACGTGCAAGCCCATCTTCAGGCAAGTCAATGCCACCGACGTGCGGTAGCGGCGGATATTGTCGTCGCCGCCGAACAGGCGCTCCGTCAGCGCCTCGTATTCGGCCATGCTGCTGGCGGTAATGATCAGCAGGTAATCGGCCTCGCCAGTAATCCCGTAGCACTGCTGGATGGCAGGCTCGGCCATGATGCGCGCGCGCATGCCGGCCGTGCGCTGCGGGTGTTCGTCGTGCAGATGCACTTCCACCGTCAGCGTCAAGGGACGGCCCAGGCGGCTCGCGTCGAGCACGGCCACTTCATGGCGGATCACACCGCTCTCGCGCAGGCGCCGGATGCGCCGCTGCACGGCCGGCGCCGACAAATGCACGGCCTGGGCGATTTCGCGTTGCGAGGTGGTGTTATCGCGCTGCAAGATGTCGAGGATGGCCAGGTCGAAGGCGTCGAGCGTGACGGAGGGTGTGAGCGAAAGTTGCGTCATGAGGGTCAAAATGCAGTGCAAAACTCGGAGCAGACACAATAAACTTTCGCTATTCCGATATCAAGCCTTTTATCTCCATGCCATTACGCCGCTATTCCTCGCTGATTCCCCTGCTGGCCATCCTCGGCTCCGTCACCTGCCTGGGACTGGGCACTTCATGGGCCAAGCACAGCCTGTTTCCGCTGGTGGGCGCACAAGGCACGACGGCCGTGCGCGTGGGTTTTTCCGCCTTGCTGTTGTTGCTGTTCTGGCGCCCGTGGCGCTGGCAGCTGAGCCGTGCCGACCTGCGCACCGTGGTCCTGTACGGCGGGGCGCTGGGCTTGACGAACCTGTGCTTCTATATGGCGCTGCGCACGATTCCCTTCGGCATCGCCGTGGCCATCGAGTTTTCCGGCCCGCTGGCCGTGGCGCTGCTGGCCTCGCGACGTGCGCTCGACTTCGTCTGGGTGGCGCTGGCCGTGGCGGGACTGGCGCTGCTGCTGCCGCTCGGCCACGACGTCAGCAAGCTCGATCCCACGGGCGTGCTGTTCGCCCTGAGCGCCGCCGCGTGCTGGGCTTCGTACATCGTCTTCGGCAAGCGCGCCAGCCATCTGCATGCGGGCCACTCCGTGTCGCTGGGCCTGGCCATGGCCGCGCTGGTGGTCGTGCCCGTCGGCGTGATGCACAGCGGCGCCGCCCTGCTCTCGCCCGTCGTGCTGGGCGTGGGCCTGGGCGTGGCCCTCATTTCCAGCGCCATCCCGATTTCGCTGGAAATGGTGGCCCTGAAGCGGCTGACGCCGCAAGCGTTCGGCATCATGAGCAGCATGGAACCGGCCGTGGCCGCCATGCTCGCGTACATCCTGCTCGACGAGCGCCTGGGCGCCGGACAATGGCTGGCGATTGCCATGATCATGGCCGCGTCGATGGGCAGTTCGTACATGGCGCAGCGCCAAAGACGCGCTGCGCCGGCGCTCAGGCCCGAATATAAATCGTGAAGCGGGCGCCGCCCAGCGGCGAGTCGTCGATGGCGATGGCGCCGCCGTGCAGCGCGACGGCCCTGGCGGCAATCGCCAGTCCCAGGCCGTGGCCGGCGGTCGCATGGTCCTGCTCGCGGGCCAGCCGATAGAACGGGGCGAATACCTGTTCGCGCTGGCCGGCGGGAATGCCGGGGCCATCATCCTCGATCACGATGCGCAGCGCATCGCCTTCGCGCACGGCCGACAGCGCGATGCGCGCGACGGCATATTTGGCCGCGTTGCCGAGCAGGTTGCCAATGGCGCGCGCCAGCAGGCGGGGATCGCCGCGCAATTCGCCCAGGTCATCGGCGATGCCCGCGTCCACTTGCCGCGGCAGGAGGGCCGCCATGCAGTCGCGCAGCAAGGGCGCCACGGCAAACGGCTGGCGCGGCAAGGCTTGCGCGTGATCGAGCTGCATCAGGCCAAGCAATTCGTTGACCAGCGTTTTCAATTCCTCGACATCGGCGCCCATGGCGTCGATGCGTCGTCGCAGGGCCGGGTCAAGTCCCGCATGCCGTTCGTCCAGCAGCGCCAGGCCGAATTCCAGCCGCGCGATCGGCGTGCGCAATTCGTGCGACACCGACAGCAGCAAATGCCGGCGCGCTTCCAGCAGGGAGCCGATGCGCTCGGCCATCTCGTTGATGCGGCCAGCCAGCGGCGCGATGCTCGACGCGGGCTTGACCTGCGCCCGCGCCGCCAGGTCGCCCTGTCCGAAATCGTCGGCCATGCGCGACAGCGCGGCCAGGCTGCGCCCGTGCGCGCGCGTCCACCAGCCCAGCGGCAGCAGCAGGCATAGCGCGATGACGGCAAAGCGGATCGCCTCCATGCGCAGGGCCTGGCCGACGTCGATGGGCAGGTTTTGCGCGTGGAGCACATCGTCCTCGCTGCCGGCATAGCGCGCGCCCGTGGCGTCCACGCGGCGATAGAAAGCCTTGCCGCCCACGTCCATCACGACGGCGCCCCGCAGCAGCTGCGCGCGCGCCTCGGTCGGCAGCGCCGGCAGCACGGTGGACAGGGGCTGCAATTCCAGCGCGACGTCCGACACTTCGCGCACCTTGTTCAGGCGCGGCAGCCATTCATCGGCGGGCGCCTGGTCGATGTACTGCTCCAGCAGGAAGATCTGGCCGGCGGCCTGGTCGCGCGCGATGTGCTCGAGCGGATCGCCAAACAGGCGGCTGAAGGTGAAGTAGATGACGCAGCTGGCCAGCGCGATGGCCAGCACCACCAGCAGCGCGAAACGCCAGAAAAGACGGTTCATTCCCAGGCGGAGGGCGTGAGCAGATAGCCTTCGCCCCACACCGTCTTGATGCGTTCCGCGCCGCCGTCGTCGAACTTGCGGCGCAAGCGCGAGATGCAGTTGTCGATGCTGCGGTCGAGGCCATCGAATTCGATGCCGCGCATGCGCACGAGGATGTCGTTGCGCGACATGACCTTGCCAGCGGCGTCGGCCAGGATGGCGAACAGCTTGAATTCGGCGCTGTTCATGGCGATCTCCTGCCCGCGCCAGTGCACGGCGCGGTTTTCGCGCGACACGCGCAACTGGCCGATGACGATGTCGCTGCCGCCCGCCGCGCTGCCGCGCCGCTGCAGCGCGCGCAGGCGGGCCAGCAGCACGCGGGGCTGGACCGGCTTGTTCACGTAATCGTCGGCGCCCTGCTCCAGGCCCGATACTTCGTCGAAGGTGTCTTCGCGCGCGGTGAGTATCAGGATGGGCACGGCACTAAGCTGGCGCAGCTGGCGACACACCACCAGGCCATCGACGCCGGGCAAGGTCAAGTCAAGTATGACCAGGTCGGGCTGGAGGTCGCGAAAGCGCGCCACGGCCTGGTCGCCACGCGTGACCACGTCGACCGCATAGTCGTATTCATCGAGGTATTCCTTGACCAGCGCGGCAAGCCGCGCATCGTCCTCCACCAGCATTACACGTTGCATCGCCCCTCCGCGCCGCCATTTTGTCGCGTATTGTAGTGGAGCGCGGCGCGCAAGTGGCATATTCGACAATCAGGTACACATTTGTACACTTTCTATACAAACGGGGCCTACAAATTAAGGACAATTCAAGGACAAACCTGGGCGGATTCCGGCACGAGGTTTGCCTAACATGGATAGCTCTTACCTCAACCGGAATCCGAACATGAAAAAAATTGTCTGCAGCACCCTGTTTGCCATCGCCGCCACGTCGATGGTCCATGCTGAAGGCCTGTACGTGGGCGCCAGCATCAGCCCGTCCAGCGATGGCAAGATCGAGCGTGCCGAGGGTGGCGCGACGGCGCGGCGCGGCCCCAGCAGCAAGGCGGTGCCCTTCGGCGTCTTTGCCGGCTACGAACTGACGCCGGCCTGGGCGATCGAAGGCGGCTATCGCGCCAGCGGCGGCGCGACCAGCTTCGACCTCGATCCCGGCTACCAGCTCAAGGTACGCAATAGTGCCGCCTATGTGGCGGCGCGCGGCACGTGGCGGCTGAACGACGACTGGTCGCTGTTCGGCAAGGCTGGCGTGGCGCGCAGCCATGCCGAATTCTCCATCGCCGGCAAGAACGCGCCGCCGGGCGAGTCGGCCAACAAGACCGGCTTGTACCTGAGCGTGGGAGCCGCCTACCAGATCGGCAAGGACGTGGCGCTGCAACTCGAATGGGAGCACGCCCCGAAAGTCAGATACGAAGGACTCAATAGCACGATGAACCGCCTGGCGCTCGGCGTGCGCTTCGGCTTTTAAAAGGATGGCATGAACAAGTTCGCTCCCCGTTTTTTCCCCTGTTTTTCTTCCCTGCTGTTGCTGCTGGCTGCCTGCTCCCCGGCGCTGGCCGAGGAAGCCAGCACCAGCGCCAGCGCGCTGATGATGCCCGACGGGAGCAGGGATATGTACGTGGGGGCGGCTGTCACCGGCAGCTCGGCGACGGACGATGGCGCGCCGCGCGGCGCCGTGCTGCGCCCGCTGCTGCAAGTCCAGTGGAGCAACGGCCTGTTCGTTTCGGCCAGCGGCGTGGCGGGCATGCACCTGTCGGCCACGCCGGGCGTGGAATACGGCCCGCTGCTGGCCGCCAGCAATGCGCGCGCTCCGGAAGACAGCCGGCGCCTGCGCGGCACGCGGCGGATCAAGGGCTCGCCCGACGTGGGCGGCTTCTACGGCTATTACCTGAGCGACCAGGCACGCGTCACGGCTAACCTGATGTACGACACGAGCGCGCACGGCTGGCGCGGCCAGCTCGGCCTGCAAAAGACCCTGCCCTCGCTGGCGGCCCATCACACGGTGACCTTGTCGGCCGGCGTGTCCCTGGCCAGCGGCGCCGTGATGGAAGAGCTGTACGCCGTCAGCGCGGCGGCCGGCGGCGCGCGCGACTACCGTCCGGCCGGCGGTGTCGCGTCCGTCGATATGGGCGTCAACTGGAACTGGGCCCTGAGCAGCAAGTGGCTGCTCAATAGCGCCGTGACGGGCACGCGGCTGGGCAACGGGCCGGCCCACAGTCCCTTCATCGAACGCCGTAACGTCATCACCTGGTCCAGCGGCCTCGGTTACCGGTTTTAAGCGCCATGCTCAGATCCCTGCTTCTCGCCCTGGCACTGCTGCCCGCGTTCGCCTGCGCGCAGGAAGCGGGCGACTGGATCGCCTACCGCGACGCCTACCGCCACATGATCTGGTTCGAAAAATACGGCAAGCCCAAGCAATTCCTGCAAAACCATCTGCGCCTGCGGCCGCGCGACGCCGGCGTGTCCACCGATGGCTTGCGCCTGACCTTGCATGGCAAGGGCGCGCAGCTGGCGCTGCCGCTCGATGCGCTGGGCCGCGCCGTCTTCCCGTTTTCCAGGGCCGCATATGACGACAACGCGGAGCTGGCCTGGAACCGCAAGCCGGGCCAGATCACGTCAATCGCCTGGGTCTCCATCGTCACGCGGCCCGATGGCGTGTATGCGGCGGCCGACTTGCGCGCCGCCTGCGAACAGCTGCTCGCCTACCTGCGCTCGACGGGGGGGGCGAACGGCAAGCGCTGCGCCGGCGTGCAGTTTTCGTATGCGAGGACGGAGGCGGCGCAAGTGCGCTACCAGGGCGGCGATGGCGCGCCGGTCCCGCTGGCGGCGCAGGAAGGCCCCGCGTTTCCCGGTGACGCCGTGGCCGGTTTCCGCGTCTTCGCCTACCGTTTCGGCGCGCATCCGGACGCGGGGCAAGTCCTCACCAGCGCCACGCCGCTGGCCATTGCCGCGCTGCTGGAATAAGCTCACCTCAGCCGCGCGGTGCGCCAGGCCAGCAGCGCGGCCAGCACGAGCAGCGCGGCGCTGGCCGTGAAGGTGGCGCGAAAGCCGTGGCCATCGAGCAGGATGCCGCCCACGGTGGAACCAAAGCCTATGCACAGCTGGACGACGGCCACCATCAGGCCGCCACCGGCTTCGGCGTCACCTGGCAAGGTCTGCGCCAGCCACGACCACCAGCCCGTGGGCGCGGCCGTCGACAGCAATCCCCACAAGCCCAGCAGCACGAAGACGGGCGTCAGCTCGGCGCCGAACGCCAGCAGGGCCAGCGCGATGACGGCCATCAGCAAGGGAATGGCGACGAGCGTACGGTACAGGCCACGCCGCAGCACGACGCCGATCAGCGCCGTGCCGATGAAACCTGCCACACCGATCGCCAGCAACAGCATCGACAAGGTGGGCACGCCGACGCGCGTGACGTTTTCCAGGAACGGCCGCACATAGGTAAACAGCACGAACTGCCCCATGAAGAACGCGCCGACGGCCAGCATGCCCAGCGCCACCTGGCGGCGTTTGAGCAGGCGCAGGAGCTGGCCGAAGCGGGCCGAACGCGGCGCCGCCGGCATCGATGGCAGGCTGCGCCACTGCCAGGCCAGCGCCAGCAGCGCGACGGGCGCCAGGCACAGGAAGGCGCCGCGCCAGCCGATACTGGCGCCCAGATAGCTGCCCAGCGGCGCGGCCACCACGGTCGCCAGCGCGTTGCCGCCGTTGAAGATGGCCAGCGCCCTGGGCACGCTGTGGCTGGGTACGAGGCGCATCGCCACGGCAACCGACATCGACCAGAATCCCACCACCACCACACCGATCAGCGCGCGTCCCGCCATGTACATCGCATAGCTGGTAGCCAGTCCCACCACCAGCGCGGACACGCACATCAGGCCCGTCAACAGCAGCAGCAAGGTCTTGCGGTTCATCGCCGCCGCCAGGGTAGCGATGGACAGGCTGGCCAGCACGGCAAAGGCGCCCGAGATGGCGATGCCATAGCCGGCCAGGCCTTCGCTGACGCGCAAGTCCGCCGCCATGGGCGTGAGCAGGCTGACGGGCATGAATTCGGAAGCGATCAGGGTGAACACGCACAGGGTCATGGCAAAAATGCCGCCCCATAACGCGGGCTGTGCGCCAGCCTGCCGCACCTGCACCTGTATCGGCATGCCTGTTTCTAGCGTCATATTGGTGCTCCTTTCAAAGTCAGGGCACCATCTTGACGCAGGCAAGCTCTTTTGATTAGCGGGTACAATCTTGATGTAGTTATGAGAAAAATTCAGTAATGAGCCAGACCAAAATCAACGATCTGCAAGCCTTCCTCGCCGTGGCGCGGGAACGCAGCTTTACCAAAGCGGCCGCCAGGCTGGGCATCACCGCGTCCGCGCTCAGCCATACCATCCGCACCCTGGAAGAACGGCTGGGCGTGCGCCTGCTGGCGCGCACCACGCGCAACGTGGCGCCCACCGACGCGGGCGAAAAGCTCATGCTGGCCATCGCGCCCCTGTTCGAGCAGATCGCCGCCGAGGTCGAGGCGCTGGGCGCGCTGCGCGACAAGCCCAGGGGCACCATCCGCGTCACCTGCACGGACGACCATATCGAATTGCTGCTGCGTCCCATGCTGGCCGGCTTCCTGCGCGACTATCCCGACATCACCCTGGAACTGGTGGTCGACTACGGCTTTACGAATGTGGTCGAGCAGCGCTTCGACGCGGGCATCCGCCTGGGTGAAGCGATCAGCAAGGACATGATCGCCGTGCGCATCGGCCCCGACTGGCGCCTGGCAGTGGTGGGCTCGCCCGCGTATTTCGCGCGCCATGGGGCGCCCGCGACGCCGCATGCGCTGACAGAATTCGCCTGCGTGAATATCCGCCACCGGCCCGCTGGCGCCATCTATGCCTGGGAATTCGAAAAGGATGGGCAAGCCTTTGCCGTCAAGGCCGAAGGCCAGCTGGTATTCAACAGCATCATGCACGTGCTCAATGCGGCGCTCGACGGCATCGGCCTGGCCTACGTGCCCGAGCCGCTGCTGGCGCCCTATCTGGCCGATGGCCGCCTGGTCGAAATCCTCGCCGACTGGTGCCCCACCTTCCAGGGCTACCACCTGTACTACCCCAACCGACGCCAGGCCACGCCCGCGTTTTCAGCCTTCGTGGAGGCGCTGCGCTACCGCGCCTGATTTCGCCACGCTCTTGCGCGCCAGCCAGGCCAGCGGCAGCAAGGCGAGCAATGCAGCCGCCACGCCGGCCCATGGCGACAAGGCCATCATGTGGCGCGAGACCATCAGCGCACCGAGCATGGAACCGAATGAAATGCCCAGGTTAAACGCGGAAATGTTCAGGCCCGAAGCGAAATCGACGGCTTGCGGCGTATAGCGCTCGGCCGTGGCCAGCATGCCGGCCTGCAGGGCGGGCGACAGGCCGAAGGCGAATACGCCCCAGACGAACAGCATCACCGTCATCATCCACTGCGAGCTGATGCTGAGCGCCACGCCCGCTTGCGTGACAGCCAGCAACAGCAGCATCACACGCAACGCCTTTTGCCAGCCCAGGTGGCTGGTCAGGTAGCCGCCCGCCAGGTTGCCGGCAAAGGTGGCGACGCCGAACACGATCAGCAAGGCGCTGGCCATGGTGGCGGAAAAACCCGTCACGTCCGTCAGGATGGGCGTAATAAACGTGAACGCGGCAAAGCTGCTGCCGAAACCGAATGTGGTCACGGCCATCATGGTGATAATGGGACCGCTGCCCAAGGCCGCCAGTTGCGTCATGGCCTTGCCGCCCTTGCCTTGCGCTAAACCGGCCGGCAGCCAGCGCGCCATCGCCGCCAGGCCCAGCGCGGCCAGCACGACGACGGCAAAGAAGGGCAAGCGCCAGCCCATCAGGTTGCCGAGGAAGCTGCCGAACGGCACGCCGATCACCATGGCCAGGGTCAAGCCCGCAAACATGACGGAAATCGCCCTGCCCGCCTGCGCCTTGTCCACCAGGCTGGCCGCCACGGTGGCGCCGATGGCAAAGAAGGTGCCGTGCGCCACGGCCGTGATGACCCGCCCCAGCAGCAACAATTCAAACGTACGGGAAAAGGCGGCCAGCAGGTTACCTGCCAGGAACACGCTCATCAGCCCCAGCAGGGCCGCCTTGCGCGGCAGGCGCGACATCAGCAGCACCAGCAGCGGCGTGCCGATGGCCAGCGCCAGCGCATACAGGCTGACCAGCGAGCCGGCCGATTCAATGGATATCCGCAAATCTTTCGCAATGGTGGGCAGGATGCCGACGACGATGAATTCGGTCACGCCGATGGCAAAGGCGCCGACGGCCAACGCCGGCACGCCGGGCGGCATCTTGCTGGATTGAGGGGAAACAGGGCTTGCGGTGTGCATGACATTCTCCGTCTGAGTTCAAGCTGGCCAGTGTATCGATACAGATGCTTTTGATATAGACTCTAATAATGGAAACACCTGTGAAATGGATTCAATAATGGCCAGGCAAGACATCAACCGCGCGTTCGAGATGGCCGTGTTTGTGGCCGTGGTGGAAACGGGCGCCTTTTCGGCCGCCGCGCGCCGCCTGGCTCTGACGCCATCGGCCGTCAGCAAGCTCGTCAACCGCCTGGAAACGCGACTGGGCGCACGTTTGCTTCAGCGCAGCACGCGCCAGTTGCACACGACGCCGGAGGGCGACGCCTTCTTCGTGCAGTGCAAGCGCATCCTCGACGATATCGATGGCGCCGAGCGCGAAGCGGCGCAGGGGGCGGCGCCGCGCGGGCGCTTGCGCATCAACTGTTTCGTGCCGTTCGGCGTGCGCCATCTGCTGCCCATCCTGCCCGAGTTCGCGCAGCGCTATCCCGACATCGTGCTCGACGTCGTCGTCAGCGACGCCATCATCGACTTGCTGGAAGACCGCACCGACATCGCCATCCGCACGGGCAAGCTGAAGGAATCGAACCTGGTGGCGCGCAAACTGGGCGAAGACGCGATGGTCGTCGTTGCGTCGCCCGGCTACGCGGCGCGGCACGGCTTGCCGCGCACGCCGCAGGAATTGTCCTCACATAATCTGCTGGCCTTCAATTTCCGCTGCCAGAACGAAACCTGGCCTTTCCTCGATGGCGCGGGCGGAACGTTGCAGGTGGCGCCGCAGGGCAATACCTGCGTCAGCGATGGCGAAAGCATGCGCCAGCTGGTGCTCGCTGGCATGGGACTGGGACGCTTTTCGCGCCAGCACGTGCTGCGCGATATCGAACGAGGTGATTTGATACCCGTGCTGCAGGATTACAATCCCGGCGACAGGGAACTCGTGCACGCCGTCTTCGTGGGACCGGGCCTGCAAGTGCCGGCCAGGGTACGCGTGATGCTCGATTACCTGCTGGAAAAGGTCAAACTGGGGTGAGCACGCATGGCGTCTTATAATCGGCTGTCTCGTTGAAACTCCACGGAGCCGCGCCATGCATGATGAATTGATCCACACCTTGCAAACCCGCTTCAGCCAGCACGGGCACCGCCATCAGGGGTGGACGTGGGACAAGGTGCTGGCGCGGTTGAACGCCGCTCCCGCCAGCCTGGCGATATTGCAGAAAATGGAACAGACGGGCGGCGAACCGGACGTCATCGGGCACGCTGACGACACGGGCGCCGTCACGTTTTGCGATTGCTCAGCAGAAAGCCCGCTCGGCCGGCGCAGCCTGTGTTTCGATGCCGCGGCGCTGGCCGCGCGCAAGGCCAACAAGCCGGCCGGCAGCGCCATGGCCATGGCGCAAACGATGGGTATCGCCTTGTTGACGGAAACGCAATATCGCCAGTTGCAGGAGCTGGAACCGTTCGATCGCAAAACCTCGAGCTGGATCGCGACGCCGGACAGCATCCGTGCGCTGGGCGGCGCACTGTTTTGCGACCGCCGCTATGAGCAGGTCTTCGTCTATCACAATAGCGCCGAATCGTATTATGCGAGCCGGGGTTTCCGTGGCTTGCTGCGCGTCTGACGGCTGTTGCGTCAGACTGCCTCTTCCAGGCGCAGCTGCCGGCCTTCATCGAGCATCAGCTCGAATTCGGCCGCCGGCACGGCCGGGCTGAACAGATAGCCTTGCAGCTGGTCGCAGCCGAGTTCCCGCAGGAAGCGCATCTGCTCGGCCGTTTCCACCCCTTCGGCGACGATTTCCTGGCGCAACTGCTGCGCCATGGTGACGATGGCGCGGGCGATGGCGCAATCGTTTTCCTCGAAGGGCAAGCCGATGACAAACGAGCGGTCGATCTTCAAGGTACTGATGGGGAATTTCTTCAGGTAGGCGAGGCTGGAATAGCCTGTGCCGAAGTCGTCCAGCGCCAGCGCCAGGCCCATGGCCACCAGCTGGTTCATGATGCCGATGACCTTGTCGGCGCCGCGCATCAACAGGCTTTCCGTGATCTCCAGCATGATCTGGTCGGGCCGCACGCCGTAGCGCTCGAGCACGGCCGCTATGCGCGCCGGCAACTGCTCATCGAACTGGCGCGCCGACAGGTTGACGGCGATAGCCGGCATGTGCAGGCCCCGGTCTTCCCAGCTGCGGATCTGGCGGCAGGCCTCGTCCAGCACCCAGGTGCCCAGTTCCAGAATCAGGCTGGTCTCCTCGGCAACGGGGATGAAGACGCCGGGCGAGACCATGCCGCGCATCGGATGCTTCCAGCGCAGCAAGGCTTCCGCGCCCACGATGCGCCCGCTGGCCAGGCTCACTTTCGGCTGGTAATGCAATTCCAGTTCCTTGTCGCCCAGCGCCAAACGCATTTCGCTTTCCAGGCGCAAATGTTCCTTGGCCCGGCGATTCATGTCTTCGCGGTAGAACAGGAAGGTCGATTCGATGGTCTGCCCCGCCTTGGACACGGCCACGTCGGCAAAGCGGAACAGGGCCGGCGCTTCCAGGCCGTCTTCCGGATACACGGTGATGCCGATGCTGGCGCCCACGTGCAAGGCGTGCGCATCGATATTGATCGGCGCCTCCAACAGGTTGAGCAGCTTTTGCGCCACATTCGCCGCGTGTTCGCGCTTTTCGATATGCAGCAGGGCCACGACGAACTTGCTGTTGTCGACGCGCGCCAGGATGTCCGCGTCGCGCAGGGCGCCACGAAACAGCTGGCCGATGGCGATCACCAGCTGGTCGCCCACTTCATGGCCCAAGGTGTCGCTGATGGAACCGATGCGGCTGATGTCGATGACCATCAGTGCGCCATGTGTGCCCTGCCGTTTCGCTTCGGCCAGGCCCTGGTCGACCAATTGATTGAGCAGGCAGCGGTTGGGCAAGCCCGTCAGGCTGTCGTAATTGGCCATGCGCTGCATGCGCGCTTCGGCATCCTTGTGCACGGAGATATCGGAAAACAGGGAAAACACGTGGCTGATTTCGCCAAATTCGTCGCGCACGACGCTGATGGTGACGTCTTGCGGAAACAGGTCACCATTCTTGCGCTTGCCGATGATTTCACCGCGCCAGGAGCCATGGCCGCGCATGGCGGCGCGCACCTTGGCGCGGAAATCGGGGTCGTGCACGCCCGAGCGCAGCAAGTCAGGCGTGCGGCCGATGGCTTCGGCCGGCGAATAGCCGGTGATGCGGCTGAACGAACTGTTGATCGAGACGATGCGCTCTTCCGCATCCGTGATCAGCACAGCCTGTTCGCTGTCTTCGATGATGCGCGCGTGCAACCGCACCTTGTCCACGTCGGACAGCGGCTCGCTCATGGCCGACAGGCGCACGGCCATGCCGCACGCTTTGCCCGCCTGGTCGTGGATCACGTGGCGGTGCATGCGCAGCCACGTCACCATGCCCGACTTCTTGCGCCGGCGCACATCCGTGGCCACGTCGCCCTGCATGAAATGCAGTTCCAGCACGCTCGCTTCCGCGTCGTCTTCCGGATACAAAAACAGGATGTGCTGGCCCAGCGCCTCGATTTCGGAATAGCCGAACATCTGTTCGGCGCCATGGTTCCAGCCGATCAAAAAGCCGTCGGGATCGATTTCCAGCAAGGCGTCGGGAGGCGCCACGCGCACCACGGGCCGGCTGGCGCCGCGCAGGCGTTCCAGCTCTTCCTCCAGCCGCGCCAGCGTGGCGGCCTGCTGCGGCCCCGCCTGTTCACGGGCATCCTGGGCCAGGCGCAGGCACAGCGCGACCTTTGCCTCAAGCATGGCAACCCCACGCTTGGGCCAGGTCAGGGGAAGGTATCGGGGGCGCTGCGGTGTGTGTAATCATCAAAATCCCACTGTGGGGCATGGAGGTCGGGCAAGAAATACAATTGCAATACTGCGAATATGGTAACTTAAAAATGTTGGCGTATGTCAACATTTTAAGGCCTACGCCGAATGGCCCGGCAGATGCTGCGCCAGGCGGGCAAACACATCCGGCTCGCGCATGCGCGCCATCCACCAGCGCAATGCCGCGCCATCTTCGCCTACGCGCCAGGCCAGGTAAAACGTTTCCGACGGTTTCGGCTCTTCCACGGCCTTTTCCACCAGCAAACCGCGCGCGATGGCGGCGCGAGCACACGGCCCCGGCAGGAAGCCAAAGCCCAGCCCCAGCACCTGATAATCGAACTTCACCTGCATGTTCGGCACGCTCAAGGCATCCTGGCCCAGCAGCAGCCCCACCGTGCGCGGCGCCATCTGGCGCGCCGAATCGGCCACCACCACGGCCCGGTGCCGCTGCAGGTGGCCGCGCGACAGGGGTCCCTGTATCTGGGCCAACGGGTGCGTAGGCGCCACGGTAAACACGAAGTCGAGCATGCCGATCGGCTGCGCGATATAACCGCCGCCCGCCGGCCCGTCGCCGGGCGCGCCCACCAGCAAGTCGGCGCGCCGGTCCAGCAGCGCTTCCCACGTGCCCGACAGGGTGTCTTGCGACAGACGCAGGCGCGTCTGCTGCGCCACGTCGTAAAAGGCGCGTACGTCGTCGGCCAGAGCGACGGCGGAAAACATGGAATCGATGCCGATGGACAATTCCGTTTCCCAGCCCGACGCCACCCTGCGCACGCGGTGCTCGAGGTCTTGCGCCGCCTTCAATAGATAGCGGCCCTCTTTCAGCAATTCCTGGCCGGCCGCCGTCAGCATGACTTTCGGGCCATTGCGCTGGAACACTTGCACGCCCAGGTCGTCTTCCAGTTTGGCCACCGTATAGGAAATGGTGGACGGGACTTTATGCAACTCCTTGCCGGCCGACGAGAACGATCCTCGGCGGTCGATGGCGTCAACGATTTGCAGGGCTTCCAGGCTCAGTCTTAACATTCGATTTTTTCGATCATAGGTCGCAAGATTTTCCGTTTTTCTTTCTCTGCTGGGGGGCCTATACTTTGTTCATCGTACAGCGAAGGGCAGACAAGGCGCTACGGCACTAGCCAGGCAACGGTCCTTCGAAATTATCGCACATTCACTTATAGAAACGGAGTCCATCATGTTACAGATTCGTCACAGCGAAGAACGCGGCGCCGCCAACCACGGCTGGCTCAATTCCCACCACAGCTTTTCCTTCGGCAGCTACCACGATGCCAATCACATGGGTTTTGGCCCGCTGCTGGTGATCAATGAAGACCGCGTCACGCCAGGCCAGGGTTTCGGCACGCACGGCCACCGCGACATGGAAATCATTTCGTATGTGCTCGACGGCGCGCTGGAACACAAGGACAGCATGGGTACGGGTTCCGTCCTGCACTACGGCGATGTACAGCGCATGAGCGCCGGCAGCGGCGTGCGCCACAGCGAGTTCAACCACTCGGCAACGGATGGCTTGCACTTCCTGCAGATCTGGATCCAGCCGAACGTGACGGGCATTGCCCCCAGCTATGAAGAGAAACACTTCACGCCGGACAGCAAACGGGGCAAGCTGCGCTTGATCGCCTCCTCCGACGGCCGCCAGGGTTCCGTGCTGATCCACCAGAATGCGGCCATCTACGCCAGCATCCTGCAGGAAGGCGAACAGGCAGAACATGCGCTCGACGAAGGCCGCCTCGCCTATGTGCACCTGATCCGCGGCAGCCTCGTCGTCAACGGCACGCCGTTGAAAGCGGGCGATGCGCTGAAACTGACGCAGGAAGCAGCCGTGACATTGACGCAAGCGGAAGATGCTGAAGTGCTTGTTTTCGACCTGCCAAAATAATTAACAGATAAATATACAGAAAGAGAAAATCATGGAAAACAGAAGCAACGTATTGCTCCCCCTCGGCCGTGCCGCCCTTGGCGTGCTGTTCTTTGTCTCGGGCTTGCTGAAAATCGGCGGCTTTGCGGGTGTAGCCGGCTACATGGCCAGCCAGGGCTTGCCGATCGCCAATATCTTGCTGGTGGGCGTGATCGTGCTGGAAGTGGGCGGCGGCCTGCTGCTGATCACGGGCTGGCAGGCGCGCTGGGCGGCGCTGGCCCTGGCGCTGTTCCTGATCCCGACGACCCTGATCTTCCACGCCTTCTGGAGCGCCGATGCGGCCCACTTCCAGGACCAGCTGACGAACTTCCTGAAGAACCTGTCCATCTTCGGCGGCATGCTCTTGCTGGTGGAGCGCGGCTTTCGCCAGGCCAAGTAAGACCAAGGCTGCCTGACCGGACGGGCCCGTCATCGACGCGGCCCGCCCGGCCGGCAGCTTGTCACCGTTTTGTCATCAGGCTGACATGGCGCTGTCACATTCGACAACTATCATGCGGTTGCCTTTAAATCACGCAACCACAGGACATCGCAGCCCATGAACAAGCCCAACGATCTGGCCATCAGCGCCACCGATCTGAACGACATTGACAGCAACGCGTCCCACGACAACCATTTCAACAGCATCCTGAACGCCCGCCTGAGCCGCCGCAACTGGCTGCGCGGCAGCGCCGTCACGGCCGCTACCGCCGTCATGGGTTCGATGGGCCTGTCCGCCTGCGGCGGCGGCAGCGATGCGGTCGCCGTCACGCCGACGCCGACGCCAACACCCGAAAAACTGCTGGCCTTCACGGCCGTGCCGAAAAGCCTGGCCGACGTCGTGTCGGTGCCGGCAGGCTACACAGCCACGGCCCTGTATGCGCTGGGCGACTCGCTGCGCGCGGCCACGCCAGCCTACAAGAATGACGGCAGCGATACCGATTTCGACAACCGCGCCGGCGACCACCACGACGGCATGGAATACTACGGCCTGTCCGCCGCCGGCGCACCGCTGGCGTCCGGCGCCGAACGGGGCTTGCTGGCGATGAACCACGAAGCGACCACGGACGAAAAACTGTCTTCGCACTTCCTGCACGTGAATGGCGGCACCACGACGCTGCCGCGCCCTGCGGCCGAAGTCGACAAGGAAGTGGCCGTCCACGGCCTGAGCGTGGTGGAAGTCAAGAAGACGGGCAGCGCCTGGGCCACCGTCAACGATTCCGCATTCAACCGCCGCGTCACGCCGCTGACGGACATCGAGATCGCCGGCCCCGTGCGCGGCAACGCCCTCGTCGTCACCAAGTATTCGCCGACCGGCACCAAGACGCGCGGCACCATCAACAATTGCGGCACGGGCAAATCGCCTTGGGGCAGCTACCTGTCCGGCGAAGAAAACTGGGCCGGCTACTTCACGCGCTCGTCCACCGACAATGCGGCGCGCGGCGACAAGTCCGTCGTGTCGCTGAACCGCTATGGCCGCAGCCAGGGCGGCGCCTCGCGCCACGGCTGGGAAACGGGCGGCAGCGATGACAAGTACGCGCGCTGGAACCTGAGCAAGATCGGCGCCTCGACCAACGGCAGCGATGACTACCGCAATGAACTGAACGGCATGGGCTACATCGTCGAAATGGATCCGTACGACAAGACCAAAGCCATCCGCAAGCGCACGGCGCTGGGCCGCTACGCGCACGAAAGCGCCGCCTTCAGCGTGCCGACCGTGGGCCAGCAACTGGCCGTCTACATGGGCGACGATTCGCGCAACGAATACATCTACAAGTTCGTCACGACGGCCGTCTGGGCCGCCGCCGATGCCAATCCGGCCGACCGTATCGCCACCGGCGACAAATACCTCGATTCGGGCAAGCTGTACGTGGCCAAGCTGGCCGCCGACGGCACGGGCCAGTGGATCGAGCTGGCCATGTCGAACGCGCTGATCCAGGCCTACAGCGCCTACAAGTTCGCCGACCTTGCCGACGTGCTGGTCAACGCCCGCCTGGCGGCCGACGCCGTGGGCGCCACAAAAATGGACCGTCCGGAATGGTGCTCGGTCAACCCGGCCAATGGCGAGATCTATTACACGCTGACCAATAACTCGAACCGCAACGTCAATCCGAGCGGCTCGTCGCAGCTGGCGCCGGACAGCGCCAACCCGCGCGCCTACACGGACATGAAGGGCAGCAGCGCGCAGAACGGCAATCCGAACGGCCACATCATCCGCTTCAAGGAAGGCACGGGCGCGGCCGCAGCCACCAGCTTTACGTGGGACGTCTACCTGTTTGGCGCCGAGAGCGGCGCCGACGCCAGCAAGATCAACCTGTCGAACCTGACGGCCGACCAGGATTTCTCGAGCCCTGACGGCCTGGCCTTCAGCCCGTACACGGGCATCTGCTGGATCCAGACGGACGATGGCGCGTACACGGATGTGACCAACTGCATGATGCTGGCCGCCATTCCCGGCAAGGTCGGCGACGGCGCCAAGTCCACGTTGAACTACGCGACGGCGGCCGGCGGCAACCTGGCCGTCGACACCTTCATCGGCAAGAAACCCACGGCCGACACGCTCAAGCGCTTCCTGGTGGGTCCGGTCGGCTCGGAAATCACGGGCATCAGCGAAACGCCCGATGGCAAGACCATGTTCATCAACATCCAGCATCCGGGCGAAAACACGGCGCTGGCAAATATCGGCGATCCGTCCAAATACACCAGCCAGTGGCCTGCCAACGCCGGTTATGGCGTCGGCAAGCGTCCCCGCTCGGCCACCATCGTGATCACCAAGAACGACGGCGGACGCATCGGCAGCTGATGTCGCGTGCCTGGCGGCGGCATCCGCCAGGCAAAGCCGGCAATTCACCTTGTAAAAGGAGGAAGTGCCCCTAAGTAAGGTTCATCACCAGACATTGCAACGACCGAATGGCAGCCAGGGAAAACGTTTCCCTGCTTTTTGGTATGATGGCAAGGCGCGCCGGCACCGGAGTGGTGTCGCGCGCCTTTTATTTTTGATAATTACTTATATGAGCACAACCATGCAAAGCGGCGCAGACATCCTGGCGACAGGCGAATTGGATTACACGACTTCCTGCGCACTGCCGACGCCGTGGGCCCAGTTCACCTTGCACGCCTTTGTCGAACACGCCACGGGCAAGGAACACCTGGCCATGGTGCTGGGCGATATCGGCAACGGCGAACCGGTGCTGGCGCGCGTGCATTCCGAGTGCCTGACGGGCGACGTGCTGTTTTCCCAGCGCTGCGACTGCGGCGCCCAGCTCGAGGGCGCCCTGAAACGCATCGCCGAAGAAGGCCGCGGCATCTTGCTGTACCTGCGCCAGGAAGGGCGTGGCATCGGCCTGATCAACAAGATTCGCGCCTACCGCCTGCAGGAAGCGGGCGCCGACACGGTGCAAGCGAATGAACAGCTGGGCTTCAAGGCCGACGCGCGCAACTACACCTTGTGCAAGCCGATGTTCGCGCAATTCGGCATCCACAGCCTGCGTTTGATGACGAACAACCCGCGCAAGATCGCGGCAATGGAAGCGCTGGGCATCACGGTGGCCGAACGGGTGCCGCTGCTGGTCAACCGCAACGCCTTCAACCAGCACTACCTGAATACCAAGCAAAGCAAGCTGGGTCACATGATGACGCCGGAAACGGCCCCGGCGCTGGAAGACGGCGCCCTGTAATTGCTGCCCCGGCTTGCCGCTCCGGCTTGCCGGGCCGGCGCGCTCCTGCTCACGCACAAAGGATGCATGAAATTATCTGACTACGCCTTCCTGCTGGCCAGCCTGTGCGCTGCGGCGGGCGCACACGCGGCCCCGGCGCCCGCGCCAGCCGCTGCCCCCGCCGCTTCGACTCCTCCCGCCAAACCGCCACCGGCCACCGCCGCGCCAGCCGCCACCGAACATGCGGCCCTGCCGCCACCCTCGTCCGCCGCGCAAAAACTGTACACGGCCGCACGTGCCGACATCCTGCAAGTGCGCGTGCTGCTGAAAAACGGCCGCACGCAATCGTCGGTCGGCTCGGGCTTCTTGATCGGCACGGGCGACCTGGTGGTGAGCAACTATCACGTGGTGTCCCAGTTCGCGCTCGAGCCCGATACCTACGTGGGCGAATGGGTCGACACGAGCGGCCAGCGGGGCAACGTGGAATTGCTGGCCGTCGACGTGCTGCACGACCTGGCCGTACTGCGCGTCAACCGCCACGGCACGGGCTTCTTCAAGATGCCGGAAACGCTGGCGCCCCTGACTCAGGGCCAGTACCTGTATTCGATGGGCAATCCGCTGGACCTGGGCTTCGCCATTTCGGAAGGCTCGTACAACGGCGTCGTCACGCGCAGTTTCTACGACCAGCTGATGTTTACGGGACCGATCAATTCCGGCATGAGCGGCGGCCCCAGCGTCACGGCAAATGGCGACGTGGCCGGCGTGAACGTGTCGAAACGCCTCGACGGCGAACTCGTCAGTTTCCTCGTGCCCGCCCGCTATGCCCAGCAATTGCTGGCCAAGGTGGCGCAGCAAGGCAAGCCGCCGAAGGACTTCAAGCCGCTGGTGACGGCGCAGCTGCTGGCGCACCAGGAAGTCATGCTGGCGCGCCTGCTCGACACGCCCCTGAGCCTGAAAGCCATGGGCCCGTACCGCGTGCCCGTGCGAGAGTCCGACCAGATGCGCTGCTGGGGCCGCTCTAACGTCAAGTCCGACAAGCCCTACATGCTAGACAACACCAGTTGCGCCATGGAATCGGCCATCTTCATTTCCGGCGCCCTGCAGACGGGGCAAGTGTCGATGCGCCACGAATTCTTGCGCAGCAGCGAACTGGGCCCGTTGCGCTTTTCCGAACTGGCCAGCGCCTCGTTCAAGAATGAAAGTTTCGGCAGCTACAAGAGCGCGAATCTGACAGGCCCGCAATGCACCGAACAGTTCGTCAAGAACACCACCCTGCCCCTGCGCGCCGTGCTGTGCGTGCGCGCCTACCGCAAGTTTACGGGACTGTACGACTTTGCCCTGCTGGCCGCCAGCACCGATGAGCCACTGATGAGCCTGCAAAGCCGCATCGATGCGCGCGGCGTGTCCTACGCCAACGGCATGCGCGTCACGCGCACCTTCCTCGAAGCGCTGTCGCGGGAAAGCAGCCGCAAGCCATGAAGCCTCCCTATTACCTTGAAATCCTCGCCGAGAATGGCGAAGTGCAGCGGCGCCAGCGGATCGAATCCCTGCCGATCCGCATCGGCCGCGGCTACGGCAACGACTTCATCCTCGACGATCCGCATACGGCGGCCGAGCACGCCATTGTCGAAGACGATGGCGCAGGCAGCCTGCTGCTGCGCGACCTGGGCAGCCAGAATGGCGTGATCCACCAGGGACAGCGGCAACTGCAAGTGGCCCTGAGCGGCAACAGCATCGTGCGCCTCGGCCACACACGCGTGCGCGTGCGCGCCAGCGATCATCCGGTGGCGCCCGAACTGGGCGACACGACCCGGCACGACTGGGAAGGCTTGCGCCCCGCCGTCGCCGGCCTGGCCATGATCGGCGCCACGGCCGCCTTCAGCAACTGGCTCAGCGATGCGGACGCCTTCGAGCCGATTTCCTACCTGATGATCATCGCCACCGCGCTGGCCGGCGGCCTCGTGTGGGCCTCGATCTGGGCCGTGGCAAACCGATTGTTCGGCCATGTGGCGCGCTTTGGCCGCCACGTGTTCATCATCGGCTGCGGTTTGCTGGCCATGGAAGTGTGGGAATTGGGCAGCAGTGTGGCTGCGTATGCGCTGTCGCTGGAAGCGCTGACGCGCTACGGACGGCATATGTTCATCGTCATCGTCTGCGCCATGATCTACTACCATTTGTGCACGATCAAGCCGCAGCATCCGCGCCGCTTCGGCCTCGTCGCCGTCGTGCTGGCCATCCTTGGCTCGACCCTGATTTTGCTGAGCAACCTGCAGATCAGCGGCCGTCTGGCCGACGAGTCGTACATGTCCGTGATCTACCCACCGGCCTTGCGCCTGAGCCCGAATCACACGACGGACGCCTTCTTCCGCGACGCGGCCAGCCTGCAACGCGCCGTCGACGCCGAACGGGGCAAGGCGGCCAAGGGCGCCGACGAAGACGAAGACAGCGGCGAATAAGAGGCCGACATGCAAAAAGCCCGCCGTGTCCTGACAGACCGGCGGGCTTTTTATTATTGCCTAGAACTGGCGCTTAAAACTTCGATTCCTGCTTGCGGCGCGCCGTAAAACCCAGCAAGCCCAGGCCGATCAGCAGCATGGCGTAGGTGCTTGGCTCAGGAACGGCCGAGATCAAGCCGTCATTGGCGCCGAAGCTGACGAAATTGTTGTTGCCCGCCTTGAATTGCGCTTGCTGGCCGCCATCGCAGCAGCCTTCCAGGCCGTAGATGCTCAGGGTATGGTTGCCGGCCGCCAGGGTGCTCGAACCGCTGAAGAACTGGCTGCCATTGTTGTAGTTGCCTGCCCACCACATGTCATTGCTCTTGAAATCCAGCGCCACGCCGTCGAGGAACAGGGCGCCGCCCTTGCCGAAATCGACGCCGCTGCGGAAGCTCCAGGCGCCTGCATCAGCCGCGCTGACGCCAAAATTGATCACCGACTTGAAGGCGATGTTCGAGCCGCTGCCGAACAGGCCGCTGTTGTTGACGTTGTTGTAGCTGGCAATCGTCGTCGAGCCATAGCCGGCGCCTGGCGTGGCCACGGCGGCATTCACGACGGACTGGTAGTCGGCGGCGGAGCTTTGCGCGCTGGCGCCCGAATAGCCGGTGGACAGGGTGATGGTGCTGGCGTTCGCGTGGGCAAACATACCGACAGCGATCAGGGACAGGGCGATTTTAGGCAAGTTTTTCATGATGGTATCCAGTAAGTAAGTATTCAGTGGGCGCAGCAAGGGGCGCTGGAGCTGAATACACGCTGCATTGAGGCGTGTCGGCGTAGCGCTAGGGATTGCAGGAATGAGCGGTCGGGGACGTGGCTTCCGCGAAACAGCGCGGACTTGCGGCGTGCCATGGCGGCACTGCAAGCGTCCTGGAAAGGGTTCGGGTTCCCGGGACAAGGCCAGACAATTGACGGGTCAGGTAAGACGTTGAAGCTATTCTAGCTTAAATTCCCTGGAAGAAAAGTATTTTTCTTTTAACCATGAAAGATATTTTTCTGGCAAGCAGCTATCCAACGGCAGAAAAACGCCATCCCCCACTCTGTCGCGACGACCATGCGCGGCGCGTGGCGTGTCGCGGCGGCACCACAGACCAGTCCGTTAGTGTCGCATCTTACGCATTTCTTTTCGCATGCCGCTGCACCACGGGGCGAAACAGCATGGCAAAATGTAGTCACGCTGCTATCTGTCCGATGAGGGGGAAAGAGGAATGGTCGACCTGGAAGAACTACGCTATCTGGCACTGTCGTTTCCCGACACGAGCGAGGAAGAACACCACGACCGTCCAGCCTTCCGCGTGGGCGGGAAGATCTTTGCCACCCTGCCCGACGACGAGCACATCAACGTACTGCTCGATGCGGAAGCGGCGCATATCGCCACGGTCATCACGCCATCGGGTTGCGAGAAACTCTGGTGGGGCGAACGCCTGGCCGGCATCACGGTGTGCCTGGCGGACGCGGAACTGGACATGCTGGCCGCCGCCCTGACGGCGGCCTGGCGGCGCAAGGCGCCCAGCGATCTGGCCAAGACCATCGCCCCGACTGGATAGTTACATCGGCCAATTGCGCAGCAGCAAGCCCACCATCTGCTGCAATTGCTCGCGCGAGACGCCGGCCGCCGCCTGGATGGCCATGCCCTGCGACAGGGTCACGACAAAGCGCGCCTGCTGCTCCGGACAGGAATCGGGCGGCAAATCCCCCTCTTCCCTGGCGCGCCGCAAGCGGTCGCGCAGCTTGATTTCACCGCGCAACCGGCGCGCGAACAATTCATCGCGGATCGGCAAGACATCGTCGCTGCAGGCCAGCGCCGCATTGACGCCCATGCAGCCGTGCGGACCGTCCGGCATCGTTTGCGCATCGACATACTGCGTCAGCAAGGCTTCCACCACCTGGCGCGCCGTCGGCTGTTCCAGCGCCGCATCGAAAAACCGCATGCGCGTATCGCTGTAGCGCTCGAGCGCCTTGTGGAACAGCTGCTCCTTGTTGCCGAAGACGGCATACAGGCTGGGCCGGTTCATGCCCATGGCTTTCGTCAATTCCGGCAGGGAACTGCCCTCATAACCCTTTTCCCAAAACACTTTCATGGCGCAATCGAGCGCCTCGTCCGCGTCAAACGTGCGTGGCCGTCCCGTTTTCGCCTTGGGCGTTTGCTCTTTTTTATCTTGTTTCATACCGTTCGGTAAAAAATTATTGACAACGATGTCCACCTGCCCTGATTATATACCGACCGGTTAAAAACCTCCCGCTTTTCAGGAACCCACATGCACACTCCTTCCAACACCTCTGGCGACGATACCACCTTGGCGCCGTGGCTGGCCGTCCTGTCGGTCGGCATCGGCGCTTTCGCTCTCGTCACCTCCGAATTCCTGCCCGTCGGCTTGCTGCCGGCCATGGCGGCCGAGCTGGCCATCAGCAAAGGCCAGGCGGGGCTGATGATCACCACGCCTGGCATCGTTGCCGCGTTTGCCGCCATCTTCGTCACCGTCGGCTCGGGCCGCCTGGACCGCCGCATCGTGCTGCTGGCCCTCACCGCCCTGCTGGTCGCGTCGAACCTGCTGGTGGCGCTGGCGCCCTCGTATGCGTGGATACTGCTGGGCCGCGCCATGCTGGGCGTCGGCGTGGGCGGTTTCTGGGCCATCGGCAGCGCCATCGGCCCGCGCCTCGTGTCGCCGCAGCATGCGTCGCGCGCCATGTCCATCATCTTTGCCGGCGTCTCGCTGGGCACGGTGGCGGGCGTGCCGGCCGGCGCGCTCGTGGGCGAACTGGTGGGGTGGAGGGTCGCTTTCGGCGCAGCCAGCGCCATTGCCGTGCTGGTCTTCATCGGCCAGTTGCTGCTGCTGCCCAAGCTGCCGCCGACACAAGCCATCCGCTTGCGCCAGTTGCCGATGATATTCGGCATCCCCAAGGCCAGGTTGGGCCTGATCGCCACCGCGATGATCTTCACGGGCCAGTTCGCCGCCTACACGTATATCGCGCCGTTCCTCACACAAGTGTCGCACCTGGCGGCCGGCACGGTCAGCGCCATGCTGCTCGTGTACGGCGCGTCCGGCTTCATCGGCAATCTCGCGGGCGGCTGGGCCGCCGGCCGCTACGAACGGGCCGCGCTGATGGTGACGGGCGCCGTGCTGGGCTTGTCCACCCTGGCCCTGGCCGCATTCGGCAGCCATTCGCTAACGGCCATGCTGCTGGTGGCCGTGTGGGGCTTCGGTTTCGGCGCCATGCCGATCGCCGTGCAGACGTGGATGTTCAAGGCGGCGCCCCACTTGATGGAAGGCAGCAGCGCGCTGTTTGTCGCCATCGTGCAAGTGTCGCTGGCGTCGGGAGCGTTGCTGGGCGGCATGGCCGTCGACCGACTGGGCGTATCGAGCGCGATGGTGGTCGGTGGACTGTTCGCCCTCGGCTGCGCCTTGACGATCGCCATCTTCGGCAAGCCGCAGGCCAGCGCCAAGGCTGGCGCGGCCTGCATCGCATCGTAGAAATCAGATACGGCCGCGGCGGAATTCGCCGAGGAATTTCGTCACTTCGGCCGGCGTCATCACGACGTCCGCGTCGCCGTGATACGCATACAGGAAGGGAATACCGCCCAGGCGGTCCGTCAGCTTGGCAAACAGTAAAAAGCGGCTGCCCAACGGATAGCGCTGCAGGTCGGCCAGGCGGCGCGAACACTGCACGGCCAGCTCGGGCGAAAAGGCCTGGTCTGGCACGGGGCGGATTTCCACGCGGCCGTTGACGGCGCGCGATTCGACGGCAACGTGCCGGTATGCATAAGTATCACGGGCCATGCCGCCACCTTGAATGAAGTAAAGGCGCCATCTTAAGCGAAGACGGCGCCTGCCGTGTTACTGCGGCACGATGCGCAGCAAGCGGCCATTGTCCTCATCCGTCAGCGCATACAGGTAGCCATCCGGCCCCTGCCGCACGTCGCGCACGCGCGCGCCGATGTCCAGGCGGTCCTGTCCCGTCACCTTGCCGCTGGCATCGACGGCGATGCGGCGGATATCCTTGGCCGCCAGGCCGCCGCTGAAGATGCTGCCGCGCCAGGCGGCGATCTTGTCGCCCGTGTAGACGGCCAGCCCCGACGGCGCCGGCGACGGCACCCAGGCCACGCTTGGATTGAGCATGCCCGCCACTTCGTGCTTGCCGACGGGTTCATGCGTCTTGTAGTCGGCGCCATAGCTTTGCAAAGGCCAGCCGTAGTTGCCGCCTGCCGTCACCAGATTCAGCTCGTCGCCGCCATACGGCCCGTGTTCCGTGGCCCACACGCGGCCGGAAGCCGGATCAAGCGCCAGGCCCTGCACGTTGCGGTGGCCGTACGACCAGATTTCCGGCAAGGCGCCCTTGGCCGCCAGCGGGTTGCCGGGCGCTGGTTTGCCGTCTTCCGTCAGGCGCAGGATGGAACCCTGGTGCGTCGCCAGGTTTTGCGCCTGCTCGCGCGCCAGGCGGTCGCCAATGCGCAGCGGCGGATTGCCGCCATCGGCCACGCTCATCAGCAAAGTGCCATCCGGCAGCCACAGCAGGCGCGAACCGAAATGCTGGCCGCCACTCTTGTCGGCGGCCACCTTGAACAGGGTCTGGATGCCCGTCACCTTCTTGCCGTCGAACACGCCGCGCACCAGGGTCGTGCGATTCGCGTCATTCGTGCCCGTCGACACCGTCATGTAGACGCGTGGCGCGGCCTTGCCCGCATCCTGCGGGTGAATCACGATATCGAGCAGGCCGCCCTGCCCGCCCGTAAACACCTTGGGCATGCCTTCCAGCGCAACGTCCTCGAACTTCTTGCCATTCAACAGATGCAAGGTCCCCTGCTTGCTGGTGACGAGCGCGCGCCCCTCGCCCAGCCAGGCGATGCCCCACGGCTGGCGCACGCCCTGCGTGACGGTCTCGGCCTTCCAGCCCTGTTTGGCGGCGGGCGGCACGCCCGTGGCTTGCAGTTCGGCGTGGGCTGGCATGGCGCAGGCCGCGAAGGCTCCCAGCAGCAATGCGTTGGCAAGGCATGTACGCTTGATGATTGGCATCGGGAATTCTCCTGTTTCGTCAATGAAAAAAGGCGGCCGGGATGGTCTTTGCCATCGCGCCGCCTTCTAAAATATCACATCTTGCACGGCGGACGCGCCGCCGCTTTCATGCGATCAGCAATACACCAGATAGTATTTCGCGCGTGGCGTGCTTTTGATGGCACCGCCCGTCTGCACCAGCGCCACCGGATCGCCGGCGGCCGCGTGGAAGACGCCGATACCATAGCTGGCTTCGCCACCAATCACCGGCAGGCTGACAGTGCCCGCAGCGAACAACAGCTCACCGATCATTAAAAAGCGCTGCCGGACACGCTCAAGCGCGTAGCAGCAAGGCCACGGCCTCGGCCGCGATGCCCTCTTCACGGCCCAGGTAACCGAGCTTTTCATTCGTCTTGGCCTTGATGTTGACCTGTCCCACGGAAACGCCCAGGTCTTCGGCCACGTTGGCGCACATGGCGGCGATGTGCGGCGCCATTTTCGGGCGCTGGGCGATGATGGTGGCGTCGATGTTGCCGATCACATAGCCGGTGGCTTGCACGCGGCGCACGGCTTCGCGCAGCAGGGTGCGCGAATCGGCGCCCTTGAATTGCGCGTCCGTGTCGGGGAAGTGGCGGCCGATGTCGCCCAGGGCGGCGGCGCCGAAGATGGCGTCCGTGATGGCGTGCAGCAGCACGTCCGCGTCGGAATGGCCGAGCAAGCCCAAGTGATGGGGAATCTTCACGCCGCCGATGATCAGGTCGCGGTTTTCCACCAGCGCGTGGCAGTCATAGCCCTGGCCGATGCGAAATGGGAGGTCGGGAGTCGTTGGGTTCATGCGGGTCTCTCTGGAATTCAAGGATGGGCCAAATACAGCTCGGCCGTGTGGATGTCGCGCGGCAGGGTCACCTTCAGGTTGCGCGGGTGGCCCTCGATCAATTTGGGCGCCAGGCCCAGCGCTTCGACGGCGGAAGCGTCGTCCGTGATCGCTTGCGGGTCGGGTGCTTCGGACAAGGCTTTGTGCAGCAGCGCATAGCTGAACATTTGTGGCGTCTGCGCCAGCCATAGATGGTCGCGCGGCACCGTCTGCGCTGACACATTGGCGGGCCCTGCCCGCTTGACGGTGTCGACCACGGGCAAGGCCAGCAAGCCGCCGGCCGGATGTTCACCGACTTCGGTAATGAGCTTTTCGATCAGCGCCGGCGTCAGGCCGGGTCGCGCCGCGTCGTGCACCAGCACCTGGTCGTGGGCAGCGATGCTGCCGTGCAAGGCGCGCAAGCCATTGAGGATGCTTTCCATGCGCGTGGCGCCGCCGCAGCGCAACACAGTCACGCCGTGCTCCGGTACAACCGTGTCGATCACGCCATCGTAGGCGCTGACGACGACATAGGTGTGCGCGATCAGGGGGCTGGCAAGAAAGGCGTCGAGCGCGTGGCGCAGCATGGGTTTGCCGGCGATGGTTAAATATTGCTTGGGACTGCCCGCTTCCATGCGCGCGCCCACGCCGGCGGCGGGGATCAGCGCAAAGTAACGGACGGTGTTCGGTGCTGCTGTCATGCCATTCCTTGTCTAGTTGGCGGGCGCTGCCTTGCCCGCCAGGATGTTCTGGATTTCACCTTTGCACGCCTTGCCCAGGCGCGCATATTCCTGTGGAGAATCGATAGCCGCCTGCAAGGTTTCCACCTTGCGCATTTCGGCCTTGATGTAGGGCAGCCAGCCCGTGTCGATCTCGCGCGCCAGCGCCGCCTTGGCCGTGCCGCTGGGCGCGTACAGGGGCCGCGCCTCGAAGCGTTTGGCCAGTGCGGCGCGCACAGTCTTTTCCACGCGCGGCAAGTGTTCCATATAGGTTTTCATGTGCCGCAGCTCGTGCGCGAGTATCTCATCATACGCGCAAGTGCCGGGGGCAAACTCGCGGCCGATATAGATCACCACGGGCGCATACGTGAGGGACACGGTAATCTGCGGCGCCACGCATTCATAGCCGCTGGCCGGGTCTTGCAGCATGGGGCCGGCCAGGGCGATGGCCACGCGCGAATCCGTCTTGGTCAAGCCCAGCACCCAGGTGTTGGCGCGCGCCGTGCCCTTCATCACCGTCAGCGCCTTGTACGGCAGATGCGTGTCGATTGAATAGCCATTCTGCTGCGCCGTCAGCACGGACACCGTCTTGCTGATCGTGTCTTCGCAGCGTACCTGGAATGGCGTGCGCGCGGCCCCGTGTGCGCCCAGGCTGGCCGAGGCCAGCAGCAGGAAGATTGCCGTGCGCATGCGCTGTATCAGGCCGGCTGCCAGACGCCGCTGGTGATCTTGTCGAGCCAGAAGATGCCGATGACGGTTTTCACGTCCGTGATCGTGCCATCCTTGACCCAGTCAAGCAGCTGCGGCACGGTGGCCGTAAATATCTCGAGGAATTCACCTTCATCGAGCTGGCGTTCGCCGGCGACCAGGCCGCGCGCCAAGAACAGTTCCAGGTGTTCATCCGAATACGCGATGGCGTTGTGGATGGTGGAGACGAATTGCCAGTCGCTGGCCGTGTAGCCCGTTTCCTCCAGCAACTCGCGCTGGGCGCACGCCAGGTGCGATTCGCCCGCGTCGATCTTGCCAGCCGGGAATTCAATGAAAACCCGGTCCAGCGGATAGCGGTACTGGCGCTCCATCAGCACCGTGCCATCGTCGAGCAGCGGCAGGATGACGACGGCGCCCGGATGCAGGACGAATTCGCGCGCCGTGATCTTGCCGTCCGGCAGAGACACACGGTCGCGCTGCACGCGCAGGAAGCCGCCCTGGTAGACGAGCTCGCCGTCCACCTTGGTTTCAATCAGATTCGTATCCATGGAATTCCTTTATTCAATAAAAAACGGCGCCAGAGGCGCCGCTTTCGGAGGGGAGGAACACTGACAAAACCGTCGCGAGCGGCAGTGATTTGTGGCTGAGAAGCGGAACTGTGCTGTAGCACAGTGAGCATCGCAGGCCGCAAAGCGCGACGCGCAGCAGGTTTGGTCAGCGTTCTAGCGGCGCTTGCGCAGGTAGCGTGCTACAAAACCTGGGAAAGCCAGCACCAGGAACAGACAGCCGGTGATGGCGTAGAACTCCCACGTCTGCGGGAAACCGTTGCCGATGCGCGCTTCGAGCGCGAACGCCACGGCGCCGACGATGAAGTACAGAATCACCATCTCCAGCAGGCGCAGCGCCAGCGGCTTGCGCCAGCCCTGCTCCGCTTGCGCCGCCTTTTTCAGGGGCACGGCGGCAAACAGTTTCTCGTTCAAGAAAGGCAGGTTGGCGCCCAGAATGCCCAGGGCGATCACCAGCCAGCTCGAGACGGTGACATCCATCGGTCAGGACGCCAGGGTCTTGGTGATGGCCGAAGCGCAAGCCGCCAGGATGCTGTTAGGCATCACGCCCAGCGCAAGGACGAACACGCCGTTCAGGGCCAGCACGACGCGCATGTCGCCATGCACGACCAGCGCGTTGCTATCGGTCGGCTCGTCGAACCACATCATTTTCACGACGCGCAGGTAGTAGAAGGCGCCGATCAGCGAGAACAGCACGGCGGCGATGGTCAGCCACAGCTGGCCCGTGGCCAGCACGGAGGCCAGCACCGAGTACTTGGCCATGAAGCCCATCAGCGGCGGCACGCCAGCCAGCGAGAACATGAACAGGGTCATCACCAGCGCGAAGATCGGGCTGCGTTTGCCCAGGCCCTTGAAGTCGGCCAGTTCTTCTGCTTCGAAACCATTACGTGCCAGCAACATGATCACGCCAAAGGTACCCAGGGTGGTAAACACGTAGGTGATGACGTAGTACATCGAGGCGCCGTAGGCGGTGGCTGCGCCAGCCGCGTTCAGGGTGTTGTTCGGTGCATC
The DNA here is from genome assembly GCF_011601275.1 of Janthinobacterium lividum. GTDB lineage: Bacteria > Pseudomonadota > Gammaproteobacteria > Burkholderiales > Burkholderiaceae_D > Janthinobacterium > Janthinobacterium lividum_E. Next base: position 37,215 of record NZ_JAAOLY010000008.1, on the reverse strand, counting down.
AACGGTACCGGACAGCAAGCCCAGCAGAACAAAGCCCATTTGCGCGATGGTCGAATACGCCAACATGCGCTTCAGATTCGTTTGCGCGATGGCGGTGAAGTTACCAATGGCCAGCGACATCACGGCCAGCACCAGCAGCATTTGCTGCCAGTCATGCGCCATCGGCAGCAAGCCCTCGCCCAGCAAACGCAGGGTGATGGCAAACGCGGCCAGTTTCGGCGCGCCGCCCAGCAGCAAGGTCACGGCCGTCGGCGAACCTTGATACACGTCAGGCACCCACATGTGGAATGGCACGACGCCCAGTTTGAAGGCCAGGCCCGCAACGAGGAACACCAGGCCGAAGACCATGATGGTGCCGTTGGTCTTGCCGTTTTCCAGCGCCACGCGCAGTTCGCCCAGGTCCAGCGTGCCGGACGCGCCGTACAGCATCGAGATACCGTACAACATGAAACCGGAAGCCAGCGCGCCCAGGATGAAGTATTTCATGGCCGCTTCCGTGGCCTTGGCATTGTCACGGCGCAAAGCGATGAGTGCGTACAGCGACAGCGACATCAGTTCCAGACCCAGGTAGATGATCAGGAAGTTGTTGGCCGAGATCATGATCATCTGGCCCAGCAGTGCAAACAGGGCCAGCACGTAGAACTCGCCGCCCAGGTTGCCCGACAGCATGTTGCGGTCGGTAGCGTAGGCACGCGAGTAGATCAGGGTCAGCGCCACGGCGCCATACGAGAACAGTTTCAGCAGCTGCGACATCGGGTCCGACACGAACATGTTATGGAACGTGTAGACGGTGGTGCCCGCGTTGAAGTCACCCACGGTCAGCAAGGCGCAGCCTGCCAAGGTCAGCAAGGACAGCGCATAGGTGATCGAACGCTTCGCCGCAGGCAAGAACATATCGATCAGCAAGAGCGCCGACGTGGCGATCAGCAGAAAGATTTCCGCGTACAGCGGTACCAGATTAGGTGCATTAGTCATGTTATCGGTCTTCTATTTAAGGCAACTTGCTGGTGGCGACATGCTGCAGCAGGTCAGCAACCGAAGTTTGCATCGTGTCGGTGAACGGGGCTGGGTACAGGCCCATCACGAGCACGGCGATGGCCAGCACAGCAAGCATGAAGAATTCACGTTTGTTGATGTCGGTCAGTTCGGCCACATGCTTGTTCTTGATCTTGCCGAACACCACGCGCTTGGCCATCCACAGCGAGTACGCCGCGCCCCAGATCAGTGCCGTTGCAGCCAGCAAGCCGATCCAGAAGTTGTATTTCACCGCGCCCAGGATCACCATGAACTCGCCGACGAAGCCGGACGTGGCTGGCAAACCGCAGTTGGCCATCGAGAACAGCACGAAGAAGGCGGCAAATTTCGGCATGCGGTTCACGACGCCGCCGTAGTCGGCGATGTTGCGGGTATGCATACGGTCATACAGCACGCCGATGCACAGGAACATCGCACCGGAGATGAAGCCGTGCGAGACCATCTGCACGATACCGCCCTGCACCGAGATGTCGTTGAACATGAAGAAGCCCAGGGTCACGAAACCCATGTGCGCGATCGACGAATAGGCGACCAGTTTTTTCATGTCGGTTTGCACCAGGGCAACCAGACCGATGTAGATGACGGCGATCAGCGACAAGGTGATCATGAAGCCCGACAGGTAGTGGCTGGCGTCAGGCGTGATTGGCAACGAGAAACGCAGGAAGCCGTAGGCGCCCAGTTTCAGCATGATGGCGGCCAGCACGGCGGAACCGCCCGTTGGCGCTTCCACGTGGACGTCCGGCAACCACGTATGGACGGGGAACATCGGCACTTTGACGGCAAACGCCATCAGGAAGGCCAGGAAGATGAAGATCTGTTCGTTCATCGTCAGCTTGAACGCATGCCAGGCCAGGATGTCGAAGGTGCCCGACACATTGCGCAGGTAGATGATGGCAACCAAGGTCAGCAGCGAACCGAAGAAGGTGTACAGGAAGAACTTGAACGACGCGTACACGCGGTTCGAACCGCCCCAGATACCGATGATGATGAACATCGGGATCAGGGTTGCTTCAAAGAAGAAGTAGAACAGCAAGCCGTCCAGCGCGCAGAACACGCCGATCATCAGGCCCGACAGGATCAGGAACGAGCCCATGTACTGGGCGATGCGCTTCTCGATCACTTGCCAAGCCGAAATGACGACGATGACCGTGATGAATGCCGTCAGTGGCACGAACCACAGCGACAGGCCGTCGATACCCAGCGAGTACCAGATATTGAAGGTTGCTATCCACGGTGCTTTTTCGACGAATTGCATGCCGTGTGCGGCGTTGTCGAAATGCTGGATCAGCGGCAAGGTGCACAGCATGCTGAGCACGGCGCCAGCCAGCGACAGCCAGCGGGTAAAGCCCGCTTTGCTGTCACGGCCGAGAGCCAGGATCAGGACGCCGCAAATGATCGGCACCCAGATCGACAGACTCAGGTAAGGAGGTAATGTAGAAATCGTAGACTGCATCATGGTTCTCAGTATTCTTTTATCAGGTCAGCTTACTTAGCGGGCCAGAATGGCAGGAAATAGATCAGGAAGCCCAGCACGCCCAGGATCATCACGAATGCATAGTGATAGATGTAGCCGGTCTGCAGCACTCGCGACAGCGAGGACAGCCAGGCGACGACCTTGGCGCTACCATTGACGACGAAACCGTCGATCAGCTTCTTGTCACCGAAGTTCCACAGGCCATTACCCAGCAAGCGGGCACCGCCGGCGAACACGACTTCATTGAACTTGTCCATGTAGTACTTGTTGTCCAGCAGGGTGTGGATCGCGTGGAACTTGGCAAAGAACCAGGCCGGCACACGCGGGTTGACCATGTAGCAGTAGTAAGCTGCCACCACGCCGGACAATGCCAGCCAGAACGGTGCCGTCGACAGGCCGTGGATCGCCATCGCCATTGCGCCGTGGAATTCATGCGACAACTCTTCCATTGCTGGATGGTTTTCGCCGACGAAGATCACGCCCTTGAAGAAATCGCCATGCAGCATCGGGCCGATCGTCAGGTAACCGATAATCAGCGACGGGATCGCCAGCATCACCAGCGGGAACCAGACGACGAACGGGGACTCGTGCGGCTTCTGGCCAGGTTCCAGACCGTGGTGCGCGTGGTCGTCTTCCTCTTCTTCATGACCATGGTCATCATGAGCATCGCCGTGCGCGCCATGGGCCGCTTTCGGTGCGTGATGGTCGTCATGGCCGTGCGCATGCGCCTGGCCGAAACGTTCCTTGCCATGGAAGACGAGGAAGTACATGCGGAACGAGTAGAAGGCGGTGACGAACACGCCAGCCAGCACGGCGAACTGGGCAAAGCCAGCGCCCCAGATATGCGTCGCTTCGACGGCTTCGATGATGCTGTCTTTCGAGTAGAAACCGGAGAACAGCGGCGTGCCGATCAGGGCAAGCGAACCGACCAGTGACGTGATCCAGGTGATCGGCATGTACTTGCGCAGGCCGCCCATGTTGCGGATGTCCTGGTCGTGGTGCATGCCGATGATGACGGAACCGGCGCCCAGGAACAGCAGTGCCTTGAAGAATGCGTGCGTCATCAGGTGGAACACGGCCACGGAGTACGCGGACGAACCGAGCGCGACGGTCATGTAGCCGAGCTGCGACAGGGTCGAGTAAGCGACAACGCGCTTGATGTCGTTCTGGATGATGCCCAAAAAGCCCATGAACAGCGCCGTGATGGAGCCGATCACCAGGATGAAGGACAGTGCCGTGTCGGACAGTTCGAACAGCGGCGACATGCGCGAGACCATGAAGATACCGGCCGTCACCATCGTCGCGGCGTGGATCAGTGCCGAGATCGGGGTAGGACCTTCCATCGAGTCAGGCAGCCACACGTGCAGCGGGAACTGCGCCGATTTGCCCATCGCGCCGATGAACAGGCAGATGCAGGCCACGGTCAGCAGGGCCCAGTCGGTACCTGGCAGGCTCAAGAGCGCCAGTTCGTCTTTCTTGGCGAATACTTCCTGGTAGTTCATGGTGCCGGCGAATGCCAGCAGCAGGCCAATGCCGAGGATGAAGCCGAAGTCGCCCACGCGGTTGACGAGGAAAGCCTTCATGTTGGCCACGATGGCCGTCGGACGCTGGTACCAGAAACCGATCAGCAGGTAAGAGACCAGGCCCACGGCTTCCCAACCGAAGAACAGTTGCAGGAAGTTGTTGGCCATGACCAGCATCAGCATCGAGAACGTGAACAGCGAGATGTAGGCGAAGAAGCGGTTGTAGCCTTCATCGTCCTTCATGTAGCCGATCGTGTAGATGTGCACCATCAGGGAAACGAAGGTGACCACGCACATCATCATCGCCGACAGCGAATCGATCTGGAAGCCCACTTCCATCTTCAGGGTGCCGATCGTCATCCAGTTATAGATCGTGCCATTGAATGTCGCGCCATCCATCACTGCCAGCAGTGTCTGCACGGACAGGATGAACGCAATCAGTACGCCCAGGATCGTCGCGGTATGCGACGTCTTGCGTCCGACCAAATTACCCAGGAACTGGGTGCCAAGCAAGCCTGCAATCGCGGCACCGGCCAGCGGCGCCAGCGGTACGGCAAGAAGGAGGTTAGGGTTGAGGAGTTGCCCCGCCATGATGAACCTTAATCGTTATTATTCGAGAGATCGAGTCTGAAAAACATCAGCCTTTGAGGCTGTCCAGGTCTTCGACGTTGATGGTATCCAGATTACGGAACATCACCACCAGAATAGCCAGACCGATAGCCGACTCAGCGGCGGCAACCGTCAGGATGAAGAAAACGAAGATCTGACCGGCCGCGTCGCCCATGAAATGGGAGAACGCGATGAAATTCATATTCACCGCCAGCAGCATCAATTCGATTGCCATCAGCAATACGATGATGTTCTTGCGGTTCAGGAAAATACCGACGATCGAGATTGCGAACAGGATCGCGCCCAGGACCAAAAAATGTGTGAGCGATAATGTCATGGTGCCTCCTTAACTTCCGGCTCAGCCGCAGGACGCTCGACAACCGCGTCCATCTTGATGATCTTCAGGCGGTCGTTGCGCTTGACGCGCACGGCATCGCCCGGAGCAAAATGCTTGGTGTCCTTGCGTTTGCGCAGGGTCAGCGCGACGGCGGCAACGATGGCCACCAACAGCACGACGGCAGCGATCTCGAAGGCAAACACGTATTTCGTGTAGATCAGCAGGCCCAGTTCCTTGGTGCCGCCCAGGTTGACGTTGACCGGCGCGATGCTAGGGGCAAAGTTACGGAAACCGTGCCACAGGACAGCGGCCATTTCCAGCACGATGATCACGCCCACCGTCACCGACAAAGGCAGATAGCCCCAGAAGCCCTCGCGCATGCGGTCGATATTGATATCGAGCATCATGACCACGAAGAGGAACAGCACCATCACGGCGCCGACGTACACCAATACCAGCACGATGGCCAGGAATTCAGCTTGCAGCAGCATCCAGATGCCCGCCGCGGAAAAGAAGGACAGTACCAGGAACAGTACTGCGTGGACCGGATTACGGGCCGTGATGACGCGCGTCGCTGCCAGAATCAAGATCAGCGCGAAGGCGTAAAACAAAATTGTTTTAAAGTCCATAAAAAACCCAATAGACGTACAGATGAACGAGGGGCGCGCCGCAGCCAATGGCTACGGCGCATCCATCAGCGATAAGGTGCGTCGGCGGCGCGCGCAGCGGCGATGTCATTTTCATAACGATCACCTACGGCCAGCAACATCTCTTTCGTGTAATACAAATCCCCGCGTTTCTCGCCGTGGTATTCCAGGATTTGCGTCTCGACGATCGAATCGACCGGGCAGGACTCTTCGCAGAAACCGCAGAAGATGCACTTGGTCAAGTCAATATCGTAACGCGTGGTGCGGCGCGAGCCGTCGTCACGCTGTTCCGATTCGATCGTGATGGCCATCGCCGGGCAAACCGCTTCGCACAGTTTGCAGGCGATGCAACGTTCCTCGCCGTTCGGGTAGCGGCGCAGCGCGTGCAAGCCACGGAAACGCGGCGAGATCGGTGTCTTCTCTTCCGGGAATTGCACCGTGATCTTGCGCGAAAACATGTACTTGCCTGTCAGCGCCATGCCCTTGATCAGCTCGCCTAACAAGAGGCTGCTGAAGAAATCTTTTACCTTATCCATTCGTATGCACTCTCTTACTTCCAAATATTCCAGGATGTCTGCATCCAGGCAGCGACGAAGACCAGGTAGACCAGCGTCAACGGGATAAACACTTTCCAGCCGAGGCGCATGATCTGGTCATAACGGTAGCGTGGGAAAGTACCGCGCACCCAGATGAACACCGACACGATAAAGAAGGTCTTGGCGAACAGCCAGAAGAAGCCGCCGAAACCACCCCAGAACTCGAGGAAGGCAAATGGTGCGGACCAGCCGCCGAGGAACATGATCGAAGCCAGGGCGCCGATCAGGATCATGTTGGCGTATTCGGCCAGCATGAACATGGCGTAGGCCATGCCCGAGTACTCGACCATGTGGCCGGCCACAATTTCCGACTCGCCTTCGACGACGTCGAATGGGTGACGGTTGGCTTCAGCCAGGCCCGACACCAGATAGATGACGAACATCGGCAGCAGCGGCAGCCAGTTCCACGACAGGAAGTTGACGCCCTTGTCGGCGAAGAAGCCGATTTGCTGGCCGCCGACGATGTCGATGAAGTTCAGGCTGCCCGAGACCATCAGCACGATGACCATCACGAAGCCCATCGGGATTTCATACGAAATCATCTGTGCCGAAGCGCGCATGGCGCCCATGAACGAGTACTTCGAGTTCGAGGCCCAGCCGGCGATAATGATGCCGTAGACTTCCATCGAGGTAATCGCCAGCAGCATCAGCAAGCCGGCATTGACGTTGGCCAGCACGGCTTGCGGACCGAAGGGCACGACCGACCAGGCGGCCAGGGCCGGCATGATGGTCATGATCGGACCGATCACGAACAGGCCCTTGGCGGCCTTGGACGGGATGATGATCTCTTTAAACAAGAGTTTCAGCGCATCGGCGATCGGCTGCAGCAAGCCCAACGGACCCACGCGGTTCGGGCCGACGCGGATCTGGATCCAGCCGATCAGCTTGCGTTCCCACAAGGTCAGGTAGGCAACCAGGCCCATCAGCGGCAACAGCACGCACAGGATCTTGATCAGGGTCCAGAAGAACGGCCACGAGCCGCCCAGCAAATCCTGGCCGCTGCTGTTGATGACGTTTACAAATTCAGGCAGAGCCATCAGATTTTCCCCTCTGCTGTTTCAACTGTGATGTCACCGAACATGCCGCCCAGGCCAGCCGTCGAGGCATGCGCCGCCGACACCTTGACCACATTGGCTGGCAGGCCGGCGTGAATTGCCGCCACCAGGATGGCGCTGCCGGAGCCTTGCGCCACTTTGACCTTGTCGCCCGCCTTGATGCCCAGCTTGCCAGCCAGTTCGGCGGACAGGTGTGCTTGCGGCGCGGCGCCATCGACCGTGCGTTGCAACGGTTCGGAGCGGCGTACCAGCGCGTCGGCGAAGTAGATCGGCACGTCGGCGATGCGTTGCAGCGCAGGCGAAGCCGGCGCGTACGTTGCCGCTTCCGGTGCGTTCTTGGCGATGTTATTCAGCTGTGCCGACAGATCGGTCACGCCAGCGCCAAACGCTTCGTCGCGGATCGCTTCGGAAGTGTCGTAGTCGAAACCGGCCAGGCCCAGGATGTTGCCCAGGACGCGCAGCACTTTCCAGGCTGGACGGGTTTCCGCCAGCGGTTTCACGGTGCCGTTGAAGCTTTGCGCGCGGCCTTCGCAGTTCACGAAGGTGCCCGAGGTTTCAGCGAACGGGGCGATCGGCAGCAAGACATCGGCGTAATCCATGCCGTGCTTGAAGGCGGACATGGCCACGACCATCTCGGCGCCATCCAGGGCGGCGCGGGCAGCTTGTGGATTGGCGGCGTCCAGTTCCGGCTCGGCGTGCAGCAGCACGTAGGCTTTCTTCGGTACGGCAAAGGCAGCTTGCACGTTGGCGCGCGGCTTGGCGACCAGGTGCGCGCCTACCGTGTTGGCCGCTTCCGTCAGGTAACCGAGCTTGGCGCCCGTCTGTTCGGCGATCCATTGCGCGGCAGCATGCAGTTGCGACGCTTGCGGATGTTGCGTTGCCGCGTTACCCAGCAGCACTGCGCCATGGTCGCCAGCCATCAGGCTGGCGGCGATGGCCACTGCCACGTCCGATGCGGCAACCGCTTCGAAACCGTTTGGCGCGGCGATTTCTTTGGCTTTCGCAACAGCGACAACCACTTCCGACAAGGCCGCCAGCCAATCGCCTGGCGCGACGATCATCTTGTTGGCGATGGTGATCAGTTGATCATCGTCCGAGGCGTGCAGGATCGACAGCTTGGCGCCGCCCTTGACGGACGCGCGCAAACGCGTGGCCAGCAATGGGTGATCCTTGCGCAGGAACGAGCCGATGACGAAGGCGCGCTTGATCTGGCCAAATTCGTTGATCGGCATACCCAGCCATGGCTTGACGCCAGCGTCCAGCGCGAAGTCGGTCTGGCGCAGGCGGAAGTCGACGTTCTCGCTGCCGAGACCGTGCGCTACCTTTTGCAGCAGGACCAGTTCTTCGACGGTCGAATGCGGCGTTGCCAGCGCGGCGATGGCGTCGGCGCCATGTTCGTGCTTGATGTTTTTCAAACCGTGCGCCACGTATTCCAGCGCGGTCTGCCAATCGACTTCTTTCCACTCGTTGCCTTGTTTCAGCATCGGGGACGTCAGGCGTTCGGCGCTGTCCAGCGCTTCGTACGAGAAACGGTCCTTGTCCGAGATCCAGCACTCGTTGACGGCTTCGTTTTCCAGCGGCAGCACGCGCTTGACCTTGCCAGCTTTCACTTGCACGATCAGGTTCGTACCCAAGCCATCATGCGGGCTGACCGATTTGCGGCGCGACAGTTCCCACGTACGGGCGCTGTAGCGGAACGGCTTCGAGGTCAGTGCGCCAACCGGGCACAGGTCGATCATGTTGCCCGACAGTTCCGAATCGACGGACTGGCCGACGAAGGACACGATTTCCGAGTGTTCGCCGCGGCCGATCATGCCCAGCTCCATCACGCCGGCCACTTCTTGGCCAAAGCGTACGCAACGGGTGCACTGGATGCAGCGCGACATTTCCTGCATGGACACCAGCGGACCGGCTTCCTTCGGAGTCACAACGCGCTTGTCTTCCTTGTAGCGCGATTCGCTCTTGCCGTAGCCCACTGCCAAGTCTTGCAACTGGCATTCGCCGCCCTGATCGCAGATCGGGCAATCGAGCGGGTGGTTAATCAGCAAGAATTCCATGACCGACTTTTGCGCCTGCACAGCTTTATCGCTGGCGGAGCGCACGATCATGCCGGCACTGACCGGGGTCGCACAAGCGGGCAAAGGCTTCGGCGCCTTTTCCACTTCGACCAGGCACATGCGGCAGTTCGCTGCGATCGACAATTTCTTGTGATAGCAGAAGTGCGGAATGTAGGTTCCCAATTTGTTGGCGGCGTCCATCACCATGCTACCAGCAGGGACTTCGACTTTTTTGCCGTCTATTTCGATTTCAACCATGGTGATCGTTACCTGACGCAGCTTAGATATATGCGGGCACTAAGCAATGCTTGTGCTCGATATGATATTCAAATTCTTCACGGAAATTCTTAATGAAGGCCCGTACCGGCATGGCAGCCGCATCGCCCAGCGCGCAAATGGTGCGGCCCTGGATGTTGTCGGCGATCGAGTTGAGCATGTCCAGGTCGTCTGGACGACCCTGCCCCTGCTCGATGCGATGCACCATGCGGTACATCCAGCCTGTGCCTTCACGGCAAGGCGTACACTGACCGCACGATTCTTCAAAGTAGAAGTAGGACAGGCGTTCCAGCGCCTTTACCATGCAGCGTGTTTCGTCCATCACGATAACGGCGCCCGAACCCAACATCGAACCGGCTTTCGCGATCGAGTCGTAGTCCAGGTCGGTCTGCATCATGATGTCGCCGCGGATCACCGGAGCGGACGAACCGCCAGGGATCACGGCCTTGATCTTTTTGCCACCGCGCATGCCACCTGCCAGTTCCAGCAGGGTCGCAAACGGGGTGCCGAGCGGCACTTCGTAGTTGCCCGGTTTTTCCACGTCGCCCGAGATCGAGAAGATCTTCGAACCGCCGTTGTTCGGCTTGCCCATCGCCAGGTATTTCTCTGGACCGATGTTCAGCACGAATGGCACGGCCGCGAAGGTTTCCGTGTTGTTGATCGTCGTCGGCTTGCCGTACAGGCCAAACGAGGCAGGGAAAGGCGGCTTGAAGCGCGGCTGGCCTTTCTTGCCTTCCAGCGATTCCAGCAAAGCCGTTTCTTCGCCGCAGATGTAGGCGCCATAACCATGGTGCGCATGCAACTGGAACGAGAACTCGCTGCCCATGATCTTGTCGCCTAGGAAGCCGGCGGCGCGCGCCTCTTCCAGCGCTTCTTCGAAACGCAGGTATTCCTGGAAGATTTCACCGTGGATATAGTTGTAGCCCACCGTGATGCCCATCGCATAAGCGCCAATGGCCATGCCTTCGATCAGCGCATGGGGATTGTAACGAATGATGTCGCGGTCCTTGAAAGTGCCCGGCTCGCCTTCATCTGTATTGCAGACGAGGTATTTCTGGCCCGGGAACTGGCGCGGCATGAAGCTCCACTTCAAGCCGGTAGGGAAACCCGCGCCGCCACGGCCGCGCAAGGACGAAGCCTTGAGGTCGGCGATGATCTGTTCCGGCGTGATTTTCTCTTCCAGGATACGCCGCAGGGCCGAATAGCCGCCGCGGTTCACATAGTCTTGCAAATGCCAGTTCTTGCCATCCAGATCCTTCAGGATCAATGGATCGATATGGCGGTTGTGGAGTGACGTCATTTCTTGAGTTCCTCCAGCATGGCGTCGATTTTCTCGTTCGACATCCAGCTGCACATGGTTTTATTACTGACCAGCAAGACAGGCGCATCGCCGCAAGCACCCATGCACTCGCCTTCAACCAGGGTGAACTGGCCGTCAGCGGTGGTTTCGCGGAAATCGATGCCCAGTTTCTGCTTCAGGTACTCTGCAGCGCGCACGCCGCCCGACAGGGCGCATGGCAGGTTGGTGCACACGGTGATCTTGTGCTTGCCCACGGGTTTCACGTTGTACATATTGTAGAACGTGGCCACTTCCTGCACAGCAATAGCCGGCATGCCGATGTAATCGGCCAGTTCCTTCATGGTTTCCGGCGCCAGCCAGCCCAGTTCATCCTGGGCGTGGGCCAGCGCGGCCATCACGGCCGACTGACGCTGGTCGGCCGGGTACTTGGCCAGCTCGCGGTCAATTTTCTTATAGCATTGCTCTGATAACAACATACTTTTTGCCTCTTAGCGGTCAATACTGCCGAACACGATGTCTTGCGTCCCGATGATGGTCACGGCGTCGGCAAGCATGTGCCCACGCGCCATTTCGTCGAGCGACTGCAAGTGGGCGTAGTCTGGCGCGCGCAGTTTCATGCGGTACGGCTTGTTGGCGCCATCGGACACCAGGTACACGCCGAACTCGCCCTTCGGATGTTCCACGGCGCTGTAGGCCTCGCCTGGCGGCACGTGGAAACCTTCCGTAAACAGCTTGAAGTGGTGAATCAAGGACTCCATGTTGGTCTTCATGTCGACGCGGCCCGGAGGCGCCACCTTGCGGTTGCTGGTCATGACAGGACCTTCATTGTTGCGCAGCCACTCCACGCATTGCTTGATGATGCGGTTCGACTGGCGCAGCTCTTCCACGCGGACCAGGTAGCGGTCGTAGCAATCGCCGTTGGTGCCGATAGGAATGTCGAAGTCCATCAGGTCGTACACTTCGTACGGCTGCTTCTTGCGCAAGTCCCACTGCACGCCCGAGCCGCGCAGCATGGCGCCCGTAAAGCCCATGGCCAGCGCATCTTCCGGCGAGACCACGCCGATGCCGACAGTACGCTGTTTCCAGATACGGTTGTCGGTCAGCAGCGTTTCGTACTCGTCGACCGAGTTCGGGAAGCGGCGCGCGAAGTCTTCGATGAAGTCCAGCAGGGAACCCTGGCGGTTTTCATTGAGTTTGCCGATGGCCTTGGCATTGCGGATAATCGACGCCTTGTGCTGCGGCATCGCGTCCGGCAGGTCGCGGTACACGCCGCCCGGACGGTAGTAGGCCGCGTGCATGCGCGCGCCCGACACTGCCTCGTAGGCGTCGAACAAGTCTTCGCGGTCGCGGAAACAATACAGGAACGGGCCCATGGCGCCAACGTCGAGCGCGTGGGTACCGAGCCACATCAGGTGATTCAGGATGCGCGTCATCTCGTCGAACATGACGCGGATGTATTGCGCGCGCAGCGGCACTTCCAGGCCCAGCATCTTTTCAATCGCCATCACGTACGCGTGTTCATTGCACATCATCGACACATAGTCGAGACGGTCCATGTACGGCACGGATTGCAGGTAGGTCTTCTGTTCGGCCAGCTTTTCGGTGGCGCGGTGCAGCAGGCCGATATGCGGGTCGGCGCGCTGGATGACTTCGCCATCCATCTCCAGCACCAGGCGCAGCACACCGTGCGCGGCCGGATGCTGTGGCCCAAAGTTCAGGGTGTAGTTCTTAATCTCAGCCATTATTTCATCCCGTAATGTTCTTCGCGGATCACGCGCGGCACGTTTTCCCGCGGCTCGATCGTCACGGGCTGGTAAATCACGCGCTTTTGTTCCGGATCGTAACGCATCTCGACATAGCCGGAGACGGGGAAATCCTTGCGGAACGGATGGCCGATGAAACCGTAGTCAGTCAGCAGGCGACGCAAGTCGTTGTGGCCTTCGAAGAGGATGCCCAGCAAGTCGAACGCTTCGCGCTCGTACCAGTTGACGGCACGCCAGATGTTCACCACGGATGGCAGCAGCGGCATGTCGTCGTCGGGCGCAAACACGCGCACGCGCACGCGCCAGTTGTGCTTGACCGACAGCAAGTGCGAGACGGCCGCGAAACGCAGGCCATCCCAGCTACCATCGCCATAGGTCGAGTAGTCAACGCCGCACAGGTCGAGCAATTGCTCAAAATGCAAGGTCGGATCGTCGCGCAGGGTCTGCATTACGGCCAGGTAGTCCTCGGCCTTGACGACCAGGGTGACTTCGCCCAGCGCAACCGTCGTGCTAACGCGATCGCCCAGGGCAGTGCCGAGGGCGTTTTGCAATACTTCTAAATGTGTTGTCATAATCTGAAGCGGCCCGGTTAGCGTGCGATCGTGCTGGTACGCTTGATCTTGTTCTGCAACTGCATGATGCCGTACAGCAAGGCTTCAGCGGTCGGAGGACAGCCAGGCACATACACGTCGACGGGCACGATGCGGTCGCAACCGCGCACCACGGAATAGGAGTAATGGTAGTACCCGCCGCCATTGGCGCAGGACCCCATCGAGATGACCCAGCGTGGCTCCGCCATCTGGTCGTAGACCTTGCGCAGGGCCGGCGCCATCTTGTTGCACAGGGTGCCGGCAACGATCATGACGTCGGACTGACGCGGCGACGGACGAAACACGACGCCGAAACGGTCCATATCGTAGCGGGCTGCGCCCACATGCATCATTTCGACCGCACAGCAGGCCAGACCGAACGTCATCGGGAACATAGACCCGGTGCGCGCCCAGTTGATCAGCTTGTCGGCCGAGGTGGTGATGAAACCTTCGCTTAATACGCCTTCAATAGCCATGGCTTATTCCCAGTCAAGGGCACCTTTCTTCCAAATGTACCAAAATCCGACCACGAATTCAGCGATGAACACCATCATCGTGACGAAACCGGCCCAGCCCAGGTCGCGCATTGCAACGCCCCATGGGAAAAAGAATGCCGTTTCCAGATCGAACAAAATAAACAGGATTGCGACCAGATAGTAGCGCACATCAAATTTCATGCGCGCGTCTTCGAATGCTTCAAAGCCACATTCGTACGGGGAGAGTTTTGCTGCGTCAGGCTTGTTAGGACCTAACAGGCGCCCCAGGAGCTGGGGAGCGATACCGACACCAAGGCCGATAATAATAAACAGCAGGACGGGGAAGTAATTTTCGAGGTTCACGATTGATGAGCTTATATTGAACGATCGGTTAAATGAGGACGCTGCGATCATTTGCAGCGTATCTAACGCACGACCCCAATCAAAGCTAAGACCAGGATCGAACGACACATCCTCGTAAAAAAAGCCAGCAACTTTGTACGAGCCATGGCTCGTGCGCCGTTGCTGGCTTCTGATTTCTGGTGCCGACGACGAGACTCGAACTCGTACAGCTTTCGCCACTACCCCCTCAAGATAGCGTGTCTACCAATTTCACCACGTCGGCGGTAAGGCCCGTATTCTACTCTGCTTTGCCGCTAAAGTTAATGCACAAATGCATCAAAACACAGATAAAAACGATAAATTTTTACATCTTCCAGCGCGTCACGATTTTTTCCTGCCGCGCTGCTGAAACATTGAGCAATAATCTGCCCGTAATGAGAATTACTCTCGATGAGGTATCGAGTTCCTACAAAATTACTTTGGAATCGCGCCAGCCGGGGTGCTGGCAACCGGTGCCGCCGCTGCCGGAGCTGCCGCAGGCACCGTCGTCGGGATCGCGCCCGCGCCGGTGACCGGCACTGGCTTGACGACTTTATCCATCACGCCGCCGCCGACCGTCGTGGCGCGCTGATTGGCCATCAGCGACAGGGCCAGGGTGGCACCGAAGAAGATCGCGGCGGCGACGCCCGTCGATTTCGACATGAAGTTCGACGAACCCGTCGCACCGAACAGGCTGCCCGAGGCGCCCGAACCGAACGCGGCGCCCATGTCGGCGCCCTTACCGTGCTGCAACAACACCAGCGCGATAATCGACAATGCCGAAATAACCTGTACTACCACTACCAGATTGAACATCATGTTCATTGCAATTCCATTCTTAGTTTAAATTAATTCAATCAGCGGCGTGAATAATTGCCAGGAAATCCGCCGCCTTCAATGCTGCCCCACCGATCAGACCGCCATCGATATCCGGCATCGCCATCAATTCTTTTGCGTTCTCCGGCTTCATGCTGCCGCCGTACAGGATCTGTACGCCGGCCGCTGCTACCGCATTCTTTGCCGCCAGCTGGCCGCGCAATACCTGATGCACGTCCTGCGCCATTTGCGGCGTGGCCGTCTTGCCCGTGCCGATGGCCCAGACCGGCTCGTAGGCCAGCACCAGTTTCGCCACGTCGTCGGCGGAAATCGCCGCCAGCACAGCGCCCAGCTGCTGCGCCACGACGGCGTCGGTCTGGCCCGCTTCGCGCTGCGCCAGCGTCTCGCCGATGCAGACGATAGGCGTGATGCCCGCCGCCAGCGCGGCAACCGTCTTGGCGGCCACTTGCGCATCGCTCTCGCCATGGTAGGCGCGGCGCTCGGAGTGCCCGATCACCACATAGCCGCAGCCGAAATCCTGCAGCATGGCGACCGAGATTTCTCCCGTGTAGGCGCCGCTGGCATGCGCGGACACATCCTGCGCACCCCAGCCGAGAGCCGTGCCTGCCAATTGCGCCTGGCACTGCGCCAGATACGGCGCAGGCACACAGACGGCGCTGGCGGCGCCAGAGGCAGCCAGGCCAGCAACTATTTCAGACAATAACACCGCGTTCGAGGTGCGACTGCCGTTCATTTTCCAATTTCCGACGACGAGTTTGCGACGCATAGTAGCCTAAATTCTAATAACCCGTCATTCTAACTCCGGCACCGATGCCGGTCAAACAGGCAGTGCCCCGTTTCAAACAACTTGCAACATGATCTTGCCCACATGCGTGCTCGCCTCCATCAAGGCATGCGCCTCGTTGGCCTTTTCCAATGGGAAGGTTTTATAGATCACGGGCTTGATCTTGCCCGCCTCGATCAGCGGCCAGACGGTCGTGCGCAGGCGATTCGCGATGGCCGCCTTGAAGGCGACCGAACGGGGACGCAAGGTGGAACCCGTCACCGTCAAGCGACGGCGCAGCAAGGTGCCCAGGTCCAGCTCCGCCCTGGTGCCGCCCTGCACGGCGATCAGGCCGATGCGCCCGTCGTCGGCCAGGCAATCGATTTCGCGCGGCAAGTAGTCGCCGCCCACCATGTCGAGGATGACGTCGACGCCCTTGCCGCCGGTTAGCTCCTTGACGACGGCAACGAAATCTTCCGTGCGGTAATTGATGCCACGTTCGGCGCCCAGCGCTTCGCAGGCGCGTGCCTTCTCGTCGCTGCCGGCCGTGGCGAACACGCGGTGACCCAGCGCGGCCGCCAATTGAATGGCCGTCACGCCGATGCCGGACGTGCCGCCCTGCACCAGTAACGTTTCACCATCGGCCAGCGCGCAGCGGTCGAAGACATTACTCCAGACGGTAAAGAAGTTTTCCGGCAGGGACGCGCCTTCCAGCGCCGTCAAGCCTTGCGGCAAGGGCAGGCACTGGCCGGCGGGCGCCGCGCAGTATTCGGCATAGCCGCCGCCCTGCACCAGCGCGCAGACCAGGTCACCCTTGCTGAATTCAGTATTGGAAAAATCGCCATCGACGATTTCGCCCGCCACTTCCAGGCCCGGCAGGTCGGATGCGCCGGCTGGCGGCGCATACTTGCCCAGGCGCTGCAGCACGTCGGGGCGGTTGATGCCGGCCGCGTGCACCTTGATCAGCAATTCGCCTGCCTTGAAGGCGGGAACGGGACGCTCGGCGATCTGCAAGACGTCGGCGGGACCTGGCTGGCTGATAGCAACTGCACGCATGGCGGGACTCTTTCAAGGGAAAACGGCGATTGTACGCCAAGCCGCCCACCCTTGCAGGGAGCCTCCCGCCCTAGGCACCGCCCGTCTTCGACTGGCGCGGCAGCGGCGTGCCCGGCTTCCATTTCGCCGACAGGGCCTGCCCTTCCTCGACTTGCTCGTGCGTCATCTTGCGCACCACGGCGGCGCGCTGGTCGGCCGCATTCGCGTTGCCGTTCGCGGCCGCCAGATTCCACAGCATGTAGGCGATGACGTTATCCTGCTGCACGCCGCCCATGTGATAGCGGTACATCAGGCCCAGCACCTGCTGCGCCTCGGCGTGGTTCTGCTCGGCCGCCTTGCGGAACCAGCCCACGGCCTGCTTGTGATCTTGCAGCACGGCATTGCCCGTGTAATACATGGCGCCCACCACATACTGGGCGTCGGCCTTGCCCTGGTCGGCCGCCTTGCGATGCCAGAACATGGCTTGCTTGTAATCCTGCGGCAAGCCCCGTCCCATGTAATACATCAAGCCCAGCAAGTGCTGGGCATCAGCGTTGCCGGTCTTGGCCAGTGGCAGGATTTCCTTGTAGGCCAGCGCGTAATTCTTGTTGTTGTAGGCGCTGGCGCCTTCGAGGAAGCCAGCCCGCGCGGGTAGCTGTATCGTCAACAGCATGAGTAATGTAATGATCAGTTTTTTCATCGGAATGGGATGTGGTCTGACTACTTATTCTTGTTCTGCCAATAAAGCCTGCGGCAGGATGCTTTTACTTCCAGCTGACTTTACCCAGGCCCTCGACGCTGACATCGCGGTTGGCCGGCTTGCCGTACACCACCACCGAACCGAGTCCGCTCAGGTTCAGCTTGGCATTCGTATGGGCATTCACCGTGGCATTGCCCAGGCCGCTCAGTTCCAGGTTGACGGCATCGACTTCGAACTGCTGCGCATTCAGGCTGCCCAGGCCGCCCAGGCTCGCTTTCAGGATGCGCCCGCGTCCGCCCAGCACCACGGAACCGGCGCCCTGCAAGTCCAGTTCCGCACGCTCATTATTGCCTATCCAGATCTGCATGCTGCCCACGCCGCCCAGGCTGGCATTGAGCTTGCGGTAGTCGCCCACCAGCTTGATGCTGCCCGCCCCTTCCAGCGACAGGGTCAGTTCCTCGCCCTTGAAACCCGTAATGTCCGTGCTGCCAAAACCTTCCGAACTCAGCTCGCGCAAGTTCGGCAGGACCAGGTCGGCGCGGATCGACGAAGGGCCGAGCTTGAAGCCGCGCACTTCCGTTTCGATGTGCAGGGTATCGCCGCTTTGCGCCGTGCTGACATCGGCGATGTAGCGCTTGTCGGCCGTGATGCTCAGCGAAGCCACGTTGCCCTGGCGAATACGCACTTCCATCACGCCATCGAGCTTGACACGCACCACGCGGGCGTCGACGTTGCGCATTTCCAGCAAGCGGGTCTCCGCGGCTACGCCGCGCACCAGGCCCAACGTCGCCAGGAACAGCAGCGCCAATTGCAGTATCTTTTTCATGTAGTGCATCCTCGGTATCTTGTTTTTATGTGTCGCGGCACCCTCGTGGGGCTTGCGCGCATTGCCATTGACCAACACTGTAGCAGCGCCGAAAACGGCTGACAATCGGGCTGACAATCAATCAGGCGAAACGGGCTTTTTCGGCGGTGCTCAGGCGCTTGGCCTTGACGACCACCACTTGCATGGCAGCCTTGTCCACTGGCGCGGCCAGGGTGGTCGTGGAACTGGCCACTTGCAGGGCCGGAGCGGCCGGGGCGATGGCGTAGCAGCTGACGCCAAACAGGATGGCGGCGGCAACGGCAATGACTTCCATGTTTTTAGCGACGTTCATGTTGTTCTCCTCGGGTGTCTGGCAGTGGGCTTGCGGTATGGTGTCACTATAGCCATACCGCCCCCGGCAGGCACGCCGATTGCGACGAACTGCATTTTTGGCAGGCTGGCCTGACAAAAACGCGGATGAACGTGCAGATCGCTACGCGCCTCCTTAAAACTCTTCCCACTCGTCGGCGCCGGACTTGGCCGCCTTGACGGGCTTGCTCGGCGACAGCGCGCGGGCTGGCGCACGCTGTGCAAGAGAGGCTGGCTTGGCCTTGAGGCGCGTCACGGGTGCGTGTGCCGCGGCAGGACCGGCATCGCCCAGGCGGAACATGCCGACGGCTTGCGCCAGGTCCACGGCCTGCTCCTGCAAGCTTTCCGCGGCAGCGGCCGCCTGCTCGACGAGGGCCGCGTTTTGCTGCGTCATGGTATCCATGTGCGTGACGGCCGTATTGATCTCGCCGATGCCGGCGCTCTGTTCGCGGCTGGCCACCGTGATCTCGCTCATGATGGTCGTCAATTGCTGTACCGACGCCACCACCTGGTCCATGGTCTGGCCTGCTTCATTGACGAGGCGGCCGCCCGCATCGACCTTCTCGACCGAGTCGCCGATCAATTCCTTGATTTCCTTCGCCGCACCGGCGGAGCGTTGCGCCAGATTGCGCACTTCCGACGCCACCACGGCAAAGCCCCTGCCCTGCTCGCCCGCGCGCGCCGCCTCGACGGCCGCGTTCAAGGCCAGGATATTCGTCTGGAAAGCGATGCCATCGATCACGCCGATGATGTCGACGATCTTGCGCGAGCTTTCCTGGATGCCGGCCATGGTGCCCACCACTTGCTGCACCACGCGGCCGCCCTTGGCCGCCACTTCCGAGGCGGACACGGCCAGCTCATTGGCTGCATGTGCGTTTTCCGCATTCTGCTTGACGGTCGACGTCAGCTCATCCATCGAGCTGGCTGTTTCTTCCAGCGCGCCCGCCTGCGCTTCCGTGCGCGAAGACAGGTCGGCATTACCGGCGGCAATATCGGCCGATTCGCTGCGCACCAGCGTGCTGATGCTGCGGATCTGCACCAGCACGGTGGCGATCTTTTCGACGAACAAGTTGAATGCCTTGGCGATCTGCGCCAGCTCGTCCGTTCCTTCCGCGTCGAGGCGGCTGGTCAGGTCGCCGTCGCCCGTGGCGATCGCTTCCATCGCATCGCGCACCAGACCCAGGCGGCGCAAGGCGCGCGCCACCAGCACGCTCAATACCGTGGCGGCCAGGGCCAGCACCAGCAAGGCCGTCAAGGCCGAGGCGCGCAGCATGGAGCTCAATGCTTGCGTCGCTTCCGCCCGGTCGAGCACGGTCGCCAGCAACCAGTCGCTGCCCGGTACTTTGCTTACATGCAAGATGCCGTTACGGTCGCCGAGGCGAATGGCGGCACCATCGCCGCTCTTTTCGATATCGGCCAGCGCCTGCGCGCTCAGGCCGGGGTCCAGTTCGGCCAGCGGTTTCAGGGTCAGCTTGTCGTCAGGGTGGGCGATGATCTTGCCGCCGCCATCGACGAGGAAGGCGTAGCTCGATGCGGTCGGCTTGATCGAGGCGACGTTTTGCACCACCGCATCCATCATCACGTCGGCCGCCATCACGCCCGTCACGCTGCCCTTGCCGCCCAGCGGCTCGGCAAACGTCACCACCAGCTTGCCCGTGCTGGCGCCGATATACGGTGCCGTGATGATGGGGCCGCCCACTTCGGACGCCAGCTTGTACCAGGGCCGCGCCGTGGGATCGTAGTCGGCGGCGCGCTTGCGCTCCTGCGAAAAGACGGCGTGCTTGTCGGCAAAGCCGATATACGCCATGTCGAAGGTGCCCGCCTGCTCGGCCGCCTTGAGGGCCGGCAGCGGATCGGCCGCCGTGGCGCCCTGCTTGAGCGAGCCCACGACGGCTTGCTTGGAACGCAGCCATTCGGCGATGGCCTGCGCGTGGCTGTGCGACAACTGCAGCATCTGCGTGTCGAGCGCGGCCAGGGTGCTGGACCGCGTCGTGAAGAAATTGGCGATGGCGACGGCCAGCATGGCCAGCACGACGATGGAAACGGCGATGGCGATCAGCCGCGCCTTAAGGGAGGACAACATGGTGCATCCAATAAAAAAGAGGAAATCGGGAGGGATGCACCATGGTCGGGGAATAAGATTTTGTCGTCAAGCAATACCGACAGTCAATTACCCATAAACAACAATTGATACCATATATTAATCATATCTCGCCGCGCAGCTTGCGCAGGGCCGGCGAGTCGCCGCCCGTCGCTTCGATGCGGAAGCGGGCAAATGCCTGCTCCAGCTCGGGATAGCGGCGCAGACCGCCTTCATTAAAGTAGCGCCCGCCAGGAATATCGCCCCACGGCAGCGGTGCGGTCAAGCCCCCACTGCCCGCCAGGGCCAGCAGCGGCTCGAGCGCGCTGCGGAGGTCGGCCACCTCCCCGTCGGCGGGCGCCAGACGGGTCAGCACTTGTTCCAGTTCGGCGGCACGGGCTTGCAAGCTCTGTTGATCCATCATCGCTCCTCAATTCTTGATCGTGCCGATCAGCACGGGGGCCGACCACAGGCTGCGATTGGGTAATAGATATTGTTGCGCCCCGCCCTTGCGCCGCACCAGCCCGCCCAGCTCTTCCGTCGGCGCCACCTGGCTGACGAACACGTTGACGGCGCCCTTGGGCATGATCTGATACACATCATACAGCGGCGCCTCGCTCTTCAAGGGCAAACCGAAACAGTCTGCCAGGGTGGCGCAGCGGCTGGATGCCAGCTGCAATTGCGCGCTGGTGGTGAAATATGGCGAGTACGGCGACACGTTCTGGCCATGCGGCACGATTTTGACCAGCCCGGCCGACATGGCTTGCAAATCGGGCAAGGTGCTGCCGGAAGCGAGCTGCTCTACCGCCCGCGCATAAATCGTCTCGGCCGGGGCAGCGGGATCGGCGGCGCGCAGTTCGCGCAGGAATTGCTGTCCTGGCCCACTATCGAGATAGGGATCGATGGCTGCGCGCTGCAAGCCCGCCGTCTTGAAAGTGCTGAGGTCATTGATTTCGCGCGCATGCACGGCGCGCAAGGCGTCGAGGTCTTGCGCCGGCATGGCCGCGGACGCGGCGGCGATGGGGATGGGTAGCGGCACCGGCGTGGGCGCGTTGTCCAGCTGCGCCCACGCCGGTGCGACGACAAGCAAAAAGGCGGCGGCCAGCCCGCGGAATGTGCGCATGCTGCATCTCCTTGGAAGACTTGTTCAGGGGAAGATCCCTTTTCGAATCTACAAGGCGCGGCAGCGGCCGATACGCGCTGGATCAAGGCCGGCGCACACGTCGGCACACACTTTCGACGCAACGCAAACGCGGCGCAAAAAAAACCGCCAGGGCTTGCGCGCTGGCGGTTTTGATCATGCGGCCGAGGCCGCATTCAGGCGAACCTGAAGGAAATTAAGCGGCTGGCGCTTCGTTGCCTTCAGCAGCTTTCATCGACAGTTTCAAACGGCCGCGGTCGTCCGTTTCCAGAACTTTTACACGCACCAGCTGGCCTTCTTTCAGATAGTCGGCCACGGCGTTGACGCGCTCGTTGGCGATCTGCGAGATGTGCAGCAAGCCGTCTTTGCCTGGCATGACCTGCACGATGGCGCCGAAGTCCAGCAGTTTCAGCACGGTGCCTTCGTAGGTCTTGCCCACTTCGACGGAAGCGGTCAGTTCTTCGATGCGGCGCTTGGCTTCCTGGCCGGCAGCAGCGTCAACGGAAGCGATGGTGACCACGCCTTCGTCGCTGATGTCGATCTGGGTGCCCGTCTCTTCGGTCAACGCGCGAATCACGGCGCCGCCCTTGCCGATCACGTCACGGATTTTTTCCGGGTTGATCTTGATGGTGATCAGACGCGGTGCGAAATCGGACAGTTCGGTTTTGACGTGCGGCATGGCTTTTTGCATCTCGCCCAGGATGTGCTCGCGGCCTTCCTTGGCTTGCGCCAGTGCCACTTGCATGATTTCCTTGGTGATGCCCATGATCTTGATGTCCATCTGCAGCGCCGTGATACCGTTGCGGGTACCGGCTACCTTGAAGTCCATGTCGCCCAGGTGATCTTCGTCGCCCAGGATGTCGGACAGCACGGCAAACTTGCCGCCTTCCTTGATCAGGCCCATGGCGATACCTGCCACGTGTTCTTTCATCGGCACGCCGGCATCCATCAGCGCCAGGCAGCCGCCGCAGACGGAAGCCATCGACGAGGAACCGTTCGATTCCGTGATTTCCGATACCAGACGCACCGAGTAGCTGAACTCTTCAGCTGCTGGCAGGGCTGCGATCAGCGCGCGCTTGGCCAGGCGGCCGTGGCCGATTTCGCGGCGTTTCGGCGTACCGACACGGCCCGTTTCGCCGGTGGCGAACGGAGGCATGTTGTAATGCAGCATGAACGAATCGGTGAACTCGCCCATCAGCGCATCGATCTTCTGGCTGTCGCGGGCGGTGCCCAAAGTTGCCACGACCAGCGCTTGCGTTTCGCCGCGCGTGAACAGGGCCGAACCGTGGGTGCGTGGCAGCACGCTGGTGCGGATCGAGATCGGACGCACGGTGCGCGTATCGCGGCCGTCGATGCGTGGCTCGCCGTCCAGGATTTGCGTACGCACGATTTTCGCTTCGATGTCGAACAGGATGTTGTTCACTTCTGCGCTGTCGATAGCCGCGCCGCCAGCAGCAGCCGCTTCAGCCGACAGGTCGGCGATCACTTCCGACGTCGCCGCTTTCAGCTTGGCCGTACGCTCTTGCTTGTCCTTGGTTTGATACGCGTCATTGATCTTGGCGTTGGCGAAATGCGCAACGCGGGCGATCAGTGCTTCGTTTTTCGGCGCAGGCGCCCATTCCACTTCCGGCTTGCCGCCGTCACGCACCAGGTCGTGAATCGCGTCGATGACGACTTTCATCTGGTCGTGCCCAAAGACCACAGCGCCCAGCATGATTTCTTCGGACAGCTGTTTCGCTTCCGATTCGACCATCAGCACGGCCGTTTCGGTACCAGCGACAACCAGGTCCATTTCCGACGTTTTCAGTTGCTGGACGGTCGGGTTCAGGATGTACTGGCCATTGGCGTAACCGACGCGCGCGGCGCCGATAGGACCGTTGAAAGGCACGCCCGATACGCACAGGGCAGCCGATGCGCCGATCATGGCGGCGATGTCCGGATCGATTTCAGGGTTGACCGACAGTACGTGAATGATGACTTGCACTTCATTCAGGTAGCCTTCCGGGAACAGCGGACGGATAGGACGGTCGATCAGGCGGGATGTCAGTGTTTCTTTTTCGGAAGGACGGCCTTCGCGCTTGAAAAAACCGCCCGGGATTTTACCGGCAGCATAGGTTTTCTCGACATAATCAACCGTCAAAGGGAAGAAATCCTGGCCTGGCTTGGCATCTTTGCGTGCCACCACCGTTGCCAGAACGACGGTATCTTCGATCGACACCAGCACTGCGCCGGATGCCTGACGTGCGATTTCGCCGGTTTCCAGGGTCACTTGATGTTGACCGTACTGGAAGGTTTTCGTAACTTTGTTAAACATGGGGTATCCCTTTTCTAATTGCCGACAGATTTTCAGGGGCTGTCGTTCACCTCACCACAGGCGGCGGAAACACTGTTGCCGCCTTTACTACTTTACTTTTAAAACATGATATCGGTAGAGAATACTGTACTTCTCGACAAAAATCCGGAATTCAAATGACAAAATGCCCGCGTCAGCGAACTGGCGCAGGCATTTCTGTATAAACCTTGTACGGCAAAAATTACTTGCGCAGACCAAGTTTAGCGATCAGGTCGCGATAACGGGTAGCGTCTTTAGCCTTCAGGTAGGACAACAGGCTCTTACGACGGTTGACCATCATGATCAGGCCGCGGCGGGAGTGGTGATCTTTCGAGTGGGCTTTGAAGTGGCCGTTCAGTTCGTTGATGCGAGCTGTCAGCAGTGCAACTTGCACTTCAGGGGAGCCGGTGTCGTTTTGACCACGTGCGTTGTCCGCGATGATAGCGGCTTTGTTGATGTTTTCTACTGTCATGATAAACCTTTCACATGCGGTGCACAGAGTCTGAACCCTATCCACCGTGAACTACGATTATTAAAATACTGGCCTATGCTTCCAACCAGACGCGCAAGTATATCGGAAAAACGCCCGCCTGTATCCTGCCGTGCGGCCTTTTCTCGGCGCATGATAGGATTTTCCTGCATTTCAGGAGGTCAAACATGAAAAAGCTGCTCAAATTAGCAACACCGCTGCTGTTTGCCGCGCTGGCCGGCTGCGCCAGCTGGAACGTCCCGCCGCCACAGCCGGGCGAGCCGCGCGCCGCCGTGGAAGCGCGCCTGGGCCGGCCCACCAATATCTACCAGCTGCCCACTGGCGCCGAACTCGAATACGCGACGGGGCCGTACGGCCAGTACACATATATGGCCCGCTTCGGCCCCGACGACAGGTTAATTTCCTACGAGCAAGTGCTCGACACGCCGGGCTTTGCCCGCATCAAGGTCGGCGTGTCGACCCAGCAAGACGTGCTGCACACCTTGGGCCGCCCGACGGAAAAATCCTACCTGCCGCTGCCCAAGCTCTACGTCTGGTCGTACCGCTACAAGGAATCGGGTGTGTGGGATTCCATGATGCACGTGCACTTCGACCACGACGGCATCGTGCGCATGATGATGAACGGGCCCGATCCGGACAAGGAAGAGCGGCGGTTTTTCTGGTGACGAGCGTCTTGCACTAAGACTAGCACCACCCCAAATGCAAATTCTGGGGTCAGACCCGGCGGATCTGACCCCGGCTTATGGCTGAGGGTCGATACGCTCGTCCTTGGCGTGTAATTTGTTCAAGGCAGACAAATACGCCTTGGCCGACGCGACGATGATGTCCGGGTCGGCGCCCACGCCATTGACGATGCGCCCGTCGCGCGACAATCGCATCGTCACTTCGCCCTGCGACTGCGTGCCCGTGCTGATGGCATTGACGGAGAACAGGACCAGCTCGGCGCCGCTGGCAGCCGCGCTTTCAATGGCGTTGACGGTGGCGTCGACGGGGCCGTCGCCCTGCCCTTCGCAGCTGCGCTGTTCGCCGCCGACGAGAAACTCCACGCGCGCATGGGGCACGGCGCCCGTCGTCGACTGCTGCATCAGAGAAATGAAACGGTAGTGCTCACTCTCCTGCGCCTGCTGCTCCTCGCTCACGAGGGCCATGATGTCTTCATCGAAAATCTCGGATTTCCGGTCGGCCAATTCCTTGAAGCGCAGGAAGGCCGCGTTGACTTCCACCTCGGATTCCAGAGAAATACCCAGCTCCTGCAGCCGCTGCTTGAAGGCATTGCGCCCCGACAGTTTTCCCAGGACGATCTTGTTGGCCGTCCAGCCCACGTCTTCGGCACGCATGATTTCATACGTCTCGCGCGCCTTTAAAATGCCATCCTGGTGGATGCCGGACGCATGCGCAAAGGCGTTCGCGCCGACGACGGCCTTGTTCGGCTGCACGGCAAAGCCCGTGATCTGCGACACCATCTTTGACGCGGCCACGATCTGCGTCGTGTCAATGCCCACCGTCAGATTGTAGTAGGCGGCGCGCGTGCGCAGCGCCATCACCACTTCTTCCAGCGCCGTGTTGCCGGCCCGCTCGCCCAGGCCATTGACAGTACACTCGATCTGCCGCGCGCCACCGATCATGACGCCGGCCAGCGAATTGGCGACAGCCAGGCCCAGGTCGTTATGGCAATGGACGGACCAGATGGCTTTATCGGAGTTCGGGATGCGTTCGCGCAAGCGCTTGATGGTCGCGCCGAAGATTTCGGGCACGGCGTAGCCGACCGTGTCGGGGAAATTGATGGTGGTGGCGCCTTCGGCGATCACGCCCTCCAGTACGCGGCACAGGAAATCTTCGTCGGAGCGGCTGCCGTCTTCGGGGCTGAATTCGATATCGTCCGTGAACTGGCGCGCAAAGCGCACGGCGTTTTGCGCCTGCGTCAGCACTTGCTCGGGCGCCATGCGCAGCTTCATCTGCATGTGCAGGGGCGACGTGGCGATGAAAGTGTGGATGCGCTTGCGCTCGGCAGGCGCCAAGGCTTCGGCGGCGCGGGCAATGTCGCGGTCGTTGGCGCGCGACAGCGAGCAGATGGTGGACTCGCGCACGGCGCCGGCAATCGCCCGTATCGACTCGAAGTCGCCCTGCGAGGCGGCGGCGAAGCCCGCCTCGATCACGTCGACCTTCATGCGTTCGAGTTGCTTGGCGATGCGCAGCTTTTCCTCGCGCGTCATGGAGGCGCCCGGCGATTGCTCGCCGTCGCGCAAGGTGGTGTCAAAAATGATGAGTCGGTTGCTGGTGTTCATGGCTGCTCCTGGCTGGCTGAAGACTGGCGACGCTACCGACTCGCCGCATTAATGCTCGGGGTCGGTCTGGATGATGCTGACGGGCTTGCCCTTCGCCATGCGCCAGAAAAACACGGCGTAGCCGGACAGGCCATACACGACGAAAATCGGGAACAGCACCTTCGGCGGATCGATGGAAATGAGCGCAAAGAACAATGCCAGCAGGAATACCACGATGAAGGGCACGGACTTGCGGAAATTCACATCCTTGAAGCTGTAGAACGGCACGTTGGTGACCATCGTCAGGCCGGAAAACAGGGCGATCGTCCACGACACCCAGGCCAGCTGGTTGCCGGCAAATTCCAGGTCGTTCATGAGCAGGATGAAGCCGGCCACCATGGCCGCCGCCGCCGGGCTGGGCAAGCCCTGGAAGAAGCGCTTGTCGACCACGGCGATATTCGTGTTGAAGCGGGCCAGGCGCAAGGCGGCGCCGGCGCAATACACGAAGGCGGCCAGCCAGCCCAGTTTGCCCATGCCGCGCAGCGACCATTCGTAGATCACCAGCGCCGGCGCGGCGCCAAACGACACCATGTCGGACAGGCTGTCGTACTGGGCGCCGAATTCGCTCTGCGTATTCGTCAGGCGGGCGATGCGGCCATCGAGGCCATCGAGGATCATGGCGATGAAGATGGCCCAGGCCGCGTGTTCGAATTTCTGGTTCATGGCCATGACGATGGCGTAGAAGCCGCAAAACAGGGCTGCCGTCGTGAAGGCATTCGGCAACAGATAGATGCCGCGGCGGCGCAAGGTTTTCTTGCCAGTGCCATCGGTCACCGGCTGGCGCACGAATTTGCTGAAGCGGGACGCTTTGGAGACTGCGGGGGTGCCGTTCTTGCCTCTACGACGGGGGAAGTTTGCCATGTTGTTCCATATCTTGTGTACTGCGGGGGAATCGGTGCCAGATGGCAGGCGCATGACTGTCACGGCATGCGCCTGCCGATGTTGTCATTATAGAGGAGCCACCGCCAAAGAAAAGCGCGGCGGCGTCAAGCTGACAATATTGATCCCTGTTCAAGCCTTATTTGAACTTGACCTTGGCTACCAGACCCATGTTCAGGGTCGTTTCGCCTGGCTCGAAGCTCGGTTCGGCCACCTGGTTGCCGCCATAGCCCATGGAGTCGGCGCTCATGCTGGCGCGCGCGCCGGCCACGTTGGCGCGCTGCGCATAGTTGCCCGAGCCTTCAAAATCGATGGTGTCGATCACGGCGTCATTGACATTGCGGCCCATGGCGCCGGCGATGGCGGCCACGCGCTCGTTGAGGTTCTTGTAGGCGGCGGCGATGCGCTGGTCGTCGAGCTTGCGGATGGTGGCGGGCGCCAGGCCGAAGTTCAGGCGGTTCAGGGTCAGCACGCCTTGCGCAGCCGACACGGTTTTCGGCAAGGCGGCCAGATTCGTCGTCGTTACCTGCAGATATTGGCCCACTCGCCAGCCAGTCGGCACTCTGGGCTTGGCGGCGACACCCGGCGGCAATGGCGCCGTTTCCGGGTACACGGCATACGTGTAGTAACCCTGGGTCTTCAGTACGGCTTGCGGATCGGCTTTCTTGACGATGGCCGCGCTCTGGTTCATCTTCTGGTTCACGCGCGAGGCGGCGGCGGCCCTGTCCTTGTCCTGCTCTTCGACGGCCAGGGTGACGGTCACCTGGTCGTTCGCATGCACCACTTCGCCGTTGGCGGGCACCACCACGAGGGTGCCGGAGGTGGGCAGGGCCTGGGCTTGTGCGCCCAGGGCAACGGTAGCGGCGGCGGCAGCCAGCAGTGATTTCATGACGGTCATGGTGTTCTCCTGGAAAATATGGGGCAAAAACGACCATGGGGCCAACAGCCCCATGATTTTTAAAACAGTCTAACGCGGAAATATTTCTACTTTGACAATCCTACTTGAACTTGACCTTGCCGACGACACGCATATCGAGCGTCGTTTCGCCCGGCTCAAAGCTCGGTTCGGCGACGGTACTGTCTTCGCTCATCTTGGCGCTGCGCATCATCATCGGTGCGGCGGCGGGACGGTTTTCCGTGGTGTAATTGCCCGAACCTTCGAAGTCCACCGTATCGAGCACGGCGTCGGAAACGTTGCGGCCCATGGCCTTGGCGATGGCGGCCACGCGCTCGTTCAGGTTTTTATAGGTGGCGGCGATGCGCTGGTCATCCAGCAAACGGATGGTTTCCGGCTTCAGGCCGAAATTCAAGCCGTTCAGGGTCAGCACGCCTTGCGCCGCCGACACGGTTTTGGGCAGGGACGCCAGGTTGGCCGTCGTCACTTCCAGGTACTGACCGACACGCCAGGCCGTTGGCAAACGCGGCTTGGCAACGGCGCCAGCCGGCAATGGGCGCTCTTCCGGATACACGGGATAGGTGTAGTAGCCATACGATTTCAGCGCTGCCGACGGATCGGCCTGCTTGACGATGGCGATGCCCTTGTTCATCTTCTGGTTGACACGCGACGCGGCCGCGGCTTTGTCCTTGTCCTGTTCTTCGACGGCCAGGGTAGCGACCACCTGGTCATTGACATGCTTGACTTCGCCAAACGCGGGGACGACCACCAGGGTGCCGGAAGTGGGCAGGGATTGAGCTTGTGCGCTCAGGGCAACGGTGGCTGCGGCGGCAACAAGGACGGATTTCATCACGGTCATGGGGTACTCCTAGGTAGTTAATGTGGCTGACAGCCAGCGAAGGGGGCAGTTTTGTCACCCCTTTCGCTTGAGAAACTTGTCAAACTGTGTAGATTCTAACGCCTCATTCATTCCCGTGGCGCAAATTAACAAATCGTCACAAAATGCGCTTGCCAGTCACATCTGCTCACATTTCAATACACTGTCATCATAAATAACAATGTTATTAGTGGCCTACGACTGCGCCACCGCTGCGCCGGCCCGGCTTGAAACTGTGGCGGTGGGCGCACCAGGCGATGCTCAACGCCACCAGCAGCAAGGCCAGCATGGCCCATGGGAACGATGTCGCGCCATAGCCGTCGAGCAGCATGCCGCCCGCCAGGCCGCCACCCGCGATGGCCACGTTCCAGATGGTCGCCACCATGGCTTGCGCCACGTCCATGCCGTCACCGGCCGCGTCCGCCGACGCCGTCTGCAGCAAGGTGCCGGCACCGCCAAAGGTGATGCCCCAGATGGCCATGCTGACATAGATCACGATGGGGGAGTCCATCGCCAACCCCAGCGCCACCATCACGAGGGCCAAGGCGGCGATGCAGCCCAGCACCAACGGGCGCAGCCAGCGGTCGATCAGCTGGCTGACCAGCCAGATGCCGGCCAGGGAGCCCACGCCATACACGAGCAGCACCAGGTCGACGCGGGGGCGCAAGCCGGACGGCGCCAGGAATGGCGCGATGTAGGTATACAGAATGTTATGCGCCAGCATCCAGGCGACGATGACGGCCAGAATCGGCCGCACGCCCGGCGTCATGAATACCTGGCGGATCGACAGGCGCTCGCCATTCTTTTGCCCCGGATAATCGGGCACGACCAGCAGCACCCACGCGACCAATACCACGGCCAGGCCCGACATGATGCCGAAGATGCTGCGCCAGCCCAGCACGCCGCCCATCAGGGTGCCCAGCGGCACGCCCAAGGACAGGGCCAGCGGCGTGCCGATCATGGCAATGGCCATCGCCCTGCCCTGCTGCTCCACGCTCACCATGCGGCGCGCATAGCCGGCCATCAAACCCCAGGCCAGCCCGGCGGCCATGCCCGTGACGAAGCGCGAGGCCAGAGCGACAATATAATTGGGCGACAGGGCCGTCGCCGTATTGAAGATCAAAAAGCCGATGATGGCCAGCAGCAAGACATTGCGCCGGCGCCAGCCGCTCGTCAGCGCCGTCAGGGGAATCGCCGTCAGGATGGAGCCGATGGCGTAGACGGTTACCAGCTGGCCCGTCATGACTTCGGAAATATTCAGGTCACGGGCAATCTGCGGCAGCAAGCCTGCCGGCAAGGTTTCCGACAGGAGGGCGAGAAACGCCGTCATGGCCAGGGCCAGCAAGGCCAGGACGGGAAGGCGTTCGGAAATGGAAGATTCGGCAGTGCCCGGCATGGGTACTGTGGCGGTAGTGCGGTCGGTCATAGGGGTCCTTCTGGTTGCGCAAGCAGCTGGTAAACCAGCGCCTGGCGTGCTACGAAAGCGGTGATGCGCGTTGCGGTCGGCAGATACCGAAACAGATGCAGTCAAGTATGAAACTGCAAAGGAAGGGCGGGATTATATAGGAATATAAAAAGACAGGAGGCGGGCGAAAAACGTGCGAACGAAAGCAGCCGTGCTCAAGCTGGCGTCATGCAGGCATCATTGGCCGCCTTGCGTGGCGAAAACCAGGCATTCGATTTCGGACTGTACAGGAAGGCGCAGATGACGGCGAACGTGAGCGCGCCAGGCAAAACGTTCATCTTGAGCGGCAAGGTCGCCAGACAGAACGCAATATCGAGCACGCCCCACGCCAGATACACGGTGCGCGCGCCACGCCGCCTTTGCAGCATGGCCAGCGCCGCCACCAGGTTAATGCCCATGCTAAACATCAAAATCGCGTATTGCACCTCGGCGGGAATCACGCTGTACCCCATTCCCGCCAGCATGGCGGGATCGTTGCGACCGAGGTAGGACGACACCAGCGCTGACAGCGAGCCGAGGACCAGGAACCAGCAGCTGATGGTCACCAGGAAGGGGCGCTTGACCACATGAAGATTCCCGACAAAAACTTTAGAAAAAACAAGCATGGTGCGCACGGTATTGTTGAATGGACCTGATTGTAACGGATGTTGCCTGCCAAACGATGCGCATAAAAAAAGCCGGCTTGCGCCGGCTTCTTGTGATGCACTACAACTGCTTAGTTCTTCGACTGGTCAACCATCTTGTTCTTGGCGATCCAAGGCATCATGGCGCGCAGTTTCGCGCCCACTTCTTCGATCTGGTGCTCGGACGTCAAACGGCGGCGCGAGATCAGGGTCGGTGCGCCAGCCTTGTTTTCCAGGATGAAGCTCTTCGCGTATTCGCCCGTTTGAATGTCTTTCAGGCATTGACGCATTGCATCCTTGGTGGCCGAGGTCACGACTTTAGGACCGGTCACATATTCGCCGTATTCGGCGTTGTTCGAGATCGAGTAGTTCATGTTGGCGATGCCGCCTTCATAGATCAGGTCGACGATCAGCTTCAGTTCGTGCAAGCATTCGAAGTACGCCATTTCAGGCGCGTAGCCCGCTTCTGTCAGGGTTTCGAAGCCGGCCTTGATCAGTTCCACGGCACCGCCGCACAGCACGGCCTGTTCGCCGAACAAGTCCGTTTCGGTTTCTTCACGGAAGTTCGTTTCGATGATGCCGGCACGGCCGCCGCCGTTGGCCGAGGCGTACGACAGGGCGATATCGCGGGCAATGCCCGATTTGTCCTGGTACACGGCGATCAGGTGGGGCACGCCACCACCCTGGGTGTAGGTGGCGCGCACGGTGTGGCCCGGGGCTTTCGGCGCGACCATGATCACGTCCAGGTCGGCGCGTGGCACGACTTGGCCATAATGCACGTTGAAGCCGTGGGCGAAGGCCAGCACGGCGCCTTGCTTGGCGAACGGCGCGATGTTTTCGTTGTAGACCTGGGCGATGTTTTCATCTGGCAGCAAGATCATGATGACGTCGGCCGCTTTCACGGCGTCGTTGACTTCCGCCACTTTCAGGCCGGCTTGCTCAACCTTGGTCCACGAAGCGCCGCCCTTGCGCAGGCCGACGGTGACGTTGACGCCCGAATCGTTCAGGTTTTGCGCGTGTGCATGGCCTTGCGAACCGTAGCCGATGATGGCAACGTTTTTACCTTTGATCAAGGAGAGGTCAGCGTCTTTGTCGTAAAAAACTTTCATGGTATTTCCTATATATTTGATGATGCGTTGTTGTTTTAAATGCGGCGCCAGGGCCGCGTAGTGCTGCTTATATTTTTATACCTTGAGGATGCGTTCGCCGCGGCCGATGCCGGAACCACCCGTGCGGACGGTTTCCAGAATGGCGGCGCGGTCGATCGAATCGATGAACGCGTCGAGCTTGACCTTGTTACCGGTCAGTTCGATCGTGTACGTCTTTTCGGTGACATCGATGATGCGGCCACGGAAGATATCGGCGGTGCGCTTCATTTCCTCGCGTTCCTTGCCCACGGCCCGAACCTTGATCAGCATCAACTCGCGTTCGATATGCTGGCCTTCGGTCAGGTCCACCACCTTGACTACCTCGATGAGGCGATTCAAGTGCTTGGTGATCTGCTCGATGATGTCGTCCGAACCGCTGGTGACGATGGTCATGCGCGACAGGGTCGAGTCTTCCGTCGGCGCCACCGTCAATGTTTCGATGTTGTAGCCGCGTGCCGAGAACAGGCCCACCACGCGCGACAGGGCGCCCGCTTCGTTTTCCAGCAAGACAGAAATAATATGGCGCATGATTAGAGGTCCTCCGAACCGAGCATCATTTCGGACAGGCCCTTGCCGGCTTTCACCATTGGCCACACGTTTTCGGACTGGTCGGTAATGAAGTTCATGAATACCAGCCTGTCTTTCATGCCAAACGCCTCTTTCAGGGCGCCGTCGACGTCGCCCGGTTTTTCAATTTTCATGCCCACGTGGCCATACGCTTCGGCCAGCTTCTCGAAGTCGGGCAGCGAATCCATGTACGACTCGGAATAGCGCGAACCGTAATCGATTTCCTGCCACTGGCGCACCATGCCGAGGAAACGGTTGTTGAGCATGATGATCTTCGGCGTCAGGTGGTACTGCTTGCACGTGGCGAGTTCCTGGATGCACATCTGGATCGAGCCTTCGCCCGTGATGCAGGCAACGGTGGCGTCCGGATTGGCCATCTGCACGCCCATGGCGTACGGCAAGCCGACACCCATGGTGCCCAGGCCGCCCGAATTGATCCAGCGGCGCGGCTTGTCGAAGCCATAATATTGTGCCGCCCACATCTGGTGCTGACCCACGTCGGACGTGATGAAGGCGTCGCCCTTGGTGATCTGGAACACCTTTTCCACCACCGATTGCGGCTTGATCACCAGGTCGGAGGTCGGATATTTCAGGCATTCGCGGCCACGCCATTCGGCGATCTGCTTCCACCAGTTGCTCAAGGCATTGACGTTCGGCTTGGCTTCGGCCGCGTCGAGTTGCGCGAGGAACTCGATCAGCACGTCCTTGACGTTGCCGACGATGGGAATATCGACCTTGACGCGCTTGGAAATCGACGATGGATCGATATCCACATGGATGATCTTGCGCGGATGCGAGGCGAAATGTTTCGGGTTGCCGATCACGCGGTCATCGAAACGGGCGCCGATGGCGATCAGGACGTCGCAGTTCTGCATCGCCATGTTCGCTTCATAGGTGCCGTGCATGCCGGGCATGCCGACATACTGCTCGCTCGAGGCGCGGTAGCCGCCCAGGCCCATCAAGGTGTTGGTGCAAGGGAAACCCAGGCGGTCGACCAGCTTGTTCAGCTCGGGAGCCGCATGCGCGAGGATGACGCCGCCGCCCGTGTAGATCATCGGGCGTTCGGCTTGCAGCAACAGCTGCACGGCCTTGCGGATCTGGCCCGAGTGGCCCTTGTCGACGGGACGGTAGGAACGCATCTCGACTTCCTTCGGATAGTCGAAGTTGCATTTGTGCATGCTGATATCCTTGGGGATATCGACCAGCACGGGTCCCGGACGACCGGTACGGGCGATGAAGAAGGCTTTCTTGATCGTCGCTGCCAGGTCCTTGACGTCCTTGACGAGGAAGTTGTGCTTGACGACGGGGCGCGTGATGCCGACCGTGTCGCATTCCTGGAACGCATCCTGTCCGATGGCGTGGCTCGGCACCTGGCCGGAAATCACGACCATGGGAATCGAGTCCATGTACGCGGTCGACAGGCCCGTGACGGCATTCGTGACGCCCGGACCGGACGTGACGATGGCGACACCGACCTTGTTCGAGCTGCGCGAATAGGCATCGGCGGCGTGGATCGCGGCCTGCTCGTGGCGTACCAGGATATGCTGGAATTTGTTTTGCTGGAAGATGGCGTCGTAGATGTAGAGTACGGCTCCGCCCGGATATCCAAAGACGTGCTCGACGCCCTCTTCAGCCAGACAGCGCACGACAATTTCTGCGCCCGTGATCGGTCCTGTTGTGGAACCTGTTGCAGGTCCCTTTGCTTCGGTATTCATGAAACATTCCTTTCAAGGTCCATTGGAGATTGATCGGATGTTCTTTCCTGACGAAGTTCGCCGTGCGCGACAGTGCTCCTGCTTCCCTTTTCATGCGGTCACGACATTTCTTTGGGCACCCATAGATACCTTACAAAACAACGCTTAACGCAACTCGTTTGGCCGGAGTTTCTGTGGCGCCTGTACGAACCGCTCGCGCTTGTGGCGCGGGTTAGAACAAACTGCCTACAAATGAAAGCGCGTCTTGCCGCGGATGGCCTTGTGTGCCGGTCGCGACCTGACCATAGGGCTTTGGGGTGTTCAAAGCGTCCCATACGTTATCGCGTTGCACCATTATGGTCAAGGAAAATGTCGGCCGAAAGGCCATTTCGCCCGCACGTCGTGCAAAAACCCTGCGGAAACGCACATTTTTTGCTAGCATGCACGGGGTTGCAAAAAGCATACCCGCCCCCATTTCGCCCACCGCACCCCGCAGCCGCTAAGATCCCCATACCGCATGGCAACAGACAAAGAATTATCCGACTTTCTAGAAAATGTCGAGCGGCGCGCTTTTAAGCAGGCCGCCTACGCGGTCCGCAAGGAAGAATCGGCACTCGACATCGTGCAGGACGCCATGATCAAGCTGGCCGAGAAATACGGCGACAAGCCGGCCGCCGAGCTGCCGATGTTGTTCCAGCGCATCTTGCAGAACACCATACTCGACTATTTCCGCCGCGAAAAAGTTCGCAACACCTGGGTCAGCCTATTTTCCGGCATGAAGCCCTCGGGCGACGAGCATGAAGATTTTGATATACTTGATACTTATGAATCGGAACAGGGCTCGAGTGCCGCCGAATCGTCGGCCGACCAGGTCGAACGCGCGCAAATCCTTGATTTGATTGATGCAGAGGTACAAAAACTGCCCTCACGTCAACGCGAAGCCTTCCTCATGCGTTATTGGCAGGACATGGATGTGGCTGAAACAGCGGAAGCGATGGGTTGCTCCGAAGGTAGCGTGAAAACACATTGCTCTAGAGCTACCCACACGCTCGCCGAATCGCTGAAAGCCAAGGGAATTAAATTATGAACACCGACGATCTCAATTTCGCTTATAAAGTGCGCCATGCACTGAACGAAAAACTCGACGACCTGCCCGCATCGGCCACCGATCGCCTGGCAGCGGCACGCAAGCTGGCCCTGTCGCGCAAGAAGGCGGACGCGCCCGCCGCCGTCGCCGTGCGCAAGGACGTCTTCGCCGGCATCGCCAGCAGCCTGTTTGTCGAACCGCTGTCGTGGCTGGGCCGCATGAGCGTCGTCATCCCCCTGCTGCTGCTGGTCGGCGGCCTGGTGGGCATCTATCAGTTTGAGCAGGAACAACATATTGCCGAACTGGCAGAAATCGACGCCGCCGTGCTGTCGGACGAATTGCCGCTCTCCGCCTATATGGACCATGGCTTCAACGCCTACCTGACGAAACGCGAGCAATAAATGGCACGCACGAGCGTACGCAAAGGCTGGCTGGCTGGCGGCATCGGCCTGGGTGCTTGCGCCCTGGCGGGCGCCGCCTGGGTAGGCGCGCAGCAACATGCCGCGCCGCCCCCTCCTCCCGTGGCGGCCGCGCCCGTGGTGGCGCCGGCCCCGGCCGTCAAGCCCGGCTCGCCCCGCACGGCAGGCAAGGGCGGCACGCCGAAGGCTGGCGAGAATCCATCGTGGAACAAGCTGTCGCGCGCGCAGCAGGAAGCCCTGCAGCCGCTGGCGGGCGAATGGAACAAGCTGGAACCGCTGCGCAAGCAGAAATGGCTCGATATCGCCAGCCGTTTTGCTTCGATGACGCCGGACGAACAAACCCGCGTACATGACCGCATGCGCGAATGGATCAAGCTGACGCCGGAACAACGCCGCCTCGTGCGCGAAAACTATACGCGCACGAAGAAGATTGATCCGGGTCAAAAAACCGCGCAATGGGAGCAATACCAGCAATTGCCGGAAGATCAAAAGAAAAAGCTGGCGACGGAACTCGTGCCGAAAAAACCGCTGGGCAAGGTGCCCGCGATCAATTCCAACACTGTCTC
>NZ_JAAOLY010000089.1 GCF_011601275.1 Janthinobacterium lividum | reverse complement strand
CTTTTACCCTACCAACTAGCTAATCAGATATCGGCCGCTCCACGAGCATGAGGTCTTGCGATCCCCCACTTTCATCCTTAGATCGTATGCGGTATTAGCGTAACTTTCGCTACGTTATCCCCCACTCCAGGGTACGTTCCGATATATTACTCACCCGTTCGCCACTCGCCACCAGAGCAAGCTCCGTGCTGCCGTTCGACTTGCATGTGTAAGGCATGCCGCCAGCGTTCAATCTGAGCCAGGATCAAAGTCTTC
>NZ_JAAOLY010000088.1 GCF_011601275.1 Janthinobacterium lividum | reverse complement strand
GGGAGGCAGCAGTGGGGAATTTTGGACAATGGGCGAAAGCCTGATCCAGCAATGCCGCGTGAGTGAAGAAGGCCTTCGGGTTGTAAAGCTCTTTTGTCAGGGAAGAAACGGTGGGAGCTAATATCTCTTGCTAATGACGGTACCTGAAGAATAAGCACCGGCTAACTACGTGCCAGCAGCCGCGGTAATACGTAGGGTGCAAGCGTTAATCGGAATTACTGGGCGTAAAGCGTGCGCAGGCGGTTTTGTAAGTCT
>NZ_JAAOLY010000087.1 GCF_011601275.1 Janthinobacterium lividum | reverse complement strand
GATTTCGCAGCAACGCGACCCAGCATACCGCGCCCAATGACGAGTACCTGACCGTCACCACGCAGAACATCCAGAATGGCCCCAATCCGGGGCCGGCCAGCATGAGCGAAACGCGCCGTGGCGCCCTCGACCAGCCCTCCGCGCCACTGCTCAGCCGCAGTACCTTTATCTATTGCGATAAAACAGCGGCGGCCGGCGCGCAGGAGGCAGCCACCCCCGGCGCCCCATGCGCCACCAGCGCCAAGGTACAGCGTCCTT
>NZ_JAAOLY010000086.1 GCF_011601275.1 Janthinobacterium lividum | reverse complement strand
GATAGGCTGGGTGTGGAAGTGCAGTAATGCATTAAGCTAACCAGTACTAATTGCCCGTACGGCTTGTCCCTATAACCTTAGCAGGTACAGAGGATAAGACGGTACAACGTTGCGTGTGTGTTGATACTACTATTCATTACCCCAATCTTTGCTTCTTCCAGATTCAGGCTTTGTCGCTCCACCGAGGACAAATGCCAGTACAAGTTATGCCTGATGACCATAGCAAGTTGGTCCCACCCCTTCCCATCCCGAACAGGACC
>NZ_JAAOLY010000085.1 GCF_011601275.1 Janthinobacterium lividum | reverse complement strand
GGCTAAAACAGTCAGGATGTTGGCTTAGAAGCAGCCATCATTTAAAGAAAGCGTAATAGCTCACTGATCGAGTCGTCCTGCGCGGAAGATGTAACGGGGCTAAGCCAGTCACCGAAGCTGCGGATATCCTTTATTGGATATGGTAGGAGAGCGTTCTGTAAGCCTGCGAAGGTGTCTTGTAAAGGATGCTGGAGGTATCAGAAGTGCGAATGCTGACATGAGTAGCGATAATGGGGGTGAAAAGCCTCCACGCCGTAAGCCCAA
>NZ_JAAOLY010000084.1 GCF_011601275.1 Janthinobacterium lividum | reverse complement strand
AGAGCAAGGAATACGATCCGCGCTTTGGCACACTGACCGCGCTGACGGGGCCCAATGCCCTGACGACGCGCCTGCAGGTCGATGATTTCGGCCGCACCGTGCGCGAAACGCGCGCCGATGGCGGCAGTACCGTCACCGCCTATTGCTATTTGCCGGACCGCGAGATTGCCGACACCAGTTCGAACAGCGCGCACTGTCCGGCACCGCCGCGTGCCGAATGGACACCCGAGGCAATCAGCTTTGTCCACGTCGAGCCGCGCAACAG
>NZ_JAAOLY010000083.1 GCF_011601275.1 Janthinobacterium lividum | reverse complement strand
CCTGGGGAGTACGGTCGCAAGATTAAAACTCAAAGGAATTGACGGGGACCCGCACAAGCGGTGGATGATGTGGATTAATTCGATGCAACGCGAAAAACCTTACCTACCCTTGACATGGCTGGAATCCTCGAGAGATTGAGGAGTGCTCGAAAGAGAACCAGTACACAGGTGCTGCATGGCTGTCGTCAGCTCGTGTCGTGAGATGTTGGGTTAAGTCCCGCAACGAGCGCAACCCTTGTCATTAGTTGCTACGAAAGGGCACTCTA
>NZ_JAAOLY010000082.1 GCF_011601275.1 Janthinobacterium lividum | reverse complement strand
ACGGTTTTTCCAATACCCGCGTTCTTGTTGCCAAAGGCGGCGCTGCCCGCCACCGTCAAGGCATCGCCCTGAATGCGGTCATCGCCAAAGTTCACTTGCGCGCCTGTCGTGCCGTCATACGTCTTGTCGACGCCGTTAAAGCTCACGTTCAAGGTACGCGCCGCGATATCGGCCGTAGTGCTGCCCGCATTGGCGTTCAGCACATAGTTGTCCGCATCGCCGCCGCTCAACGCCACGTTCGTCACCGTGACGGTTTTTCCAATACCCG
>NZ_JAAOLY010000081.1 GCF_011601275.1 Janthinobacterium lividum | reverse complement strand
TAATCTCTGTTACTTTGCCATTTTATTGGCACCGTCTTGCGACGGGTCGCTCACTCAAAAAACTGACAGGCCACTACTTTCGTAGCGCCTATTTCATTATTTCTTGTGAACATTTGATATTTTAAGTTAGACGCCAATCCGAAGATTGGCGCTGCACTTGCATCAAATGCCCACACTTATCGACTGTTAATTGTTAAAGAACTGTATTCGGTACTGCTTTCGCGCTATCGACAAAGCGTTGTGTTTGTCAGCTGCGAAGAAGGAAGAGTATGAAGCA
>NZ_JAAOLY010000080.1 GCF_011601275.1 Janthinobacterium lividum | reverse complement strand
GGCTAAAACAGTCAGGATGTTGGCTTAGAAGCAGCCATCATTTAAAGAAAGCGTAATAGCTCACTGATCGAGTCGTCCTGCGCGGAAGATGTAACGGGGCTAAGCCAGTCACCGAAGCTGCGGATATTGTTCTGTGATTTATCACAGATATATATGGTAGGAGAGCGTTCTGTAAGCCTGCGAAGGTGTCTTGTAAAGGATGCTGGAGGTATCAGAAGTGCGAATGCTGACATGAGTAGCGATAATGGGGGTGAAAAGCCTCCACGCCGTAAGCCCAA
>NZ_JAAOLY010000007.1 GCF_011601275.1 Janthinobacterium lividum | reverse complement strand
AAGTTTGCGGCTTTTTTGCGAATTAGGTAATGGTGCCCACGAAGGGACTCGAACCCCTACACCCGAAGGCACATGGACCTGAACCATGCGCGTCTACCAATTCCGCCACGTGGGCACTGATGCTGCTTGCTGCTATATCTCACTACTTTACTGCGGACTACAACGAAAACAACCCGTTGCTGGTGGTGCCCACGAAGGGACTCGAACCCCTACACCCGAAGGCACATGGACCTGAACCATGCGCGTCTACCAATTCCGCCACGTGGGCATTGTGCTGCTTGTTACTGCAATCTTACTACTTTACTGCGGATCACAACGATGAACAACTCGTTGCTGGTGGTGCCCACGAAGGGACTCGAACCCCTACACCCGAAGGCACATGGACCTGAACCATGCGCGTCTACCAATTCCGCCACGTGGGCATTGTTACTGCTTGCTGCTTGTCGCTGCGTGTTCTGCAGCGAGGACAAAATCATAAGGGCTGGCGCGCATTCGGTCAATCAACATTTTGCACTTTTCTTCAAGAAACATGTTTTTTCGCCTGAAAAGGGCTGTTCCCTATGAAGAAAGGCTGGCTCTGCCTATTTTTTCAGCGTTTTTGCGCAGCTTTTCGTCCGCAGGCATGTCAGGCGAGTTGCTTGCTGGAAGGAGAGGGCTTTTCGCTGCGGAAATGAAAAAAGCCGCAAACTCGTGAAAGTTTGCGGCTTTTTTGCGAATTAGGTAATGGTGCCCACGAAGGGACTCGAACCCCTACACCCGAAGGCACATGGACCTGAACCATGCGCGTCTACCAATTCCGCCACGTGGGCACTGATGCTGCTGTGACTTATTACATTACTGCTCGAGTACTTGTT
This sequence comes from Janthinobacterium lividum, assembly GCF_011601275.1. Classification (GTDB taxonomy): domain Bacteria; phylum Pseudomonadota; class Gammaproteobacteria; order Burkholderiales; family Burkholderiaceae_D; genus Janthinobacterium; species Janthinobacterium lividum_E. The sequence goes on along the minus strand of NZ_JAAOLY010000007.1, from coordinate 275,049 downwards.
GCCAAATAACTTAGCAACAATTCTGCTATTATAGCGACTTGAAGAGTTTTGCGCCAGATGAGCTTTCGCTCCATACTGCACATCAACCCTGTACCGCTTTCCTGCAACTGCATTCCCGTGAAGGTTTGTCGCTGCAAGAGACCGAGATTATAGAGCAATATTTGCCGAAGTCAAATGCATTGCGCAGCTTTTCTCCTTTTTTTCATCGGCGGGGCACTTGTTCGGTTTCCGCTACGCTGTCCGTTAGGCAAACCAAGGCGTCCTCCGGTACACTACCGGACATCACCGTGTCAATATTGACGGTGATGTCATCGGTCTTTGTCTTCCGTTTGATCACTGTCAATAACAACTATAGAAATACTTTTGAGCCAAAATACCCACACCATCCCCAGCCGGGAGGACATTCTCGGCATATTCCGCAGCGTCAACGCGCCTCTCGACCCGCAGTCTCTCGGGAAAACGCTGCAAGTGCATGCCGATTCCATGGATGTCCTCGTTCGTCGCCTGAAGGCGATGGAGCGCGACGGCCAGCTCAAGTCTGACGCCAGCGGTGTTTTCAGCCTGGCCGACCAGAGCGCGCTTGTCGCCGGTCGCGTCACCAGCCACCGCGATGGCTTCGGCTTCGTCATTCCCGACGACGCCAGCGCCGACCTGTTCCTGCCTGAGAAAGAAATGCAGAAAGTACTGCATGGCGACAAGGTCATGGCCCGCATCGTCGGCACGGACCGCCGCGGCCGCCCGGAAGGCACGATCGTCGAAGTCACCTACCGCGCCAATACCCACGTCATCGGCCGCCTGATCCAGGAAAACGGCACCTGGGTCGTGGCGCCGGAAGACCAGCGCATCGGCCAGGACATTCTGGTCACCGGTTCGGTTGGCAAGGCAAAGGCCGGCCAGATCGTCAGCGTCGAGCTGACCGAGCAACCGATGCGCTTCAAGCAGCCGGTCGGCAAGATCGTCGAAGTGCTCGGTGCGCTCGACGACCCCGGCATGGAAATTGAAATTGCCGTGCGCAAATTCAACGTGCCGCACATCTTTTCCGCCGCCGCCCTCAAGCAAGCTGAAAAGCTGCCGTTCGAAGTGCGTGCCGCCGACCTGAAAGACCGTGTCGACCTGCGCGACGTGCCTTTGGTGACCATCGATGGCGAGGACGCGCGCGATTTCGACGATGCCGTGTATTGCGAACCCGTCAAGATCGGCCGCGCCAACTGCTTCCGCCTGATCGTGGCCATTGCCGACGTTAGCCATTACGTGAAACCGAACGACGCGCTTGATGTCGATGCGCTCGAACGCAGCACGTCCGTCTACTTCCCGCGCCGCGTGATCCCGATGCTGCCGGAAAAACTGTCGAATGGCCTGTGCTCGCTGAACCCGGCCGTCGACCGCCTGACCCTCGTCTGCGACGCCGTCGTCAGCGACAAGGGCGAGCTGAAGGCTTACCAGTTCTATCCGGCCGTCATTCATTCGGCCGCGCGCCTCACGTATGACGAAGTCGCTGCCGTGCTGGGCAACACCAAGGGTCCCGAAGCGGCACGCCGCGCGGACATCCTGCCGCATCTGCAGAATCTGGAAGCCGTCTACCGCGCTTTGCTGAAAGCACGCACGGAGCGGGGCGCCATCGACTTCGAGACGACGGAAACGTATATCGTCTGCAATAGCGCCGGCAAGATCGAAAAGATCATTCCCCGCACGCGCAACGAAGCGCACAAGATCATCGAAGAGTGCATGCTGGCGGCCAACGTTTGCGCGGCCGATCTGTTGCTGCGTAACAAGCACCCAGGCACCTACCGCATCCACGCCAGCCCGACCAAGGAAAAGCTCACGCAAGTGCGCACCTTCCTGAAACAGGTTGGCCTGAACCTGACGGGCGGCGACACGCCATCGGCATCCGATTACCAGACTCTGATGCAGCAGATCAAGCAGCGTCCCGACGCGGCCCTGCTGCAGACGATGCTGCTGCGCTCGATGCAGCAAGCCGTCTACAGCCCGGACAATATCGGCCACTTCGGCCTGGCCTACGAGGCGTATGCCCACTTCACCAGCCCGATCCGCCGCTATCCCGACCTGCTGACGCACCGCGCCATCAAGGCCATCTTGCAAGGCAAGAAATACGAGCCGAAGCTGTCCGACAAGGTCGTACTGAACACCAACGTGTCGAACGCCACGCGCAAGCAGCAGGCCAAGGACAAGGCCGACGGCAAGCCGAAGAAGACGGACCTGACGATCTGGGACGCGCTGGGCGTGCACTGCTCGGCCAACGAGCGCCGCGCCGACGAAGCATCGCGCGATGTGGAAGCATGGCTGAAGTGCTACTTCATGCAGGACAAGCTGGGCGAGGAATTCACCGGCACCATCACGGGTGTAACCACCTTCGGCGTGTTCGTGCAACTGGACACCCTGTTTGTCGAAGGCCTGGTGCACGTCACCGAGCTGGGCACCGACTACTTCCAGTACGACGATGCGCGCCATGAATTGCGCGGCGAACGCACGGGCAAGCGGTACCAGCTGACCGACCGTCTGACGGTGCAGGTGGCGCGTGTCGACCTGGAAACGCGCAAGATCGACCTGCGCCTGGTGACCGATGCGGAACTGGCGGGCGAAGAAGCGCCGGCCAAGCAAGCTGGCGGCAAGCGCAAGGGCGAAAAGAAATCGATGGTCAAGCCCGGTCCCGCGACCGAGCAGCGCCACGAGATCAAAACCAGCGTCAATGGCGGCGGCAAGGCTGGCAAGGGTTCCGGCGGCCGTTCCAATGGCGCCAAGGCGCAAGCCAAGCCTGCAGCCAAGGCCACCCCCAAGGCCGCCGCGCCGAAGCGCAGCAAGAAACCAGCCGCGGCACCCGCTGCGGCGGCACCAAGTGCAGCAAAAACTGTATCAAAATCAAGCAAGAACAAGCGATAAGCGATAGATAGATAATGAAGAATAAAATGATTTTCGGCTTCCACGCCGTCACCTCGCGTCTGCGTCATGAAGCGTCGTCCGTGGAAGAAATTTTCGTCGATGCCAGCCGCGTCGACGGCCGCATGAAGGACATGATCGCCGCTGCCAAGGCTGCCAACGTGCGCGTCATGCCTGTCGACTCGTCGCGTCTGGACAAGATCGTCGGCACGCGCCGCCACCAGGGCGTGATCGCGTTTGCCTCGCAACTGTCGCTGGCGCGCAATCTCGATGAGCTGCTGGACGCCATCGACGGCCCGCCGCTGCTGTTGATTCTCGACGGCATCACCGACCCGCACAACCTGGGCGCCTGCCTGCGCGTGGCCGACGGCGTCGGCGCACATGCCGTCATCGTGCCGAAGGACCGCGCCGTGGGCTTGAACGCCACGGCCGCCAAGGTCGCCAGCGGCGCCGCCGAAACCGTCCCGTACATCACCGTGACGAATTTGGCGCGCACCATGCGTGAACTGAAAGAGCGCGGCATCTGGCTGATCGGCACCTCGGACGACGGCGAAAAAGGCTTGTACGAAGCCGATTTCACGGGCCCGACGGCCCTCGTCATGGGTTCCGAAGGCGAAGGCATGCGTCGCCTGACGCGCGACACCTGCGATATCCTAGTCAGCATCCCGATGTTCGGCTCTGTCGAGAGTCTGAACGTGTCCGTGGCATCGGGCGTGTGTCTCTACGAAGCCCGCCGCCAGCGGATTGCGCTGGAAGCCTAAAAACGTCCATGGCTGCGTTGCATTGAACGTTTTGCAGCGCTTCCAAAAAATCAGCCGCCGCCCTTGAGGCGGCGGTTGTTTATCTGCCTCTCCGGCAGCACGCCGCCGAATACGCTACCATTTGCGTTCCACCTTATTCATTTTCATTATGTTCCACCACCTGCGCGAAGACATCAACAGCATCATCGAACGTGACCCGGCCGCCCGCAATGGCTGGGAGGTGCTGACCTGTTATCCTGGTTTGCACGCCATCGTCATGCATGGCTGGGCGCACTGGTGCTGGACGCGGCACATGAAGTGGGTGGGGCGCTTCATTTCGTATATCGCCCGCATCATCACGGGCATCGAGATCCATCCGGGCGCCGTCATCGGCCGGCGCGTCTTCATCGACCATGGCTTCGGCGTGGTGATCGGCGAGACGGCCATCGTCGGCGACGACTGCACCATCTACCAGGGCGTGACCCTGGGCGGCACCTCGCTGTACAGCGGCGCCAAGCGTCATCCGACCCTGGAGCGCGGCGTCATCGTCGGCGCCGGCGCGCAGGTGCTGGGCAGCTTCACGGTGGGCGAGTACGCGAAGGTGGGTTCGAACGCCGTGCTGTTGAAACCCGTGCCGTCCGGCGCGACAGCCGTGGGCAATCCCGCGCACATCGTGCAGAAGGATGTCAGCGCCCTGCGCGAGGGCAGCACGGCCCATTTGTTCGCCGCGTATGGCGTCACGCCCAACGGCGACGATCCGCTGTCGAAGGCCCTGCAAGGCCTGATCACGCACGCCGTGGCGCAGGAACAGCGCATCGAAACCATCCTTGCCACACTGAAGGCGGCGGGCATCTGCTGCCAGGCTGTGCCCGAGTGTGATAAATTCGATTCCGAGCAAATGAACAAGCTGGTTGATTAAGGATACAGGCATGACTACAGACGCAAACATAGCTGAAAACGCAGCAGAAAAAAGCACTGACAATCCGAATCTGCTCGACCCGTTCGAGATCCGCGTGTTGGCCGTGCTGGCCGAAAAGGAAGCACTGACGCCGGACAGCTATCCGCTCTCGCTCAACGCGCTGACGAACGGCTGCAACCAGCTGTCCAGCCGCGATCCCGTCATGGCCCTGTCCGAGGAAACCGTCTACGACGTGCTGCAGCGCCTGATGCAGCGCAAGTTCGTCAACGGCATCACGCAGGCCGGCGCCCGGGTCGCCAAGTACGAACACCGCATGCGCATCAAGTGGTCGCTGGAGCAGGACAAGCTGGCCATCCTGACGATTTTGATGCTGCGCGGCTTGCAGACGGCGGGCGAAATCCGCAGCCGCAGCGGCCGCGTACATGAATTCAAGTCCGTGGCGGAAGTGGAGTCGGGCCTGCAGTTCCTGATCGACAAATACCCGCCGCTGGTGGCCAAGCTGGCCGTCGCCCCCGGCGCCAAGGAACCGCGCTACGGCCACTTGCTGGGCGGCGAGGAAGCGCTGGCGCAGATCGAGACGGCGGCAGGCTACGCCGGCGCCGTCAGCGCGCCGCAGCAGGGCAGCCGTGTCGCCCAGCTGGAGCAGGAAGTGCTGCAATTGCGCAGCGACTTCGATGGCCTGGCGGCGCAGTTCGAAGCGTTCAGGAAGCAGTTCGAATAATTTTCGTGGTACGCGCCTATTGGGCCTGCGGGTCGAAGTAGGCGGACCAGGTCAGGCTGGACGCGGCAAGGCCGTGGGCCTTGCCAAATTGCGCCATGGCCTTGCGCGGTTTTGCCAGCCCCGTCAGGGCCACACCCAGGTTGTAATGGGTATGGCTGTCCGTCGATCCCAGCTTGAGCGCCGTTTCCAGCACCTTGACGGCTTCCCCATACTTGCCTTGGTCACACAGCACGGCGCCCAGGCAAGTGATCAGGGCGGTGTCTTGCCGGGCCGCCGGCAAGGCGCTGTGCAACACGGCTTCAGCGGCCGCCATGTGCACCTCCCATTGCCCGGCATCGTCTCCGGCCAGCTGGATATGCGCCTTGCTTGCGGCGATGGCGTCCATCGCCGCCTTGGCCGGGCCAGGAAGCGGATGTGCTTCCGGTTTCATACTCGACGCTGGCGGTAAAATCCCGGTACTCATCGAAGCCCTTGCTGTCCTTGACCGGCAACTCGGCGAGAGTTTCGGCCCATGCTTCCAGCGCCGTATCGGTCGCCGTCTTTCAGGGCCGCACGGTCGATGTGCTGTATCCGCTGCCAAAATTTTTCTTCGTTCATCGTTACTTCCGGGTAAACAGTCCATGCAATCCATCGAGACTGACGCAGGCCAGGCATGCAATGCGGGCGGCGCGGTTGGTCCCGCCTGTGCATCTTGGGCTTGTGTAGAATATCATCTTGCCTGAATACTACGCGCACGGCTTTCCCAAGTGACTATTTGGCAGTCAACGCCACCAACGATACGAATGAACGGCTTTTACGCATGACTTTTTCCTTCCTGTGCCGCTCCTGCGGCGAGACCCACACGGGCATGCCCAGCTTCGGCGCCGACGCGCCATGGATGTACGACCAGATGGCGCCTGCGGAGCGCGAAGCGCGCTGCCAGCTCGACAGCGACGCCTGCGTCGTCGACGCGGAACACTGCTTCGTGCGCGCCACCATCGACATTCCCGTGCATGGCGCTGACGAGCCATTCAGCTGGGGCGTGTGGGTATCGCTGAGCGGCGACAGCTTCGACGCCTGGGATGCCTGCTTCCATGACGCCAAGCGCGCGCACGTCGGCCCTTTCTTCGGCTGGCTCAGCACGCAGTTGCCCGTCTATCCGGCTACCCTGAACCTGAAGACCCGCGTGCACCTGCGCGACGGCGGCGTGCGCCCGGCCATCGAGCTCGAACCGACCGACCATCCGCTGGCCGTGGAACAGCGCGACGGGATCACGCTGGAGCGGGTGGCCGAACTATATGCATTGCTGGTGCATGCCGGCTGACGTCATGGAGGACAGGTAATGACAGGTAAATTTCTGCGCCGTGGCGCCCTCGTCGATCTCATCAAGAGCCAGGAGCGCACGAACGCCCTCCAGAAGCGGGCGGGAGGAATCGCTCACCCCGTGCGGACGGTCTTGTGCGGCTGTCCCGACGTGGACTGCGGCGGCTGGCACCGCATCCTTGCCGAGGCCACGATTCCCTCGGCAGAGCAATGTGTGGCGCTACTGAAGGAAGAAAAAGCCAACCGCAAGCGCCGCTAGCCGGTGGCCGGTAGCCGCGGAGCCTGGCTCGGCCGATCAAGCTGTCCCTGTCAGTCCGCGCATGTTTCCGGTATCATTCGGCATGAATACTATTTCCTTCCAACCGTTTGTTATTGGCGTCGCTGGCGGAAGCGGCAGTGGCAAGTCCACCGTATCCCAACAAGTACTGGCGTCGTTCGGCGCCGACATGGTCTCGGTCGTGATGCAGGACGACTACTACTGCGACCAAACCCATCTTTCCCCAGAAGTCCGGCGTCAGCAGAACTACGACCATCCGCAGGCGTTCGAGTGGCCATTGCTGGTGCAGCATATCCAGGCCTTGCGCAATGGCGAAGCGATCGAGATGCCCGAGTACGACTTCACGCTGCACAACCGCTCCAACCGGACCATACCCGTCAAGCCGGCGCCCGTGATCGTGATCGAAGGCCTGTTTGCCTTGTATGACGAAGACTTGCGCAACATGATGTCGCTGAAGATCTTTGTCGACACGGCCTCCGACGTGCGCTTCATCCGCCGCATGCAACGCGACATCACGGAACGCGGCCGTTCGGTGGAAAGCGTCATCGAGCAGTACCTGGAAACGGTACGCCCGATGCACAAGCAATTCATCGAGCCGACCAAGCGCAATGCCGATGTCATCTTGCCGCATGGCGCGAATGGCCCCGCGGTCGACATGATTACGGCCAAGGTGGCCAGCGTCATCGGCAGGTTGAAACCGGCCGGCTAAACGCCTGCTACGTCAGCGCTCTCCCATCGATTCCGAGAACGTCTTGGTGATCGGTTTCGTCAGGTAGCGCAAGACCGTCTTGCGGCCCGTATTGATTTCCACGGTGGCCGTCATGCCGGGCTGGATCAGGATCGGCTCGCCATTCTTGCCCATCAGATTACGCCCGCTGGTCTTGATCTGCACGCGGTAGTAGGGCTGCTCGTTGCCCTTGTTGTCTTCACTTAAAGTGTCGGCGCTGATGTAGCTGACGGTACCGCGCAGGCGCCCGTAGATGCCGTAGTCGTAGGCGTCCAGTTTGACGGCCGTCGGCAGGCCGGGCTTGATGAAGGCGATGTCGGCCGGTTTGACTTTCGCTTCGATGATCAGGTCATCGTCCGTCGGCACGATCTGCAGGATTTCCTCGCCCGGCTTGGCCACGCCGCCCAAGGTAGTGAGGCGCACGTTGCGCACGATGCCGTCCGTGGGCGCGTAGATGTCCGTCGAGCCCAGCTGCTCCTTGCGCTGCGTGACCGTCTGCAGCACGCCGGCCAGGTCTTCCTGGGCTTTCACCAGGTCCGTCTGGCTATCCTGCAGGTATTTGTTGCGCCGGTTGGTGATCTGCGCCTGGATGTCGACCACCTGCCGCCGCAGTTTCAGCACTTCGGCGCGGCTGACGTCCCCCGTTTCCAGCAGCGGCAAATTCATTTCCAGCTCTTCCTTGATCAGCTTCATGGCGCTTTCCAGCGAGCTCACTTCCGCCTGCACGGCGCCCTGGCGCTTGCTGAACAGGGCCAGCTGGTTGGCGCGAAATTCCGGGAACGCCTGCAGTTCGGGCGGGAACTTCGGCGCGCCGCCAAACACCTCGGCCTGCAGGCGCGCCACGGCCGCCTTCAGGCCGGCTGCCTTGGCCGTGCTTTCCAGGTAGCTCGTCTCGGCCCGCGTGCGGTCGAAACGGGCCAGCAATTCGCCCTTTTTCACCACACTGCCTTCATGCACGCGCAGTTCGGCCAGCACGCCGCCATCGGCTACCTGGATGATCTGGTTGCGCGAACTGGCAATGACCTGGCCGTTGGCGCGCGTGACCTGGTCCAGCTCCGCCCACGAAGCCCAGGCGATGACGCCCGCCAGCGCCGCCGTGCAGCTCCAGATCAGCACCCGGCCCCGTTTCGCTTCCTCTTTCGCTTCGACCTTGGCCAGCTTCATGCGACGGCTCCTTGCGCCAGCGGCGCAGTTGCTGGTGCAGCGACCGGCGTGGGCACGGCCTGCGGCTTGCCCGACAGCTTGGCCAGCACGGCATCGCGCGGGCCGTCGAGCAGTACTCTTCCCGCCTGCAGCACCACCAGGCGGTCGAGCAGGGGCAGCAGGGCGTTCTTGTGGGTGGTGGCGACCATGGTCACGCCTTCGGCCGCCAGTTCGCCCAATAGCCCGACGATGCGCGCCTCCGTCTTCGCATCCATGGCGCCCGTCGGTTCATCGAGCAGCCAGATGCGGGGTTTGGCCAGCAGCAGGCGCGTGACGGCGATCAATTGCCGCTGGCCGCCCGACACGCCGCGCCCGCCTTCGGTAATGCCCAGCGCCAGCCCCCGTGGCTGGCCCAGTATCAGCTCGATCAGGCCCGTGCGTTTGGCCGCCGCCAGGATCGCTTCCTCGCCCGGGTCGGCCAATCCCAATAGCAGGTTGTCGCGCAGGGTGCCGCTGAACAGCCGCGTTTCCTGAGGCAGGTAGCCGACCATTTCGCGCACCACGGCCGGCGCCAGCAGGGCCATGTCGACGTCGCCCAGGTACACCTTGCCTTCGGCCGGCTGGTACAGGCCCGAGGCCAGTTTCAGCAGGGTGCTCTTGCCCGAGCCGATGGCGCCCACCAGGCCGACCCGTTCGCCGGGGAGGATGGCCAGGTTTTCCACTTCCAGCGCCACCTTTTGCGCGCCGCCGTACGTAAAGCGGATGCGTTCGAAGCGCAATCCCGTATCAAGGCTGCGCGGCGTCAGGGCGAACTGCGCGTTGTCGGCCTCGTTGGGCAGGCTGATGACCTGTTCCAGGCCGTCGATCGAGGCGCGCGCGTGCGCCCACTGCACCATCACGGAGGGCAGCTGCACGATGGGCATCAGCGCGCGGTTGCTGATGATGGTGCAGGCCATCAGGGCGCCCATGGTCATCTGGTTCTCGGCCACGAACCACGCGCCCATGGAGATCAGCGCCACGTTGGTCAGCTGCTGGAAGGCGGCCGTGATGTTTTGCGACAGCGCCGCATAGTCGCGGATATTCTGTTCCGCGTGGCTGGTCTCGGCCACCAGTTCGGCCCAGCGCGCCTGCATCATCCATTCGGCGCTGCTGCCCTTGAGCGTTTCCACGCCATCGACGGCTTCCACCAGCAAGCCCGCCTTGCGGTTGCTGGCGTTGAGGTTCTTGCGCGTGTGGCTCTGGATGGCGCGCTGGAACATCAGCCCGCACACGAGGGCCAGAGGCAGGGCCACCAGCGGCACCACCACCAGCCAGCCGCCGATGATGGTGATCATGGCGAGGAAAATCAGGGCGAAGGGCACGTCCGTCAGCACGAACAGCGAGGTGGACGTGAGTACGCCGCGCACCATTTCAAAGCCTTTCACCTGCGCCGCCAGGGTGCCGACGGAAGCGGGGCGCGCCTCCATGCGGATACCCAGCATGCGCTGGAAAAACCACTCGGACAGTTCATGGTCGACGTCATTGCACGAGTGGTCGACGATGCGGCTGCGCACCTGCTTGAGGATGAATTCCAGGCCGATCGACAGCGCCACGCCCACCACCAGCACCCACAGGGTGCTGAAGCTCTGGTTCGGGATCACGCGGTCGTACACCTGCATGGAAAACAGCGAGGTGGCCATGGTCAGCAGGGTCACGAGCGCGGTGGCCAGCACGGCGTCGACAAACACGCTTTTCTTGAGCCACAGGGCCTTGCGCACCAGGTCCAGCGCACCGGGGCGGGCACCGCTTTTTTCGCTGCGGCGCGGCAGGCCCACGCCAGCGAGGCCGGCCAGCGAGGCCAGTTGCAGGGCGCGCCCATCGATGCCTTCTCCGCGCCAGGCGCCGTCCGCGCCGCGCGACTGCAGCAAGCCCCAGCCTGTGCTGGCGCTGTAGACGGCAAACGGCAGCTCGCCCGGCGTCGGCTCGTGCAGCGGGCGCGCCGCGCCTTCCAGGCCGGCCGCCTGCCAGATGGTGGTCAATACCGTGCTGGGCGCGCCATTGTCGTCGACGTCGTCGAGCTGGCGCTGCAGGTCGGCCAGGCGCGCTCTAGCGACGTGCTGTCCTGTCAGGCGGGCGGCCCGTTCGATGAGTGTCAGCAAGCCATGTTTGATGGAGGTATCCACGCTGTCTCCTGTGTGCATCATGTCGGTGTCAATTCGCGCGCGCCAGGCCTGCCGGCGTCGTGCGCCCGGCCAGGGTGCCCGTCTGCGCGGCCAGGCGCAGGCTGGCGGCAATCGCCTGCGCGCGCGTGTCTTCCAGCGAAAAGCGCGCCTGGGTTGCTTCGCGCACGGCGTTGAGCACGTCGTTCCAGCTCTTGCGGCCGATCACGTACTGGCGCGCATACGATTCGAATACCTGCGTCGAGGTGGTGCTGGCTTCGCCCGCGTTGCCCAGGCGCTGGCGGCTCGCTTCGGCCTCGTTCCAGTCCAGGGTGAAACGCTCGCGCACGTCGCGCTCGGCCGCATCGTGCGCGGCGCGCGCGCCTTCGCGCCGGGCAACGGCCGCGTCCACGCCGGCCTTGGCCGACAAGCCGGCGCCCGGCTGCGCTTGCAGCACCAGCATGGCGCGCGTGCTGTTGTCGGCATTGATGCCGCCGCCCGTGGGCTTTTCCATGCGCAGCACCACCTTCGGCATGTAGGCCGAGCGCTGCATGGTGATCTCGGAATCGGCTGCCTGCGCCTCGAAATCGAGGCGGTGCAGGGTAGGGGAGTAGTCGATGGCCTGGCGCATGACCCGATCCAGGCTGGCGTCGGGCAGCGGTTCGCCCACACCGATGCCGGCGGCGGTGACGAGGCGCACGGGTTTGCCTGCCAGCTGCGACAGCTGCGCCAGCGCATTTTCCTGCGCCTGGCGGGCATTCGACACGTCATTGGCCGCCTGGTAGGCGCGCGACTCGGCCAGGCGCTGGTCCGTTTGCGAACTGACCGACTGGGCCACGCGGCGCTTGATCATGTCCAGCAGGCGCTGGTGTTCGGCAAGACCCTCTTCGGCCGAGCGCATGCGGGCTGTCTGGCGCAGCGCTTCCGTGTAGGCGGCGATCACGCGCAGCGAGAGGGTCAGGCGTTCCTCTTCTATGGCCGCGCCGGCCGCGTCGACCCGGCTGCCGGCCGCATCGATGCCCGCGTTGATGCGACCGCCGCTCCACAGCGGCTGCTCGATGCGCACCACGCCGCCCGTTTCACGCGAACCTGCGGGAACTTCGGCCGACAGGCTGGGGAAGCGCTGCCACTGCGCGCCATCGAGGTCGGCGCGCGCGGCCGCCTGCGCCGAGCGCTTGCCTTGCACGGCGGGATGGTTTTGCAGCGCCTGCTGCAAGACCTGGTCGAAACTCCAGGCGGTGGCGCCCTGGGCCTGGGCGAAGGAGCTGATGGATGCCATGGCCATGGCCGCCAGCAAGGCCGCGCCACGTGGCAGTACAAACAATGCTGGGAAACCGCGTAATCTCATCCCGTATTTTTCCGGCACCAGGCCTGAAGCATTTCAAGGTAGGGGCGGGAGCGCGCTGCTGCACGCTCCCGCTGCCGTGCCAGGCGCGGCGCCTGGCTTGGGTGCACGGCGTCAGACGACGAAGTTGGCCGCCGTCAGTTGCGTGATGTTCACCCCGCTGAGCAGTACCAGCGCCGTGTCGATGGCGTTGGCGTTGCTCAGGTCACTCGAGTGATATACCGTCACGGCGCCGCTGTTTTGCGCATCGGCGATGACGATGTAGCCCTGTCCCGACAAGACGCTGTCGTCGGCCGCGATGGCGCTGGCCGCCGCGCCGATCGACACGGACGTGCCGTCGAAGATGAACAGGTTGTTGTTGCTGAAGTCCGTGCCCACGTTGACGCCGACGGCCACCGACGCCGTCAGGTCGGCGATGGCCGACATGTCGATGACGTCGCCGCCGGCGGCCGGCAGGCCCGTGCTGAAGTCGGCTACCGTCAGCGGGTTGTGCAGGGCATTCTGGCTCAGCACGAACAGCTGGCTCGCATCCGTCAGGTCGGCCTGCGCCTGGGCTGCCGCCGCCGCCGCGGCATCGGCATTCGCCGCCACCGTCAGCGAGCCCGCATCCGTCAGGTCGGCTTGCGCCTGCGCCTGCAGGGCGGCGGCCGCCGCCGCATCGGCTGCCAGGTGCAGGGCGTTGGCGTCCGTCAGGTCGGCCGTTTGGGTCGCTGCCAAGGCCGCTGCCGCTGCCGCATCGGCGGCCTGCGTCAGCGCCGCGGCATCGGTCTGGTCGGCGATGGTTTGCACGGCCGCGGCGTGGGCCGCGTCCGTGGCTGCCACGGATGCCAGGGCGCTGGCGTCGGTCTGCGCGGCGATGGCGTTCGCTTGCGCCAGGGCGATGTCGGCCGCTTGCGCGTCGGCATTGGCCTGTGCTGCCGCCGCGTCGTCCGCATACGCGGCGTTCGCATTGGCATGCGCCTGCACAGCTGCCGCTGCCGCGCTGGCGGCGGCGGCATCGTCGGCTTGCGCCACTTGCAGGGCCAGCAAGGATGCTGCGGCCTGTGTCTGCGCCAGTGCCGCTGCCGCATCGTCGGCATGGGCGGCCAGCGCGGCTGCCGCCGCATTGTTGGCGTTGATGGTGGCAGTCGCTGCCGCCGCATCGTCGGCCTGCGCCGCCTGGGTGAGCGCCAGGGAGGTGGCGGCCTGCGCTGCCGTTGCCGCGGCCGCGTCGTCGGCGTCCTGCGCTGCGGTGGCCGCTGCCAGTGCGCTGGCAGCCGCTGCCGCCGTGCTGACAGCCAGGGCGTCGGCGGCAATGGCTGCCGTGTGCGCGGCGGTGGCGGCGGCGGCATTGGCCGCTGCCTGGTTGGCGGCCGTGTCGTCGGCCTGCGCCGCCTGTGCGGCGAGCAGTGACGCTGCCGCTGCGGCGGCGCTGGCGGCAGCGGTGGCATCGGCCGCTGCCGCTGCCGTGGCAGCCGCTTGTGCCAGCGCTGCGGTGGCGGCGGCATCGGCTGCCGCCTGGTCGTCGGCGACGGCGGCGTTGTGCGCTGCCTGGGCGTTGGCGGCGTTGGCGGCTGCCAGCGCGGCTGCCGCGTCATCGGCCTGCGCCGCCTGGGTGGCTGCCAGGGTAATGGCTGCCGCAACGGCGGCGGCTGCCGCCGCAACATCGGCGTCATGCGCGTTTTGCGCCGCCAGCTGGGCTGCCGCTGCCGCGGCGGCGGTGGCGGCGACGTTGGCGTCGGCTGCCAGGGCTGCGTCCAGCGCCGCTTGCGCGCTGGCTGCCGCCGCAGCGGCAGCGGCTGCCGTGGCGTCGTCCGCCTGGGCATTGAGGGTGGCGGCCATGGAACTGGCCGCTTGCGCCGCTGCCGCTGCCGCGGCGGCATCGGCGTTTTGCGCCGCGACCGCCGCCGCATGCGCGGCAACTGCATTGGCGGCGGCGGTGGCGGCCGCCGCGTCGTCGGCCTGGGCCGCCGCCAGCGCCGCATGGGCGGCAGCCGCATTGGCATTGGCCTGGGCCGCGTCATCGGCCGCCCCTTGGGCGGCGATGAGGAGGTTCAGTTTCAGCGTCTTGTCATTGTCGGCATCCGTGGCGTTGATATCGGCCGTCACGGCGGCGCTCAGGTTGGCGATGGCCGCGTTGAGCGCGGCATGGGCGTTCAGGGCTGCCGTATCGGCCAGTTGCGCCGCCAGGGTGGCCGCCGCCGAGAGGGCTGCCGTATGCGCGGCATCGGCGGCGGCATCGTCGAGGGCCAGCGCCGTGCTGGCGGCGTTCAGTGCGTTGTTGGCCGCCGTGGCAAGGGCCGCCAGGGCGCCATCGGCCAGCAGCGCCGCATCGGCAAGGAGCTGGGCCGCTGCGGCAGCTGCCGCCGTGCTTGCCGCCGTGGCGTCGTCTGCCGCAGCGGCATTGGCGGCGGCGAGCGAGGCGCTGGCCGTCAATATCGCCGCGTTGAGTGTGGTCGTGGCGTTGTTCAGGGCCGTTTGTGCGTTGGCCGCTGCCGTGGCTGCTGCTGCGGCGGCGCCGTCATCGGCCAGGGCCTGGTTCAATGCTGCCAGCGCGCTCGCCGCCGTTGCCGCAGCCGTGCCGACGGCGAGATCGGCGGCCTGTGCGGCTTGGGTGGCGGCCAGCGAGATCGACGCCGTGAGGGCGGCAGTGGCGGCGGCAATATCGTCCGCTTGCGCGTGCTGCGTGGCGGCGGCCGAGATGGCTGCCACGGCGGCCGCCGCGGCGGCAGCCGTGTCGGCGGTGGCAGCGGCAACTGCGGCAGCCGTTGCATTGGTGGAGTTCAGCACAGCCGCAGCGGCGGCCGCATCGTCGGCCAGGGCCGCATTCAGCGAAGCGAGCGCGTTGGCGGCGATGGTGGCGGCGCTGGCGGCGGCATTGTCGGCCAGTTGCGCCGCCTGGGCAGCCGCTTGCGAGACATTGGCGACCGTGGCGGCCGTGGCAGCGGCCAGATCGTCCGCGATGGCGGTAGCGGTGGCCGCGTTGGCCAGAACGGCGGCCGCAGCCGTGGCGGCCGCATTCGCATCCGCTTGCAAGGCAGCATTCAGGGCGGCCAGGGCGTTGGCCGCCGTCGCTGCCGTCGCGGCGGCGGCCGTATCGGCTGCCTGCGCCGCCTGGGCCGCTGCCAGCGAGGTGGCGGCCACGCCAGCGGCGGTGGCCGCGAGCGTGTCGTCCAGCGCCGCCGCCGTGGCTGCCGCCTGGGAAGTCAGGGCCAGGGTGGCGGCAGCGGTGGCGGCATTGTCTGCCGCGAGCGCATTGTTCAGGGTTGCCAGGGATGCTGCGGCCGCGGCGGCTGTCGAGGCAGCAGCGGCGTCATCGGCTTGCGCCGACTGCGCGGCGGCGAGCGACAAGGATGCCGTGGTGGCGGCGACGGTGGATGCCAGCGCCGCCACCAGGTCGAACGGATGGGCGGCCGAATAGGCGGCCAGGGCGGCGGCATTCGCCGCATCGTTGTTGGCGACGGTGGTCAGGGCGGCGGCATCCGTCAAGGCGGCCTTGGTGGCCGCCACGGTGGCGGCCGTGACGTCGAGCGTATGGGCCGTGCCCAGCAGGACGGCGTCGGTGAGGCCGGCGACGGCTGCCGCCGCCGTGGCGGCGGTGGCGTTGGTGGTCGCTGCCAGGCCCAGGACGACGGCGTCCGTCAGGTTGGCCGTCGTTTGCGCCGCAGTGGCGGCGGCCGCATCGACGGTCGCTACCAGGCCCAGGGCGACAGCGTCGGTCAGGGCTGCCGTGGCCGCAGCCGTGTTGGCGGCGGCCGTGGCGGCCGTCGAGACGGTGCCCAGGGCGACGGCATCGGTCAGGCTGGCAACGGCGGCAGCGGCGCTGGCGGCCGTGTTGGCGGCCGTCGACACGAGGCCCAGTGCCACAGCGTCGGTCAGGTTGGCCGTCGTTTGCAGGGCGGCAGCGGCAGTCGCGTCGGCCGTGGCGACCAGGCCCAATGCCGTGGCGTCCGTCAGCGCGGCGGTGGCGGCAGCCGTACTGGCGGCCGTGGTGGCGGCGGTCGAGAGCGTACCCAGGGCTACCGCATCGGTCAGGTTGGCAACATTTGTCGCCGTATTGGCGGCCGCCGCCGCAGCCGTGGCGAGCAGGCCCAGACCGGCGGCATCCGTCAGGTTGGCCGTTGCCTGCAGGGTGGCGGCCACGGCGGCATCGGCGGTCGAGATCAAGCCCAGCGCCGAGGCATCCGTCAGCGCCGCCAGGCTGGCGGCCGAGGAGGCGAGCAGTGCATCGGCATTCGAGATGAGGCTCAACGCGGTGGCGTCGGTCTGGCCAGCCGTCGTGACGGCCAGGGCTGCGGCAGCATCGGCGGCCGTCGAGACGAGGCCCAACGCCACGGCGTCGGTCAGGTTGGCAGCAGATTGTGCCGCCGTCAGCGCGTTTTGCGCCAGGGTGTTGGCGGCCGTCAAAGTGGTGACAGCCGTCTGCGCGGCAAGTTCGGCGGCGGCGTCGGTGGTGGAAACGAGGCCCAGCGCGCCGGCATCGGTCAGCAGGGCCTGTGCGGCGGCAGCCGCGGCGGCGGCCTGTGCGGCGGCAGCAGCGCTGACTGCCGAGATGTCGACCCCGCCCAGCCCGGCGGCCACCTCCGCCGCCGAGACGGCAGCAGCGGCCGTGGCGATGAGTGCCTGGGCATCGGTCGCGGCGGCGAGGGTTTGCAGGCCGGCTGCCGTCAGCGCATCGGCGGTGGAGATGCCGGCAAGGATGGTGGCATCGAACAGGGCGGCAGTGATATCGGCATTATCGGCACCGAGCTGCAAGGTATTCACGGTGGCCGTCAGGTCGAGCACGCTGGTTTGGCCAGCCGTCACGTTGGCGGCCAGGGCGGCGAGGCTGGCGAGATTGAAGGCATTGAGCGCGACATTGACGTCCAGCAGGCTGGCCTGCGCATTGGCGGCGGCCGCATCGGCATCGGCCTGGTCGGCTGCTTGCTGCAGGGCGACGACATCGGTCTGGTCGGCCACTGCCTGGGCGTTGGCGGCATCGCTGGCGGCGGCTGCGTCGGCGGCGGCCAGGGCGGCCGCATCCGTCTGGTTGGCCGTCGTTTGCGCGGCCAGCGCGGCGGCGGCATCGGCGTCGGAAATCACTTGCAGGGCGGCCGCGTCCGTCAATGCCGCTTGTGCGGCGGCGCTGGCGGACGTGCCGGAGGCTGCATCGGCCGTGATTTGCAGGGCTGCCGCGTCGCTCTGGTTGGCGGTAATCACGGCATTCGCCGCTGCGGTGGCGGCAGCGGCGGCGGCGACATCAAGCGCGGCGGCATCGGCGCTGGCGGCCAATGCGGCTGCCGCTGCCGCGGCAGCGTCGGCATCGGAAATCAGGGCCAGTGCAGCCGCGTCGGTCAAGTCGGCCTGCAGTTGTGCCGCGTCAGACGCCGCGGTGGCGGCATCGGCGATCAGGCCCAGGGTGGGCGCGTCCGTCATGTTCGCTTGCGTCTGTGCATTGGCGGCGTTCGTGGCGGCGGCATCGGCGGCGGCCTGCAGGGCGACGGCGTCGGTGGCGTTGGCGATCGACGCATCCTGGGCGGCGATGGCGGCAGCGGCGTCCGCTGCCATGCTCAAGGCGACGGCGTCGGTGAGGCCCGCTTGGGTGCTGGCGGCGGCGGCCGCATTCGCGGCGGCGGTGGCGGCGATACCGAGTGCCGTGGCGTCGCTGGCATTGGCGGCGGTTGCCGCGTTCGCTGCCGCGGTGGCGGCGGCGTTCGAGGCGGCGGCCAGGGCTGCTGCATCCGTGGCGGCGGCCAGGCTGGCCGCTGCGGCGGCGTTGGCGGCATCCGCATCCGAGATGAGGGCCAGGGCGGCGGCATCCGTCAGGCCCGCCTGGGTGTTGGCCGCGACGGCGGCGTTGGCGGCGGCGGCGGCCGCCAGGTCCAGCGCTGCGGCGTCCGTGGCATTGGCCAGGGTCGTGGCGGCGGCGGCGGCGGCGGCATCATTGGCCGAGATGACGCCCAGCGCGGCCGCATCGGTCAGTGCTGCCTGGGTGTTGGCTGCGGTGGAGACGACATCGGCCGCATCCGCGATGGTTTGCAATGCCGGGGCGTTGGTCTGGTCCGCTTGCGTTTGCGCCGCATCGGCAGCGGCGTGCGCGGCGGCGGCGTCGGCGGCGGCCGTGGCGGCGGCGGTATCGGCATTTTGCGCCGATGTGGCGGCGGCCTGGGATATGGCAGCGGCGGCGGCAGCGGCGGCAGCGGCGCTGTCGTCGCTCGTGGCGGCGGTAGCGGCCGCTTGTGCTGCGGGGACGACAGCGGCCGTGCTGGCCGCCAGGGCATCGTCGCTGGTAGCGCTATTGGCGGCGAGCAAGGCCGCTGCTGCAGCGGCAGCGGCTTGCGCCGCCAGCTGGTCGGCCAGGGTGGCCGCATTTGCCGCAGCCAGCGAAGCTGCTGCCGTGGCTGCCGCAGCGGCGGCGGCAGCGTCATCGGCCAGCGCATTGTTGGCGGCGGCAACGGCGGCCGCGGCGGCCAGTATGGCCGCGTCGGTCACAACGGTGGTGGTGGATTGATTGCCCGTGCCACCGCCGGTCGAGCCGCCCGTGCCACCCGTGCCGCCGGTACCGCCCGTGCCCGTGCCACCGCCGGTTCCCCCCGTGCCTGTACCACCGCCGGTTCCGCCAGTGCCACCGCCAGTACCGCCAGTGCCTGTACCACCGCCGGTGCCGCCCGTGCCCGTCCCACCGGTGCCGGAACCGCCGGCCGCGGCGCCACCGCCTCCGCCGCCGCCTGCTGCTGCGGCAACGAGGCCAAGGCCGCCGAGCGCGCCCAGCACGCCAAGACCACTCAGCCCGCCCACAGCACCCGCGCCGGAGGCGGATCCTGCGCCAGCAGATGCGCCGGCGACATCAACGACACTGCCGCTGGGGATGCCGGCGGCGCCCGCGCCTGTGCCCGCAGCGCCTGCGGCGCCGCCATTGTTATCGCTTTGCGGCGTGCCGAGGTCGGCACCAGCCTGTCCCGCCTGTCCTGCGCCTGCGCCCGCGCCACCTCCACCGGCGGCCAAGGCGGCTGCCACAGCGGCGGCTGTGCCGAGGGCGGCGGCATTGCCGTTGCCGGCGCTTCCCGTGACTTCCACGACATTTTCAGGCGGCATAGTCGCGCTGGCATCGGCCCCTTTGATCAGTTCATCTTCGTCATATTGCTTGCGGTCGCCGGTTTTCTGGTCGACGGCTTTTTTTGCGGGCGTCGCGGTCTTGGCGCCAGCGCCTTCGGCATTGACGGGAACTTGTGCTGGATTTGGGGTGGTGGCCATTTGAAAGTCTCCGGGAAAGGTTATGTGTTCGTTCAATTTTCTAAAATAATAAAAAATCAATAATATGGTTCACTTCCTTGCTTGCTCCGGCGAGGCTTGGGCCGAGGTCGAACTTTGGTGTTTCCGATGTTGATAGTGGCAAGTAAAACATAATTGGGAAAAAAACGCTGCGGCAAAAGGGCGCTACTTCGGCAATATTTAAAATGTCATTTTCATATTCGTTTTATGTATTGCCGCTTTCCTGTATTTTGTTGCGCCGGCAACGGGCTTATCCGGCCAGACGCGCTGACAGGGCGAAGCCTTTGCACGAGGCATGTACTGGCTCCCACTCTGAGAATAGTTTCAATTTTGAAATTTCCAATTGGATTTTGATCACTTTCCATGACGCTATTCTGTCCAGCGCTGTGTGTGATAATTCTCACGGATTGTCACCAAATGGACTTTTTCGGCTGTATTTGCTGCTGTGTTCCCGTATCTCTGCACCTTTTATTCAAAAAACTAGCTTGCTATCGAATTGCTAGTTGTTGTTTTTTTGACTGTCGATTATCAAATGTGATTGGTAATAAAATACGATAGGAATAATTATTTGTAATTTTTATATCGCATTAATACTATCGAATGAATAGCCTGAATGTGGTGAGCGGGATTTTTCATAATAACTATCAATAAAGTAGTTATTATTTCAGAGGCTGAATTGGGATAGAAATGCAAAACGCCCCGGCGGGCGGGGCGTTTTTTATGGGGCGGTGATACTGCGCTGTCAGCCTTCCTCGCGCCAGCGGCGCAGGCGGATGGCGGCGTAAATCAGCGCCGCGCCCGCCGCCGCACCCAGCCAGACGGCTGGCAAGGCGAGGCTGGACCAGGAATTGCTGAACACATCGATGCGCGTCATGTGCGATCCCCCTTCCGCCAGGGCGTGCATTTGCGACAGCAGTTGCGGCTCGAACAGATACCAACTGCCGGGGAGAGTGCCCAGCAGGGCGCGTCCGATGACATTCATCTGTATCCAGTCGACGCCGCTTTCCGTCTGCGCCAGTTTGCCGGCCCAGACGGTCAGGATGAGCAGCAGCAGCGGCACGCCGACGGCCCACAGGAAGACTTTCGACTTGGCCCAGCTCGATACCATCAGCAGCCAGCCGACCGTCGGCAAGGCCCACAGGCAATATACGGGCAGCAAGCCGAACACGCGCAGCGGTCCCAGGTACAGGCCGGGGGTGGCGAGCAGTTCGGCAAGCACGTGGATGCCGTTGGCCGCCAGCACGCCGCTGAGGATCAGGATCAGGGCCAGCGAAGTCAGGCTGGCAGCGGCGGCCACGATCAGTGGCGCGACCAGCAGGGCGATGGCCGCTTTCGACAGCACCGTCTGCGCATCCGAGATGGGCAGCGATTTCCAGAACAGCACGCTGCGGTCGCGGCGGTCGTCATGCAGGGCGCTCAGGCAATAAAAGAACACGAGGAAGCCCAGCGCCAGGAACAGCGGCGCGGCCGCGTACGTATAGTTGTTGGCGACGGCGTCGATGATTTCCGTGCGGCGCGGGCCGAAGGTGCGCGTGTTGAAGACGGTGCTCCAGGACACTTCCTCGCCATTGACGATCAGCGCCGTGCGCATCTTGGTCTTGGCGATGGTGGCTATCGTCATCAGGGCGCCCAGCACGGTCATGGCGATGCCGATCAGGGCGGGCGTCCACACCAGCATGCCCTTGTGTTCCCACAGTTCACGCCGGATCAGCCATTGCATCTTGTTGGCAGGGGAAATACTCATTGGTACGATCCTTTCATGGTCGCGACAAACAGGTCAGCCAGGCTGGGCGTGCGTACTTCGCCCAGGGCGGCCAGCTGGGTGCGGGCGACGCCATCGAACAGCATCACCGACTTGCCGAACACGCTGCGTTCGCTGATCGGCTGCAGGGCGCGCGCCGGATTGACGTGCTGCGGGCCCACCATCACTTCGATATAGCGTTCGCCCACTTCTTCCATGCTCGAGGCCAGCACGATCTTGCCGTCGCGAATGAACATCAGGTCGCTGAGGATATGTTCCACTTCCTCGATCTGATGCGTGGTGATGACGATGGTCTTTTTTTCATCGAAATAGTCTTCCAGCAAGTTCTGGTAAAACTGCTTGCGGTACAGGATGTCCAGGCCCAGGGTCGGCTCGTCGAGCACCAGCAGCCTGGCGTCGATGGCCATGACCAGCGCCAGGTGCAACTGCACCACCATGCCTTTCGACATGGCCTTGACCTTCATCTTCGGCGCCAGCTTGGTGTGGGCCAGGTAGCGCTCGGCCTTGCTGCGGTCGAAACGGGGATGCACGCCCGCAACGAAATCGATGGCGTCCGCCACGCGCAGCCAGCCCGGCAGGATGGCCACGTCGGCGATGAAGCACACGTCGTCCATCAGCGCGTCGCGCTGCACGCGCGGGTCGCGCCCCAGCACCGACAGCTCGCCTTCGAAGCCCGTCAGTCCCAGGATGGCTTTCAGGGTGGTGGTCTTGCCCGAGCCGTTAGGCCCGATCAAGCCGACGATGCGTCCCGGCGCGATATCGAAGCTGATGCCGGCTATGGCCACCTGTTTGCCATACTGCTTGCGCAGGCCGCGTGCGCTGATGACGCTGTCCTTGTTCAATGCATTCATGCGCTCTCTCCGTGTGCGCCACTGTCGCGGCTTGCTTGCAGTAGTTGCTCGAAATTCAGGCCCAGTTGCGTGATGCGTTCCAGCATCGCCGGCCACTCTTCGCGCATGAAGCGCTCGCGTTCACTTGCCAGCAATTTGTCGCGGGCGCCTTCCAAGACATACATACCGAGTCCTCTGCGTTTTTCCACCAGGGCCTCGTCGACCAGTTCCTGATAGGCGCGCGAAACCGTGATGGGATTCAATTGATAATCGGCCGCCACCTGGCGCACCGAAGGCAGGGCATCGCCGGACTGCAGCGCGCCATCGAGCATCATGCCCACCACCCTGGCCTTGAGCTGGCGGTAGATGGGGCTATTGTCATTCCATTCCGCGCTCATGGGATGCGCTCCCATAAAGGCGGGGCGGTGCGGCGCGTGAAAAATGCGGTAGGCATCGAAGCTCCGTGGTGTAGTTTATTGGTGTTGTAGTTAACTATAACAGTAAAAAATCGGATGTCAACACAATCTGTGTATTTTCAACATTGTTAAACGGGTAATATGCTGGCTCTCGAATAGTGCCTATAGGCAACTATCAGAGAAAATCTTCCTCAACAGCAATGAAAGCAACGATGAGAATGAAGTGCATGGAGAAACAGAATCTGTTCGGGCGCGCGGCCTGCGGCGTCGCCTTGCTCATTGGACTGAGCGCTTGCGGCGGCGGTTCCAGCGATGCCGGTGCCCCGGTTGCGCCAGTCGCACCGGTCGCACCGGTGGCCGAAGCGCCGAGCTACCTGGTGGGCGGCACGGTGAGCGGCCTGGTGCCCGGCGCCCAGGTGGTGCTGGCCAACGGCAGCGACAAGGTCACCGTCACCGCGAATGGCGCTTTTCACTTTGCGGGCAAGCTGGCGCCAGGCGCCAGTTACGATGGCAAGATAGCGAGCACGTCCGAGGGCCTCGGCTGCACCCTCGCCAAGGGGGCAGCGACGGTGGGCAATGCGGACGTCAACACTGTGGCCGTGCGTTGCCTGCCTGTCGTGCTGGCTGGCGTGCAAGAGAAAATCCAGAATGTGTCCGGCATGGTGCAAGATGCGGCGGGCAACTATTACATTGCCGATGCTGTCCTGCAGGTCATCCATAAAGTCACGCCTGCGGGCGCCGTGAGCGTGTACGCGGGCATTCCGGGCAAGCCGGGCGCCGACGATGGCGCCGCTGCGGCAGCCACTTTCTATCTGAAAAGCGGTGTGTCGATCCTGGCCATCGACCGGGCAGAGAATTTGTATCTCTTCGAGAATTGCAATGCGCTCTTGCGCAAGATTACGCCAGCCGGCGTCGTCAGCACGGTGGCGGGACAGCGCGGCGCCGCCTGCGATTGGTCCGCCCCGGAATCGGTAGTCGCCGATGGGCAGGGCGCGCAGGCGAAATTCGGCTGGACGACGGGCATGGCCATGGATAGCAATGGCGATGTCCTGCTTGCGAATGCGGCGCAGCAAATGATTCGCCGGGTGACGCCTGCGGGCCTCGTCAGCTCCGAAAAGCTGGTCGATGGCAAGGGTTTCCGGATATCCCCATCGCAAATTGCCGTCGATGCCAGCGGCACGATTTACTTCAGCGAAGGGGCTGGCAGCCGGATATTTCGCTGGCAGCAGGGAGTGGCCGTCGTGGTTGCGGGAAGCAACAAGCGCATGAGCGCGGACGGCAAAGGCGTCGCCGCCAGCTTCAGTAATATCCGGGGCATGGCGACTGACCGTGACGGCAATGTGCTGCTGGCCGATACCGCCTCGCTTCGCCGCGTCACTCCGGATGGCAACGTGACGACCCTGGTGGGCGGAACGGTGGCCGATGCGGCGGGGACTTCGGCCGACTGGACGAACCTCGGTTCGCTATTGCTGGAGCCTTCCGGCAGCATGATCGTCCACGATGTCAGCAAGCACCGTTTGAACAGACTGGACACGGCAAAGGTGTTGTCCGCCATGCCTGTCATGCCGGGCAATAGGGGAGTGACCGAAGCTGTCGGCGGGGCGGCCCGCGTGGGAAACGTGGGTAGCTCTGGCATGTGCAGCGATCCTGCCGGCAACGTCTATTTGCTCGACATGGCTAACAAGGTGCTGCGCCGTGTGACGCCGGATGGCGCATTGAGCGTCTACGCGGGCATGGCTGGCGTCGCCGGCAGCAATGACGGGCCACGCGCAAGCGCGACCATGCTTGGTCCTGTCGCGATCGCCTGCGACCAGGATGGCGCCGTATATTTTGCCGACAAGGCAGCGGCAGGCACCGCGTTTAATTTGCGCAAGATCAGCAAGGATGGCCAGGTGTCGACACAGGAAGCGTTGCCTGCCGGCACAGGCAAGCCTTTGCAGTATCGGCTGGCCATCGACAAGGATGGCTATATGGCCTGGCTGGGCTGGGGCCGCGACGGCATCTTCCGCCGCCCTCCCGGTGGAACGTTCTCGGCGTTTCTGTCATTCGAAGCCATGATGCGCTCGCTGGGGGAGGCAGACAGTTGGGAGCACATGGACCCAGGCAGCCTGGTTTTTGACAGCAAGGGCAATCTGTATTTTGACGATAGTGTGCACCAAGTCGTCTTCAAGGCCGATCGCACAGGCAAGGCCAGCGTGTTTGCCGGCACCCTCAACAAGGGCAGCGGCGGCGATGGCCCGCCAGGCGTGGGCGGCTTGCCGTTTTCGGGGACATCAACCCTGGCTGTCGATGCGAGCGACAATCTGTACCTGAGCGGCCAGGGCTGGCTGCGCAAGATCGATACGGCTGGCGTCATTTCCACGCCAGCATTGGCATGGGGCCGTCCTGCCATCAGTATCCTCGCCTTCGGCAACGGCACCCTGTACGGTTTCACGTCCCAGGCCGTGCTGCAGACGCCCTTGCCCTAGGCGCTGATCCGCGCCTGCACCTCCAGCGCATTGAACACGGCGGCGCCCGCCGCCGTGTTGTCGAAGATGCACCAGCTGCCCGCATGCGCTGGTGCGCGCAATTCGGTCGCCAGCGCTGCCAGGTACTCGGCCGGGTAGTCCGAATAATATATTTTCGGACTGCCGTGCAGGCGCAAGTAGGCGACTTCCGTCGTCGGCACGTGCGGACCGGGCTGGCCTGCAGGCGGATCGGCGCGCACGCGGGTGATGCCATGCATCGTTAACAGTTCGGTCGCGCCCATTTCGAACCAGCTGGGGTGGCGCGCTTCGCACGCGAGCATGCCGTCGAAGCGCTGGCGCAGTGCATGGAAAAATGTTGCGGCCACGTCCGCTTCGAAACGCAGGCTGGGCGGCAGTTGCACCAGCACGCAGCCCAGCTTATTCCCCAACTGCAAGACTTCTCCCGCAAAGCGATCCAGTTCGGTCGCGGCATCGCGCAAACGCCGTTCATGCGTGATGCTGCGCGGCAATTTCACGCTGAAGCGGAAATGGTCGGGCACGCTGTCTGCCCAGCGCGCGTAGGTGGCGGGCTGGTGTGGGCGGTAGAACGAGCTGTTGATTTCCACGCAATCGAGCACTTGGGCATAGCGCTGCAGGTGGCTGCCATCGAGGGGGAAGTGGCTGGCGGCGGCGCTGGAAATGCTCCAGCCGGCCGTGCCGATGTAAACAGTATGCATGGCACCATTACAACAAGGCCAGGCGGGCGCGGCTATCGGACAAACGCCCGTGCGGCCGTCGGCGCGGGTCTAGTCGATGATGTCGCCGTTCAGGTCGTGGCGCGTGATGTTGCCGCGCGTATCGATGGCGATCCAGCCGCCGCGCGGCGGCGTGACATCGCATTCCCAGTCCGGCAGGACATAGCGCAGGGTATGGTCGACCTGGTGCAGGGCGGGGCGGTGCGTGTGGCCGTGAATCATGATGGTGCTCGCATGTTCGGCAAACACTTGCGCGACAGCATCGGGGGTGACATCCATGATATCCATGGATTTTTCGCCATTGTGCTCGCGGCTGCTCTGGCGCAAACCGTCGATGATGGCCTTGCGCTGCGCCAGCGGCATGGACAGGAACTGTTTTTGCCAGGCGGGCTGGCGCACCATGGCGCGAAACTCCATGTAGCTGACGTCTTTCGTGCATTCAGCGTCGCCATGCAGCAAGACGATGCGCTGGCCGGCTATCGTGGCCACGTGCGGTTCACTGAGCAGGGTGGCGCCGGCGGCGGCGGCAAAGCCGGAGCCGACAAGAAAGTCGCGATTACCGGCGATCCAGTAGACGTGCACGCCCGCATCGCTGACGGCGCGGATGGCAGCCGTCATGCGCGCATTGAACGGGTCTTCCAGGTCATCGTCGCCGGCCCAGTATTCGAACAGGTCGCCTAATAGATACAGCGCTTGCGCATATTGCGCATGGTGTTCCAGGAAAGAAAGAAACGCCGCGCTGGTGCGCGGGTGCGAGCTCTGCAGATGCAGGTCGGAAATAAAGAGTGCGGCAGGCATTGTCATCGTTCAACGCTCCCAAAAAGTGATGTGCATGGAGAGGCGCAAACGCTGCAATGCCTGTTATTCATGATGCTGTAACCGAATTAAACCGCTTCAACTTTTTCGATGATGACATCGGTCACTGGCACATCGGCGAACATGCCGGCGCGCGAGGTTTTGACGGCACGGATGGCGTCGACGACTTCCTTGCCTTCGGTGACTTTACCGAACACGGCGTAGCCCCAGCCGTCCTGGCCTGGGTAGTCGAGGAAGCTGTTGTTCTTGATGTTGATGAAGAACTGGGCCGATGCCGAATGCGGATCCGACGTGCGGGCCATGGCCAGGGTGTAGGTGTCGTTTTTCAGGCCGTTCTTGGCTTCGTTTTCCACGGTGGTATCGGCCGGCTTTTGTTTCATGCCTGGTTCGAAACCGCCGCCCTGGATCATGAAGCCGTCGATGACGCGGTGGAAAATCGTGTTGTCGTAGTGACCGGCTTTCATGTAAGCCAGGAAGTTGGCAACCGTTTTCGGCGCTTTCTCGGCGTCCAGTTCAGCGGTGATCTTGCCCAGATTGGTGGTGATGATGACGGAGGTCATGATGATCCTTAATAAATTGGATGAATAATTGATTCAGCGGCGCCAGGCAGGCCGGCGCCGTAAAAACGCTATTTTACAGTTTTGCGGGCGCGGACTTGAGTAAAGTCGCCGATTCGATCACCACGGGGGTGACCGGCACGTTCTGGTGCGGGCCCTTGTCGGCCACGGGCACGGCCTTGATCTTGTCGACCACGTCCATGCCGCTGACGACTTTGCCGAACACCGTGTAGCCGAAACCGTCGCGGCCCGGGTAGTCGAGCGCACCATTGTCATTGACGTTGATAAAGAATTGCGCGGTGGCCGAATGCGGGTCGCCAGTGCGCGCCATGGCGATGCTGTAGGTGACGTTTTGCAAGCCGTTCTGCGCTTCATTCTTGATCGGCGCCTTGGTGGCTTTCTGCTTCATGTTCTTGTCGAAGCCGCCTCCCTGTATCATGAAGCCGTCGATGACGCGGTGAAACACGGTGCCCTTGTAATAACCGCTTTTGACGTACTGCAAGAAATTGGCCACACTTTGCGGCGCTTTTTCCTGGTTCAGTTCCAGCACGATTTCGCCCATGCTGGTTTTCAGGGCCACGTGGGGCGTGGGGTCGAGGGCGGTCACCGGAGCGGCCGCCACGACGGCGCTGCCCAGGGTCAGGCCGGCAAACAGGGTGCAAAAACGGGCCAGGAAAGACAGGCGTTTCGATTTGGTTTCTTGCATGAAGGCGTCCTTGATCGTTATTTTTCTTTAAACTTGCTTTAATTGTAAAGAAATGAAAATTCGGTTGAACATCGTAAAAACCTGATTCATATCGGGCCAGTATGGTTTTTATCAATGTTATACTTGACCGCTAACGCCCTAATTCTAACAAACAAGAACAACAATATAGCGGGTCGTACAGTCTTTGGCGCACACGGCAGTTCTGTGGCGCGGCACCCCCGGTGTCCGCGCCTGTCTGTCGTTTTGCCAGGCTGGCGGCCGCTCCACTTGCAAAGTACGATGAGCAATCTAAAGATTTACAACACCCTGGCGCGCGAGAAGCAGGTATTCGTCCCGATGGAAGCGGGCAAGGTACGCATGTACGTGTGCGGCATGACCATCTACGATTATTGCCATATCGGCCATGCGCGCATGATGATGGCGTTCGACGTCATCTACCGCTGGCTGAAGGCGTCCGGTCTCGACGTCACCTATGTGCGCAACATTACGGACATCGACGACAAGATCATCCGTCGCGCCGTGGAAAACGGCGAGACGATTTCCCAGCTGACGACGCGTTTCACCCAGTACATGGATGAAGACACGGCCGCGCTGGGCATCTTGACGCCCGACCACACGCCGCGCGCCACCGAATACGTGCCGCAGATGCTGCGCCTGATCGAGCAGCTGGAAGCGAAAGACCTGGCTTACCAGGGCGCGGATGGCGACGTGAATTATGCCGTGCGCAATTTCCCCCACTACGGCAAGCTGTCGGGCAAGTCGCTCGACGACCTGCGCGCGGGCGAACGTGTCGACGTCAACACGGGCAAGCGCGATCCGCTCGACTTCGTGCTGTGGAAGTCGTCGAAAGAGTCCGAGCCGGAAGAAGTCAAATGGGATTCGAAGTGGGGCAAGGGCCGCCCGGGCTGGCATATCGAGTGCTCGGCCATGTCCTGCGCCTTGCTTGGTGAGCAGTTCGACATCCATGGCGGCGGGGCGGACTTGCAATTCCCGCACCACGAAAACGAGATCGCCCAATCCGAAGGCGCGTTCGGCCATACCAGCGTCAATTACTGGATACATAACGGTTTCGTGCGCCTGGACAATGAAAAAATGTCGAAGTCGCTCGGCAACTTCTTCACCATCCGCGAAGTGCTGCAAAAGTTCGATGCCGAAGTGATCCGCTTCTTCATCCTGCGCGCGCACTACCGCAGCCCCCTCAATTACTCGGACGTGCACCTCGACGATGCGCGTCTGTCCCTGACCCGCTTGTACACGGCGCTGGCTGACGTGGCGGTGGAAGAGGGCACCATCGACTGGAACGAAGCGCATGCCGTGCGCGTGGCGGAAGCCATGGATGACGATTTCAACACGCCGCTGGCCGTGGCCGCCCTGTTCGATCTGGCAACGGAAGTGAACAAGAGCAAGTCGCCAGCGCTGGCGCGTCAATTGAAGGGCCTGGCGGGCGTGTTCGGCTTGCTCGAACGCACGCCGCAGCAATTCCTGCAAGCGACTGTCGGCGCCGCCGCTGGCGGCCAGGACGAAGCGGCCGGCATCGAAGCGGCCATCGCAGCGCGCAGCGCGGCGAAAAAGGCGCGCGACTTTGCCCAGTCCGACAAGATCCGCGCCGAATTGTTGGCCGCAGGCATCATTCTCGAAGACAAGCCTGACGGCTCGACCAACTGGCGCCGCGCATGATGTCAACGTCCAGGGAAAACGGGGAAGCGCCAGTAACAGCTGCGCAGGTGATCCAGGTGCCGCATTACTGGGAAGAGGCGAAGATCGAGCTGATGAAGCGCGACCGCATCATGAAAAAGCTCATCCCGCAATTTGGCGACCTGCACCTGGTCGGCCATAGCGACCCGTTTACCACCCTGGCCCGTTCGCTGGTGGGACAGCAGATCACGCCCAAGGCGGCAGATGCCGCCTGGAAAAAGCTGCTGCTGGCTTGCCCGAAATGCACGCCTTCGCAAGTACTCAAGGCGGGCGCCGAGCAGCTTTCCGCCTGCGGCTTGTCCAAACGCAAGACCGAATACATCCTCGACCTGGCCGACCATTTCAAGGCCAAGCGCGTGCACGCGAGCCAGTGGGACCAGATGGATGACGAAGCCGTCATCGCCGAACTGGTGCAAATCCGCGGCATCGGCCGCTGGACAGCCGAGATGTTTCTGATATTTAATCTGCTCCGGCCGAATGTCTTGCCGCTCGACGACCCCGGTTTGATCCAGGGCATCAGCGTCAATTATTTCTCCGGCGAACCAGTTTCCCGCAGCGATGCGCGCGAAGTTTCCGCCAATTGGGAACCGTGGCGCACCGTGGCGACGTGGTATTTGTGGCGCAGTCTCGACCCTGCAGCCGCCCCTGCCGCACCCGATGCAGCCCCCGGCGCACCAGCCGGTACGGTAAAATAAACATAGATGACGCCGCGCGCCCTGGCGCCGTGGCCGGTAAAACCTGGAGGTACAATGACTAAAACGACTTTCCTCAATTTTGAACAGCCGATCGCGGAACTCGATTCCAAGATCGAAGAGTTGCGCTTCGTGCAAGACGATTCGGCCGTCGACATCTCGGAAGAGATCGACCGCCTGGCCAAGAAGAGCCAGCAGCTGACCAAGGATATCTACGCCAAGCTGACGCCATGGCAAGTGGCGCAGATCGCGCGCCACCCGCAACGCCCCTACACCATGGATTACGTGAATGAAATCTTTACCGACTTCCACGAATTGCATGGCGACCGCAGCTATGCGGACGATCTGTCCGTCGTCGGCGGCCTGGCCCGCTTCAATGGGCAGCCGTGCATGGTCATCGGCCATCAGAAGGGCCGCGACACGAAAGAGCGCGCCATGCGTAATTTCGGCATGCCGAAACCGGAAGGCTACCGCAAGGCCATGCGTCTGATGAAAGTGGCTGAAAAGTTCAACTTGCCGATCTTTACTTTTGTGGACACGCCAGGCGCTTTCCCCGGCATCGACGCGGAAGAGCGCGGCCAGTCGGAAGCCATCGGTCACAACCTGTACGTGATGGCCGAGCTGAAAGTGCCGCTGATCGCCACCATCATCGGTGAAGGCGGTTCCGGCGGCGCGCTGGCCATCGCCGTGGGCGACGCCACCCTGATGCTGCAATATTCGACCTACGCCGTGATCTCGCCGGAAGGCTGCGCCTCGATCCTGTGGAAGAGCGCCGAGCGCGCCTCCGACGCGGCCGAAGCGCTGGGCCTGACGGCGCACCGCCTGAAAGCCATGGGCCTGATCGACAAGATCATCAACGAACCGCTGGGCGGCGCCCACCGCGATCCGAAACAGATGGCCACCTTGCTCAAACGCGCACTGGCCGATACCCTGCGTCAGTTCCAGGGCATGAAAACCAAGGACCTGCTGGCCGCGCGCCATGAAAAACTGCTGAGCTACGGCAAGTTCAAGGAAACCACGCCAAGCGAGTAAGCCATCGCTGGTCGGCGTAGGTCGGCTTAGCGCAGCGTAAGCCGACAGGACGTAAGCCGACAAGACAGTAGAACACACCAGGGACAGTCCGCTAAACGACACCATCCGTTTAGCAGCCTGTCCCTCTTTGCATTCCCGGAGTCCACATTGAAAAAGCAACAAACCGCCACCGTCGCCGACATTTTCGCCAGTGCGTTGGAAACCTGCGCACCGCAAGCCGGCGAGACGGTCGGCATTGCCCTGAGCGGCGGCCTCGATTCCTCGGCCCTGCTGCACCTGGCGCATGCCTGGGCGCAAGAGCATGGCGTGGCCTTGCACGCGTTTCACGTGCACCACGGCCTGAGCCCGAATGCGGATGCGTGGCTGGCCCACTGCGCGCAATTGTGCGGCGGCATGGGCATCGCCTTCGAGGCGCGCAAAATCACCTTGGAGAAAAATGCGAAGACGGGCACGGAGGAGGCGGCCCGCAAGCGCCGTTATGCGGCCTTGGGCGAGCTGTGCGCTACGCACGGCGTGCGCTTGCTGCTCACCGCCCACCACCAGGATGATCAGGCAGAAACCGTGCTGCTGCAATTGCTGCGCGGCTCGGGCACGGCGGGCCTGTCCGGCATGGATGGCGCCAACAGCGCGCCCGAGTTGCTGGGCAACCCGGACCTGGTGATGGCGCGCCCCTTGCTGCCCGTGTCGCGCAAACAGCTCGAAGCGTATGTGGCGAAACATGCGATCGCGCACATCCACGACGAATCGAACGACGATCCCCGCTTTGCCCGCAATGCCCTGCGGCACCAGGTGATGCCCGTGCTGGCGCAGGCGTTTCCCGGTTTCCAGGAGCGTTTCGCCCGCAGTGCCCAGCACGCGCAATCGGCGCAGCGCCTGTTGACGGAACTGGCGACGCAGGATCTGGCGGCGTGCCTCGATGGCGACTGCGTCGAACTGGCGAAATTGCGCGAGTTGAGCGCGGACCGCTGCTACAACCTGCTGCGCCACTGGTTCGGCACGCGCGGCTTGCGCATGCCATCGACGGCGTGGCTGGCGGAAATGCTGGCGCAATTGCTGGAAGCGCGGCCCGATGCGCAGTTGCTGGTCACGCACCCTGAATGCCACGTGCGGCGCCACCGCGACCGTTTATATCTGACGCCGAAGCTGAATGACCTGGCCGGCATGCGCGACAAGAGCGACGCGGGCATTCCCGGCCTGGAAAAGGCCAGCCAGGAGTTCAAATGGCAGGGCGAAGCGAACCTGGCGTTTCCCGCGTATGGCGGCGTGCTGCATTTCGATGCGGTGGAAGAGGGCGGACAAGGTATTGATATTACTTGGTTGCAATCTCAAACCTTGAGCATCGATTTCCGCCAGGGCGGCGAGCGCCTGAAACTGGCCTTGAACCGTCCCACGAAGAGCTTGAAATACCATTACCAGGCGTTTGACGTGCCCGCCTGGGAGCGCGAACGCCTGCCCCTTGTCTGTGCGGCGCAACAATTGCTGTTCGCGGCTGGTATTGGCCTCGATTGCCATTGCCTGAGTCTGTTGGATCGTCCCCGCGTCGCCTTGCGCTGGGTCTCCTGCTGAGCGTAGGGGCAGCCGCCACGGCCACTCCCGGGGTGGTCGCCAAGTGGCTGTGCAAGCCGGCTGGACTGCATGGATAGCTTATTTCCATATACCCAATCTGTATGAGCTAATGCGCTTTTTAGCTTGTTATTTTGCATTGCGGCATGTAGAGTAAAGCCCTCCTTTTTTATTCTTCTTGAGCGGAAACTTCACTCTTATGGCTTTAATCGTCCACAAATATGGCGGTACGTCGATGGGCTCGACTGACCGTATCAAGAATGTCGCCAAGCGCGTTGCCAAGTGGCACGACGCTGGGCATCAAATCGTGGTGGTGCCATCCGCCATGTCGGGCGAAACCAACCGCCTGATTGGACTGGCCAAGGAAATCATGGATCAACCCGATCCCCGTGAACTTGACATGATCGCCTCGACAGGCGAACAAGTATCCGTCGGCCTATTGTCGATGGCACTGCTGGCGATCGGCAAACAAGCCGTATCCTATGCTGGCTGGCAAGTCGCGATCAAGACCGATTCCGCCTTTACCAAGGCACGCATCCAGTCGATCGATGACGAAAAAGTCAAACGCGACCTCGATGCGGGCAAGATTGTCATCATTACCGGTTTCCAGGGCGTCGACGAACACGACAACATCGCGACCTTGGGCCGCGGCGGTTCGGACACGTCAGCCGTGGCGATCGCCGCCGCCATGAAGGCGTCCGAATGCCTGATCTTCACGGACGTCGACGGCGTCTACACGACCGACCCGCGCGTGGTCTCCGAGGCGCGCCGCCTGAAGACCATCACCTTTGAAGAAATGCTGGAACTGGCTTCGCTGGGCTCCAAAGTGCTGCAAACGCGTTCGGTGGAATTTGCCGGCAATTACCGTGTACCCACGCGCGTGCTGTCGTCGCTGACCGACCCGATGTTGCCGCTGGAAATAGAAGCCAATTCAGGCACCCTGATTTCGTTTGAGGAAGATACAAACATGGAACAAGCAGTCATCTCCGGCATCGCCTTCAACCGCGATGAAGCCAAAATCACCGTGCTCGGCGTGCCCGACCGTCCAGGCGTGGCGTACCACATCCTGGGACCGGTTGCCGACGCGAACATCGAAGTCGACATGATCATACAGAATCAGTCGGTCGACGGTAAAACGGACTTCACCTTCACCGTCTCGCGCGGCGAATACACGCGCGCGCTGGCCGTGCTGGAAGCGAACCGCGAATCGCTGGGCGCGGCCAGCATCACGGGCGACGCGAAAGTGTCGAAACTGTCCGTCGTCGGCGTGGGCATGCGCAGCCACGTTGGCGTCGCATCGCAAATGTTCCGTACCCTGTCGGAAGAGGGCATCAACATCATGATGATCTCCACTTCCGAGATCAAGATCTCCGTGCTGATCGATGAAAAGTACATGGAACTGGCCGTGCGCGCGCTGCATAAGGCGTTCGAGCTGGAAAAAGCTTAAATATCCAAAAATATTGCCCCACGCCCTTGACCAAAAGGGGGGCAATCGATATTATGACGTTCGTCGCTGCAGCGCAGTTAGCTACAGAGACATAGTTGAGTAATCAGCTAGGAGACGTGGCCGAGTGGCCGAAGGCACATCCCTGCTAAGGATGCATACGGCTTATACCTGTATCGTGGGTTCGAATCCCACCGTCTCCGCCAGAATCAAATAAAAAAGCCTCCCCTGCGGGAGGCTTTTTTGTTTGTCTGGACGGAACGGTGGGATTCGAAGACGCAGCGCCCTGAGGGGCGCGAGGCTATCCGAATCGCCCAGCCACCGCGCAGCGGCCAACGCCGTCCCCTCATCTCAAGCCGTAGCGGCCAGCACCTACGCATCGTGCCCCACAGCCAGCATAGCCAGCATCACGCAGTCCCCCCCCCGGCATCACCCAGAGGACCAGCATCACCGCTTCGCCTCCCGCTCCAGAGTATCCCTGCCAATAATCTTCAAGTTCGTCCCGCCCTTGAAGGGCAGCGCTTCCTCGCTGCCGTCCGTCCGGATCCCCGCCGAGACGCCGATTTCGGCCGTCACATCGACGAATTCCTTGCGGAACAGCAGCAGCTCCGTATGCTTGATGATGGTTTGCAGCGCCACCGACTGCCCCGGAGCGATGGTGGTGAAGGCGCGCTTGAGCGCATGGTCCGCCAGGCCGGTCTTCAGTACCTGGCTGCGCTCGCTGGCATTGTCGATCAGGCGCAGGTTGGGGCCGCGCTGCTGAATGTAGTCGAGCGGATAGCCGACGGCCGTGCTGCCGGTATTCTTGATGACGACCTCGATGCGCATGTCGCTGCCCGTGAAAATGCAGGCCGGGTTGTCGAGGCAATGGGCGCTAACGGAAAGTACGTCGTTCGGCATGGCGTTTCCTGTAAGGTGGAGGGACACTGCAAGCAGTGCGGCTAGGAGCGGATGAGGATGATATCGCATTTGATTTTCCGTCCTATTTCCGCGCGCAGCAATTCTTGCACTTCGATGGCGATTTGCCAGGCGTGGCGGTGATAGACAATCGTGGAGCCGACCGAGTTCATGATATTGGCCAGCCGCGCTTCCGGTTCCTCGTCGTCCGACAGCGCCGACACGGGCGCGTCCCAGGTGCCGTCCGGCTTCATGTACTTGACGGTTTCATCGTCCCCTTCGACATACGAGTATTCGTCGGGAATGCCATAGCAGTGGCCGAACTCATGGGCGTGCACCTGGCCGTTGGTGGAGGGGGAAACGTCGATCACGGTACCCGTCACGCCCTCGCGATCGTAGCGCTTGTGGATCTGCATGAGGTAGTGCTCGTTGCTTTCCACGTAGACGATGCGGTAGACGATGGGCAGGATGCGCGTGCCGCATTCGGGATCGCGGATTTCCATTTGAAATTTATTGTTCCAGTGGGCTTCCAGGCCTGCGGTGGCGATGCCCTTGACGTACTTGATGGCGGCGGCGCGCTGCTTGACCCTGGCCGCCGCCTGAGGGGTGCCCCGCTCGCGCTCTTCCAGCGCCTGGTCGGCCGCATCGAGCACCGTGATCGCCTTGACGCGCAATTCGGCGATGATGCTGGTATTCGACTTGACGGGCACGTAGATCTTGTAGCGCACGGTATCGAAATAATTATGCGGCGCGCCATTGGCGCCGAAAGTGTTGTTGTAGCGCGGCACACTGGAGACGTCGATCTCCTTTTCGTAGTCGTCGATCCAGCAGGCGGGCCGCTTGATCAGCACTTCCTTGCGCTGCTTGTTGTCGACGGGGCTGGTGCTTGAAGTCCCCGTTTCCTTGAATTTCGGCTCGGGCTTGGGCGGCGCCTTGGCCGTCGTGCCGGGCGCGGGCGCAGGGCTGTCCGACGTCTCGGGCAACTGGCCCGGCGACTTGAGCAGTTCGATCACCAGCGCCTCGACGGCGGCGGCGGCCACGACATGGGTCAAGCCCCTGGCGTCCGTCATGCCCGTTTCGATACTGCCATCGGCGCGCTTGACGCGGTACGGCTGGCGCGGCATCAGTTCGCCCGTGTCGCGGTCTTTCAGCACGAAGCCTTCGTCGAACAGTTTCAGGCGGCTGTCGGGCAAAGGCGGCAGGCCGGCGGCCGCGCTGGCGCCGCCGTTGAAGACATGCTGCCCGCCCTTGACGGTGAAATTGCCCGGGCAGCGGAAGGTGATGTCGCCGCCTTCGAGCGTGATCGACGATTGTCCCGCCTGCAGGACGATTTTCTGGTTGGCCTTGATGTCGATGCTGTCGCTCACGGAGATCACCGTGACGGCTTGATCGGCGAGGATTTCCAGCTGGTCGGTATGTGCTTCGAGTGAGACGGGGCCGTTGCCCGCGACAGCCTTGATGCCACCTTCCTGGCTGAACAGCGTGGCCGCGTTGGCCGCCACCGATGCAACCGTCTGGCCGGCCGTCATGTGCAGGTCTGCCTGCGCCGTCCAGTGCAGCTGCTGGCCCGCGAACAGCACGGTCGAAGCGGGCGTCGCCCAGTTGATGCTGCTGGGCGACTCCATCAGCACGAGCGGCTGGGCGTAGCGTTCCACAGGCTGCGCCGTATCGGGGGCGCGCGTGCCGCTGCCCGCCTTGCTGGCTTCCTGGCCGCCGACAGCGGCCTGGTACTTGCCGTCCTGCTGCGGGTCGATCTGCGCCGCCATGTCCAGCTGCGCCTGGTTTGCATCCTTGCTGACGAGGGCTTTTTGCTGGCTAGCCGACGTCGCCACCGTCTTGCTCAGTTCACAGGCGCCGCGCAGCAGGGCCAGTGCTTCCTTGGTGTCGAGCTGGCTCGACGCCACGCCGGCGCCCTGGCGCGCGCGCGCCGTGGTCGAGATCAGCATGCCTTCGCCGGCGCGCAGCATGGCCCAGGCATCGGTGCGCAATTCAAAGCCGCTGCCGCGGTAGCTGCCCCGTTGCGCCGTGGTGGCGCCTTGCTGCACCAGGTAGCCCAGATTGAGCTCGGTGGCGGCGCTGCTCGAAGCGAGCCGGGTGCGCAGCTGGCCCCGGGTATCGTCGAGCACCCATTGGTTGTAGCCGGCGCCGTCGAAATTGTGGCTGTGCATGCCCGACAGGACGCCCGCATGGTTGACGCCCGAATCCTCGCCGGCCGCATACGGCGGCGTGTCGCTGCCCGTGTAGAGCTGGGCGACGACCAGCGGGCGGTCCATGTCGCCTTCGATGAAGTCGACCAGTACTTCCGTGCCCAGGCGCGGCGTGAATTGCGAGCCCCAGTTGGGGCCGGCCAGCGCTTCGGCCACGCGCACCCAGGCGCCGGATGCCTCGTTGCCGGGTGCGCTGCCCTGCTGGTCGGTGTTGTGCGCCAGGCCGCCCGGATTGGCGGCGCTGCCGCGCTGCCAGGCAAACTGGATGCGCACCTGATGGTCGCGGCCCGTGGTGGCCACGCTGTCGGCCAGGCCCACCACCAGCGCCGTCTGCGGACCCAGCGCCACGGCCGGTGCGCGCGCGGCGGTGGCGCGCGGCACGATGGCCACGCTGGCGCGCACGCAGCCGAAGCGGTTGCGGTAGGTGCCCGGTTCGATCTGGCCGCTGATCCAGTCGGCCACGCCGCCCAGGCCGGCCGTCCTGGCCAGCTGCGACAGCATGCCGCCCAGGCTGGCGCCCGCCGGTCCCGCATTGTTGCGTGCCTGGTGCTCGGCCCACAGCACGGTGAATGCGTTGGCGCCATCGGCATGCTGCTCGTGCTGCAGCAGGCGCATGGCGTGGCCGGCGGCCAGGCGGCGCACGGCGCCGGCGCCGTCGAACTGCTTGTTGTCCAGTTCCAGGGCTTGCAGCATGCGCTCGCTGTGGGGCCCGGCCGCCGCGCGGTCGGCGTGCAGGCGCTCGCCGGCGCCGTCATACACGGCCAGCTGCGGCAATTGCCCCGTCTCCAGGCTGGAGACCTGCTCGGCGGCGGGCGCCGTCACCTGCTCCGGGTGCCAGCTGCTGATGCTGACGGCATTCGACTGCACCTGGCGGCGCGCGCCGAAGCAGTCGATGGCGTCGTCCGTATCTGTGGCGCGCACGCCGTGAAAGCGCATGTCGGCGCCGCCCGGCGTCTGCGGCGCCGTGGCCTTGCTGTCGAAGATCACCAGTTTGTGCCTGGCCTGCGCCTGGCCGTCGCCGCCTTCCTGCGCGCCGCCGGGCTGGTCGTGCTCGAAGCGCCAGCTCAGGCCTTCGGCGGCCAGCAGGCGCGCGAAGAAATCGAAGTCGCTTTCGCGGTACTGGGTGCAGATGGCGCGCATGGCCAGCGCCTGGCTGACGTCGAATTCGAAGCGCAACTGCGGGTAGTCGGCCAGCAGCTCGGTGACGATGTCGCGCGCATGCTTGTCCTGGAAAATATAGCTGTCGCGGCGCAGCCGCAGCAGCGCCAGGGCCGGTTCGAGGCGCAGCCGGTAGCGCGCCACGCCGCCATCGGCGCCCAGCCAGGCGCAATCGGTGCAGATGCCGTGCCAGGCGCGCTGGCTGCCGTCGGGCTGAAGCAGGCACAGCGTCATTTCCTCGCCGATGAAGGAGGCCAGGTCCAGGCTGGCCGCGGTGCTCAGGGCA
The DNA here is from genome assembly GCF_011601275.1 of Janthinobacterium lividum. GTDB lineage: Bacteria > Pseudomonadota > Gammaproteobacteria > Burkholderiales > Burkholderiaceae_D > Janthinobacterium > Janthinobacterium lividum_E. The sequence goes on along the minus strand of NZ_JAAOLY010000007.1, from coordinate 236,349 downwards.
TCGACCTCGAAGCGGAACAGTTCATTGACGGCCTCGCGGCCCTCGAACTGTTCCGCCATCAGCGACTCGGGCTGCCCGGACTGCTGCGCCGTGGCCAGGGTGATGAGCCGCGCATGCTGGCTCAGGCCGGTGCCGAACTGGCCCGTGGCGGCGGGGGCTTGTTGTGCGCCGTCCATCACGGCAGGGTAATGCTCAGGTTGGCCACGCGCGGCGCCAGCTTGACGATGTCGTTGTAGGCATTGATCTGCGCTTCCGTCTGCTTGGCCAGCATGGTGCGCAGCCCCAGGTAGCCCAGCGCGCAGATCAGGGCGAACACCGAACACAGCACCCATGGCGGCACGTTGTTGCGCAGCTTGTGGATGATCTGGTCGGGCCGCTCCGCATGCGGGGCGAAGCCGGTTTTCTTGCCCTTCATCTGGGCGATTTCGTCGCCCAGGCGCGCCGTCAGGTAGTTGAGTTTTTCCGGGCCTTCCAGGATGTAGCGGCCCTGGAAACCCAGCAGCAGGCACATGTGGAATACCTCGAGCGCCTGCAGGTGCGCGCTGCCGCGCGCGCGCAGCGCTTCCAGGCGGATGAAGAAGTTTTCGCCGGCCAGCTGGTCGCCGAACAGCACCAGCTGCAACGGCCGCCGCGCCCATTCGTCGCGGATGCTGTAGGGCGAGCGCAGGATGATTTCATCGACGGCCGCGCAGAACGCATATTTTGCGGCGTCGATATCGTCCGCCGACGCGCCCTGTTTTTTCGCGCCGCGGCTGAACTCATCGAGGAAGTGCGTCATCTTGCTGATGAAATCGGCATTGTCTTGCGGCCCGCTGCCGTTCTTCAGCATGAACAGGGCGTAAAAACCGTCGTACATCAAGTCCATCAAGGTTTGTTCCGTGCCGGGACCGGCAGCCGTGCTGGAGGCATAGGCGGCCTGGCTGCCGGACATCAGGGAAGGGGGAGCGGTGGAATGCATCGTTTGACCTCAGGAAGTGACGGCGACAAGTTCGAGTTTCAGTTCACGCATGCCGGAGGGGACATAGATCAGGAGCGACTGTGCCTGCAGCATGCGTTCGTACATCTGGCCCTTGGCCTCGATGGTGAAGTAAAACATGTCGGGACGCACCGGCACGGCGGCAGGCACCTGCGGCGCGTGCTGCAGGCGCACGCCGGGCAGGGCGGACAGGACGAACTTTTCCACGTCGTCCGGCGCACCCACCTTGAAGCGCAGCGGCACCACGTCGACCAGTTCCACGCCGGCCATGTCGGCCGAGACACCCAGGTAGAACGCCGTCTTGGCGTCGATCTTTTGCGAGTCCAGCTTGCCGTGGTGGTAGGACGGCTTGGTTTCCGTCAGCGCGATGGCGAAGTATTTCGACGAGATCACGGTGTCGAGCAATTCGCGGATCATGGCGTGCAGCTGGGCGAACGGCGGGCCGGGATCGGCATGCCGGTACGGCGGCAGGTCGGCCAGCGCATGGCTTCTCGAAAATGTCATCAAGCCGCCCGCCAGGGCCAGCAGCTGTTCGTACAGCCGCTCCGGATGCAGCGCCGGATGATGGAAGTAGTGGCTGAGCGAGGCGTAGGCCGCGCTGGCCGTATGCAGCAGCCAGAACGAGGACATGTCGCCCGAGCGGAATTCGATCACGCTCTTGCTCGGCTCGCGGTGATGCCCGTACAGCGCATTGACCTTGGCCTGCAGTGCGTCGATCAGGCGGCGCAATTGCAGGAACAGCAGGGGCGCGCTGCGGATGGACAGGCTGGGGGGCACGAAGGCCGGATCCTGTTCGAAGCCGCCCGTCGACAGGCGCCGCAGGCGCAGCAGGGGAAAGCTGACGTAGGAATCGCGCGGTTCGGAATCGGCCACCAGGCGCAGGGTTTTTTTCAGGTACGTCAGTTCGGCCTGCGCGGCCTGGGTGTACAGGTCCGGCGTGCTGAGATTGGCCTGAGCGTAGCGCGCCGCGCTGTTGGGCTGGCCGCTGGCGGCGAAGTTGCCGCCGAATGGCTTGAAGGCCGGCAAGGCGGCGTGGAAGGTCACCGATTGCAGCGACGAGGGCAAGTTGCCCAGGTCGAGCGCCTCGGGCAGGTCATCGCCGCCGACCGCATTGTAGATTTCGCCGTCCTGGAAGACCAGCGACAGTTCCAGCAGGCGCAAGCTGTTGTTGGCCAGCGCATCGCGGTCGATCTGCAGCTGGTTCACTCCCCACGCATACGGGTGCAGCGCCTTGACGCTCTCGTGCAGGCGCTGTTCGTGGTACTGGTCTTGCTGCTGGAAATGCTGGGGCCGCAGGAACAGGCCTTCGCCCCATAACAATTTGTTTGCCATGCTCATGAATTGCCCTCTATGCCAGACACAGTGAGGCGCGCGGCGGCGACTGAAAAACATGCTTCGCATCGCGCAACTTGGTGCTTTTTTCGCAACTGCAAGAACATTAGCATTATCTTGAGGAATGGTGCGTACTGTACGTTTTTAGCGTCAATAGTGTGAGTTTTCGCGTATTTTCTATTGAACGCAGTAAATTTTCAAATCATGCTACGCTCCGAAAAATAAACAATTAACAACTATAAAAAGCAACTTTTTAGTCGTCAAAACGGTCTTCTTTTTTGAAGGAACGCTCAACATGACACCCTCGGTTTCGCTACGCACTCTTGCAGTTCTTACCTGTGCTTTTGCCCTCAGCGCCTGCAGTACGGCGCCGGTGGTCAAACCGCCGACCGCCGTGGCGCCGCCGACGCTGGAAGAGCTGATGGCCAAGGCCACGCAGGCGGTGGACACGGGCAACAAGGCGGCGGCGCTGGCGCTGTGGCAGGAGGCCGCCGCCGCCGCGCCCGCCGACAAGCAGCCCTGGGTGCGCATGGCGCAGAGCCGCTACGATGCGGGCCAGTATGGCGAAGCCATCCTCAGTGCCCAGGAAGTGCTGGTGCGCGATCCTGCCGACAAGCTGGCCAACAGCGTGATCGCCATCAGCGGACTGCGCCTGTCGACGCGGGCGCTGGCTGATCTGAGCCGCCAGAACAACTTGTCCGGTCCGCTGCGCGCGGAATCGCAGGACCTGGCCAAGCTGCTGCGCGAGAGCCTCGGCGAAACCGTGCTGGTGCCGCCGCCGGACAAGCCGCCCGTGCGCCAATCGCGCAAGCAGCCAAGCAAGCGCGCTGCCGATGAGGGCAGCGCCAATCCATTCAATGCCCTGAAGTAGCCAGCCAGGCACAGGTACGCCGCAGTTCAACAGGCGCATCGCCGATGCCGCCAACATTTGGAAGGGGATGTCATGTCGAAAAAAGATAGTGTGCAGAAGCGCTTGCAAAAGGTACGCCCGCCACGCGTGCAGATGACCTATGACGTCGAGATCGGCGACGCCATCGAAAACAAGGAGCTGCCTTTCGTGGTGGGCGTGGTGGGCGATTTCGGAGGCAATTCGGAACTCGAGCAGAAGCGCCTGAAGGACCGCAAGTTCGTCGATATCGACCGCGACAATTTCGATGAAGTGATGAAGGGCATCGAGCCGCGCGCCACCTACCGCGTGCCCAATGAACTGGGCGCCGGTGGCGGCCAGTTCGGCGTGGAGCTGAAATTCCGCTCGATCGCCGATTTCCGCCCGGAAGCGGTGGTCGAGCAGGTCGAACCGCTGCGCAAGCTGCTCGAGGCGCGTACCAAGCTGGCCGACCTGCGCAACAAGCTGGCCGGCAACGACAAGCTGGAAGACATCCTGAATGACGTGCTCAACAGCACGGAAAAACTGGCCCAGCTGGAACAACATTCCCACGTCAGGAAAGATTGATATGTCCGCACAACTGACCCCCGCATTGAGCGCTGCCGGCGCCGCCGAAATCGACTTGCTCGACCAGATCGTCGAGCAGAGCAAGGTCGCCAAGTCCAGCGTCGAACACGCCCGCGCCAAGGATCTCATTTCCGAACTGGTCAGCCAGGTCATGGATGGCACGGTGGTGGTGTCGAACAATCTGGCCGCCACCATCGACGCCCGCGTGGCCGAACTGGACCAGCTCATTTCCGCGCAGCTCAGCTCCATCATGCACGCGCCCGAATTCCAGAAGCTGGAAAGCAGCTGGACGGGCCTGCATTACCTGGTGAAGAACACGGCCACCGGCACGAACCTGAAAATCAAGCTGATGAACGCGACCAAGCGCGAACTGGTCAAGGATTTCCAGAGCGCGCTGGAGTTCGACCAGTCGACCATGTTCAAGAAGGTCTACGAGGAGGAATTCGGCACCTTTGGCGGCGCGCCGTTCGGCACCTTGCTGGGCGACTTCGAATTCAGCCGCCAGCCGGAAGACATGTATTTCATCGAACAGATGTCGCATGTGGCCGCCGCCGCGCACGCGCCGTTCATCTCGTCCGCGTCGCCGGAACTGTTTGGCCTCGAAAGCTACAGCGACCTGGGCAAGCCGCGCGACCTGGCCAAGGTATTCGACACGGTCGAGTATGCGAAGTGGAAATCCTTGCGCGAATCGGAAGACGCGCGCTATGTGGGCCTGACCTTGCCCCGCTTCCTGGGCCGGCTGCCGTTCAATCCGCTCGATGGCGCTACCGTCGACGGCTTCAATTTCGTCGAGGACGTGGACGGCACCGATCACCAGAAATACCTGTGGTGTAACGCCGCCTACGCTTTCGGCACCAAGCTGACGGCCGCCTTCGAGGATTACGGCTGGTGCGCGGCGATCCGCGGCGTGGAAGGGGGAGGCCTGGTGGAAGACTTGCCGACGCATACCTTCAAGACGGACGAGGGCGAAGTGGCGCTGAAATGCCCGACCGAGATCGCCATCACGGACCGCCGCGAAAAGGAATTGAGCGACCTGGGCTTCATCTCGCTCGTGCACTGCAAGAACACGGACTATGCCGCGTTTTTCGGCGCCCAGTCGGCGCAGAAGGCGAAAAAATACAATACGGACGCCGCCAACGCGAACGCCGTGCTGTCGGCGCAGCTGCAATACATCTTTGCCGTCTCGCGCATCGCCCATTACATGAAGGCGATGATGCGCGACAAGATCGGCAGCTTTGCCGCCGCCTCCAACGTGGAAGATTTCCTCAACCGCTGGCTGACGCAGTACGTGCTGCTCGACGATAACGCCAGCCAGGAACAGAAAGCCCAGTTTCCGCTGCGCGAAGCTTCGGTGCAGGTGGCGGAAGTGCCGGGCCGGCCCGGCGTGTACCGCGCCGTGTCGTTTTTGCGTCCGCATTTCCAGCTGGACGAATTGTCCGTTTCACTCCGTTTGGTCGCGGAGCTTCCGCAGTCGACCAAATCGTAATGTATTTTTCTTTACACTATTGAAAGGAATAACATGGCAATCGACGTATACTTGCAAATTGATGGCATCAAGGGCGAATCCACGGATAACAGCCACAAGGATTGGATCGAATGCAAGTCGGTCCAGTGGCAAGTGCTGCAACCCAAATCGGCGACCGCCTCGACGGGCGGCGGCCATACCGCCGAACGTACCGAGCACAAGGATATCGTCATCGCCAAAATGGCCGACCTCGCCAGCCCCTTGCTGCTGCAAACTTGCTCCTCGGGCAAGACCATTCCGAAAGCCAAGCTCGAGTTCCTGCGCGCCGATGGCCAGGGCGAACGCATCAAGTACTTCGAAATCGAACTGGAGAACGTGATGATCAGCAGCGTGGCGCCATCGGTGGCCGCGGGCGACATTCTCGGCGAAGACCTGGCGCTCAAGTACTCGAAGGTCAAGTGGAAATACACCCAGCAAAAAGTGGGTGGCGGTTCGGGCGGTAACACCTCTGGCGGCTGGGACCTGTCGGCCAACAAGACGGCCTGACCGTATCCGACCGCGTACGCCAGCGGCGCGCTGCCGCCGCTGGCTTTCCTGGCCGCCGGCCGCGGTGTCCACGCCACCCATGAAACGGAAAGCCCATGAAAGGTTTTACGCCGGGCCTGTTCGACCGCCTGATGGATACGCCCGTGCACGGCGCCTCCAGCGGCACCGTCTCGCGCCTCTCGCTCGAGGATTTGAAAGACACCGTGGCGCGCGATCTTGAAGCGCTGCTCAACACGCGCGCCGTGCTGCCCGAGGCGCTGCTCAAACCCTTTCCCGAGTGCGGCAAGTCGATCATCACATACGGCTTGAACGATTTCGCCGGGCTTAGCCTGTCGAGCACGGACGACCGCGCCCACATCTGCCAGTGCCTGGAAAAGGCCATCGCCCGCCACGAGCCGCGCTTGCGCCAGGTGCGCGCATCGCTGGAAATCGAGGAAGGCTCGATCAACCGCCTCAATTTCGCCATCAGTGCGCTGCTGGTGGTGCATGCGGCGCACGAACCGGTCAGCTTCGACGCCATCCTGCAGCCTTCCAGCCTGCATTACACGATCAGCAAAGGGCGCCGCGCCGCGTCCACGGGAGCCTGACCTTGGAAGACTTGCTGCCCTACTATGAGCGCGAACTGGGTTTCCTGCGCCGCTATTCGCGCGAGTTTTCCGAGCGCTACCCGAAGATCGCCGGCCGCCTGCTGATGGGCGGCGAGGTGTGCGAGGACCCGCACATCGAGCGCATGATCCAGTCGTTCGCACTGCTCAATTCGCGCATCTCGAAGCGCATCGACGACGATTATCCCGAGTTTACCGAAGCGCTGTTCGAAGTGCTGTACCCGCATTACCTGCGGCCGTTTCCCTCGTGCTCGATCGCGCGCATGGATAGCGGCGCCGCGGCGGCGCAGCTGACGGCGCCTGCCGAAATCGCCCGCGGCACCGAGCTGACGACGCGTCCCGTGAAAGGCGTGGCCTGCACCTTCCGCACGGCCTACCCCGTGACGGTGGCGCCGCTGGCGCTCACGCATGCGGCGTTTTGCGCCATCATCGAGGCGCCGGAGCAGGTGCTGCTGCCGGCGAATGCCACCTCGGGCGTGCGCATCACCATCGAGTCGAGCGCCGCGCAGCTGGCGCTGGGCCAGCTGGGACTGGCCTCGCTGCGCGTGTTCATCGATGGCCAGCCCTCGTTTTGCGCGGCGCTGCGCGACGCCCTGTTCATGCGCACCGTGAAGGCCTACGCGGAGGCGGACGGCAGCGGCAGCTGGGTCCCGCTCGACGGCATTCCCGTGCGCAGCGCAGGCTTTGCCGAGGACGATGCGCTGATCCCGTTTTCCGCCCGCTCGCATCCGGCCTACCGGCTGCTGACCGAGTATTTCTGCTTTCCCGAGAAATTCAATTTTTTCGACATCGACCTCGGCGCGCTGTGCGCCGCGCTGCCGGCCGGCTGCCGCCGCATCACCCTGCACCTGGCGCTGAGCGGCCTGCGCACCGATTCGAACACGGCGCGCCTGCTGGGGACGATGAACACGCACAACCTGCTGCTGGGCTGCACGCCGGTGGTCAACCTGTTCCGCCAGCGCGGCGAGCCTATCCGCCTTACGCACACGGCCGCCAGCTATCCCGTGCTGGCCGATGCGCGCCGCGCCTATGCATTCGAGGTGCAGTCCATCGATTCGGTCAAACTGGTGCGGCAGACGCCGCAGGGCGAATCCGTGGTGGAATTCCGTCCGTTTTATTCACTGCGCCATGGCGAGTCGCCGGCCAGGGATGGCCACTACTGGGTCATGCGGCGCGACGAGATCATCGCCGGCAAGAGCCCCGGCTACGAAACGCAGATCTCGATCGTCGACATCGATTTCGACCCGGCAGCCGTGGAAACGGACACGCTCAGCCTGGAGCTGAGCTGCACCAACCGCGACTTGCCAGCGCAGCTGACCTACGGCTTGCACGGCGGCGACCTGTTCCTCGAAGGCGGTTCCAGCGTGCGCAGCATCAGCCTGCTGCGCAAACCCAGCGAGTCGCACCATTTCGAACGGGGGCGTGGCGCCCACTGGCGTTTGATTTCGCATTTGTCGCTGAATCACCTGTCGCTGGCCGGCAGCGGCCTGGAAGCGTTCCAGGAGATGCTGACCCTGTACGACTTGCCGCGTTCGGCCACGTCGCAGCGGCAAATCCGCGGCATCACCGCCATCGCCCACCAGGCCGTCAACGCCTGGCTGCCGGGCAATCCCTTTGCCTGCCTGGTGCGCGGCGTCGAAGTGCGGCTGACGATAGACGAAGAGGCCTTCGTCGGCAGCGGCATCCACGCCTTTGCGCACGTGATCGAGTGCTTCCTGGGCTTGTATGTGCATGCGAACAGCTTCACGCAGCTGGTGGTGCAGGCAAAAAAATCAGGAGAGGAGCTGTGGCGATGCAAACCACGCAGCGGCGATTCGAGCCTAGTGTAATCGAGCGCCTGTTTGCCCAGCCCTGCCGCTTCCAGTACTTCCAGGCGGTGCGCATGCTGGAGCTGTGGCTCAGGCGCAATGGCTTGCCGCACGACGATGCGGTGGCCAGTTTCCTGCGCTTCCAGAATTCCATCTCGCTCGACTTCGCCCCCAGCCAGCTTGAAGCGCTGGCGCCCGAACCGCGCGAACTGGCGACAGACGCCAGCGCCCTGGGCGCGGCGCTGCGCGGCGGGCAGCTGAAATACGTGCGCGTCACGCCGGCCTTCATGGGTTTTCTCGGCGTCGCCGGCGCGCTGCCGCTGCACTATACGGAACGCATCGCCACGCACCAGCTGTATGAAAAGGAAGAGGGGCCGCGCGCCTTCCTCGACACGTTTTCGAATCGTGCGCTGGCCCTGTTCTATGAAGCGTGGCGCAAGTACCGGCTCGAGCTCAAATACCAGCTCGACGGCAAGGACCAGTTCCTTCCGCTGCTGCTGTCGCTGGCGGGGCTGGGCAATGCCTCGCTGCGCCAGCGCCTGGCCGGGGACGGCGCCGGCGTGCTCGACGAATCCGTGGGTTTTTTCGCCGCCGCCATGCGCCACCGGCCGCCGTCTGCCGTGCTGATCGGCCAGGTGCTGTCCGAGTATTTCGGGCAGCGCATCGCCGTCAGCCAGTTTGTCGGCTGCTGGTACGACGTGCCGCGCGAGCAGCAAAGCACGCTGGGCGGCAGCAACGCCTTGCTGGGCGCCACCGCCATGGTCGGCGCGCGCGTCTGGCAGCGCGACCTGCGCCTGCGGCTGACCATCGGTCCGCTGGCCCGCTGCCACTTCGACGCGTTCCTGCCGGGCGGCACGGCCGCCCTCGCGCTCGAGAGGATGCTCGCCATGTTCACCGGCTTGACCCTGGAATACGAAGTGCAGCTGGTGCTGCGCGCCGCCGACGTGCAGGGCATTGCGCTGGCGGTGCCGCGCAGCGGCGGGCGGCTGGGCTGGGACAGTTTTCTGATCACCGGCGGCGAGGCGCGCGACCGCGCCGATGTCCGCTATGAACTGCATGCGCTGGCTTGAGCGCGCCACTTCACCGATTTCGCCAACCATCACCCGACAAGGACCGCCGCCCCATGAGCATCAACCTGAAAACATTGATCAGCAAGTTGAACGACACCTGCCGCACGGCCGCCACGCGCGCGGCCAGCCTTTGTGTCGGCCTGGGGCAGTATGAAGTCGACCTGGAGCACGTCTTCCTCGCGTTGCTGGAGCAGCCGCGCAGCGATTTCGTGCTGATTGCCCGCAGGAGCGGCGTCAGCGTGAGCATGCTGGAAGCGGATTTGCGCGCCGAAGTGGCGCGCCTGCAGACGGGCAACACGCGCACGCCCGTGTTTTCCGTGCGCCTGCCGAAGCTGTTCGAGCATGCCTGGCTGATCGCTTCGCTCGATTTGCGGGCCGGGCGGCAGGTGAGCATCCGCAGCGGTCACCTGCTGCAGGCGCTGCTGACCGAGCCGGAACTGGCGCAGCTGGCCTACCGGGGCTCGGCGCTGTTCCACGAATTCAAGCTCGACGAGATCAAGCACGGGCTCGACAAGCTGACCGAGGGCTCGCAGGAAGCCGGCGTGGCGGCTACAGGGCAGGAGAAAGCGAGCGATGCCGGCGGCGATCCCGTGGGGGAATTGGCCGGCGCGGCGGCAGCGTCGAAAACGCCGGCACTGGACCAGTTCACCGTCAACCTGACGGCGCGAGCGCGCGCCGGCAAGGTCGATCCCGTGATCGGGCGCGACATGGAAATCCGCCAGGCGATCGACATCCTGATGCGGCGGCGCCAGAACAATCCCATCCTGACGGGCGAGGCCGGCGTCGGCAAGACGGCCGTGGTCGAGGGCCTGGCGCTGCGCATCGTGCAGGGCGACGTGCCCGACATCCTGCAGGGCGTGGAGATCCACACCTTGGACATGGGGCTGCTGCAAGCCGGCGCCAGCGTCAAGGGCGAGTTCGAGAACCGCCTGAAAAACGTCATCGCTGAAGTGGGCAGGAGCGCGCACGCCATCATCCTCTTCATCGACGAGGCGCACACGATGATAGGCGCCGGCGGCAGCGCCGGCCAGAACGATGCGGCCAACCTGCTGAAACCGGCGCTGGCGCGCGGCGAGCTGCGCACCATCGCCGCCACCACCTGGGGCGAATACAAAAAATATTTTGAAAAGGATGCCGCGCTGGCGCGCCGCTTCCAGGTCGTCAAGATCGAGGAACCGAGCGAAGAGCTGGCGTGCGCCATGTTGCGCGGCATGGCGCCGCTGATGGAGCAGCATTTCAAGGTGCGCATCTTCGACGAGGCCATCACCGAGGCCGTGCGCCTGTCGCACCGCTACATCGCAGGCCGGCAGCTGCCGGACAAGGCCATCAGCGTGCTCGATACGGCCTGCGCCAGGGTGGCGCTGGGGCAGAGCGCCACGCCGGCCCTGCTCGACAGCGTGGCGCGCCGGCGCGAGCGCATCGATGCGGAAGCATCGGCCCTGGCGCGCGAGGAGAGCGGTGGCGCGCGCCATGGCGCGCGGCTGCAGCGGCTCGATGCCGAACGCGGCGCCGCCACGCAGGAACACGCTCAGCTGGCCGCGCGCTGGGACAGCGAAAAGGCGTTGTCGGAACAGATCCAGGCGATCCGCCGCCAGCTCGAGGATGGCACGCCGGCCGACGCGGGCCAGGGGCGCGAGCTGCTGGCGCTGCAGGCCGAATTGGCGTCGCTGCAGGGCGAGACGCCGCTGGTGCCGGTGCAGGTTGACGGCCACGTGGTGGCGGAAATCGTCGCCGGCTGGACCGGCATCCCGCTGGGCAAGATGGTCAAGGATGAACTCAAGACCGTGCTGCGGCTGAAGGATTTGCTGCAGGAGCGCGTGCTGGGCCAGCCCCACGCGATCGAGGCGGTGGCGCAGCGCGTGCGCACGGCGCGCGCCAACCTGGACGACCCCGACAAGCCGAAAGGCGTGTTCCTGTTCGTTGGCCCGTCCGGCATCGGCAAGACGGAAACGGCGCTGGCGCTGGCCGACGTCCTGTACGGCGGTGAACGCAAGCTCATTTCCATCAACATGAGCGAATACCAGGAAGCCCACAGCGTGTCGGGGCTGAAGGGTTCGCCGCCCGGTTATGTCGGCTATGGCGAAGGCGGCGTGCTGACCGAGGCGGTGCGCCGCAATCCGTACAGCGTGCTGCTGCTCGACGAGGTGGAAAAGGCGCATCCCGATGTCATGGAGCTGTTCTTCCAGGTCTTCGACAAGGGCGTGATGGACGATGCCGAGGGACGCGAGATCGATTTTAAAAATACCATCATCATCCTGACCTCGAACGTGGCGTCGGCAACCATGATGCAGGCATGCCTGAATATGCCGCCGGAGCAGCTGCCGACGCCGGAGCAGCTCGAGCTGGCCATCCGCCCGCAGCTGCTGAAGGTCTTCAAGCCCGCTTTCCTGGGGCGCCTGAAGGTGATTCCCTATTATCCGATCGGCGACGACGTGCTGGCCCGTATCATCGGCCTGAAGCTGGGCCGCATCGCCGCCCGCATCGCCGCCAATCACCAGGCCGAGTTTATCTACGACGAGGCGCTGGTCGAGGCGGTGCTGGCGCGCTGCACCGAAGTCGATTCGGGCGCGCGCAATGTCGACAATATCCTCAATGGCAGCCTGCTGCCGGAAATCGCCGAAGCCGTGCTGGCGCGCATGGCGGAAGGGCAGGGCATCAGCCGTATCAAGGCCAGCGCCGGCAAGCAGGGGCAGTTCCGGTATACGATCAAATAGGCGCCAAACCGGCTCAGTGGCCGCTGCCGGGCGCGATGCCCAGCAGCTCCTCGATGTGGGCCAGCGAGGCGCCATCCTTGACCACGCCGCGCAGCCATTCGTGCAGGTTCTGCTCGCCCGCGTTGGCGGCCTTGTCGGCGAAATACGAGACAGGGCTGTGCGGCTCCGTCTGGCGGAAGTACTGTGCCACCTGGCGCAGCTGCGCCAGCGCCTGGGCGCGGCTGTGCAGCTCGCCTGGCGCCGCCGGCGGCAGCGCCGGTGCGGCGGTCCCCGCCGCCTGGCTGCCTGCCGCCAGCGGCGCGGCCGCGACGCTGGCGGCAGGGCTGGCCGCGGCTGCGGCCGGCAAGGCCAGCTGCATCGTTTGCAGCGCTTCGCGCGCCATGGAAAAGCCCGGGCTGTCCTTGCCCAGGCGGGTCTCGGCGGCCTGTTCCAGCTCGGCCAGCGCGTCCAGGCAGAACTGGGCGTCGGCCGCAAAAGCGGCGCGGAACTGCGCCGACGTACCGCGCCGCGCCGCCTCCATGTCCACCAGCCTGGTGCCGTTGACGCCGTCCTGGTTGCTGGCGGCCCGCTTGCGCGCCGTCTCGAAGTCGATCGTCGACCAGCCGCCTGACTGCTTGTCCGTCAGCGCCATGGCGCGCACGAGCGATGGCGTGCGCGCCAGGATCCAGCTCAGGTTGCCGATGCGCTGTTCATGGTCGCCGCCATCGGGCTGCGGGTACAGGCCCAGGTCCCAGTACTGGCGGCACAGGCCGGCCAGCAGCCGATAGCCTTCGCCCAGTCCGCGCAAATGGTCTTGCCTGGCGCTGGCTTCGGCCAGCCAGGCGGCGAGCCGCAAGTCCTTGCTCTTTTCCCCCAGCAGGGCGGCGCAGCGCTGCAGCACGAAGGCCCAGTCGGCTTCCTTCAGGTCGGTGACCCACTCGCCCTGGTCGAGCGTGGGGTCGTCGAACTTGCGCGCCTGGCCGATGGCGTCGAAGTCGGTGGAGAAGGACAGGTCGACGCCGCATGGCTGTTCGGCGCTGATGGGAAGCAGGAGCTGGTCGGCTGAAATCATGTGTGTTCTCGGCAGTGGGACGGATGGTTTGCTTGGTACGGTGCGGTCTTACTGGACCATGCGAAATTCGATGCGGCGGTTGCGCGCGCGGCCGTCGGCGCTGTCATTGCTGGCGATGGGACGGTCCGGGCCCTGCCCGGAAGCGCTGAGCAGGTCGCCGTCGATGCCCTTGCCGGCCAGGTAGAGCTTGACCGCCTCGGCGCGCGCCTGGCTCAGGTTCTGGTTGCTGGCGCGCAGTCCCAGGTTGTCGGTGTGGCCGATGATGTCCACCTTGCGGCCCGCCAGCTTGTGCAGCGCCGCGCTCATTTCGTCGAGGATGGCGCGGCCCGACGGTGTCAGCGTCGTCTTGCCGCTCTCGAATTCGATGGTGCGGTTGGCCAGTGCGCCGTCGAGGATGTTCTGCTCGGAGGCGGACACGCGCAAGCCGTTGTTGACGGTGTACGTGGGATTGAGGCTGGTGGCGAAGTCGCTGGCGATCTTTTGCCGCTGCGCCTCGTTGGCCACTTCGCCGCGCACGCTGACCACGCTGCCTTCGATCTTCAGCTGGCCGCGGCGGATCTGCTTGAGGTCCGCCGTCAGCAGTTTTTGCACATAGACGTTCCAGTTTGCCGGCTGCGCGACCTGGCCGACGGCGATCTGGTCGACCACCTTGTCGGCGCCATACAGTTCGCGCAGGCGCACCAGCACCGCCGCCTTGGCCGCTTCGTCCGGTACCGTGCCGCTGGCCAGTACCTGGCCCGGCTGCGGCGTGGCGGCGGCCGGTACCGAGACAGCGGCTGCCGGCGCGGCGGCGTTTTGCGCATTGGCGCCGGCCAGCGCGCATGCGAGGCCGAGAAGGATGGCAAGGCGGATGTGCATGATCAGCTCCCGATGAAGGCCGCACGGAACGTGTCGTGCGCCGATTTGAGTGACAGGTTGGCCTGCGCGAGGTAGCTCGAGGCTTTCTTGATGGCGTAGTCGCTGTCGGCCTGTTCCTCGACCCAGGCCAGATCGTCGAAGGCGATATGATGCTCCAGCGCCGCCTGCGGTTCCATGATGGCGTGCAGGGTCTGCGCGGAGGCGCCGCAAAAACCCAGCACCAGCGCATGGCGGCCGCGGATGCGGGTGATGAACAGCGCCAGTTCGAAGTCGGCGCGCGCCAGGAACGGGGCAATCAGGTGCATCCAGAAGGCCGCCACCAGGTTGCGGTACAGCGGGTCGGCCGGCAGCGGCAGTTCCAGGCTTTTTTCCAGCCGGCTGGAGCTGCTGGCCATGACGGGCTGCAGCAGCATGCCCAGGGCCAGCAGCACCTGGCGCACGGAACCGCCAAAACCCGTGGGCGCCAGCAGGGCGTCGAGCGCGCCCACCGTCTGCAGGCCGAGGAAGTCGTCGAAGGCGGCCTCGTAGGCGCTGCCGCGCAAGTCCAGTTCGATGCTGGCGCCCGCGGCTGCCGCCGGCAGCGCGGCGCCGGCCGCCGCGCCGCACATCTCGGCGCTCATGGCATCGAGGCGGTTCCACAGGCGCGACAGCACCAGCGGACTGGTCGGCACGAAGCCGGACGGCTGCGCCACTTCCATGGCGCCCATCATCAGGAAGGGAAAGCGGCGCGACGAGGCATCGCTGCTGGCGGCGATATGCCCGGCGATGGCGCGGCCGCGGCGCGGGCCGATGAAGGCGAAATGCAGCGGCGGCAGCGCATCGTAGGTGAGCTTCCAGCGCGCATCGGCCGTCATCAGCTCCATGGCGTTGGCCAGCCAGTCGTCGAGCATCTTCAGCAGGGCCGGGTTGTCGCCGTGCTTGATGAAGTCGCCGCGGCTGGGAATCTTGCCGAAATAGCCGATCTGGGTAGCGGTAGGGCGGCTCATGGCGTGTTTCCGGCGATGGCGGCGGCCGTTTCCGGCGCGCCGATGGCGACCGATTCCGGCAGCTTCAGGCCACGGAAACCCTGGTTGCCGGCGGAGGCGGGCGCCGGTGCGGCAGCGGCCACGATCTTCAGGTTGGCCGTCACGGTGACGCCGCTGTTTTCCCAGCTCAGTTCAAATACGCCGCCCTCCTTGCGCGTGCGCCTGGCCGAGTCGATCATCTTCTTCAGGCCGAAATGCCCCGGTTCGTTCAGCAGCACCACGGTGCGCCCTTCCGGCGTGATGGCGCTGATGCGCGAGCCTGGCACACCCTGCGGGTTGGGCCAGACCATGTGCACCCAGGGCTGCGGCTGGCCGCGCCAGCGCAGCGCCTGGCCATCGATCTCGATCGTATATTCGGTGGCGCCGGGCGCGCTCAGCGCCTGCAGGTCGAAGCGCGTCTGCGCTTCGGCGGCGCCGGCCGCCGTGGCCACGCCGTTGGCGCTGAGCGGCGCGACCCAGCCGGGCAGGCTGGCCACCACCGGCGGCGCCAGGGTGATGCCCATCGCGGCCCAGGTCCTGGCGCTGATGGCGTCGCCGCGCCGCACGACCAGCGGGCCGATGGTGGTGTTGAAGAATTTGGCGATGGCGCCTTCCGGGCCGAATACCTGGCCGATGTCCGCATTGCTCGCCTCGATGCGCGAGTCGGGCGCGAACGGATATTTCGGCGCCAGGGTTTTCTGGAACGGTTCGAGTACCTGGGCCAGCCATACCTTGTTGATCTCCGTCTCGGTGGGCTTGACGATGACAGCGAAGGTCTGCATCAGCGGGCGCACCAGCAGAGGGCGGATGGCCTGCTTTTGCGGATCGCTCATGCCGGTCAGCATTTGCTCGTCCACGTATTTCAGCGCGTCGGCCAGTTCCGAACCGCTGCCATCGAGCGTCTGCTGCATCAGCTGCTTGGCGCCGGGGCCCGTGTCGCCCTGGTTCTTGATCAGGTTGAGGCGCACGCGCAGCTTCGACAGTGCCGCCAGGTAGCCGCGCATGGGCGACGCTTCCTTGTCGTGCGCCACCACCAGGCGCGCCACGCCGGAAAACTCGCGGCCGACAGGGCCCATCGGCATGGCGCCGCCGGTCTGGCCCGCCGCCGGGGCAGCGGGCTTCTGGCGCAGCACCGTTTCGCGGAACCAGTCCATCGCCCCGCGCTGGGCCCGCTGCAAGCCCTGGCCCAGCAGGGAAGGGTTGTCCCACGAGGTTTCCTGGTACACCGTCTCGATCAGCTTGTTGAGGGGTGAGGCTTGCGGATCGCCGAGGCGGTTCATCGCCTGCGCCGCGTTGTCGAAACCGTTCAATTCGCGGATGCTCACGCCCTGGATGAATTTCTGCCACTCTTTGGCGTAGTCGGTCTTGTACAGTTCCACCAGCGCCTTCTGGATCTGTTCCGGACTGCCTTCCAGGGTCAGGTCATCCTTCGACGCCGTCTTGAGCACCCAGTCGGCACTTTGCAGTTCGCGGTTGGCCGCTTCCTGGAACGCCTGCTGGATGTATTTTTCCCAGGCGTCGCGCGTGAAGGTGCCGGGGATGGCGTAGCTGCCCAGCACCAGTTCCTTGTCCTGCTCGCCAACGATGCGCGCCACCGTCATCGACGGGAAGCGCGTGGCGGCGCGCGCCTTCACATCCGCATACACGCGGTCGCGCGCCGGCATGCCGCGCACCACGCGGCGCAGGCTGTCGCGCGACTGGTCGGCCAGCGCCCGCTGGTTCTCGATCTGCGGCCAGGACGGGTCGTCGATCTGCGTCAGGTAGAACGAGATCAGGCGCTCGGCGCTGCGGATCATCTGTTCGCGCGGCATGTTGCCCCGGTTGGCGTCGAGCCAGCCGCGCCAGTAGCGGGTCAGTTGGTCGTTCAGGTGACCGGCCTCGGCGCGCGACTTGTCGCCCAGCATCAGGTAGGTTTTCAAGGCATTGTAGGCATCCTCCACGTTCGTCGGCGCGGCATCCTTGAACTGCTGTGGTGCCGTGCTGGCCGGGACGGCAGTGGCGCCAGGCACGGACGTCAGCGGCTGCAGGCGGTCGGCGCCCGCGTTCACTTCCGCGAGGAACGATTCCAGCGATTGCGCCACCGGTGCCAGCATGACCTCCTTGAGGCCGGAAAAATACTCTTCGCGCAGTTTGCGCTCCAGCAGGTCACCCTGGTACAGGCCCAGGCTGAGCGCCAGCGGCCGCTTGCTGCGGTACGATTCCAGCTGCTCGATGCGGTCCTGCAGGATTTCCAGGGCCTGGAAGCGCGACTGCAGGTCCAGGCGCTTGTCCTGCACCTTGATGGCCTGCTCCAGGTCGGCCTGGACATTGGCCGCCAGCTGGCGGTTGGCCAGGTAGGACCAGCTCCAGCCGCCCAGCGCCAGGCCGGCCAGCGCGATGGCGGTGAAAAACGTGGCATAGCGCAAGCGCGTCTTGCGTGGACTGGCGTATTGCGCCACCAGTTCCCTGTCGGCGAAGATCACCTTGCGAAACAGGTTCAGCAGGAAGTAGCCGTGCTGGTCCTGCACCTGGACAGTCTTGTGTTCCCGCTGCTGCGGCTTGAGGTCGAAGCGCTGCGCCACCCGTTCCGACGAGGCGGAGACGGAAGCGCCCTCCTGCAGTGCGCTGGTGAAATAGAAACCGCGGAAGACGGGCTTGAACTGGAACGGGTTTTCCTCGAACAGCGTGGCGATGAAGGCGCGCAGCGGCCCCTTCACGGAACTGAATTCCAGCGGGAAGGTGAAGACGCCGGGCGGCATGCGTTCGCGTCCCAGCAGCGACATGTTGGCCAGGCTGAGGTCCTTCAGGCCATCGTACAGTTCGTCGAAGCGCTGGTCGAACTGCTCCAGCACGTCCTGCTTGGAGCTGTTGACGCTGTAGGGCAGGGTGGCGCCCCAGACCTTGTCGCGTTCGCTGCGCTCGGCATCCTGGAAAAATTCGCTGAAGCCGGTGATCAGGTCGGCCTTGGTGAATACCACGTACACGGGCGCATGGACTTCCAGCTTCTCCGTCAGTTCCTGCACGCGCTGGCGCAGGTTCTTGGCCAGTTCGATGGCGAATTCGGGCTTGCTGCCGGTCAGCTCGGCAATGCTGACGGCGATGATGATGCCGTTGATCGGCGCGCGCTTGCGGTGTTTTTTCAGCAGGGCGAGGAAACCGAACCACTCGGCGCGGTCTTCATCGTTGATGGCGTAGCGCCCGGCCGTGTCGAGCAGGATGCCGTCGGTGGTGAAGAACCAGTCGCAGTTGCGGGTACCGCCCATGCCTTGCACGATCTTGCTGTCGACAAAAGGAAACTGCAGGCCCGAATTGGCGATCGCCGTGCTCTTGCCGGCGGCGGGATTGCCGATGATCATATACCAGGGCAGTTCGTACAGCGCCGCATCGCCCGACAGCTGGCCCAGCCGCGATGTCTTGATGGTATTGATCGCTTCCAGCATGCGCTTGCGGATGGCTTCCGTTTCCTCGCGCTGCACCAAGCCGGCCTTGGGCGCCGCGCCGGCCGCCTGCTGCTCGAGCATGCTGTTGAAGCTGGCGCCCTCGCGCCGGCGCCGGCGGCGGCGCAGCCACCACGCGATGGCGCCCAGCAGCGCCGCCGCGGCCAGCAAAGGCAACAGCCGGGTGGCCGGCCAGTCGAAAATGACGGCGCAGGCGAACAGCAGCAGGACGGCGGCTGCGATGCCGAGGATGAGCAGGCTGGTGCGTGAGGTCAAGGAGTGCCAGAATCGTTGCATCATAATTTTATAGTGTGCAAACCGTTAATGTGCGTGGAGGGGACGTCGCCGTATCAGGTGGAGCTGTGACTGCTTTCCGCAGGCGGACCAATGACGAGGGCGCCGCGCTGGAGTGGATCGAGGTTGCTGAGACATAAGACTTGCGCGACATCGTCGGCCGCAGCTTGCCGTGCCATTGCCAGTGCGGCCAGTGTCGTGACGGCGCCGCACTGGCCGCATGCGGCGCCGACGCCCAGCACCTGCTCGGCCAGGTCCAGCTGGGGCACGAGGGCGCCGGCGCATTGCATCAGTTCGAGCATGCGGGGCGCGCGCTGGTCGGTATCGGCGCTGACCAGCGCAATGCCGGCCGCCGCATCGTCGCCTGCCGCGGCCAGCGCCTGCCGGCCCAGGTCCGCCAGCAGGCTCTTGTCCGTTTCGCCGCGCTGGCTGGCGCCTTGCGGCAGTTCGCCCGTGGCGGCGCGGTGCAGCAGCACTGGCGCCGGCTCGTCCTGCGGCGCCGTTGCGCCAGGGGCGGCCAGCAGCAGGCCGGCCGCGCCTTCGCCGGGGATCTGCCCGTTCGCCTGAGCGGCGCTGAACAGCTGGCCCTGGCTTGCCAGTGCATGCACGCGCAGCTCGCCTATCCAGGAGTCGCAGGCCAGCACGATGGACAGGCAGGGCGGCTGCGGTGGCGCGTCTCCGGCAAGCGCATTCAACAGCGCAAATGGCGCCGGCTGCCCGGTGGCTGGCTCGGCGGCCGGCAGCAATTTCTGCACCGGCCAGCCTTGCTCGCGCGCCAGGTGGCGCAGCCAGGCGTCGCCGGCCTGGCGCTGGGCGGCACTCCACGAGGCCGGCATCAGCAGGTGCAGCCGCAGCATGGGCAGCGCGCCGGCCAGTGAGGCCGGTGCACCTGCCGACAGTGCATGCTGCAGGGCTTCGTCCAGCAGTTCGGCCAGCACCTGGGCGCCCAAGGCCAGCGCGCGCAGGTCTTCCGGATTGAAAGGGAACGGTTCGCTGGCCAGGCCGGCCTGCGGATGTTCGCGCAGCCAGGCGGTCAGCAATGGCTGCTGCGCCTCTTCGTCGATGCCGTCCACCCTGCCGCACAGCAGCGGATAGCCGTCTTCATCGAGGAGCTGCCCGTCGAGCGCGGGGCGGGCTTGCCGGGAGCGCATGGCGGCCAGCAACTGCGCCGGCGTGGCGCCGCCCGGCATGCGCACGGTTGCGGCCACTATATGCAGCGGCGCCGGCGTCGCGGGCGGGGCCGCCGCCTCGGCCTGGAGTGGGGCGGCAAGACCCGGCGCCGCGGCCAGCGCGGGTCCGGCCAGCAGTTTGGCCAGCAGCTTTTTACCCAGCCACAGCATCAACAGCAGGGCCAGCGGCAGCACCAGCATGGCGCCGGCCAGCTCGCCCGGCGCAGGCATGCGCGTGCTGTCGCGCCAATACGCGATGGCGCCCGTCCAGCATAGCGCAAAGACGGACACGGTCAGCAGGCAGCGCCGCAGCCAGGGGCGCATCAGCGGGCTACTCCGCATACGGGCAGGGCCGTCATGCCTGGTCGGTGGTGGCTTGCTGGCTGGCGATCAGCAGCGCGCCGCAGCTGGTCTTGTCGCCGTGGCGCGCCACGGGCTTGCCATCGACGATGAGGCTGGGGTCGCCGCTGACGATGGGGCAGACGCCATGGCCGGGCAGGGGACACGCTACCTTGTCGCCGACCCGGGCCATGCCGATGCCGCCGCTGTCGCTCACCGCCGATGCTTCCAGCACGGTGCCGCCATGCGATGTCTTGTCGCCTAATCTGATTACGGGACCGGCCATACGCGCTCCTCTCAGTGTTTTTTCATTACGCCGGGCAGGCGCAGCTCGGTATGCCCGAAATCCATCATTTTCCAGCGTCCGCCCCACGTCATGCCGACCGATTCGGCCACTTCGCCATACAACTGGTAGCCGCGCATGGCCCACGGGTCCTTCTCGGAAATGATCAGCTTGCCATTGCGCAGGAAGGCGCAGTCGGCCGCCAGGCCGTACTGGTGCCAGCTTTGAAAGGCGGCCGCGTTGCTGACGTTGGGCCCCATGCCCGCCAACATGGTTTGCCGCTCGGGGCTGCGGTAGCCTTCCAGCAGCGCCATCTCATAGCCATGTTTTTCCTTCATGATCTTGAACACCAGCAGCAGGCGCTGCGCGTATTCCACATTCAGCAAGGTCCAGTTGCGGCTGGCCGATACCAGCAGCGGGCGCTCCTGGCGCACTTCTTCCGTGGCAAACACCAGCGGCGGCAGGTCAACGGGGGGCACCAGCTGCTCGCCCTGCAGCAGGCTGGCCACCTGCGTATTCATTTCACGCGTCGATACATCGTAGGCGCCCAGCATGGATTTGCTGTCGGCCATCAGGGCCAGCAGGGTCGGCAGGCTGAGCGCGGCCACGCCCGCGAGACACAGCAGGTAATGACGGCGCAGCAGGTCGGCAGTGCGGGCCAGCAGCGTGGCGATGCGCTGTCCCAGGCTGGCCATGCCCGTCTGCCGGCGCCTGGTCACGCGCTGCAGGCAGGCGGCGAGGCGCTGCTCCGCGCCATCGACGGCGTGCAGCACGAAATCGCGCCCGGCCGGGAACAGGATCAGCCAGCTGATCAGGCATGCCAGGATGAAATACAGCGCTACCGCGAGTAGAAACACGCTAACCTCAATCAAAAATGTTTGGCTGCGGAACGGTGCTGTCCATCGGGCGGAAACAGGGAAGCGATGGATATTGCCTGGAAGTATATCTTACAAAACTGATAATTAAGGCGGGCGTTTTTCAATTGTGCGGGGGTGCGCACTGTTGATTTTATGGCACGCGTCATGATTTTGTTGAATAGCGTAAAGTCTTGCGAATATTACAGGAGCGCACATTTTGCGAACTCATGACGATAGCCCCCGGCTCCCGGCCCGGCCCAGCCTGCTGACGCAGGCGCAACAGGCTGAGGCCGACCGTAACCGCATCCTGACCACGCTCGAGGGTGGCAATACCGGCTCGTCCGCCAGGAGCCGGCGTGGCAGGCTGTCGCTGCGCGGGGGCATGGGTGCGGCGGCCGCGCTGCTGCTGTTGGTGGCCGCTGGCGTCTGGCTGGGGCAGCGCGGAGAACGGGCTGGAGACGACGATGGGCTGGCGGCGCCGGTTTCCCTGCCCATAGCCAGCGCCGTGGAAGCGCCGCCGGCCGCCGCCAGCATCCATGACGAGGCGCCGTCCGGCGCCGCCGTACCGCAGCAGAGCCTGAGCGACATGCTCGATGCCGGCGCGGCCGCCACTGTCGCCACTGCCGCTGCCAGTAGCGCGAGTGCCGCGCACCCCGGCGATGTGTTGAGCAAGGCGCTGGAAACGCCATCGCCACCGGCCGCTGCGGTGAAACAGACAGCCAGGGCGGCTCGCCCCGCAGCCAAAAAAACGCCGGCGAAAGTGCCTGCGGCAACGCCCGCCCGCCGCGCGGAAGACAGCGATATCGCTTTGCTGTCGGCCCTGCTGGCCCATGCGCAGGCCGCGCCGGCGCCGAAGAAAACCGCTGCGGGCTTGCGGGCCCAGTTGCGGCAATGCGCGGCGCTCAAGCGCGACGCCGCCGTGGCGTGCCAAGCGCGCGCCTGCCAGGGCCATGGCGACAACGCGCAATGCCAGGCCGGGCAAGCTGACGCGAAAGGCGGGAAATGAGTGCCGCAAGCGCTGATCAGGTCAACGCCTCCCTGGCTGGTTTCAGCAGCGTGACGCGGCTGTACGAGCTGTCGCTGGACGGCGGCGAGGGCGGGACGGCACAGTGGCTAGTGGAAGCGTTTGCCGCCGACGAGCAGTTGCAGGCTGTGGGCGTGCGCGACATCATCGTGTTGTCCACGGATGCCAACGTGGCGCTGGCGCCGCTGCTGGGCAAGCCGGCCGCGCTGCACGCCAGCCTGGCCGACGGCAGCCGTGCCGTCTTCAGCGGCTATATCAGCGAAGCGGCGATGCTGGGCAGCGATGGCGGACTGGCCCGTTTCCGGCTGCGCCTGACGCCGTGGCTATGGCTGTTGAGCCAGGTGCGCAACAGCCGCGTCTGGCAAGACAAGAGCGTGATCGAGATCGTTGACAGCGTGTTCCAGGCCTACGCGCCGCAAGCCGACTGGCGCTGGAGCGGCGACACGGGGCCGTTCATGGCCGAGGCGCAGCCGCGCAGCTATTGCTGCCAGTACCGCGAGTCGGACCTGGCCTTCGTCAGGCGCCTGCTGAGCGAAGAAGGCCTGGCCTGGCGTTTTGAGGAACACGATGGCGGACATTGCCTGGTACTGTTCGCCGACAGCAGCGCTTTGAGCGCGGTGCCGGAAGACGCCAGCAGCGCGCAAGGCGGCGGCATCCGATTTCATGGCGCGCGGGCCATGGAACAGGCCGACTCCATCCAGGCGCTCGGCCGGGCACGCGCCTTGTGCACGGCGGTAGCGACAGTGCTCAGCTACGACTACAAGGCCAAGAAAGCCGTCAGCGCCAGCGTGCCGACGCGGCTGGCGCCGGGCGGGAAAAACGCGCCCGCGCTGGAAGGCTATGATGCGCCTGGCCAGTATTTCTATGCCGATGCGGCCCAGGCCGAACGCTATGCCTTGCTGCAGATGCAGGCGATCGAAGCGCGCGGCGAACGCTGGCACGCCCGTTCGACCGTGCGCACCTTGCGTGCCGGCACCCGCTTTACCTTGACGCAGGGACCGTTGCAGCAGGACGGTGCCGAGGCGCCGGCGCTGGTCGTGCTGCGCGTGTGCAGCGTAGGCGTGAATAACTTGCCGGCACCCGCCAGGCAGGGCCTGGCTGAGCTGTTCGGCCCGATACCGGAACTGTTGCAGGAAACCTTGCAAGCGGCGTTCGCAGGCCTGGCCTCGCCGTCGATGGGCGTGGCGCCTCTCGCGCAGGTGATCGCGCAGGCCGTCGAGAGCGGCTATGCCAATCATCTTGACGCCATCGCGGCCGACACGCCATGGCGGCCGCTGCAAGATACGGACGATATACGCCACCACCCGAAGCCGACGGCCTGCGGCAGCCAGAGCGCCATCGTCGTCGGCGCCGACGGCGGCGCCAGCGCCAGCGGCGGCAGCGAAATCCATTGCGACAAGCTGGGCCGGGTGCGCATCCGTTTCCACTGGCAACTTGATGGCAGTGCCACCTGCTGGGTGCGCGTGGCGCAGCGTGCTGCCGGCGGCGGCATGGGCAGCCAGTTCCTGCCGCGCATCGGCCAGGAAGTGCTGGTGCAATTCCTGGAAAACGATATTGACCGGCCCATCATCGTCGGCGCCCTGTACAACGGGCAGGGCGAGGGCGGCGTTGCGCCCACGCCGGGCGGCGTCACGGACAAACCCGCGGACGCCGGTGTATTCGAACCGGCGCGCGACCATGCGCCATCGGCGCAGGGCAACGTGGCGGGCGGCAACAGCCCGCTCTGGCATGGCGCGGCCGGTGGCAGCGCCGGCCACCGCAACGGCGCCGCGCAATGGGGTATCCGCAGCAAGGAATTCGGTGCCGCCGGCTCCGGCTCTGGCTATAACCAGCTGCTGTTCGACGATACCGACCAGCAAGGGCGCATCGAACTCAAGAGCAGCCATGCGGCCAGCGCGCTCGGTCTTGGCCACCTGATCCATGCGGCCGACAATTACCGGGGCAGCCTGCGCGGGTTGGGCGCCGAACTGCGCACCGACGATTACGGCGCCGTGCGGGCCGGTGCCGGGCTCTTGATTTCCAGCTACCTCGTCAACCACGACGCGCAGGCGCGCGATCCGGCCGGCGACAATGCGCCGGGCATGGTCCTGCTCAAGCAGGCGGCCCAGCTGGGGGCAACCTTCAGCGCCGCCGCCGTCACGCACAAGACGGTCGCGTATGCCAGCCACCTGGGCCCGGCCAAGGCGAACACCAGCGTGCTGGACGAAAAGGCGGCGCCCCTGCAAGCGTTCCTCACCACCGCTTCCGGCATGCTGAGCCAGGACAGTACGGCTGCCGCGCGGCGCGACGCGGCGGGCAAGCCGACCAGTCCCGGCGACGACAAGCTGCCGCACAGCAGCGACGCCATCATTGCCATCGCCGCCCGCGCCGGCCTGGGCGTGCTGGCCAGCCAGGACATTCAGCTGGCGAATGGCGAAACGGCTGCCCTGATGAGCGGCCAAGACACCCAGTTCGTCGGCGGCGGCCAGCTGCGCGTGCACAGCGGCCAGGCCATTGGCGCGCTGGCCGGCGTCGTCAAGGCGGGCGAGAACAATACCGGCCTGCAGCTGATCGCCGCCAAACAGGCGATCGAGTTCGAGGCGCAGGCCGACGTGCTCAACGTGCAGGCGCGCGAGGAAGTCAATATCGTCAGCGCCGCCGCGCACATCGACTGGGCGGCGGCCAAAAGCATCCGCCTGTCGACGGCGGGCGGGGCGAACATCACGATCGAGGGCGGCAACATCACCGTGCAGTGCCCCGGCAAGATCACTATCCACGCCGGCAAGAAGAGTTTTATCGGTCCGGAAAGCATGGCGTATGCGATGCCCGGTTTGCCCAGCAGTATCTGCGTGGAGTGCCTGAAGAAGTCATTGATGGCCGGCTCCGCTTTTACCATGGCAGGATAGACGATGCTGATTGCACCTTATGCCGACGGCTGGCAGGCACATCTTGACACTCTGGCGCGCGAGGCCACGCAGGGGCAGGCGCGGCTGTATCTCTTGCTCGACGGCGCTTTCCTGCCGGAACTGCACCGCAAGCTGGCAGCACTGTCTCCTTCGCTGCTGTTCGAGGCGCTGCCCGGGTGCACGGACGCCACGCGCGATGTGTCGCCGCTGCTGCTGGCTTACTCCGCCCCTTTCTCTGCCCCCCCGGAGGCGCCGTGGCTGGCGCGCTGCAGCGGCTGGCCCATGCTGAGCGCCATCGCCACGCGCGAAAGCCAGGCGGAACTGGCTTCGCGGCTGGCCGCCTGGTGCATCATCGAAGCCGATGGACAACGCTTCAATTTCCGCTTTCCCGATACGCGCCGGCTGCCCGCCATCCATGCCGCGCTGACGCCGGAGCAGCAGGCCCAACTGGCGGGACCTGCCTTCAGCTGGTCGTACATCGCCCGCGACGGCCATTGGCGGCAATTGCCGGTGTTGCGGCAGGATAGCGCGCATGCCGAACGCCCGGTGGTGCTGAGCGAACAGCAGTTTGCCAGCCTGGTCACCGACAGCGAAGCAGATGAAATCCTCGCCATGCTGCATGAGCGTGGCCATGACCATCGGCAGGACCGCCATGGCGCCTATCTGCTGGTGGCGCAAGCGTTGGCCGCCATCGCGGGCGAGCCGCTCGACACCTATGACAAGGCCGACTGGTGCGAGCGCTGGCTGCGGCGTGGCGCATCGGCCGAAGCCGTGCCGCGCCCGCAAACCAGTATGCAAGAGCAGGGGGAAGCATGGTGACCGTTCGAACACCCGTCAGCATGGGCTTGCGCGCGTGGGCAGTGGGCGCGTTGTTGCTGCCCATGCTGAGCGCCTGTGCCGACAAGGACGTGCCGGTCAGCATACACGGCGTCAATTACAGCGGCGAGATCTTCAGTTACGTCGTCGTTGACCCAAAGAACGAGGCGAACAGGGGCGGCGGCGAGCTGATCGACCCGTACGCCGCGGGCGGCACCATGTGCTGCTATGACTTGCCCAGGCGCTGGCGTCCCGGCATCCAGGTGCGGGTCGACGCCACCCACTGGCTGCCCAGGAAGGCCGATGGCAGCTTGCCGGACGTGCAGCAGACGCAGTTAATCGAGGTTCCCGCGTATGCCGACGGCAAGCCGGGCGAACTGTGGGTGCTGCGCGGCACCGATGGGAAGCTGAGCCTCGTTACCAGCGATTACCAGCCCGACCACGCCAGCTGGCCGGGGAAAATCAAGGGGTGGCCGGTGCCGTCGCTCGAGTATCAGCGCAAACGATGGGATCTTTATATCGATGACGCGGCAGGTGATATTACGTTGTGGGAAAAGTTGCTGGAACAGATGCGGCTGGCGCCGCTTAAGCATGCCAGGGAAGTCTGGGAATCCGAACGCAAATCGGACCCGAAGGCGCTCGGCGAGTTTACGGGCCCCGGCGATGCGCGCTTTCATGCGTATTTGCGCGCGGACTATGCCCGTTTGCT
Source organism: Janthinobacterium lividum (assembly GCF_011601275.1). Lineage (GTDB taxonomy): Bacteria > Pseudomonadota > Gammaproteobacteria > Burkholderiales > Burkholderiaceae_D > Janthinobacterium > Janthinobacterium lividum_E. Next base: position 209,675 of record NZ_JAAOLY010000007.1, on the reverse strand, counting down.
GGCGGGGAGCCGAAGCAAATTGGAACAGTTAAAAAAGGAACGCCCATGAGTTTCAGATTGATTGAGCCCGTCCCGGCGGAGTTTTCCAAGGCTGCTGATTTCGCCACCTTTTTTTCTGACCTTGATGCGAGAAAAATACGCAAGACGGCGGAAGCTATCGAGAAGTCTGCCGCCAGCCCTCCCTGCGCAACCTGCAAGACCAACCTGTTTTTTGGTTTTTTCTTTGATGGCACAAAAAATAACTATATTCAGGCTGACGCCACGAAGAACCACTCGAATGTCGCCCGGTTATATGACTGTTTTCCCGGCCTGAGCACGCCGACAGTGCTGCCTGCTGTTACCGATTGGAAACACGAAAAGGAGGCGTATTCGCATTTCTTCAAGGTGTATATTCCTGGCGTGGCTTCGCCGTTCGAGCAGATCGGCGATAGCGGCAGCGGCTTGCAACTGACCCGGGGCGCCGCTGCCGGGTATGGCGGCGAGGGCCGTATTCTATGGGCGCTGCTGCAGGCAATTAATAATATACACCGCTATTTTCTGAAAAAGCCCCTGCTATCGCCCGACGAAACAAGGTCAATACTGAATAGAATCGTGCTCGACAGGGCACGGCGGCGGCTGATGCAGCCACGCCGCCGGTTTGAAGCGGAAATGCCGAATGACGAGCAAAATGAAAAGACGCGTCTTGAATTTGAAAAAATCCTCAAGCGCCTGCATGCGGCAATCGCCGTCCACATGCCCGACAAATACGGCAATGCCAGGCAAAAAGACCCGGCAACGGTAAAGAAAATCTTCATCTCCATTTTTGGTTTTTCGCGTGGCGCCACGCAGGCGCGGGCTTTTCTCAACTGGCTCATGTCGATGTGCACGCTCGATGCCCGTATGTGCAAGAAAGAGGGCGTAATGACACTCGGCGGTTTCGAGGTCGCATTCAACTTCCTCGGCTTGTTTGATACGGTGGCGTCCGTCGGACTGGGTAATACCTTGGGTAACAGCCTGATGGGCAAGATGTTCGATGGCCATGGCGGCTGGGCCGATACGGATGACAGCCTGCGTATTCCCCAGGGCGTGCCATGCTTGCATCTTGTCGCCGCGCATGAATTGCGGCGCAGCTTTCCGCTCGACTCGATCTCCGTCAAACAGGTGCTGCCGCCCAACTGCGATGAAGTGGTCGTCCCTGGCGTGCACTCCGATCTCGGCTGTGGCTATATGCCCGGCGAACAGGGCCGTGGGCTGGACAGCATGGGGGGCGACATGCTGTCGCGCATACCGCTGATCTATATGTACCGTGCGGCCAGGCTGGCAGGCGTGCCACTGAAGCTGGAATTTGCCAATGACGTTGCCAAGGAGCGCTTCAAGGTCGCGCCCGAGACGATCACGGCATTGAACGCTTATCTGGCCACCTGCAAGGTCAGGACGGGAACATTGACAGCCATCATGCGTGAACAGGGCAAGAATCATATTTTATGGCACAGGTCGCGGCGGGCCACCAGCAAAACACCGCTGGAATCGACGGCCAGCTTTGGCCGCGCTTCCAATTTCGACAAGAACGATTTGCACAGCGCCAACCAGGAGTTTGAGCAGGAAATCCAGGTGTTCGAAAAATGGATGGCAGAGAAAGGCAAGGGTTTCAAGCCGCAGGCACAGGAACCTGGTTTTGACAATGACCACGACAATGAATGGGAAGAGATCGCGACCTGGTGGAACAGCGCGCCGCCGCTTGGTGCGGAGACGCTCAATTTCTTTGATAATTACGTGCACGATTCGCGCGCGTGGTTCAAGCTGATTCCCGGTAACCCAGACAACGAAGGCGATCTGATCGAGAAGCTGAAAGCCATGAATGCGAAGCGGAAAAGGGTGCAACAGTACAATATTCGCGAAGCAAAAGACCACGAAGAGCGGCAAAAGATGATGGCGCGCACCTATGGCATGAAGTCGACTACCGGTCTGCAACAATTTACGCCGATAAAAGATGGCCTTGACGATGCAGAGCGCAAGGTGGCGGAGGAGTTCGAACGCACGGGCAAGATCCCGCGCATGAAGACGGAAGGGCGCGAACCGTTCGATTCAAGCTGGGCCAGCTATGGCCTTTCCGGCAAGGCCGGGTATTTGCGCTACCGCAAGGTGTACAGCGGCTACGACAGCGTGCTGATATCGAGCAATCGCCAGCCGACGGAAGAGGCCATTGCCTGATACGACCCGGTCCCCATCATTGCCTGCCTGCCTGCCGCCGCCCTGGCTTGCTTGTCGCACTCGCGCACCGTCGCTTTACATGCGGAAAATGCTTCCAGATAGGCCACGGCGGTCTGCCGCGCTGCGACCTGTTCCTCCACCCGCTGTGTGAGCTGCAACGGTGTCGTCGCGGGAAGTTTCTCCAGTTTCCTGGTGATGTCTTTTAGCAAATTTTTTTGACGCGCCAGTTCCGCTGCCAGCACGGCCTTGCGCGCGGCGGCGGGCAGGGCCGGATACAGCCGGCCATTGCCGGCATTCACACCGCCATCCTCCGTCATCGACAACGACGCGTGCGGGGCGCGGAATTCCAGCGCCAGCTGGCCATCGGCTTGCACGATGACCAGCAGTTCCTCGGTGGCAGTGCCGGCCGGCAGCGGCAAGGTGCGCGTTTCCGGCTTGCCGTCCGGCAGCCAGCGGTACTCGATGTTGACCCGTCCCGGCTTGTGCTGGGTGGCTGGCAGGTAGAAACAGCAATTGGCGGCGCTGCTCATATAAGGGTTCAGGGGATCGGTATCGACGGCGTTGGCCGGATTGCCGGCATCGCTGACGCCGACCTGGATGGGGCGGGCGCTGTAGTTCAAGGTGCTGACCGCTATCTTTGCCTCACCGGCCCCGGGCTGGTAGTCATGCTGGCCGCGCTCACCCCGTTCCGCATGGCCTGCCAGCAGCGGACGGCGCTGCATGGACTTGATGCCGATGGCAAAGATATGGCTCAGGTAGCCTGTATCCGAGCGGCCGTCGCGCGAGTAACTGTCACCGGGCGTGCGGTACAGGTAGCCGATGTCTGCGATCGCCAGGGCGCGCACCTTGCTGTCCTGAGGGAATAATGGTTCCGCCAGGTAGCGGTCCCTGGTGCCCATGACCTTGGCGGAGAGCACGTCGGCCCATGCCCGTTCGCCCGCGAAACGGGGAAAGACGTTGAATTCGCCATCGATGAAGGGTTCGATCTTCAGCACATCCTGTGTCATGCCCGTGACGGGATCGATGACGGAATAAATGCCCGGGAAAGGCGTGTCGGCGGCGAGCGACAGCGCGGGCGTGGCGAAGATGAGGCAGGCTGCGATCACGGCGGGTTTGCTGCGCATGCTGGCTCCAATCATATAGAGAGTGGCTGACGGTGGAATGCCACCAGCTCGGCGGGATAGAATGCGGCATCGCGATAGCAGCTGTCGTCGATATCGAGCAGGCAGGTGATGGCGGCCGCTTCCCATGACCAGTAGCCTGAAAATGAAGTGTCGCGCTCGTGGCTGCCATAGTAGGGTTCGCGGCGGCTGGCGTCATACCATTTGTCCAGGTAGTCCTGCATCAACGCCGGACGCGCCTGTTTTTCTGCCGCGAATATCTTGAGTGTCTTGAAATAGGGCAGGTGGCGCGTGCATGCTGGCCAGGCGGTCTCCCTGCCATCGACGGAAAATGCCAGCAAGCGTTCGACCAGCCCATCTTTTTCATGGTTGTTGAAGTCGATGACAGGCGCCAGGCGGGGCAGCAAACTGCCCCAACCGAGGAGAATGCCAAGGCAGAGCATCCGGTTGACCTGCTCGTAGCCGTCACCAGGCAGGGCGAAGTGAGGAAACCCCTTTTCCGCAGCGCCGGCCTGCACCTCAAAAGCTCTGTCATAGTTGGCATACTCTTCCCAGTATTCCAGTATCGTGGGATATAGCGCGCGCAGATCGGCTGTCGTATGGCCAGCGCTGTAAGCCAGGCTGAGCAGGTCGATGCCATCCCATGCCCGCTGGCGCGTAGCCGTCATGAAGTTTTCTGGCGCAATATCGCGAAGCACTTCCGCCGGCTGCGACAAGCCGGCGGCCACCATGCCGATGCCTTCTTCGATACCATGCTTGCTTTCAAGGTAGATTGCGTATGACAGCAACGGTTCCCTGCGCCTGGCTAAAAAAGTGTGTTCGTCCAGAGTCTGCATCGTTACTCCCGCAGACCCGTGTCGGAAGAGGAATGTCCCGCTTCGACACGCCCGTTATGTTTCGGCGGTTCCGCGGCCAGACTGGTATAGCGGCCTTCTTCCCATAATGTTCGCGCATAGTCGACCAGGTCTTTGGGATAGACCAGATGGTCGATCTGGCTGTCGTCCAGGTCGAGTATAAAGACGGTCGCCCCCGCTTCGAAGGCCCAGTAGCCGTAATACGCGGCATAGCCTTCCTCGTTGATATTGAGATGCTCATCGTACCAGCGTGGATGATTTTTCATGGCCGGATACCACTGTTTCAAATACTTCTGGAGCAGGGCTAAGGCAGAGTTGTCGTCTTCTTCATAGAATACTTGCAGCAGGGTGTTGTAGGGCTTGCTGATAATGCAGGTGTCCAGGTCTTGACTGTCCTCGACATATGCGCCTATCAATTGCTCGAACAGCCCATCGCGGCCACGGTGGCTGCGCAGTACGTGAATAATACGTCGCACCGAACGCTGATCGCGCAGCAGGATGGCGATGCTGAGCAGTTGTAGTGTGTCTTCATAGTCGGAAAGGGTGGAAAACTGCGGCGCACCTTCGTATTCATATGGCCCATCTTCTGAAAACTCGAGCGCCGCTTCCTGTTGATAGAGTTGATCGACTTCGTTCCATTCTTCAAATTTATCCACGATGCCTGCAATTCGCGACGCCAGTTCATCGATCGACTCGCCTGCCGTATAGTCGAGTATCCAGATCCAGAATGCTTCCAAATACAAAAAATGATGGACGGAAGATTTTCCCTGCATTGAGTCGGTTATTCTTTTATTTTCGAGTTCAACATCTATTATCGCGAGTTGGTTTTTTCTTGTCTTCGTGTATAGATCTTCGTAAAGGAATTGCTGGCGGCGGCGCTGGTCAAATGGCAGAAGTTCCATTGTTATTTTCCCTTAGATCTATTATTTCCCAATGGCTCCTCCGCTGGCGCGGCGCCATCCGAGCCACCGTCATCGCGGTGCTGACGCAACTCGGCACTGGGCCAGTCGCTGTCGGTGTCGAAGCGCCGTATCCAGCGCAGCGAGTCGGCGTCGTTGAAGCGTTCGTTGGGGTCGCCGTCCCACTGGCCAAAGCCCAGCAGCGCCATGTGGTCGTCGCGGATTGGCCTGAGCAGTTTGTTGAGCAGCGCCGGCAATTTAGGCACGCCCTCTTCTACCGGGTAGAGCGACGGTTCTTCGCCCAGTTCGATCCATAAACCTGCGCCGAGCTCGTCGATCCGGATTCGCGGATGCTGCAGGCGGAGTTTTATCTGGTCGCGGCTGAGATCCAATTTTTCGCGCCATGTATCCGATAGCAAAAAGCCCCAGGTTGGCGGGCGGATACCGACTGCCAGCGAACCACTCATGGAAAAAGGATAGTCAATGTCCAAGCCAAAAAATCGAGGTGCCAGAGAGCGTTCCCATACGGTGACTTCCGAGCGGGTGCCGAATGCAAGCGGATTGGCCATCACAAAGCCGCTGTAAACCTGATCAGGTTTCAGTTTTTCCATGGTTTCCAGAACAAACTGCCGCCACGCATTCTTGTTGTCTTTCCACCATGACCAGCGATAGTAGAATTGAATGGATGAGTAAACCTTGTTTGACGGTTCGGGATTGTCATTCATATAGTCCCGCATTTTCCAGAAATATCCAGCAGAGGCGGGAGAGGAAATATGATTTTTCTGATCGGTAAAATTGAAGGCGAAATAGTCTGTTTTTTTTGTTTTTCGAGCAAAGTCACGCAGATCGGGTAAGCGCTTGGACCCGTAAGGGTGGGGACGTTCCGAGTCGGGATGCGTGCCGATAAGATAGGGATTACCTGTCAGGCGCTCAAATTCCTCATGAATACCCACCATCAGCAGTGATGTATCAAGGTGATAGCTAGTGTTGTAGAGGAAATAGAAAGTAATGAAAGGAGACACACCTAGATCTTGATTTCCATCGTCACAGGACATGTTTGGCCATTCCTTGAGGTCAGCAACCATTCCCTCTACATCTTCGGCAGTAAAAAAACGTTCCGTTGTGCTCATCGTTTATTCCTCAATCCGGTTTCCTGTACGCGCTTTTTCTCTTTAGGTTCCTTCGCTGCGACGCCTATGCAATCTTCCGGTACACGCAGCAATGCGACCCGTTCCTGGCCGATTTTTTTCCTTGCGATTCCGCTCTTGGGCGTCATTAGCTCCACATAGTCTCTCATCTGATCTTTCTTCACCCAATCATTCGGAAACTTGGTTTCCACCGCCGCAAACACATTGTCGATTTCCCACGGCTTTTGCCGGTATTCCAGAATCACCAGATCGGGCGCCAGGCTGCCGCGCGGGCGGGGCCAGAATGGGAAGACTTCACTGAACCGCTGCGGGCGCGTGGGCGGCGTGCCCAGATACACCTTCTGGGTTGCGCGGCTCTAGTTCGGCTCGGCTTTTAAAGGGCTTTTCCAGTCGAGCATCAGGTCGATGGTCTCGAACATCTGCGACGCCGTTGTTTCTTCATGCGTTCAGGAAGCGCCACACCGTCAACCCATAGGCGGAATCCAGATTGCTCATGATCTCGCCTTGTTCAAATCGCCGGGTTTGCGGCGGAATGTCCAGCGCTTACCACTGTCCGGTCTGCATAGGTGCGCAAATCCAAAGGCTCGTACGGTGACGTAGCTCGACGCTGGGGCAGTCGCTGGCCGTGCGAGATGAAAAATTGGTTATTGTTCTTCACTCCAATGCCAGATGGTTTTACCGTATGCCGCATCATCAAAAACGGGCATGATTTGGCCTTGCGCGAAGTGGCTGCGGCTGTGTAATTTTGCCGGGGTTTCCCAGAAGCCAGTTTGAGGGCAGGGCTGGCTGCCCTCGACGCGCCCCTTGCACATTAGTGGTTCTGTGGCCAGACTGGTATATCGGTCATCTTTCCGCAGTTGGCGTGCATAATCGACCAAGTCCTTGGGATAGACCAGATGATCGATCTGGCTGTCGCCAAGGTCAAGTAAAAAAATTGTCGCACCTGCTTCAAATGCCCAGTAACCGTAATAGGGTGCGTAGCCTTCGTCCCGGATTCTCAGATGCCCGTTGTACCATCGTGGATGATTTTTCATAGTCGGATACCACTGTTTCAGGTATTGCTGAAGCAGGTCGAGCGCAGCTTTATCATCTTCCTCATAGAACACTTGCAATAGCGTGTCATAGGGCTTGCCGAGGATACAGGTGTCAAGTGCTTGCCCATCGTCCACATATCCGTCAATTAATTGCTCAAACAGGCCATCGCGGCCACAGTGGCTGCGTAGTAGGTGGCTGATGCGTTTGACGGACTGATGATCGCGCAGCAGGATGGTAATGCTGAGTAACTGCAGCGTGTCTTGGTAGTCGGAAAGAATGGAAAATTCTGGTGCTCCTTCATATTCGTACGGTCCAAACTCTGGAAGCTCAATTGCCATTTCCTGCTGATAGAGTTGATCAACCTCATTCCATTCTTCAAATTTATCGACGATGCCCCCTATGCGCAGCGCTAGCGAATCGATAGGCTCCCCGGCGGTATAGTCGAGCATCCAGAGCCAGAATGTTTCCAAATATAAAAGCTGGTGAGTCGTAGCATTTTGTTTCATTGTCTTAGCAATTTTTGCATTTTCAATTCCTCCTTCAATTAGCAAAAATTGATTTTTTCGTGTTTTTTTGTAAAGCTCTTCATACAGAAATTGTTGTCTGCGTCGCTGATGAAAAGGTAAATTTCCCATGGCTAGGTGCTTTTTTTCTAGGTAAAGATGGTCGGTTTATTTTTTCTTTTCTTTCTTGATGTTTTTTTGAGTACCGGAATTTTTCGTTTTACTTTTTTCTGCAAACCTACGAATGTCTTCTATGCGATCAATCGCAGTATGGTCGAAGATATCGCTTATGCCGTGAGTTTTCTTGTGTTTGTCATGTATCTTTATGTTGCAATGATCACATGATGCTAGCAACTCCAATGTCGCCTCAAGATGATCGACAACCCCAGGCGCTGCCGTTAATTTGAGCTTGCCGTTCGGGTGGCGAGCCGTCACCAATGGATTGGATAGCGCGGTGGTACCCAGCATCAAATACACCCAGCGGCCTTTTAAATTGCCGGGGGCTAGCATTGAGGGGCTATCGACACTGTTGCCTAGCCATTCTATGCCCATCTTTCAGGCGCGCATGCTGGTTGTACACGCTCTCGGTAAATTTGGCTTCGATGTAGTGATAGGTGGTCGTGTCGGTCTGCCAGATCGTATCGACGCCTGATAGTGTTACCTTGGCGAGATAATTCCTTGACCGGCGCGGTGCCGCCGTCACTGCTTTGGCAGTGCGAGTCGGCCACGTTGCAGCTGCGGGCAGGCCTCGCTGGCGTAGAATGGCTCCTCCGCTGACGCAGCTTTGCGTTGGGCCAGTCGCCGGCTGTGCGAGATGGAAAATTGGCTATTGTTCTTCAATCCGATGCCAGATGGTTTCACCGTATGCCGCATCATCAAAAACAGGCATCACTTGGCCTTGTTCAAAATGGCTACGGCTGTGTAATTTTGCCGGGGTTTCCCAGAAGCCAGTTTGGGGGCAGGGTTGGCCGCCCTCGACGCGTTCCTTGTGTATCAGTGGTTCTGTTTCCTGACTGGTGTAGCGGCCTTCTTCCCATAGTTTTCGCGCATAATCGACCAGGTCTTTGGGATAGACCAGATGGTCGATCTGGCTGTCGTCCAGGTCGAGTATAAAGACGGTCGCCCCCGCTTCGAAGGCCCAGTAGCCGTAATACGCGGCATAGCCTTCCTCGTTGATATTGAGATGCTCATCGTACCAGCGTGGATGATTTTTCATGGCCGGATACCACTGTTTCAAATACTTCTGGAACAGGGCTAAGGCAGAGTTGTCGTCTTCTTCATAGAATACTTGCAGCAGGGTGTTGTAGGGCTTGCTGATAATGCAGGTGTCCAGGTCTTGACTGTCCTCGACATATGCGCCTATCAATTGCTCGAACAGCCCATCGCGGCCACGGTGGCTGCGCAGTACGTGAATAATACGTCGCACTGAACGCTGATCGCGCAGCAGGATGGCGATGCTGAGCAGTTGTAGTGTGTCCTCATAGTCGGAAAGGGTGGAAAACTGCGGCGCACCCTCGTATTCATATGGCCCATCTTCTGGAAAATCGAGCGCCAATTCTTGTTGATAGAGTTGATCGACTTCATTCCACTCTTCAAATTTATCCACGATGCCTGCAATGCGCGGCGCCAGTGCAAGAATCGGCTCACCTGCCGTATAGTCGAGTATCCAGATCCATAACGCTTCCAGATACAAAAACTGGTAAATGACAGTTTGACTTTGTATTGATTCGGCCACTTTTTTGTTGTCAAGTTGACCTTTAATTAGTGAAAGTTGATTTTCTCGCGTTTTATGGTAAAGATCTTCGTAGAGAAATTTCTGCCGGCGCCGCACGTCGAACGGGGCGGTGATCATTGTTTTCCCGTCGTTTTTGCTGCTCGCTGGCGCAATTCGGCGCTGGGCCAGTCGCTGTCGGCGTCGAAGCGTCGCATCCAGCGTAACGAGTCGGTATCGTTGAAGCGTTCGTTTGGATCGCCGTCCCACTGGGCGCCGCTTAGCAGGCCCATATGATCATGACGTATTGGCTTGAGTAATTTGTTTAGTAATACCGGCAGCGCCGGGACACCATCTTCGACCGGATAAAGCGACGGTTCGTCGCCTAATTCAATCCACTGCCCCATGCCAAGTTCTTCTATTTTTATGTTCGGATGATTGAGGTTGAACTTAACTTGGTCACGGGTGATATCCAGTTTTTCGCGCCAGGTATCCGACAGCAGAAAGCCCCACGTGGGGGGGCGGATGCCTAGCGCCAGTTCACCGTGCATCCCGAGATAATCATCGATATCAAGCCCGTAGAAATGAGGTGTCAGAGCACGTTCCCAGACAGAGACTTCTGACCGGGAGCCATACGCCAACGGCGTCGCCATGGCAAAGCCGCTGTATACCTGCGCAGCATCAAGTATTCCAGCCGTTTGAAGGACAAATTGTCTCCAGGCGTCTTTATTTTCGAGCCACCATGACCAACGATAGTAAAACTGAATCGATGAATAGGTTCTGTTTGATGGCACCGCGTCGTCGTTCATATAGTTCCGAACTTTCCAAAAATATCCTGCCGTGGCAGGAGAGGAAATATGATTTTTCTGATCGGTAAAATTGAAGGCGAAATAGTCTTCTTTTTTTGTTTTTCGGGCAAATTCACGGAGATCTGGCAAACGTTTTGAGCCGTAAGGGTAAGGCCGTTCCGAATCGGGGTGCGTGCCAATAAGATAGGGGTTTCCCGTCAAGCGCTCAAATTGCTCATGTATATCCACCATTTGCAGTGATGTATCAAGATGATGCTTGCTGTCGTAGAGAAAATAAAAGCTGACAAAAGGGCTGACATTATGTGTGATCTGATCATTTCCATAAGATGAATTCGGCCACTCCCTGAGATCGGAGGCAAATCCTTTGATATCATCATTGTCAAGAAAACTGTCCGCTTCACTCATTTTTTCGCTTTCCACTGCGTCGTTTCTTCATGCGTTCAAGAAGCGCCACACCGTTAAGCCATAGGCGGCGTCCAGATTGCTCATGATCTCGCCCTGCTCAAATCGTCGGGTTTGCGGTGGAATGTCCAGCGCTTGCCATCGACCGGCCTGCGGGCAGGCCTCGCTGGCATAGGCGCACAATTCCAAAGCCTTGGCGCTGGGGCAGTCGCTGGCCGTGCGAGATGAAAAATTGGTTATTGTTCTTCACTCCAATGCCAGATGGTTTTACCGTATGCCGCATCATCAAAAACGGGCATGATTTGGCCTTGCGCGAAGTGGCTGTGGCTGTGTAATTTTGCCGGGGTTTCCCAGAAGCCAGTTTGGGGGCAGGGTTGGCCTCCCTCAACACGACCGGCCTTATTGATTAAGTCCGTATCCATGCTTGTGTAACGGTGTTCCGCGCGTAACTTGCAGCCATAATTGACCAAGTCCTTAGGGTAGACCAGATGATCGATAGCGCTGTCGTCCAGATCGAGAATAAAGACTGCAGCTCCGGCTTCAAATGCCCAATAGCCATAATAGCCGGCATAGCCCTCTTCGCTGATTCTAAGATGCTCGTCATACCAGCGTGGATGATCCTTCATTGCCGGATACCACTGTTGTAAATATTTTTTGAGCAAGCTGAGTGTGGCCGTCTCATCTTCTTCATAAAACACACGTAGCAAGGTGTCATAAGGGGCGCCAAGTACACAGGTATCGCGCTCGACGACGTTGTCGACATAAGCACTGATCAATTGCTCGAACAGGCCATCTTGACCGCGATGGCTACGTAGTACGTGAATGATACGTTGGACCGAACGCTGATCGCGCGCCAAAATGGCAATGCTCAGCAGTTGCAGCGTGTCTTCGTAGTCGGAAAGTGTCGAGAAATCGGGCGCCCCGGAATATTTATACGGACCATATTCAGGCAGCTTCAGCGCACACTCCTGTTGATACCTTTGATCCACTTCGTTCCACTCTTCAAATTTTTCCACGATATCGGCGATTCGAGGCACCAGTTGATCAAGGGCTATGCCTGCCGTGTAGTCAAGCATCCATATCCATAGTAATTCCAGATACAGGAAATGATGAACGGAGGAACTTTCACCTATCGAGTATGCATCCTTTCTGTTTTCTTCTCCTTCCCGGATCAAGGAAAGTTGATTTGTCTGTGTTTTTTTATAAAGTTCCTCATAAAGAAATTGTTGACGACGCCGTTCATGAAAGAGGCTATTTTTCATGGCGAAGTACCATTTTTCTTGTTTGGTGCAGATTTTTGCAAGATGTTGTCGGACATTGCGTTCAATGTAAATTCCTAACATTCTTGGCTGTATGAGATGAAATATTGGCTATTGTTGTTCACTCCAATGCCAGATGGTTTCACCGTATGCCGCATCATCAAAAACAGGCATGACTTGGCCTTGCTCAAAATGGCTACGGCTGTGTACCTTTGCTGAGGTTTCCCAGAAGCCAGTTTGGGGGCACGGATTTCCCCCTTCAACACGGCGGACATTGTGCTGCAGTTTCGTATATAAACTGGTGTAACGGTTTTCTTTACGTAATTTTCGCCCGTAGTCCACAAGGTCTTTTGGATAGACCAGGTGATTGATGTCGCTATCATCGAGATCGAGTAGATAGACTGTTGCGCCTGCTTCGAATGCCCAGTAACCATAATAACCGGAATAACCTTCCTCGTTGATATGCAAATGTTCATCATGCCAGCGTGGATGATCCTTCATGGCTGGGTACCATAATTTCAAATAACTTTTCAAAAGATTGAGCGTGGCACTTTCATCTTCTTCATAAAATACCTGCAGCAGCGTGTCATAGGGTTTTCCAAGAACGCAACTGTCTAGAGTTATTTCTTCTTCGACATATCCTCCAATTAATTGTTCGAATAAGCCATCTTGCCCACGGTGACTACGTAGTACATTAATGATGCGCATGACCGATTGCTGGTCTCGCAGTAAAATGGCAATGCTAATTAATTGAAGCGTATTTTCGTACTCAAAAAGATTGGAGAATTGCGGGGCACCGATATAGTCGTAAGGCCCAAATTCTGGAAAATCAAGTGCAGCATCCTGTTGAAATAATTGATATACATCGTTCCATTTTTCAAATGCATCAACAATGGCAGTCATGCGCGGAGCTAGTTCATGAATTGGGATGCCTGCGGTGTAGTCCAACATCCAGAGCCAAAATAGTTCGAGATGCAAGAACTGATAAATCGAATTTTTACTTTGCGTCGTACTTGCTACTTTTTCATTATCATGTCCTACTTTAATCAGGAGAAGTTGATTTTCCCGTGTTTTATTGTAAAGTTCCTCATAAAGAAATTGTTGCCGACGCCGTTCATGAAAGACGCTATTTTTCATGGCGAAGTACCATTTTTCTTGTTTGGTGTAGATTTCAGCATGACTTCTTTGGATTTCGGTTCACGGTAAGCAGCTAAAACGTTCGGTTGTGCGAGTTAGCCGGTTGATTATTGTTCTTTACTCCAATGCCAAATTGTTTTTCCGTATGCCGTATCATCAAAAACGGGCATCACCTGACCCTCCACGAAGTGACTGCGGCTGTTTAACTTTGCTGGTGTTTCCCAGAATCCGGTTTGCTGGCAGAGCTGGCCTCCTTCGATACGGCGGACACCCGTCGCATCCTCCCCATCGATACTCGTGTATCGATTTTCTTTACGTAACTTGCGCGCATAGTCAACGAGGTCTTTTGGATAGACCAAATGGTCTATGCCGCTGTCATCGAAGTCAAAAACAAAAACCATTGCAGCTGCTTCAAATGCCCAGTAACCATAATATGGCGCGTAGCCTTCATCGCTGATTCTGATGTGGCCGTTGTACCAGCGAGGATGGTCCTTCATCGCCGGGTACCATTGTTTCAAATAATTCTTGAGTAAATTTCGTACCGAATTTTCATCATCTTCATAAACTGTCTGCAGCAAGACATCGTACGGTTTGCCAAGTACGCAAGTGTCAATCGTGATCGAATCGTCCACATAGGCGCTAATCAGTTCCTCGAACAAACCATCCTGTCCACGGTGGCTGCTTAGTATGCGTATGATGCGATTTACCGAACGCTGGTCACGCAATAATATAGCGATACTTAGTAATTGCAGAGTATCTTCATAATCGGCAAGGTCGCCAAAATTTGGTGCTGCCCGATATTTATATGGGCCATATTCGGGATATTCCGATAATATTTCCTTCTGATGGATTTGATCGACTTCATTCCACTGCGCAAACTTGTCCACGATGTCAGACAGGCGTGGTGCGAGGTCCTCTATGGGCATGCCCGCAGTGTAATCCAGTAGCCAGATCCAGAAGTTTTCAAGATACAAAAAATTGTAAGCCAGACTGAGATCTGCCGCGGATTCAGCCGATTCCTTATTTTCCTGTTGGACTTTTATCAGTGCAAGCGAATTTTCCAGGGTTTTTTCATACAGTTCCTGGTAAATGAATTGCTGGCGGCGGCGATCATGCAACGGAATATTATGCATTTATTTCCCAGGCTTTCGTTTGGGGGACTTCGGTTTTTCCTGTTTATCTTTAGTTTTTTCTTGTCCCGCCGGTTTTTCGGAAGACAATTTTGTTGCTACTTCACGCAAATCTGCTACTCGATCAATTTCCAGATGGTCAAATTCATCAGTTATTCCATGCGTTTTTTTGTGTTTGTCATGTATTTTTATATTGTAATGGTCGTTTGATTTCATCAATTCCCATATTGCTTCCATGTGTTCGAAAATTCCTGGTGCGGCGTTTAATTTAAGTTTCCCTATGGGATGTGCTGCTGTAACAAATGGATTGGTCAGGGCGGCAGTTCCAAGCATCAGATATACCCAGCGGTTTTTGAAATTGCTGGACGTGACCATTGCAGGATTATTCGTGCTTTTGGTAATCCATTTTTTTCCCATCTGTGTTCCCTTTTTAGGCTCCCCAAGCAACGCCCATAAAGTTAATTGTCGGTCATTTAACGATGCCGGTGCACGCGGGATTTTCCCATTTGCCATATTCTTTTTCAGTCGCCCGTGCAGGCTGTACACGCTCTCGGTAAATTTGGCTTCGATGAAGTGATAGGTAGTCGTGTCGGTCTGCCAGATCGTATCGACGCCTGACAGCGTCACCTTGGCGAGATCTTCCGGCACCAGTTCGGTGGGCCGCTTGTGTTTGCTGTCGGGGCCGACAATGCGTGGATATTTGCTGCGCCATTGACCGTGGATGTTGCCATGCGGCCAGTCACCTGTTTTCTTGAGCACATGATCCATATGGTAGTAGTCTGCCATGTGCTCACCGACCAGTCCCCGCGGCCCAAATTTGATTTCTGACAGCAGTTCGCGAATCGGCCGCGACGTATTCTTGACCGGCGCGGTACCGCCGTCGCTGCTCTGGCGGTGCGAGTCGGCCACGGGTTTGTGTTCCTTTCCCTTGCCCGGCGAGTCCCGTTCTTTGGTTTTTGCTTTGGCATCCACGCCCTTGGTTTTTTTATCGGTGCTGATCGCGGGCGATTTGAACTGGGCGTTGGCGCTGTGCGGATGCGTGTTGCCTGGCTTGTGGTTGTGTCTGGCTGCCGTATTGGCGCCGGTGCCGGCGGCGACGGCGATTTTTTTTGCTGCCCATAACGCGTCTTCACCCAGCATGTCTTCGATCAAGTCCTGCAGCGCCTTGGCGCCTTGCGCAATGCCGGCTTTGAGCGGGCCGCGCACCGCTTCGACTTGCGGCTTCATGTCGCGCGCCAGATGCTGCAAGTCCGACGGCAGCCACCAATGGCTGGTCGACAGGTAGCTGAGCAATTGCACGCAGTTGTCCAGCGCGCTCATGGCCGTGCTGATTGCCAGTTGGGTGTTTTGCGCCCATTGGAAGGTTTTCAGGAATTTGATCGCGGCGCCCTTGCTCTTGCCCAGCATGGCTTCGATCATGACATTGCCGCCAGCGGCCGCCGCGCCAACCTCCTTGCGGTATTTGCGCAGCGGCTTGATGATGGTCTTGAACAGGCTGCCGACTTCCGGAATGCAGCCGAACGCCGCCAACGCCATGTCGACCCAGTCATCGCGGGTCGCGCGCGATACGCCTTTCCTGCCGACGCGGTAGATCATGCCCGAGACATCGCGCACGTCCATCACCTGGTCAACCACGGGGATCAGGGAAATGGCGCCGCCGACGATCATGGCGGCCTTGCCCTGGTCATCCTCGAAGTCGCCCAGGATCAGGTCCTTGAAAAACTCTACAATCTCATCGACAAAGTTCTGGCTCATGGTTGGGGGTCCGGTTTACTGGTTTTCCTGGCCGCTTCCAGCAATGCGGATGCCTGTTTCAGCTGCTGCCTCGCTTGCTGCAGACGAGGTTCCGCTACCAATGGCGGCGCCACCCAGTCGCGCTGGTCCTCGCCATATTCAATGTGATATGCGCCGGGAGGAATGTTTTCAAGACGGGCATGGCCCTTGTCGTTGAGTAATCCACTCAGTGACGTGCCATTGGCGAACGTGATTTTGTAGGGGGAGTTAATGACTGGTTCGAGATCGCCATAATGCAGGTTCAGTTCAACTGCCCGGCCCAGGTCGGCCGCATTCGGCAGCGCTGGCAAGGTGGGCTGGCTGCTTGCCGGCCCCGTCAATTCCTTCATGCTGGCCTTGAAATCGATCTTGCCCGGGCCATGCAGCATGATGTTGCCGCCTTCGAGGCGGATGTACGCGCCCTGGGCCGTCATCAGGATGTGCTGCTTGGCCGCCGCCGTGACGCTCTTGGCGGTGCTGCTGACGGTGATGGCCTTGTCCGCCGTCAGCCGTGTCGCATCGGACTGGCTTTGGCTGCTGACCTTGCCGCTGGCCGCATGCAGGCGGATGCCGGTTTCCTGGTTCGGCTTGTCCTTGCTGCTGGCCTTGCCGTAGGTGAACAGGCTGATGCCCTTGCCCAGCGCGTAGAAGCTGTTGCCCTGCGCGGCAAAGTTGAGATCGGCGCCCGCCGCTAGACTGCCATTGCCGCCGGCGACCAGCACGGCATTGGCCGGCGTGGTGGCGGCGATGCCTGACGGACTGGACAATTGCAGTTGCGGGTCGCTATACGCGCTGGCCTGGCCCTCGCCGCCCGCCGCCTGCTGGCCCTCGCTCTGACCTTGGGCTGCGGCGCGGCCAGCAGCCGTCGCACCCAGCACTTCGATGCTGTGCTGCATCTGGGCTAAGGCGGGGAGCTGGGCGGCCTGGGGCGGCGTCTCCGGCTGATCCGGCGTGGCGGCGGCAACTGGTGCGGCTGCGCCGGCAGCGTCCGGGCTGGGCATCTCGAGCGCGAAATGTTTCTGCGCCTGCTCAGCCAGCGAGGTCTGCAGTTGCAAGCTTTGCGTGATTTGCTCCAGCGCTTCCTGCGCATCCATCTGGCTGCCCGCGCCACCATTGCGGCCATGCGCCGACAGCAGCAGGCCCGCGCCTGCGCGCAGGGCGGCGCTGTGTTCCGTTTTCAGCTCGGCGCCAAAGCCGGCCGGCGCCAGCCGCTGGTTGTCGCTCTGGTGGCGCAGATGGCCCAGGTTCAGTTCGGCCGTGCCTTGATGCGGACCGGCGTGGCGCTGCAGGGCGACGCGGCCCTGGCCCGGGCTGTCGTCGAACACCAGCTGGCTGTAGGCGCCGCCGCCGCCCTGGCTCGTTTGCAATGCCTGCGTCTTGATGCCCGACAAGGCCGCCGGGTGGGCATGGGCGCCTGCCTGGCCGGGAAACCAGGCGGGTGCATTGCCCGTCGCCGCGCCCGTACCCTGGGTGACCTGGTTGTTTTGCGCATCTTCCTGGCCGCGGCCGTTGTACAGCGTGCCGATGACGACGGGGCGGTCGATATTGCCCTCCAGGAAGTCGACCAGCACTTCCTGGCCCACGCGTGGCAGGGCGTTGCTGCCCCAGTTGGCGCCGGCGACGGGCGCCAGCGGGGTTGCCACCCGCACCCACGTGCCGGCGCTGTCGTCGCCGGGCGCGCCCGTGTGGCCGTCGGCGGCCGGATGCGCGAGCCGGCTATGGCTTTGTGCACCCCGCTGCCAGTGAAATTGCACCTTGATGCGGTGGTCGCGGTCCGTATGCAGCTGGGCGCCGGCCGGGCCGACGACGATGGCGGTCTGCTGCCCCATGATCCTGGGTCGCGGATGCAGCAGCTGGCCGTGGTCGTTGGCATAGGTGCTGCGGTAGGGAACCTTGCTGCGGATGGCGTCGATGCGGTTGCGGTAGGGCGGGCGTTCGCTGATGGCGTCGCCGACGGCATGCAGGCTGCCGGCCGCTTCGTCGCCGATCAATGCTTCCAGCAAGCCCCGGCCGAAGCGCTGCAATAGTCCGCCACCGAGCTCCGCATCGAGATTGTTATGCATCAGGTGCACCGTGCGGGTGACGAGGAAGGTCGTTGCGTCGGCGTCGCCCGCCGCGTCCGTTTGCGCCTGGCCGCTCAGGGTAAACGTGGTGCCGGGCGCCAGGGTGCGCACGGTGCCGGCGCCAACAAACACTTCCTTGGCCGCCGCCAGCGCTTGCAGCTGGCGTTCGGCAAGGCGTTGGCCGTGTTCGCGCGACGGGTAGGCATAGGCGCCGGGGGCGTCGCGGCTGACCAGTGCCATCGTCCCGTCGCTGGCGCCGGCGGCGCTGATGGGGCGCTGGCCCAGCGTGCGGTAGTCCCAGCTGGACAGCTCGATGCCGTTGGTTTGCTGGCGCAGCTGCATGCGCCAGCGGTCCATCGTGTCTTGCGGCATGACGGCGCCTGGCTGGCTGTAGGCGACGCTGGACTGGACGTTGGGCTTGAAGCTGCCGTTGTGGTCGGCGATGACGAGGGTATGGCTGCCCAGGCTGGCGCTGCCCGCGTCGCCCGTGTGTTCGGCATAATAAAACAGGCCTTCCTCGCTCATCAGCCGTTCCGCAAAGGCCCAGTCGCTTTCCTGGTACTGGCTGCAGATGCTGCGTTTCGGATAGGCCGCGCGGTCGAGCAGGTCGAAGCGCCAGG
Organism: Janthinobacterium lividum; assembly: GCF_011601275.1. Taxonomy (GTDB): domain Bacteria; phylum Pseudomonadota; class Gammaproteobacteria; order Burkholderiales; family Burkholderiaceae_D; genus Janthinobacterium; species Janthinobacterium lividum_E. The sequence continues at coordinate 191,021 of NZ_JAAOLY010000007.1, read as the reverse complement.
CTGGCGCCAGCATGCCCTGGCCCTGGTAGCGGGCAAAGACGACTTCGAGGATGTCGGGTACCGCCAGGTCCTGGAAGACGCGGCTGTCGCGGCCGTGCGCCAGGAAGGCCGTCCATGGCTGCATGGTCAGGTTATAGCGGGCAAAGCCGCCGTTCGCCCCCGCCAGCTCGGCCGCGGTGACATGGCCATGGAAAGGGCGCCAGTTCTCGGCGCCGGCGGCCGTGCGCAATTCCAGCAGGATGGGCTGGCCGATCAGCGACTTGAGGGGAATGGCCGCATCGAGCGACAGGGCGGCGATGTGGAAGACATAGCCCAGTCCCAGGCCTTCCTCGCCGCGTACGCATTCAGCCAGCAGCTTGTCCGGGCCCAGCGGCGTGCTCAGCTTCAGCAGGCGCGTGGCCTGGCTGTAGCCGTTGGCGACGGGTGCTGCACCGGCTGACGACGAAGCGCTTGCTTGGACCAATTCGGACATGGATTGGAACTCCGTGTGGCGAGATGAGTGTGCTTGCAATTAATTCAATGATTTACTTATAAGATTACACCTTAGAAATAGTGATTTAACAAGCGCGATTCAATTGAATCGTGCGCCAGGGCCTGTCGTTCGGTGCCGTGTGGGCTGTTTTCTCCCCATCAGGTACAGTGCTGATCTTGCCAATTCCACCATTGAGAAAATTGTGCAACAACCGGAGCAAGAATGAATACGATGCAATGCGTGGCCGCTGCCGCGCTGTGTGCCAGCCTGTCGCCCGCCATGGCGGCATCCACCCCGGCCGCACCGCCGTTCCTTGACGTGCTCGTTTCTCAGTACGCCAGTTGCGTCAAGCCTGCCTATCATCAGGCCAACCTGCTGGTGCAGGACGGGACGGGGCGCTACCAGATCGACGTCAAGGGCGAGGCCTACACGGTCGAACTGCAGGAACGCATGGGCTTTTCGCTGCAGGCGGGCATAGGCGGTCCCGTGGCGGCCGTCGTCAAGCTCGACCGTCCACCCACGGGGCAGTTCGAGGAACAGGCGCGCTGGCGCGAGCGCTGGCTGCGCGACGTGGCCGAACGCAGCGGCGTGGCGCTGGACGAGCGGTCGCTTGCGGGCGGCGGGCGCCTGCTGGCCGTGAACAAGGGCGAGATCAAGGGTAACTATGTGGGGCAGTCCCTGCTGATCGATCCTGCACGGCAGTTGTTCATCGATATGGCGTGGCCGAACACGCTGGACATCTATCGTGGTCCCGACGGCCTGCGGCATGTGCGGCAGGTGCAAGACGACGTCTGGCAGCGCCTGCTGTCTTGCCCGCCGACTGCGTGACGCTGGCGGCCACCGCATACCCCTACTGCACGCACGCGCATAGACAAATAATAATGATTCTCATTTATAATGCGAGCAATGGGGTAGCGTGGGCTGGCGCCATGGCGCCACGGGCGGTGAAGGAGGGCATAATGGGCAGTGTGTATGGCAACGAGGACATGATCGCGCACGAGCATCGCGTGCTGATGGGCGAGTATGGCCGCGCGCAGGCGCGCTGCAGTGCGCAGCTGGCTGCGCAGGCGGCCCGCATCGCGCAGCTGGAGTCGGAATTGATGCGCGCGCGGGCGCAGGTCGTGATCCGCGATACCAGACTGGCGCTGGCGCGCGACGAACTGGCCGAACTGGCGGCCAGCGTGCCGGGCTTGCCGACGCGTGCCAGGCTGGCGCGCAAGGTCGAGTGGCTCAGCGGGCGCGTGCAGGACCTGATGCGCGAGCTGCTGCGCCTGCAGTGGTTGCCCGCGCCAGCCATGCAGGCCGACGTGCGCGAAAAAGCCGTGCTGTATGTGGGCAGCTATCTGGAGCAGAATGCGGGCCGGCAGGCCGCCGGCGCCAACGTGGCGCAGCTGGCCATCGAGCAGGCGGGCGGGCGCTTCCTGCACCATGCTGGCGGCGACGATGGCGCCGACGACGTGGCGGCGCTGGAGGCGGGCCTGGTGGCAGCCGACCTGGTGATTTGCCAGACGGGCTGCGTCAGCCATGACGCTTACTGGCGCGTGCATGACCACTGCAAGCGCACGGGCAAGCGGTGCGTGCTGGTGGACCAGCCGCAAGCCATGCATTTCGTGCGCAAGGAGGCGCTGCTCACCTGAACTCTTTTTATCGCTGGCGCTGCAGCGGCCAGAGGCGCCGCACCGTCTGCCGTTGCAGCTCTTCCCCATCGAGGTTCAGCGCCGGCTTGACCAGGTCGCTGCGACTGACGATGCCGATCAGGCGCAAGGTCCTGGCGTCGCTGACGACGGGCAGGCGTTCAAGTTCGTGCACGGCCAGGCGGGTCGCCAGGGCGCGGCACGTTTCATCGGCCAGGGCGACAACCGGCATGTTCACGCCAAACAGCTCGCCGGCCGTCAGGTCGCCGTTGCCGGGCAGGCGCTCCAGCAAGGTGGGACGGTCCAGCATGCCGACGAGCGCGCCGTCGCGCGTGACCGGGAAGGCGCGATGCCGCTGCGTCTCGCTGAAATGGCTGGCCAGCACGTCGGCAAGGCGCGCGCCGGCGTCGATGCTGAGCGGCGCTGGCGTCATCACTTCGGCGACGCTATGGCGTTCCATGGGGTCGATGCCGTACTCGCGGTAGATATGGTAGCCGCGGCGGGCGATCTTTTCCGTCAGGATGGAGCGGTGCATGGTGGTCACGGTGAAGGCATAGGCGACTGCCGACGCGGCCATTACGGGCAGCAGCGCATTGACGTCGTGCGTGAGTTCAAACGCGAAGGCCACGGCCATGATGGGTGCGCGCATCATTCCGCCCAGGGTGGCTGCCATGAAGACGAGCGGCCAGATGGCAGGCTCGCTGCCGGGCAGGTAGGGACCCAGCAGGGCGCCCAGGCCGGCGCCCAGCATCAGCAGCGGCGCCAGCACGCCGCCCGAGGTGCCCGAACCGAGGGCCAGCAGCCAGATCACTGCCTTGACGGCCAGCAGCGCGAGCAGCGCACCGGCCGCGATATGGTTGTGCAGCAGGTCGGCGATCACGTCATAGCCCACTCCCAGCGCGCGCGGCTGGAAATAGCCGCCGATGCCCACCGCCAGGCCGCCGATGGCCGGCCACCACATCCAGTGGCATGGCAACCGGTGAAACAGGTCTTCCACGCGGTACAGCGACGTCGACAACAGCCAGGCCAGCGCGCCGCACAGCAAGCCGGCGATCAGGCAGGACAGCAATGCCGATGGCGGCAGCGCCGCGCTATGCAGCGGGAACAGGGGGCCGCTGTCGATCAGCACGGGGCGCAGGAAGCCGGCGATGACGCAGGCAATCGCCACTGGCGCTAGGCTGCGCGGCCTCAATTCAAACAGCAGCAGTTCCACGGCCAGCAGCAGCGCCGCCACGGGCGTGCCAAATACCGCCGTCATGCCCGCCACGGCGCCTGCCACGAGCAGGGTCTTGCGCTCGGCCGCGCTCAGGTGAAAGTGCTGCGCCAGCAGCGAGCCGACGGCGCCGCCCGTCATGATGATCGGCCCTTCGGCGCCGAACGGACCGCCGCTGCCGATGGCGATGGCCGACGCCAGCGGCTTGAGCACGGCCCCCTTGGGCGACATCAGGCTTTTCTTGAACAGGATCGCCTCGATGGCTTCGGGAATGCCGTGCCCGCGTATCTGCTCCGTGCCGTAGCGGGCGATCAGTCCGATGACGAGGCCACCGAGCACGGGCACGACGATGACCCAGATGCCCAGCGCGTGGCCGGCCGGCGGCGTGAAGTCGGTCGAGAATTTTTGGAAGAAAAACAGGTTGCTAAAGAAGTGGATCGCGCGCAGCAGCACCCAGGCCGTCACGGTGCTCAGTGCGCCGACCACGACGGCGAGACCGGAGATGAGGATCAGCCGCGCCTGGCCATCGAAGTCGCGCCGCGTATCGTATTTATGCATGGCCGTCTCCCGCCAGCTTCGGGATGGTGAACACGCCTTCGAGGGACAGCAATTCCGTGCGGTGCAATTGCGCCAGCTTGGCCAGCATGGCTTCACCGTCGGCCAGCAGGTGGATTTCGACACGGCGCCGGTCGGCGCTGCTGTGGCGGCGCTCCACCAGACCCGATGCCTCGCAGCGCGTGACCAGCGCCACGACGCCGTGCGGCTTGGCCTGCAGCCGTTCAGCCAGTTCGCCCACCGTGGCCCAGTCTCGGCCCGGGTATCCCTTGATATGCAACAGCAGCAGGTATTGCAGCGGCGTGATGCCGTGCGCCTGGATCACGTCGTCGGAGAAGCGCTCGAAACGCCGCATCTGATAGCGAAATTCCGACAGGGTCGTAAAGTCATGTTTGCCAAGTGTGGCGGGAGGGGCAAGGGGCATCGCGGCGGCCTGGTGAGAGAAAGGCGTCAAATATATCACAACGTGATATAAATGGCCGGAAAGCATTTCCCTGGCCAGTTTATGTTCAGGCGGGGATGCCAATGCCCGCGCCGTATCCGACGCGCGCCGTTTCGCGCAGCAGGGTGGGTTGCGACAGGTACTGGATCATGTGGCCGGCGCTTGGCAGCAAGGTCAGTTCGCTGTTGCCCAGCTCATCGTGCAGGCGCGCGGAATGGTGGCTGGCGCTGACGATCGCATCCTCGCGTCCGGCCACGATGGACACGGGCATGCGCAGTTCCGGGTAGTGTTTGCGCAGCACCGCCGCGCTCGGTATCATCATGGCCGTTTCTTCAGCCTCGGCGCGCAACTGGCCTGGACGCAGCATCATCCACGGCGACAGGCGCTTGAAGCTGTCCGGCACTGCCGAGGGCGCGAACGCGCGTTTGACCGACAGGGGCCACATCAGGCGACCCAGCAGGGGCGACACGGTATGGCTGAGCACATCGCCGATGACGGGGATGGCCGGCGTTGCCGTCAGCACATCGAAGCGCACGCTGGGATAGTAGTAGCCGGACGCGAGCACCATGGCTTGCACCAGGTGCGGGTGCTGCAGGGCCATCGAGATCGCCACCAGGGTGCCCCATGAGTGCGCCAGCACGACGGCGCGGCTCACGCCCAGCTGCTCCAGCGCGGCGGCCAGCAGCGCGGCCTGGGCGGCCGGTGTCCACAGCGTGCCGCGCGGCCGGCTGCTGTAGCCGAAGCCGGGCCGGTCGAAGGCGATCACGCGGTGCGTGCGCGCCAGCTGGTCGAACAGGCCCGCATGGCGAAAATCCTCCGCGATCACGCCATTCCCATGCAACAGCACGATGACGGGACCTTCGCCCTGGCTCAGGTAGTGCAGGCGCGTGCCGTGCACGTCGAGAAAATGGCCTGCGGGCGGATGCGCGCGCTCCGCCTGCCGGCTGCGGTTGCGGACAAACAGCCACGCGGCGCCCAGGGCCAGCGCGCCCAGGGTCCAGCCCCTACGTGCCTGTGCCCGTGCCGGCGTGCCTTTCGCAACAACGGCGTTCATGTCTTTTTTCATGCTGTGCCCCTGTTAGTGAGTCAGGCATCCATGATGCCCATGGCAGGCCGCCGGCGCGATAGGCGTTCTGCGGTGCCTGGCGTAGGAAAAACGCTCGCTCGCCTTTGCCGCGAGGCGCTGCCCGGCGGGGCTTGAGGCACAATGGGCGCCTTGACTGTTGACGAAAGCGCCCATGCTGTCCCTGCAAATCGGTCCCCTGGTCCTGCCCACGGGCCTCGTCCTGTTGTTCGTTGCCCTGTGCGTCGCCTACGGCGCGGCGTGGTGGCTGCGCAGATCCCGCCAACTGCCGGACGCCGGCCCCCTCGTTTCCGACATGCTGATCGCCGGCCTGCTGGCGGCGCGGCTGGCCTTCGTCCTGCGCTGGCATGAACAGTACCTGGCCGCTCCCTGGTCCATCATCAATATCCGCGATGGCGGCTTCCTCGCGCCGGCCGGCATCGCCGCCGCGCTGGCCATCGCCGCATGGCGTTGCCGGGGTCCCGCCATGGCGGCCATGCGCCGTCCGCTGGCCGTCAGCGTGGCGTGCGGCGCGCTGGCCTGGGGTGCGTTGAGCGCAGGGCTCTCGCTGGCCTACGACAAGCCGGCGGCCTTGCCGGCCGTGGCGCTGCAGGCGGTCGATGGCGCGCCAACGACATTGGGCGCGCTGGCCGGCGGCAAGCCTATGGTGGTGAACCTGTGGGCCAGCTGGTGCCCGCCATGCCGGCGCGAGATGCCCGTGCTGGCCGCCGCGCAGCAGGCGCGCGCCGATATCGTTTTCGTGTATGCGAACCAGCGCGAGGATGCGGCTGCCGCCAGCGCTTTCCTGGACAGGAGCGGCGTCACCCTGCGCAATGTGGTGCTCGACAGCGGGGCGGCGCTGGGCAAGGCGGCCGGTTCCTCGGCCCTGCCCACCACTCTGTTTTATGACGCGCAAGGACGCCTGGTCGACACGCACCTGGGCGAATTGTCCGATGCCTCGCTGGCCAGCAAGCTGCAAAAGATCGCGCCGGCGCCTTGACGCGGCCGCAGCCGTTTCTGATAGTATACCCCCCTATAGTATTTATCGAGGTGAAATCATGGGACACACGGCGCACAACAAGACCAAGCTGCTCAATCGCGTGAAGCGTATCCGGGGGCAGGTGGAAGGCCTGGAGCGGGGCCTGGAAGAAGGGCGCGACTGCGGCGAGGTGCTGCAGCTGATCGCCGCCGTGCGCGGCGCCGTCAATGGCCTGATGGCCGAAGTCATCGAAGAACACTTGCGCGATCACGTGGCCAGTCCCGATATCTCCGGCGACGAGCGGGCCAGGGGCGCCGATGACATCGCGGGCATCCTGCGCACCTACCTCAAATAAGGAGAACGCCATGAAAACGCAATCCCTCGGCGAAGACCTCTCCGCCTGGCAGCACGAACACGTTTTTGACAGCAGCAATGGCAAGGCCGAACGCCGCGCGCGCATCGTCATGTGGATCACCCTCGCCACCATGGCGCTGGAAATCGTCGCCGGCTGGTGGTACAACTCGATGGCCCTGCTGGCCGATGGCTGGCATATGAGTTCGCACGCGCTGGCCATCGGCCTGGCCGCGTTTGCGTATGCTGCCGCGCGCCGCTATGCGCGCGACTCCCGCTTTGCCTTCGGCACGTGGAAGATCGAGGTACTGGCCGGCTACACGAGCGCCATCCTGCTGCTGGGCGTGGCCGTGCTGATGGTGGCCGCTTCCGTCGAACGCCTGTTCTCGCCGCAACCCATTCACTATCCGCAGGCCATGGCGGTGGCGGCTTTCGGCCTGGTGGTCAACCTCGTGTGCGCGCTGATCCTCGGCGGGCACCACGACCACGACCATCATCATGGTCACGGCCACCATGACCATCATGACCACCATGGCCACCATGGCCATGGCGAAGACCTGAACATGAAAGCCGCGTACATCCACGTGCTGGCCGATGCCGCCACGTCCGTGCTGGCCATCGTCGCGCTGGCCGGCGCGTGGGCTTACGGCTGGCAGTGGCTCGATCCCGTGATGGGCATCGCGGGCGCCGTGCTGGTGGCCCTGTGGGCGAAAAAGCTGATGCAGGAGACGGGCAAGGTCTTGCTGGACCGCGAGATGGACCACCCCGTGGTGGACGAAATCCGCGAGGCCGTGGAAGTGGAAAGCGCCGGCGACACGCCGCGCATCGTCGACCTGCACGTGTGGCGAGTCGGCAAGCAGCTGTACTCGTGCGCCTTGTCCGTCGTCAGCCGCGACCCCGCGCTGACAGGCGCCACGCTGCGCGCGCGCATCGGCATCCACGAGGAGATCGTCCACAGCACCATCGAGATTATTCGCCGTCCTTGACAATGATGGTGAAACAAGCCCGCTGATGCGGGGCGTAGGCAGTATAATGTCGGCTTTTACAGCACGCGCTGTTCACCAGACAGAGAATAAAATGAGCACATTACCACCATGCCCGCAATGCAAATCCGAATTCACGTACGAAGACGGCAGCCAGTTGATCTGCCCTGAATGCGCGCATGAATGGTCGGCCACGGCTGGCGAAGCGGTCGAAGAGGGCGCCAAGGTATACCGCGATTCGGCTGGCAACATCCTGCAGGATGGCGACACGGTCAGCGTCATCAAGGACTTGAAATTGAAGGGCGGCGGCGGTGTCGTCAAGATGGGCACCAAGGTCAAGAACATCCGCCTGGTCGACAGCGACCACGATATCGACTGCAAGATCGACGGCTTCGGTTCCATGAGTCTGAAGACGGAATTCGTCAAGAAGGTCTAAAGCTTTTACCCCTAACACGGCGCGCCGGTTTCATTCCTGCGCGCCGTTTTTTTATTCAGACGCCATGCAAATCGATACCATCCGCCAGCGCCTGCGCGCCCTGGGCGCCAAGCCCCTGCACGAACAGCGCGTGCTGCGCGACTGGATACAGGCGCAGCCGCACGACCAGGGCCGGCGCCGCGCCGAGGATTTTTTGCCGCTGCCCGTGCGCGATGCCTTGCCCGCGCTCGACCTGGAATTGCAGGGCATGCTGAAGCTGCTCAGCACCCATCCGGGGGCCGACGGTTCCGCGCGCCTGCTGGTGGGACTGCACGATGGCCAGACGGTGGAGAGCGTGCTGCTGCCGCGCGACGGCTTGTGCGTATCGAGCCAGGTCGGTTGCGCCGTTGGCTGCCAGTTCTGCATGACGGGCCGCGACGGCTTGATCCGGCAAGTGACCAGCGGAGAAATCGTCGCGCAAGTGGTGCTGGCGCGCACCCTGCGTCCCGTGAAAAAAGTCGTCTTCATGGGCATGGGCGAACCGGCGCATAACCTGAACAATGTGATGGAAGCGATCGAGCTGCTGGGCACCGAGGGCAATATCGGCCACAAGAACCTCGTGTTTTCCACGGTGGGCGACCCGCGCGCCTTCGAGCGCCTGCCGCAAGGTCGTGTCAAGCCGGCGCTGGCCCTCTCCTTGCACACGACCAAGCCGGAACTGCGCGCACAGCTGCTGCCGCGCGCGCCCAGGCTGTCCCCGCGCGAACTGGTGGACTTCGGCGAGTCGTATGCGCGCCTGACCGGCTACCCGGTGCAGTATCAATGGACCCTGATGGAAGGCGTCAACGACGGTGACGATGAGATGGATGGCATCGTGGCCCTCTTGCAGGGCAAGTACGCGGTGCTGAACATGATCCCGTATAACACCATCGCCGACTTGCCGTTCAAGCGCCCCAGCTGGGAAAAGGCGCGCGCGATTGCCGCCGCCCTGCACGAACGCGGCGTGCTGACCAAATTGCGCGATTCGGCCGGGCAGGACGTGGAGGGCGGCTGCGGGCAGTTAAGGGCGCGCGAAGCGAAAGGCAAGGTCATTCCCATCCGCGCGGCGTAGGTGCGGGGTAAGTCGGATTAGCGGGAACCGCGTAATCCGACATTGCGAGGCCAACAATGGTGTCGGATTACACCCCGCCCAGCAAATCGTTTTCATTCAATATCGCAAACGCGATCTCGGGGTGCGCGGCCAGGCAGCGGCGCACGGCGGCCGGGATGGCGGCGCGCGTCTTGCGGCACAGGCCGGGCCGCTCCAGCAGGCGGATCTGGAAGCCGCGCACGGTGCGCACTTCGCCGCTGCCCGGTGTAATCTGCAATTCCACGCCCAGGTTTTTCTGCAACAGCAACTGCAGCTTCTGCAACTGCGCATGGGTGGCGATACCCTCGATGTGCGCCAGCAGGCGCTTTTCTTCCGTCAGGTTCAGGCGCAGGATGGACAGGTCCGCCTGCGCATCGTCGAGCAGGCGCTCGCGCTCGCAGTCGCACAACTGCGGCGGACACTCCTTGCGGACTTCAAAGTCGACGATACGCATGTACGGCTTCCAATGGCAACCCCGGATGTCAAGTATCATCCGCCATCTGGCGCATGTCAATCAGCGCAGACTGGCGATCAGGCGGCATGAGCGGCCTTCCGTCGAGACGAAGTGGGCGGTCCCATGCTGGCACACAATCGTGCGCCGCCTTGACCGCGTGTCTTGGCGCGCGTGCCGCTCTGTGTTGTAATGTTGATCATCCCGACTGAGTACGCAGGCCATGAGAACCCGCATCAAGATTTGCTGCATCGCTTCCATCGACGAAGCGCAACTGGCCATTGCCGCCGGCGCCGATGCGCTGGGCCTGGTGGCGGCCATGCCGTCCGGCCCCGGCCCCATTCCCGACACGCGCATCGCGCAGATTGCCGCCTGGACGCCGCCACCAGTCGCCACCTTCCTGTTGACGTCCGAGACGACGGCGCAAGCCATCGCCGAACACGTGCGCGCCACGCAGCCTTCCACCGTGCAGATCGTCGGCCATATCGACCCGGGCGAGGTCGAGAAACTGGCGCGCTTGCTGCCGCACGTGCGGCGCGTGCAGGTGATCCACGTGGAAGGGCCCGAGGCTTTGGCGTTGATCCCCGCCTACGCGCCCCATGTCCACGCTTTCCTGCTCGATTCGGGCCGCCCGGGCGCGGCGGTACCGGAACTGGGCGGCACGGGCCGCACGCACGACTGGTCCGTCAGTGCCCGCTTCGTGCGCGCCAGCCCCCGTCCCGTTTTTCTGGCCGGCGGCCTTGATGCGAACAATGTGATGGAAGCGCTGCGCCAGGTGCGTCCCTACGGCATCGACCTGTGCTCGCGCGTGCGCACGGATGGCCAGCTCGACGTCATGAAGCTGGCCTTGCTGATGGCGGCCGTGCGCGACGTGGATGCGGCGCTGTATGCGGAGGGTTAAGCGGTCGGCAGTCTGGCCATCTCGCGCACGAATGCTTCCGTAAACGCGGCCACCATGTCGCTGGCCGCGCGCGGCGAGATCAGGCCCACGACGGAGTGCGACTCCTCGTCCGGCAGCGCGATAAAACGTACGCCGGGCGGCGCCACCAGGCGCATGCTGTCCGGGACGATGGCGATGCCCATGTTGGCCTCGATCAGGTTCAGCTGCGACGTCTTGCGCGACAGGGCGCGCGCCGCCTTCGGGAAGAAGCCCTGCGCCAGGCACAGGCCCGCCACCAGGTAGCTGAGGCCTCCCCGGTCCTTGTGCGGGATCGAGACGAAGGCTTCGTCGCGCAGGGCGGCTATCGTCGTGCGCTCCAGCGCGGCCAGCGGCGACATCGCCGACACGGCCACCACCAGCTTTTCCGCAAACAGTTCGCGCACGACGATGTTGGCATGCTTGCGCAAGGTGGGCAGGCGCACGAGGCCCAGGTCGGCGCGGCCTTCCTCGATATCGGCGGCCTGGTTTTCCGACGAACCCTTGGATATATCGAGCGAAATACCGGGGAACTGCGCCAGCAGCAGGTTCAGCACGGCGCCGATGGCGGGCGTCAGGGTAACGGAGCTTGAATGCAGCAGACGGATGATGCCTTGCGCGCCTTGTCCCACGTGGCGCGTCTGGCGCACGGTTTCCTCGATGTCGTCGAGGATGCGTTTGGCCCGTTCATAAAAGACCTGTCCTGCGGGTGTCAGCTCGATATGGCGTGCGTCGCGCGTGAGCAGCGGGGCTTGCACTTCGCCCTCGAGTTCTTTGATCTGCCGGCTCAGGGCCGACTGCGCGATGTACAGCTTTTCCGCCGCGCGCGAATAGCTGCCCGCATCGACGACTTCGACAAAGTAGCGGAACTGTCTGATGGAAATCAATCGTATGCCTTTTCGAGATCGGAGACTGCCTGATTTGATATTGGCCCGGCACTGCCGTTCGCGGTACAGTGGCCTCGTCTGCTGTCACTGCAAAGGAAAGGCCATGCTGGAATTGATCGGGGTGCTGGGACTGCTCGTCAGTATTATCGTAAAACTGATTTTCGTCCAGATTGGCGGTAGCGGTAGCGGCAAAGAAGATTAATATGCCAGGGTCGCGACGTAGGGGGCGGGCAGGGGCAAGGCATGCGAGCGGCAAACCTGTGCTGTCCCATCCCACTCCATCAATTGTAAACCCGCACACTTCAGCGCCGCCTCGCGCGCCGTCCACGCTTGCGCCAGCGCCAATGGGCGCTGCTCGGCGGGGCAGGCGGCCAGTGCTTCGGCCACCTGCGGCCCCAGATAATCGCGCGCCAGAATGAACCAGTCGGGGATGTCCTGTACCCGCATCACGTCGATGCCGACAGGGCCATGCAGGCCGATGGCGGCCAGCGAGATTCCCTCGTCATGGCTGAACGACAGGCCCGCAACGCCGCCGGGAAACAACAGGCGGGGAGGGGCGCCCGGCGTTGACTCCACCGAGATGGTCTCGATATCCAGCTTCAGCCACTGGGCCGCCGCCTCGCATACGGCCTGGCGAAGTTGCGCCCGTGCTTCCATGCGTGACGGCGGCGGCACAATGCCAATCACCAGTACGCCGTTCGTCGACCAGAACACCGTGGCATCCATCAGCTGCAATCAGCTACGCAGAGGCGCGGCAGGGCAGCCCGCCCAGTTGCTGCCGGCGGGGATGTGCTCACCCTTCATCACCAGGGTCAATGGCCCCAGGCGCGCATTGTCGCCCACCTTGGCGCTGTACAGCACGGAGCTGCGCGGGCCCATGTAGACGCGCTGGCCGATCTCCACGTGGTCGATCTTCATCACCCGGTCTTCGAACAGATGCGTCTGTGGACAGGTAAGGGCGTTCAATTCGCTGTAGTCGCCGATGTGCACGCAGTCGAATTCCGTGATGTCCGTCGTGTCCATGTAGACGCCGCGGCCGATTTTGCAGCCCATCAGACGGAAAGCCAGCGGCAGCCACGGCGTGCCGCGCAGGTAGCGCATGAAGTTGGGCACGGCGATGCCTTCGTACAGATTGGTCACGCCTTCCGAAATCCACACGAACGGCGTCCACATGGGCGCCGCGTGCTTGCGGTAGCGGCCCAGCAGCAGCCACTTGAACAGCACCACCACCAAAAAATTGCCGATGCCGTAGGCCAGGCCGGCAATGGCCAGGTCGCCCACCACTTCGCCCCAGCGCCCGGCGCCCGCGATCGGCATCACGTCCAGCACGAGGGTATAGCCGACGGCGATCACCACGGCGTGCGGCGCGACGATGCGGAACGCTTCGATCAGGCTGCGGCCCAGGCGGCGCAACATCGACGGCTTGAAGGTCAGGTGTTCGGCAAAGCCGCTGACCTGTTCGCGCGCGGGCAAATGCATGGGCGGAGAGCCGAGCCAGGTGTCGCCGCTGTGCATCTGTTCATTGCGCGGCGCATGCGTGTGCACGCCGATCAGCACGTGTTCGGGCAGTACGGTGCCGTCCGGGATATAGCTGCCGTTGCCGACAAAGCTGCGGTGCGAGATGACGGTGGGACGCATGGTCATCCAGCCGCCGTCGATCTGCTCGTCGCCCAGCATGACGGCGTCGGCGATGAAGGTGTCGTCGCCCAGGGTCAGCATGTCGGGCACGACGCCCAGGGCCGTGGAAATCTCGGCGCCCTTGCCGACCTTGGCGCCCAGCAGGCGGTACCAGTACGGCGCGTACACGGTGGCGTAAATGCCATGCAGGACGTTCAGGCTCGATTCCTGGATATGGCTGACCAGCCATTTGGCGCAATAGATATTGCTGTGCACGGGCGAGCTGCCCGGCTTCAAGCGCGGCAGCGCGCCCCAGCGGATGGCGGCCGACAGCAGGGCTGTCAGCACGATCAGCACGGCGCTGGCGGGGAAGGCCAGCAGGAAGTAGCGGGCCAGCTGGGTCGTCACGTCGCGTCCCTGCAGCCACGGCATCATTTCGCGTTCGTCGAACCAGTCGATCAGGACAAAAGTGGGGAAGACGGGCATGAAGAACAGTACGGCGATGAGGACCATGCCGAAGCAGAAGAACACGGTTTCGCCCGTCAGGCGCAGGCGCGAGACGGCGGGGCGCGGCGGCTGGCTGGCAGGGTCGAACGCGCCAACGTCGCGCGCGGGAGAGCCGGTGTACACGCGTCCGGCCGGTACCGCCGCGCCATCGGCCAGCGCGGACTGTCCTTCCAGGTGACCGAAGGCGCCCACCGTGGTATTGCCTTCCATGATCGCGTAAGAGCTGATGCAGGCGTCGTCGCCGATGCTGATCTGGCCCAGCAGCAAACGGCCCCGCTCGACCCTGGCGTTTTCAAAGTTGACGGCATTGCCCACGCTGACGTTGTCGCCGATGGACAGCAGGTCGGGCGCGCGCAGGGTCATCGAACCGATGACGACTTCCTTGCCCACATTCGCACCCAGCGCGCGCAGCCACCAGCTGTTGAGCGACGAGCCGCTGAGCAGGTAGGCGGGCGCCGATTCGACCAGGCGGTCGGCCAGCCACCAGCGGTAATACGTGACGCCCCACAGCGGATAACTGCCCGGCTTCAAACGTCCGGCGATCAGCCACTTGCCGGCAATCGCAATGGCAAATTCGGCCAGGGTCGCGAGTAAAAACACGCCGATGGAGGCAGCGATGGCGCGCGGCACGGTGTCGCCCGTGTCGCCCGTGAAGAAGTGGTAGGTGAAGAACGGCGCCATCCACTGCGCCATGCGCAGGGTGACGAGACCAGGCACGGCCGCCGCCTGCGCCGCGCCGCAGATCCAGCGCTTCAGTGCCGACGGCGGCGTCCATTCCGCTTCCGGCGTGGCCAGCGCGGGCGCTTCGTTCAGCACGGCGGCGATCTTGCCGATCTGCCGGTTCTGGTAAATGTCGCGCACCGTCATGTGGGCGTAGGCCGGATCGGCGCGCAGGGCGGACGCCAGGCGCGCGGCCAGGAAGGAATGGCCACCGAGATCGCTGAAGAAGTCCAGCTGGCGCAAGATCGCCTGGCCCGGGAACAGCTTGGCCAGCGCCGCGAACAGGGCCGCTTCGGCCGGCGTTTCCGGTACGTCCGATTCACCCGCTTCGCCAGGCGGCGGTGCGGACAGGGGCATGGCTTTCAAGGCCTTCCGGTCGATCTTGCCGGAAGTGAGGCGCGGCATCAGTGGCAGCAATTCAAAACGGCCCGGCACCATATATGGCGGCAAGTGCAGGTTCAATGCCGCGCGCAGGGTTTTCGCGGCCAGGGCGTCGGCCGGCGCATCGTCGCTGCCGACGATGTAGGCCACCAGCTGGTCGATGCCGTCATCCTTGCGCAGCAGGACGGCCACCGTGCCCACGCCCGTTTGCTGCGCCAGCACGGCTTCGATCTCGCCCAGCTCCACGCGGAAGCCGCGAATTTTCACCTGGTCGTCGGCGCGGCCCAGGCACAGCACCTGGCCGTCAGGATCGATGCGCGCCAGGTCGCCCGTGCGGTACAGGCGCGCGTCGTCGGGGCCCGTGCTCCAGGGATTGGGCAGGAATTTTTCCACCGTCAGGTCGGGCCGGCCCAGGTAGCCCTCGGCCAGTCCGGGGCCGATGATGCACAGCTCACCCGTCTCGCCGCGCGCCAGCAAAGTCAAGGGACGGTTTTCTCCCGGCTCGGCCACCTGCAGCACCAGCAAGCCGTAGTTGGGCAGCGGCGTGCCGATGGTCACAGGCTCGCCGGGGCGCAGGCGCGCCAGGCTGCACGAGACGGTCGCTTCCGTGGGGCCATAGGTATTGAACATGGCGCGGCCCGGGCGCGACCAGCGCTCGACGAGCGACTCCGGGCACATCTCGCCGCCCAGGTTGATCAGGCGCAGGCTCGGTACTTCCTCGGCGAACAGGGCCAGCAAGGTTGGTACGGCGTGCAGAACGGTGACCTTGTTGTCGGCCAGCGCGCGCGGCAAGGCTTCCGGGTCGCCCGAAATCTCCTTGGGTCCCAGCCACAGGGTGGCGCCTACCAGGTAGGCGATCCAGATTTCCTCGAACGACATGTCGAAGGCGACGGAAAAGCCCTGGTAGACGGTGTCGGACTGCGCCACTTCCAGCACGGCGTTTTCGCTGCGCAGGAAGTGGCAGATGCTGCGCTGGTTGATCAATATGCCCTTCGGCTTGCCCGTGGAGCCGGACGTGTAGATCACGTACGCCGGGTGTTCGGGCAACACGGCGCCGCGCGCAGGCAGCTGTTCGCCCGGCGTGGCGGGGGCCAGCAGGCTTTCCGCCGTCCATACGGGGCGGCCGATGCCTGCCTCGGCCAGGCGCGGCGCGAATTGGGCGCAGCTGACGACACCAAAGCCGTTCGCGTCATCGAGGCACACTTGCAGGCGCTCGACGGGCGTGTCTTCGTCGACGGGCAGCCAGGCGGCGCCCGCCTTGGCGATGGCAGCCTGCATCAGCAGCAAATGGGCGCCGCGCGGCAGCCACAGTCCCACGATGTCGCCGGGCTTGACGCCGGCCGCCACCAGGCGTGACGCGGCCAGGCCCGCCTGGGCATCGAGTTCCGCATAGGTGGTGCGGCGCGCGCCGTCGATCAGGGCGATTTGCTCGGGGCAGCGGCGGGCCGTCGCTTCCAGCAGGTCGGCCAGCACTTCCTCGCGCAGCAGATCCGGTCGCGGCGGGCCGTACAGAATGTCGGCGTGGGTGGATGGGAGGCCTGGACTGACTGCGGTGAAATCGTTCATGGATGACGCTTATCTGTAATGCGGAGTGAGGAATCAGATGGGCTGCGCGTGGTGCGCGGCACAGTTGATACATTACAGCACGCAAGACATTTCAGCGTTGCAGAACGGGGAATTTTGTGAAGCTTTCAGCAATTATGTGGCTGCAGGCTCAATTGCCATGATTACGGAATGTAAAACGGGGAAACATGGCGCCGATTTGCGCCAGAACAGGCGCCGATGGATAGCCGTGCAGGGGGCGGCCGGACAGCGCCGCATCCGCGCAGCCTTCGGCGCGGAACTGCTGCAGCACGTAATTGTCGACGCCTTTCGCGGCCAGGGTGGCGGCCAGGGCCAGCAGCTGTTCGTCCGGCAGCAGATCCGGGTGGGCGGTGGTGCGACACTCGTAGGCGACGCCGCTGGCGAGGATGGCGTCCAGGCAGGCGCGCGCGGGGTCGCCGCTGCCGGCCACGCGGGTCACATGACGATAGTCGGCAAACGGCGCCTTGATGTCGAAGCCCACCCAGTCGACCAGGGGCAGCACTTCCTGCAGGCGCTGCGGATAGATGCAGGCCGTGTGCAGGCCGATGCCGAACCCCAGTGTCTTGACGTCCTGCATGGCGCGCCCCAGCGCCGGATCCATGCAGGCCTCGCCGCCGCTGAAGACGACGGCGTCGACCAGGCCCGTTCTGCGGCGCAGCCAGGTCAAGACGTCCTGCCAGGGCATGGCGCCCTCGGGCGTGCGCGCCTGCAAGTGCGGATTGTGGCAATAGCCGCAACGCCAGGGGCAGCCCTGCACGAAGACCACGGCCGCCAGCTTGCCCGGGTAGTCGGTGGCGGAAAAGGGCGTCAGGCCGCCCACTTTCAGTTCAGCCGCCATGGCAGGCGGGCTGGCCCACGCGGGCGCTCGCTTCCGTAAAATACTGGCGCTCGTGGAATTCGCCCTGCTTGCCGATGTTGAACGAGGCGACGGGGCGGTGGTAGCCCATCACGCGCGTCCAGATTTCGCAGCGCTGGCGTTCCGTGTCGAGCAGGGTGATGGCGGGAGTGAAGTCGGGACGTGCGTTCATGGCGTTTCCTTGAGTGGGTGGGCGAGATCGGACTGCTTGCGGGCGATCAGTTCCGCGTCGCAGGTGGGACAGAATTCATGTTTGCCGGCCAGGTAGCCGTGGCGCGGACAGATGGAAAACGTGGGCGTGACGGTGATGTAGGGCAGCGAAAAGCGGCTCAGCGCGCGCTTCACCAGTTCGCGGCAGGCGTTGGCGTCCGACAGCGCTTCCGTCATGTACAGGTGCAGCACCGTGCCGCCCGTGTACTTGCGCTGCAGCGCATCCTGTAATTCCAGCGCCTCGAACGGGTCGTCCGTATGGCCGACGGGCAACTGCGACGAATTCGTGTAGTACGGATTGTCGGCGGTACCCGCCTGCAGGATGGCGGGATAGCGCTTGCGGTCTTCGCGGGCGAAGCGGTACGTCGTGCCTTCGGCCGGTGTCGCTTCCAGGTTGTACATGTGGCCCGTCTCTTCCTGGAATTGCACCATGCGTGCGCGCACGTGGTCGAGCAGGCGCACGGCCAGCGCATGGCCTTCCGGTGTCGTGATGTCGTAAGCGTCGCCGCTGAAATTGCGGATCATCTCGTTGATGCCGTTCACGCCCAGGGTGGAAAAGTGATTGCGCAAGGTGCCCAGGTAGCGCTTCGTGTACGGGAACAGGCCTTGCTGCATCAGTTCCTCGATGGTGCGGCGCTTGATTTCCAGGCTGGTCTTGCCCAGTTCCAGCAGGCGGTCCAGGTCGGCCATCAACGCTGGCTCGTCGTCGCGCCACAAGTGGCCCAGGCGCGCGCAGTTGATGGTGACTACGCCCAGGGAACCCGTCTGCTCGGCGGAACCGAACAGGCCATTGCCCCGTTTGAGCAGTTCGCGCAAGTCCAGCTGCAAGCGGCAGCACATGGAACGTATCATGTTCGGCTTGAGTTCCGAATTGATGAAATTCTGGAAGTAGGGCAGGCCGTAGCGGGCCGTCATCTCGAACAGGCGTTCCGCGTTGTCGCTATGCCAGTCGAAATCCTCGGTGATGTTGTAGGTGGGGATGGGGAAAGTGAAGACCCTGCCCTTGGCGTCGCCCGCCATCATGATCTCGATGTAGGCGCGGTTGATCATGTCCATTTCCGCCTGCAGCTCGCCATAGCTGAAGTCCATCTCCTGGCCGGCGATGACGGGAATTTGCTCGCGCAAGTCGTCCGGGCAGACCCAGTCGAAAGTGAGGTTGGTGAACGGCGTCTGCGTGCCCCAGCGCGATGGCACGTTGAGGTTGAAGATCAGTTCCTGCATGTACTGGCGCACGTCTTCGTAGCGCAGGCTGTCCTTGCGGATGTAGGGCGCCATGTAGGTGTCGAAGGAGCTGAACGCCTGCGCGCCGGCCCACTCGTTTTGCAGGGTGCCGAGGAAATTGACGATCTGGCCGATGGCGCTCGACATGTGTTTCGGCGGGCCCGATTCGATCTTGCCCGGCACGCCATTCAAGCCTTCGTGCAGCAGCGTGCGCAGCGACCAGCCGGCGCAATAGCCGGCCAGCATGTCGAGGTCGTGGATGTGCAGCGCCGCTTCGCGGTGCGCCGCGCCCACTTCCGGCGGATACACCTGGTCCAGCCAGTAGTTGGCGATGACCTTGCCCGACACATTGAGTATCAGGCCGCCCAGCGAGTAGCCCTGGTTGGCGTTGGCGTTGACACGCCAGTCGCGCCGGTCCAGGTATTCATTGATGGACGCGGCGACATCGACCTGGCCGCGTGTGGGGGAAACTGCATTCGTCGTCATGAAACCTCCAATAAACACAACATGCGGTGTTTTTATGGAGATTAATCACTAAATATGGTGGCGTCAAAGGGGGCGTGCAGTTGCGTGACGAATCCTTGATGCAGGTGAAAAAAGCGTCCCCGTTTACTTTTTCACGCGGCCCTGGCGCAGGAGGAAGCCGCTCAGGCCAAGGTAAGCGGCGCCGCAGACGGCGATGCTGATCACGGAGGAGGGCAGCACGTGCGCCCAGATTTCCCGCGCCGAGAAGGTGCTCCAGCTGGCCACGCGCGCGTCGAACGTCACGTAGTTCGCCAGCAGCCAGTAGGCGGCCAGCAGGCCTGTGCAGATGGCGGCCTGGCGCAGCACGGGCATGGCGCGGCGGGCGAAGACGGCTTGCAGGAACAGCAGCAGCACGCCGGCCCAGACGCCCAGCGCCTCGGGCGACAGCACGGAGAGCGCCTCGGCGTCGTAGCCTTGCGCGGGGGCGGCCCACTGCACTTGCAGCACGGTGAGGAACAGGGTGAGCAAAAAGATCAGCAGCGGTTTGCGGGGCATGGCGGGCAATCGAAGAGGGAGAAAAGTGGGGCATTTTACAGCCAGGTCAAGCAAGTTGAACGCGCGCCAGCCATGCATGCATTCCTTCACCTGCGTCAAGGACTGGGCGGTATGGGCGGGGCTATAGTCTGCACCCTGAGCCGATACAGGACTGTGAACATCATGATGCTTGAATCAACCACCGCCACCCGCGTGGCCGGACCGCTGGAACTGGTCTGCCCCGCCGGCAGCCTGCCTGCCTTGAAAGCAGCCATCGACAACGGCGCCGACACCGTCTACCTGGGCTTTCGCGACGCCACCAATGCGCGCAATTTCGCCGGCCTCAATTTCGACGAGAAGGCCATCGCCGAGGGCGTGCGCTACGCCCACCAATACGGACGCAAGGTACTGCTGGCGCTGAATACCTATCCGCAGCCGCACAACTGGGCCGTGTGGCGCAGCGCCATCGACCGCGCCGCGCAGGCCGGCATCGACGCCATGATCGTGGCCGACCCGGGCCTGATGGCCTACGCGGCCCAGCATCACCCGCAGCTGCGTTTGCACCTGTCCGTGCAGGGCTCGGCCACCAACTACGAAGCCATCAATTTTTACCATGAACACTTCGGCATCGCCCGCGCCGTGCTGCCGCGCGTGCTGTCGATGGCGCAGGTCGAGCAACTGATCGCCAAGACGGAAGTCGAGATCGAGGTCTTCGGCTTCGGCAGCCTGTGCGTGATGGTCGAAGGGCGCTGCGCACTGTCGTCGTATGCGACGGGCGAGGCGCCGAATACCCACGGCGTGTGCTCGCCGGCGAAATCCGTGCGCTGGCTGGAAACGCCGAACGGTCTCGAATCGCGCCTGAACGGCGTGCTGATCGACCGTTACGCGCCAGGCGAAAACGCCAGCTATCCCACCCTGTGCAAGGGACGTTTCGAAGTCAACGACGAAGAGTATTACGCCATCGAGGAGCCGGCCAGCCTGAACACGCTGGCGCTGCTGCCGCAGCTGATCGCCATGGGCGTGCGCGCCGTGAAGATCGAAGGACGCCAGCGCAGCCCCGCCTACGTGGCGCAGGTGACGCGCGTGTGGCGCGAAGCGATCGACGCCTGCCGCGAAGGCAATGCGCGCTACGCCGTCAAGCCGGCCTGGATGGCGTCCATGGACAAGCTGGCCGAAGGGCAGCAGCACACTTTGGGTGCCTATCACCGCTCCTGGAAATAAAGGATGAATATGTTGAAACTCTCTTTGGGTCCTCTGTTGTACTACTGGCCGCGCGCCACCGTCTTCGAGTTTTACCAGCAGATCGCCACCACCGCCGTCGATATCGTCTACCTGGGCGAAACCGTCTGCTCGCGCCGGCATGAAGTACGCCTGGCCGACTGGCTCGATATCGCCGACATGCTGGCCGCCGCCGGCAAGGAAGTGGTGCTGTCGACGCAGGCGCTGATCGAGGCGGGCGCCGAACTGGCGACCCTGCGCCGCATCACGGGCAATGGCCGCTACGGCGTCGAGGCCAACGACATGGGCGCCGTGCACTGCATGGAAAAGGGCACGCCCTTCGTCGCAGGTCCCCATCTGAACCTGTTCAATGGCCCCAGTTTGCAACTGCTGGCGCGCCTGGGCGCGCGGCGCTGGGTGATGCCGCTGGAAATGGGGCAGACGGCGCTGGCCGAGATGCAGCGCCAGAAACCGGATGGGCTGGAGACGGAAGTCTTCGCCTACGGCCGCATGCCGCTGGCGTTTTCCGCGCGCTGCTTCACGGCGCGCAACCGCAACCTGCCGAAGGACGATTGCGGCTACAGCTGCCTGGAAGAACCGGACGGCCTGCTGCTGCGCACGCGCGACGAAGTGCCGTTCCTTGTGCTCAACGGCACGCAGACGCAGTCGGCCCTCGTCTACAACCTGGTGCGCGAACTCGACGCCATGCGCGATATGGGCGTATCCGTGGCGCGCATCAGCCCGCAAGCCATGCATACGGAACAAGTCATCGCCATCTTCGACCGCGCCCGCCGCGGCCAGGTCAGCGGCATCGGCGCCCAGGCCCAGCTGGCCGCTTGCCAGCCGGCCGGCGCCTGCGACGGCTACTGGCACGGCCAGCCCGGCATGGAACAGCACGCCGCCCATTGAACGCATCGAAAGGAAGCACATGCAAGATCAACTGGAAAGATTGCCCGTCCCGGCCAAGCCTCCCATGAGCAAGCCGGGCGTATCGTACCGGCTGCCCGAACCGCTGGCCGAATTGCTGTCCAAGCTGCCGCCGTATCCTGCCTCGTGGCTGTTCGTGCAAGGCTTGAACCGCCTGCTGGCGCCGCAATTGCCCGACGACGTGCGGTGTAGCCTGGAAGGGCGCAGTCTTCGCTTGCGCCTGCTGGACGCGGGCATCGCCTTCGATTTCGAGTGGCAGGGAACGGTGTTCGTGGCCGAGCGCTATGTCGACGTGCCGGACCTGTGCATCGCCGCCAGCGTGCATGACTTGATGCTGCTGGCGCGGCGCCAGGAAGACCCGGACACCCTGTTCTTCAGCCGCCGTTTGAGCCTGGAAGGCGATACGGAACTGGGCTTGCTGTTCAAGAATACGCTCGACGCCATCGAGTTGCCGCCGTTCGACCTGCAGGCGCTGGGACCGCGCCGCGTGCTGGCGCATCTGCGCGACCGGGGCGCACGGGGAGGGTGAGCGGAGGAGAGTAGCGGAGCAGGGCGGGAGGCTGGCGTTCAATGGCGGCAGTGGCCGCAGGCGCCGCTGCACGAGGCCAGCTGTTCTTCATCCGTCGCTTCGCCCATGAAACCGGCGTCGTTGACGGCGGCCAGCAGGCGTTCCTGCGTGGCCAGCTTTTCGTCGAATTGCACCGTGGCGCCGTGGCGCGCCAGCGAGACGCAGACGGTGGCCACGCCCGTGACGGCTTCGAGCGCGCCCGTCAGCCTGTCGGCACAGCCTTCATGATCCATTCCGATAATATTCAAGCGTGCTGTCTGCATGGGTTCCTCTTGTTTTTCAGATAAAAAAACAGCGTAGGCGAGGGGCGCGCATGCCGTCCAGAGCAGCACGCAGGATTTATTTTCTATTTGCGGTTTTATTGATCTGGATTAATTCCGCCCCTGCTGTCCAGTCTGGAAGTGCTGTTGTTTTGTACACAGTTTCCATATTCGAGTCGACAAGCGTGCTCTGCTGCGTGATACTGTCATTCTGATAAGAACGCTGATGAAAGCGCTGGAAAGGAGGGCCCATGCAGCGCCGCCCCCTGCTCAAGCTTGCCGCCCTGTGGCCGTTGGGCGCTGCCGCCGCCGGCAAGTCGTCGCCGCTGCCGCTCGTGTATCCGCGCCACCAGGCGATTGATGATCCGCAGCAAGGCTATGTGACGGCCTTGCTGCAACAGGCGCTGGCCCGTTCGGGCCAGGTCTATGCCTTGCGCCGCTCCGCGCTGCGCATGGTGCAGACGCGCGCCATGCAGGAAATCGCCACGGCGTCAGGCAGCGTCGACGTCGTCTGGACCATGACGAGCCGCGCGCGCGAAACGCAATTGCTGCCGGTGCGCATCCCCATCGACCGCGGCCTGATCGGCTGGCGAGTGGCCCTGATCCACGCGCGCCAGCCGCAACTGCTGCGCGACGTGCGCAGCATCGCCGCGCTGGCGCGGCTGTCGGCGGGCCAGATGCGCGACTGGCCCGACTCCGTCATCTTGCAGGCGAATGGCTTGCGCCTCGATACTTCGAGCACCTACGAAGGCCTGTTCCAGCAACTGGCGGCGGGGCGCATCGACTACTTTCCCCGCTCCGTGATCGAGGCGCAAAGCGAGCTGGCCAGCCATGCGCAATTGCCGCTGGCGCTCGACACCCACTTGGTCATCCGCTATCCGGCCGCACTGT
Source organism: Janthinobacterium lividum (assembly GCF_011601275.1). GTDB lineage: Bacteria > Pseudomonadota > Gammaproteobacteria > Burkholderiales > Burkholderiaceae_D > Janthinobacterium > Janthinobacterium lividum_E. The sequence continues at coordinate 167,572 of NZ_JAAOLY010000007.1, read as the reverse complement.
ACTTTTTTGTTGGCAAGCACCGGCCGGAACTGGCGCGCCATATTGAAATCGGACTGGAAACCATGCTGGCCGATGGCAGTTTCGCGCAGCTGTTCCAGCGCCATTTTGGCCGCCTCGCGCAGGGCCTGAAGCTGCCCCATCGTTACGTGCTGGAGCTGGCCAATCCCGACTTGCCGGAAGAGACGCCTTTGGCGCGCAAGGCACTTTGGTACCGTCAAAAACATTACTAATAGTTTTATTGATCGGTGTCAAACAGCTGCTTCAATCGTGCGCACGATGTTTGATGAAACGCAAGGCGAGTTCAACAGAACACCTGTTGACACTTGTAAAATTTTCACCGAACATAATTCCACGTTGCAACATTTTGCAAGCATAAGCTGCCATGGCAATTGTCGTGCAGGACCCGTGCGCCCGTTCAAAAGCCAGCTGCCGTCAGCCGCCGAACGCTCTGTTCCCTTGTAACCATCCGTTATCTTTTCGAAGGTTTGCCCATGCTCGAGTCGATCACGTCGGTATTGCATCAGGTGCCGGAACTGGCCCTGTTCCTGGCGCTGGCCCTGGGCTATGCGGTAGGGCAAATACGCTTCGGTCCCATCCAGCTGGGCGGCGTGTGCGGCACCCTGATCGCCGCGCTGCTGATCGGCCAGCTGGGCGTCACCCTGGACGCCAGCGTCAAGAACGTCTTTTTCATGCTGTTCATCTTCGCCCTCGGCTATGCGGGCGGTCCCCAGTTCTTTGCCAACCTCAACGCCAAGGGCTTGCGCCTGGGATTGCTGTGCCTGATCGAAGTGGTGGCGGTGCTGGCGCTGGTGCTGCTGGCCACGCGTTTCCTGGGCTTGGACCAGGGCACGGCGGCCGGCATGATGGCCGGCGCGGCGACGGAATCGGCCGTCGTCGGCACGGCCACGGACGCCATTTCGAAGCTGGCGCTGCCGGCTGCCCGCATCGCCGAGCTGCAAGCCAACGTCGTCACCGCGTATTCCATCACGTATATCTTCGGCCTGATCGCTATCGTCATCGCCACCAGCCAGATTTTTCCGCTCCTGCTGCGCGTCAACCTGCGCGAGGAAGCCGATAAATTGTGGGAAAAGATGGGCGGCGCCCAGACCGATGGCGACGGTGCGCAGGCGACGCCGGACATGGTGGGGCGCGCCTACCGCATCAGCCGCGGCGCGGGGCGCCGTCTCGACGCCTTGCAGCATATTTTCGCGGGCCGCGCCAGCATCACGCGCGTGCGCCGGCACGGCAAGGTATTGACTCTGGAACCCGCACTGCGCCTGCGCAACAACGACGAAGTGCTGGTGATCGGCCACCGTCCCGCGCTGGTGGCGGCCGAAGCCATCCTGGGCGAGGAATTTGCCGACACGACGGGCTTGAACATGGCGGTCTCCGCCGTCGAGGTGGTGCTGCAGCAAGCTTCGCTGGTCGGCCAGCCCCTGCGCCAGTTGGCCTTGCCGTCCGGCGTGCACGTGGCGGCCGTCGTCCGTGGCGAGCACAGCATGCCGCCGCTGCCTGACCTTTCCTTGCAGCGCGACGACGTGCTGCGCCTGTACGGCACGACGGAAGGGCGCCAATTGAACACGGCGCTGGCCGCCATCGGCAAGCGCGTGCCCACGGGCGAGCGCAGCAATATCGTCTACGCCAGCATCGGCATCGTGCTCGGCGTGTACATCGGCGGCTTTTCAGCCAAGCTGAGCGGCATTCCGTTTTCGCTGGGCACGGGCGGCGGCGCCTTGCTGACAGGCCTCGTGTTCGGCTGGTACCAGGCGAGAAAACCGGGCATGCCCGGCATCCACCCCAGCGCGCTCGACATGATGAAAGATATCGGCCTGGCCACCTTCATTGCTTGCGTGGGCCTGGCGTCGGGACCGCAGGCGATCGACCTGATCCGCCAGTACGGCCTGTCGTTGCCGCTGATGGGCGTGTTGATCGCCGTCGTCCCCGCCTCGCTGTCCCTGCTGGTAGGCCACTTTTTCCTCAAGCTGGAAGCACCCGTGCTCCTGGGCGCCATTGCCGGCCAGCAGTGCAGCACGCCGGCCCTGTCCGCCGTGCAGAACGCGGCCGGCAATTCCACGCCCTTGCTCGGCTACACGATTACGTATGCCATCTCGAACGTGGTGCTGCCCCTCTTGGGGCCGCTGATCGTGGCCCTGGCCGGCTCCGTCCACGCCTGAGCAGCCTGCAAGAGCACAAGCAGTAAAGAATTCCTTCAACATGAAAGGCGGTCCGCATGGAATGGTTGCATGAGTTATTCAAGAAGTCGCCTGAAATTGCCTTGTTTCTCTCCCTGGCAGCGGGTTATTACATCGGCAAGATCAAGTTCGGCTCGTTTCAGCTGGGCGGGGTCGCCGGTTCACTGCTGGTGGCGGTACTCGTCAGCCAGGTGGGCGTCGCCATCGATCCTGGTGTCAAGTCGGTGCTGTTCGCGCTGTTCATTTACGCGGTTGGCTACGAAAGCGGGCCGCAATTTTTCAATTCGCTGGGGCGCCAGTCCGTGCGCGAAATCATCCTGGCTGTCGTGCTGGCCGTGACGGCGCTGCTGACGGTGGTCATCATGGCCAAGGTGTTCGGCCTGGACAAGGGCCTGGCGGCCGGCGTGGCGGCGGGCGGTTTGACGCAGTCGGCCATCATCGGCACGGCCGGCGACGCGATCACCAAGCTGGGCCTGGCGGCCGACGAAGTGGCGCGCCTGCAGGGCAACGTGGCCGTCGGCTATGCCGTGACGTATGTGTTCGGCTCGTTCGGCGCCATCATCGTCTGCGTCAACATCTTGCCAAAGCTCATGGGGCGCACCATCCGCGAAGACGCGATCAAGGCGGAAACGGCGCTGCAGGCGGGCGTGCAAGTGCTGGGACCTGGCCAGACGCCGGCCGCGCCTGACTTGATCGGCCGCATCTACGACGTGGGCCCCGGTGCCGGGCGTTCCGTGGAAGAGATCGAAAGCGCCAATCCGAACACGGCCATCACCATCGAGCGCGTGAAACGCAATGGCCAGATTATCGACGTCAGCCCGGATCTGGTGCTGGCGGCCGACGATATCGTGCTGCTGGTGGGCCGGCGCGAAGCCATGCTCAGCGTGTCTTCCCAGCTGGGCAAGGAATTGCTTGCCGTCGAAGGCATGGAACTGGTGATGCAGCGCCGCGACATGGTGCTGACCAACAAGGCTTACCACAACAAGACGGTGGGCGAAATCCGCAGCGCGACGGCGCCGGGCGTGCGTCACGGCATCTTTGTCGTGCAGCTGAGCCGCATGGGCAAGATCCTGCCCATGCAGGCGGAAACCGTCGTGCAGACGGGCGACGTGGTGACCATCTACGGCGCCGAGCAGGACGTCAAGCGCGTGGCGGCCGAAGTGGGCTATATGATCGTGCCGAGCGCCAAGACGGACTTCGTCTACATGGGCGCCGGCCTCGTCGTCGGTTTGCTCGTGGGCTTGCTGGTGGCGCGCATCGGCTCGATTCCGCTGACCCTGGGCAGCGGCGGCGGCGTTCTGCTGTCGGGCCTGGTATTCGGCTGGTTCCGCGCCAAGCGCCAGACGTTCGGCTACATGCCCAGCGGCGCCGTGCAAATCCTGAAAGACCTGGGCCTGGCCGGCTTCGTTGCCGTCGTCGGCCTCACGTCCGGCCTGCAAGCCGTGCAAACCGTGCGCGAACACGGCCTGACGCTGTTTGGCGTAGGCGTGGTGGTGACCATCCTGCCGATGATTTTGACCATGCTGATCGGCCGCTACATCTTGCGTTATGACAACGTGGCCGTGTTCGCGGGCGCCTTGTCCGGCTCGCGCAGCGCCAATCCCGCGTTCGGCGAAGTGCTGAACGCGGCGCAAAACTCGATTCCCACCGTACCGTTTGCCATCACGTATGCCTTGGCCAACGTTTTCCTGACCTTGCTGGGGCCGCTGATCGTGGCCTTCGTCTGAGTCTGCAAGAACCCTGCACATTGTCTGTCTAAAGGAGTAGCAAAAATGGATTTCAGTAACCCAAGCAAACTCGCCCTGTTGAGCCCCTTCGAATTGAAGGATGCGCTGATCCAGACGGCCAAGCAAAGCAACCGTTTGATGCTCAATGCGGGCCGCGGCAACCCGAATTTCCTTGCCACCACGCCGCGCCACGGCTTCTTCCAGTTCGGCCAGTTCGCCATGACGGAAGCGGAACGTTCCTATGTGTACATGGACGACGTGGGCGGTTTCCCCACGCGCGACGGCATCGAGGCGCGTTTTGAAATCTTCGTGCGCCAGCATGCTGATACACCGGGCGTGCATTTCATCGAGGCGGCCGTGTCGTATGTGCGCGACCAGCTGGGCTTGAGCGCAGGCGACTTCCTCTACGAGATGTGCGAAGCCATCCTCGGCTGTAACTATCCCGTGCCGGACCGCATGCTGCGCCTGTCCGAGAAAATCGTCGGCCAGTATATCCACCGTGAAATGGTGGGCGACCATCCCTTCGTCGGCAACTTCGACATGTACGCCGTCGAAGGCGGCACGGCCGCCATGACGTATCTGTTCGCCAGCCTGAAATCGAACCACATCATCCAGGAGGGTGACACGATCGCCCTGGGCATGCCGATCTTCACGCCGTACATCGAAATTCCACAGCTGAACGACTACAAGCTGAACACCGTGCACATCGATGCACCGCAATCGAACAACTGGCAATTCACCAAGAAGGAACTGGACAAGCTGCTGGACCCGAAAGTCAAGGCCTTCTTCCTCGTCAACCCCAGCAATCCACCGTCCGTCAAGATCGATGACGAGACCCTGGAATACATCGCCAAGATCATCAAGAAGCGCCCGGACCTGATCATTCTGACCGATGACGTGTACGGCACCTTTGCCGACAATTTCGTCTCGCTGTTCGCCATTTGCCCGTTCAACACCATCCTCGTGTATTCGTTCTCGAAATACTTCGGCGCGACGGGCTGGCGCATGGGCGTGGTGGCCACGCATGAAGACAATGTGCTCGACGCCAAGATTGCCAAGTTGCCGGAAACCATCAAGAAGCAGCTCGATGCCCGCTATCACTCGATCACGACGGAGCCGCGCGAGCTGAAATTCATCGACCGCCTGGTGGCGGACAGCCGCACGGTGGCGCTGAACCACACGGCCGGCCTGTCCACGCCCGTGCAGGCGCAGATGACCTTGTTCTCCCTGTTCTCGCTGATGGATGAAGAGCAAAAGTACAAGCAGTCGATGAAGCGCATCGTCCTGCGCCGCAAGGAAGCGCTGTACCGCGAACTGGGCTTGCCGATGGTGCACGACGCCAATTCCGTGCGCTATTACCATCTGCTGGACATGGAGTCCCTGGCCGCGCAAATGCATGGCGTGGAGTTTTCGCAGTGGCTGCTGAAAAAGCTGAAACCGAACGAAGCGCTGTTCCGCCTGGCCGAGGAAACGGGCGTCATCCTGTTGCCGGGCCGCGGCTTCGGCACCACGCACCCGTCCGGCCGCGTGTCGCTGGCCAACCTGAACGAATACGACTACGCCAACATCGGCCGCGCCATCCGCGACATGGCGTCCGAGTTCTTTGCCGTGTTTGAAAAGGAAAAAGAGAAGGGCAGCAAGAAAGCGAAGAAATAATTAGTTTGGTAAAGGCTTGACCGCAACGGGCGTCCCGCAAGAGGCGCCCGTTTTCATGTGCCAATCACGGTAACCAATAGTGCAGGCTGGAATGGACATCCATAGATATAATTGCTATTGTGAAAGTATAAACATGGCAACCCCGTGCTTTCCCCTCATTCATTGACTGGACGCTACATGGGCAGATTGCAAGGACACTTATCATTATTGCTGGCCAGCGCGCTGGGCGCGGCCATGCCCGCCGCTGCGGAACCGCTGACCTTTAACGAAGCGCTGCAACAAGCGGCCAAGGCTTCGGGCGCCGTGCAGGGCGCCGCGCTCGACGTGCGCGCAAAAACACTGAAGGCGGAAGCCTTGTCGAATATCGACGGCCCTTCCGTGGACTTGACGGCGTTTCGCGGCCGTTTGTCGACGGACTTGAATATCGATACGAGCGGCCTGTCTGGCATCGTGGGCGGCATCGAATCCGTGCTGCCGCCGATACCCGGCCTGCCTACGCCGCATATTCCCAATTCCCTGAACCGCGAAGTGGTGACGGATTTGACGTCGTTCGGCTTGCTGGGCATGTGGCCCATCTACACGGGCGGGCGCCTGGACGCCGTCAAGGGCCTCGCATCGAGCCTGGCCCTGGCCGCGCAAGCGGAGCGCACGGAAGCGGAAGAGCAGCTGGCCACCCTGGTGACGCAGCGCTATTTCCAGTTGCTGCTGGCGAAAAGAGTGGTGGCCGTGCGGGCCGAAGTGACGGCCGGCGTGACGCAGCACCAGCGCGACGCGGCCAGGCTGGAAAAGGGCGGCCTGATTTCGCGGGCGGAACGCCTGCGCGCCGACGTGGCCCTGGACAGCGCCCGCAGCGATGAAGCGCAGGCCCGCAGCGACGAGGAAATCGCCCAGGTGGCGCTCGACCGTTTGCTTGCCGTCAACACGCAAGTGCTGCCCAGCACGCCGCTGTTCGTCAACAGCTTGCCGGTCGGCACCTTGCAATCGTTCATCAGCACGGGCATGCGGGAAAACGCGAACTGGAAAAAGATCGACAGCAAGCGCGTGCAGGCCGAGCAAGCCTTGAAGCTGCATGGCAAGGAATACGCGCCCACCGTGTTTGCCATCGGTAACTACAATTTGAACCGAGGCAATGAAAAGCTCGTGCGCTCGAACTGGGCCATCGGCCTGGTCGTGTCCGTGCCGCTCGTGCACCGCATCAATACGGGCAAGATGATCGCCGCCGCCAAGCTGGACCAGGAGCGGGTGGAAGTGGTGGCGCGCCAGGCCGAACGCGACATTCCCACCTTGATCGAAAAGAACTGGCGCGCGCTGGAAAACGCCCGCATCCAGTATTTGTCAACGGCCTCGTCGGTGGAACTGGCGCGCGAAAATATCCGCTTGCAAACGGTGGCTTTCCAACAAGGGCAAGTGACGTCGCTGGAAGTGGTCGACGCGCGCCTGAACCTGGCCAAGGTCGAGACCCAGCGCGCGCAGACTGCCTATAACTATGTGATGGGGCTGGCGCAATTGCTGGAAGCGACGGGCGAAACGCAGCGCCTGGGCAGCCTGGCCGCCGCGGCCGATATCCAATTACCTGTGGACAAATAATAATGAGTACCTCCAAAAAACCATTGGCCATCGGCGCCGCCGTCATCGTGCTTGCCTTCGTCGGTTGGGGCTTGTACCAGGCCTTCCAGCCGCAGCGCCTGTCATTGCAGGGGCAGATGGATGCGCAGGAAGTCAATGTCTCGTCCAAAGTGCCGGGTCGGGTAGGCGAGCTGTACGTCAAGCTGGGCCAGACGGTGCCGAAAGGTGAGCTGCTGTTCCAGCTGACGAGTCCGGAAGTGGATGCGAAGATCGCCCAAGCCACGGCGGCCACGCAGGCGGCCGATGCCGTGGCGCAAAAGGCGCAAGCGGGTGCGCGTCCGGAAGAAGTCGCGGCAGCGAAAGCCAACTGGGAGCGGGCCCAGACGGGAGCGGCCATCGCCAAAACCACGTATACCCGCGTCAACAATATGTACGAGCAAGGCGTGATCGCCCAGCAGAAACGCGACGAGGCGCAAGCCCAATGGCGCGCCGCCGATCAGCTGGCGCAGGCTGCCCGCGCGCAATATGACATGGCGCAAAAGGGCGCCCGTCCGGAAGACAAGACGGCCGCCGCCGCCCAGGCGCGCCAGGTGGGCGCCGTGCTGACGGAAGCGCAGATCGCTTTGGCCGAAACGAAGATCGCCGCGCCCGTGGCCGGGCAGGTCAGCAAGATCCAGATACAGCCGGGCGAACTGGCGCCGCAAGGTTTTCCCGTAATCACCTTGGTGAACCTCGATGACGCCTGGGCCGTGCTGCAAGTGCGCGAAGATGAAATGGCCGCGTTTGCCATGGGCAGCACGCATACGGCCAATGTGCCGGCGCTGAAACAGCAGGTCAGCTTCAAGGTCAGTTCCGTGGCCGTGTTGCCGGACTTCGCCACGTGGCGCGCGGCACGTCCGGGCGGCACGGATTTGCGCACGTTTGAAATCCGCTTGCGTCCCGCCATCAAGGTCGAGGGTTTGCGCCCGGGCATGTCGGTCGTGTTTCCACCGCTCTGATACTAGATGAACGAAGCGGATAAAGAGCCGGTTTCAGCGCTGGCACGCGAGTGGCGGCGCTTGCGCGGCGACTTCTGGGATTTTGGCATGCTCAGCTGGATTCCGGTCGTGCTGTGCGGCATGTTGTGGCTGGTGTTTTCCGCCGGCATCGCGCGCGACTTGCCCATCGTCGTCATCGATAACGATAATTCCACCTTGTCGCGCCAGCTGACGCGCTGGCTCGATGCCTCGCCAGGCATCAAGGTGGCGGCGAAAGTGGCGTCCAGCGACGAAGCCTTGCATCGCTTGCGCGAGCGCACGGCGTTCGGCTATCTGCTGATTCCGAACGATTTCGAGCAGAAACTGCTGGGCGGCCGGCAAGCCACCGTGCAATGGCTGTACAACGCGCAATTTTCCTCGCACGCGGGTGCCTTGCTGCGCGACGTGCGCACGGTCAGCACGACCTTGTCGGCCGGCATCGAGATGACGGCGCGCGTGAAAAAAGGCATGTCGGGCGTGCAGGCGGCGGCCCAGTTCGAACCGATCCGCACGACCTTGAACAGTTTATACAACGAGAACATCAGCTATGAAGCGTTCCTGACCCTGGCCCTGATGCCGGCCATGTTGCAGATTTTCATCGTCGTCGCCGTCGTCACGAGCATAGGACGCGAGTTGCGCGACGGCACGGTTCCGCAATGGCTGGCTACGGCCAAGGGCAGCTGGCTGCGCGCCATCGGCGCCAAGCTGCTGTTTCCCTTCATCGCCTACTGCGCGCTGGCGCTGCTGTACTTGCTGTTCTTCAGCCTGGCGCGGGGCTGGGCCGTGGCGGGCAGCTTGCCGGCCTTGGTACTGAGCATGCTGCTGCTGGTGCTGGCCTACTGCGGCCTGGCCACCTTGCTGATCGGCGCCACCTTGTCCCTGCGCTTGGCCCTGTCGGGCGCGGCCTTCATCACGGCGCCAGCGTTCGCGTTTGCGGGCCAGGCCTTTCCCTTGATGGCCATGCCGGCGCCGGCCCGCGCCTGGGCGGAAGCCTTGCCGCTCACGCATTATCTGCAGCTGCAAACGAAATACTGGCTGGCCGGCGCGCCGTGGCGTTATGGCGTGCAGGAAATGCTGATCCTGGCCGCCTTTGCCATCGGCTGCGGCGCCGTTGGCGTGTTCCTGCTGGCGCGCCGCGCGAATGCGCCTGCCGCCTGGGGGCGCACATGATGTGGCAATCCTTCCTCTCCACCTGGCGCGCCATGCTGACGGACAAGGGCGCGCTGACCTTGCTGTTCATCGGCGGCATCATCTATTCCTTCTTTTACCCCTTGCCGTACTCGACGGAAATCGTCCAGCGCGTGCCCGTGGCCGTCGTCGACCAGGACCGCAGCGCCATGTCGCGCCAGCTGACGCGCTTTGCCATGGCCCATCCGTCGCTGCAAGTCGTGGCCGTCACGCCGGACCTGCCTGTCGCGCAGGACTTGCTGTGGCGCGACGAGGTCATGGGCGTGCTGATCATTCCCGACGGCTTGCAGACGGACGTGCTGGCCGGCCGCGCGGCCCACGCGCAGGTGGCGGGCAATGGCTTGTATTTGATGCTCAACAAGGTAGCCTTGAATGGCCTGGCGGAAGTGGTGGGCACGGTGTCGGCCGGTATTGAGATCAAGCGTTTGGGCGCGGGCACGCCATCGACCGTCCAGGCCAACCAGCAGCGCTCGCCCATTGCCTTCGATGCCGTGCCCCTGTTTAACGTCAAGGAAGGCTATGGCGCCTATGTCGTGCCGGGCGTGGCCACCTTGATCGTGCAGCAGACCTTGCTGATCGGCATGACCATGCTGTTCGGCACCTGGTACCAGCGCAAGAGTTTCCCCGTGGCGGGAAAGCGCACGGCGGGCGGCTATGCGGGCATGCTGCTGGCGTTTGCCTGCGTGGCTTTCCTCAACTGCTGCTATTTCTTCGGCTTCGTCTTCTGGTTCCAGGATTACCCCCGTGGCGGCAACTTCGGCGGCATGCTCTTGCTGCTGGTGCTGTTTTCGCTGGCGGAAGCGGCATTCGGCATGTTGCTGGGCATGCTGTTCCGCACGCGCGAACGGGGCACGCAGCTGATGATCGCCACCTCGATGCCCGTGCTGTTCCTGGCGGGGCTGACCTGGCCCGTGTCGTCCATGCCCGTCGTGCTGCAATGGCTGCGTTGGCTGCTGCCATCGACGGCCGGCATCCAAGGCTTTGTCGCGCTCAACCAGATGGGCGCCTCGCTGTATGAAATCCGCCATGAAGTGGCGGGCTTGCTGGCCTTGCTGGTGGCCTGCGTGGCGCTGGGCTGGTGGCGCTGGCGCGCCGAGGCGCCGGCGCCCATCATCAAACAAGGATGAGCATGAAACCAGGGAAAGCACTGGAGCCCCAACTGGCTGTGGCGGAAGAAAGGTATGCCACGATTTTGGCATCGATTCAGGCTTATGCGCAGTTCTGTGACGCACATGGCGACGACGACAACGCCGAATACGACAGACTCGCGACTCAATTACAGACACTCATCGGAAAAGATATCTCCCGCTTCAATTTGCGCGAGTGGTGGGAGGAGGAGGGCGCGGAAGTGCTGGCGTTCAGGATCGCCTTGCCCGACCCCGTGAAACTTGACGGCGTCGGCAGGCCGGACATCGCACACATCGTTGCCAGGATAGGTCGCTTCGAGCTGCCCGAAAAAGACGCAGGCGAACCCGGCTTCCATCAGACATTCAGCGCTTTTCTTGATGATTACTACCATGCCTGGTTGATACTGCACTGCAAGACCTATCACTACAAGAACATATTCGGTGCGCACAATGACAAGGATGGGAAGCGCTTCTGGTTGACAGATGACGAGAAGGTTGACTTGCTCTGGCCGCACCGTTAGCGACGGTATCCTTCATGCTTTCTGCAATGCCGCCAGCAGCAGCTGGCAAAAAGCGTCACGCACCGGGTCGGGCAGGTTGTCATTCGCCCGCAGCAGGCTGGCAACGCGGGGCAGCGGTGCCAGCCGTTCCAGTGCCGCGTGCCGGTGCACGCCCTGGCCCAAGTTGCGTGCATTGACCACCGCTATGCCCAGGCCGGCGGCAATCGCGGTCAGCATGCCCGCCACCGATGGGCATTCCAGGCCCACGCTCCAGGCCATGCCGGCCTGGCCCAGCTTTTCCTCGGCCAGCCTTCGGTAAAAGCAGTGCGGCCCGTAGGTGATCAGCTTGACGGTTTCTTCCGGCAAAGCCTGCTCTGCCGTGGCAGCGCACCAATGCAGCGTTTCTGTCCATAGCAGCGTGTCGCCCGGCGCCGCCATGCCGGCAAAATCCTGATGCAAAATCACATCGAGCAGGCCGTTGGCAAAGCGTTCGCGCAATACCTGGCTTTGCTCCACCACCAGCTGTACGTCCACCTTGGGGTGATGATGCGAGAACTGCGACAGCACCGCGCACACGTCCGCCAATGCAATCTGCTCCGTCACGCCGATGCGCAGCCGGCCGTGCATCGCCGATGGCGAAAAATGGGCGACGGCGTCATCGTGGGCGTCGAGTATGTTGAACGCATGCCGCAGCAGCACGGCTCCCTGGTCGGTCGTGCCAAACAGCCCGCCGCTGCGCGCCAGCAACTGGCAATCGAGCTGCTGCTCCAGCCGCTTGATTTTCCAGCTGACGGCCGACTGGCTCAGATGGAGCAGGCTGGCGGCCTGGCTCATGCTGCCGGTTTGTACCACTGCCCTGAACACACGCAGGGCGTCGACGGATAGACGTAAATTCATGGGCTATGACAAAAGTTGGATTGAAGGTTAAAAGAATGTCGCTGGCGTCATGTCCAGTCTAGCCTTAGCCTGCAGGTTCTGCAAACAAAAGGACATCTGATGACGAGTCAAGAACCGCTGTTGAATGGCCACGCCCTGATCCACGGCCAGCGTATCGCCACCGGCATCCATGGCGCAGGCACGCCGCTGGTGCTGGTGCATGGCACGCCGGCGCACAGCATTATCTGGCGCGAACTGGTGCCGCTGTTCGTCGATGCCGGTTTCCACGTGCACCTGTATGACTTGCTGGGCTTTGGACGATCCGAGCGGCCCGTCGAGGCCGATACCTCGGTAGCGGCGCAGGTGACCTTGCTGGCGGCCTTGCTCGACCACTGGCAATTGCCGACCACCCATGTGTTCGGCCACGATATCGGCGGCGCCATTGCGCTGCGCCTGGCGTTCGACCACGCGGCGCGCCTGCGCAGCTTGAGCATCGCCGACGCGCCCAGCTACGATTCCTGGCCATCACCCACCTGGAAGCATCTGCGCGATGACTTCGCCCGGTATGCTTTGACGCCGGCCAGCGAACATCGCGCCACGATGGCGCGCCAGCTGGGCATGGCCGTTTTTCACAAGGACAGGATGCAGGGCGAGCTTCTGCGGTGTTACCTGGAGCCGCTGTGCGGCGTGGTGGGGCAGCCCTCGTTTTACCAGCATCAGGTGGCGCACTATAACGCCTGCCATACGATGGACTTTGCCGAAAAACTGCCGCAGTTGACCTTGCCGGTACAGGTACTATGGGGCCGGCAGGACGAGTGGCAGCCGGTGGCTTATGGCTATCGCCTGCAGCGCGATATTCCCGGCGCCACCTTGCACCTGTTTGACGAGGCCGGGCACTTCCTGATGGAAGATGCGCCAGCGGCCGTCGCGGCACAAGTGATCGCGTTTATTCATCAGATGGAGAGGAAGAGACCATGATATTGATCGGAATGCTCGATTCGCCTTACGTCAGGCGCGTTGCCATTGGCATGAAAGTGCTGGGCCTGGAACATGAACACCGGCCCTTGTCGGTGTTTTCCGATTTCGACCAGGTACAAGCCATCAATCCTGCCGTCAAAGTGCCGACCCTGGTCACCGGCGATGGCCAGGTGCTGATGGACTCGACCCTGATCCTGGCATATCTGGAAGAACTGGCCGTGCATGCTCCCCGCATCAGGCCTGAGTCGGAGCCTGAACGCCTGCGCGCGCTGTGCCGGACCAGCTATGCTTTGGCGGCCTGCGACAAAGCCGTGCAGATCGTCTATGAACGGCGCTTGCGCCCGCAGGAAAAACAGCATCAGCCCTGGCTGGACCGCGTCCAGCTGCAGTTGCATGGGGCGTGGCGGCAGCTGGAAGCGTCATTGCGCGAAGAGGCGCCGGACTGCCTGAGTATTGCCGGCATCACCATTGCGGTGGCCTGGAGTTTCGCTCGGCAGATGGTGCCCGACGTGATGGCGGCCGGCGACTATCCGGCCGTAGCCGCGCTGACGGCGCAGGCCGAGCGGCAGCCGGTGTTTCTGGCTACGCCGATGGCGGGCTAGTCCGCTTTCATCCGAACCGGTGCTTGCAGGCGGCTTGTGCAATAATTTCATTTCCTTAACGGAAGAGTATTGCCATGCCGTCTTTTAATCTGTTCCAGCGCCTGTCCCAGGCCCCCACCAAACCCAAGTCCGCGCCCGTCGCGCGGCAGTTCGACGTGGCGGACCTGTACCAGGGCCCCATCGCGCTGGGAGCGGAAGGCGAGGCGCAAGCGCGGCCCTTCGATGAAAAGCTGCGCCAGGCCTACTTCTGGATCGTCAACCACGCCATCATCAGCCCCCATTACGATATTGAATACAACGATGGCCCGTCGCAGACGTATTCCGTGGGCGACAGCCGCCGCACCCTGAATCTGCCGTCGGCGCAAAGCTATTCGAGTTTTATCCTGCTGCCGCTGCTGACGTTCGCCACGCGCCGCAAATGCCTGTTCGTCGGCGGGCCGGGACGGGGCAAGACGGCCAGCGCCTTGCTGATGGGCGTGCTGGCCGGCTCCACCGTCAAGGAAGTCAAGCGCGCCATGCAGCATGGCCACCCGCAGATGACGGTGGCCGACTTGCTGGGCAACCCGCTGCCCGCCGACCTGGTGAACGCGCAAAGCATGGACGATATCCGCATCGCCTGGCGTGCCTGGCTGGGCATGCGCGTGAAAATCGTCGATGAATACAACCGCATCCCCACGCGCACGCAAAGCGCGCTGCTCACGGTCATGGGCGACAATTACGCGGAAGTGCTGAACCATATTTACGAATGTCCGGAAGCGGCCTGGTATCTGACGGCCAACGACGACCAGGGCGGCGGCACCTACCAGGTGATCGAGGCGCTGCGCGACCGGGTCGACGTGACGGTGCAGGCGCTCGCTTTCAACCCGCGCTTTTTAAATGAACTGCTGCTGCGCGTGGAAGAAAACCTGCGCCCCGAAGAGCTGGTGCCGCCCGATATCATCTTCACGGAAGGCGAAGTCGATCAGATCGGCGAAGCGATCCGCCAGGTGGGCATACCCGACGCCGTGCGGCGCCGCCTGGAATTCTTCGCCAGCCAGTTCGAGCTGTTCGAGACGGCCGGCGGCCAGTTCGAATACATGACCAAGGATACGGCCCGCCTGGCTGGCGCCGACCGGGGGCAGGCGCAGGCGGCCGACAATGGGCGCGACCGTTTGAAGGATCTGGGTTGCCAGACCCTGAACGGCATCTCCGTGCGCACCCTGATGGCGCTGATGATCTACGCCAAGGCCATGGCTTATTTCCGCGGCAATGGCGAGGTGGAGCTGGAAGACTTGCGCCAGGTGCTGCCGTTCGTCCTGCATAACAAGCTGCAGCCGGACCCGGACGCGCCATTTTTCGCGCTGCCGGAAAACGCTGCCTACCGCAGCGACAGATTGGGCTGGCTGCGCCGTTTGTTCGATTTGTCCAACGATGAATTCAACCGCCTGGACCTGGACCGCGACGATCCTGTCGGCGTGCTGTCCGCCGAATTCGACCTGGGCCTCGATGGCGTCAGCGAGCGCGAGACCCTGGCGCGTTTGAACCGCATCGAAAAGCTGATCGCCGAACGCACAAAGGGGAGAAAACTGTACGGTCCCCTATACGACGATCTGTTGAAACTCAAGTATCTGCACCAGCGCTATACCAACTACCGCAGCTGGCTGCGTTCGCAATGAGCGTCCTGCGTTGTCAAGGCTTTCTGGAAGCGCTGGCCCTGCTCAATAGCGAAGTGAGCGACCTGTGCGCGAGCTACGAGTTGCAGCGCCTGCCCGATGCGCCCGATCTCGCCACGGCGCTGGGCTTGCGCGTGGAAGACCATGCCTTGCACGTCATCGAACCCGCACGCGACTTGCCGGCGGCCCTGTGGCACCTCCATGCGGCGCCGTGCGGGCGTGCGCACCTGGAGCAGGTGTGCCAGCGCTGGTTTTTCTCGTCGCAGCACATGCAGGTGGCGCCCCCTGGGCGCTTCCGCGCGCAGCTGGTGGTCGCCTTCCTGGAATCGATCGACAACGCGCTCGGTGGGTTTTCCCTGCACGCCGTGACGATGACGCCGCCCGCCGGTTTCTGGTACGCGATCCACTGGGACGAGATCGCGTTCGAGCGCGATGGCGAACGCTATCTGCTGCATTTTTCGCACAGTGACTGACAGACACCGATGATTTCTCCTGCCTTTGCCTCGATACTCGCCAGCGGCCGCGCCCAGTTCAATGCGCGTGCGGCGGAAGCGCGCCGGCGTTTCCCCTCACTCGACATGGCCGCCTTCGGCGCCTTCTTGCACGATGGCGTCGATCCGCTGGTGCTGGCCGTGACCGCCACCGCGCCCGAGCGCGTGGGCGGCGCCACCCTGGCCGCCTACGACATGGCCCTGGAACTGGTGGGCCATGGCCTGGCCGGTCCGGCCGCGAAAAACCCGTTCCTCAATACCGTGTGGCGCGAACTGGCGCCGCAGTTTGCACCGCTGCTGGCGATGGCCCCCGTCGACGTGCTGGGCATGCTCAGCAACGCCGCCATCCACATCGACTCTGTGGCGGGCGCGCGGCCCGCGCAGTGGCAGGCCGGGATGGCTGCCGTGGCACCGCAAGTGGGCAGCGTTGCGCAGCTGCGCGCCGTAGGCCAGGTGCTGGCCTGGCGCGCAGGCGTCGCGCATTTCCGCCAGGGCGCGCTGGCCGCCGCCGACACCTTGCCGCCAGCGCTGGCGCTGGCCGCGTTTGACGAACCGGGCGCGCAATGGCCGCAGGTGCGGGCGCAGTTGCTGGACTATCCCTGGCGCGGCAATGCCGAGGGCAGAGAGTTCGGCAGCTTCAGCGGCCTCGGTGGCGATTTCGGCACGCCGCCGCAGGTGCGCGCGACAAACGACGGTTTTGTCGTGCGCAGCGCCGAGCGCCATTACCTGCTGGTGGCCGATGCCTATGGCGCCGTGCTGCACAGCGCCACGGCGCAGGAGTATGAGCAGGCCAATGCCGGCATGCCACCGTCCGTGCGCCTCGATGGGGCCACGGTCCATATCGGTGCGCGCAGCATCGCGCTCGATCTGCCGGCCGGCGACATCGCCATCGCCGCGAATGCGCATACGCTCGCCATCACGTCGCCTTGGACGCACGCGATCCGCCTGCTGCCGCTCGCATGAAGACGACCGCCGACACCGCGCTGATCGACGCCTGGCGCGCCGCCTGGCCCGGAGCCCTGGCCGTGTGGAGCAAGTTTACGCGCTTGCGCGACCCGAGCCTGTGCGCCAGTCGCGTCGAGGCCAGCAAGCAGGGCTTGTCCGGCAGCTTCGCCATGATCCGTTTGCTGGACCAGAGCGTCGTGGTGGATTTGCCGCTGGTGACGGAGCTGGGCCTGGACGACTACGCGCTGGAAGTGCTCGCCCATGAAATCGGCCACCACATCCTCGCGCCGGGCAGCGCGAGCGACCAGTTCCGCCTGCTGGCCCGCATGCGCCGCGCCTTGCCCACCCTGGAGCAGCACGCGCCCATGGTGGCCAACCTGTACACGGACCTGTTCATCAACGACCGCCTGCAGCGTCAGGCGAACCTGCGCATGGCCGACATCTACCGCAAGCTGCAGCAGGGGCGCACGGTGCAAGCTGACGCCAAAAGCGGCGGTGTATGGACCCTGTACATGCGCATCTATGAAAACCTGTGGCAGCTGGAAAAGGGAGAATTGGGAGGCGGCCAGGCCGATGAGCGCCTGGACACGGATGCCTGGCTGGGCGCGCGCCTGATCCGCGTATACGCGAACGACTGGATGCTGGCGGCTGGCCGCTTCGCCACCTTGCTGCTGCCTTACCTGGTGGAAGACACGGATGCCTTGAGTCCGAGCCGCTATCTGCTCGACACGCGCGATGCGGCCCGTGGCTGCCAGACCTATGGCGCGCAGCAGATCGAGGATGACGAGGCGGACGGCGCCATTCATCCCGTGCACGACAAACGCATCTCGGGCCTCGATGGCGAGGAGCCTGCAGCCGATGCGCCGGCCAGGCAGGGCGGCGGCCAGCTGCGCGAGCCGTTCGAGCTGGGCGACATTCTAAAGGCATCGGGCGTGAACCTGAGCGACCATGAAATCGCCATCCGCTACTACCGCGAACGGGCCTTGCCGCATCTGGTCGCGTTCCCCAGCCGCCCCGCGCCCGAGTCGCAGGAGCCGCAGATGGAAGGGCTGGAACCGTGGGAAATCGGCGACCCGCTGGAAGACATCGACTGGCTGCAATCGGTGATGCAGTCGCCGCGCCCCGTGCCGGGCGTGACCACCGTGCGCCGCGTGTATGGCCGCGAACCGGCGCGCGCCATCGACGCCGTGCCCGTTGACCTCGACATGTACGTGGACAGTTCCGGTTCCATGCCGAACCCGCAGTCGCATACTTCATTTTTGACCCTGGCTGGCGCAGTCATCGCGCTATCGGCCTTGCGTGCCGGCGCGAAAGTGCAGGTGACCCTGTGGAGCGGCAAGAACGAAGTGATGCAAACGCCGGGTTTCGTACGCGATGAAGACATGATCCTCGGCGTGCTGACGGAATTTTTCGGCGGCGGCACCTGCTTCCCCATCCACCGCCTGCGCCAGACGTATGCGGCCAGGCGCGAACGGCCCGCGCACATTTTGATGATTTCCGACGACGGCATCACCACCATGTTCGACCAGGATGAACTGGGCAACAGCGGCTGGGATATCTCGGCGAAAGCGCTGGCCCAGGGCGGCGCGGGCGGCACCATGGCCCTGAACCTGGAGCGCGACTGGGAGGGCGCGGCCAGCCACACGTGGCTGCAGAAAACCTATGACGATTTAAAGCGCGCGCGCCGCGAACAGGGCTGGGATATCCACGCCGTCGAGCGCTACGAGGACTTGCTGGACTTTGCGCGGGCGTTCAGCCGGCGCCACTATATACAACAATGACATGCATACTCACGGTCCCCACCTCGAAACTCTGACCCACCGCCTGGCCGACACGCCCGTCGAATTCCTCGCCGAGCCCCGCATTGCCGGCGTCGCCAATGCGCAGGCCGTGGCCGTGGCCGCGCTGGTCAACGACATTTTGCTGCTGCATGGCGCCCGCGCGCCGGCCGCGTCCCTGCAGGGATTTATCGGCGCGCAAGTGAAGGCGGACCGCAACCGGCTGGCGCTTGCCATGATCGTGTGCTGGCTGCTGGCCGACGACTGGTTTACTGACCAGCAGTTGCCGCAGCCGGCCTTGCTGCAGGTGCTGGGCGAGGCGGCGCGCGAACTGGCCGCCGCCACACCGGCCCACCAGTTCACGCAAGACCCCGAGCGGCGCGAGGAACTGGCGCGCATCGTGCTGGCGCGCCTCGGCTTTCGGCCCCGCGACGAAAGCGTGGCGCAGGCCACGGACAGATTGTCGGCCATCAGCGGCACGGAACGGCGCCGCCTGCTCGAAGCGAGCCGGTTAGCGGAACAGCGCGCGCGCGAAATCCGCGAAGCGCTGGCGAAAAAGGCAGCCGAGGAATCGGCCGACAAGTGGTCGCGCGAATGACGCTCGCTGGCAAACCTGACGTCAACCTGCCTGGCGGCGCCTGGGAGTCGGACCGCGACTACTGTCCCACCCTGGCGTCGGCGGGCGCGCGCATGCTGGAAAAACTGCGCAGCCATCCGGCGGCGCCCCGGTACCGCAACCGCAGTGGCAACAAGCTGCTGGCAGAGGAGGTCGAAGCGTTGCGCGCCTATGAGCAGGAAGTCATGGATGCGGTAGTCGCTTGGACCGCCGATACGCCGCCGCCCTGGCTGGCCGGTTTTCTCAGGACGGTCTACGCCACGGTGCCGCATTACCGCGCCTGCGGTTCGCCGCCAGCGCGCCTTGCGGACGTGGCGCCCATCAGCCGCGCCGAGCTGGCGCACGATATCGCCGCCTTCGTGCCCGACGATGCGGACCTGGAGCGCATGATCAATTTCCAGACCACGGGCACCACGGGCCACCCGCTGCTGATCGCCTCGCACCCGCTGGTGGCGGGGCGCTACCTGGCCTTCCACAAGCGCGCGCTGCGCCGCTTCGGCGTGACCCTGCGCCATGGCGCGGGCCAGGTGGGCGTGATGCTGCTGGGGCACCAGCGCCGCTGCTTCACTTATGTCTCCGTCACGCCGACGATGAACGAATCGGGTCTGGCGAAGATCAACCTGCATACGGACGACTGGCGCCACCCGGACGACCGCGCGCGCTATCTCGATGCCATGGCGCCCGAGCTGATCGCGGGCGACCCCATCTCGTTTGCCGAGTTGCTGACCCTGCCCATGGCGCACAAGCCGGCCGCGCTGATGTCCGTGTCGATGATGCTGTTGCCCGGCATGCGCGCGCGGCTGGAAGCGGCGTTCGGCTGCCCCGTGCTCGATATCTATTCGCTCAATGAAGTGGGACCTGTCGCCGTCTACGATGAACAGGCGGGCGGCCACGTGCTGCTGCAGCACCGCCTGTACGTGGAAATCCTCGATGCGGATGGCCGTCCCGTGCCCGATGGAGTCCGTGGCGAGATCACGGTGACGGGCGGTTTCAATTTCTGCCTGCCCCTGGTGCGCTACCGCACGGGGGATTACGCTTCGCTGGCGCATGGCCCGCACGGTCCCGTGCTGGTGGGGCTGGCGGGCCGCAGCCCCTTGCGCTACAGGACGGTCAACGGCGAATGGATCAACAATATCGACATCACGCACGCCCTGAAACCGCTGGCCATCGCCCTGTTCGGCGTGCACCAGCATGGCGACGGCGCCATCGCGCTGCGCCTGGCGCCGGGCGCCATGCCGCAGGCTGACAGGGCGCGCGCCTTGCTCGCGCCTTTTTTCGGCGCTATCACCGTCGAGACTTTGCTGGCGGAGGACAAGATCATTCAATACACCTCGGATTTGCAGGAAGCGGCAGCATGAACCTATATAAACGTGGCCTCGTGGTCGGCAAATTTTGCCCGCTGCACCAGGGCCATGAACTGTTGATCAACCGTGCGCAAAACGCTTGCGAAGAACTGCTGGTGGTCAGCTACACCAAGCCCGAATTTCCCGGTTACGAACCGGCGCGCAGGGACGGTTGGCTGCGCGCGCAATTCCCGCAGGCGCACATCGTCGTGCTGGACGATGCGCGCCTGGCCGCCCTGTGCGCCGCGCGCGGCGTGCCTGCGCTGACCTTGCCGCACAACGACGACGATGGCGAGCTGCATCGCCACTTCATGGGCTGGCTGTGCTGGACGGTGCTGGAGCGGCCCGTCGATGCCGTCTTCACCAGCGAAGACTATGGGCCCGGCTTTGCGCAGGTGCTGGAACGGCATTATGCGAGCGGGCCGGTGGCCCACGTGAGCGTGGACCAGGCGAGAACCGTGGTGCCCGTGTCCGGCACCGTGGCGCGGCAAGATCCACATGCGAACAGCGCCTTCCTGTCGCCCATCGTGCGCGCCGATTTTGTCACGCGCGTGTGCGTGCTCGGTGGCGAATCGAGCGGCAAGACGACCTTGGCGCAAGCGCTGGCGGCGCATTTCCAGACAGCCTGGGTGGCCGAGTATGGCCGCGAGCTGTGGGAAAACCAGGATGGCATATTGAATTATGACGACCTGCTCAAGATCGGCCGCGAGCAGCTGCGCCGCGAAGCGCAGTCGCTATTGGCCGCGCGGCGCTGGGTGTTTTGCGATACCTCGCCCATGACCACGTATTTCTACTGCATCGAGATGTTCGGCAAGGCCGAGCAGGAACTGGCGCAGCTGGCTGAACACGGATACGACCTGGTGCTGCTGTGCGCCCCCGACTTCCCGTTCATCCAGGACGGCACGCGCCGCGACGAGGATTTCCGCGCGCGCCAGCATGCGTGGTACCAGGTCGAACTGGCGCGCAGAGGGATCGCCTATGTCAATGTGTCAGGCACGGTCGCAGACAGGGTCGGGCAAGTCGCCCAGTTGCTCGCGCGTAGGTCGGACTAGCGGAGCGTAATCCGACATCAACACATACGTCAACAATGTTGTCGGATTACGCGGCTGCGCCGCTAATCCGACCTACGTCGTAAAAGCCGTGTTCACGGCTTTCAGGATCTCGTCCGAAAACGCTTCATCATCGACGGCGCGCGCCAGCGCCACGGCGCCCACCATGGCCGACAGCATGACGATGGCGTCCTGCCGCGCGTTGCGTTTTTTCCGCCACGGGAAATGCGTGGCCAGCTTGCCGATGATGGCTTTCAGGTGAAAAGTAAACGCGGGGCGTACGGCCGGCTGCTTGCGCGCGTCGCCGGCCAGCGCCGCCAGCAGACAGCCATCGCCGGGCGCATCGCGGTGGGCCGCGCTCACGTAATCGCGTACGTACTGGCGCATGGTTTCCGGGCTGATCGTCGCCGCATCGAGCGCCACGCGCGAATGTTCCGAGCCGTGCAGGGTGCTTTCCGCCATCAGCGCTTCCTTCGAAGCGAAGTGGTTGTAGAAGGGGCCGTGCGTGAGTCCTGTCGCCTGCATGATCTGTCCCACGCTGACGCCGTCGTAACCCTTTTCACGGAACAGCCGCGCCGCCTGCGTCAGGATGCGCTGGTGCTTTTCGGCGGTTTCTTCGGCGGGATAACGCATGGCAGGCTCCTGATCGCGATGTAAAAATAATGGTTGACATCATACATGATGTTGGTCATGCTTCAACACATTAAACATGATGACCGTCATATGTAATGTGTTGAAGCATGATGTCTGTCATGTTTGATGGCCTCAACCCACCCCATACTGAAGAAGGAATGATCATGAATGCAGTTACTACCCAAGGCACGGCCCTCATCACCGGCGCTTCGTCCGGCCTGGGCGCCGTGTATGCGGACCGCCTGGCCGCGCGCGGCTTCGATTTGATCCTTGTGGCGCGCCGGGTCGAGCGCCTGGGCGCCTTGGCCGCCTCGCTGGCGAAAAAATATGGCGTGGCCGTGCGCGCCATGGCGGCCGACCTGGCCGCACCGGCCGACCTGCAGCGCGTGGCCGAAGAACTGGCCGGCAACCCGGCCATCACCATGCTGGTCAACAATGCTGGCGTCTCGACCCTGGGCGCCGTGGTGGACTCGCCGCGCGAGGGCATCGCCGCGATGGACCAGGTCAACGTGGCGGCGCTGGCGCAACTGACGTATGCCGTGCTGCCGCAGTTCAAGCAGCGCAACAGCGGCACCATCATCAACATCGGCTCCGTGCTGTCCTTCCACATCCTGCCCGTCAGCACGATCTACAGCGCCACCAAGGGCTATGTGATGAATTTCACGCGCGGCTTGCAGCAGGAACTGGCCGGCACGGGCATCACGGTGCAGCTGGTACTGCCCGCATCGACGGCCACGGAAATCTGGGAATTGAGCGGCGTGCCGCTGGCACAGCTGGACCAGGCCACCATCATGCGCGCGGAAGACTGCGTCGATGCGGCGCTGGCGGGCCTGGACCAGGGCGAGCTGGTGACTTTGCCTTCGGTGGAAGACCAGGCCTTGTGGGAGCGTTTTGACGCGGCCCGCCTGGCCCTGTTCGCGGGCGCGATGCGCGGCCAGCCGGCATCGCGCTATGGGGTCAAAGCCAGCGTTTAAGCGGCATTCAAGGCCTGCTCCAGGTCTTCGCGCAAGTCGTCGATATGCTCGATGCCGACGGACAGGCGCAGCATGTCTTCGGACACGCCCGCCTTGGCCAGTTCTTCGGGATTGAGCTGGCGGTGCGTGGTGGACGCCGGGTGCGTAGCCAGCGACTTGGCGTCGCCGATGTTGACCAGGCGCGTGAACAGCTGCAGGGCGTCGAGCACGCGGGCGCCTGCCGCGCGCGGGTCTTCACCAGCGGACAGCTTCAGGCCGAAGGACAAGATGCCCGAGGCGCGGCCGTGCATGTATTTTTTCACCAGCGCGTGGTCCGGGTGGTCTTCCAGGCCCGCGTAATTGACCCACGCGACTTTCGGATGCTGTTTCAGGTGCTTGGCCAGGGCCAGCGTGTTGTCGCAGATGCGGTCCATGCGCAGGGCCAAGGTCTCGATGCCCTGGATCAGCTGGAACGCGCTCAAGGGCGAAATCGCCGCGCCCATGTTGCGCAGCGGGACGACGCGCGCGCGGCCGATAAAGGCGGCGGGGCCGAACGCTTCCGTGTAGACGACGCCGTGATACGACACGTCCGGCTCGTTCAGGCGCTTGAAGCGCTCCTTGTGATCAAACCACGGGAATTTCCCGCTGTCGACGATGGCGCCGCCCACGGTGGTACCGTGGCCGCCCAGGTATTTGGTCAGCGAATGGACGACGATGTCGGCGCCATGCTCGATGGGGCGGAACAGATAGGGGCTCGGCACCGTGTTATCGACGATCAGCGGGATGCCATGCGCATGCGCGATCTCGGCCAGCTTGGCCACATCCGTGACATTGCCCAGCGGGTTGCCGATCGATTCGCAGAAGATGGCCTTGGTGCGCGCATCGATCAGCGCGGCGAAGGTCTCGGGCTGGCGCGCATCGGCAAAGCGCACTTCGATGCCGATCTGCGGCAGGGTGTGGGCAAACAGGTTGTAGGTGCCGCCATACAGCTGGCTGGCGGAGATGAAATTGTCGCCCGCTTCGGCAATCGTCTGGATCGCATAGGTAATGGCCGCCATGCCCGATGCCACGGCCAGCGCGGCCACGCCGCCTTCCAGCGCCGCGACGCGCTTTTCCAGCACGTCCTGCGTGGGGTTCATGATGCGCGTGTAGATATTGCCTGCCACCTTGAGGTCGAACAGGTCGGCGCCATGCTGGGCATTGTCGAAGGCATAGGCCACCGTCTGGTAGATGGGGACGGCGGCCGCCTTGGTGGTCGGGTCGGGGGTGTAGCCGGCGTGCACGGCCAGGGTTTCGATTCTCATGTGGTCTCCGGTGTCGATGGTATGCGGTGGTGAAATCCGCAGCCATTGTGCCATGCGACCATTAGCGCGTTGCTACGCTTGATAGAATATTAAGTCATAAGCTAGTGCGGTCTTGATATAAGTCATGCAGCTCTGCCAGCCCGATAAACCGTTCATGTGTGCCATGCTGGGCACAGGCAAACGCGCCGCCGATGGCGCCGCGGCGCATGGCGGTGTCCAGGTCAGCGTCATTCAGCCAGGCGTGCAGGAAGGCGGCCACGAACGAGTCGCCCGCGCCATTCGTGTCCACCACGGGCAGCGTCAATCCCGCCGTCGGATAGTGGCGCACCGAGGCACTGTCCCGTTCCAGCAGGTAGGCACCGTGCGCGCCCGCCATGGCGATGACGGCTTGCGCGCGGCCTTCCGAAATAATCGTACGCATGACGTCGTCCCGACGCTCGCCGAGTGCCGCGGTGCTGAGAAACACCAGGTCGGCGCGCAGCGCAAACACCTTGTGGTGCGGGTTGACGCCATCCCAGTCGTGCAGATCGGTCGACACCGTCGTGCCGCAGGTCAGTGCATCGTCAAACAGCGCGGCCACCCAGCCCATGATGGAAAAGTGCGCGTGGCGCGCCGGTCCCAGGTAGGGAAGATAAAAAGCGGCCGGCATGCGCACGTCTTCCGGATGGCGGCCGTCGTACAGCGACAGCCGGCGTCCTTGCGGATCGACGAGGTTGACGCTGCGCCGCGTGCCAGATGGCTCGACGATGTGCGAGAAATCGAGTCTGGCATCTTTATAGCGCTGCAGGATGGCCGCGCCTTGCGCATCGTCGCCGATGAAGTCGATGAACTTGCAGCGCAAGCCCAGCGCGTGGCAGCCGAGCGCCACGCCATTGCCCGTGTGCGCCACGTAGTCGCGGATGGGCGGCACGTGGACGGAGTCGGCGACGGGCAGTTGCAGGTCGGGGACGCGCACGATCGTGTCGATGCCGGCGCCGCCGACCACTAAAATGTCATAGCTGCTCATGGTGCTGCCTTTTCTAACAGGACGGTGCCGGCCGCGTTCACCGCGACGGCGCTGTTTTTAACGATGTAGGTTTGATTGGTGTAAGCGTCGCGCAGGCTGGCGCCGTCGGCGAACACGCCGTGCACTTTCAGTTCGATGACGCCTTGCGCCTCGGGCACGGCGATGATGGCGTCGCCATCCAGCACGCGGGCGAACGCATACGGTTTTTCATCGATCAGACGATGCTCTCCGCGCGCCAGGACAGGGTGGCGCAGCCGGAACTGTCCCAGCTTGCGCGCATGCGCCAGGGTGGGCCCATCGAGCGAAGACCAGTTCATGTCGGAGCGGGTCGCCTGCTGTTCGTCGCCGATGGGCGCCGCGCCAGGCTGGCGCGCGCTTTCATCGCCGTAGAACAGCTGCACGCCGCCTGGCGCCAGCAGCAGGGCGGACAAGCCATGTTTCAGCCGGTCGCGCGGGAACAAACTGGTGTCGTGCGACGAGATATACGACAGGATGTCGTAGCGGGGGCCCGGGCTCTTATTCAGCAAGCCCGCGTACTGGCGGTACACGCCGTCGATGCTTTTCCAGTCGCCGCTTGCGCGATTCTGGAAATCGAAATTGATCATCGAGTCGAAGCCCGCGTCATGCCAGCTGCTGCGCTCGGGGCCATGGCCCCACGCTTCGCCCGTCATCCAGAACGGCGCATCGTCGATTTTTTGCTGCGGGTGGCGCGCCTTCCAGTCTTTCAGTGCGTCGGTGGCCGCGGCGCGCAGGGCCAGCCAGCTGGCCGGCTCAACGTGCTTGACGGTGTCGGCCCTGAAACCGTCGACGCCGAATTCGCGCACCCAGTCGGCCAGCCAATGCACCAGGTAGCCGCGCACGGTGGTGTCGGGCAGGGACACGGCGCGCGTGTCGCTTTTACGTTGCAGGATGGGCGGCAAGCCCACGGCCTTGCCGCTTTCCGTGCGGAAGTCGGGCAGGTAGGCCAGCTGCATGGTGAAATCATCCTTGCCGCCGTCCGGGTAGCCGGGCAAGCCAGCGCGCACCCAGTCCGGCCCCCACCATTGCTTGAATTCGAAGTTGTTGTAGTCGATGAAGCTGTGATAGTCGCGCAAGCTCGCCTTTTCATGGCCTGGCCACAGCACGGGCACCTTGTACTGCGCCAGGGTGCGCAGGTCCGCATAGCCGGGGTGGTTCAGCACCACATCGAACAGCACGCGGATGCCTTGCGCGTGGGCCGTGTCCATCATTTCGCGCAGCTCGTCGCGCGTGCCCATGTTGGCGTCCATCGTCGTGTAGTCGAGCGCCCAGTAGCCGTGGTAGGCGTAATGCTGGAATTGCTGCTTGCCGCCCACCACCCAGCCGTGTATCTGCTCGTACGGCGCCGTGATCCACAGGGCGTTGACGCCCAGTTCCTTGAAATAGCCGGCTTTCAGCCGCTGCGTGATGCCGGCGAGGTCGCCGCCGTGGAAGCTGCCGACATCGCCGCCTTGCGGGTCGGCGGCGCGGCCATAACTGTGGTCGTTGCCGGGATTGCCGTTGGCGAAACGGTCCGTCACGGCGAAGTAGACGATGGGATTATCCGCGAAGCTGCCCGCCTGCGCCGGCAGGCTGACGAGCAAAGCGGCGAGGGCGGTCAGCACGGTCTTCATGTCAGCCTTTCACGCCGCCGGCGGTCAAGCCGGAGATCATCCATTTTTGCGCCAGCAGGAACACGGCCGTGATGGGCAGGCCGGACAAGATGGCTGCCGCGGCGAAGTCGCCCCACAGGTATTTTTGCTCGTACAGGAACAGCTTCGAGCCGACGGCCAGGGTCAGGTTGTTCTGTTCATGCAGCAGCACGGAAGCGATCGGGTACTCGATGATGGCGCCGATGAACGACAACAGGAAGACCACCATCAGGATGGGCACCGTCATCGGCAGCAGCACGTAGACGAAGGCTTGCCATTGCGTGGCGCCGTCGACCTTGGCCGCTTCCTCGATCTCCACGGGGATGGTTTGGTAGTAGCCCTTGATGGTCCAGATGTGCAGGGCGATGCCGCCCGTGTAGGCCAGCACCAGGCTGCCGTGGTGGTCGATGCCCAGCCATGGCACGTAGCTGCCGAGCACGTCGAAGATGGCGTAGATGGCCACCAGGGCCAGCACGGCGGGGAACATTTGCAGCAGCATCAGCGCGGACAGCGTCTGCGACTTGAAGCGGAACTGCATGCGCGCGAATGCATAGGCGCAAGTGGTCGACAGCAGCACGGTGACGGTGGCGCTCATGCTGGCCACCTTGATGGAATTCCATAGCCACAGCAGCACGGGGAAGTCCGGCTCGACGAGTGCGCCGTTGGGCGCCTGGTAGGACATGCCCAGCGCCAATCGCCAGTGCTCGAAGCTGATCTCGGGCGGGATCAGACTGCCCGAGGCGAAATTGCCGGGCCGCAGGGAGATCGACAAGATCATCAGGAAGGGAAACATCACCAGCGCGATCAGCGCGATCACGGCGACGTGGGCCGCCAGGATGCGCCAGCGGTTGGAACGATCGACAACGATAGCCATGGCTGTCCTTTATGCTTTGTTCATGCGCGTCAGGCGCATGTTGACCAGCGAAATCGCGGCCACGAGGAAGAAGATCAGGGTCGAGATGGCGGCGGCCAGGCCAAAGTTCTGGCCGGAATCCTCGAACGCGATGCGGTAGGTGTAGGACACGAGCAAGTCCGTCGTGCCGGCCGGCAAGGTAGTGTCGAGGAAATCGGGACGCCCGCCCGTCAACAAGCTGATCAGCACGAAATTGTTGAAGTTGAAACCGAGGCTGGCCACCATCAGCGGCGTGAGCGGCTTGATGATCAGGGGCAGGGTGATCTTGAAGAAATTCGTCAGCGGTCCCGCGCCGGCCAGGGCCGAGGCTTCGTACAGGTCCGACGGAATTGCCTTGATCAAGCCCATGCACACCACCATCATGTAAGGGTAGCCGAGCCAAGTATTGACGATCAAAATCATGGCCTTGGCCAGCGTGGTGTCCGAGAACCAGGCGGGCTTGATGCCGAACAGGGCGTCGAGCACGAGGTTGATCTCGCCAAAGTTATTGTTGAACAGACCCTTGAAGACGAGGATGGAAATAAAGCCCGGCACGGCGTACGGCAGGAACAGCAGGGTGCGGTACAGGCCGCGGAAGCGCAGCGCATCCCAGTTCAGGAGCACGGCCAGCACCATGCCCAGACCCGTCGTGGTGGCCACGCTGATCAGGGCGAAAACGATGGTCCAGACAAAAATGCGCAGGAAGGGGCCGCGGAACGCTTCGTCGGAGAAAATCTTGACGAAGTTGGCAAAACCCACGTTCACTTTGAAACCTGGTTCCAGTTTGGTGCCGTCCGGCATTTCATAGAAGCCCGTCTTGAAGTTCGGCGTGACCAGTTCGCCCGTGGCGATTTTCTTCAGGGTCTTGTCCGGCAGTTGCTTGTAGACGTGTGCGACAGGGCCGAATTCGCGCAAGCCCACCATGCGCAGTTCGATCTTGTTCGGCAGCACGAGGGTGAGCAGCTTCAAATCCTTTTGCAGGGCGATGATGTCCTTGATGCCCAGCGGTGCTGTCAGCACGGGCGCCTGCACGGGATCGATTGGCGCCACCTCCACGTTCAGGGGCACGGCGCGCTTGAGGGCCAGTGGCTGCGTCAGCAGCACTTCGCCCGTGTCCGGGCTTTCCAGGCGCAAGCGGTATTCCTTGTTGTCGGCATGCACGGTCATGGCATAGCCGGCGCTTTCCACCCGCTGCGTTTCGTCGAGCAAATATTGCGTGGCCCGCTCGTAGGTGAGCAGGTTGCGCGAACTGAAATTGGTAAAGCCGATCGACACCGTGTACACCATCGGCAGCAGCACGAAGACGATCACCGCCGTGATGCCGGGAAACAGGTAACGGTAGGCATAGGCGCGCGGCGACGTGAAGACAAACGTCGTCAGGGTCAGCAAGCCGAGGAAAACGGCGGCCAGCATGGTCTGGCCGGAAATGTACAACATGAAGAGCAGATACAGACCCAGCGCCATGCTGATGGTCAATACCGTAGGGCCGATAAACTTGCGCACGATGGATACCTGTAATGATACGTAGGTCGGATTAGGCCCAAAGGGCCGTAATCCGACAACATTGTTGGCGTGCATGTCGGATTACGCGCAAGCGCCTCGGCGGCCCCGCTAATCCGACCTACCTAATTTTAATTGGCGGTCGTAATCCGCTTCGCCGCCGCATCCAGGCCATCCTTGGTTGTCTGGCGGCCTTGCGTGATGTTTTCCAGCGCCGATTGCATCGACGACCAGAAGCGGCCCATTTCCGGGTTGTTCGGCATCGGGCGGCCCGCTTGCGCGCTTTCCATCGTCGCCTGGATGTTCGGATTGGCCTTCAGTTCCGCGAACAGCACCTTGTTGGCTGGCGTGCCCAGCGGGACGTCGGCGTTGATGGTTTTCAGGCCATTGATCTGCAGCATCTGGTTTTCCAGGAATTCCGTGGCCAGGTCCTTGTTCGGGCTGGCCTTGGAAATCATCGCGCCCAGCACGCCCACGAATGGCGTGGCCGTCTTGCCGGCAACGGTAGGGATCGTTGCCACGCCGAAGTTGATTTTCGACTTGCGCGCATTGTCCCACGACCATGGGCCGTTGATCATCATGGCGATCTTGCCCTGGTTGAAGCCCGCTTCCATTTCCGCGTAGCCGGCGCCCTTCGGCATGGCGCCGCTGTTGATCAGGGTCATCAGCGCATTCACGCCCGCTTGCGAACCGGCATTGTTCACGCCGGTTTTCGCTGCATCGTAGCGGCCGTCGGACTTGACTTCAAACGGGAAGCCGCCGCCCGCGCCCAGCAATGGCCACGTGAAATAGGTGTTCGTGTAATCCCACAGGATGGCCTTTTTACCCTGGGCGGACAATTTCTTGTCCAGCGCGGCGATTTCCTCGAAGGTTTTTGGCGGCGTCGGCACCAGGTCCTTGTTGTAGACGAGGGCGACGGCTTCGATGGAGATCGGGTAGCCCCAGGTCTTGCCGCTTACCGTGAAGGCGTTCCAGGCCAGCGGCAGGATGGCGGCGCGCGCTTCCTTGCTTGGCGTCAATGGTTGCAGCAAGCCGGCGTCGATCCAGGTGCCGATGCGGTCATGCGGCCAGATCCAGATGTCCGGGCCCTTGCCGGCGGCCGCCGCTTGCTGGAATTTGTTCGGCGCATCTTCCGGATGCTCGACGACGACCTTGATGCCCGTCTTCTTGGTGAACTCTTCGCCGACCTTGGCCAGACCCTTGTAGCCTTTGTCGCCATTGATCCAGATCAGCAGGGTGCCTGCTTCGGCCGCGTTCGCGATGCTGACGGCGGCCAGGTTGCCGATGCCGGCCAGAGCGGCGGCGATCAGGGTAGTTTTGATGAAGCTGCGTTTCGGGTGCGTGAAGGACATGTCAATCTCCAGTATCTTTTTTTATGCTAAGTTTATGTTGAGTATCAAGGCTAGAACGATACAACCAGGCCAGGCGGCGCCTGTAGCGCCTGGCCCCTTAAAGCCGGGTGTCAGGTACGGGTCTGGCCATGCTCGTCGAACACGTGGACGCGGGCGGGCGCCACCTGCAGCGCCACGGATTGGCCAATGGCCCAGTCCGTTTCCGCATCGGCGCGCACCACCAGCGGCTCGTCGCCGCCCGGCACGTGCACATACAGATAGCTGATGTCGCCCAGTTTTTCCACCGCCTGCACGGTGGCCGTGATGGCGGCCGTGGCGCCGGGCGCGCACGCTTGCACGTGTTCCGGGCGCGCGCCGACGGTCACGGGAGTGCCGCTGGCCAATGACTGCGTCAGCACGGCTTGCAGCATGCCGCCCGCGTTGGTGGCGATGGTCGCCACGCCGTCCGTGTAGCTGTGGATCTTGCCCTTGAGGAAATTCATGCGGGGCGAACCGAGGAAGCCGGCCACGAACAGGTTGGCGGGATGGTGGTACAGCTCCAGTGGCGCGCCTACTTGCTCGATGCGGCCCGCGTTGAGGACGACGATGCGGTCGGCCAGGGTCATCGCTTCGACTTGGTCATGCGTGACGTAAATCATGGTCGAGCGCAATTCGCGGTGCAAATTCGCCAGTTCGATGCGCATCTGCACGCGCAGCGATGCGTCCAGGTTGGACAGCGGTTCGTCGAACAGGAAGACGTCGGGCTTGCGCACGATGGCGCGGCCGATGGCCACGCGCTGGCGCTGGCCGCCGGACAAGTCCTTCGGTTTGCGTTCCAGCAAAGGCTCGATGCGCAGGATCTGCGCGGCGCGCTGCACGGCGTCGGCGATCTGCACCTTGCTCATGCCGGCCAATTTGAGGCCGAAGGCCATGTTCTGCGCCACGCTCATGTGCGGATACAGGGCGTAGCTCTGGAATACCATGGCGATGCCGCGTTTGGCGGGCGGCACGTCGTTCATGCGGGTCTTGCCGATGAACAAGTCGCCGCCGCTGATTTCCTCCAGGCCGCATATGCTGCGCAGCAAGGTGGATTTGCCGCAACCCGACGGGCCCACGAACACCATGAATTCGCCGTCGGCGATCTCCAGGTCGATGCCGTGCAGGGTTTGCACGTCGCCATATGCCTTTTTCAGCCCTGCTAATTTCAGTCCTGCCATGTCGTCCTCACTGTGTCAATTCGTCCCCGCTGATGCGCGGGGCTCGTTATTGTAATTGGCGGCATGGCCGCCAAAGCCTGCGATTTATGCCAGGGTGCCGAACCAGCCGCCATGCGGGGGCAGGGTGATCTGCTGGCCATCTTTGCTGCCTGGCAAGCCGTGACCGGCCAGCTCGGCCGCCGGCGCCGCGTCGGGCCAGGCGAAACTGACCGCTTGCGTGCCCAGGTTGAAGGCGGCCAGCACGGACGGGTGTCCCGGCAGATCGCGGCGCAGGGCCAGCACGGGTTCCGGCGCATCGAAGAAACTGATGTCGCCGCGCAGCAATTGCGGCAGGGTGCGGCGCCAGGCGAGGATGTTCTGGGCAAAGCGCAGCGCCGAGCCGCTATCGTGCTCCTCCACGTCGACGGCGCGCTCCAGGTGCTCGGGCGGCACGGGCAGCCAAGGCGTGGTAGTGCTGAAGCCGCCATGCGGTGCTTCCGCCACCCACGGCATCGGCGTGCGGCAGCCGTCGCGGCCCTTGAACTGGGGCCAGAACGGGATGCCGTACGGGTCTTGCAGCGCCTCGAAAGGAATGTCCGCTTCCGTCAGGGCCAGCTCGTCGCCCTGGTACAGGC
The DNA here is from genome assembly GCF_011601275.1 of Janthinobacterium lividum. Lineage (GTDB taxonomy): Bacteria > Pseudomonadota > Gammaproteobacteria > Burkholderiales > Burkholderiaceae_D > Janthinobacterium > Janthinobacterium lividum_E. The sequence continues at coordinate 135,171 of NZ_JAAOLY010000007.1, read as the reverse complement.
ACGGCGTGCCTTTCAGCGCGGCCTGCACGGCCAGCACCACCTTGGCCAGCGACGGTGACGGGTTCTCGCCACCCCAGCGCGTCATGACGCGCACGCTGTCGTGGTTGCCCACGGACCAGGAAGCCCAGCCGTCGGCCACTTGCGCTTCGAACTCTTCCACTTGCTTGCGGATATGCGCGGCGGAAAACTCCGCCGTCAGCAAGTTGAAACTGTAGGCCATGTGCAGCTTGTCGGCGCCCGTGTAGGCCGCCATGGTGGCCAGCGCATTGTCGTCGCCCACTTCGCCGATGGAAACGGCCTGGTATCCATCGAGCACGGCGCGCACGCGCTGCAGGTAGGCGATGTTTTCCGGCTGCGTCTTGTCGTACACGTGCGCTTGCATGCCGTACGGGTTGATGGCCGACACGCTGCTCGCGTCGCGCTGCGCGGCTGGCGGATTGTCGCGCAGCAGTTGGTCGTGATACGGGAAGTTGCAGGAATCGAAGCGGAAGCCGTCGACACCGCGCTCGAGCCAGAAACGCAGGTTGTCCAGCTGCGCCTGCTGCACGGCAGGATTATGGAAGTTCAGGTCGGGCTGGCTGACGAGGAAATCATGCAGGTAATACTGGCCGCGGCGCGGCTCCCATTGCCACGCGGAACCGCCGAACACGGACAGCCAGTTGTTCGGCGCCGTGCCATCCGGTTTCTGGTCGGCCCATACATACCAGTCGGCCTTGGGATTGTCGCGGCTGGAGCGGCTTTCCACGAACCACGGATGGTTGTCGGACGAGTGCGACAGCACCTGGTCGATCATCACTTTCAAGCCCAGTTCATGGGCGCGGGCCACGAGGCGGTCGAAGTCGGCCAAAGTACCAAACATGGGATCGACGTCGCAGAAATCGGCCACGTCATAGCCGAAGTCTTTCATCGGCGACGTAAAGAAGGGCGAGATCCACACGATGTCGGCGCCCAGGGCGGCGATGTAATCGAGCTTGGAGGTAATGCCGGGCAAGTCGCCGATGCCGTCGCCATTGCTGTCGAGGAAGCTGCGTGGATAGACTTGGTAGATGACGGCGCTGCGCCACCAGTCGGCGGGCAGGTGGGCGAGATTGTTCTGGATGGTCGGCATGAATGATTTCTTAAAAGTTGCCTGTAGCCTTGGCTATCAGGGCGGCGCTGCTGGTTGGTAGGCGAACGTCTTATTTTAAAATTCAAAGCGCTTTGATTATGAATTGAGTATAGTTCAAAGCGCTTTGAAAAGTAAAGCGATACACGCGCCAGACATACGATTTTTTTATGAGGGTGATTCAGGATAACAAGATGGCGCCGCTGGCCAGGCGGCCGGCGGCGCAGGGAGGCGGAAAATGCCTAGTTCGGCACGGGTCCCGCCGACTCGCCCGGCAACAGTTCGCATGGCCACAATTCCTGCAAATCGGTGACGGGCGTGCCATCCATCTGGGCCAGCAGCATGTTGATCATTTTCGCGCCGGCGCCGCGCGGGTCGGGCTGGACGACGGTGGTGACGTTGTGGCCGGCCAGGGAATCTTCCATTACGCCCCAGACGATCAGCGACATCTCGCGGCCGATGCTGATGCCCGCGTCGAGCAGGGCGCGCACGGCGCCCACACCCGACATGTGATTGTCGACGATGACGGCGGTAGGGCGGGGCGAGCGGGCCAGCAGGCGCTGCATGGCCTGGTAGCCGGCGCGGCGGTCGTGGGCATTGTCGACCAGGTTGTCCGGGTCGACGGCCAGGCCGCCCGCCTGCATGGCGTGCTGGAAACTCTCGACGCGCTGGCGCACAAAGTTCAGGTCCGGCGTGGCGCTGATCAGGCCGATGCGCTGGTGGCCCAGCTGCGCCAGGCGCTCGACGGCCAGGCGCATGCCGGCCTCGTTGTCGTAGTCGAACCACGCATGCGGCTGGTTCAGCTGCGTGCGGCCGTGCGCGACAAACGGCATGCCCTGCTGCGCCAGGTAGGCGATGCGCTCGTCGAACGGTTTCGTGCGCCCGACGATCAGGCCATCGATGCGGCGCCCCTTGACCATGCGTTCGTAGGTGTGGAATTCGTTGGTGGCCGACGCGGGCGCGATCATCATGTCCATCTGCTGCGCTTCCAGCGCTTCCGACATGCCGCCCACGATGTCGATGAACATCGGGTCGGCCAGGTCGTTCGGCATCAGCGGGTAGATGATGCCGACGATATTCGTGCGTCCGACGGCCAGGCTGCGCGCCATGGGATTGGGACGGTAGCCGGCCGCTTGCGCTGCTGCCAGCACACGTTCGCGCGTGCGTTCGCTCACTTCCGGATAGCCATTCAAGGCGCGGCTGACGGTGGTTTCGGATATTCCTAGCGTTTTGGCGAGATTTTTGAGGTTCATGGATGCTGCGTCTGGGTGGGTCGGGAGCGATGCGGTGCGATGCAGGGTAGTTTATCTGATAAATGCCGGAATGATCAGGGGGATGACAAGCGGCGGCAGCGCCCAAAAAAATACGCGGGCAAACCCAGGGGCGCCCGCGCTAAAAGAGGATACTGCTGAATCACTACATTGAAGCTGCCGGCCATCGCGTGCAGCGGCGAAATGGTGGGTCCGGTTACTGCCTGCCCCTGGATGAGCGGGCGGTGTTGCTGCCAGTGGCTGGCGCCTTGCGGCGTCAGCCAATGTTGGATGCTCTTACCACCACGACTCGACCTGGAAACCGACCGAGCTGCCATTGGTCTTGCCACCGAACACGCCCGTCGACGACAGCGCCGATTCCGCGGCGGCGGCCGACTGGGCTGCCTTGTTCCATTTGGCGTAGGTGTAGAAGGCGCGCAGCACGGGGCGCGACCAGAAGCTGTTGCCGGCCGACAGTTGCGGCGCGAAGGTCAGCTTGGTCAGATTGCGGCTCTCGCCTCCTTCCGGCTTGACGATGTCGTGGCCGAGTTCCACGGCCAGGCTGTAGTTGTCCGTGAAGTGGTAGACGGGACGCGCGCCGATCGACGTCCATTTGCTGCTCACGCCTGCCGTTTCCTTGTCTTCGTAGACGAAGGTGCCCATGCCCGACCAGGCGCCTTTAGGCTGGATCATGATCTGTTCCGTCAGGCGCACGACCTTGTCATCCTTGCTGGCGCCCAGGCTGAAGCCGCCCGTGTTGGCAGCGCTGCCTTTGCCGTACTGCAGTGCCACCTTGTTGAAGCCGCCCAGCAGATTGCCTTGGGTATGCATGATGGTCAGCAAGTGGCCGCTGGCGATGGGAGCCGCGCCTTGCGCGTTGCGTTTCTGGTTGAATTGCAGGCCCAGGGTCAGTTCGCCATCGGGGTTGACCTTGATGCCGGAGAAGCGCAGGTCGTGGGACAGGCCCATGCGCTTGCTGTCGCCGTCGTCGGCCGTGCGCACGATGGCGTAGGCCAGCTTGGCGGCGCCCAGGTCGATGTTTTCCAGGCCGGCGCCCGGGCCGCTGTTATTCCAGAAGTAGTAATCGGTGATGTGCACGTCCTGGCGGTCGTAGTAGCGCTTGCCGACCCAGGCGCGCGCTTCGGCGAAGGCGCCGGAACCAATCTTGTCGGCCACCACGTTCATTTCACGCCACGACGGGTCCGATTGTTCCCAGTCCTGGTTCTGGTTGACGGAGAACGCTACCAAGGTGTTGATGCGGAAAGTGGTGCCGTTGGCTGCCTTGAAGGCTTCGCCGCCGAATTTCAGCTCGCCGTAGGTTTCGCACTCATTGCCCAGGCGATACTTGGACGAGGCGCCGGCCAGGCCGAAACACGCTTCCTTGCCGCCTTCGCTGCTGGTGCCGAAGCCCGAGCGGATGTAACCGCCGAAGTCGATCGGCAGGGCGGCCTGGGCGGCCGAAGCGCTCAAGGCCAGGGCCACGGCGGCAGGCAAAGTTTTCAAGAAATGTTTGTTCATTGCGTCTCCAGTGTTTTTATAGGTGTGGGATCGGTGCGCATAACTTCGCACAACCAAAGCGCTTTAGTTATGTTTCAAAGCGCTTTGAGTATAGTTCAAAGCGCTTTGATCAGTAAACTAGTTTTGTTCTTTGAATTCTTCTTAAACTTTTGAGGTGTTGCGGAGAAACATCAGGGCGGGCGGCGGCGCGTGGGCGCCGCCGTGTACGGCAGGAGGAACGGTGATGGTCGTGACTTATTGCTGCGCCTTGCAGGCGGGCAGGGCGGCCGTGTCCGTTGCTGCACCAGTTGGATGACGCAAAAAGGCCAGGATCAGCAGGGCCGAGGCCGTCGTAATGCCGGCCAGCACATACAACAAGTGGCGGAAAGCGGCGCCATACGCTTGCGCCAGTCCGGCGGCGCCGGCCTGCGGCAATATTTCACCGGCATGGCGCAGCTCGCCCAGTGCCAGGAAGGGCGCCGCCAGCGCCGCCTGCTCCGGCACGAGGCCGGGCACCTTGCCCAAGGCCGCCATCGTGAGCGTGCCCAGCAGCGCGCTGACGATGGCCAGCGCCAGGCCTTCGCCCGCCACGCGCGTTGTATTGAAGATACCGGCCGCCATGCCTGCCCGTTCCACGGGCACGACGCTGATGGCCAGGCCATCCATCAAGCCCCAGGGCAGGCTGATGCCGCAGCCGATCAGCAGCAGCGGCCCGATCAAGGTGGCGGGCGGCTGGCCCGGCGCGCAGGTCGATAACCATAACAAGCCGCCGGCCGCCAGCAGCAGGCCGCTGGCGCAAATGTGCGCGGCGGCGATGCGCTGTGCCGCCAGGCCTGCCAGCACCGGCAGCACCAGCATGGGCGCCGACAGGGCGATCATCATGCGTCCCGCTTCCAGCGCGCTATAGCCTTCGATGCCGATGAGCCGGGCCGGCAGCAATACCAGCAGCACGACAAAGGAAAACGCGGGTGCGGCTGCCAGCAATTGCACGCCGGCAAAGGCGGGCAGGCGGAACAGGGTCAAGTCCAGCATGGGCCGCACCGCGCGCCGCTCCACGCGGATGAAAACGGCCAGCAGCAAGGCCGCGCCACCGAGCAGTCCCAGGCTGGCGGCGCTGCCCCAGCCACTGTCGGGCGCCTGCAGCAAGCCATAGGTAAACAAGGACAGGGCACTTGTAAACGTCAGGGCTCCGGGCCAGTCGACGCCTTGCGCCTGCGGGTCGCGCGATTCGCGCATGGCGCGCGCGGCGGCCAGCAGGGCGGCCACACCGGCCACGGCTGTGGCCGCAAAAATGGCGCGCCAGCCCGTGTGCGTGATCAAGGTGCCAGCGAGGAAGGGACCGAAGGCCAGGCCAGTGCCGAAGGCCGTGCCGATCAGGCTGAAGGCGCGCGCGCGGGCGGGACCGTCGAATTCCTGCGCCAGGGCCGCCAGTCCGCTCGACAGGGCCATGGCGCAACCGATGCCCTGGACGGCGCGCAGCACGTCGAGCCATACAATGCCGGGAGCTGCCGCCAGTGCCAGCGCGGCGGCGGAAAACACGCCCAAGCCCAGCAGGAACACGCGCTTGCGGCCATAGCGGTCGGCCAGCGCGCCGGCCACCATCAGGCAGCCGCCAAAACTGAGCATGAAGGCGTTCGTGATCCACGCCAGCGCCAGCGGCGTGCCGTGCAGGTCGGCGGCGATGGCGGGAATGGCGATGGCCGGCCCCGTAAAACTGAGCGGCATGCATAGCGCGGCCAGGCAGACGGAGGCCAGCACGAAGGCGCGCCGGGCGGCCGCTGGTTCCGGGGCTTGCGCGGGAAGAGTCGTATCCATGGGAATGATTCCAGAAAGAGGGAATCCGATGATAATATGGACGCAATCAATGAAAAAGTGGCTGAAAATCCACTCATAACGGACAAATATTCTCCAATGAGGTCGCATGGATAATCTGAACGGCATTGCCGCCTTCGTGCGTGCGGCGGAAACTTCCAGCTATGTGGCGGCCGGCCGGCTGCTCGGCGTGTCGGCCTCGGCCGTGGGCAAGAGCGTGGCGCGGCTGGAAGAAAAGCTGGGCGTGCGCCTGCTCAACCGCAGCACGCGGCGCATCAGCCTGAGCAACGAGGGCGCGCTGTTTTACGAGCGCTGCCAGCGCATCCTGGCCGACCTGGGCGATGCCGAGGCGGAACTGTCGCACCTGGCCGAGGCGCCGCGCGGCAAGCTGCGCGTGAGCCTGCCCGTGATCGGCTACCGCATCATCCTGCCCCTGTTGGCGGAATTCACGCGGCTGTATCCGGAGATCGAGCTCGACCTCGATTTCAACGACCGCCTCGTCGACGTGGTGGCCGAAGGCGTGGACGTGGCCGTGCGCAGCGGCACCTTGACGGATTCGCGGCTGATGGCGCGCGAACTGGGGCCGTTTGCCTTTGCCATCGTCGGCTCGCCCGCGTATTTCGCCCGCCACGGCGTGCCGGCCACGCCGCGCGAGCTGGAAGGGCACGCCTGCGTGCGCTATAAATTCCCCACCACGGGCAAGTTGCAGGAATGGGCGCTGCAGCGCGCCGAGGGCGACAGCGGCGGAGAGTTGCGCTTGCCGACCGCCCTGACCTGCAACAATATCGAAGCCTTGATCGGTGCCGCCACGCAGGGCGTGGGCCTTGCCTACCTGCCAGACTTTATCGTGCGCGACGCCCTCGCGCGCGGCGAACTGCAAGCCGTGCTGGCCGGCTATTTGCTGCATTCGAGCAAGTTCTGGGTACTGTGGCCGTCAAGCCGCCACCTGTCGCCGAAAATTCGCGTCTTTGTTGACCATTTGTGTACCCACCTGCATTTCTCCTCGTCCCCTCCGGACCCCGCGCCACACCCTTGATGCCTCTGGCCGCCGCGCCGGCGGCTGTTTGGGGAATATTCCTACCCCAAAGCGATTAATCCTAATGCCGCCGAATTTATATTTGCTGCGCTGCATCACGCCATGCCGCACGGCATCAACTTATGGCCTTGCTGAATATCTGTCATTCGTTATGGAAATTGCCATAAGGAATTTATTTATGTTAATTTCATATCTGTTTCTGCAACATTGCATCCGTGGTTGCTTGCAGGAACATGTGCAGGAATAGGCGCCATAAGCGTGTAGTAACCAACAATTAAGGGATGGTAACCCCGTTCCGTTCAGGGAGTGTGCATGAAGACAGTCACGACGACACCACCGAATCCGGCGCCAGCCGCGCCAGCGAAACCTGCCCGCAAAACGGGGCTGCTGCTGGGTGGCGGCGCACCAAATTCCACCTTGATCGCCGGCGCCCTGGCCGCTTTTCTCGACGAGGGCATCGAGTTCGACGTCATTTCCGCCTCGGGCGCCGGCGTGTTGATGGGCTTGCTTTACACGACGCCGCACGAAGCCACGCCGCGCCAGGCCTTGCAAAGCTGGGCCGACACGGGCGTGGCCGACAGCATCTACAAGATGATCCCAATCAATTACAAGGTGTTCCAGAAGCCGGGCATGCACGCGAGCACTTTCCGCGACGCCTTCCAGCCGCCGGCCAACAATCCTTTTTTCCAGGCATTCCAGCAAACGTTTGCGGGTGTACCCACTGCCTGGTCGGACTGGGGCAAGCTGATGGTGTCGTCGCTGTCGCCATCGGACCTGTCGGCGAAAAGCCTGGGGCTGTGCGCGCACTTGCCCTTCCTGGAAAAAGCCGTGGATTTTTCCGGCGTGGCGCGCATGCGTCCCGATTTCTACATCAATGCCTATAACCTCAGCGAGCACCGCATGCAAATCTGGGGCAAGCATGAGATCGAACCGATCCACGTGCGCGCGGCCCTGTCGTTTCCCTTCCTGTATGCACCGACGACCATCGCGGGCGACGACTACATCGAAGGCGCTGCGCTCGACACCCTCAATTTCGACCCGTTTATCGAAGGCAAGGGCGAGCACCATGACGCCGACACCCTGGTCATCCTCGACATCCTCGGCGACGAGCGCTTGCTGCGCAAGCCGCGCAACCTGTACGACGCCTGGGTGCGCTCCATCATCACGCCGCTGGTGAAGATTTCCAAGAGCGAACTGCGCCTGTTTGAGCTCGAGCACAACACGGACAGAAGCACGGGCCAGCCCAAGCGGCGCTTGCTCAAGCTCGACCTGATGGGCGGCATTCCCGAGCAGCACTGGCCCGACACCCTGGACTGGTCCAGCTCGAACATGCAACTGCTGTTCGACGTGGGCCACAAGGCGGGCCTGGCGTTTTGCCGCCAGCATGGCGACTTGCTGCGCCGCGCGCCCTACGCTTCCCCGCTGGCGGCTTAGCCGCCTGCAACCGATCCCGGCCACCCGATCGGCAGCTACTTATCCTGCCTGGCCTTGCCAGGCCACCTTTTTACTGTGACACACCATGAATATCACCAAGCAATTAATTCTGACCCTCACCATCGCCTTGCTGGCCCTGCTATTGCTGGGCGCCGGCGGCGCCATCCAGCTGCAGCGCGCCCAGGAGCGTTTCGACACCGTGCAAAACCGCATCATTCCCAGCATCCAGGGCTTGAATGCGGCCAAAGGTTTCCTGGCCGATTCCCGCCTGGCCGGCTACCGCCTGTCCGTGTTCTCGAACCTGGCCGACAAGACGGCGCTGGACAAGGCCGTGGCCGACGCCAACACGAATTTCGACAAGGTCATCGCCACCTACCGCGCCGAGCGCCTGTACGACGCGACGGACAGCAAGATGCTCGACGCCGACCAGGCCGCCATGGAAGCCTACCGCCGCGCGCTCGCGCCATTCTTTGCCGCCGCCTACGCGGGCGACATGGACGGCGTGCGCGCCACCTTGCTGGCCGGCACGCCGCTGGCCATCACGGCCGCCGCCGCGAAAAAAAGCATGGATGACCATATCGCTTACAACAACAAGCTGGTCGATGACGTGAAGGCGGAAAGCCTGGCCGCCTACGATACGGCGTTCAACACCATGCTGGCCGTGCTCGGCGTGGCCGTGCTGTTGACGGGCGCGCTGGCCTGGCATATCTACCGCACCATCAGCGGCGGCCTGGGCAATATCGAACATACCCTGGAGCGCGTCAGCGCTTCGCTCGACCTGTCCGCCGCCATGCCCGTCGAGCGCATGGATGAAGTGGGCCGCACGGCCACCGCCTTCAATAAATTCCTGGAGCGCATCGTCGGCGTGATTGCCACCGTGCGCGCCTCGGCCGATACGGTCAGCGTGGCGGCCGCGCAGATTTCCGCCGGCAACGCGGACTTGTCCGTGCGCACGGAACAGCAGGCGTCATCGCTGGAAGAAACGGCGTCCAGCCTGGAAGAACTGACCTCGGCCGTGCGCCAGAATACGGACAATGCGCGCCAGGCGAATTCCTTGGCCGTGTCCGCCTCGGACGTGGCCCGCAAGGGCGGCGCCGTGGTGGCGCAAGTGGTGGGCACGATGGGCTCGATCAATGAATCGGCGAAGAAGATCGCCGACATTATCGGCGTGATCGACGGCATTGCCTTCCAAACCAATATTCTGGCGCTGAATGCGGCAGTGGAAGCGGCCCGCGCGGGCGAGCAGGGCCGTGGCTTCGCCGTGGTGGCCACCGAGGTGCGCAACCTGGCGCAACGCTCGGCGGCGGCCGCCAAAGAAATCAAGGGCTTGATCGAGGATTCCGTCGATAAAGTCAACACGGGCAGCGCACTGGTCGACCAGGCGGGCGCGACGATGGAGGAAATTGTCGCCAGCATCCGCCGCGTAACGGACATCATGGGCGACATCGCCAACGCCAGCCACGAGCAAAGCGCCGGCATCGAGCAGGTCAACCAGGCCATTTCGCAAATGGACCAGGTCACCCAGCAAAACGCGGCCCTGGTGGAAGAGGCGGCCGCAGCAGCATCCTCGCTGCAAGACCGCGCCATCGAGCTGGTCGACGTGGTGGCAGTGTTTCGCCTGAGCGGCGATGCGCAAGGAAAAGCGTTGAAAGTGGCGGGCGGCTTGCCGGCCCCGGCAACAGCCGCCGCCAGCCGGCGCCTGGCGCTGCCGGGCCGCAGTGCTCGCGGTTAAATCTTTTGACCGCTCCGGTTCATTTAATGGGCGGTATTAGGAAAAAAGCGTAGGTATCCAGCGATGTCAGGTCCGCCTCCAGCAAGTTTATCTTTTGGATGGAGTCGGCCTTCGTTTACTGCTACCTCTTCAAAGTCAAACGGACTGATTCCTTCCAGGCAGGCCACATTGATCCCGAATTGATCGGGTTTTGACCGGCGTTGGTGATGTGTGTATATCCCGCATTTTGAGCAGAAATAGTGCTTCGCTTGCATGGTGTGAAACTGATAGAGGGTGAGCAATTCCTCTCCGGAAGTGATCTCTATATCCTGAAGCGCCGCAGAAACCGCTATCGCACCGCGCATGCGGCAATAGGAGCAGTTGCAGCGCCGTGCCGTCTTGAGCCCGTCGCTAAGTCGAACTTGAAATCTTACAGATCCACAATGGCATGACCCGCGTAACTTCCCATCAGTGCTTTTCATTTTATTCCTTTCAATGACGGCTTCTGGCCGAACACGGCCTTCAATCAAAGACAATCCGCTGCCCCACCTCGAATTGATTCTCATGGCAATAAAACAGGATAAGCGGTGTGTCCTTCGAATAGATCATCGCGTCGTCACGTGACGGCACAAAAATATCCGACCAGTTCTCGATCAGGAACACGCTGCTGGATATGAAGCATTCGTCTTCGCCAAACACAACCACGACCTGCTGAATTCCCGGTACGCGGGCACGTAACCAGCTGCTTGCGATGGCTACGTCGTCTCCGAAGGCGAGCCGCTCGATTGAGTCAACGGTGTCAACGTTCAGGCCCAAGTGCGTCTTCGAGTCATGAAGACCCACCAAATCATAGGCACGGCGAGCATCCTCGGCATCAAGCCAGGCGATATCGGCCGAGTGATGTTTCAGCTCCTCAACCCGCCAATGTGTTTCGTTCATCATCTCTCAACATCCAAGGTGTCCTGGGGCAGCGTTTCTAGGGAAGCATCGTGCTCAGGTGTGACTACATGCCTGGTCACTTGCCTTGTCAAGCGCGCCTGCTCAATGGCATAGCGCTTGAGCCTGGCTATAAACAAGGCGCTCCTCATGGCCCGGCTAGCACAGCCGGAATGCAATTATATTGATAATAGTAGGGAGAACCCACTGATGTAAATCGAAGAAAGCATCCACATTGCAGTCCCGCCCACGGTCATCGATCAAATTTGTAGCGAGGTCGACCGATGGCATCAGTGGGATCCGGACACAAAGCAAGCCCGGCTCAATGGGCCATTTGCGGTGGGAACACAGGGCAGGATAGTTCCCGGCAAGGGGATGGGCATTCCGATGCTCGTCACGGAGCGCTCCGCGGGCCGCTCGTTCACCGTCGAAGGCTACATCCCTTTGTTCCGCATCCATTTCGAGCACACGGTAGTTGCCGCAGATGGCGGATCGGAAGTCGTTCACCGCGTGTGGTTTACTGGAGCGCTTGTCTTTTTGTTCGGGCCAGGCGTTGCCAAGCAAGTCCGGGATGGGCTTCCCAGGACGATGCGCTCGCTCAAGGCCTATGCCGAGAAGCGCAACGAAACGCTCCATGATGGCGAGGCGGGCAGGGCTAACGCGACGACAGCCTGATGGATAGTTTCTCCTCGTCAATTCCTTGCAAACTGCCGCGTCAAATTAACGTGCCGTTCCCCTTATGATGGAATACAATTCTTGCGTGGCAGCCAGCTTGCCTGGCAATGCCGGGCACGACGTCACGCTTTGACCTTGGAAAGATGTTTGCTTATGACTCTGCAGTTCCCCCTGCCGAATGTACCTCTTGCGCCTTGCGCGCCATCCAGTCGGTCCCAGCCACTCGGTTCCCTGTTTGCACTGACCCTGTTCTGCCTGATTCCAGCGGCGTCCGCCATGGCGGCTGCGCCCGCCAGCAGCAGCGTCATGCTGGAAGAACTGACGAGCACGGAGTTGCGCAGCCGTATCGACCACGGCGCCACGACCGTGCTCGTGCCGATAGGCGGCGTCGAGCAGAGCGGGCCGTATATCGCGCTGGGCAAGCACAATGTGCGCGCTGGGCTGCTGGCGCGGCAGATTGCGCAAAAGCTGGGCAATGCGATCGTCGCGCCCGTCGTTTCCTATGTGCCGGAAGGCGCGATTGCTCCGCCGGCCGGCCACATGCGCTTCGCCGGCACGATTTCGATACCGCCCGCCGCCTTCGAAGCCGTGCTGGAAGGGGCGGCCGCCAGCCTGCGCCAGCATGGTTTTCGCGACATCATCTTCCTTGGCGACCATGGCGGCTATCAAAAGAACGAGCAGAACGTTGCCAGCAAGCTGAACCGCGCCTGGGGCAAGGCTGCCACAGCCAAGGATGCGCGCGCTTACGCCTTGCTCGACTACTATGACATCACGCAGACGGCGTATATTGCCGAACTGCAAAAGCGTGGCCACAGCAGCGCCGAGATCGGGCTGCACGCGGGTTTGGCGGACGCGGCGCTGATGCTGGCGACGGACCCATCGCTGGTACGCAGCGAGGCCATGGCGCGCGGGCCGAAGCCTGGCGTGGCGGACGGCGTGCGCGGCGACGCGACGCGCGCCACGGCGGAGCTGGGCCAGATTGGTATCAAGTTGCAGGTGGACACCTCGGTGGCCGCCATCAAGCAGCTGCTGCAACGTACCAAATAATTCCGCTGGAAGTGCTGAACTTCCGGCTTTTGCAACGAAATGACGCGAAATCACATGAAAAAATCTCAACGACGCACCATCGTCACCTTGTCCGCCCTGGCTGCCGCACTGGCAGGCCTGGGCGTGGCCAGCCAGGTCATCGGCGCCAGCACGTCGGCGGCGGCCAGCCCCGCGCCGGCCGCCGCCTATTCTCCGCTGCCGGGCATGCCGCCGCTGGTGGACCCGAAAAACGTGTACGGCAGCATCGCCAACAGCAATATGAGCCCCGTCGTCAAGGATCACTTGCGCCGCGTCTACGTGCCCAATCTGCGTTCGAACGACGTCTACGTGATCGACCAGGAAAGCCTGAAAGTGGTCGACAAGTTCAAGGTCGGCAGCGGCCCGCAGCACGTCGTGCCGTCGTGGGACTTGCGCACCCTGTGGGTGGCGAACAATGCCGAGCGCACGGACAAGGGCAGTTTGACGCCAATCGACCCGTTGACGGGCAAGCCAGGCAAGGAAGTACCCGTCGATGACCCCTATAACATGTATTACACGCCGGACGGCAAGTCGGCCATCGTCGTGGCCGAAGCGCGTCACCGCCTCGATTTCCGCGATCCGAAGACCATGGCCGTGCAGTATTCGATCGACACGCCCCAGTGCGGCGGCATCAACCATGCCGATTTCTCGAATGACGGCCGCTACGCCATGTTCACCTGCGAATTCGATGGCACCATCGCCAAGATCGACCTCGTGGGCCGCAAGGTCGACGGCTACCTGAAATTGCAGATGCCGGCCAAGCGCTTTGCCGAGTCCGGCCCCGTGGGCGGCCCGGCCAATGAGATCTGCAGTGTCAAGAAGGGCATGCCGCAAGACATACGCATCTCGCCGGACGGCAAGAAATTCTTTATCGCCGACATGGACGCCGACGGCGTGCACATCGTCGATGGCGCCACCCTGAAGGAAATCGGCTTCATCCAGACGGGCGTGGGCGCGCACGGCCTGTACCCTAGCCGTGACGGCAAGAAATTGTACGTGGCCAACCGCGGCACGCACCGCATCCACGGCAAGCCGAAGGGCAAGGGCAGCGTCAGCGTGATCGATTTCGCCACGGAAAAAGTCGTGTCGAACTGGCCGATACCCGGCGGCGGCAGCCCCGACATGGGCAATGTGTCCGCCGATGGCAAGTACCTGTGGCTGTCCGGCCGCTTCGACGACGTGGTCTACCGCATCGACACGGCCAGCGGCGACGTTGCCAAGGTTAAAGTTGGCCAGGAGCCGCACGGCCTGACCGTCTGGCCGCAACCGGGCCGTTATTCGCTCGGTCATACGGGCAACCTGCGTTAAGCCGGAGGCCCATGGACATCACGACGCTGGAGCAACTGCGCGCGCATTATTCGCTCGCGCAGGGACGCGCGTTGAGCAAGCAGCTTGACCATCTGGACCCGCATTGCATCGCCTTCATCGGACTGTCGCCATTCGCCGTGCTGGCCACGGGCGGGGCTGGCGGCCAGCTCGACGCGTCGCCGCGCGGTGGCGCGCCCGGTTTCGTGCAGGTGCTCGATGCCCATACCTTGCTGCTGCCCGATGCCAAGGGTAATAATCGTCTCGACAGTTTCAGCAATATTGTCGAGACTGGGAGGGCGGGACTGCTGTTCATGATCCCCGGCGTCGATGAAACCCTGCGCGTGAATGGCGAGGCCAGCCTCAGCGACGCTCCTGCGCTGCTGGCGCACTTCGCCGGCGAACGCAACCCGCCGCGCCTGGTTATGCGCTTGCGCGTGGCAGAAGCTTACTTGCATTGCGCCAAGGCTTTCATGCGTTCGCGCCTGTGGGATAGCACGCGGCAGGTCGAGCGCAGTGTTTTACCGACGATGGGCCAGATGATCCAGGACCAGACGGGTGTCCATGGGCCGCTTGAAACGCAGGAGCAGATGGCCGCCCGTTACGCGCCGGATATATAGTTGATATTGCCTAAAATGCAATGTTGGCGCATACTGTATTTCCTATTCCACTACCTCCAGAGAGCGCACCATGATTCTTGATCACATCGGTTTGAATGTCAGCGATGCACAGGCCAGCAAGGCCTTCTTTTCGGCTGCCCTGGCGCCCTTGGGCGTATCGGTGGTGATGGAAGAGCAGGGCTGGGTTGGCATGGGCAAGGATGGCAAGCCTGATTTCTGGTTCGGCGCGGGCGACAAGCCGCATGCCGGCATGCATCTGGCCTTCGCGGCGGATAACCGTGCCCAGGTGGACGCTTTTTACAAGGCCGCGCTGGAAGCGGGTGGCAAGGACAACGGCGCGCCAGGCATCCGCGCCCTGTATCACCCGAATTATTATGGCGCTTTCGTGCTGGGGCCGGATGGCCACAATGTCGAAGCCGTCTGTCACCGTCCCGAGTCTTGACGTCGGGCATTACCTGAAGAGAGCAGCATGAAGCACAGCGCCACCCTGTTTGCCGACGACGCCGGCCGCTATGCCTACGTCAAAGCAGGTTTTTCCTGGCCGGCTCTGTTCCTGGGCTCGTTCTGGGCCGTCGCCAAGCGCCGCTGGTGGCTGTTGCTGCTCATGTTGGCGATGGATGCGTGCCTGTGGTTTGGCAGCCATCTCGCCACCGAAATGCGTGTCGGCCCGATGATGATGCTGATGGCCGGCGCGGAACTCAGCTACCTGCTGGCGCGTGGCTGGTATGGCAACCGCTGGCTGGAAGCCTCGCTGCGCAGCCATGGTTACAAGCCCGTCGTGCCAGGCACGGGCGCCGTTGGCTGAGCCTGCCTGGCACAAATTCCCCCCTCTGTTACTGACGTTTGCCAAGGGCAGGCTGTCCAGTACAAACTTTCTGCGCTGCCTGGCGCACCTTTGATCCAGATCATCCCTCACCTGCAGTGCTCACGTAGCCTTGGGACTCGCGTTGCAAAGCATCTTCCCACCAACTGGATATGTTTTTCGCGTTTCGTGGCGTAGCCCGGCTGTCTGCCTCACCGTTCGACAGCAGGTGGTGTCGCCATCTGTTTATGTCCACCCAACCGCTTTAATGAGGAACTCCATGTATCCATATTCCCGTAGTGTTACCCCCGCCGCCAAAAACCACCTGGAAGCGCAACTGGCTTTCTTCAATGGCCTGTCGAAGTCGCTGTTTCAGTCGATGCAGCACTTCAGTGACCTGAACATGCAGCTGGCGCAAGGCTTGCTGGAAGAAAGCACGGTCACCAGTCAGAACCTGCTGACGGTCGAGCGCGCTGAAGATGCGTTCCAGGTGGCTGCCGCATCGGGCCAGCCTGCCGCCGAGCAGTTGCGCAAGTACCAGCAACAGGTGTCGCGCCTGGCAGCCGATACGCAGGTCGAACTGGCCAATGTGGCAGAGCGTCATGTGAATGAAACAAGCCGTACCGCCAAGGCCCTGGCCGAAGAAGTGGCCCGCACCGCTTCGGAAGAAACGGAGAAAAACGTGCGCAAGCAGCAGGAAGCGATGCAGCGCATGGCCGAACCGTTCCAGGCTTATCAGCAAAACGGCGCCAACCGCGACCAGCAGCGTGGCACGCAAAGCCGTGACGGCCAAAGCCTGCAAAGCGCCGGCCATCAGGGCAGCCAGCAGTCGTCCGGCAGCGAAGGTTCGGGCAGCGGCAGCGCACAGCAAGCGGGTTCCGCGCAAGGCAAGAGCAGCAGCACCAGCCGTAAAGAGTAAGCACGAGGCTGCTTGCAGCTCGGTCGCATCGCGAGGGCCGAGCCTTGCCATGCGGCTAGCTATGTGGCCAGCCGGCACGCGGCATCGTGCGTATTGATCCGGGCAGAGCGCCCGCCCTTCACGGGGCGGGCGTTTTGTCGTATGCGTGCGGCTCAGGCGCCGGCGCGGCCGCGCCAGACGGGCGGGTTGGCAAGACCATGGTTGTTGGTGAGGTTGTCTCGGGCAAGATCGCGGTCCCGCTGTTCGTATCGATGAAGGCGCTGACGGCGTCCAGGGTGGGCGCCAGCCTGCGCAAGGGAGCGGCCAGCGTGGCGACGAGGGTGGCGTGGCCCACGTGGTCGAAATAGGTTTCCGTCACGGGCCGGTGCAGCGCGCGCAAGGCGCTGGCCAGGCCGCCCGTGTTGCGTTGCGGATCGACCAGCTTGTCCTTGCCGGGCTTTGGGGCGATGAGCAGGGCGGGCGGGGCGTCGGCCGTCACGTGATGGATGGGCTGCGAAGCGGCGGGCGTGTCCGGGTAAAAGAACACGGGCCGGGTGATGATGTTTTCGATCGGCAGGAAATCATAGGGGCCGGCCAGGCCTATCCAGCCCCGCAAGTCTTGCGGACGCATGCCGTGGCGCGCCAGCAGGCTGGCGTCGAGCGCCAGCATGGCCGCGTTGTAGGCGCCGGCGCTATGGCCCATGACGAACAGACGCGCCGGATCGCCCCCATGGCGGCTCGACTCCATTGCGGCCCAGGCCACTGCACGGGCCGCATCCTGCAAGATTTCGGGGTAGTGCACGTCGGGATACAGCCGGTAATCGGCGATCACGGCCAGATAGCCGCGCGCGGCGAGCGCATGGCCGACGAAGGCATAATCGGCGCGCTCGCCCGTCGTCCAGTTGCCGCCATAAAAGAACACCACCACGGGCACGGGTCCCGTGCGGATTTTTGGGGCGTACACATCGAGCTTCTGCCGTGGCAGGGGGCCGTAGGCCAGGCCACGCGTCACTTGCGAGGCGCTGCCGGACGACAGGGCATTGATGGCCGTCAAGGGCGAGCAGGCGGCCAGGCCGGCAGCGAGCGGGATGGCCGCCAGCAAACCGAGCAGGGTGGTACGCAGGATCGTCATGCTGGCTCCCGATGGTGAATGATGATGCTTGCAGTGTAGGCCAGGCTGGGCAGGGCGCACACGGGGAAGTTGCTCTCTAGCATAGATAAATGTTGCATGCGTCAATCAATCCTGTAGCAGCCATTTGCGCGCCGTGGCGATGACGGCGTCCGACAGGGTGCGCGTGAGGGGCGTCTGGATATCCCAGGCATGCCAGGTCAGTGGCACGTCGAGCGCTTGCCCGGCCGCCACGTCGACTAGCCTGCCGGCGGCCAGCGCCGTTTCCGCCTGCAGCAAAGGCACCATGCCATAAGCATAGCCCGCTTCGATGAAGCGTACGAAGTCGCGCGCCGAACCGAGCACATGGTGCGGATAGCGGCCCGTGTAGCCGAGGCGGTGCTGCAGATAGCGCTCGTGCAGCGCATCCTTGCTGCCAAACGTGATGGCGGGCGCCTGGCTGACGGCTTCCACCGTAAAGCCATGGGGAAACCACTGCTGCGCGAACGCGGGCGAGGCCACGCACAGGTAGCGCATGCCGCCCAGCGGCGTGGCCGTGGTGCCGGCCACCAGGTCGTTGGCGCTGGTGACGCAGGCAAACACGCGCCCTTCGCGCAGCTGGCTCAGGGTGTGGTCCTGGTCGTCGAGGCGGATATCGAGCAGGCAGGACGGCGGCAACAGCAGCGGCCCCAGCGCTTCCGGAATCCAGGTGGCGGCGCTGTCGGCGTTGACGGCGATGGCCAGCGCCGGCAATTGCGTGGTGGGGCCGGGCTGGGCGTCGAGCGCCGCTTCGAGCAGCTTGACTTGCCGGTAGTGGGCGATCAGCCGCTGGCCCGCTTCCGTGGGCAGGGGCGGGTGGCTGCGGATGATCAGCAAGGTGCCTTCCAGGTTTTCCAGCGTGCGGATGCGCTGCGACACGGCCGGCTGGCTGATTGCCAGCGCCTGCGCCGCCTTTTCAAAGCTGCCCAGGCCGATCACGGCGTCGAGGGCGGCCAATCCACGGTAATCGACGACGCGCATAAGTTTCTCTTATATATGGTTAGAATCATTCATTATACTTATATTTACTTTTTCTTTACACTGTTGAAATAGGGTAACAACTCCACTCTGCCGCGCGGTCCTCCCGGTTCCGCACCACCCTCCACCTACCTCTGATGACTTTGCCTTTGCCGGCAGAGCGTGGGCGGCCGTGCGCGTGATGGAAAGCAATAAAGGAATCGATATGGACAGCGCAATCTTCTTGAAAGGCATGGGGCTCGGCGCGAGCCTGATCGTGGCCATCGGCACGCAAAACGCCTTCTTGCTGAAACAAGGCTTGAAGCGCCATTACGTGCTCACCTGCATCCTGGTCTGCCTCGTGTGCGACGCGATTTTGATCACGGCCGGCGTGGCCGGCATGGGCACGTTCATTGCCGACAATCCTAATTTCCTGCTGTGGGCCAAGGCTGGCGGCGCCACCTTCCTGATCGCCTACGGCTTGCGCGCGGCCAAGTCGGCCTGGCGCCCAACGGCCCTGACGGTGTCGGCCGCCAAGTCGCCCGAAGGCTACTGGGCCGTGATCGGCGCTGCGCTGGCGTTCAGCCTGTTGAACCCGCACGCCTTCCTGGACACGGTCATCCTGCTCGGCTCCATCGGCGGCCAGCATGAAGGCGTGGGACGCTTCTACTTTGCCGGCGGCGCCATCATGGCTTCAGCCCTGTGGTTCTTCCTGCTGGGCTTTGGCGCCCGCTACCTGGCGCCCGTGTTTGCCAAGCCCATGGCATGGCGCGTGCTCGACGGCATCATTGCCCTCGTCATGTGGGCCATCGCCGCCTCGCTGTTCCTGTAAGCGGGACAAGCGCCGCAGCCTGTCTGCGGCGCGCGGCAATTCCCCGTAGAATAGCCGTCAACTTGATGCTACGCTTTCCAGGAATGCCATGACCACCACGCCAGACTCCCTGCACATCGTGTGCCCCCATTGCGACGCCGTCAACCGCTTGCCGGCTGCGCGGCTCGCGGAACAGCCCACTTGCGGCAAGTGCCGGAAGGATTTATTCACGGGCCAGCCCGTGGACCTGGCCAGCGCCCGTTTCCTCAAGCATATCGAACGCAGCGACATTCCCGTGCTGGTCGACTTCTGGGCGCCGTGGTGCGGCCCGTGCCGCAGCATGGCGCCATTCTATGTGCAAGCCGCCAAGACCCTGGAACCGGCGTTTCGCGTCGTCAAGGTGAACACGGAAGCGTCGCCGGACCTGGGCAGCCGTTTCAATATCCGCAGCATTCCCACCCTGGCCCTGTTTCGCAAGGGCGTGGAAGTGGCGCGCCAGCCGGGCGCCATCGATGCGAATGCCATCGTCGCGTGGGCACGAGACAAGGCCCGATTTTAAACATCCAGAGAAAACCGTCGAGGTTTTCCATTTGACATTTAATATGGCGCCATATTATATTGCGCCTTATGATGAAACTCGAACAGAAATACACGGCCTTGCTCGCTGACGTGCAGCACCGTGCGCTCGGCGCGGATACTGCGGCCTCCATCGGGCGCCTGCGCCTGTGCTTTGAAGTGCTGGGCCTGGCGTCCGCCATCGATGGTGATTGCGCCGCGCGCCTGGGCCGACATGGTTTGTCCGAAGGCAAGTTTGTGCTGCTGTCCCTGTTGCGTGACGTGCCCGACGGACTCTCGCCGCACGAACTGGCCGAGCGGGCAGGGGTGACGCGCGGCACCATCACGGGCTTGCTCGACGGCCTGGAGCGCGACGGTTTCCTGGCGCGCCATCCTGACCAGCTTGATCGGCGCAAGCTGATGGTACGCCTGAGCGCCAAGGGAGAAGCCGCCGCCGCGACCCTGGTCGATGAGCACGCGCAATGGATCGCCAGCCTGTTTGCCGATTTCACGCCGGCAGAAATGCAGATGTTGAGCACGCTGCTGGAGAAAGCCTGGCGCAAGACGGACCGGGGTGCGCCATGAGCCGCGGCATCGCCGACATCGCACCCGCGCGCCTGCTCCTGCTGAACAACGGGAGCGTGGCCAGCGCCACCCTGACGGAAGGGCTGGCCATCGATTTCGCCCAGCTGCTGGCTGCGGCCGTGCCCGGTATTACTACGTCCGGGCTGGAGCGGATGTGCGCGCAGGCGGCAGGCGGCATCACCAAGCGCATGGCGCTGGCGGCGCAATTGCTGCTGGACGCCAACGCAGACCTGGCTTTGCTGCAAGCCCACCCATCCGACACGGTACGGGGCTGGGCCTGCTTTGCCATCGCCGCCCAGGTTGGCTTGAGCTTGCCGCAACAGCTGGCCGCCATGCGGCCGCTGGCCGACGATAACCACTTTGGCGTGCGCGAATGGGCCTGGCTGGCGCTGCGTCCCCATCTGGCGGCGAATCTTGACGAGGCCATCAGCTTGCTGGCGCAGTGGACGGCGGACCCGTCGGAGCGAGTGCGCCGCTTTGCCTGCGAAGCGCTGCGCCCGCGCGGCGTGTGGTGCGCGCATATTGCCCGCTTAAAAGAACAGCCGCAGCTGGCCTTGCCCGTGCTGCAGCCCTTGCGCGCCGACCCGGCCGTCTACGTGCAGGATTCCGTGGCCAACTGGCTCAACGATGCGGCCAAGAGTCAGCCGGACTGGGTGCGCAGCCTGTGCGCGCAATGGCTGCTGGAAAGCCCTGCGGCCACGACCAAGCGCATCTGCCAGCGCGCGCTGCGTTCGCTTTCTTGATTTTTTGGAGGACAAACATGCATTATCTGCTGGAACTGTATAGCCCGAAACCGGCCTGGCTGGCCCTCGATGGCGCCGCGCGCCAGGCGTATTTCGACATGGTGGGCGCCGGCATGGCGGCTTTGTCCGGCAGGGGCGCCGAAGCGCTGGCCATGGGCGCCATCGATGGCGGCAAGCTGCACGCGGCTGCCCGGCAATTCTATGCCGTCTGGCGCTTCCCGGACGAGGCGGCACTGGACGCCTTGCTGGCCGGCATCGCCGCCACAGGCTGGCATGATTATTTCGACACCGTCAATGCGGCTGGCACGGCCGTGGATTTCCCTGGCCACCTGGCGCAACTGACCGCGGTCTAAGCGTACGGCGTTTTCCTTGCCGCTGCGGTAAAGTTGGCATTTCCACCCGATCACCGATGTTGATGCCAACCAAACTGCTCTCCACCCTGTTGCTTGCCCTGGCGCCCATGCTGGCCTCGGCAGTCCCTGCCACCCCGCAAGCCCTCGTCGCCGCCGCCCGCAGGCAGGTGGGCGTGACGGTGCAGTACGATCCGCGCTATGAGCGGCTCGCCTATCCGGGCGGCGACGTGCCTATCGAGCGGGGCGTGTGCACGGACGTGATCGTGCGCGCTTATCGCCAGCTGGGGCAGGATTTGCAGGTGCTCGTGCACGAAGACATGCGCAAGGCGTGGCAGGTGTACCAGCAGCAGGGACGCTGGCAGATGAAGGGGCCTGACCGCAATATCGACCACCGCCGCGTGCCGAACCTGGGCACCTACTTTACCCGCCACGGCACCAGCCTGCCGCCAAGCAAGGAGGCGAACGCTTACCGCGCGGGCGACATCGTCACGTGGCGCCTGCCCGGTAACCTCACGCACATCGGTATCGTCAGCGACAAGCAGTCGTGGAGCGGCACGCCGCTCATCATCCACAACATCGGCGAGGGCGCGCGCGAGGAAAATATTCTGTTCAGCTATCCGATTACGGGACACTATCGCTGGCAGCCGCGCTGACGGATACGGGCGCTATTTCCTGCAGGATTGCCAGCACCTTGGCCAGCGCCGTGTCGATATCGAGCTTGTCGATGGCGCCATAGCCGAGGAACAGGCCCTCATGGCGGGCGGGGCCGTGGTAAAAGCTGGCCAGCGCATACAGGCTGATGTCGGCCAGGCGCGCGCGGCGCTGCAATTCGGCGATATCGAGCGGCGCCTGCGCCAGGGCCGCCACGTGGAAGCCGGCGCTGGCAGGCACCAGACGGAACCATGGCGCCAGCGGGCCGTTGAACCAGTGCAGCAGCCGCTCGCGCCTCCCCGCATAGATGTCGTGGCAGCGGCGGATGTGGCGCAGCAAATGGCCGTCGCCAATGAACTTGGCCAGCGCATGCTGGCCCAGGCTGGCCGTATGGCAATCGCTCAGGTATTTTACCGTCTGCACGGCGGCCACGATGGCTTGCGGCAGCACCACATAGCCGAGCCGCAGTTCCGGCAGCATGATCTTGGAAAAGCTGCCCACGTGCGCGACGATGCCATAGCGGTCCATGCTTTGCAGCGCATCCTCGGGCCGGCCCTCGTAGCGGAACGCGCTGTCGTAATCGTCTTCGATGATGATGGCGCCCAGTTGTTGCGCCCGCTCCAGCAAGGCGTGACGGCGCGCCATGCTCATCGGCATGCCGAGCGGGAATTGATGCGCGGGCGTGACATAGATCAGCCGCGTGCCGTCCGGGATTTGCCCGACGATCAGGCCATTCTCGTCCACTTCGATGCCCACCACGCGCGCGCCCTGGCTGGCGAACACGGCGCGCGCCACCGGGTAGCCGGGTTCTTCCACGGCAACCGTGTCGCCCGGTTCCAGCAGGGTTTGCGCCAGCAGGTGCAAGGCTTGCTGCGCGCCGCTGGTGACGAGCACCTGTTCCTCGGTGCAATGGATGCCGCGGCTGAAGGCGGCATGGCCGGCAATCGCCGCGCGCAAGGCGGGCAAGCCTTCCACAGGGCCATAGCGGCCGCGCGCCTGGCCACCCTGGCGCAGCGCGTGCAGCATGCAGGCGCGCCATTCATCCTGCGGGAAGTGCGCGGGCGTGGCGCGTCCGCCGATGAAGGCGTAGCGCGCCGGCGTTTCCTGGCTGGCGCGGCGCAGGGGCGTGGGCGTCGCTTCCCAGCGGGCGATGCGCTGCGCGCTGGCCAGCGGCGTGCTGGCGTGGCGCCGCTGCGGCGAGGCGTGCGGCGTCTGCACGAAGCTGCCCACGCCCACCTTGCCGACCAGCAGCTTTTCATAACCGAGCTTGTCATACACGTCGGACACCGTCTTGCGCGACAGGCCCAGCTGGCTGGCCAGCAGGCGCGAGGGTGGCAATTGCTGGCCGTCCGTCAGCCGGCCCGAACGGATGGCTTCGCTGAGCTGGCGGTACAGCTGGCCGCCCAGGTCGCGCGTGCCGTCGATCAGGATATGTAATTCCATGGTGTGTCTGCTGGTGGTCTGCTGTTTTTCGGGGGGATTGGCCTGCCGCACGCTCTACTTGCGCTTCTACAATGATGTATCTCTACTTTATCAAGGAATGCCATCATGACACAGCAACGACTCGACTTTGTGCAAGCTTCGCCCGATGCCATCAAGGCCATGTATGCGCTGGAAGCGGCGATCGCCAAGCTGGGCGTGGAACACTCGCTGCTCGAGCTGATCCGCCTGCGCGCCTCGCAAATCAATGGCTGCGCCTTTTGCGTGGACATGCACACGAGCGACGCGCGCAAGGCGGGTGAAACGGAACGCCGCCTGTATGCCGTGTCCGTCTGGCGCGAAACACCGTTCTTCACGCCACGCGAGCGGGCCGTGCTGGCCTGGACGGAAGCGCTGACCCTGCTGCCGCAGAACCATGCGTCCGACGCAGACTACGCGGTGCTGGCGGAACAATTGACGCCGGCGGAAATGGTCAACGTCACCCTGGCCATCGGCTCCATCAATACCTGGAACCGCCTGGCCGTGGGCTTTCGCAAGATGCCTGAATAAATCCTGTGTTCGTTCGCGAACAGACGGCTGGCTGCCCCCTGCGTAGGCTGAACGGATGATTGATCAGCCAGGGAGCAGCCATGCAAGTACCTATCGGGGAAGGCGCCGGCAAGACGCCGGAGCAGCACGAAGAAGCGCGCCGCGAATTCATAGCCGAACTGTGGCGGCGCTTCGAAGCCTTGCAGGAATGGGCCGTCAGCCACTGGCCCGACCAGCAGCACCCGCTCAGTTCCGCGGACTTCGTCGAGGCGCGCAAGGAGATTCTCAGCTTGCGTTCGCCGGCCGGTTCCCTGAGCCAGCCGGCTACGCGCGATGCGGCTGAGCCGGAGCAGGGCGGGGCGCAGTATGTTGACGTCACCCCTGCACCGTGGCCGTAGGTCGGATTACGCGCTTGCGCGCTAATCCGACCTACGCGTTGCTCTTCCCTTGAGCAAACACCCAGCAAACCAAACTCACCAGCAACCCCGCCATCACGCCATACGCCAGGTTCAAGGCGCTGTCGAACAGCAGCGGCGCCACCAGGCCCGAGACGAGGGCGAACAGCAGCATCTGGATGAACGATTGCATCGACGACGCCAGTCCGCTGTTGTTGGGGAAGTGGTTCAGAGCCATCAGGGTCATCGGCGGCATGGCGATCGACAGGGCGAACGAGTAGAAGAACAGCGGCAGCACGGCCCACGGCACTTCGGCGGCAAAGACATAGTTGTAGCCGATGTTGGCGGCGGCCGCCACCAGCATCAGGATAAAGCCGGCCCAGATCATCTGGCGCTGGCTGTAGCGGTGGGCGATTTTCGCCGACAGGGCCGAACCGAACACCATACCGCTGATCAGGGGAATGAACAGCCAGGCAAACGCCGTTTCCGGCAGGTGCAGGATATTGATGATGAAGTAGGCGGCCGAACCGATGTACAGGGCGAAGCCGCCAAAGGCGGCGCCGATGGCCGTCGACAGCAGCAGGAATTGGCGGTGGCACAGCACTTTCCAGTAATTGACGGCGATGTCGCCCAGGTGGAAGGCGTGGCGCTGTTCCTTCGGCAAGCTTTCCGGCAGCGCGCGCCAGACGACGACGAACATCAGCACGCCGAACGCCGTGAGGAACCAGAATATCGCCCGCCAGCCCAGGCCCACCTGCAGCCAGCCGCCCAGCACAGGCGCGATGGCCGGCGCCAGCGCGAACACCATCATGATGTGCGAGAGAATTTTTTGCGCGGCGGCGCCCGAATAGCGGTCTTGCACGATGGCGCGGCCGATGACGGAACCGGCGCCCGCCGACAGTCCCTGCAGCACGCGCCAGGCCAGCAGCCAGCCCAGCGACGGCGCCAGCGCGGCGCCCACGGAGGCGATCACATACAGCACCAGCGAGACGAGAATCACGGGACGGCGGCCGAACGAGTCGGACAGGGTGCCGTAAAACAGCATCATGAAGGCGAACGTGAACAGGAAAAAGCTCAGGGTTTGCTGCACCAGCAGGGGGCTGGCATTGAAATCTTGCACGATGGCGGGGAACGACGGCAGATAGGTGTCAATTGCAAGCGGTCCGACCATCGCCAGGCCCGCCAAAATCCATGTTAATAATTTAGTCATGTTGAAGAGTGTTTTTGTTAGTCCGTCATTTTACGCTAGTGGCAACAATCGGGTTTGATCGCAGGCCGCCAGGCGATCTATATGCGTTTTTCGCATATTGAATCTTGAAATTCTTCGTTTGAATCGCCATGGCTGGCCGCTAAGCTTGGGCGACCCGGCTTGTTTGCCATTTTTGGAAGTGATACGCCATGCACAGCATTTATCCAGCGGCGCCCGCCGACGACACGGCCCAGTGGAACCTGGGGCCCGTGATCCAGGCCTTGCGCAGCTCGCGCGAAGACAAGCACAAGATCCGCCATAACGGCAGGGTGCGCGAACTGCCGTCGCGCGAAGCGCTCACCACCATCGTCAACGGCCTGTCGGCGGCCCTGTTCCCCACGCATTACGGACGGCCCAACCTGACGGATGAAAGCATCGATTACTTTGTCGGCGACACCCTCAACACCACCTTGAACCGCCTCAGCGAACAGGTGCGGCGCGGCTTGCTGTTCTCGGTTCCGGCCGGTGACGAAGGCGATGCCGCCAGCGACGATGCGGCCCTGGCGCAGCAGGCGCGCGACATCACGCGCGCCTTCGCCGCCAGCCTGCCCGATATCCGCGCCTTGCTGGTGTCGGACGTGCAGGCCGCCTACGCGGGCGACCCCGCCGCCACCTCCGTGGCCGAGATCATGCTTTGCTATCCGGGCACCATCGCCATCCTGTACCACCGCCTGGCGCACCGCCTGCATGCGCTCGGTGCACCGTTCCTTGCGCGCCTGATCGCCGACATCGCGCATACCCTGACGGGCATCGACATCCACCCGGGCGCGCACATCGGCGCATCGTTCTTCATCGACCATGGCACGGGCGTCGTGATCGGCGAGACGGCCATCATCGGCCAGCGGGTGCGCCTGTACCAGGCCGTGACATTGGGCGCCAAGCGCTTTCCCGCGGACGCAAGCGGCGCGCTGATCAAGGGCACGCCGCGCCACCCCATCGTCGAAGACGACGTGGTGATCTACGCGGGCGCGACCGTGCTGGGGCGCATCACCATCGGCGCGGGATCGACTATCGGGGGGAATGTGTGGCTGACGCAGAGCGTGCCGCCGGAGAGTAATGTATCTCAAGCGCAGATGCGTAACGATTAGGTGCGGCGGAAGGGGCGTAATCCAGAGTTAGGGCTGGGGTCAGACCCGGCGGGGGAATGCGCCCAATGGGACGCATTCCGATCGCGAAGCGACTGACCCCACAGTTTTACTTCACCGTCAGGACTTCATACCGCGCCACTGGCACGCCATCCTTCAGCAGCAGCAATTCCTGGTCGGCATAGCGGTAGCCATTGACTTCGCCCAGGGTGGTCAGCAGCAGGCGCTCGAGGTCCATGTCCTGCGGCTGGCACATCATCATGGTGCCGGCCAGCTGTCCAAAGTTCAAGGTGCTGACGCCATCGCTGGTGTAGCCGCCCATCATCTGGTTGCAGCCGCTGTTGCCGCTGGCGCGGCCTTCGGCCAGCTGCAGGGTCACTTCGCGTTGCTCGGGCGCCTTGCGCACCACTTGCTTGCCCTTCAATTCCTTCAGCTTCCACTGCGTGCCCGTCAGCTTCGGCGCCGGCTTGGCGGCTGAGGTGGCGCCAGGCGCGGCGGCGGCATCGCTGCGCACGGGCGTTTGCGCGCAGCCGGCCGCGATGGCGACGATGGCGGCGAGGGGAATCAGTCTGGCGAGTGTGAACATGGTATTTCCTGGTTAACGTGATAAGTAATAGCCGTCAGCGTAGCAGATCGGCGCCACGCCAGCGTGCACGGTTGACAAGCTCGCTGGCAAGTTCACTGCTGTTTTTCCTGTTCCAGGCGGGACTCGAGCACGGTGCGCGCCGCCGCCACGTAGGCGCGGCAAGCCTGCGGGTCGACAAATGCCTCGCTGCCGGCAGTGGCGCTCGCTTCCAGCCTTTCCCACAACTGCGATGCTTCCGGGTGGGCCGAGATCAGCACGTCGCACGGCAGATTTTCCAGCGTCTCGAAGCTGTGACGCAAGTCCGCCACCGCGTTCGGATATTCGCTGCTGGCGCTGAACTTGAAGCCGGGACGCGAAACGGCGTTGAGGCTGTCCGCGTAGACCATGTTCAGGCAGCGGGGGCCGTCGCACGATTGCCATGTCCAGCTCAGGCCTCCGGGCGTGTGGCCCGGCGTGGCGTGCGCCGTCAGGTTGACGGGACCGACATTGAACTGGCCGCCGTCGCGCGCCAGGCGCATGTCCTTGACGGGCGGGTACTTGGGCAGCGCGTGGTATTGCGGATCGTCCGGGCCCACTTCGCCCGACGCCAGGTCCAGCGCGGCCGACGGGCTGGCCGCCACCAGCGCATCGCTGCGCCGCTGCAGTTCGGCCAGGCCGCCCGCATGGTCGATATGGCCGTGCGAATTGAGGATCAGTTTCACATCCTCGATGCGAAAGCCCAGGGTGGCGATATTGGCGATGATCTTGGGCGCCGACTCCGGCAAGCCGCCGTCGATCAGCACGTGGCCCTGCGGCGACGTCACCAGCACGGAGCTGAGACCTTTCACGCCCACATAATAGGTATTGCCGAAGATGCGGAACGGCGCCTGGTCCGCGTTCCAGATGGCGCAGACATCGCAGCCCGGCGTCTGTGCCTGGGCGACGGGGCTGGCCAGCAGAAGCGCCAGTGCCAGCGTCGGCGCGCGTGTAAATGTGAGGGACATTGCGATCCTTATCCGTGTTGCCAAGGTCGCGTATGCTGACATGGAACGGGGCCGGACGCAAACGTCACAACGATGCGGGCGGCGCATCGCCAGTGTCCTTGTACACCAGTTCGATCAGGGTATCGTCCGCATAGCGGGTATCGCCCACGGGGGCCAGGAAGGACGTGCCGCCATTTTTCACCTGCAGCGCGACGCGGCGCTCCCCATCGAGCAGGGTGGCGCTGGCGATGGCCGGATCGCTGTGCGTGCCCATCTTGAGCGCGTCGGCGGAACACCAGTCGGTGGTGCGCAGCTTGGTGGCGACCAGGGTGCGTATCAAAAATGGAGTCTCTTTCTTGGCGATGGCGACCGTCACCTGGCATTGCAGGCGCAAGTCGCCCAGGCGGCGCATGCCGGGCGGCACACCGTCGCTGCGGACGCTGGCCTGCCAGCGGAACTGGCCTTGCTTCCTGTTGGTGACCAGGTCTGCATCTTCGCTGTCGGCTTGCGCGCTGCGGGGCAGCACAAAGCTGCCATTGGCCGACAGGGGCACGGGGATCGTGGTGTCGTTACCGGCGATGCGCAAGGTCACGTCCTGCATGGCGTCCGCCGGAGCGTCGGGTCCGGGAATCAGCTGGAAGCGCACTTCGCGCGCCTTGGGTGCCAGTGCATGGTAGTCGTCAAAGGCATCGAGGCCGGCGGCCATCACGCGGTAGGATTTCAATTCCGGATTGCGGATGCTGTTGACGTGGACGGCCTGGCCGGTGTCGGCCTGCGCGTCGGCGTGCGCCGCGCTGTGGTCGAGGGCCAGGATGGCGAGGACGGTAAGTAGGGAAAGGTGCACGTAGCCGCCTGTTTGTTTTTAACATGGCAAGCTAACATGAATGGCAAGGCTTGTCACTGGCGCTGAGCCAGTCTCAGATCGCGTGTGCGGCGTGCAGTTCGCCGAGGATGGTTTCTTTTAATTGGGCTTGCGCCGCCGGCGTGCGCAGGCGCGGCCGGGACGCGGCCACGTCGTAATGGGCGCGCGGCGGTCCGGCGCGCGTATCGAGCATGACGATGCGGTCGCTCAGGTACAGCGCTTCGTCGATATCGTGCGTGACCAGCAGCACGCTCAAACCATGGCGCGCGGCGACGGCGGCCAGCAAGTCCTGCAGCTTCATGCGCGTAAAAGCGTCGACGGCGGAAAACGGTTCGTCCAGCAGCAGGATGCGTGGCTGGCCGAACAGGCCGCGGGCAATCGCCGCGCGCTGCGCCTGGCCGCCCGACAGCTGCTTGGGCAGGCTGTGCGCATGGCCTTGCAAGCCCACTTCCTCCAGCAATTGCGCGACCCTGGGATCGTCTGCGCCACCGGCACCGAGGCCGAAGGCGATGTTTTGCGCCACCGTCAGCCAGGGAAACAAACGCGGTTCCTGGAAGATCAGGCCGATGTCGGCGTGCACGCCCGTCAGCAGCTGGCCGCCCAGGCGCAATGTGCCGCGAAAGTCCGTATCGAGCCCCGCCACGATGGACAGCAGGCTGCTCTTGCCGCAGCCGCTGGCGCCGATCAGGCTGACGATCTCGCCCTGGTGCAGTTGCAGCTGCAGGTTGTGCAGCACGCGCCGCGCGCCATAGGATTTGTCATGGATGGCAATGTCAAGCAGGGCAGTCATGCGTGGGGGCTTTCGTCAGGGAGTGGCATAGCTGTCGCGCCAGGCGAGCAAACGGGTTTCCAGGCGCTGCATCAGGCTGTCGCTGGCCTTGCCCAGCACGGCCAGCAGCACGATGGCGGCCAGCACGATGTCGGCGCGGCTCGTTTCGCGCCCGTCGCTGAGCAGATAGCCGAGGCCCTGGCTGGCGGCGATCAGTTCTGCCGCCACCATGAACATCCAGGCCAGGCTCAAACCGTTGCGCAAGCCCGTGAAGATGGCCGGCAGCGCGGCCGGCAGCAGCACGCGCCGCGCCAGCGCGGGGCGGCTCAAACGGTACATGCGGGCCGCGTCGATCAGCTTGCGGTCCACGTCGCGGATGCCCGACGCCACGCCCATGTAGACGGGGAAGAAGGCGCCGATGCCGATCAGGACCAGCTTGGGCGCTTCATCGATGCCCAGCCACAGCAACAGCAAAGGCACCCAGGCCAGCGAGGGAATCGCGCGCAAGGCCTGGAACGTGGGGTCGAGCAGCGCCTCCACCGTGCGGTTCAAGCCCACGGCCGCGCCGAGCACGATGGCCAGCAGCGCGCCGCCCGCAAAGCCGATGGCCACGCGTGCGGTACTGGCCAATACGTGGCCGGCCAGGCCCTGGCGCGCCAGGTCGGCGATGGTGGCGGCGATGTCGCTGGGCGCGGGCAGCAGGTTGGCGGGGATGGCGCCCGCGCGCACGCCCAGTTCCGCCGCCAGCAGCGCCAGGGTGGGCAGCAGCAGGCCAAGCGCCGCGCGCGGCAAGGGAGGAAGCTTGCGCCGGACGCCGGTCTCGTTGGCCTGTGCCGGTGCGGCGAGCGTGTCTCTGGCCATGAGCGCTTACGCTTTGCCGATGAAGGGGGCGGCGAAGCGCGTGTCGACCAGGTCCGCGATGGCGCGGTTCAAGTCGGCGCCCGGCTTGACCAGCGCTTCATCGACGAGGATGGGCGCGGCCACCAGCAGGGCCTTCACATGTTCGCTCGACGGCTGCGGATTGCTGAAGTCACTGCGCAGCTTCACCTGCAGCAGCGCCACCGGCAGGCTGACCTTCGCTTCCTCCGACAGGATCTTTGCCGCCTCGGCCGGATAGGCGCGTATCCAGGCGCGCGCCCGTTCGTAGGCCTGTATCACCTTGCCTACTTCGGCGGGGCGGCTGGCGAGGAATTCCTCGCGCACGTTCAGGAAACCGTAGGTGTTGAACGCCACGTTGCGGTAGATCAGACGCGACCCCGCTTCCAGTTCGCTGGCGGCCATGTGCGGATCGAGGCCGGCCCAGGCATCGACCTTGCCCTGCTCCAGTGCCGCGCGGCCGTCGGCATGCTGCAGGCTGACGTGTTCGATATCGCCGCGTTTCAGGCTCGCCGTCTTCAATGCGCGCAGCAGAAACAGATACGGGTCGGTGCCCTTGGTGGCGGCCACCTTCTTGCCTTTCAAGTCGGCGAGGCTGCGGATGGGGCTATCCTTGCGCACCACCAGCGCCGTCCACTCGGGACGCGAAAAAATATACGGCGCGCGGATAGGGTTGCCGTTGGCGCGCGCCAGCAGGGCGGCCAGGCCGGCGCTCGAGCCGATGTCGATGCTGTTGGCGTTCAGGTATTCGAGCGCGCGGTTGCTGCCCGCGCTGAGCACCCACTTGATGCTGGTGCCGTCCGGCTTGAACGCTTCTTCCAGCCAGCCGAAGCGGCGCAGCACCAGGCTGGTGGGCGAATAATAGGCGTAGTCGAGGCGCAGCTCCTTCAGCGGCGCTTGCGCGGCGGCGCGGGTGAGGCCGGGCAAGGCGGCGAGGGTGGCGCCGCTGGCGGCCAGTTGCAAGAGGGTTCTGCGTTTCATGGTGTCCTTGAATGGGGAATCGGATGGGTCAAGCCGCTGCCAGGGCGGCGTCGTCTGCGGGTGCGATGCTGACCTGGCGTCCCGCATGACCGGCAGGCAGGCGCGGGCCCTGGCCGAAGACCTTGTGGCGCAAGCTGCCTTCTTCATATTGCGTGCGGTAGCGGCCGCGCCGTTGCAGTTCCGGCACGATGTGGGCCACCACGTCGGCCATGCTGTCGTGCGCGACGGCGAAGGCGAGATTGAAACCGTCGATGCCCGTTTCATCGAGCCAGCTTTCCAGCTGGTCGGCCACCTGGCGCGCATCGCCGACGATGACGGGGCCGCGCCCGCCCAGGCCGATGTATTCGGCCGCTTCGCGCACCGTCCACTTGCGGTCCGGGTCGGCCTGGCTGAACGAAGCCAGCGCCGAGCGGCCTGCCGGGGAGTCGATGTAGTCGATGGTGGCGTCGAGCGGGTAGCGGCTGAAATCGACGCCCGTCCAGCCGGACAGCAGCACGAGTGCCGCCTCGATATTCACGTGGCGCAGGTAGTCGGCGTGTTTTGCGCGCGCTTCTTCCTCGGTGGCGCCCGTGATGACGAGCGCCTGTGCATAGATCAGCAGCGCGTCGCCATCGCGCCCGCTTTGCCGCACGGCCGCGCGCAAGTCGTCCGCATAACGCTTGACCACCGTCTTGCTGGGGCCACTGACAAAGGTCGCTTCCGCGTGGCGCGCCGCAAAGCGCGTGCCGCGCGGCGAGGTGCCCGCCTGGTACAGCAAGGGCGTGCGTTGCGGCGACGGCTCGCACAAATGGATGCCGGGCACCTGGTAGTGGCGCCCGGCATGGTTGATCGGATGTACCTTGGCGGGATCGGCGTAGATGCCGCGCGCCTTGTCGTTGACGACGGCGTCGTCGTCCCAGCTCTTTTCCCACAGCTTGTAGACGACGTCCAGGTATTCGTCGGCCAGGTCGTAGCGCTCGTCGTGGCCCAGTTGCTGGCTCAAGCCCAGGTTGCGCGCCGCGCTATCGAGATAGCCTGTGACGATATTCCAGCCGATGCGCCCGCCCGTCAGGTGGTCGAGCGTGGAAATGCGCCGCGCGAACGTGTACGGATGTTCGTAGGTGAGGGCGCAGGTGACGCCGAAACCCAGGTGCGTGGTCGCCTGCGCCATGATGGGCACGAGGGCCAGCGGATCGTTCAGCGGCACTTGCACGCCGTGTTCCAGGGCCGCGTCGAGGCTGCCCCGGTACACGTCGTACACGCCCAGCACGTCGGCCAGGAACACCGCGTCGAACAGGCCCGCTTCCAGCAGCCGTGCCAGCTCCGTCCAGTGTTCGGGGTTGGTATAGCGGTGGCTGCGATCGCGCGCATGCGTCCACAATCCCGGTGACTGGTGGCCGACGGTATTCATCTGGAAGGCGTTGAAGCGTATCGTCTTTGCCATGACTTATTTGGTCACCGAGTTGGCCGCCGTCTGCAACGCTTGCTGGTAATCGGGTTTCGAATAGCCGGCAAAGTGCTTGTTCGTGATGTCGAGGAATTCGCGCGAGCGGTAGGCGGCCGCCAGGTCCTTGGCGAACTGCTTGTCCTTGTCCGCCGTGCGGATGGCCACCAGGTTGATGTAGTTGTGCGAGATTTTCTCGGCCACCAGCGCCTCCGTCAGCTTCAGCCCCGACGCCAGGGCGTAATTGCCGTTGATAAAGGAGTAATCGGTGTCGCCCAGCGAGCGTGGCAGCTGCGCCGCTTCCAGCGGCAGCAGCTTGATTTTCTTCGTGTTGACGGCGATATCCTTTTCCGACGCGCGCACGGGGTCGAAGCTGGCGCGCAGCTTGATCCAGCCCAGCTGGTCGAGCAGCACCAGCGCGCGCGCCTGGTTGGTCGGATCGTTCGGCAAGCCCACCGTCGTGCCTTCCTTCACGTCGTCCAAGGTCTTGTGCTTCTTGCTGTAGATGGCAATCGGCGCCGTGGGGATCGTGATCAGATCCGTCAGGGCCAGCTTGTGTTCCAGCGCGAATTTCTTCAGGTAGACGATGTGCTGGAAGACGTTGGCGTCCAGCGAACCCTCGGCCAGCGCGAAGTTCGGCTGGATGTAGTCGTTGAATTCCACCAGCTTGACCTTGTAGCCCTGCTTTTCCAGGATAGGCTTGATGCCCAGCTTGATCTGGTCCGCGTACGGCCCGGCGCTGGTGCCGATGGTGATGTCTTTCGGATCCTTGGCGTGGGCCAGGCTGGCGCTCAAGGCCAGGGCCAGGGCGGAGAGGACGATGGTGCGGCGGGCGATGGTCATGTTAGCTCCTAGGTGGGTGAATTACGAATACGCGGTCGGCTCGGGCACAGTGCCGTTCAAGGCAAAGCGTCCCAGGTCGCGCAGCTTGTAGTCGATGGGGTCGTGCAGGGTGTGCACGCGCACGTTGCGCCAGTAGCGGTCGTAGCCGTATTGGGCCGAGGTGGAACGGGCGCCCGTCAGTTCGAACATCTGGCTGCTGATCTCCAGTCCCGCCTTGTGCGCCAGGCACTTGGCTTCGGCCACGGCCACGGCCAGCAAGCCCCGTTCGCGCGCCGTCACCAGCGCGCCCTTGCGGAACACCTTTTCCAGTTCCTGCGCCGCGCTGTCGGCCAGCACTTGCGCGGGACGCAGCAAGAGCCACAGCTGGCCATAGCGGTGCTGCACCAATGGGTCGTCCGTTGCCTTGTCCACGCCCGAGGCAAACCAGGCTTTCGCCTGTTCGCCCGTGTAGCGGCGAGCCGCCTCGAACGCGCCTTCGGCGATGCCCAGATAGAGGTTGCTCATGATCAGTTGCGCGATCTGCGAGCGCACGGTCGCTTGCGGCGTGGCGGCTTGCGCGGGCGCCTGCAGCACCAGGTCCCGCGGCAGGGCCACGGCCTGGAAATGCACATTGCCGCTGTCCGTCTGGCGCTGGCCGAAGGCGTCCCAGTCCGCCTGCACGGTCACGCCGTCCTGGCGCGTGGGCAGGGCGGCGATCAGCGCCGTCTGCGTGGGCGCGTGCCAGGCGGAGACGGTCAGCCAGTCGGAACCAACGGAGCCGGAAGAAAAGCTCTTGATGCCGTCGAGGATATAGCCGTCATCGCTGTCGGTGGCCGTGACCCGTTTGTCGAGCGGGTTCAAGGCATTGCCCCAGAACAGGCGCTCGTCGACGGTCAAGGTGAGCAGGCGGCGTTGCTGCTGCGCGCTGCCATACAGCTGAAGGCCGGCCAGCTGCAAATGGTGGAAGCCGAAGACGTGCGCCAGCGCGCTGTCGGCGCGCGCCAGAATACGGATCACCTGGTAGACGAGGGGCCACGACGCGCCCTGGCCGCCGAATTCCACGGGAATCGACAGGGTCAGCAAACCCGACTCGCGCAGCCATTCGCGTTCCTGCGCCGCATGGCCGCCGGCCTGGTCGCGGGCATTGGCCGTTTCAGCCAGGCGCGCGGCCAGCTTTGTTGCGATGCGGATGGCGTCCTGCAGGGGTTCCGCTGCAAATGCGTCGGGGCGGGCGGCATGGAGAAAAGCGCTGGACATGAGTGACATTCAAGAAAGACGATGACGCCGATATTGCACCGCCAGGCGTGCGCCGTACACGAAGAAAACCGCGCATGGATATGCGAAAAAAGCCATGCGGAGACCGGCGCCTTCGCTTGCGGGGCGTCAGGCCCGGATAGTCAAAAAACGCATATCGAAGCGCGAAAGCATTCGTTTTACTGGGCTTCTGATGGCGATAGGCTGCAAGCATCCGAGCAACGCCACTTTCGACAACCTACAGGGACGGGCATCACATGAGCATCTTGTTATTGGGCGGTAGCCCGCAACTCCCATCGAGTTCCAGCCGCCTGCTGCTGCATATCGGCGAACAGCTGGCGCTGCAGGGCCACAGCTATGCCCAGCTGCATGTGCGCGACTTGCCGGCGCGCGCCTTGCTGCTGGCCGACTACGACGACGCGGCGATTGCCCGCGCCGTGCGCGCCGTGGCCGATGCGGACGCCATCGTGATCGCCACGCCCATCTACAAGGCGTCCTATACAGGGCTGCTGAAAGCCTTCCTCGACCTGTTGCCGCAAGATGGCCTGGCGGGCAAGCTGGTGCTGCCGCTGGCCACGGGCGGCGGCCATGCCCACACCCTGGCGCTCGATTACGCGCTGCGTCCCGTGCTGCATGCGCTGGGCGCCAAGCAAGTCTTCACCAGCATTTATGCCAATGCGCAGCAACTGGCGTGGCATGAAGAAGGGGGCCTGAGCCTGGATGCGCCGATTGCCGACCGCGTGCAGGCAGGCATCGAGGAACTCTCCACCGGCCTGTTCGTGCTGCAGGGACAGCGTCCGTCCGCGCCAGCCGATATTCCGATCCCCGTGCGTTCGCTGCAAGACCAGCCGTACGCGTCCCACTATCAAGCCGCCTGATTATTCACCGACCAAGGAACTTCCATGACACACCGCCACGCACAACGACTCTCGCGCCGTACCACTTTGGGCTTGCTGTTTGCCGCCGCCGCCGGCGTGATGGCGGCCGGCATGCCGGCCACGGCGCAGGCGCAGGCCAAGGCAGAGGTGCGTATCGGTTATCAGAAATACGGCACCCTGACCTTGTTGAAGGGGCGCGGGACTCTGGAAAAGCGCCTGGCCGAGCAGGGCGTGGGCGTGAAATGGACGGAATTCCCGGCCGGCCCCGTGCTGCTGGAAGGCTTGAACGTGGGCAGCATCGATTTCGGCACCGTGGGCGAGGCGCCGCCGATCTTTGCCCAGGCGGCCGGCGCCAACCTGGTCTACGTCGGCAATGAGCCGGCGTCGCCGGCCAGTGAAGCCATCGTCGTGCCCAAGGGTTCCGGCTTGCGCACCCTGGCCGACTTGAAGGGCAAGAAAATCGCCCTGAACAAGGGCTCGAACGTGCATTACCTGTTGTTGAAGGCGCTGGAAAAGGCCGGTGTCGCGTATGCCGACATCCAGCCCGTCTTCCTGCCGCCGGCCGATGCGCGCGCCGCTTTTGAACGGGGCAGCGTGGATGCGTGGGCCATCTGGGATCCGTTCCTGGCGGCTGCCGAAAAGCAGCTGGGCGCGCGCGTGCTGGCCGATGGCAAGGGCCTGGTGGCGAACTACCAGTTCTACCTGGCCTCGCGCAGCTATGCGGAAAAAAATCCCGAGATCCTGCGCATCGTGCTCGATGAAGTGGCCAAGGTCGACGACTGGGGCCGCAACAACCCGGACGAAGTGGCGACGATCCTGTCGACACAGACTGGGCTGGGCAAGGATGTCGTGGCGCTGGCCGCCTCGCGCTATGCGTACGGCGTCAAACCCGTGTCGGTCGACGTCATCGCTTCGCAGCAAAGAGTGGCCGATGCGTTTTCCAGCCTGAAGCTGATCCCGAAACCGATCGTCGTCAAGGATGCGCTGCTGCCCGTCAAGCAAGTCGCCACCAAATAAACAAAGAGAGATAGAGAACACCATGTCATTGAATGTCTTCTGGTTTATCCCTACCCACGGCGACAGCCGCTACCTGGGCACGTCGCAGGGCGCGCGTCCCGTCGATGCCGATTATTTGCGCCAGGTGGCCGTGGCTGCCGACACGCTCGGCTACGACGGCGTGCTGCTGCCGACGGGCCGCTCATGCGAAGATGCATGGGTGGTGGCTTCGTCCTTGATCAGCGTGACGCAAAAGCTCAAGTTCCTCGTCGCCATCCGCCCCGGCCTGTCCACGCCCGGCCTGGCCGTGCGCATGGCGTCCACGTTCGACCGCCTGTCGAATGGCCGCCTGTTGATCAATGTCGTCACGGGCGGCGACCAGGGCGAGCTGGAAGCGGACGGCCTGTTTGCCGACCACGCCAAGCGCTACGAGATTTCCGATGAATTCATCAAGGTGTGGCGTGCCACGCTGGCGGGCGAGGGCGGGGCGGCCGGCTACGATTTCGAGGGCAAGCATATCCAGGTGAAGGGCGCGAAAACCCTGTATCCACCCGTGCAGAAACCGTATCCACCGCTGTATTTCGGCGGCTCGTCGGAACCGGCGCATGAACTGGCGGCCGAGCAGATGGACGTGTACCTGACGTGGGGCGAGCCGCCCGCCGCCGTCGCCGAGAAAATCGCCGATATCCGCGCGCGCGCTGCAAAACGGGGACGCACAGTCCGGTTTGGCATTCGATTGCACGTGATCGTGCGCGAAACGAACGAGGCGGCCTGGCGCGCGGCCGATGAACTGATCAGCCACCTCGATGACGACATCATCGCCAAGGCGCAGGCGGCCTTCGGCAAGATGGATTCCGTGGGCCAGCAGCGCATGGCGGCCCTGCATGGCGGGCGGCGCGACAAGCTCGAAGTGTCGCCCAACCTGTGGGCCGGCGTGGGCCTGGTGCGCGGCGGCGCGGGCACGGCCCTCGTCGGCGACGGGCCGACGGTGGTGGCGCGCATGCAGGAATACGCGGACCTGGGCATCGATACCTTCATTTTCTCGGGCTATCCGCACCTGGAGGAGTCGTACCGCTTCGCCGAACTGGTGTTCCCGCTGCTGGGCAAGGGCAAGGCCGTGGGTGAGCAGTCACTGACGGGACCCTTCGGCGAAGTCATGGCCAGCAATATCGTGCCGGCCGCGGCGCAGAAAAAGGCGGCCTGAGATGGCGGCGGCCATCGTCAAGCGCCTGCCCGGTACGCCGTGGAGCAAGGTGCTGGCGCCATGGGCCTTGCCCGTGGCGCTGCTGCTGGCCTGGCAACTGGCGTCGCAAGCCGGCTGGCTGTCTAGCCGCATCCTGCCCGAGCCGTGGGCCGTGGCAAAGGCCTTCTGGCACCTGGCCGTATCGGGCGAACTGTGGCTGCACCTGAAAACAAGCTTGTGGCGCGCGACGGTCGGTTTTGCCGTCGGTGCGGGACTGGGCCTGCTGCTGGGCTTATTGACGGGCAGCTTTCGCCATGCGGAAACCCTGCTCGACACGACACTGCAAATGGTGCGCAACATCCCGGCGCTGGCCCTGATCCCGCTGGTGATCCTGTGGTTCGGTATCGACGAGACGGCGAAGCTGTTTCTGCTGGCCGTCGGCGTGTTCTTTCCCGTCTACCTGAACACCTTCCACGGCATCCGCTCGGCCGACCAGGGCTTGATCGAAATGGCGAAAAGCTATGGTCTCTCGGGCTGGCCCTTGTACCGCGACGTGATCCTGCCGGCCGCCATGCCCTCGATTCTGGTAGGCGTGCGCTTCTCGCTGGGCCTCGTGTGGGTGCTGCTGATCGTCGCCGAAACCATTTCGGCGCAGGCCGGCATCGGCTACATGACGATGAATGCCCGCGAATTCCTGCAAACGGACGTGGTGCTGGTGGGAATTTTGCTGTACGCCTTGCTGGGCAAGCTGGCCGATCTGTTCTCGCGCCGTCTCGAGCGCCACTGC
The DNA here is from genome assembly GCF_011601275.1 of Janthinobacterium lividum. GTDB lineage: Bacteria > Pseudomonadota > Gammaproteobacteria > Burkholderiales > Burkholderiaceae_D > Janthinobacterium > Janthinobacterium lividum_E. Next base: position 96,147 of record NZ_JAAOLY010000007.1, on the reverse strand, counting down.
CTGCGCTGGAATCCCGCTTACCGATAATGAGGAAAGAAAATACCATGCTGCTCGCCCCCATCCAGATCGAAACGGACTTTTTGTCGCACTTCGTGCAATACGACCCGGCCGGTGCGCCACCGCAGGCCAGGGTGGCGCCGCAAGCTCCTTTGGCGCGCCGCGGCGTGCCATTGGCACTGACGCAATTGAGCAAGGCCTATGGCGAACGTCCGGTGTTGAAAAACGTCGACCTGCAGCTGGAAGCGGGAGAATTCGTCGCCATCGTGGGACGCAGCGGCTGCGGCAAGAGCACCTTGCTGCGCTCGATCGCGGGACTGGAAAGCGTCGATGACGGCAAGGTTGCCATCGGCAGCGGCGCGGGCGCGCCCGATATCCGCATCATGTTCCAGGAATCGCGTTTGCTGCCATGGAAGACTGTGCTCGACAACGTGGCCCTGGGGCTACCCCGTTCCGTCGGCGCGGCGGCCGCCTCGCTGTGGACGGTGGGCCTGGCCGAACGGGCAAACGACTGGCCGTCGGCCCTGTCGGGCGGGCAGAAGCAGCGCGTGGCGCTGGCGCGCGCGCTCGTGCACGAGCCGCAACTGCTGCTGCTCGACGAGCCATTGGGGGCGCTCGACGCCCTGACGCGCATCGAGATGCAGCAGTTGATCGAGTCGCTATGGCTGGCGCGCGGTTTCACGGCCGTGCTGGTGACGCATGACGTGGCCGAAGCCGTGGCCCTGGCCGACAGGGTGCTGCTGATCGAGGATGGCCAGATCACCATGGACGTGCAGGTGGACTTGCCGCGCCCGCGCCAGCGCGGCCATGCGGCCTTCGCCGCGCTGGAGCAGACTATCTTGTCGCGCGTGCTGCAGCCGTCTCGGCCAGGACAATAAAGCCGTCGCTATCGACGGTTGCCACGATGGCTTCATAATTGTCGATGGCCGGGTGGCGCGTCGCCAGCGGGTGCGCATGCGTGGCCGTGACGACGATGACCTTCGCGCCCGCCGCTTCTCCCGCCTCTATGCCGACGGATGCATCCTCGAACACGAGGCAATCCGCAGGCGCCACGCCCAGTTTTTGCGCCGCCAGCAGGTAGCAATCGGGCTTTGGTTTACCCGCCTTGACGTCTTCCGCCGTCACCATGATGGCGGGTATCGGCATGCCCGCCGCCTTCAAGCGGGCCAAGGCCAGCGCCCTCGGCGCCGAGGTGACGATGGCCCATTGCGCGGGCGGCAGCGATTCCAAAAAGCGCAGCGCGCCCGTGATTTCAATAATCCCATCCACATCGATGATTTCAGCATCCGTGATGCCTTGCGACTCGCGTTGCGCGTCGACGCCGGGCAAGCGCAGTTTTGCGATGGTGTCGACCGAGCGCGCGCCGTGGATGGTGGGCAAAAAGGCCGTCACGTCGAGGCCCTGGCGCTGCGCCCACGTGCCCCAGATGCGTTCGGCGGCGGCGATGGAATTGATGACGGTGCCGTCCATGTCAAAAAGAAAAGCTCGGTAGCGGCCGGCGACCGATGGCGGGGGAACTGCGGACGGCGAGGGCAGGGCAGACATGGCTTCCTTCCAAATGATGGTTTGGAAGCCATTGTAACGGCAGCCGGTTTTTATTTCACAGGTAGACCGATTCAAAGCGAGCCACGGGTGCGCCATCCTTGAGCAGCACCAGGAATTGGCCATCGAAGCGGTAGCCCGTCACGCTGTTCAAATTGGCCAGTACCGCGCTTTCCAGCTGCATCAGGGGTGGCGGGCAGGCCATGCGGGTGCTGGCCAGCTGCGTGAAGCGCAGGGCCGTGCCGGCCAGCGTGTAGCCGCCCATGACCTGGTTGCAGCCCGTGAAACCATGGACCTTGCCCTCATCGGTGAGGGTGATGCGCACTTCGTGTTCCTGCTCCGGCGCCATCGTCACGGGCGCGCCATCGAGCTGCGTCAGCTTCCAGTAGGTATTCGTCAGGCTGTAGCTGGGCGTCAGGGCGGCGTCGGGGCTGGCGCTGCCGGAGGTGGTTGTGCAACCACCGGCCATGGCGATGGCGGCGGCAAGGGGCAGGTATTTCAGGCGATGCAGCATGGAAGTCTCCTGTGAAGATGGAATGCCTGCACACTAGCAGGTTTTGCAGGTTCGTCATCGCACCGCAGGCGATTGTTTCCATTTTGCCAGCCCTGGCATTACACTCATGCTTTCTGCTGTTTTCACTTAGAACGGGAGCCGGGCCGATGTTGCAAGCGCAAGCGCTGGATAACCGACTGGTCGCCACCACTGCCGACGATGTGCTGGTCGACCGCATCGTGCCCGGCGCGCCGCTGGTGATCGCCTTTGGCTTCGTCTCGTGGACCACGCGCCCCGCCTTTGATTTTTACGGCCGCCTGCGCAAGCTGGAGCAGGCCAGCGGGCAGCCGCTGAACAAAATCCTCGTGCGCGACTCGGGCAATGCCTGGTACCACCGCCGCATCGCGGGCCTGGGCAACCACGTCGACGAGACGGCGCAAGCCTTGCGCGATCTCGTGCGCCGCATCGCGCCCAGCCAGGTCACCACCCTCGGCCAGTCCATGGGCGCGTATGCGGCCGTGATGTTTGGCTTGCTGCTGGAGGTTGAGCGGATCGTCGCCTTCGGGCCGCTGTCTTTCCTCGATGTGCAGCAGGCGCACCTGTACCACGAACTGCGCTGGCTATCCGTGATGGAATCGCTGGCGCAAGACCCGCCGCCTTCGGGCTACCCGGACCTGGCGGCCCTGTGCCGCGCCAGGGCGACGGACAAGACGCAGATCCACCTGGCCTTTGGCACGCGGCCGGACGTGGCCAATGCGGGCGCCAGCGCCAGCGAATCGGTCAATCTCGACGCCATGCACGCGCAGCGCCTGGCCGCCTTTGGCCGCTGCACCCTGCATCCGTTCCCCCATTCGGGTCATGCGGTGGTGCAGCACCTGATCGACACCAAGCGCATCAACGGCTTGCTGGCCAAGTGCATACTCGGTCTTGCGCTGGAAGAGGAAGCCATGCCGGACATCAGCCGCGAGTGGCAGGACTGGGTGGCGGAAAACCTGCGTCTGGGCTGCGCCGGTGAACAGCTGGTGGCCGTGCTGCAGCAGCACGGCTATTCGCTGGCCAGCAGCATGGCCACCGTGGATGCGGCCCGCGCCAAGGCCACATGACGCCGCAGTTCGAACTCGACACCCTGAAATTCCGCATCGCCGCGCCCGAACTGGCGGCGCTCGACCTGCGCGTACGCGTGCAGCGCGCGCTGCGCCAGCTGATACTCGATGGCGTGCTGGCGCCCGGCGTGCGCCTGCCGGCCACGCGCGCGCTGGCGCAATCGCTGGGCGTGTCGCGCGATACGGTGGAAATGGCGTATGCGCAGCTGCGCCTGGACGGGTATCTCCAACGGCAGGCGGGATCGGGCAGTTTCGTCTCGCCGACGATAGGCGCGAGCCTGCTGGGCAAGCCTGCGACGGCCTTGCCGCCCTTGTCCGCGCAGCCGGTGGCGCTGAGCGCGCGCGGCGCGCAGATACTCGCCAGCGGCGGCGTGGCCGACCAGCAAAGCGTGAAGGCGTTTGCCACGGGCTTGCCGGAAACGCGGTCCTTTCCGCTCGACGTGTGGGAGCGCTTGCGGCGCCAGGCCGCCAGCGAACACCATGTGCTGCTGCACGGCGACCCGCAAGGGGTCGAGCCGCTGCGCCAGGCCATCGCCGACTATGTGAATTTGGAGCGGGGCGCGCGGGCCACGGCCGGCCAGGTGCTGGTGCTGAGCAGCACGCGCCAGGCCCTGTACCTGTGCGCGCAGGTGCTGGCCGACGCGCATGGCCCCATCCTGATGGAAGACCCCGGCTATTTCGGCGCCCGTAAAGCGTTCGAGATGGCGCAATTGCAGGTGGTGCCCGTGCCTGTCGATGCCGATGGCTTGTCCATCGAACACCTGCGCGCGGACCGCAGCGGGGCCAACACGATTTACGTCACACCGTCGCATCAATACCCGACGGGCGCCACCCTGGCGCTCGAGCGCCGCCTGGCCCTGACCGCCTGGGCCGCCGAGCGCCAGGGCTGGATCATCGAAGACGATTACGACAGCCAGTTCCACTATGCGGGCTTGCCGACGGCTTGCGTGCAGGGGCTCGACACGCGGCAGCGCACGATTTACCTGGGCACCTTCGCCAAGTCGCTGTATCCCGGTCTGCGCATCGGCTACATGGTGCTGCCGCCCGCGCTGGTGAAACCGATGACCCATGCGCGCAGCATCCTCGATGGCCACACGCCGCAGCTGGACCAGCTGACACTGGCCCGTTTCATCGCCGACGGCCATTTCGCGGCCCATGTGCGCGCCATGCGCAAGGTCTACGCCGTGCGCCGCGATGCGATGGCGCAGGCCGTGCAGCGGCACCTGCCGCACGTCGTCACGGCGCAGCTGCCGCCGGGCGGCTTGCAGATGCCATGTCTGCTGCACGAGGGCAGGGACGAGCTGGACACGATACGCCTGGCGGCGCAGGCGGGCATCGTGCTGCCAGGCCTGAGCCGGCTGTACGCGACGCCGCCGGCGCGCGGCGGCTGGCTGCTGGGCTTTGCGGCGCTCACGCCGCATGAGATCGACAGCGGTATCGTCCGGCTGGCCCGCGCGCTGGGGTGATGCAGTCAAAGTGGTCTGCTGTATGTGCTTGAATTGGCCTGCTTGAGCAGTCCATGTGGCCATTAATATGCTCCCTTTCAATGGCAGAGGCATATACATGACAACCACCACAACAACCGCCGCCATGGCCGACCGGGCGCGCTGGCGCGACCTGGCGTCCCCCGCCATGGCGGCCTTCATCTCCGTCCTCGTCAACTATGGCGGCACCTTCGTGCTGGTGTTCCAGGCGGCCCAGTTGGCCCAGCTGAGCGCCGCGCAGACGGCGTCCTGGGTCTGGTCGCTGAGCATCGGCGTGGGCGTGACGGGCATCTGGCTCAGCTATCGCTACCGCGCTCCCATCATCACGGCCTGGTCCACGCCCGGCGTGGCCTTCCTGGCCACCGTCATGCCGCACACGCCGTATGCCGAGGTGATCGGCGCCTATATCGTGTCCGCCATCGCCTTCATTTTGCTGGGCATGTCCGGCGCCTTCGAGCGCCTGGTGCGGCTGATACCGGGCGGTATCGCGGCGGGATTGCTGGCCGGCATCCTGCTGCAGTTTGGCGTCAACGCGTTTGGCGGCGCCAGCGCCGATCCCGTGCTGGTCGTCGTATTGCTGCTGTCGTACGCCGTGCTGCGCCGTTTCACGGCACGCTTCGCCGTGGTGGGCATCATGCTGATCGGCCTGGCCCTGCTGCTGGCGCAGGGGCGCATCGATGCGCAAGGCATCGAACTGGCCCTGGCCGCGCCCGTGTTCGAGATGCCGCGCTTTTCCGTGGCGTCCCTGCTGGGCGTGGCGCTGCCCCTGTTCCTGATTACGCTGACGGGGCAGTACATGCCCGGCATGCTGGTGCTGCGCAATGACGGCTACAACGTCAGCGCCAATCCCATCTTGAAGGTGACGGGCCTCGGTTCGCTGCTCATGGCGCCATTCGGCGCGCACGCCTTCAACGTGGCCGCCATCACGGCCGCCATCTGCACGGGCAAGGATGCGCATGCGGATCCGTCGAAGCGCTATGTCGCGGGCCTGGCTTGCGGCGTGCTGTACATCCTCGTGGGCGTCTTTGGCGTGACCCTGGCCAGCCTGTTCATGGTCTTGCCGCGCAGCTTCATCACGGCGCTGGCGGGCCTAGCCCTGTTGGGCGCCATCGGCAACAGCCTGGCGCAGGCGATGGCGGACGTGCGCATGCGCGAAACGGCCTTGATCACCTTCCTGGCGACGGCTGCGAACCTGACCCTGCTGGGCGTGGGCGGCGCCCTGTGGGGGCTGGCGGCGGGACTGGCGGCGCATGGGCTGATGCATTGGGGGCGCAAGGCGGCTTGACAACGGCATAGCCATTTTGCCAGCCGCCGCATACAATTGCTGCGCCCGTGCCCGTTGGCACTGTACTTTTCCCGATGTGAGCGATGGCCGACCTGACTTCCCTGGCGCAGTATCTGCTGGCGATCACGCCTGCCTTCCTCGTCTGCGCCGCCTTGCTGCTGGCGGTGCCACGCACTGTGCCGCTGCTGCGCGTGCTCGTGCATATCGTGTTTTTCGTGCTGGCGCGCGACGCGATGACGGCGCACGGCTACTGGCAAGTGGCGGCAGGCGGCTTGCGCTTCACGGCGCCGCCGCTGGTCTTGCTGGCGCTGGGCGCCATGTCGCTGGGGCTGGTGGCAAGCACGTGCTGGCTGGAAAGCGAAGCGCGCCGCCAGATCCATTGGCTGGGCATGCGCCCGGCCCTGTCCGTGCTGCTGGGCGTGGCGGGCGCGTGCGTGATCGTTGCGCTGGCGGCGGGCTTGAAAGCGCTGTTCGGCTTGCCGTCCCTGACGCCCGTCGCGCCATCCCTGCTGCCCTTGCTGCTGGGCTTTGCGCTGGCGGCCAACTGTTATGAGGAATTGCTGTTTCGCGGCTTGCTGCAGCAGCAATTGCGCGCCTGGCTGCCCGCCTGGCGCGCGGCGCTCGTGTCGGGCCTGCTGTTTGGCCTGTGCCACGCTTTTCTCGCCACCACCGTCACGCAGGTGGGCGTGCCCATCGTCGTGTTTACCGTGATCGAGGGCGTGGTGGCGGGGCTGGTATATTGCCGGGCCGGCTTGCTGGGCGCGTCCCTGGCCCATGGCCTGGCCATTTTCGCGCTGGCCGCCGGCTGGGTGTGAATCCTGTTGTTTCAATTTAATGAAGAGTGAGAAAACGATGCCTGTCAGTTCCTACCTGAATACCCGCCCCGTGCTGGGCGAGCGCGTCTACCTGCATGACACGGCGCAAGTGATTGGCGACGTGCGGATCGGCGACGACTGCTCGATCTGGTGCAACAGCGTGCTGCGCGGCGACGTCAACCGCATCGTCATCGGCGAAGGCAGCAATATCCAGGACTTTTCCATGGGCCACGTGTCGCACAAGAACGCGGCCAAGCCCGACGGTTCACCGTTGACCATTGGCAAGTACGTGACCATCGGCCACTCCGTGATCTTGCACGGCTGCACGATCGGCGACGAGTGCCTGATCGGCATGGGCAGCATCGTCATGGATGACGTGGTGGTGGAAAAGCACGTGATGCTGGGCGCGGGCAGTTTGGTGTCGCCGGGCAAGGTACTGGAAAGCGGCCACCTGTACGTGGGCCGCCCGGCCGCCAAGGTGCGCGCGCTCACTGAAGCGGAGATCGCCTACCTGCGCTATTCGGCCGAGCACTACGTGCGCGTGAAGAACAATTACCTGGCAGGCCAGGACGACGCTTGATCGTTGGCGCCGCCGAGCCGGCGCAGTTCCGGCCGCGGCGCCAGGTCTTGCGGCAGGCGCAGGCCGGACACGAGACCCAGGCGCCGCAACAGCAGCAGCATCCACCAGCCCGGGTCCCATTCGCCCGGCAGCAGGCCCAGCCGCGCTGAGCCCGGATAGGCGTGATGGTTGTTGTGCCAGCATTCGCCCATGGTCAGCAGCGACGTCAGGCGGATATTCCTGCCCTGCACGGCGGCGCCATCCACATGGAAATGCATTTGCCCATGGTTGTGGGCGAAGTAGCCGATCAGCCAATGGCCGAGCACGCCGGCGCTGACCCGCGCGCACACGCCCCAGCAGACCAGGCCCCAGCCGCCCCAGGCGAAAAACAGCATGGCCCACGGCAATTGCTGCAGCATCCAGCTTCTTTCCAGAAAACGGTAAAAGCCGTCGTGCGCGATGCGCGGCTCGATGGCGATGTGCGGCGGATGGTCGAGGTCCAGGCGGCAGAACAATTGCCACCAGGCATCACGCCAGAAGCCTGCGCCATGGCGCAGGTAAGGATGACAATCGGGAAGGCGCTGCGCATAGTCGCGCAACTCGTGCTGGCGCAGCAGGCCCAGCGGGCCGCTGAGGCCCACCAGCACGCCCAGGTACACCAGCGCGTATTCCAGCCATCGCGGGCATTGAAAGCTGTCGTGGACCAGTTTGCGGTGGCTGCCCAGCGAGTGGCCGAACAGCAGGACGATGGCTGTGCCGGCCGCAAACAGCAGCAGGCCGGTCCAACTGAAGAAGAGCAGGGCGCCCGTCGCGGCGCCGGCCAGCATGGCCGCCAGCCATAGCGATGGTAAAGGAGCAAAGCGCACCGTGCCTTCCAGCACGCTGTCGGCGTGGGTGGCGCGGGCGCGGTGGCTGTCCAGGCTGGCCGCCGTCATCAACCCTTGGGGGCCGACGACGGTTGCGTGTACTTGTCGAAGTTGGTGATGTAGTCGTTGAAGTTGTCGGTCAGCATGCGCTTGTACTGTTCCGTGAAGAAGGCCACGGCGCCTTCCTTTTCTTCCTGCATCCTGGCTACGTCGTTGCTCTTGCTGGCGACGAGGAAGGCGTTGAAGCGGGCGGCCGCGTACAGCAGCGAGGTGGCCACTTCATTGCCGCCGCTGTGCATGCATTGTTCATTGGCCAGGGCGATGACCTGGTCGGCGCGTTCCCAGAATTCCGGGCCCGGTGCTGGTTTTGTCGTTGGTGTGCTCATAAAAATCCCTCATGAAAGTGCGCGCCAGTCTACACAGGGGGCCGCGGGCTGTCCAGCCGCGCGGCCGCCGGTCAGGGCGCTTGCAGGATCTGTTCGACCAGCACGGCCAGCGGCTGGCGGATGTCGAGCACGATGCCGGCTTCGTCCGCCTGCAGGGGCTGCAGGGTGGCCAGCTGGCTGTCGAGCAGGCTGGACGGCATGAAATGGCCGGGGCGCTGCAAGCGGTTTTCCAGCACGGCGCGCGGGCCGTCCAGGTGGGCAAAGCGCAGGGCCGGGTCGCCCTCGCGCAGCACGTCGCGGTAGGCGCGCTTCAGGGCCGAGCAGGAGACGACGAGGCCGCTGTCCTGCGCGCGGGCCGTGGCGATGCGCTTGCGCAGGGCGTCCAGCCAGCCGGCCCGGTCGGCATCGTCGAGGGGAGTGCCGGCCGCCATCTTGGCCACGTTTTCCGGGGAGTGCACGTCGTCGCCCTCCACGTAGGGCACGTGCAAGGCGTCGGCCAGCAGGCTGCCGACTGCGCTCTTGCCGCAGCCGGACACGCCCATCACGACCCAGCGCACGGCGGGCACGCCCATGTTCAAGGCGCCGAAACGATGATGGTGACGCGGCGGTTTTCCGCCTTGCCCGCCTTGGTGGCGTTCGATGCCACGGGTTTGCTCATGCCCAGGCCCTTGACGACGATGTTATCGCGTGCAATGCCCGTTGCGCTCATCGCATCGGCCACCATATTGGCGCGCGCCAGCGACAGCTTGTTGTTGTACGCTTCCGTGCCTTCGTTATCCGTATGGCCCTCCACGCGCATGTGGGTAATGCCCACTTTCAGCAGGGCGGCGCTGATCTTCTGGATGGCGCTGCGGCTTGGCGGCGTCAGTTTGGCGGCGTCGAATTCGAACAGCAGCTTGTCCGTGAAGCTCAGCTCCCAGCCTTCGTCCGTCTGGCGGAAGCCCTGGTCTTTCAGGGTGGCGATCTGTTCCGCATTGAACGGCGATTTCACTTCAGGCGTGCTCTGGCAGGCGGCCAGCAGGCCCATGAAGAACAAGCCGAGGAAGCCGAGACGTAATTGCTTGTAGATAAACTGCATGGTGTTGCTCCTTGGTTCAGGGGTGAGTATGGGGTTGCGGCAGACGCGCTACCTGGCGCGTGCCGCGCTGCGCCTGCTTGGCGCGGTACATGGCTTCGTCCGCCGCGCCGACCAGCGAGATGGCGTCGATGGCGTGATCGGGGAAGACGGCCACGCCGATGGTCAGCGAACTGACGATGCTGTTGCCGGTGGGCAGTTCAATGGCTTGCGCCATGGCGGCGATGATGTTGTCGGCGATGTGCATGGCGTCGCTGCTGTTGCGCAGCGGCTTGAGCACGATGGCGAATTCGTCGCCGCCCAGGCGCGCCACCAGGTCGCCTTCGCGCAATTGCTGCTTGATGCGCGCGGCGATCGTCACCAGCACCCGGTCTCCCGAGGCATGGCCGAAGGTGTCGTTGATGTACTTGAAACGGTCGCTGTCGAGGAACAGCACGGCCACCTTGCCATTGCCGACCCGCGCTTCGAGGATGGCGCGTTCCAGCTCCGCTTCCATGAAGGCGCGGTTCGACAGGCCCGTCAGGCTGTCGTGGTTGGCGCGGTGCGACAGCGAGGCGTGTTCCTTTTGCAGATGGCTTTGCCACGCTTCCAGTTCATCGAGCAGGGCGTTGAAGTCGTCATTGATCTGGTTCAGCTCGGCAATATTGGCGGGCGGCACGCGCAGTTCGAACGAGCGGTCGCGCCGCACGCGGTGGGCCGTTTCTGCCAGGTGGCGCAGGGGCGACGTGATCTCCGTTTCCATGCTGCGCGACAGGCGCACGGCGACGACCAGGCTCAGCACCAGGCAGGCGAGCAGGCAGGTCAGGCCGCTGAGCAGGAAGGGCAGCAGGCTGCGGCTGTGCGGCACCAGTTTGATGCTGCCGATGGCCTGATCATTGCGCGTGATGGGAAAGGTCAGCGAATCGGGCAGCATCCAGCCCGTCAGCGCGCGTTCGATGTAGTAGCGCGTGCCGTGTTCGCCCCGTTCCCAGCGGGCCAGCACCTGGCCGGCCGTGTCGCTCACCTGCGCCTGGTCGATATCTTCATTGACGCCGATCAGGGCCAGCGCTTCCTTGGCGGCGATGGAGTCGCCAAAGACGACGGCCCCTTCCACCGTGTAGCTCATCGAACGGGCCACGAGGCGCAGGTTCTGGTCCGAATACACGCGCAGGGCCAGCAGCGCCACGGCCGTCAGGGTCAGGCCGGCCGCCAGCACGGCGATCAGCGACACGCTCAGGTGCGCGCGCCGCAGCACGCTGTCGAGCGTGCGACGGGGCTGGCGGGCAGGCTTGTTGCTCATGCGGGCACTCATGGCGGCGGTCCCTTGCGACGTGCAATTTGCAAGGCGTTCGGATGTACGCGCAGGCCGCTGCGGGCGATGGCGTCGAGGTTGACGTCAAAACCGATCTGCGCCTCGGCAAGGCGCAGGCAGAACATGGTGCCCACCGGGCAGGACGTGCCCGGCTCTGCGACCGACAAAATCGGCTTGCCGATGATCTGCGCCAGCAGATGTTCGCGTTCGCCCTCGGGCAGGCTGCCCATGTAGACGACGTCGCATTCGCTGGGCGTGCTGGCCGCCGTCGGGATTTTCACGCGGATGCGCTGGCCCAGGTTCGAGGCGGGCGTGTCGACGATGGCCGCGCCATAGCGGGGCGCACCGAGCATGCAGACGCGCACTTCCTGGCGCGCCACGGGCCAGCGCACATAACTGATGATGCCAAACAGAACCTGGGCCACCTCGGCCGGACGCCTGGCGTCGGCCGTCGCGCCCGTTTGCGCCCACGCCGCGCACGGCGCCAGGGCGCCGCAGACGAGCAGCGACGCCAACAGCACGGCGAGCAGAACGGGCGGCGCGGGGCGCTGCCGGTGGCGAGGGGAGGAGGGCACGGCGTCGGTGTCTTTATGCAGGTCTGGTGGCTATTCAACTAGTTACTCAGCAACACAGACTCTACGGAAGTCTCTGTTGAAAGTAAATCACGGCATGACGCCATAAACCTTGCATTATAAACACGAATATAAAAACTTGCATTCTTTACCATGAGAATTACTTGCCAACACTGTCATCACGCGTCAAAGTGTTGCTATTCTTCCAGTGTCGCTTCCAGCAAGTCGATTTCGCGCAGCAGGCGCAAATGGATGGTGTCGTCCAGTTCACCCGAGATGCGGCGGCGGAACAACTCATCGCGCTCGGCATTGAGCGCTTCCAGGCGTAGCGCCCGTTCGGCCTTGGCCAGTTCCTGCAGCCGCACCGCCTCGTCGTTGCTGCTTTCGCCGTACGCGAGGCGGCGGCGGTAGGCTTCGATCAGGCGGTTGGCCGCTTCCGTGACGACTTGCTGCTTGTCATTCTTGTCGATGCCTTCGCACACTTTTTCCAGCCGTGCGATGGCCGCTTCGGCGGCAGCGGCGCGGGCGTTGCGCTCTTCCGTCGAGCGGCGCGCGGGCGGCGCGAACACGAGGCCCTTGGTCAGCAGGGGCAGGGTGACGCTGGCCAGCAGCAGCGACAGCAAAATCACGCCCATGGCCAGAAAGATGACGAGGTCGCGCGCGGGGAAGCGCGTGCCGTCAGGCAAGAACAAGGGCAGCGTCAAAATGCCGGCCAGCGTCAGCGCGCCGCGCACGCCCGCGAACGACGCCACCAGCAGCAGGCGCAGGCTGGGGCGCGCCAGCAGCGCCGCGTCCTTCGGTTCCCCCGCCACCTTCTTGTGGTGCTTGAACAGGGTCAGTTTCATGGAAATGAAGACCCAGAGGAAGCGCATGAAGGTCAGCCCCACCGTGATGGCGACGACGAACAGGGGCAGTTTCCAGGCGCTGCCGGCGCCGATTTCGGCCGATGCGGCCGGCAAACCGGCAACGGTGGTGGGCAGCTGCGCGCCCAGCATGACGAAGATCACGCCATTCAAGACCAGTTGCACGGTATCCCACACGGCCTTGCGCTGGGTGCGCGTGGCGGCCAGCGGGCGGCCGATCAGGTCGGCATAATGCATGGACACGCCCGCCGTGGCGGCGGCCAGGATGCCGGAGCCGTGGATCTGCTCGGCACCCAGGTAGGCGGCGAACGGGATCAGGATGCTGATGAGGATTTGCAGGCCCGGCTCTTCGCCAACCTTGCTCACCAGCCATTTATTCGCCAGGCCCACACCCCACGAAATGGCCAGGCCGATGACGATGCCGCCACCCGCTTCCTGCAGGAAACTCAGCGAAGCAGCGCCGATGGAAAAGCCGCCCGTCATCATGGCGCCCACGGCAAACGTGAAGCAGACGAGGCCCGACGCGTCGTTGAGCAGGGATTCGCCTTCGAGGATGTGCATCAGGCGCGGCGGGATCGGATTGCCGGCGGCGATCGCCGACACGGCCACGGGGTCCGTCGGCGACAGGATGGCGCCCAGCGCGAAGGCGACGGCCAGCGGCACGCTGGGAATCAGCCAGTCGATGAAAAAGCCCATGCCCAGCACGGTAAACAGCACGAGGCCGATGGCCAGCATCAGGATCGAGCGTGCGTCGGAAAAGAAGGCGCCCTTGGGAATGCGCCAGCCATCGAGAAACAGCAGCGGCGGGATGAAGAGCAGGAAGAAAATGTCGGGATCGAGCGGCACTTGCACGCCAAACACGGCCAATCCGGTGCCGCCGGCGATCTGGATCAGCGGCAACGGCAGTTTGACCCAGCGCGAGCGGGCGAGAAAGCCGCACAGGACGACGGTCAATACGAGGATGAGGATGATGGTAACGGTATGCATGAAGGAGCGGCGGCGTGCTGAAACGCTGATTATAAGGTGCGGCCCGCCTGCGGGCACGGCCTGCGTGTCATTGCGTACATACAACAAGTCACAATCGCGGTAAGATTCTCCCATTCATTGTCACAATCTGCCCTGCTGTTGCCGTCCGTGCGCGGCAGGCGCGTGCCTGGCCTTTTACCGGACTCCTGTTTTGCTCAAGAAAATCTTCACCGGCCTGCTGCTGTCGCTGGCATTGCTCATCGTGGCGGCCCTGGCCGCGTATCTGTATTACTGGCGCCCCGCGCTGGCGCCCATCGATCCGCCTGCCGCCACGGCATTTTCCCCGCAAGTGGTGGAGCGTGGGCGCATCCTGGCCGGCATGGGCAATTGCGCCGCCTGCCACACGGCCCAGGGCGGCGCCGAGTACGCGGGCGGCCACGGCCTGGCCACGCCGTTCGGCACGATCTATGCGACGAACATCACGCCGGACAGGCAAACGGGCATCGGCCGCTGGTCGCTGGCCGCCTTCCAGCGCGCTATGCGCGAAGGCGTGGGCCGCGACGGCGCCCATTTGTATCCTGTCTTTCCGTACACCCATTTCAACCTCGTCTCGGATACGGATTTGACGGCCTTGTACGCGTATTTCATGACGCGCCCGCCCGTGTATGCGGTGGCGCCCGCCAACAGCGTGCCTTTCCCCCTGAACTTGCGGCCCTTGCAGGCAGGCTGGAAGCTGCTGTTTTTCAAGCCGGCCGGCTTTCAGCTGAATCCCGCGCAAGGCCTGGACTGGAACCGGGGCCGCTACCTTGCCGAAGGCCTGGCCCATTGCGCCGCCTGCCACACGCCGCGCAATGCGCTGGGCGCCGAGCTGGCCGGTTCGTCCTATCTGGGCGCGGCCATCGACCACTGGTATGCGCCGGCCTTGACCAGCGCCAACACGGCGCCCTTGCCGTGGACGCAGGACGAGCTGTACGCCTTTTTGCGCACGGGGGCGACGGCCTTGCACGGCGTGGCGGCCGGACCCATGTCGGCCGTCGTGCACGAAGGCATGGGCGCTTCGCCCGATAGCGATATCCGCGCGCTGGCAACGTATTTTGCCGGCGTGGCCGGGGCGGAGCAGCGCCAGGTGGATACCGATACCGTGGTAAAGGCCGGCATCGCCCGCTCGCAGCGCGTCAGCCTGGTCGACAATGACCGTGGCGCCAGCCTGTACGTGGCCGCCTGCGCGTCGTGCCATTCGAACAGCGATGGCAAGCCTGCGGCCCTGCGGCCGGAACTGAGCCTGAACAGCGCCGTCAGCGCGCCCGATCCCGCCAACCTGATCCAGGTGATATTGCACGGCTTGAGCAAGGACGAGGCCATGTCCGGCGTGCTGATGCCCGGCTTTGCCGCCTCGCTGACGGACAACGACGTGGCCCAGCTGGTCGCCTATCTGCGCCGCAGCCGCAGCCACCAGCCGGCCTGGACGAATCTGGAAGCGGCCGTGGCACGCGCACGCACCGGCAAGTAATTACTGAAAGTTTTTTATGTACAACATTACCGTGAATGGCCAGCCCTTCGGCACCGAGACCGACGCCGGGACGCCCCTGCTGTGGGTGCTGCGCGACGAAGTTAAATTAAAAGGCACGAAATTTGGCTGCGGCATCGGCATGTGCGGCGCCTGCACCGTGCACGTGGATGGCCGCGCCATGCGCTCGTGTATCACGCCGATTGCCACCGTGGCCGGCTGCGCCATCACCACCATCGAAGGCCTGTCGCCGGATGGCACACACCCTTTGCAGCGGGCGTGGCTTGCCACGCAGGCGCCCCAGTGCGGCTATTGCCAGTCGGGCCAGATCATGCAGGCGGCCACCCTGCTGAAAGACTATCCGCAGCCGACGGATGCGAATATCGATGCCGTCATGAGCGGCAACCTGTGCCGCTGCATGGCGTATGTGCGCATCCGCAAGGCGATCAAGCTGGCGGCCGGCATGCAGGAGGCGTCCGGTGTTTAAGTTGCCGAAAGAAAATTCAGGGATACGTGCTCCTTCGCCGGGCCGGCGCGGTTTCCTGATCGCCGCCGCCGGCACGGGGTTTACCCTCGCCTTTTTGCGCGCCGACAGCTCCCTGGCCGCAGGCAAGGCGGCGCCCGTGCCGCCAAAGCAAAGCGCCGCAGCCGTGTTCGACCCCAGCATCTGGTTCCAGATAAGCCGCGACGGCATCGTTACCGTCAACATCGCCAAGGCGGAAATGGGCCAGCACATCGGCACGGCCCTGGCGCGCATCGTGGCCGAGGAGCTGGAAGCGGACTGGAGCAAGGTACGCCTGCATTACGTGGACACGGACCCGAAATGGGGCTTGATGGTGACGGGCGGCAGCTGGTCCGTGTGGCAGAATTTCGACCCGCTCAGCCGTGCCGGCGCGGCCGGGCGCCTGGCGCTGGTCGAGGAGGGCGCGCGCCTGTTGCGCGTGCCCGTGTCCGCCTGCCACGCCAGGCTGGGCGTCGTGCATGGCCGGGGGCGGTCGATCAGCTATGGCGACATCGTGCGCCGTGGCAAGCTGGCGCGCCAGTACACGCCCGAGCAACTGAAAGCCATCGTGCTGAAAACGCCGCAGCAGCGCAGCCTGGTCGGCCAGAACGTGCAGGCGCTCGACATCCCCGCGAAAATCAATGGCACGGCCCTGTACGGCATCGATGCGGAAGTCGAGGGCATGCTGTTTGCACGCCCGAAGATCCCGCCCACGCGCTACGGCGCGAAAGTGGTCTCCATCGACGATACGGCGGCCAAGAAGGTACAGGGCTACCTGCGTTCGTTCGCCTTGCAAGACCCCAGCGGCACGGTGCCCGGCTGGGTCATTGTGGTGGCCGAAACGTATGCGGCCGCCATGCGCGCGGCCGAGCTGGTGCAAGTGAAATGGCGGGCCGGCGCGGCCGCCCACGTGGCGGAACAGGACATTGTCAACTACGCCACCAAGCAGCTGGCCGATGCCAGCCTGGGCGCCCGCGTCGTCGATGATGACGGCGTGGAGCAAGCGTTCAACGATGCCAGCCTGCAGCTGGAACGCCACTACACGACCAGCACCGTGCTACATTTCCAGCTGGAACCCGTCAATGCCCTGGCGCAGGAAGTTGACGGCGTCTGGCACATTCATGCGGGCAACCAATGGCAATCGTTGATCCTGCCCGTGCTGGCGCAAGCGTTGAAGGTGCCCGAGAGCCGTGTCATGCTGCACACCTATCTGCTCGGCGGCGGCTTCGGACGGCGCCTGAATGGCGATTATTGCGTGCCGGCCGCGCTGGCGGCGCAAGCCGTGGGCCGCCCCGTCAAGATGATTTGCACGCGGTCCGACGACGCCCGTTTCGATTCGCCCCGTTCGCCCTCCGTGCAGCATGTGCGCATGGCGTTCGATGCGGATGGCAAGGTCTCGGCGATGGTACATGAAGCCAGCGCGGGCTGGCCCACGCAAGCCATGATCCCTGCCTTCCTGGCCAAGGATAAGCAGGGCCATCCGTATGACCCGTTCGCCATCGCTGGCGCCGACCACTGGTATACGGTGGGCGCGCAGCGCGTGCGGGCCGTGTCGAACGACCTGGCCAACAGCAGTTTCCGCCCCGGCTGGCTGCGCTCCGTGGGCCCCGGCTGGACGAATTGGGCGGTGGAAAGTTTCATGGACGAGGCGGCGCAGGCGGCCAAGGTCGATCCGCTGGCTTTCCGTTTGTCGCTGTTGCAGGCGACGGGGCGCAATGCGGGCAGTGCGCCGAACGCCGTCGGCGGTGCCGCGCGCCTGGCCCACGTGCTGCGGCGCGTGGCGGAAAAAGCAGGCTGGGGCACTGCAATGCCGCCCGACACGGGACTTGGCATCGCCGCCACGTTCGGCCAGGAACGCGACATGCCCACCTGGACGGCGTGTGTTGCCAGGGTGAAAGTAGACCGCAGCACTTGCATGGTGAAAGTCGAAAAGCTGTTCATGGTGATCGACGCGGGCAGCATCGTCGACCCCGATGGCGCGCTGGCGCAGGCGGAAGGAGGCGCCCTGTGGGGCGTGAGCATGGCCTTGCATGAAGGCACTGCCTTCCTGAACGGCGAAGTGAAGGATACGAACCTGAATACCTACACGCCCCTGCGCATGGCTGACGTGCCCGAGCTTGACATCGAATTCGTGGCCAGCACGGCAACGTCGACGGGCATGGGCGAGCCGCCCACGACCGCCGTGGCGCCGGCAATCGGCAACGCCATCTTCGCCGCCGTGGCTTCTCGCGTGCGGCATTTGCCGATCCGCCCCGAAGCCGTGCTGAAGGGACTGGACCGGCACGGCGCCGTCTGATGCGGGCGCGTGGCGAATTTGACGTGCGCCGCGCGTGAACGGGCGCAGGCTGCTACACTGAGGCTAGCCGCCTTGGGCATGCAGGCTGTGCCCGGCCCGGCAAGATCCCAGCTCGATAGCGGAGGCAGCCATGCAAGAACAATTTGTCAGCATCACGGCCGATGAACTTCAAATGGACGGCGTGCTTGAAATGCCCGAGCGGCCCGTGGGCATCGTCCTGTTTGCCCACGGCGCGGGCGCCGATAGCGACTATCTGGGCGCCTCCAGCCACGCCACCTCCCAGGATTTTTTGCGAGCGGGCATCGCCACCCTGCGCTTCGACCAGGCCGGTGTCGAGCCCGGCGGCGGCAGCAATGGCCACGCGTATTTCGTGCGCAGCGATATCGTGCTGCTGGCGCGCCAGCTGGAAAAAGCCCTGGGCTGGCTGCAAGTGGACCCGTCCACGCGGCGCTTGCCCTGCGGCCTGTATGGCTATGGCACCAGCGCGGCCGTCGTGATGCAGCTGGCGGCCTGGCGCAGTGCGGAAATCGCCGCGCTCGCCGTTTGCGATGGCCAGGTGGAAATGGCGGGCAAGGCGGCCCTGGAAAACGTGCGCGTGCCGTCTCTGCTGATCGTGGGCGGACGCGACCCCGACGTGGCTGGCCTGAACCGCATGGCGTTTGCCACCTTGCGCTGCGACAAGCAACTGGAACAGATCGCCACGCCTGGCGGCCCCGACACCCGTCACCAGGCGGCCCTGCTGGCAACGGACTGGTACACGCGCCATTTCAACGGGCATACCAGCACGTAGCAGTAGAGTAGATCAATAGATCAGGCAAGGGCGCGCAGATTCCTTGCGTGGAAGCGCACATGTTCTTCCATGAAGCTGGCGATGAAGTAATAGCCGTGGTCATAGCCGGCATGGCGGCGCAGCCTTAATGGCTGGCCGGCGTCGCGGCACGCCGCTTCGAAGATGTCGGGGTGCAGTTGCTCGGGCAAGAATTTGTCGGCCAGGCCCTGGTCGATCAAGATGCCTTCGGGGAAGAGTGGCGGCTGGCCCTGCAGGCCGCGCATCAGCGCGCTGGCGTCGTACTGCTGCCAGCCGGCTGTATCGCCGCCCAGGTAGCCCGTGAATGCTTTTTTGCCCCACGGACATTGGCTCGGCGCGGCGATGGGGGCGAAGGCGGACACGGAGCGGAACAGGTCAGGATTGCGCAAGGCCAGCACCAGCGCGCCATGGCCGCCCATCGAGTGGCCGAAAATCCCCGTGCGTTGCGCATCGATCGCCAGTTCCTGCTCCAGCAGGGCGCGCAGTTCCAGCAGGTAGCTGTACATCCGATAATGGCTGCTCCATGGCGCTTCGGTGGCGTCCACGTAAAAGCCGGCGCCCGCGCCGAAATCCCAGGAGTCGCTTTCGCCCGCGATGTTCGCGCCGCGGGGACTGGTGTCGGGCGCGATCAGGATCAAGCCTTCCTCGGCCGCCACGCGCTGCGCGCCGCCCTTGATCATGAATGTTTCTTCCGTGCAGGTCAGGCCCGCCAGGTAAAACAGGGCGGGGCGCCTGGTGGTGACCGTGGCGCCTGGCGCCGTGTCGGGAATGAAGGCCGAGAAACGCATGGGCAAGCCGATGGCTTGCGCATCGTGGCGATAAAAGCGTTGTACGCCGCCAAAACAGGCGTGTTCACTCAACAGTTCCAGCATGAATTCTCCTCGTTAATGCCACAGTATAGCCAGAGCGGCGCAGGGCCGGCACGGGATCAGCCCAGCATGGCCGCTAATGCAGGCAAGATGTCTTGTGCCGGAGCATTAGTCTTGAATGCCAGCAAATGGTCGGCGCGCGTCTTGCCCATGTTGATGGCGGCCACGGGCTTGCCCGTTTCAGCCGCCATGCGGCACAGGCGAAAGCTCGAATACACCATGACGGACGAGCCCACCACCAGCAGGGCGCTGGCCGTGTGCATCTTGCGTTCGGCCTCGGCCGCGCAGGCGGCAGGCACGCCATCGCCGAAAAACACCACGTCGGGCTGCAGGGTGCCGCCGCAGCGGGGACACACGGGCACGTGGAAAGTGGCCAGCTGCGACGGCTCCAGCAAGGCGTCGCCGTCGGGCGCCGGCGTGGCCGTGGCGCCCAGCAGTTGCGGATTGTCGCGTTCGAGCTGCTCCTGGATCAGGCGGCGCGTGTGGCGGGTACGGCAATCGAGGCAGACGACGCCATGTATGCTGCCGTGCAACTCCGTGACGGCGGCACTGCCTGCCTGCTGATGCAGGCCATCCACGTTTTGCGTGACCAGGCCGCCTATTCTCTGGCGTTGGGCCAGTTGGGCGATGGCCAGGTGGCCAGGATTGGGCGTGGCGCGCGCCAGGGTCGGCCAGCCCACCATGCTGCGCGCCCAGTAGCGGCGGCGCACGGCTTCCTGGCGGCGAAAATCGGGGCCTTGCACGGGGGCATTGCCGTGCCGCACGCCTTCCGTGTCGCGGTATGCGGGTATGCCGGACGCCGTGCTGATGCCGGCGCCCGTCAGCAGCAGCACGTCGGGATGACGCTGCAGGAACTGCGCCAGTTGCTCGAGAGCGTCGTTGTCACTGGCTGGCTGCTGGCTGGCGAAGGAAAAATTTTGCATGATGCGCCATGCTAACCGAAAAGCACGGCGCCGTTGCAAGGGCTGTTTATTCGAGTTTCATGCCGAAACGCTGCAGCCGCGGCTGCCAATGCTCCTGGATATTGGCCGAGACGAGGATGCGTTCGGCCTTGCCGATCAGCAGTGCGCGGGGCACGAAGCCGAAATAGCGCGAGTCGGCGCTGTTGTCGCGGTTGTCTCCCAGCATGAGGAAATGGTCGGCCGGCACCGTCACGGGGGCAAAGCTGCGCGCCGCGCCTGCGATTTGCGGCAAGACCTGGATGCTGTGCTGTTCCGTCTGGTTGCGTTCGCTGATGCGCTGCGCCGTCAGCTGACCTACATGGGCGATGGTTTCAGGCGCCGTGTCGAGCGCCGTGTATTGGGCGGGCTGGCCATTGATGACCAGCTGTTCATTGCGCATTTCCACCGTGTCGCCGGGCAGGGCGATGATGCGCTTGATCAATCGCGTGCCGTCTTTGGGCGAGGAAAAGGTGACGATGTCGCCGCGGGCCGGTTCGCCCAGGCGCTGCAGCACGATATCGGTGAGCGGCACTTTCAGGTTGAAGGCGAGGCGGTTGACGAAGACCACGTCGCCCTCGAGCAGGTTGGGACGCATGGACGCCGACGGGATGGGATTCCAGTCCGCCACGGCCGTGCGGAACACGCCGAACAGCAGCAGAAACATCAAAAAACCTTTGTTGGTGCGCATCCATGTGCTCATGTCGGCTCTTTCGCTGGGCTGTGCCCGTGATGGTGATGGGAAACGCCAAGGCTGCTGGCGACCTGTTCACGATGCACGGCGAGGCTGAAGCCAGTCTTAAATGAGGCAGTTCGAGGCTGATTCGGCGACCAATGCGCAGGCAAATGGCAGGTATGGCGCACCGCTGTTGCGTGCACGCATCACCATCCCGGTTTCAAGGGTGCCGGCACGGTGTCTGCGTGTCGTCGCCGCCATTGTGCAGGCGCTTGCCGTGCATGTCATCCCACAGCTCGCCGAGCGCCACCAGCAAGCCGCCGCCCACGAAGGGGATGGCCACCAGCCATGGAATGCTGTCGAGCCAGGGTCCCAGCACGATGGCCGAGGCCACGGCGATGACGATGGCGCTGTACCAGAAGCGGCGCGGATGCCGGAGAGTCAGCAGGTAGTGCAGATTGTTCATAAATCCTCCTTGGTCAGCATGCGGAACAGCCGGGCGGCCAGGATGCTGCTGACGGCGATGACGATGCAGCCGTCCAGGAAAAACAGCACCTTGCCGACCAGATGCATGCCCTGCACGAGATAGGTGGGCAGTTCCCGCGCTTCCGCCCACTGTGTCATGCGCGCCAGCACAATGGCGGCGGCAAAGATGACGACGGCCAAGGCCAGCACCACCAGCACGTGTTCGAACAGGCGTAGCCGCAGTTTCATGTTGGACTTGGCAAGGTTGGGAAGATTCCCGCACCTTGACGTTATCAGTCCAATATCGCGCTGCTTTGCGTTGTCACAAAGTCGCCCCTGATAGGATAAAAGTCGCGTTGCTGACGGAAAAATGCGCTATCTCAGGCCAAGGCTTGTGTGTTGCGCCGTTCAAAATACAGCAGATCCGACCAGGCATTCTGGAAAAACATGGCTTGTTCCGATTTGCCATATTGATGAAAGCCGTTGCGCTGCATGACGGCGACCGAGCCCAGGTTTTGCGGCCGCGCCGTCGCTTCCAGGCGCCACAGTTCCAGCGCGCCGAACGCTTCTTCCAGCAGCAGGGCCACCACGCGCGTGGCGTAGCCGCGTCCGCCGAACCGTTCGCCGATGCGGTAACCGAGCGCTGCCTTGTTGAAATAGGGGCGAGTGACGCCCGTCAGGTTGACCCTGCCGATGATTTGCCCGTCCAGCTTGGCCAGGTACTGGTAGGCGCGGTCTTGCTCGCGTTCGCGCTGCGCCTGCTCGATGGCGGCGGCGATGGCTTCGTGGTGATAGTAGGACGGCGCGCGGGCCGTGACCCAGTTTTCAAAATACGCGCGGTTTTCCAGTTCGAAGGCCAGCAAAGCGGGGAGGTCGGCGCTGGAGGGGGGAAGCAGCTGGAGGCGGTCGAGGTCTGGCATGGGAGCGTGTCGGAAAGCGATGCGCCATTATAATCAGCTGGCGCATTTCTTCGCACACCCGCTTGCATTCATGAAGGAGCAGCATGCTGTCCCATATCTGCCTCGGTACCAACGACTTTCCCCGTGCCTACGCCTTCTACACGGCCTTGCTGGGCGAACTCGACCTGATCGAAAAATTTCATGACCGGGCCAAGCCCTGGGCCGGCTGGATGGCGCAGCAGGCGCCGCGGCCCCTGTTCGTGCTGACGGCGCCGCATGACGGCTTGCCCGCTACGCCCGGCAATGGGCAGATGACGGCCTTGCTGGCGGCCAGCCGCGCGCAGGTGGACCGCTGCCACCAGGTCGTGCTGGCGCTGGGCGCCGTATGCGAAGGGCCGCCCGGTTTGCGCCCCCATTACCACGCTCATTATTATGGCGCCTACTTCCGCGACCTGGACGGCAACAAGCTGTGCGTCTGCTGCCACGCCGAGGCATAGTTCAGCGTTGGCCCCAGATATCGTCTTCCGTCCAGCCCAGCTCCGCAAAATCCTGCGCCCGCAGGTCCGCTTCGCCGGCGCAAAAGAATTCATCGAGTTGCGGCGGCGCGATGCGCGTGCCGGCCAGCATGGCGTGCACTTGCCCCCGGTGGTGGATCTGGTGCTGGAACAGGTGCGCCAGCATGCGCTGGCGCGTGTCGACTTGCGGCGTGTCGCGCAATATCGTCACGGGCCGCGCCAGGTCCGCATCGCACAGGCTGCGGCAATGGGCGATCAGGCGCAGGTCCGACGCGTGCTGGGCCGCGTGCAGGGTTGCGCAATCCGTGAACGGTTCATCCTGTTCAAAGAAGACATAGCAATCGGCATGGGGCGCTTCGCCGCGCAGCTCGCGCTCGAGCGCGTCTAGATAAAACCAGTCGCATGTGAGGATGTGGTTCAGGGTGGACTGGATGGTGGGGAAAAAACTGACGCGCGTGGCCTGGAATTCGGCCTGCGTCAGTTGCCCGCAAGCTTTCAGCAGGCGGTGGTTGGCCCATGCGTTGTTGTACGCCTGGCTGGTGATGTAGTGTGCAAGTGGATTGTTCATGATGGGTCGCTTGTCGAGCATGGCAGGGGGCATGTCGTGCCACTGTAGCATGTTGCGGCAGGTGGACAAAGCGGCCACGTCCGCCCCACCGGCGCTGCCATCATCAAGTAAAATCGCGGGGCGGATTTCGCGATAGTGATGCAGATAGGGCTGGAAGAACAAAATGGGTTGGATAGGAAAATTACTGAACGGCGGCGACGAAAAAAACAAGCCTGCGCCTCGCGCTGCTGCGGCAGCGTCCGAGATGGCACGGCAGCCGGCCACCATCACCGAAATCGACGCCATCTACTACCGCTGGCTGGCGGCGGCCGGTTCGGCGCAGGCGACAAAGCAGGCCGAACAGCAGATTCTGGATGAATTGACGCGCCTGGCCCGTGAGCCGATCGCTGGCGCCGCGCTCGTGCCGCGCATTCCGGCCATCATTCCGCAGTTGATGCGGACCTTGCAAAATGAAAACATGAGCGCGGCCGAATTGTCGCGCCAGCTGGCCCAGGACGTGCTGCTGGTGGCCGAAGTCTACCGCGAAGCGAACCGGCCCCGCTACCATTCGCGCTACAACGCCAGCCCGTCGATCAACAACATGGAAGGCGCCATCATGCTGCTCGGGCAAAACGGCATGCGCATGCTGCTGGCCCGCGTCGCCTTCCGCCCCATCGTCAGCATGCAAAGCGGCGGACTGACCATACGCACGGCGCCGCTGATCTGGCGCCAGTCCGAGAAATGCGCGCTGGCGGCCAACTTGGTCGCGCCGGCCATGCAGGCCAACGCCTTCGACGCGTATCTGGCGGGACTGATGGCCAATGTCGGCCTGGTGGTGGCGTTCCGCCTGATCGACCAGATGCATGCGCCCGATGCCTTCCCGCAATCGGACGCCTTCATTGCCCAGGTGTTCGCGCAAGCGCGCATCCTGTCGGTGCGGATCGCCGAATTATGGGAGTTTCCCGAGTCCGTGACCCGCGCGATCGGGCATGCGGGGCAGACTGATGCCGATCCGCAGGCGCAAGCGCTGGCGCAGGGCGAGCGCTTGAGCAAGCTGCGCATGCTGGTCGATACGGGCCGCTTTCCCGCCGACGATCCTTTCGTCATGGCCGGACTGGGCAAGAGCGAGCTGCTGGTGTTCGACAAGCTGGCCGACGAGGACGACGAGGACGACGAGGCGTGATGCCAACCGCGTGCAGCGGATTCCGGCTGATATCGCTCAGCGCGCAAAATACAGTTCGTGCAGGTGCTCGAGGTCGACGTCAAGCGCCGCCTGCGACAGCGCTACTTTACCGCTTTGCATCAGGTAGACGTGATCGGCCACGCCCACGGCCCGCGCCGTGTTCTGTTCCACGAGGATGATGGTGCGCTTGCCATCGTTCAGGCGCGCGAGGATCTCGAACAGTTCGTTGACCACCAGCGGGGCCAGGCCCAGCGACGGTTCGTCGATGATCAGCAGCGACGGGTCCGACATCAAGCCCCGCGCCATCGCCAGCATCTGCGCCTCGCCGCCGGAGAGTGACCCGGCCAGCTGCTTGCGGCGTTCGTGCAGGCGCGGGAACATGGCGTAGGCTTCGGCCAGGCGCGCCGGCATGTGGCTGCGGTGCTCCTTCGGAAACGCGCCCATGATCAGGTTTTCTTCCACGCTCATGTCGCGGAACGTCATGCGTCCTTCCGGAATCATCGTCACGCGCGCATCGCTCATCTTCCACGTCGGCGTGCCGTTGATGGCCACGCCGTCGAGCGCGATGCTGCCCGCGCCGACCGGCAGCAGTCCCATGATGGCGCGCAGCAGGGTGGTCTTGCCGGCGCCGTTCGGGCCGATGATGGTGGTCAGCTTGCCCTTCTGGATAGCCAGCGACACATCCCACAGCACATTGATGGCGCCATAGCCGGCGCGCAGGTTTTCAACTTTAAGCATGGGCTGCCCCTGTATAGCTTTCGATGACGGCCGGATCGCGGAAGACGGCGTCGGGCGTGCCGTCGGCGATCAGCTGGCCAAAATTGAGCACGGCCACGCGCTGGCACAGATTGCTGATGGTTTCGATGTCGTGCTCGATCATGACGATGCCCACGCCAAAGGCCGCGTGCAAGTCCTTCAGCATGCCCATGAAGCGGCGCTTGCCATTCGTTTCCAGGCCCGCCAGCACTTCGTCGAGCAGCAGCAGTTTGGGGTTGGTGGCCAGCGCCTTGGCCACTTCCAGCGCTTTCAATTCCGTCAGCGCCAGTTCGCTGGCCGCGTCGCGCCCGGCCTTGTCGGCCAGGCTCGTGAATTCGAGGATTTCATCGATCTTGCGCTGGTCCACCTTGCCGGTGCCGAAGCGCTGCGCCACGATCAGGTTTTCGCGCACCGTCAATTCATGCATCGGTTGCGGAATCTGAAAGGTGCGGCCCAGCCCCAGGCGAGCGCGCTGGTACATGGGCGTGGCCATGATGTCGCGCCCCTCGAAGCGGATGGCGCCGCTGGTGGGGCGCACGAGGCCGGAAATGGCATTGAACAGGGTGGTCTTGCCGGCGCCGTTCGCGCCCACGAGGCCGATCACGTCGTGGCTGCCCACGTTCAAGGTGACGGAATCGACGGCCGTCAGGCCGCCGAAGCGCACGGAGACATTATCGAGTTCAAGCATGTTGTTTCTCCTTCGCTTTGAACGCGTTTTTCAGCCATTTCTGCAGCAGCGGCAGCAAGCCGTTCGGACTGAAGACAATCATCGCCACCAGCAGCACGCCCAGCACCAGCTGATGGCCCGTGGGGATCAGCGACTTGAAGATCAGCTGGTCGACCAGGTAGACCACCACGGCGCCCAGCACGGGACCGAGTATCGTGCGGTAGCCGCCGAAGATGGCCGCCACGATCGGCAACGTCACCCACAGGCTGTTGAAGGCGTAGTCCGGTTCCAGGAAGTTGATGTAATGGGCGTTGAAGGCGCCGAACAGGCCGGCCATGAAGGCCGACACGAGCAGCATCGCGCCTTTGAGCAAGGTGCTGTTGACGCCGACGACGCGCGTGGCGTCTTCGCTGTCGTGCATGGCGCGCGAGGCGATGCCGTAGTGGCTGGCGCGGATGCGGCTGTAGGCAAAGGCGCAGCACACCACCAGGGTCAGCACGACCAGGTAGGCGCCCGTCTTGCTGGCCAGATCGAAGCCGAAGACGGTGGGCAAGGTGGGAATATTGTTGATGCCGCCGGCGCCGCCCGTCACCGAACTCCATTCCGTGGCCAGGATGCGGAAAATGTGGGCATAGGCGAGGATGGCCAGCGCAAAATACGGCCCGCGCAGGCGCAGCACGGGCAGCATGATGACGGCGGCGATGGCCGCGCCCGCGCCGCCCAGCAGCATGGCGGCAAACACGGGCAGGCCCAGTTTCACGGTGGCCAGCGCGGAGACATACGCGCCCACGCCGAAGAACGCCGCATGGCCGAAGCTGACCATGCCGCCCAAATTCCCCAGCAGGGCCCAGGACATGGCCACGCCGCCGATGATCAGGGCCGCCACCACCATGCTCATCACATACTGGTTGGCGCCCAGGGCCAGCGGCACGGCGACGTAGGCGGCCAGCAGCAGGCCCGCCGTGGAGATCAGTGTCGAGCGCTTCATCCGCGCCTCCGTTGTGCACCGAACAAGCCGTTCGGCATGATGAACAGCACCAGCAGGAACAGCACCATGCCGGACAATTCCTGCAGCGCGGAGCTGGCCAGGGTGACGGTCAAGGCTTCGGCCACGCCCAGCAGCACGGCGGCCAGCAGCACGCCGGGGATCGAGCCGATGCCGGCCAATACCGTGATGATGAAGGCTTTCACCGTCAGCGCGCCGCCATAGGCGGGCTGGATCACGCCATAACTGAACAGGGCGACACCGGCGAAGGCGGCCAGGATGCCGGCGACCAGAAAGGACACCAGTTCCGTGCGGCCCGGATCGATGCCCATCAGCTTGGCCGCGTCGCGGTTGCTTGAGACGGCGCGCACGGCGCGGCCATACCAGCTGGTCGACAGCCAGCGCCACAGGGCCGCCATCAGCACCAGGCTGACGCCAAAGAAAATCACTTCGCTGCGCATGCTGAAAAACGGGCCGATTTCAAAACCTTCCTGCAGCCAGCTCGACGACGTCGAGCGGATGTCCGCCTTCCATACGAGCAGAATGAAATTGGTGAGGATCACGCCGATGCCGTAGGTGAGGATCAGCGAATTGATTTCACGGTCTTTCTTGATGCGGCTGACGATCAGGTACACGCCCACGGACGTCAGGCTGACGATCACCAGCGCGATGGGAATGGCGAACATGGGCCCCAGGCCCAGGCCCGACTCCACGCTGTAGGCGATGTAGGCGGCCAGCAGCACCAGTTCGCCGTGCGCCAGGTTGATCACTTTCATGGTGCCGAAGACCAGCGCCAGCCCCAGTGCGATCAGGGCGTAGGAGCCGCCCTGCAGCAAGCCCGAATACAGGGCTTGCAAGATTAATTCTGTCATGTCGTCATCCCGTCAGGCAGTCCTGGCGCAGTAGCTACACTGCGCAGGACTGCCGTTCATCGGTGCGCGCCCGGCAGGCGCGCGCGTGTGCAGCGGGAGGCTGCTGTTACCAGGGCAGGGCGGGATAGGCCAGCTTGCCCGTCGCGTGTTCCTTCGGCCAGACGATGACCACTTTCTTGTCCTGGTGCTGCGCCATGCGGTGCACGAAGTTCTGGTTGTCGCCGTTGGCGGCGAACTGCACGCGGCCGATCAGCGTTTCGCGGTCCGTCTTGCGCATTTCCTCGGCCACGCCGCCTTTCTTGAGCGTGCCCTTGTCGGCCGCGCGCGCGATCGCTTCGAACAGCAGCATCGATTGCACATAGCCAAACTGGCCCAGGTAGTCCGGTTCCTTTTTGTACAGCTGCTTGTAGGCGTCGCTGAAGGCCTTGCCGTCGGCTGTCTTGAATTCCGTCGGGAAGGGCAGTAGTGCCGTACCGAACACGTTCGGCATCAGGTCGGGGAAGTCGGCCGCCATCTTCGGTGTGGCGAGCGACCACACGCCCACCATGGCCTTGATCTTCGGTTTCAGCACGCGCGCGGCGCGGATGATGCCCACGTAATCGTTTTCGTAGCCGACCATGGCCACGACTTCCGATTTATCCTGCAGCTTGATCTTGTTGATGATGGGCTTGAAGTCGGTAATGGCCGGGTCGAACGAGTGCGTTGTCACCTTCACGCCCTTGGCGGCCAGGGCTTTTTCCACGTCTTTCGCCAGGCCCGTGGTGGCGTCCTTGGTCGAATACACGATGGAGACGGACTTGGCCCCCACGTCCTGCAGCAGTCCCAGCATGGCTTTTTCGTAGCCGGCCGTGTTATTGATGCGGAAAAAATTCTTGCGCCCGCTGCTCACCAGGCTGTCGTCCACGCCGCCCGAGGTGATGTAGACGAGGCCCAGTTTATTCGCCGTGTCCGAGGCGGGCGAGATATTGTTCGAGCCATAGCCGCCCGTGATGGCCACCACGCCCTGGCTGGCCAGCTTTTCCACGGCGGCGATGGCCTTGGCGGGCGCCGATTCGTCGTCGACGGTGATGATCTTGATCGTGTGCTTGCCGTTGGTCTTGTTGAATACCTCGGCCGCGACCATGATCCCTTCCTGCATGCCGGCGCCGACGCGCGCCAGGTTGCCCGTCAGCGGGATTTCCGCGCCGACCAGGAATTCGTCGGCGCTGGCTTGCGTCATCCAGGCGCTGGCAACCAGCGCTGCCATGGCGATGCGTGTGTAGGTGCGTTTCATCGTGTCTCCTCCGGTGATGTGGCTTGGTTTTATTGTCGTGTCTGGTACTGCATGGTCAACTTATCGTGCATTCTGCGCCATTTGCCGCAGCTGCCCCTTTAAAATCTTGCCCGTGGCGGCCGCCGGCAGCGCTTCCATGACGATGATGGCGGACGGGCACTTGTACGGCGACAGCGTCTGCGCCAGCCAGGCCTGCAATTCTGCCACGCTGGCGGGCTGGCGCGGGTCCAGTTCCACGTAGGCGATGACGTCCTCGTTGCCATCGTCCAGGGTGCGTCCCACCACAGCCGACTGCACCACGGAAGCGTGGGCGTTGAGCGCCGCTTCCACTTCCAGCGGATACACATTGAAGCCGGAGCGGATGATCAGTTCCTTGGTGCGGCCCACGATGAACAGCGCGCCGTCAGGGTCCTGGCGTGCCATGTCGCCTGTGTTGAGCCAGCCGCCATCGCGCATGGTGGCCGCCGTCATGGCCGGCTCGCGGTAATAGCCGGCCATGATGTTCGGCCCGCGTATCCATAATTCTCCTGGCTCGCCCGGCGCCACGTCCAGGCCGGCCACGTCCACCACGCGCACTTCCACGCCCGGGATCGGCGTGCCGACGGAATCGTCGAGGCGCGGCGCTTCCAGGCGCGTCTGGCTGATGGTGGGCGCGCTTTCCGTCATGCCATACCCGTTGTGCAAGGCCGTCCCCAGCAGCTTTTCCACCTCGTGCTTGAGCGACGGCGCCAGCGGCGAGCCCCCCGCGTACGCAAAGCGCAGCCGCGTCGGCAGGGGAGTCTCCGCGCCGCCCAGGGTTTGCAGCAGCTTGGCGTACATGGCGGGCACGCCCTGCACGATGGTCAACTCATCGTCTTTCAATGCGGCCAGCAGGCCATCGACGGAAAAGCGCGGCACCAGATACAAAGCGGCGCCCGCATACAGGGTGCCCAGAGCCACCGAGGCCAGGCCGTACACGTGCGAAATCGGCAGCACGCCGTAGGCGCGGTCGGTGCGCGTCAATCCCCGCAAGGTGCTGGAGACGGCGGCGATGAACAGCAGGTTGCGGTGCGTGAGCATCACGCCTTTTGACTGGCCCGTGGTGCCCGTCGTGTAGATCAGCGCGGCCACCTGTTCGTTGCCGGGAACCGTGTCTTCCGCGATGGCAGCGGCGTTCAATTCGCCCGCCAGCAGCTCGCCCACGCCATCGACGGTGACGGGGCTGGCGCCGCGACGCGCCGCATGCGCGGCCGCTTCCGGCGAGGCGCCGGCCAGGAACAGCACGCGCCGTGCGCTGGAATGCGCGGCGATGGTGTCGATCTCGCGCGCCGACAGCCGTGCATTGACGTTGACGATCCACGCATCGATGCTGGCGGCCGCGAAAATCAGCGCCACCTGCAGCGCGCCGTTTTCGCCCACCACCATCAGGCGGTCGCCGGCGCGCACACCGAGCTGGCGCAGCAACTGCGCTGCGTCTTCTACACTCTGCTGCAGCTGCGCATAGGTCCAGTGGCGGCCCCCTTCGTGCAGCGCCGGCGCATCGGGCGCGCGCGCGGCCCAGTAGGCGGGGATGGCCGACAGGCGCGCCGGCAGGCCGGCCAGCAGGGAAGGGATGTCCATCGCGGCCTCCTTCACTTTTGCGCTGCCTTGATCATGTTGCGGGCGATGACGATCTGCTGGATCTGCGTCGTACCCTCATAAATGCGGAACAGGCGCACGTCGCGGTAGAAGCGTTCGGCCGCGTATTCGCTGATGTATCCCGCGCCGCCGTGGATCTGCACGGAGCGGTCGGCCACGCGGCCGCACATTTCGGAAGCGAACAGCTTGCAGCACGATGCTTCCGTCGAAATATCTTCCTTGTTGTCGCGCCGGCGCGCCGCGTCGAGCACCATGCTGCGCGCCGCATAGATTTCCGCCTTGCTGTCGGCCAGCATGGCCTGGATCAGCTGGAATTCCGCGATGGGCTGGCCGAACTGCTGGCGCTCCATGGCGTAGGCGAGGGCGTCGGCCAGCATGCGTTCGGCCGCGCCCACGCAGACGGCGGCGATGTGCAGGCGTCCCTTGTCGAGCACCTTCATGGCTGTCTTGAAGCCCACGCCTTCCTTGCCGCCGATGACGTTGGCGGCCGGGACACGGCAATTTTCAAAGATGACGTCGCAGGTATGCGCGCCCTGCTGGCCCATCTTCCTGTCAATCTTGCCGAGTGAAAGGCCCGGCGTATCCTTTTCCACGATGAAGGCGGAAATGGCCGAGGCGCCGCGCTTGACGGGGTCCGTGCGCGCCATGACGGTAAAGATGCTTGCTTCGGGCGCGTTGGTGATATAGCGCTTGCTGCCGTTGAGGATATAGAAGTCGCCGTCGCGCACGGCCGTCGTGCGCAGCGAGGCCGCATCCGACCCCGATCCCGCTTCCGTCAGGGCGAAGGAGCCGATGATCTCTCCGGCCGCCAGCTTGGGCAGATAATATT
The DNA here is from genome assembly GCF_011601275.1 of Janthinobacterium lividum. Taxonomy (GTDB): domain Bacteria; phylum Pseudomonadota; class Gammaproteobacteria; order Burkholderiales; family Burkholderiaceae_D; genus Janthinobacterium; species Janthinobacterium lividum_E. The sequence continues at coordinate 64,646 of NZ_JAAOLY010000007.1, read as the reverse complement.
GTTTTTGCGCTTCCGTGCCGTCGATCACGATGCCTTGCGAGCCGATGCCGTTGTTCGTGCCGATCAGCGAGCGGAAGGCGGGCGAGGTGCGGGCGATTTCAAAGGCGACCCGCACTTCCTCTTCCATGCTCAGTTCCAGGCCGCCGTAGGCTTCGGGAATGGACAGGCCGAACAGGCCCAGCTCGCGCATCTGCGCCACGATGGCGGGCGGGATCGTATCCGTTTCGGCCACCAGCGCCTCGTTCGGCACCAGCACTTCGCGCACGAAACGGGCGATGCTGTCGAGCAGGATGTTCAGGGTTTCTTCGTCGCGTATCATCGATTTCCTCGGCGCTTTGATTTGAGCTATCGTTGAGAGGGGGCGCGCAGTCTAACCGCGGCCCAGGTTTTTTTCCACTGTCTTGACGAGGGCCACCAGGCGCGGTCCCAGGTCCGTTTCGAGTTTTTCACGCGAAAGCAAAAAGGCGGGGCCGCCGCAATTGAAGGCCATCACCTGTTCGCCGTCGGCGCCCAGCATGGGCACGCCCACGGCATGCACGTCGTTCTGCCACTCGCCGGCCGAGATGCAAAAACCCCGGTCCTGGTAATCCTTGAAGCCTTGTTCGATGCCGGCCTTGATGCGCGGCCAGCGTTCCGTCTCGTGCACCCTGGCGTGGTCCATCAGGTAGTCGCGTTCGGCCTGCGGCAGGATGCACAGCAGGGCCTTGCCCATGGCCGTCGTCATCAGGGGAATGCGCGAGCCGACGTCGAGGCGCAAAGTGACGTTGGCGCTGCTGCGGCAGGTTTCCACGTAGACCATGCTGAGGCGGTCGCGCGTGCCCAGCGATACGGATGCCTGCGCATGTTCGGCCAGTTCCTCCATCAGCGGGCGCGCCATCTTGCGCACGTCGAGGTTCGACAGCATGCGGTAACCGAGGGCCAGCACGCCGGCGCCCAGCTGGTACTTGCCCAGGCTGTCCGAATAATTGAGGTAGCCGAGTTTGGTGAGGGTGTAGGTAAGGCGAGAGATGGTCGGCTTCGGGATGCCCGTGCGCTTGGCCATGTCCGCGTTCGACAGATAGACTTCGCCGGGTCGGAAGCAACGGAGCACTTCCAGCCCGCGCGCCAGCGCGTTGACGAACTGGCGGTCTTTGCCTTCCTCGTCGTCGCTGAAGACGATCAGTTCCGGATCTGCTGCGGTCTGAATATTTGTCATATTTGCATTCATTTTCAGGCTCCCTGGAAATCAGTTTGCCTAGCCAAATTGTGCGTGTCAACCGTTTTGTGAAACATTCGTTCGCACAGCGAAATGCTGCGGTGCATGAAAAATACCTGGAAAATTGACCTGCGCAGCGGTTTTCGGCCTTGCTGCTTGAGCATCGCTATATACGTCTGTATATTGCGCTGTTGCGTGATGGCCGTCGCAGAAGCGGCCGATTTTTTGCATGTCGCTATATAGAGCAATATATAACGGAAGAGAACAAGATGACGATGGTGAAACAGGTAATGGCGGGCGCCGTGATGCTGGCGCTGGCGCAGCAGGCCGCCGGCATGGAAGACGTCGATGCGGCGGCGCCGTTCGTGCTGGGCACGGTGACGGTGGTCGGCCAGCGCGAGCAGGCTGGCGCAATGGAACAGCAAGTGGGGACGCAAGTGAGCCGCGCCCAGATGCGCCGCTTCAACCGCGACAACGTGGGCGACGCCTTGAATCTGCTGTCCGGCGTGTCCCTGTCGACGAATGCGCGCAACGAAAAAACCGTCGCCATCCGCGGCTTCGATGCGCGCCAGGTGCCGCTGTATATCGACGGCATTCCCGTCTACGTGCCGTATGACGGCTATGTCGATTTCAACCGCTTCACGACTGGCGACCTGGCCGCCATCCAGGTGGCGAAAGGCTACAGTTCCGTGGCGTATGGCGCCAATACCCTGGGCGGCGCCATCAACCTGGTGTCGCGCAAGCCGACAGCTTTGACGGAAGGTGACGCGTCCGTGGGCTTCGGCTCGGGCAGCGAGCGCCAGGTGTCGGCCAACGTGGGCACGAACCAGGGCCTGTGGTATCTGCAGGCGGGCGTGTCCTACATCGACAGCGATGGTTTTCCCCTGTCGTCCGACTTCCGCCCCACGGCCACGGAAGACGGCGGCATGCGTAACAACTCATATCGCAAGGATCACAAGCTGTCGTTCAAGGTGGGTTACACGCCTGTGGTTGGTGATGAGTATGCCCTCAGCTACTACAAGCAGCATGGCGAAAAGGGCCAGCCGCCATCGACGAATCCCGTGGGCGCGCGCTACTGGCAATGGCCGTACTGGAACAAGGAAAGCGTGTATTTTGTTTCGCAGACGCGCCTGGGCGAGGCCGAGCGTTTGAAACTGCGCCTGTACCACGACAGCTACGACAATTAAATCGTCTCGTACACGAACGGCAGCTACACGGTCTTGAAGACCAGCGGCCAGGGCAGCGTCAGCGGCGGGCGCAGCATCTACAACGACCGCACCAACGGCGGCGCCGTGGAACTCGAATCGTTCCGCCTGGCCGCGCACAGCCTGCGTTTTGTGGCCAGCTACAAGGCCGACGAGCACCAGGAACGCGATGGCAATGGCGTGCGCACCAGCTGGTACAAGGATGCCCTGTGGACCCTGGGTGCGGAAGACAGCATCGCCCTGAGCGGAGCGACGCAGCTGTCGCTGGGCGTATCGCGCAATGCCCTGCGCCCGGACACGGTTGACAGCGCCGGCAACGCCTATACCTTGCCGGGCAATCAGTCGGCCACCGACCTGCAGGCTGGCCTGTTCCACAAGATGGCGCCAGAGTCGCGCGTGTACGCCACCGTGGCGCGCAAGTCGCGCCTGCCGACCCTGAAGGACCGCTACTCGCAGCGCCTGGGCACATATATTGAAAACCCGAACCTGCGCGCCGAGGAGGCGCTCAATTATGAGGTGGGATATCAAGGAAACGCGCAGGGCACCAGCCTGGAAGCGGCGCTGTTCTACAGCGACGTGAAGGACAAGATCCAGAGCGTGGCGAATGTCTCTGGCGTGCGCGCGCAGACGCGCAACGCGGGCAGGGCGCACATCAGCGGCGTGGAGCTGGGCTTGCGCGGACGCGCCGGCGCCTGGCTCGATTTCGGCGGCAACTACACGTACACGGACATGAAAAATGTCAGCGACCGCGCCATCCGTTTGACGGATGTGCCGCGCCACAAGCTGACGGCGCACGCCGTGCTGCATGCGGCGCGCCAGGTCGACGTGGTGGCCATCGCGGAAGCGAACAGCGGACGCTGGGTCTCGAACACGCTGGAACTTGGCGGCTTTGCGACGCTGAACCTGAAGGCCGTGTACCGGCCCTTGCCGGCCTTGACCCTGGAAGCGGGCGTGAGCAACCTGGCTGACCGCAACTACGCGCTGGCCGACGGTTTTCCCGGCGCGGGCCGCACGTGGCTGGCCAATGCGCAGTATCAGTTCTGATTTTTTGATCGTTCCATGAAAGGACACAGCATGTTGAAGAAAATATTCCTTGGTTTGGCTTCGGCCGGGCTGCTGGCGGCGCCCGCGTGGGCCGACCCGGCACCGGCGCGCGAGCATATGAGCCACGCGCTCACCGTGACGGGCAAGGTGGCAACGCCATTGACCCTGAAGGTGGCGGACTTGCGTCAGCTGCCGCCGGCCAATGGCGGCGAGCTTGCCGTCACGCGCCACAATGGCGACAAGGCCGAGACCATCACCAGTTATCGTGGCGTGCGCCTGCGCGACATCCTCGACAAGGCGGCGCTCGATGCGCCCGGCCACAACGACGTCAAGAAGCTCGCCATCATCGCCACGGCCACCGATGGTTATGCCGTGGTGTTTTCCTGGGGCGAGCTGTATAACTCGCCGGCTGGCGAAGGCGTGATCGTCTACTACGAAAAAAACGGCAAGGCGCTCGACGAGAACGATGGCGAGATCGGCCTGATCTCGGCCAAGGATATCCGCACGGGGCCGCGCCATTTGAAGTGGCTGAACGCCATCGAGGTGCGCAAGCTGGTGGAGTAAAAAAAACGAACCGCCGCCGTGGAGCCATCCCCGGCGGCGGTTCTTCTTACATGGCTAGTGCTTTCCTCATCGCCCGTCCCGCCACGTCGAACAATCCCCGCGCCGCTGGCGTCAAGCCCGCCATGTGCATGGACGCGTGGATCATGCCTTCCAGTTGCACGCAATCGGCGGCCACACCGCCGTCGCGCAGCCGCCGCGCATACGCCACGCCTTCGTCATGCAGCGGGTCGTATTCGCACACGAGCACCGTTGCCGGCGGCAAGTCCTTGAATGAAGCGGCCCGCAATGGCGCCGCGTACGGATGCGCGCCGTCGGCCGGTTCGTTCAGGTAGGCCGACCAGCAAAAGCGCATGGCTTCACGGGTCAATGAAAAGCCTTCCGCATGGCGCTGGTAGGACGGCGTGTCGAAGGCGAAATCGAGGGCCGGATACAGCAGCAGCTGGTGCGCCAGCGCGGGGCCGGCCTGGTCGCGCGCCATCAGGGCGGCGGCGGCCGCCAAGTTGCCGCCCGCGCTGTCGCCGCCCACGGCCAGCCGACGCGCGTCGATGCCCAGCGCCGCCGCATGCTCGGCGACCCAGCACAGCGCCCGGTAAAAGTCGTCGAGCGGCACGGGGAACTTGTGCTCGGGCGCCAGCCGGTAGTCCACGGAAAAGACCACGCAGCCGGTGGCGTTGGCCAGCGCGCGGCACGGATTGTCGTACAGGTCCAGCGAACATAGACACCATCCGCCTCCGTGCGCAAAGACGATGGCGGGCATGGGCTGGCCCGTCTGCGCGCCGGCCGGCACATGGGCGCGCACGGCCAGCGCATGCTCGCCGGGCAGCACGTAATCCTTGATGGCCGCGACGTCTTCCAGTGGCCCGTGCAGCTGGCGCAAGCCTGTTTCCGTGGCCGCGCGCAAGTGTGCCAGCGAGGCGGGCGGCGGCGCATCCTTTGTTTCCTCCAGCCAGGCGGCGATCAGCGGATCGAGGCTCACGCGTTGTTTCCTGACTTTTCTCCGGCCAGGAACGGCAGCAGATGGGCGATGAACGCTTCCGGCTGTTCTTCCATGATGAAGTGGCCGCATTCGGCGACGATGGCGCCTTGCAAATTGTCCGCCTTGCCCTGCATGGTCAGCAGGGGCGCGTCGTTGGTCGCGTGGTCGGCGCCGATGGCCAGCACAGGCATGGCCAGGCTGTTTTTCGCCCGCTCGAGGTTTTGCCGGATGGTTTCGGGGATGGCGCGGTAGTAGGCGAAACCGGCGCGCAGGGCGCCCGGCGTGGCGTACGCGTCCGCATACACGTCGACGGCCACCTTGTCGCGGCGGTACGACCAGCGGTCGAAGATGAAGCGGATGTATTCGCGCTCCTTGCCTGCCGTGAGCATTTCCGGCAAATCGAGCACCTGGTTGAACATGAAGTGCCACAGGAAGATATTGTCCGACGGCGCGACAAAAATCGGCGGCGCCGGCGCCAGGCCGGGAATGACGGCTTCCGTCAGCGCCAGTTTCGTCACTGCCTGCGGAAAATCGCTGGCCAGCGCATAGCCGACCCACATGCCGATGTCGTGGCCGACGACATCGTACTGCGCATGGCCCAGGGCCAGCATGGCGCGGTGCAGGGTAGTCGCCACGGCGCCCGTGTCGTAGCCGCCGGCCGGGCGGTCGGAGTGGCCGCTGCCGGGCGGGTCGATGGCGATGGCCTGGTAGCCGTTGGCCGCCAGTGCCGCCATCACGTGGCGCCACGCATACCAGGTTTGCGGCCAGCCGGGGATCAGCAGCACGGGTTTGCCTGCGCCGGCGATGACGCAATGCAGGCGCTGGCCATCGATGCGCACGTAATCATGTGTAAATTCGTTCATGGTGTTTCCCTGATTAGTTGTGCTGGATGCCCAGCAATTGATGGATCTGTTGCGCGCTGACGGGGGCGCCGGCGAAGTCGTCGAAGATTTTGTCCGTGACGGGAATGATGTGGGCATTGATGAAAGCCACGCCTTCGCGCGCACCCGTTTCCTGGTCCTTCAGGCAGCATTCCCATTCCAGGGTGGCCCAGCCCGCGTAGTCGTTTTGCGCCATCTTCGAGAAGATCGCCTTGAAATCGACCTGGCCGTCGCCCAGCGAACGGAAACGCCCGGTGCGGTTTTCCCACGACTGGTAGCCGCCGTAGATGCCTTGCCGCCCCGTCGGATTGAACTCCGCATCCTTCACATGGAACATGCGGATGTGGTCCTTGTAGATGTCGATGAATTCCAGGTAGTTCAACTGCTGCAGCACGAAGTGGCTGGGGTCGAACAGCATCTTGCAGCGCGGGTGGCGGCCCACGCGCTCATAAAACATCTCGAAGCTGATGCCGTCATGCAGGTCTTCGCTCGGGTGGATTTCGTAGCACAGGTTGACGCCCTGTTCCTCGCACACGTCAAGGATGGGCAGCCAGCGGCGCGCCAGTTCGTCGAAGGCCGTCTCGATCAGGCCGGGCGGGCGCTGCGGGAACGGGAACAGGTAGGGCCAGGCGAACGAGCCGGAAAACGTGCCCATGTCGGTGAGGCCCAGGCGTTTCGAGGCCATGGCCGCCAGCTTGACTTGCTCGATGGCCCACGCCGTGCGCGCTTCTGGCTGGCCGTGCAGGTGTGCCGGCGCGAAGCTGTCGCACAGCGCGTCGTAGGCCGGGTGCACGGCCACCAGCTGGCCGAGGATGTGCGTCGTCAGTTCGCTGATGACGAGGCCATGGCCCGCCAGCATGGCGACCAGGTCGTCGCAGTATTGCTGGCTGTGCGCGGCCTGCGCCACGTCGAACAGGCGCGCATCCCAGGCAGGAATCTGCAGGGCCTTGAAGCCCATGCCGGCCGCCCACTCGGCGATGGCGGGCAGGGTGTTGAAGGGCGCCGTGTCGGCGGCGAATTGGGCCAGGTGCAGGCTCGGTCCTTGGATGGTTTTCATATCGGCTCCTATTGTTTGTCGATCGACAAAGAATAGGCGAAATTTTCTGTTCGGTCAAGGCGGTCATGCAAAATAATTGGCGAACGCGCCGTCGACGCCAGGCGTTATACTGGCCGCCAGTTTGCAAGCAGAGGATGAAAATGGCAGGAAGACCGAGGGAATTTGACCGCGCGCTGGCGCTGGCAAAAGCGCGCGACGCATTCTGGACGCGCGGCTACGAGGGCGTATCGATGGCCGACCTGGTGGCGGCGCTGGGCATCGCCTCGGCGCGCATCTATGCGGCGTTCGGCTCGAAGGAGCAGCTGTTCCGCGAAGCCGTGGAATTGTATGAAACGGGCGAAGGCGCGTTTGCCGTGCATGCGCTGGCGGCCAGCCTGAATGTGCGCGACGCCGTGGCGCGCATGCTGGAAGAAGCCGTGCTGCTGTACACGCGCAGCGGCCAGCCGCAAGGCTGCATGGTGGTCACGGCCGCCACGAACACGAGCGCGGAAAACGCGGGCATCGCCGACTGGCTGGCGCAGCACCGCCGCGCACGCACGCAAGCCGTCATCGAGCGCCTGCGCGCGGCGCAGCTGGCGGGAGAATTAAAAGGGGAGGCGGACGTGCAGGCGCTGGGCGATTACTATGCGGCCTTGCTGCATGGCCTGTCGGTGCAGGCGCGCGACGGCATTCCGGCCGAACGGCTGCTGGCGCTGATCACGCCGGCGATGGCGCCTTTGGTGCTGGAAATGAAAAACCAGACTATCTTGCCGATAGTCGCTGCGGTCAGGTCTTGACGTCAATCAGGCTGCCCAGGGCCTGGTCGGCTGCCTTGACGACATTCGCCGACAGGTTGAAACCGGCCTTGTAGACGAGGTTATCCGTCAGTTCGGACGCCAGGCCCACGCCGTTCGGACGGCTTTCCGCCGCCTTGGCCGCATTCGCATTGGCCCCGCTGACGCTTTCGCTGGCGGCCAGCTTGCGCCCTTCGACGGAGAGGGTGACGCCCGTGCCGGCCGGGCTGCTTTCCTGGAACTGGGCTTGCTGCGGCTGGAAGCCCGGCGTATTCGCATTGGCGATATTGTTGGCGGCCACATCCAGCGCGCGCTGGTTGGCGGTCAGCCCCGAGGTACCGGTGGTGAGGGCGGATATGGACATGGCAACTCCTTCAGTAGGCGCCCAGTTTACTCCCGTCAGCGAAAAAAGTGTGGTGGTGCAAGGCAACATTTTTTCCGCAAGTGGTTGCCGCAAAAAATATGTGCGTCACGTAATTTTTTTATATTGTCCTGTGGCATTTCACTGTCTAGACTGGCAGGGAAGTCATCCACGGAGTCCGCCATTTTTCACCTGCTTCGCCCTATTTCCCTGGGTTTGCTGCTCAGTCTGCCTTGCCTGCCCCTGAAAGCCCAGCTTGCCCACTCGCCGCTGCCGCTCGATGCGCGCCTGAACGAGCAAGTCATCATGGTGCCGGCCGGCGACGGCTTGCGCGAGGCGCTGGAAACGACGGTGTTCCGCCCCGCCGGCCCCGGCCCGTTCCCCTTGTTGCTGATGAATCATGGCAAGCAGGCCGGCCCGGCCCGGCTGCAGCAGCGCGAGCGCTTTATCTATATGGCCACCGAATTCGTGCGCCGCGGCTATGCGGTGATGCTGCCCATGCGCGCCGGCTTTGCCCGTTCCACGGGCGCCTACCGCGATTTCGGCTGCGACATGCTGGGCAACGCCCAGGGCCAGGCGCGCGACATGCTGGCCGCGCTCGCGTATGCGCGCCGCCAGAGCTGGGTCGACCCGCAGCGCATCGTCGTCGCAGGGCAGTCGTATGGCGGCCTCGCGGCGCTGGCGCTGGCCACCCGGGTGGTGCCCGGCGTACGGGGCGTGCTCAATTTTTCCGGCGGCTTACGCGTCGACATGCCCGGCTGCGACTGGCAAGGGGCGCTGGCCAAGACCTTCGCCACCCTGGGCGCCTACAATCACATTCCCAGCCTGTGGCTGTATGGCGCCAACGATTCCTATTTCGGGCCGGCCCTGGCGCAGCGCCTGTTTCGCTCGTTTACGGGCTCCGGCGGCCAGGCGCAACTGGTCGCCTATGGCCCTTTCAAGCGCGACGCCCACCTGACCCTGGGCAGCCGCGATGGAGTGGCCGTGTGGCTGCCCGCCACCGAACGCTTCCTGCAAAAAATCGGCATGCCGGTGCGCCAGGTCTACCGCGTGGCCGATGCGCCGTCGCCGCCCGCCACGCATTTCGCGCCGCAGGACGATATCGCCGCCGTGCCTTACCTGGAAGAGCAGGGCCGCGCGGCCTATCGCGTCTTCCTGGAGAAAACCGCGCCGCGCGCCTTTGCCTTGTCGGCCAGCGGCGCCTGGGGCTGGGCCGAGGAGGGCGAAAGCCCCGATGTGCGCGCACTCGCTTCGTGCCAGCGCAGCAGCAGCCTGCCATGCCAGCTGTATTCGGTCGATGAAAGCGTTGTCTGGCCCGTCGCCGGCGCCAGCGCGAGCGCCGCCGGCGGCGCGCAATAGGCCCCCGCGCACGATAGTTGTCGCCGAAACGGGGGATGGGCGAATATACTAGGCGAAAAGGGAGGCGTTGCGCTTCCCGTCCGCCCTTATCATCAGCGAGAATTCACCCTTATGGCGTCATCCCCAGAAAACCTCAGCATGGCCGTGTTTTGCGACTTCGAGAACGTCGCGCTCGGCGTGCGAGATGCAAATTACGAAAAATTCGATATCAAGCCCATCCTCGAACGCTTGCTGCTCAAAGGCAGTATTGTTGTCAAGAAGGCATATTGCGACTGGGACCGTTATAAAAGTTTCAAGGGCACCATGCATGAGGCGAACTTCGAACTGATCGAAATTCCCCATGTGCGCCAGTCCGGCAAGAATTCGGCCGACATCCGCCTCGTGGTCGATGCGCTGGACCTGTGCTACACCAAGGCCCACGTCAACACCTTCGTCATCATCAGCGGCGATTCCGACTTTTCGCCCCTCGTGTCGAAACTGCGCGAAAACGCCAAGCAGGTGATCGGCGTGGGCGTCAAGCAGTCGACCTCCGACCTGCTGGTGGCCAACTGCGACGAATTCATTTTCTACGATGACCTCGTGCGCGAGAGCCGCCGCACGGCCGCCAAGCGCGACGCGCGCGAAACTCCGGCGGCCAAGCGTTCGCCCGACGAAGAAGTGCGCCGCAAGGAAAAATACGAGTCGCGCAAGACGGAAGCGATCGAGATGGCCGTTGCCACCTTCGACGCGCTGGTCTCGGAACGCGGCGACAGCGGCAAGATCTGGGCCTCGATGCTGAAAGAAGCGATCAAGCGCCGCAAGCCGGACTTCAGCGAGTCGTACTATGGTTTCCGCACCTTCGGCAATCTGCTGGAAGAAGCGCAGACGCGCGGCTTGCTGGAATTTGGCCGCGATGAAAAATCGGGCGCCTATGTGTATCGCAGCAGCGGCCTGGTGCCTGTCGCCGCGCCCGTGAACGGGGAAGTCGCCAGCGAAGCCATCGTCACCGGCGAGTCCGGCGTGGCGGCGGAAGAGGGCAATCAGCGCGAAGGCGGCAGCCGCCGCGATTCGCGCCGCAATGGCCGTGGCGGCCGCAAGCAGAACGAACAGCGCCGCGGCGAGTCCGCGCCACAGGCCTTCGTGCCTGTGGCCGACGCCGAAGCCGTCGTCGTCGAGCAGTATGCGCCGGCGCCGCAACCGGAAGTACAGCACGAGGTAGCCGAGGTTGTGGAAATAATGGCCGAAGAAGGCAACGCCAAGCGCGGTTCGCGCCGCAACGGCCGCGGCGGCCGCAAGAATGGCGATGGCGCCCGCGAAGCGCGCGCCGAAGTGGTCGAAGTCGAGGTGGCGCCGGTGGTGGAAGCCATGCCTGAGCCGGTAGTTGAAGCGATCGTGGAAGCCGTCGCCGAAGCCAAGCCGAAGGCCAAGCCGCGCACGCCGGCCCGCAAGGCGGCAGCGGCGAAGAAGCCGGCCAAGAAGGCGGTCGACGTCGTAGCCGAAGTGATTGAGGCTGCGCCGGTGGAAACCGCGCCTGTAGCGGAAGACAAGCCAGCCAAGGCGCCGCGCAAGACACCGGCGCGCCGTCCCGCGCGCAAGAAGGCGGAAGAGGCTTGATTGACGCCCCCAACGCAAGGGCTGGGGTCGGACGGGGACGCCGAGTCCCGACGGGTCTGACCCCGGATACCTGCTGTGTCTTGGCAAAGCGGTATTAAGCTATGTACCACGGCGAACGCTTCAACAGTATTTCCCATACGGTGGGCGCCGCGCTGGCGGCCATCGGCGGCGTCATCCTGATCGTCGTGGCGGCCCGCACGGGCGACGCCTGGAAAATCGTCAGCTGCAGCGTGTATGCGGCCATGCTGCTGACCTTGTACCTGACTTCCACCCTGTACCACAGCGTGCGCGGCAAGGCCAAGGCCGTGCTGCAGCGGCTCGACCACTGCGCCATTTACCTGCTCATTGCGGGAACTTACACGCCATTCATGCTGGTGACCCTGCGCGGGCCGTGGGGCTGGTCGCTGTTCGGCGTCGTCTGGGGCCTGGCCCTGTTTGGCATCGTGCAGGAATATGTGTACGCGAAAGGCGCGCGCATCCTGTCGCTGGTGATTTACGTGGCCATGGGCTGGCTGATCGTCATCGGCATCAAGCCGCTGCTGGCGGCGCTCGAGTGGAACGGTTTCCTGTGGCTGGTGGCGGGCGGCCTGTGCTACACGGGCGGCATCGCTTTCTATGCCACCGACCACAAGCTGCGCCATGGCCACGGCATCTGGCACCTGTTCGTGCTGGCCGGCAGTAGCTGCCATTTTGTCGCCATTTTGTTCTACGTTGCCTGACGTTGTTGCTTGCCCTCACTGTTGCCATGGTTCCATTATAATGGCGCGATATGTGAAGCGCAGGCAATAATAAGGCAACAATGGATATCAATTCGGACGACCTGAAAATCTTCGTCACCGTCATCGACAGCGGCACCCTGAGCGCGGCCGCCGTGCACCTGGGACAAACCACGTCCGGCGTCAGCCGGGCCCTGTCGCGGCTGGAAGACAAGCTGGCCACCTCGCTGCTGACGCGCACGACGCGGCGCATGGAGCTGACGGAAGAAGGGCAGCTGTTCCTGGACAAGGCGCGCGCCATTCTCGCCTCGATGGAAGACGTGGAAGAGTCGATCCGCATCCGCCGCCAGAAGCCGGCCGGGCGCCTGTCCGTCGATGCCGCCTCGCCCTTCATGCTCCATAGCGTGGTGCCGCACGTGGCGGAATTTCGCGCCATGTATCCGGACATCCGCCTGGAATTGACCAGCAACGACCAGATCGCCGACCTGCTCGAGCATCGCACCGATATCGCCATCCGCATCGGCGCCCTGGTCGACTCGACCCTGCATGCGCGCGCCTTGACTTCCAGCCCGCTGCACGTGCTGGCCACGCCCGCCTACCTGGCGCGCCACGGTGAACCGGCCACGCCGGAAGCGCTGTCCGGCCACGCGCTGCTGGGCTTTGCCCAGTACGACCTGGGCAACAACTGGCCCCTGCGCCATGACGCCGGCAACAGCCTGCAGATCGTGCCCGCGCTGGCGGCCTCCAGCGGCGAAACCCTGCGCCAGCTGGCCCTGCACGACCAGGGCATCGTCTGCCTGTCCGACTTCATGACGAAGGGCGACATCGCCGCCGGCCGCCTGGTGAAAGTGCTGCAGCCGTTCTATACGGGCTACCGCCAGCAGATCCACGCCGTCTACTACCGCAACACGCAGCTGGCGCAGCGCATCAGCTGTTTCCTGGAATTCCTGCAAAAAAAGCTGTAAGGCTGGACACGAAGGAGCATGGAATGCAGTGCGCCGCGTGAGAATGCGCGTATTTTCCATTAACTCGGGCATGTTAGTCTGTGGCAATCAAAAATATTGCAAGGATGATATGAAAAAACCGCTTTCCCTGATCGTCTTGCTGTGCGCGTCCAGCGCCGGTGCCGCTGACCTCATCTATGCGGGCAAGGCGGACTGCCGCGTTGCCGGGCACGCACGGGTGGCCGGGCATGTGGCGTACTGGAATGGCGCCTGCAAGGATGGCTATGCGAGCGGGCCTGGTGCTTTGCAGTGGAGCAAGGACGGCAAGGCAACGGAACGTTATGAGGGCGCGCTGAGCAAAGGCGTGCCGGAGGGCGCGGGCATTGCGCAGTGGGCCGACGGCAGCCTGCATGAAGGGAACTACCAGGATGGCCTGCTGCACGGTCCCGGCGTGGTGATCTTTAAAGACGGGGATAAGCTGGAAGCCAACTTCGAACAGGGCAAGCCCGTCGGCAACGTCAAGGCCGTCTATGACGGCGGCGATCATTATGAGGGCGGCTGGCGCCATGGCCCGGAAGGCAGTGGCACCATGACATTCGCGCTGGGCGGTGCTTATCGGGGCCCCTGGCACGAGGGCAAGCCGGTCGGCGACGGCGAGATACTGTATCCCAACGGGCAGGTGCTGAAGGCCCGCTTCAATGGCAGCTTCCAGTTGACGGCGCAGGCGGAAAAGCCTGAGGCGCCCACGCTGTACAGCCTCAAGGCGCAGGACGCGCCGATCGGCTCGAACATCCGTCCGGTCATGGGCTCGCGGTATGTGGTGCCGCCGGAAAAGTCCTATGCCGAGATGACGCCGGAGCAGCAATCGTTTGTCAAACGGTACTACAAGGTATTACAGGATGGCGACGTGCCACCCTATCCGGAGAAAGGCATGCTGGAGATCTCGCGTGCCATGGGCCGTCTGATTTCGTACAAGGAGGCCACGGGCAAATTGCGCGCCAATGTCAGCGTGGATGAACATGGCGTGGCGCAGAATGTGACCCTGCTGAAAAGTCCGGACAGCGAGTCGGGCAAGCTGGCGGCGTCCATGCTGATGCTGCTCAAATATACGCCGGGCCGTTGTGCGGGCCAGCCGTGCGCGATGATGGTGCCGTTCAGCTTCCTGCTGCGTTTTTCGAACTAGCGCGGCGGCCCGTCACTGCGTCGCGCAGAACTCGCCGCGCAGCAGTATTTCCACCTCCTCCGCCGGCAGCGGATGGCTGAAGTAATAGCCCTGCGCCTCGTCGCAGCCATGGCGGCGCAGGTAATCGAGCTGCTCCGCCGTTTCCACGCCTTCGGCCACCACGCGCAGCTTCAGATTGTGCGCCAGGGCGATGATGGAGACGACGATGGCCGCGTCGTCCGCGTCGCGCGCCACGTCGCCGACGAAGCTGCGGTCGATCTTCAGTACGTCGATGGGGAAGGTGCGCAGGTAGGCGAAGCTGGAATAGCCGGTGCCGAAGTCGTCGATCGACAGCTGCACCCCCAGCGCCTTCATGTCGTGCAGCTGGCTGACGGCCAGCGCCACGTCGTGCATGAACAGGCTTTCCGTCAATTCCAGTTCCAGGCAAGCGGGCGGCAAGCCCGTTTCCCGCAGCACGTCGGCGATCGTGGCGACCAGGTTCGGCTCGTTGAACTGGCGCGCCGACAGGTTGACGGCCAGGCGCAAGGTGTCCAGGCCCGCCGCATGCCAGCGTTTTACCTGTGCGCACGCTTCGCGCATGACCCAGGCGCCGATCGGCACGATCAGGCCCGTATCCTCCGCCAGCGCGATGAAGCGCTGCGGCGCCACCATGCCCAGTTCCGGATGCTGCCAGCGCAGCAGCGCTTCCACGCCGACGATGCGCCCGCTGGCCAGGTCCACCTGCGGCTGGTAATGCAGCACGAACTGCTCGCGCTCGAGCGCGTTGCGCAGCGCCGTTTCGATGCGCAGGCGCTCCAGGGTGGCCTGGTTCATGGCCGTCGTGTAGAACTTGATGTTGTTGCGGCCCTGTTTCTTGGCGCAGTACATGGCGATGTCGGCCTGCTCGATCAGGTTCTGCGTCTCGCCATTCAGGGTCACGTCGCCGGGGGCGTCGTAGCGCGACATGTCGTAGATCGCCACGCCGATGCTGCAGGTGACGAAGAATTCCTTGCCGTCCAATAGTACCGGCTGGGCCACGGCATCCATCACGCGCTGCACGATGGCGCCGCTGAGCACTTCGTCCACCTGTTCGCACAGGATGGCGACGAATTCATCGCCCGACAGGCGCGCCACCGTATCGCTTTCGCGCAGGCTGGCCTGCAAGCGCGTGGCGATGGTTTTCAGCAGCAGGTCGCCAGCCTTGTGGCCGAGGCTGTCGTTGACGAACTTGAAACGGTCTAGGTCGATCAGCAGTACCCACAATGCGCGGTTCTTGCGGCGCGACAGGGCCATCGCTTGCGCCAGGCGGTCGCGCAGCAGGGCGCGGTTGGGTAAACCCGTCAGCACGTCGTGGTGGGCGATGTGCTGGATCTGCTGCTCGGCCAGCTTGCGTTCCGTGATTTCGGAACCCGTGCCCCGGTAGCCGCGGAATTCGCCGAGCTCGTTGAACAGCGGTTCGCCATTGATGCTGAACCAGCGCAGCTGGCCGTCGCGGTCGTGCATCGCATATTCGAGGTTGGAAAAGGGCAGGTGCGCTTCCAGGTTGGCGATATGCTGCCTGCCCCAGCGCGAATTGCGCATTTCCGCATTGTTGTCCCAGCGCGTCATGCCGATGAAGCGTTCCAGCGGCATGTTTGACTTGTCCGTGAAACCGCTGGTGATGTGGGTGAAGCAGAAGTTGGCGTCCTGTTCCCAGTACCAGTCCGACGACAGGGCCAGCAGGCGGCGGAAGCGCTTTTCGCTTTCCTGCAGGGCGCGCTCCGTGCGCTGGCGTGCCCGCACGTCGGCGCTGAGCAGCTCGTTGCTGCGCTTGAGGTCGGCCGTGCGCTGCTCCACCAGCAGCTGCACGCGGCGCGAGCGTTGCGTCAGCGACTGCACGAATGCGGCCGTCAGCAAGCTGAACAGCAGGCCAGTGATCAGGGTAAACAATGAGCCCAGATGGTCGGCCAGAAAGGGACGCGGATGGGCGACCACGCGCACATGCCATGGCCGGCCGGCGGAAGCAAAGGCCCGGTCATAATGGTTGTGGTAGGCAAAGTGCAGCCAGCGCGGCAAGGACTCCCAGGCGCCGCCTGGCTCGCTGGCAG
The DNA here is from genome assembly GCF_011601275.1 of Janthinobacterium lividum. Taxonomy (GTDB): domain Bacteria; phylum Pseudomonadota; class Gammaproteobacteria; order Burkholderiales; family Burkholderiaceae_D; genus Janthinobacterium; species Janthinobacterium lividum_E. Next base: position 48,729 of record NZ_JAAOLY010000007.1, on the reverse strand, counting down.
GCGCCTGGCCATGCCGGAAGATCATCTGGCGCGGGTCGGCGCCGGCGTCCGCGTAGACGCTCAGTTCAAGCTGCGAATCGCCCAGCAGGTCGGCGCCGGCGAGGATTTTCTGCACCAGTTCCCCGGCGCGCACGATGACCGCCGTATCGCCGATCAGCGCCGCGCGCCGCTGCTGCACCGTCTGCACGGGCACGCCGTGGCGGTACACGGGACGCACGATGACGAATCCCTGCTGCGGTCCCTGCGCCAGGGCCAGCAGGCCGGTGGCGGTGGTCTGGCCGCTGACGATCGCCTGTTCCAGCGCGCGCGCCAGTACGCCATTCGGGCTGACGTTCAGGCCGAAGGCGGGGCCGTTGCCCTGCAGGGGTTCGAGGTAGTCCACCACCAGGTAGCTGGTGCGCGTCGTGGCGGGCACGATGACGCCGTCGTGCATTTCCGTCATGGCGTAGTCGGGCACGATGCGCCGCAGTTCGGCCTCGAATGCGGCGCGCTGCGCATGCGGCACGATGCGGTGGAAATTGAAGGCCTGGATGAACGGATGGCGCTGCAGCAGCGGCGTGGTGAAGTCGTGGAACTGTTCGCGCGTGACGGGCACGACGGCGGCAAACAGCTGGTTCGTCGTGGTCAGCACCTCGACCGCATCGTCGAGTCCCTGCTCGATGGCGGCCACCCTGGCGCCCGCGCGCTGCTGCAGGCTCAGGCTCAACTTGTCGTATTCGAGCTGGCTGATGGCGGCAAACAGCACCGCCGTCACGCTGACGCCGCAGGCAAAGGTCAGCGCGGCCGCAGCGGAAATCGACAATGGCAGGCGGCCACGCAGCATGGTTTTTCCTATCTCACTTCATGGACACTTGGGTTCCGCGGCGCCTGCCGGCCCCACGCAGGCCGTAGTTTGTCATAAACCACATCCATCATGCGGATTTTGCACCAAAACACTGCTAATAAGCAACAATATCTATGGCCGGGGAAGATGACTTTCAGTTGCTGCCCGCGCCCGAATGGCGGCGCAAACGCCACAACTGCCATGCCGGCAGCCAGCGGTTCAGGAACGCCAGACCGGCCATCCGGCGCCAGCGCACCAGGCGCACCACGCGCACGGCGCGGCCGCCGGCGCCTTGCTCTTGTTCCGGCTTGGCGGCAAAGACGATGCGGTTGTTGCCGGCGATGCCGTCGAAGTGGCAGACGGCGCCGCGGAAGGTGAGCATCAGGCGCGCCAGCATGGCGGGGTAGTGCTCGTCATAACTGAACAGGTTGGCCACCAGCACGCCGCCGGGCAGCAGGGCGCGCAGGCAGTCCGCATAGAAGCGCGCGCTGCCGAGGGCGGGCGGCAATCCCGTTTCATCGTAGCCGTCGAGCAGCAGCACGTCGGCGCAGCCCGGATGCTGGCGGATATAGCTGACGGCGTCCGTCTCGATGATGCGCAGGCGCGCGTCGTCGGGCGGCAGCATGAATTGCTCGCGCAGGGCGATCACGTCGGCGCGCAATTCCAGCACCGTGATGCGCGCGTCGGGCAGGTGGCGGTGGCAGAATTTCAGCAGCGAACCACCGCCCAGTCCCACCATCAGGATGTGCCGCGGGCGCGGCACGAACAGGGTAAAGCACATCATGGCGCGCGCGTAGCGCAGCAGCAGGTGATCGGGGCGCGACAGCAGCATTTCGCTCTGGATCATGCCGGGCTGGAATTCCAGGCGGCGCCGGTCGCCACAGGTATGCACCTGCGGGGCAAGTAGGGTGGTGCTTCTGTTTTCCGGCATGGGACGACTTCGCTGAGTGGACTGGGGAGATGCTTTGTTGCATTCAGAGAAATCTGATAAGCTCCCGTGAGCATACCCGATTAATCCGCGCCGAGCATGCGTATATGTAGATGCGATATGTCGATGTATATGGCGCGCGGCGGCACGGCCGCGCAGTCGGGCACCATGGAGACAAGCATGTTTTTGGATCACCCCATCATTACGGCGACGAACAGTTTTACGGAGCCTGACCGCATCGAGCGGCTGACGCGCGTGTACGGCTACGCGGCGGCGCTGGCCGACCAGGCCGCCAATGTCGGATTCATTGAGAAAGTGGCGCAAATCCACGACCACAAGGGCACCCTCATCGTGTTCTGGCACGAGGCGCCCAGCGAAGTGGAAAAGCAGTATTTCGTGCAGGCGTGGGCCAGCAAGATCGGCGACGGCAGCACCAATGTCGAACACGAAATCTGACCTGGCGCGCCGCGCCTGCGCATCGATAGCCTAGCCCATGGATATCAAGACCCTGGTACTGGCCCTGGCGCTCGGCAACTTGAGCCTGTGCGCGGCCCTGTTCTTCTTCGAGTACGAACGCAAGAAGTCGCTCAGCATGTCCACCTGGGCGATTGCCAAGCAATGCCAGGCCGTGGCCTGGTGCCTGCTGTATTTCCGCGGCGTGCTGCCCGATTTCCTCTCTATCCTGCTCGGCAACAGCCTGCTGTTTGCCGGCATGGCGCTTGATGCGGGCGCGCTGTGGCAGGCGGCCGGGCGCAGCGGCTGGCGCCGCACCGTGCTGCCGGCGCTGGGCCTGTCGGTGGCCCTGTTTGCCGCCTGCTATCTGCTCGACGTGGCGCCGCTGCTGCGCAGCGCCGGCGGCTCGCTGATCGTGGCCGGCTTCTTCCTCTCCGGCGTGGCCGCGCTGTGCCTGAAATGGCGCGAGGCGAGCATGCTGCGCCGCTTCCTCGTCGTCAGCATGGGGCTGCTGTCCTTGTTGATCGCCGCGCGCGGCGTGCTGGCCGCCGCCGTCCCCGGTTTTGACGCGGAGCTGATGCAGCTGGCCGGCTTCGGCGCCCTGTACCTGATGATGCTGACCAACGCCTTCGGCTATCTGCTGCTGTCGCGTGAAAAACTGGGCGGCGAGCTGGCGCGCCTGGAAGTGCTCGACTCTGCCACGGGCGTGCCGAACCGGCGCGGCTTTTACCAGGCGCTGGCGCCATGGATGGCGCTGGCGCGCCGTCCCGGCTTGCCGACGGCGCTGGTGGTGCTCAATATCGATCACTTCAAAAGAGTCAACGACAGCTATGGCCATCCTGTGGGCGATGCGGTGCTGAAAACCATCGTCGACACGTGCCGCCAGCAACTGCGCGACAGCGACCTGATGGGCCGCCTGGGCGGCGCCGAATTCGCCATCCAGCTGCCGCGCACGACACTGGCCGATGCGCTGATGGTGGCCGAACGCATCCGCGCCGCCGTCGAAGCGCTGTCCGTCAAGACAGAACGGGCCGTGCTGCAGCTGACGGCCAGCCTGGGCGTGACCACCATCCGCGCCGAGGACAGCACGGTCAGCCTGTTCAAGCGGGCCGACGAGGCGCTGCAATCGGCCAAGCAGGCGGGCCGCAATCGTGTCGTCGAGGCGCAAGCTGCGAGCACCCTCGATATTTAAATCGGATTACTTCTTGTGCGACCCCAGCCAGCTGGGTTCCTTGCCGCATTCCTTGGGCAGGAACAGGGCGTCGAGGCCCGGATCGCAGCGCCGGTCGGGCGCCTTCATCGGTTCGACGGTGAGCCATTCGCTCTTGGGCAGGATCTTTTCTTCGCGTGGCGCCACGGGCGGCGCGGGCGGCAGGCTGTCTTGCCAGCGTGATTCCGGCTCTGCCGCAGGCGCGGCCGCGGTGGCCCAGTTCGCGTCAACTTGCGCCGCGTCCGCTGGCGGCGTGTCCGCGTGTGCGGCGGCGGACAGCAAACTGCCCGCAAAGAAGAACGTGCGCATGGCCGTGCTGTTTATGGAAATCATGGTCTGTCCTTGGTCGGTGCCGGGAAGGCGGACCTTGCATTATGACGGCGGCAGCAAGCAAAAAGACAAGGAAATTGCAACGGCATGTTACCAAAGGGACTATAGTTACAGGTAGCAAGCAGGTGCGCTGCGGCAAGGTGATTGAAAGGTGATCCAGGCGCGGGGCGCCGGCACCGGAACATGTGCATTCCCTAACTTTCATTTAAGCTAGGCAAGTTATGCTGTGGCATGCACGCCAGGCTGCCCTGGTTATCCTTTGCTGTCCGCACCGCAGTTCCCCTTTTTTACTCTTGCCAGGCCCATAATGAAAATGCTTAAATCCCTGCCTGTATGGCCGCTTGCCGCCCCGATTGCCGGCTGGCTGTTCCTGTTCGGTTCCACCTTCAATGTCGGCGGCGCCTACCAGATCCTGCTGGTCGCTGGCCTGATCGGCAGCGTGCTGGCCGCCGTGTACCACGCGGAAGTGGTGGCGCACCGCATCGGCGAACCGTACGGCACCCTGGTGCTGGCGCTGGCCGTGACCCTGATCGAGGTGGCGCTGATCGTCTCGCTGATGCTGGCCGGCGGACCGGAAACGACGGGCCTGGCGCGCGACACCGTGTTTGCCGCCATCATGATCATCCTGAACGGCATCGTCGGCATCTGTTTGCTGCTGGGTGCGGGGCGCCACCGCGAGCAGACCTTCGGCCTGCTGGGCGTGAGCGCTTCGCTGGCCACCCTGGCGGCCATCGCCGTTCTGACCCTGGTGCTGCCGAACTACACGTCGAGCGCCGCCGGCCCCTTCTACAATTCCAGCCAGCTGATCTTCATCGCCGTGATCTCGCTGGTCCTGTACGGCACCTTCGTGCTGGTGCAGACGGTGCGCCACCGCGATTACTTCCTGCCCAAGGAAGCCGTCGGCGATGAAGAGGTGCATGCGGCGCCGCCCACGCCAACAGTCGCGTGGGTCAGCGCCGGCGCGCTGCTGGTGTGCCTGGGCGCCGTGGTGCTGCTGGCCAAGTCGCTGGCGCCCGCGCTGGAGACGGCGATTGCCGCCATGGGTGCGCCGAAAACCCTGGTCGGCATCGTCATCGCCGCCATCGTGCTGCTGCCAGAAGGCCTGGCCGCCGTGCGCGCCGCGCGCGCGAACCGTTTGCAAACGAGCTTGAACCTGGCGCTCGGTTCCGCGCTGGCCAGCATCGGCCTGACGATACCGGCCGTCGTGGTGGTATCCCTGGCCACGGGCCTGACGATCACCCTGGGTCTCGATATCAAGTCGACGGTGCTGTTGCTGCTGTCGCTGATGGTGGCCACCCTGTCGCTGGGCACGGGCCGCACCACGGTCATGCAGGGCACGGTGCACCTGGTGATTTTCGCTGTCTATTTATTCACCACCATCGTGCCTTAAGCTGCCGCACGGCTGCCGTTTTGTCACAATCCTGTCACGCCGCTGTCATACGATGGGGGTAGTGTGGTAGGATTTTTAAATCGTTTAAATGATTTATATAGTTTAGCAACTGAGTTTGCCAACTTTTTCAGTTGGCACAGCAATGACAAGACAAGAGGCCAGTATGTATGCAGCGGTGGACCTGGGGTCCAACAGTTTTCGTTTACACGTCGGCAAGCATGATGGCGACACGATCCGCGTGGTCAAGAGCGTGCGCGACCCGATACGCCTGGCCGCCGGCCTGGACGCCAATGGCGACCTGACCGAGGCGGCCATGCAGGGCGCGCTGGCCTGCCTGCAGCGCTTTCGCGCCATCCTCGCCGGCTTCGAACTCGATGCCGTGCGCGTCGTGGCCACGTCGGCCATGCGCGTGGCGCGCAACGGCGCCGTCTTCCTGCCGCTGGCCGAGCAAGCCATCGGCCATCCGATCGAGATCATTTCGGGCGAGGAAGAGGGGCGCTTGATCTACATGGGCGTGGCCAATGCCCTGGCCATACCCGGCGAACGCCGGCTGGTGATGGATATCGGCGGCGGCTCGACCGAACTGATACTGGGGCGCGGCAACGATATCGAGAGGGTCGAGTCGTTCAGCCTGGGCACCGTCAAGCAAAGCCTGTCGTTCTTCATCGGCGGACGCATCGACGCGCCGTCGTTCGAGGCGGCCATCCTGTCGGCGCGCAGCCATTTCGAGGATGCCGCGCCGCCGTACCGCCCGCAGCACTGGAAGACGGCCTATGGCTCTTCCGGCACCATCCGCACCATCGCCGACATCATCGCCCGCAACAAGCTCGGTGACGGCTTGCTCACGAGCGCCAGCCTCGACGCGCTGGCGCGCCGCTTCATCGAACTCGGCCACACCAGCCGCATCGACATGCCCGGCTTGCGCCCCGACCGCGCCAGCACCATCGTCGGCGGCCTGGCCATCTTGATCGGCCTGTTTCGCGAACTGGCGATTCCCGCCATGACGCCGATAGAGGCGGGTTTGCGCATGGGCGTGATGTGGGATCTGTACCTGCGTTCGACCAAGCGTGACCGCCGCGAGCAGTCGGTGCAGGGCTGCATGGAGAAATTCCATATCGACCAGCAGCGCGCCGGCCGTGTGGCCGAGCAGGCGCTGGCCATGTATGCGCAGCTCAAGCCCACGTCTGACGCCCTGGTGAAATGCCTGCGCTGGAGCAGCCTGCTGCACGAAGTAGGCCTGGCCGTGTCGCAGACGGGTTACCACAAGCACGCCTCCTACATCGTGGAAAACGCGGACTTGCCCGGTTTTACGACGCGCGAACAGAAGACCATGAGCCGGCTGATCCTGGCGCAGAAGGGCAATTTGCGCAAGATCGGCGAAGTGCTGTCCGACCCCGATTTCGCCAAGGCCGTGCTGGCCCTGCGCCTGTCGATCCTGCTCATGCATGCGCGCATCGAAGCCGATTTCAGCGAACTGCGCCTGCGCATGAAGAACCGCATCGAGCTCGATATCAAGCGCGGCTGGGTGGCTCACCATCCCACCGTGTCGTTCTGGATCGAAAAGGAGCAGGAATTCTGGGACGAGGTGGGGGTCGATTTCACCATCCGCGCCAGCGCGTAATGGGTCATTGGATCATGCCATGCGCATGACTTGATGTGCAGCAAGCAATATTTTTAAAAACAGTATATATTGTTTATATTATTTACTAGATTGGAAAATCCATGAGCAAAACCGTCCCAGTGAAAAAGGCCGACAGCGCGCCCGTATCGATGTTCCCCACCAGCGCCTCGATCAACGCGGCCAAGGCCGCGCCGGCCGCGAAGCCGGCCGCGAAGCCTGCAGTGAAGCCTGCCGCGAAGCCCGCAGCCAAGCCGGTGGCAAAAGCCGCCGTCAAGCCAGTGGCCGTCAAACCGGCCGCAGCCAAGCCTGTCGCCGCCAAGTCGGCAGCAGCGAAACCCGTCGCCGCCAAGCCTGTCGCTGCCAAGGCGCCAGCGGCCAAGCCGGCGGCCAAGGCCGTCGTCGCCAAGCCGGTCGCCAAAGCCGCTGCCAAGCCAGCGGCCAAGGTTGCAGCCAAGGTTGCAGCCAAGCCCGCCGCCAAGCCGGCAGCGAAAGCCGCCGTCAAACCGGTCGCCAAGGCCGTCGCCAAGCCGGCGCCAGCGAAAAAAGCGCCGGTCGCCAAGGTCGTCGTCGTGAAGGAAAAAGCCCGCAAGCCGAAACTCGTGCGCGACAGCTTCACCATGCCGGAAGCGGAATACGAAGTCCTGGGCCAGGTGAAAAAAGCCTGCCTGAAGGCCGGTTTCGAGATCAAGAAAAGCGAATTGCTGCGCATCGGCGTGGCGCTGATCAGCCAGATCGACCTGGCCACCCTGCAAAACGTGCTGGCCGGCTTGCCGCAGCTGAAAACGGGCCGTCCGAAGAAGGATTGATGGTGCGGGCAGGGGCCGCCCCCTGCCTGGCTATTCTGGTTTACCATGGGGCCTGTGATAGTTCCCCCATGGTTGCCATGTCAGAAGATACAGAGATCGAACGCGCCGGCTTCGTCGAGCGCGCCATCGTCCGCCACCAGGCGGGCGTTGCTACCCCCGCCATCGACCACGTCGCCGAGGAAATCCCCGTCGCGCTGGTCTTCAATGGCATTTCCCACGTCGTCATGATGGCCACCCCGCGCGATCTGGAAGCGTTCGCGTATGGCTTCGCGCTGACGGAAGGCGTGGTCGCTTCCGCCGATGCCATCTTCGATTGCGAAGTGTTCCTGCGCGCCGACTCCGCCGAAGTGGCGTTGAGCATCGCCCAGGAGGATTTCGTGCGCCTGAAGGACCGGCGCCGCCAGCTGACGGGCCGCACGGGCTGCGGCGTGTGCGGCATCGACAGCATCGACATGCTCGACTTGCAGCCGGCGCCGTTGCCGCCACCCCTGATACATGTCGACTTGCCCACCGCGCTGGCGCGAGCCTCCGCCGGCTTGCGCGAGCATCAGGCGCTGATGCGGGAAACGGGCGGCGTGCACGCGGCCGCGTGGTGCACGCCCGATGGCGATATCGTGCAGGTGTTCGAGGATGTGGGCCGCCATAACGGCCTCGACAAACTGATTGGCCATCTCGCGCTGCACGATATCGACATGCGGCGTGGCTTCGTCTTCCTGTCCAGCCGCGGCAGCTACGAGCTGGCGCGCAAGGCGGCGCGCATGCAGATCCCCTTGCTGGCGACGATTTCCGCCCCCAGTTCGCTGGCCATTTCCATCGCCACGCAGGCGGGTATGAAGCTGGCGGGTTTCTGCCGCCAGGATGCCTACGTCGATTACACGCCAGCCATCACGCTTTAACTTCACTGCGTTGCAGCAGCACGGGCACGGATTTCGATGTGGGCGTGCCGGCGCCGTCGGCCGTGCTGGTCAGCGGCACCAGCGGGTTCGTCTCCGGGTAGTACGCGCCCAGGCAGCCTCGCGGGATGTCGTAGGCGACGAGACGGAAACCGTCGGCGCGGCGCGCCACGCCATCGTCCCAGGCGCCGATCAAGTCCACCAGCTCGCCATCGGCAAAGCCCAGCATGGCGATATCTTCCGCATTGGCGAAGACGACCTTGCGCGTGCCGTACACGCCCCGGTAGCGGTCATCCATGCCGTAGATGGTGGTGTTGTACTGGTCGTGCGAGCGCGTGCTCATCAAGACCATCAGGCGCTCGCCGTGGCGCTTTTTTGCGCGGTGCAGCGGCGTATCGAGGTCCAGCGGGGCGATGAGGAAGCTTGCCTTGCCGCTGGCTGTCTTCCACACGCGTTCGCGCGAAGCCACCGTCAAATGAAAGCCGCCCGGCTGCGCCACCCTGGCGTTGTAGTCGTAAAAATCGTCAAACACCTTTTCGATGTCGTCGCGGATGCGCGCGTAGTCGGCCGCATACGCGCGCCAGTCGACCAGGGTGCTCCCCACCGTCGCTTCGGCCATGCCGGCCACGATGGCCACTTCCGAGCGCAGCTGCGGCGAAGCGGGCGCATTGCGGCCGTACGAGATATGTACCATGCTCATCGAATCTTCCACCGTCACGCCCTGCGCCACGCCGTGCTGCAAGTCGATCTCCGTGCGCCCCAGGGTGGGCAGCAGCAGGGCTTCCTTGCCGATGACCAAGTGGCTGCGATTGAGCTTGGTGGCCACCTGCACCGTCAGCGTGCACTGGCGCAGCGCGGCAAAGGTCAGCGGCGTATCGGGCGTGGCTGCCGCGAAATTGCCGCCCAGCGCAATGAATACCTTGACGTCGCCGCGCCGCATGGCTTCGATGGTGGCCACCACGTCGTGGCCATGTGCGCGCGGCGGCGCAAATCCATACACCTGGCCCAAGCGGTCGAGGAAGGCAGTTGTCGGCTTTTCCTCGATGCCCACCGTGCGGTCGCCCTGCACGTTGGAGTGGCCGCGCACGGGGCATAGCCCGGCGCCCGGCTTGCCGATCTGCCCGCGCAGCATCATCAAATTCGACAGCATGCGGATGGCCGCCACGCTGTGCTTGTGCTGCGTCAGGCCCATGCCCCAGGTGGCGATGATGCGCTGGCCTTTGACGAAGATGTCCGTCAATGCCTCGATCTGCGCGCGCGCCACGCCCGATTCCGCCACGAGCAGTTGCCAATTCTCTGCGCGCAGGTCGTCGCGGAAGGCGTCGAAGCCGCTGCAGTGTTCAACGATGAAGGCGTGGTCGATGACGGCGGGCGCGCCGGCCGCCTGCGCCGCATCGTCATGCTCGACGACACGCTTGGCGACGGCCTTGATCATGGCGAAGTCGCCGCCCAGGGTGGGCTGGACGAACAGGCCGGCCAGGCGCGTGCTGCCCAGGGTCGCCATTTCCAGCGCGCTTTGCGGATCCATGAAGCGCTGCAAGCCCCGTTCGCGCAGGGGATTGATGGAAACGATGCTGCCGCCGCGGCGCGCGCAGTCGCGCAGTTCGCCCAGCATGCGCGGGTGGTTGGTGGCGGGATTCTGGCCGAAGATGAGGATGGTGTCGGCCAGTTCGAAGTCGGCCAGCGTCACCGTTCCCTTGCCGATGCCCACCGTGGCCGGCAAGCCGCGGCTGGTCGCCTCGTGGCACATGTTGGAGCAGTCGGGGAAGTTATTGGTGCCGTACAGGCGCGCCATCAGCTGGTACAGAAACGCGGCTTCGTTGCTGGCGCGCCCCGACGTGTAGAAAGCGGCCTGGTTCGGATCGGGCAGGGCGCGCAGGTGGCGGCCCACGAGGGCGTAGGCCTCATCCCATGAAATCGGCACATAGCGGTCGCTGGCGGCGTCGTACGTCATCGGTTCCGTCAGGCGCCCGTGCTGTTCGAGCGCGTAGTCCGATTGTTCCAGCAGCTGCGTGACGGTATGGCCGGCGAACAGCTCCCGGCTGGCGCGGCGGCTGGTCGCTTCGGCGGCGACGGCCTTGGCGCCGTTTTCGCAAAAGGCGAACGTGGAAGCGTGGTTGCGGTCTGGCCAGGCGCAGCCGGGGCAATCGAAACCGTCCGGCTGGTTTTGCGCCAGCAGCGCCTTCAGATTCTCGGGTGCGACCCGCTCCTGGCGCAGGCTGATGGCCACGTGTTTCAAGGCGTCCCAGCCGGCGGCCGGCTTGGTGTAGGGCGTGATGTGCGGTGCGTCCTGGTCTTTCATGGGCTCTTTCGGCTGGGCGAGTGTGGTAATTATGCACGATCCCCGAATGACATTGACTTGCGTCATGGAAATGACATTCGGCTGTCATTTTCCTGACATATTAGGCAAGTACGCTGGAGTCGTCTTGATCACAGGGATGAAACCATGCAAAACATAATCGCATCAAACGAAGCCAAGGCCCGCCCGGTCCAACTGGTGCTGAGCCAGGCCACGACAGCGGCGGAATTGCGTGAAGTGCAGCGTTTGCGTTACAAGGTGTTTATCGAGACCATGGGTCTGACGTCGCTGGCCAACGCCGATGGCCTCGACAGCGATGAATTCGATGCGCACTGCGATCACCTGATCGTGCGAGACGCCGACACCCTGAAAGTGGTGGGCACCTACCGCGTGCTGAGCGCGGCCAAGGCGGCCAAGATCGGCCGGCTGTATTCGGAAAACGAGTTCGACCTGAGCCGCCTGAAGAACCTGCGCGGACGCATGGTCGAAGCGGGCCGCGCCTGTATCCACCCGAAATACCGGGGCGGCAGCGTGATCATGCTGCTGTGGTCGGGCCTGGCCGAGTACATGCGCCGCGAGCGCTGCGACTACCTGGTCGGCTGCGCCAGCATCAGCCTGGCCGATGGCGGCCATAACGCCGTCGCCGTGTACCAGGCGCTGGCCGAAAAGCACATGGCCCCGAGCGAATACCGCGTCACGCCGCACCTGCCTTTTCCCATCCATCAGGTGGAAGCGGCGCACAAGCCGCAAGTGCCGCCGCTGATCAAGGGTTATCTGCGTTCGGGCGCCTGGATTTGCGGCGAACCGGCGTGGGATCCTGATTTCGAAAGCGCCGACATGTTCATGATGATGCCGCTGGCGAATCTGGACGAGCGCTATGCGCGCCATTATGGCGTGGTGCCTGGCTGATAGCGGGAAGTGACGCCTGCAGCTGGCTGGCCAGCGCCTGCACGGCGCTGCGCAAGCCGGTGTCCGGGCTGTCGGATGGCAGCAGTTCGAGCAGGAAGCGCAGCGGCGCCGTGATCGTTTCGGGTTCGCCGATGCTGCCGTGGCGCCGCACGGCGTCGTGATACAGGGCCAGGAAAGCGGCGCGCGCGGACGTGTCGAAGGGCTGGCCGTCCGGCACCTGCCACAGGGCCGCCAGCAGTGCGGCGCGCACGGGGGCGCCGGCGTCAATGGCGCGGCGTTCGTCCGCATGGCGCTGGCGCGCATAGGCGATGGCGTCGTGCAGCAAGTCGCCCAGCTGCGGATCGAGCGCGCGCCACGCGCCGCCGTCGCCATGGGCTTTCAACAGCAGGGCGCCCGCCAGCACCTGGAAAATCAGGTCACAGTCGGCCACGCCGCTGCGCCGCCGCGCTTCTTCCAGCGCGGCCAGGCAGGCATCCGTCATGGCGCGCAGGGCCTGCGCGCCGGAGCTTCCTTCGCGGCAGGCCAGGCGCGCCTGCAAGGCCCAGTAGCGTCCCAGCAGGGCCAGGCGCTGGGCCGTAGGCGCCAGCGCCACCAGCAGGTCGATATGCTGTTTTCCATCCTGCAGCAACTGCCGGCCTTGCGTCATATCGGGCACGGCCGGCACCTCGATGCCGGCGCCCGCATCGAGGCCGCACAGGGCCGCGCCCTGGCGTATTTCCAGTTCCGCCCAGTGCGCCAGCGCGCGCAAGCCCACCTTGCCATCGGCCGCGCTGTGGGCCGCCCGGTAGTGTTCGATGGCGCGCAAGGTGTTTTCCAGTCCCCCCAGGCCGGCGCGCGTGGCGGCCATGTTTTCGCGGATGTCGGCGCAGCCGAAAAAGCGGGCGCGCACGGCTTCCTCGATGCTGGCCAGCTTTTCCTCGATGGCCGCGCGGCGTGCAGGATCGGCGCCCGCCAGGCGCGCGTGCAGGGTTTCCAGGTCGGCCAGCAAATGGCCGTGGTAATGGTAGTCGGGCGCTTGCCAGGGCCTGCTCTGGGTGTTCGGAAAGCGGTAGCGGTCGTCGCCATACGCCTGGTAGGCGCCCCAGGTGTTCGAGGCCGGGAACTGCAGGTAGGCCGCCTCGCGCGCCAGGCGCACGGCGTCGCCGAAGTATTCGCCGCTCAGCATGGCGTGATAGAAGCTGTGCGCGAAGATGCTGGCCGCCTGGTCGTCGATGCGCCAGCCTGCCGCGATCACGGCTTGCGAACCCATTTCAATGAAGGCCGTGGCCAGGCTGGCGGCCAGTTTCGACCATGGCGCGATGGCGTCCGGGCGCATGTCGCCCAGGTGGCAGCAATTGATGAAGACGAATTGCGGCACGCGCTTCAATTTACCCACCTGCGCGGCCGTCAGCCGCGTCTTCGGTCCCAGCACCAGGCCCGTATGGGCGATGCCGGGACCGGCCACTTCGCCATGGCCGGCCAGGTGGATGGCGAAATAGCGTTCGTCGAACAGGTGCACCAGCACGCGCTGGGCCTGCGGGCGCAGCAGCTCGCGCACCTGGTAGCCGTACGCGCCGAACATGCGCGCCACGTCCTGCGCCTCGGCCTGCGCGGCGGGCAGCTCGGGCAGGCCGGAATCGGTGTCGCCGATCACCAGCACGCTGTTGCTGGGCGGGCTGACGGCTGGCGGCTGCTCGCGCAGGCTGGCCAGCTGGCGCACCATGCCGATGCGCGTCGACAGGGGGCTTTCTTCGCTGCCCGCCTCGTCGCGCATCAGCTCCCACGGATAGATGGCGGCGCTCTGGTCGACGGCCAGGATCAGGCCGCGCATCTCGGGGATGGCCGCCTTCAGGCCATTGGGCAGCATCAGTTCGTACAGGGCGCGTGACAGGCCCGGCTGGTCGGTGGTGTTGTCGGTGGCGTCCATGATCAGGCCATCGACGGCTTGCCGCTGGTTCGGCTCTTCGTCGACGCTGTTGTGCGCGCGGTCCGTCAGCACGGTGAAGCGCAGGGCGCCGGAGAGGTCGGCGGCGACGATCTGCACGCGGCGCCAGCCATTGTCGCCGCTCAGGCTGGGCAGGATGCGCCGGTAGCCGCCGGGACTGTGGCGGATGCGCCGCTCGAACGTGAAGCTGCCCTGGTAGCGTGCTTCGGCCATGATTTGCTCGATGGCCACGGCGGCGGCGATGGCGCGCGCCTCGGACTGTTCGTAGATGGCGATGTGGCCGATGCGGCACGCCATGCCCGCGTCTTCCAGACGCCGGTTGGCGCTGCGCGCGCCGTCGATCAGGGCCCGCGCGCACAGGGCGATGCTCAAGCCGCCGTAGCCGGAACCGGACAGCAGGCTGGCCACGCGCAAGCCGTGTTCGCCCATCGGCGGCGCGGCCACGTGGCCGGCGGCGCGCACCTGCAGGCAGACGCACGCGTATTCGAGCAGGCCGCCGGCAAAGGCGCGCGCCAGTTCGCCCGGTGTCAGCTCGCCCAGCGCGCCCAGGCCGATGACGATGGCGCCGCCGGGCCGGCGCGCCGCATCGGGCTGCAGCACCACGAGGGCGGAGTCGGGACGTTGCGGAAAGCGCCCCAGCGCGTGGATTTCCTGCAGCTTGCCCGCCAGCAGGCGGTCGAGAAAACTCATGCTGCCGCGCAGCGATTCGGACGCGTAGCAGCCGCTCATGACGGGCGCGTCGGCCGAGGCCATGCTGCCGTGGATGACGGAGAGGCTTAATTGCGACGCGCGGCTTTCCGGCGCGCTGGCGGGGCCGGCGGCGCCGATGGCCGCGTCGAGCAATTCCTGCGGCTGCGGGTACAGCGGCGTGGCATCGGGTACATACGGATGGAAGCGGGGCGCTGCGCCGCCGGGCGCGTGCGGCGGGTGGCGGGGCAGGGCGGCGCCCTGGCCGTTGTCGAGCAGTTGCGCGATGGCCAGGTAATGTTCTTTTTGCAACAACAGGTCGCCATGCGCCACCGGCAGGTAGCAGGCGGTCACGCCGTCCGGCACCGCGCCTTGCCAGGCCGTGCGGCCATCGCCGTCCGGCGACCAGGCCGTTTCGATGCCGCCGTCGCGCAGGCGCAGCGCCACGGGCGTGGCGGCGCAGCCGGCCAGGTAGCTGCAAAGGCGGGCGTCGAGCGGGGCCGCTTCCAGCAAGGCCACGGTGGCGCGCGCCGCAGCCAGCGCCTGGGCCTCGGGCACCTGCCAGCCGCCGGGCAGGCCCGCTTGCGCGTCGCCGGCGGCCAGCTGCGCCCAGGCCTCGGGGTCGAAATAATCGATGCCGCCCGCCTGCGGCCACGGCAGCATGTCCAGCACCCCGGGAAAGGCGCGCACGAAGCCGAGGAACTGGCGTCGCGTGTGCTTCCAGCTGATCCAACACGCCAGCATTTGCACCAGCCGGTCGCGTCCCAGCAGCACTTGCACCATCGCCTGCGTGCCGCGGTTGGCCGTGCCCACCTGCAGCAATCGGCTGCCGGGCAGGGCGCCGAAGCGCTGCCAGCGGTCCTTCAGGGCCAGGCGCGCCACCAGCCCGCCCATGCCGTGGGCGACGATGCGCAGCGGCTGTCCGCGTTGTTCCGCGTCGCGCATGGCGTCGTCGAGCACGGGCAGGAAGGCGCGGCACGACTCCTGCAGCGACAATCGCCAGTCATAGGTAAAGGGACGCACTTCCTGGCTTTGCGCGAGAAAGCGGGCAAACGGTTCATAGCACGATTCGATCCAGCCGGCGCTGACGATGTGCGGCTGGCCCACGGCCAGGCGTTCGATGCGCCCTTCGACGAGGTTGACGGGGTCGAACCAGATGCGGTTGCTGCCCACTTGCAGGTGGCTGCCCATGATGTCGGGCAGCAGCAGCACGATGGGCGCGTGCGCGCGCCGTTTCGGCACTTCGCCGCCGCGCGCCAGGGGGCCGTGCTCGATGCCGGGCAGCGGCTGGTAGGCTGCCTCGTCGCCGGTGAGCGCCTGCACGGCGGCCTGGCTCGAGGGCGCGCGCTCGAAGTAGTTCAGGTGGTGCGTGTGCGGCCCGCGCAGCAGCAGTTGCCGCACCGGCGTGCTGCGCGTGGCGCCGCCGGCCATCGAGGCGCAATTGACCACCAGGTCGTTCTGTCCACCGTACAGCTGGTCATCGAGGCAGTCGCCCAGCCAGCCCAGCAGGCCATCGCCGCTGCACGCGCCGGCCAGCACGTGCAGCGGGCTGGCCACGCGCACGTCGGGCGCGTTGAGCATGGCCACCAGCGGTGAGTCGGGCATCATCGCTTCCAGGCCCGGCAGGATGCGCGCGTCGCAGCGCTGCTGCACCACGGCCAGCAAGAAAGCCATGGCGCCGTCGGGAACGCCGCCATGCAGCAGCAGGTTGAACATCACGCTGGCCCAGCGGTCGAGCCGGCCCGACATCAGGGTGGTGCCGCGCGCCGGGCAAGCCACGCGCACGAAGCGGGCGATGCGGATGGCGCGCGTCTTCAGCTCCACGCTCAATTCGCGCAGGCGCGCCGCGTCCGCGTCATGGCCGCCGCGCCCGCCCAGCTGCGCCTGGGCCGTGAAGTGTTCGATATCGTGGCTGTTGAACGCTTCCCCGCCCACCGTGTTTTCGCTCAACCGCTCCAGGCCGTCGCCAGCCAGGTCGACGGCGCCGCGGCTGTCGATGCGCTGCGCGCGCGCCAGCAATTCGCCCACCAGGCCGCCGCGCGAATGGCCCAGGAGGTGCAGCACGGCGCCGTGCGGCAGCTGGCGCACGAGGGCCAGCGCATTCTCGATGGGGCTGTCGCTGAGGCTGCGGTGCTCATAGCCGTAGATGCGGTTGCCGTACCGCGCCGCCAGTTGCGGCGCCAGGCCGTTGCGCCACAGGCCGCCAAAGCTGCGCTGGGTCGACGAGGCCGTGCCGTGCAACAGCAGCAGCACCGGTTCCGGCCCGGCGGGCAGGCTGGCGACGGCCGTCATGCTGCCCGCCTCGATGCCGCAGCGGTACAAGCCCAGGCGCTGCTCCAGCTGGCGGTCCTGGAAGGCGCCCGCCGCCGCCAGCGCCGTCATGGCGGCGGCGCCGCAGCGGTACACGCGCACGGCCCGCAGCATCCAGGCGCCCAGACCGTCGCGGCTGGCGCCGGGCGGCTGGCGCGCCGCCTGCGGACGCAGGGCCAGTCCCACTTCGATGCTGGCGGGCGCGCCGTCGCGCGCCAGCGTGGCCGGCCCCAGGTAGCGTGGCAGGTCCAGGCTGCCAGCCAGCAGCGAACTGCCGTCGCACAGCAGCAGTTGCACCACGTCGGCCGGGCCGATATCGAGCACGGTACGGCAGCTGCCGATGCCGCGCGCACTGGACAGCACGTGGGTCTCGGCATGCCAGCCGGGCGCGGCGGGACAGTCGCCGGCGCTGGCGAGGGGATCGCGCGTGAGCGTCAGGCGCAGCACGGGCGGCGCAAGGGGATCGCTGGACATGCGGTTGGGATCGCTGGTTAAAAGCTGACCTTGATGCCTGCGCGGACTATGCGTGTTGTGTCAGATCAAGTATGCGTGGAAATGCAGGGGAGAAGCTGGAGGGGGCGTGCCGGAGCGGGAGGGCAGAGAAACGGTCAGCATGGTTTGGGCTGGGTCTCTTCGCTATCGTGCTCGGATGTTGTGCGGTGAGCGAACTACGCGAATTTCATGGCAAAAGTTCATTGCGCCGGGAACCTGGGTGCCTGGCATGGCATTACAACAGCGGGTGGTTCAATGGACTGGCGTGGCGGACAGTTCCTTTAGTTCGCGGATGGTGATGTCCGATTTTTCATGCATGCGCAATAAAATCGTTGCACCGACCGATAGTTTGCCGTGCCGAATCTTGCTGATGATGGGAGGCTGAACTTCCAGGACACGGCACAGCTCCGCATCATTTTTCAAGTTCAGCTTCTCGATCAAGGTATCGAGCAGCTTGTTGGGCACAAAACTCGATGGTTCGAGCGCACGCGCCCGGTTCATCGCTTCAATCATTTCCAGCTTCTTTTGCCGAACGTTCATTTACTCCTCCTTCAGGTTATGCAAGGGACGAGACCACTTTATATGGTCCCGGCTATAGTTCGTCATCGCAGTACGGCTGTCCGGGTGACGTAGTACAACATTCGCGTTACAACATTGATAACCAGGCAAGTGTTTAAATAATACTACGATAACAAAACTTGTGACAGATGGTCAGTTAAATTAACTGATTGTTTGATTAATTTGGTTGACGATTGTTGTATTTTGTAAGCCGCTTTTCGTCAATATCATGGTCCGGTCCGCCATTTCGGCGGCGGCCAGCGAATGCGTGACCATGATCGCGCAACTGCCGTTGGCCTTGATTTCGGCGCGCAGCAATTGCAGGATGCCGTGCGCCGTGTCCGGGTCGAGGTTGCCGGTGGGCTCGTCGGCCAGCACCAGCGCCGGCTTGTGCACGAGGGCGCGGGCGATGGCCACGCGCTGCATTTCGCCGCCCGACAATTGCTGCGGAAAGTCGCCGCCGCGTCCGCCCAGGCCGACCGCCTCGAGCATGCTGGCGGCACGCTCCTGGGGCAGTCCGTTGAGCAGCAGCGGCAGGGCTACGTTTTGCAGCAGGGTCAGGTGCGGCAAGACGTGGAAGGCCTGGAAAATAAAGCCCATGCGGGCGCGACGCAGCCGGGTCGCGGCGGCGTCATCGAGGCTGGACATGGCAATGCCGTCCACCAGGATAGGGTGCGCTTCGGCACCCGCATCGGGCGTATCGAGGCCGGCGATCAGGTTCAGCAAGGTCGACTTGCCCACGCCCGAGTCACCCATGATGGCGATGAATTCCCCGGCCTTGAAGCGGCAGGAAATGTTGGCCAGCACGGGACGGGCATGGGCATAGGACTTCGACAGATGGCGCAATTCGAGCATGGTGATCTTGATTAATAACGGCTATCGTAAAGGGAGGCACGCGGGGGAGAGGGGGGCCTGGGAACTGCAAAGGGGCGCGGATTGTTTGGCCGGCAATGTGTAGTATACGACAGGCTTATGCTTTTTGCTTGGCAATACCAATTTTGTGCGCACGCTGCCGGTTTGACCTTAAGTTACCTGCCGCACGGCTGGCTTGCGCGGATTCCGTTATGATGGAAAAAAGTCATCGGCAAGGCGCCCGCGAACCGCTACGGCAGGGGCGGCGCGCCCGGTGGCCACCCGTGCAAGCCCTTCGTGAACCTAACATTGACGACGCCAGCCCATGACCATGCCACTTGCGCAACAGCAGTCCAATTTGTACCCCACCAACAACGCAGGAGCGGCCAGCGCCACTCCTGCCACGATAGCCGAGATCAGCAGCGGCCTGCTGGCGCGCGATGCCTGGACGTCGCCCAAATACCTGTACGACGCGCTGGGCTCGAAACTGTTCGAAGCCATCTGCGCCTTGCCCGAGTACTATCCGACGCGCACGGAAGCGGCCATCTTCGCCCGCCACGGCGCCGAGATCGCCCACGCCGTGGGGCCGGGCAGCACCCTGATCGACCTGGGCGCGGGCAATTGCGCCAAGGCCGCCAGCCTGTTCCCGCTGCTGCATCCGGCCCAGTACGTGGCCGTGGATATTTCCTATGATTTCCTCAGCGAATCGCTGAGCCGGCTGCGGCAGCGCTTTCCGCACATCGAGATGACGGGCCTGGGCCTGGATTTTTCCAGCCGCCTGGACTTGCCCGACAGCGTGCGCGACGCGCGGCGATTGTTCTTCTACCCGGGCTCGTCGATCGGCAATTTTGCGCCTGAGCAAGCGACCGCCTTTTTGCGCCGTCTGCGGGCGAACGCGGACGGCGATGGCGGCCTGCTGATCGGCGTCGACCTGATCAAGGATGACGCCATCCTCGACGCGGCCTATGACGATGCGCTGGGCGTGACGGCCGCCTTCAACCTGAACATGCTGCGCCACGTGAACGGCTTGATCGGCGCCGACTTCGACGTGCGCGCCTGGCAGCACCATGGCTTTTTCAACGCCGAAGAGCGCCGCGTCGAAATGCACCTGGAAGCGCGCAGCGAGCAGTTTGTTCATTGGAAAGGCGGCCAGCGGCGTTTCGCGAAAGGCGAGCGCATCCATACAGAAGACAGCTACAAATACACGCGCGCCACCTTCGTCGGCTTGCTGGAGCAGGCGGGGTTTTCCACTGTGCAAGTCTGGACGGACCCGCAGCAGTGGTTTGCCGTCATCTACGCGCGGGTTATCAGGGATTAAGAAACAGATGCTGATCGATCACTATAACAAGGTGCGCCAGCATTCGCTGCTGCTGGCCGAACCGCTGTCCGACGAGGATTGCGGCGCCCAGTCGATGCCGGACGCCAGTCCCGTGAAATGGCATCTGGCGCATACCACCTGGTTTTTCGAAACGTTTATCCTGGAAAGCATGGAAGCGGCGTTCGCGCCATTCCACCCGGCCTTCCGCGTGCTGTTCAACTCGTATTACAACGGCGTGGGCGAGAAGCACCCGCGCGCCCAGCGCGGCTTGCTGACGCGCCCCGGCATGGCGCAGGTGCGCGCTTACCGGGCCAACGTCGATGCACGCATCGCGCGCCTGCTGGCGGGCGAACTGGCGCGCGACGAGCGCGAGCGGCTGACCATGCTGCTGGCGCTGGGCCTCGAACACGAGCAGCAGCACCAGGAGTTGCTGTTGACGGACGTCAAGCACCTGCTGGCGCAGAGCGCCCTGTTTCCCGCTTACCTCGATAACGTGGACGGCGCGTCGCAGCCAGCGCGGCAAGCGGCGCAGCCCACGGCCTGGCTCGCCTTCGACGGCGGCCTGGCGCAGATCGGCCATGCGGGCGACGGCTTTTGTTTCGACAATGAATTGCCGCGCCACCCGCAATACGTGGCGCCGTTCGAACTGGCCAGCGCGCTGGTGACGAATGGCGAATTTCTCGCCTTCATCGAGGCGGGCGGCTACCGCACGGCGCATTTGTGGCTGGCCGAAGGCTGGGACTGGGTACGCACGCAGCAGCTCGAGTGTCCGCTGTACTGGCAGCGCGATGACGCCGGACACTGGCAGGAATTCACCTTGTTCGGCTTGCGCCCGCTCGACCTGCAGGCGCCGGCCACGCATCTGTCCCTGTTCGAGGCGGACGCCTATGCGCACTGGGCCGGCGCGCGGCTGCCGACGGAAGCGGAGTGGGAGCTGGCGGCGCAAGGCGTCGCGCTGCAAGTGGGTCAGCTGCATCCGGCCGCGGGCGCGCCAGGAGCGGGCTTGCGGCAAATGTTCGGCCACTGCTGGCAGTGGACGAGCAGCAGCTATGCGCCGTATCCCGGCTACCGCACGGCGCCGGGGGCGCTCGGTGAATACAACGGCAAGTTCATGCTGAACCAGTATGTGCTGCGCGGCTCGTCGTGCGCCACGCCGGCCGGCCATGCGCGCGCCAGCTACCGCAATTTCTTCCCGGCCGGCGCGCGCTGGCAATTTTCCGGCATCCGCCTGGCGCGCCAGGTGGAATAAGCAACTTAGTGCAAGCGCTGGAGGGAAGGGGCAGGGCGGGCCGGCGCCGTGGTGCCAGCGTTCTGTTCCAGCTTGAACTGGCTGACGAGCGTTTCCAGTTCACCCGCCTGTTCATGCATGGCGGCAGCCGCCGCAGCCGCTTCCTCGACGAGGGCCGCGTTTTGCTGCGTCGTCTGGTCCATCTGCATGATGGCGGCATTGATCTGCTCGATGCCTTCGCTCTGCTCGTGGTTGGCGACGCTGATTTCACCGACGATGGCGCTGACCCGTCCCACGCTGGCCACCACCTCATCCATCGTGGCGCCCGCCTGGCTGACCAGCTGGGCGCCCTGGCCCACGCGGCTGACGGAGTCGGCGATCAGTTCCTTGATTTCCCTGGCCGCCTGGCTTGACCTTTGCGCCAGATTACGCACTTCCGAGGCCACGACCGCAAAGCCGCGCCCCTGTTCGCCGGCACGCGCCGCCTCGACGGCCGCGTTCAGGGCCAGGATATTCGTCTGGAAGGCGATGCCGTCGATGACGGCGATGATGTCGACGATCTTGCGCGACGATGCATTGATGGCGTCCATGGTGCCGACCACTTCCGCCATGGCCGAGCCGCCGCGCTGCGCGATTTCCGATGCCGAGCGGGCCAGGCTGTCGGCCTGGCGGGCATTGTCGCTGTTGCTGCGCACGGTGCCCGTCAGTTCGATCATCGACGAGGCCGTCTCTTCCAGCGCGCTGGCTTGCGCTTCCGTGCGGGCCGACAGGTCGGCATTGCCGCTGGCGATCTGGCTCGACGCCACGGCAATCGTGCCCGTGCCGCCGCGCACTTGCCCCACCAGGGTGGCCAGGTTGGTATTCATGTCGCGCAATGCCTGCAGCAGCTGGCCCGCTTCATCCTTGCCGTCGGCCGCGATTTTGCTGCTCAAGTCGCCTGCGGCCACGGCTTGCGCCACGCGCAGGGCGTACGCGATCGGCGTGGTGATCGAGCGCGTGACCCGCCAGGCAAAGAACACGCCCAGCAGCAGGGCGGCCGTGCCCAGGCTGGCCATCAGCACATTGGCCGCGGAAATATTCTGCTGGATTTGCTGGCCGCCATGCACGACGACGCCGCGCTGGATGTCGTTCAGGTGGTTCACCGTCTTTTGCAATTGATTCAGGGCGGGCAGGGTATCGTCGCGCACGTGCTTGGCCGCTTCCGCGCGCTGTCCCGCCACCAGCAGCTTGTCGGCCTGGCTGAACGAGACGACATAGGCCTTGCGCTGCTGCTTCAGCGTGGCAAGCAGTTCCTTGCCTTCAGGCAGCACGATCAGGCGGTCGAGGATGGCCAGCGCATCGGTGATGGTGGCCTTGTTGGCGTCGATTTCGCCGTGGATGGCGTTGGCGCGGGCCGGATCTTCATGGATGAACAGTTCCAGTACCAGTGCCGCGTTCGAACGTGTGGTGCTGCGGATGGTGGCGATGGCGTCGGCCTTGGCCCAGTCTTTCTCGATGATGGCTTCGCTGAGCGCGCCGATCTTGTCCAGCCGGAAAAGGCCCGTGCCCACCAGTACTGCCATCAGCAGCAGCACCACGCCAAAACCGGCGCCCAGGCGCACGCCTATCTTCATGTCCGTCAATTTCATACTGATTCCCTCGGTAGCTAATATCCTGTCCCCGGTGGTCTTGTTATGAAATGATTATACGGCCGTTAATACCTGATTTGCACTACTAATTGCCCAATAGAAATGAAAAAGCGGCACGGCGATCAAGCCGTACCGCTTTTTCTCCCTATGCGGGATGTGCGAGCCGTGTTCAGGCGGCGCTGGCAGCCACGTCGGCCGCTGTTGTTTTTTCGGCGTCCGTCTGCTTGATGCGGCGGTTCACGGCCGACAAGACGGCCTTGAACGAGGCGGTGACGATATTGCTGTCGATGGCGGCGCCGAACAGGGTCGGGCCGTTGTCGAGGCGCAATTCCACATAGCAAGCCGCTTGCGCGTTGGCGCCGGAGCCGATCGAGTGCTCATGGTAATCCATCAGCTTGATGTCGAGACCGAGCGCATTGACGAAAGCATCGATGGGACCGTTGCCGCCGCCTTGCAGGGCCAATGGCGTCTGGCGGTGCGACAGGCTGATGTCGATTTGCACGGATTCGTCGCTGCTCGTGTCTTCCACCATGCGGTGCGAAGCGTAGGCGTACGGCGCCGTCTGCTCCAGATATTCCTGCTGGAAGATTTCATGGATATCCTGCGCGGCGATTTCGCGGCCCGTGGCGTCGGCCACGGCTTGTACGGCACGCGAGAATTCGATCTGCAGGCGGCGCGGCAAGACCAGGCCGTATTCCTGTTCCAGCAAGTAGGCCATGCCGCCCTTGCCGGACTGGCTGTTGACGCGGATCACGGCGTCGTAGCTGCGGCCCAGGTCGGCCGGGTCGATCGGCAAGTATGGCACTTCCCAGATGCTGTCGGGCTGCTGCTTGGCGAAACCTTTCTTGATCGCATCCTGGTGCGAGCCGGAGAATGCCGTAAATACCAGGTCGCCCGCATAAGGGTGGCGCGGGTGGACGGGCAACTGGTTGCACTCTTCGACGCATTTGCGCACGCTGTCGATGTCGGAGAAATCCAGGCCCGGATGCACGCCTTGTGTATATAAATTCATCGCCAGGGTCACCAGGTCGACGTTGCCGGTGCGCTCGCCATTGCCGAACAAGCAGCCTTCCACGCGGTCGGCGCCCGCCATGACGGCCAGCTCGGCCGAGGCGACGGCCGTGCCGCGGTCGTTATGCGGGTGCACGCTGATGATGATGGAGTCGCGGCGCGCCAGCTTGCGCGACATCCATTCGATCTGGTCCGCATACACGTTGGGCGTGCTGCATTCCACGGTCGATGGCAGGTTGATGATCATCTTGTTGGCCGGCGTCGGCTTCCAGATGGCGCTGACGGCGTCGCAGATATGCTTGGAAAAATCGAGTTCCGTCGTCGAGAACGATTCGGGCGTGTATTCAAAGCCCCATTCCGTTTGCGGATGCTGGGCCACCAGCTGTTTGACGAGGGCGGTGCCGGTGGTGGCGATATTCGTGATTTCTTCGCGCGACATGCCGAACACGACCTTGCGGAACACGGGCGCCACGGAGTTGTACAGGTGGACGATGGCGCGCTTGGCGCCGACAACGGATTCCACGGTGCGGCGGATCAGCTCTTCGCGCGACTGTGTCAACACGATGATGGTGACGTCGTCCGGGATGCGGCCTTCATCGACGAGCTTGCGCACGAAATCGAAATCCGTCTGCGATGCCGAAGGGAAACCCACTTCGATTTCCTTCAGGCCGATGGCGATCAGCATCTCGAAGAACCGCAGCTTCTTTTCCGCGCTCATCGGCTCGATCAAGGACTGGTTGCCGTCGCGCAAATCGGTACTCATCCAGATGGGCGGTTTGCTGATGATCTGGTTCGGCCATTGACGGTCGGTCAATTTGACGGGAGGGAAGGCGCGGTATTTGGAAGCTGGGTTTTGCAACATCATGATCGGGTACTCCTGAAGATAGGGGGGAAATCAATGGTTGTGGCGCAAGCTTGCCGGGCGGCCACGCAACACTAGGCCAGGCAAGCGATCGGTAGCGGTGGCAGTGCGGCCGCGATGCCGGCAGGGGCGGTCGCAGCGGGGATTACGTGTACGTATGGGGATGGTGTAAACATCATCAAACCTTCCAGGGTTTTTGAAACACGCCGGCGTGTGGCCAGGCGAAGCAATGCGGCAAACTTATGCGCGTGCTAGTAGTAGTCGCGATAGCGACAGCAGGGAAGGGGAGGAATGTTTGAAGGAGGACATGCACTCAATGTAAGGGATGTCGGGCGGGGCTGTCAAGCGTTTCCGTTTTACATGTAGTGCACGTGCGCTGCCTCGTTCGGCATTTCCTGTGTCATGCGCGCCAGGATGCGCTGCAGGGTGGCCGCTTCGTGGGGCAGGCGTGCCGCGAAGGCTGGCCAGCCGCGCAGCTCGATCTGTTGCGGCATGTCCACCAGGCCCGTGACGGCATCCCAGAACGCATCCCAGTTCATGCCGTAGAAGGATGGAAAGTCCAGCGCGGCGGCCATGGCCGCGTGCAGCTGGCGCGAGGAGTTGATCTCGCTCAAGTCGATTGTCACGAGGGCTGGCCGATTCACAGTATGCCCTTGAGCAAGTTCTGCAGGTTTTGCCGCATGCCATCTGCCACCTTTTCGTAGCGTTCCAGGATGGCGTTCGCATCCTTGAATGGGGCTGGATCCAGGTACAGGCGCGGCAGGTCGGCCACGGCCACGCCGCGTGGGCCGCCGCGCAGGATTTCGTCCGCATGCTTACTGATCGAGTTGACGGCCGCCTGGATGCGCGGCGTGGACTGTGCCGCCAGGCAGGCGGCCAGCGCGGCGTCGAGTTCGGCGCGCGCGGGCGCTTGCGCCATCACGGGCGCGGCGATCTGTTCCAGGGGCGACATGTTCACGGCCGGCTTGCGGCAGGCATACAGGGCGTCGAGCGCCATCAGCCGGTGTGCGCCGCCCCGTTGCAACCAGTCCAGGATGCGGGGCCACGGCGTGCCCAGCAGGGCCGCCGCCACGCCCCATTGTCCCGCCACGGGCGAGCCGACATTGGACTCTAACCAGGCGATGGCGTCCGGATTACCCGTGTAGGCCAGCAGGATGGCGTTCGACGAGCGCAGCGCGGGCGCCTGTGTGGCCAGAATGGCGGTCAGCCAGGCGAGGGCGCCGTCGGGCCGATGGTTTGACAGCTGTTGCGCAAACGGTTCGCTCAGGGCCCGGCTGTCGGAAAGTTGATATTTGTCGGACATGTACACAGATTCGTTGAGTGAGAGGAGCCTGGGGCAATCCCCAGGGGGAGGGGGTCTGCGCTTGGCCTGTGGACTGGACGCCGCTACGGCGCCGATTTTTGGCAGCGTGCGGAAAATTGCATGGTGGCGCTGTTTTCAAAGGGGGAATTGAACTCGCCCTTTACTTGTGCCAAGTCGCTGGTAAAGCGCATGGTCAGCGGGCCGCTGGACGGCCCCGCGTCGTACGTGCACGACAGGCTGTCGCCGCTTTGCCGGCAATCGTAGAAATTACTCGCTTTGCCGCGCCCGTCAATCAGGTAAGTGCCTTGCGCCCCGTGCCGGTCGGGGGCGTCGAAGCTGAGCTCGACCGTGTGCTCTTGCTCCTCATTGGGAATTTGCAGCTTGCCCGTGCAGGTAAAACCCTCCATTTTCTCCGCGATGGGGCTGGCGCTGGCGCCGGCAGCACCGAGCAGGGCGGCAAGGAACAAGCATGGGTGCGCAATGCGGCGGAACAGGTCTGTTTTCATGAGTCGCCCAAAGGAGGTGAGGGAGGGGGGCCAGGCGCCAGTCTAGCAGCCGGCGTGGCGCGCACGGTTCGAAATATTGTCACTATATACATTTAAGACCGCCTTCAGTGCGGGCGGCTCCGCTTGCGCTACAATCGGCTCTCCTTATTTGCCACTGCCGCGCGCGGTTCCCTTCACCACCATGTTCCCTAAACGCCTGACCCTGCTTGCCCTGGCCGCCTTTGCGCTGGCCGGCTGCGATACCACCGCCCCGAAACCTATACAAGTATTGACGCCGCCCGAGCCCATCGTCGTCACGCCGCGCAAGATCAAGATCGGCCTGGCCCTGGGCGGCGGCGCGGCGCGCGGTTTCGCGCATATCGGCGTGATCAAGGCGCTCGAATCGCAGGGCATCCAGGCTGACATCGTCACCGGCACCAGCGCCGGCAGCGTGGTGGGCGCCATGTATGCGGCGGGGAACTCCGGCTTCGCCCTGCAAAAGATGGCCTTCGACATGGACGAGGCGGCCATTTCCGACTGGGCCTTGCCCCTGTTCGGCAAGTCGTCCGGCGTGCTGAAAGGCGAAGCGCTGCAAAGCTATGTCAACAAGGCCGTCGGCGGCGTGCCGCTGGAAAAACTCAAGATTCCATTCGGCGTGGTGGCGACCGATTTGAAAAATGGCCAGCCGATCCTGTTCCAGCGTGGTAACACCGGCATGGCCGTGCGCGCCTCGTCGGCCGTTCCCGGCGTGTTCCAGCCCGTGACGATTGCCGGCCACACCTACGTCGATGGCGGCCTCGTCGCTCCCGTGCCCGTGCGCTTTGCGCGCGACATGGGCGCCGATTTCATCATTGCCGTGAATATTTCGTCGCAAACAGATACGCAGAAAGCCATCAGCTCGATGGAAGTATTGATGCAGACGTTCGCCATCATGGGCCAGCGCATCAATCAATTTGAATTGAAAGATGCGGACGTGGTGATCCAGCCCAGCCTGGGCACCATGAAGGGCAACGATTTCAACAGCCGCAACCAGGCGATCCTGGCGGGCGAGCAGGCGACCTTTGCCGTGATGGCACAGCTCAAGCAAAAGCTGAAAGCCAAGCGCGAGCAGTAAGGGCTGGTTGTCTTGCGCATTTCGTATACAATTTTGTTTCAACATAACAAGGATGCACCATGCAATCGAAACCGATTTTGACACTGGACGACGTAAAGAAAATCGCTGCTGCCGCCGAAGCGGAAGCGGTCAAGAATAACTGGGCGGTCACAATCGCCATCGTCGACGACGGCGGCCACCTGGTATGGCTGCAGCGCATGGATGGCGTGGCGCCGATTTCGTCCCACATCGCTCCATCGAAAGCGAAGACGGCCGCACTGGGCCGCCGCGAATCGCGCATCTATGAAGAGATGATCAATGGCGGCCGCGTGTCCTTCCTGAGCGCGCCGGAAATCGACGGCTTGCTCGAAGGCGGCGTACCCATCGTGTTCGAAGGCCACTACGTGGGCGCCGTCGGCGTCTCGGGCGTGAAATCGGCGGAAGATGCGCAAATCGCCAAAGCGGGCATTGCTGCTCTGACGGCGTAAGTAGTAACCGATATTGCTTTGCAAGCCGCTCCGCGCAAGCCGGGCGGCTTTTTTCATGGGGCGCAGGATTTATGCTGCTGCGCAAAAAAATGCCGGGCCTTCTGTATTTTCTTCCTTGTGGAAAAGCTTCCTTTTGGTTATAATTCAAAGGTTTAGCCAATCACACATATACCGTAGCGACTACCCATCCCCTCATTCAAAATGACCGTTGAAACACCCTGAGTGCATCTGGCTCGGGTATCTAGGCGGTCGGTCTGACGTGGCGCAGCTACGGTAACTTTATCAGGAGTTGCCCTTGCCGCCATTTTTTTCTGGCCCTGCCGTTCCAGCCATATTAGCGCTTGCTGATGGAACGATCTTTAAAGGTTTTTCGATCGGTGCCGCCGGTCATACCACGGGCGAGGTTGTTTTCAACACCTCGATGACCGGGTATCAGGAAATCCTTACCGACCCAAGCTATTGCCGCCAGATGGTCACCCTGACCTATCCGCATATCGGCAATACGGGCGTCAATCCGGAAGACGTCGAATCTTCCAAGGTCCACGCCTCTGGCCTCATCATCCGCGATCTGCCATTGCTGGCATCCAATTTCCGTTCCACCCTCTCCCTGTCCGATTACCTCAAAGCTGAAAATATCGTTGCCATCGCCGGCATCGATACACGCAAGCTCACGCGTATCCTGCGTGAAAAAGGTGCGCAGGGCGGCGCCATCCTCGTCGGTACGCAAGGCAACGAGCCATCCTCCGCGCAAGCGCTGGAACTTGCCCGCTCCTTCCCCGGCCTGGCCGGCATGGACCTGGCCAAGGTGGTATCAAGCAAGGCCGCCTACGAGTACCGCGAAACGGAATGGACCTTGGGTGTAGGCTATGGCCAGCTGGCCGACGCCGACGCGAAATACCACGTGGTCGCTTTCGACTACGGCGTCAAGCGCAACATCCTGCGCATGCTGACGGCGCGCGGCTGCAAGGTCACCGTGCTGCCCGCGCAAGCGACAGCTGCCGATGCACTGGCGCTGAACCCGGACGGCATCTTCCTGTCGAACGGCCCCGGCGATCCGGAACCGTGCGACTACGCCATCGCGGCCACCAAGGAATTGATCGAGAAGGGCATCCCGACCTTCGGCATCTGCCTCGGCCACCAGATCATGGCGATCGCTTCCGGCGCGAAAACCTTGAAGATGAAGTTCGGCCACCACGGCGCCAACCATCCGGTGCAAGACCTGGAAACGAAACAAGTCTTGATTACCTCGCAAAACCACGGTTTCGCAGTTGACGCGGCAACCTTGCCCGCGAATTGCCGCGTGACCCATGAATCGCTGTTCGACGGTTCCCTGCAGGGCTTTGCCCGCACGGACAAGCCGGCCTTCTGCTTCCAGGGCCACCCTGAAGCGTCGCCGGGCCCGATGGATGTTGCTTACCTGTTTGACCGCTTCATCAACTTGATGGCTGCGGAGGAGAAAAAGAAAAATGCCTAAACGTTTAGATATTAAAAGTATTCTGATTATTGGCGCTGGCCCGATCGTGATCGGCCAGGCCTGCGAATTCGATTATTCCGGCGCGCAAGCGTGCAAGGCCCTGCGCGAAGAGGGCTACAAAGTCATCCTGGTCAACAGCAACCCTGCGACCATCATGACGGACCCGGAAATGGCCGACGTCACCTACATCGAACCGATCACCTGGTCGGTCGTCGAGCGCATCATCGCCAAGGAGCGTCCTGACGCGATCCTGCCGACGATGGGCGGCCAGACGGCGCTGAACTGCGCGCTGGACCTGTTCAACAATGGCGTGCTGGCGAAATACAACGTCGAACTGATCGGCGCGTCGCCGGAAGCCATCGACAAGGCCGAAGACCGTTCCAAGTTCAAGGACGCGATGACCAAGATCGGCCTCGGTTCGGCCCGTTCCGGCGTGGCGCACTCGATGGAAGAATCGTGGGCCGTGCAGCGCACCCTGGGCTTCCCGACCATCATCCGTCCATCGTTCACCATGGGCGGTTCCGGCGGCGGCATCGCCTACAACGAAGAAGAATTCGAAACCATCTGCAAGCGCGGCCTGGAAGCATCGCCGACGAAAGAGCTGCTGATCGAAGAATCGTTGCTGGGCTGGAAAGAGTACGAGATGGAAGTGGTGCGCGACAAGGCGGACAACTGCATCATCATCTGCTCGATCGAAAACCTCGACCCGATGGGCGTGCACACGGGCGACTCGATCACGGTCGCGCCTGCGCAAACCCTGACGGACAAGGAATACCAGATCATGCGCAATGCCAGTCTGGCAGTGCTGCGCGAGATCGGCGTCGACACGGGTGGCTCGAACGTGCAATTCTCGATCAATCCGGTCGATGGCCGCATGATCGTCATCGAGATGAACCCGCGCGTTTCGCGTTCGTCGGCCCTGGCATCGAAAGCGACGGGTTTTCCGATCGCCAAGATCGCCGCCAAGCTGGCCGTCGGTTTCACCCTGGACGAGCTGCGCAATGAAATCACGGGCGGCGCCACTCCGGCATCGTTCGAACCGTCGATCGATTACGTCGTCACGAAGATCCCCCGTTTCACGTTCGAGAAATTCCCGACCGCCGACCACCACCTGACGACGCAGATGAAATCCGTCGGCGAAGTGATGGCCATCGGCCGTACCTTCCAGGAATCGTTCCAGAAAGCCTTGCGCGGCCTGGAAGTGGGCGTGGACGGCATGAACGAAAAGACCAAGGACCGCGAAAAGATCGAAGAAGAACTGGGCGAGCCTGGTCCTGAGCGCATCTGGTACGTGGGCGACGCATTTGCCCAGGGTTTCACCCTGGAAGAAGTGCATCAGTTGACCAAGATCGACCCATGGTTCCTGATCCAGATCAAGGAAATCGTCGACCTGGAACTGTGGCTCGATACGCAGAAGCTGGAAAACCTGGACAAGAACACCCTGTACAAGTTGAAACAGAAGGGCTTCTCGGACCGCCGCCTGGGCTTTTTGCTGCAGACGACCGACACGGCCGTGCGCCAGCAGCGCCATGCGCTGAACATCCGTCCCGTCTACAAGCGCGTCGATACGTGCGCGGCCGAGTTTTCGACCGACACGGCGTACATGTATTCCACGTACGACGAAGAGTGCGAATCGAATCCGACCGACAAGAAAAAGATCATGGTGCTGGGCGGTGGCCCGAACCGTATCGGCCAGGGTATCGAATTTGACTATTGCTGCGTCCACGCTGCCCTCGCCATGCGCGAAGACGGCTACGAAACCATCATGGTCAATTGCAACCCAGAAACGGTTTCGACCGACTATGACACTTCCGACCGCCTGTATTTTGAATCGCTGACCCTGGAAGACGTGCTGGAAATCGTCGCCATCGAAAAACCGGTGGGCGTGATCGTGCAGTACGGCGGCCAGACGCCTTTGAAGCTGGCGCTGGACCTGGAAGCGAATGGCGTGCCTATCATCGGCACTTCGCCCGACATGATCGACGCGGCCGAAGACCGCGAGCGTTTCCAGCAAATGCTGCACAAGCTGGAACTGCGCCAGCCGCCTAACCGCACGGCGCGCACGGAAGCCGACGCCCTGGCGCTGGCGCAGGAAATCGGCTACCCGCTGGTCGTGCGTCCATCGTACGTGCTGGGCGGCCGCGCCATGGAAATCGTCCATGAGCAACGCGACCTCGAGCGCTACATGCGCGAAGCCGTCAAGGTCTCGCACGATTCGCCGGTGCTGCTGGACCGCTTCCTGAACGACGCCATCGAGTGCGACGTCGATTGCATCTCCGACGGCGAAACGACGTTCATCGGCGGCGTGATGGAACACATCGAACAGGCTGGCGTCCATTCGGGCGACTCGGCTTGCTCCTTGCCGCCATATTCGCTGGCGCCGGAAACCATCGAAGAACTGAAACGCCAGACGGCGCTGATGGCCAAGGGCCTGAACGTGGTCGGCCTGATGAACGTGCAGTTCGCGATCCAGAAGCAAGAGATCGATGGCGAAATGAAAGACGTCGTCTTCGTGCTGGAAGTGAACCCGCGCGCGTCGCGCACCGTGCCTTTCGTCTCGAAAGCCACCGGGTTGCAACTGGCGAAGATCGCCGCGCGCTGCATGGTCGGCCAGTCGCTGGCATCGCAAGGCATCACGCAGGAAGTCGTGCCGCCATACTTCAGCGTCAAGGAAGCCGTGTTCCCGTTCGTCAAGTTCCCTGGCGTGGACACCATCCTGGGACCTGAAATGAAATCGACGGGCGAAGTCATGGGCGTGGGCCTGACGTTCGGCGAAGCGTTTGTGAAATCGCAACTGGGCGCCGGCGTGAACCTGCCAAAATCGGGCAAGGTCTTCATCAGCGTGAAAGCGTCGGACAAGCCGCGCGCCGTGCAAGTGGCGCGTGACTTGGTCGAGTCCGGTTTCACCGTGGTCGCCACCAAGGGTACCGCCGCCGTGATCGCTGCTGCCGGCATCGCCGTCACGCCGGTGAACAAGGTGATCGAAGGCCGTCCGCACGTGGTCGACATGATCAAGAACCATGAAATCGTGCTGGTGATCAACACCGTGGAAGAAAAGCGCAGCGCCATCGTCGATTCGCGGGCTATCCGCACGTCGGCCCTGGCGTCGCGCGTGACGACCTACACCACCATCGCCGGCGCGGAAGCGGCCGTCGAAGGCATCCGTCACCTCGATGAGCTGCGTGTGTACGATTTGCAAGGCCTGCACAAGACCTTGAACTAAGTGCGTTTGCAGTGACCGCCGTTAGGCGGTACACTGCATGCTTATCAACCACAGAGTTCCGTGCAGAGCAGCGCGCGGCCTCTGTGGTTTTCACTTGGTAAGTCCGTTAACCGTGGCAAAACACGGACAACGGCGCCGATAACTAGCAGATAGTAGAGATAACATGACCTCAGTCCCATTGACCAAATACGGCGCAGAACTCTTGAAAGAAGAGCTGCATCATTTGAAGACCAAGGAACGCCGCATCGTCATCGATGCGATCGCCGAAGCGCGTTCGCACGGAGATTTGTCGGAAAACGCCGAGTACGATGCCGCCAAGGAACGCCAGGCGTTCGTCGAAGGCCGCATCGCCGAACTCGAAGGCAAGCTGGGCGCAGCGCAAATCATCGACCCGACCGCGCTCGACGCGGAAGGCCGCGTGGTGTTTGCCTCGACCGTGAACCTGGAAGACCTGGAATCGGGCCAGAAAGTCACGTACCAGATCGTCGGCCTCGATGAAGCCGACCTGAAAATGAACAAGGTTTCCGTGACGTCCCCGATCGCCCGCGCGCTGATCGGCAAGTATGCCGGCGACGTGGTGGAAGTGCAGGCGCCGTCCGGCCCGCGCGAATACGAAATCCTGGAAGTGCTGTACATCTGATGCTCGCCCGCGTGCGCATCCTCGTCGCCACCCTGTGGGCCGGCAGCTTGTGGACCATCGGCTTCATCGTGGCGCCGACCCTGTTCGGTACCCTGAGCGACAGAGTGCTGGCGGGCAATATCGCCGGCAGCATGTTCCGCGCCGAGGCCTGGCTGTCGATCGCCTGTGCCTTGATACTGCTGGCCTTGCTGCAGTGGGCGCCCGGCGCGCTGGAACTCAAGCGCCGCCGCCTGCTGGGTGCGCTGGTGTTGTCGATGCTGGTGTGTGCGCTGCTCAGCCATTTCGGCATCTCGCCGCTGATGGCCGAACTCAAGGCGCAAGCGGGTTCATCCGGCATCATGGACGAGGCCATGCGCAGCCGCTTCGGCATGCTGCATGGCGTGTCGACCGTGATCTTTGCCGTGCAGAGCTTGCTGGCGGGCGTATTGATCTGGAAGCAGCAGTAATCGTCTGTGGTGTTGTCGGATTACGCGCTGCGCGCTAATCCGACCTGCCGATCAATGCCGTAGGTCGAATTAGCGGCGCCCTGGCGCCGCGTAATCCGACAAGCAATAAAAAAGCGGAGCAGGGAAGATCCCGTGCTCCGCTTCTTGTTTCAACAGCCTTGCGGCTGCTGAACGACAGACTTACTTGCTGCCCAGTGCGCTTTTCTTGGCGCTTTTCTGACGTGGCTTGGCACGCTTGATGGAACCGCCTTCGGTAACGCGCTCATTGCCCTTGATCATGACTTTCGTCACGCTCGGGCGCTTGGTGCCGCTGGCGCTGGCCTTGACGATGGTCACTTCGCGCATGCCTTTGCCGGCGCTGACCTTCTCCTTAACCACTTCTTTTTTCGGACGGTAGATTACCAGCAGTTTGCCAATATGTTGTACCGGGGCGGCGCCGAGATTGCCGCAAATCGTATCGTACATTCCGACGCGGGCTTCGCGGTCGTCGCCGAACACGCGGACTTTAATCAGACCGTGCGAATCCAGGCCAAGGTCGATCTCTTTGAGGACAGCAGGTGTCAAGCCCGCTTCGCCAATGATGACGATAGGCTTCAGCGCGTGTGCTTCGGCGCGCAGTGCGCTGCGCTCTACGGGTGTAAGTTTTAGCATAATAATATTTAGTAATTC
The DNA here is from genome assembly GCF_011601275.1 of Janthinobacterium lividum. Taxonomy (GTDB): domain Bacteria; phylum Pseudomonadota; class Gammaproteobacteria; order Burkholderiales; family Burkholderiaceae_D; genus Janthinobacterium; species Janthinobacterium lividum_E. Next base: position 14,376 of record NZ_JAAOLY010000007.1, on the reverse strand, counting down.
CCTTAAAAGCAGTATTCTACGCGAATGGCAAAGAAGAAATTAAACAAAAACTGGTTGCACGACCACATAAATGATCCTTATGTGAAGTTGGCGCAAAAAGAGGGCTACCGCGCCCGGGCAGCATACAAGCTCAAAGAAATCGATGAAGACGAGAAACTGATCAAGCCTGGCCAGGTGATTGTCGACCTTGGTTGCACTCCTGGCAGCTGGGCCCAGTACACGCGGCGCAAGCTGGCCGGCAAGGACGGCGGCGGGGTCAATGGTACCCTGATTGGCCTGGACATGCTGGAAATGGAGCCTATCGCCGATTTCCACTTCATCCAGGGCGACTTCCGCGAAGCGCGCGTGCTGCGCCAGCTGGAAGTGGTGTTGCAGGGCCGTAAGGTGGACCTGGTCCTGTCGGACATGGCGCCCAACCTGTCGGGCATCGCCACGGCGGACGCCGCGCGCATGGAGCATCTGATCGACCTGGCCATCGAATTTTCGCAATTGCATTTGAAACCATCGGGCGTCCTGCTGGTGAAATGTTTCAAAGACATGGGTTTCAGCCAGATCGTGGAGAAATTCCGCGCCGAATTCAAGGTCGTGGTGCAGAAAAAGCCGAAGGCCAGCCGCGATAAATCGTCGGAAATCTTCCTGATGGGCCGTGGAATCAAGAATCCGCTGAAAAATGCCGTGGAAGAAGATGATTCCACCCTTGATATTTAAGAGGGAATCCGCACATGGGAACGAGAAGTGCAGTAGCGTCTGATGGCATAAAAGCCTAAATTGTTTATACTGCATTTTTTTGCGTGAACGCGATTTTTTCGCGCGCACGGATCGGCGGGCTTTGGCACGGCCCGCTTATTGCGAGTAAAATCGTGTTTCTAGCTATAGGTAAAGAGATGCGCACTGCATCCAAGGAGTCTTCGTGAATAACATGTTTTCCAAATCTGCCATCTGGGTAGTCGTATTGCTGCTGTTGTTCATGCTGTTCAAGCAATTCGACAGTCATGGCGCCACAGGCGGCAGCAAGGCCATCGCTTATTCCGATTTGCTGGATGAAGTCAAAGCCAAGCGCGTCAAGGATGTCGTGATCGAGGGTTCGTCGATCACCGCCAAGCTGATGGACGACACCAAGGTGCGTACCACCGCCACCAGCCTCGACAAGGGCCTGATCGGCGACTTGCGCGACAATGGCGTGCATTTCGATGTGCGTCCACCCGAGGAAGCGTCTTTCCTGCAAACTATTTTTGTTTCCTGGTTCCCCATGCTGCTGTTGATCGGCGTCTGGGTATTCTTCATGCGTCAGATGCAAGGCGGCGGCAAGGGCGGGGCATTCTCGTTCGGCAAGTCGAAGGCGCGCATGATGGATGAAGCCAGCAACACCGTCACCTTCGCCGATGTCGCCGGTTGCGACGAAGCGAAAGAAGAAGTCAACGAAGTGGTCGACTTCCTCAAGGATCCGAGCAAATTCCAGAAACTGGGCGGCCGCATTCCCCGCGGCGTGCTGATGGTCGGTCCTCCGGGCACGGGTAAAACCTTGCTGGCGCGCGCCATCGCCGGCGAAGCCAAGGTGCCGTTCTTCTCGATTTCCGGTTCCGACTTCGTGGAAATGTTCGTCGGCGTGGGCGCCAGTCGTGTCCGCGACATGTTTGAAAACGCGAAAAAGCATTCGCCATGCATCATCTTCATCGATGAGATCGATGCTGTCGGCCGTCACCGCGGCGCCGGCATGGGCGGCGGCAATGACGAGCGCGAACAGACCTTGAACCAGTTGCTGGTCGAGATGGACGGTTTTGAAGCGAACTCCGGCGTGATCGTCGTGGCCGCCACCAACCGTGCCGACGTGCTCGATAAAGCCTTGCTGCGTCCGGGTCGTTTCGACCGCCAGGTTTCCGTCGGCTTGCCCGATATCCGCGGCCGTGAGCAGATCTTGAACGTGCACATGCGTAAAGTACCTATCGGTACCGACGTGAAAGCCGATATCCTGGCCCGCGGCACCCCTGGTTTCTCGGGCGCGGACCTGGCCAACCTGGTCAACGAGGCAGCCCTGTTCGCGGCCCGCCGCAGCAAGCGCCTGGTGGAAATGGCGGACTTCGAAGACGCGAAAGACAAGATCTATATGGGTCCTGAGCGTAAATCGATGATCATCCGCGAGGAAGAGCGTCGCAATACGGCTTACCATGAGTCCGGTCACGCCGTCGTCGCCAAGCTGCTGCCGAAGGCCGATCCCGTGCATAAAGTGACGATCATGCCACGCGGCTGGGCCTTGGGCCTGACGTGGCAGCTGCCGGAGCACGATAACTTGTCCGCCTACAAGGACAAGATGCTGGAAGAAATTTCCATCCTGTTCGGCGGCCGTATCGCCGAAGAGATTTTCGTGGGACAAATGTCCACCGGCGCGTCGAACGACTTCTCGCGCGCCACCAAGCTGGCCCGTTCCATGGTGACCCGCTTCGGCATGTCCGACAGCATGGGCGTGATGGTCTACGAAGACAGCGAAAACGAAGGTTTCTTCGGTGGCGCCACCAAGACGATCTCGGAAGCGACCCAGCAAAAGGTCGATGCTGAAATCCGCAACATTCTCGACAAGCAATATGCTTTGGCGCGTACTTTGCTGGAAGGCAACCGCGACAAGGTCGAAATGATGACCAAAGCCTTGCTGGAATGGGAAACCATCGATGCAGAGCAAATCAATGACATCATGGCCGGCCTGGAGCCGCGTCCGCCGAAAGTCATCCCGCCACGCCGCAATGCGGGCGACAGCGGCACGGGCGGCATCTCGCCGAACGTGACGGCACCAGCCTGATAGCGGCTGCCCTGACGGGCGGCGCGCAAGGGTATGGCAAGAACGAGGGTAAGGAGCAATCCTTGCCCTTTTTCGTTGCCGCAGCAGTTTTTTCCTGACGACTACAAAGATTCACATGCGACACTATTTGCAATTCGGCCGTTTCGGCTTCAACCTGCAGGGCACGCAGGCGCTGGTGATGGGCATCCTGAACATCACGCCCGACTCGTTTTCCGATGCGGGCCAGTATCAACACCTGGAATTTGCTATTTCGCGCGCCGAGCAGATGATTGTTGACGGCGTCGACATCATCGACATCGGCGGCGAATCGAGCCGCCCCGGCGCGCCGCCGCTGCCGCTGCAAGACGAGCTTGCGCGCGTCATGCCGGTGCTGTACGCCTTGCGCGACTGCGGCAAGCCTCTGTCCATCGACACGTACAAGCCTGAAGTGATGCGCGAAGCCATCCTGGCGGGCGCCGACATGATCAACGACATCAACGGTTTCCGCGCGCCGGGCGCTATCGACGCCGTGCAGGACAGCGATTGCGCGCTGTGCATCATGCACATGCAAAGCGTGCCGCAAACCATGCAGGACCAGCCGCAGTACGAAGACGTGGTGCGCGAAGTCATCGACTTCCTGCGCGAGCGCATCGACACCATGACGGCGGCCGGCATCGCCCGCGAACGCCTGTGCGTCGATCCCGGTTTTGGCTTTGGCAAGACGGTGGAACAGAACTACGCCTTGCTGCGCGCCACGCGCCAGCTGCGCAGCGAACTGGACCTGCCTGTGCTGGCCGGCTTGTCGCGCAAGTCGATGATAGGCGCCGTCACGGGGCGTCCCGTCGAGCAGCGCCTGGCCGGCAGTGTTGCCGGTGCGCTTGCTGCTGTAGCGCAAGGTGCGGAAATTATCCGTGTGCATGATGTCGCTGAAACCGTCGATGCACTGAAGGTCTGGCGCATGGCGCACTGACCCTGTAAGATTCATTATAAACAACAAAAAGAGAAAACTATGACGCGTAAATATTTTGGCACCGATGGCATCCGCGGCCTGGTGGGCACGGCACCGATCACCCCCGATTTCGTCATGCGCCTCGGTTATGCGGCCGGCAAGGTGCTGGCCAAGTCGCAAGGCGGCAAGGCACATCCGACTGTACTGATCGGCAAGGACACGCGCATTTCCGGCTACATGCTGGAAGCGGCGCTGGAAGCGGGCCTGTCGGCCGCTGGCGTGGACGTGATGCTGGCCGGCCCTATGCCGACGCCGGCGATCGCCTACCTGACGCGGGCGCTGCGCCTGTCGGCCGGCGTCGTCATTTCCGCCTCGCACAATCCGTATCACGACAATGGCATCAAGTTCTTTTCCGGCCAGGGCACCAAGCTGCCCGACAGCGTGGAACTGGAAATCGAAGCGGCGCTCGATGAGCCCATGTCTTGCGTGGCGTCGGACAAGCTGGGCCGGGCCAAGCGCCTGGACGATGCCCAAGGCCGCTACATCGAATTTTGCAAGAGCACCTTCCCGAACGAGCTGGACTTGCGCGGCCTGAAGATCGTCGTCGATTGCGCGCATGGCGCCGCCTACCATATCGCCCCGCACGTGTTCCATGAGCTGGGCGCGGAAGTCATTGCCATCGGCAACAAGCCTGACGGCTTCAATATCAATGCGGGTTTCGGCGCCACGGCAACCAAGGCCATGGCCGAGGCTGTCGTCGAGCACGGCGCGGACCTCGGTATCGCGCTCGATGGCGACGCCGACCGCCTGATCATGTGCGACGCCACGGGGCGCTTGTACAACGGCGATGAGTTGTTGTACGTGATGGTCAAGGATCGCCTGGCAACAGGCCCCGTGGCCGGTGCCGTCGGCACCCTGATGACCAACATGGCGCTGGAAGTGCTGTTCAAGCAGCAGGGTATCGGCTTTGCGCGCGCAAAGGTGGGCGACCGCTACGTGCTGGAAGTCATGAAGGAAAAGGGCTGGATACTGGGCGGCGAAGGTTCGGGCCATTTGCTGTGCCTGGACCGGCACACGACGGGCGACGGCATCGTCTCCGCGCTGCAGGTGTTGTCCGCGCTCAAGCGCAGCGGTCAGAGCCTGCAGCAATGCCTGGCCGAACTGGTGCTGTTCCCGCAAACCCTGATCAACCTGCGTGTGGCGCCCGGTTTCGACTGGCAAAAAAATGCCGCCATGGTGGCCGAGAAAGAACTGGTCGAGGCCGAGCTGGGCGATACGGGCCGCGTGCTGATCCGCGCTTCGGGTACGGAACCGCTGATCCGCGTGATGGTGGAAGCGAAAGATAAAGAGAAGGCCGAGAGCATGGCGCGCCGCATAGCCGATAAAGTCGGCGCTTAAGGGGCGGCGACAGGGCAGGGCAGATAGTTATTTCCATCTAATTCGTCTATGGCAATTGACGAAATTGTGTGGGGACGTTATTATCTTGTCTTCGGAGTGTGGCGCAGCCCGGTAGCGCACCTGGTTTGGGACCAGGGGGTCCAAGGTTCGAATCCTTGTACTCCGACCAAAGTCATAAGCGGGCTGTCAGAGATGACAGCCCGTTTTCTATTCCGCGCAGGCATTTCATTGCCGGCGCGCATGGATTAAAATGCTGCACCTTTCCGCCCATCGTTCAACGGATAGGACAACGGTCTTCTAAACCGTGAATGGGGGTTCGATTCCCTCTGGGCGGACCAGCTCATGCTGGTCATGCATGCGACAGCCTGTCGCATTGCCATCACTCTTCATTTCTCTCTATTGTTCGCCTGCAGGCCGTGTCACGGCTGCGCAAACAGCGCCACGCTCAGTAAATACAACAGCGGCGCTGCGCACAGCAGCGCAGACAATACCGAACCGATTTTCTTGCTGGCCAGCCGGGCCAGGCGCAGCCTTTCCCGTACGGGCAGGTGCTGGCGGATCACGCTGCGCGCGCGTGGTTGAAACGGTAGTTCATGCATGAGTACTCCCTCGTCGTTCAGCAGTGGATGCCGTCGAGCATAGCGAGGGGAGTCTAAAGATGGTGTAAAAAGCGGCTCTTGCGCCGCAAGCGCGGTGTAAACAGGCTGCTAGAGTTGAGGGCGGCAGCGGACGCTGGTGCGCCGCCGCCGCAGATGACGCTTACTTTCCCTGGCGGCGGCGTGCCAGGAAGCCCAGCAGGCCCAGACCGGCGAGCAGCATGGCGTAGGTTTCAGGTTCCGGCACGGCGGAAATGAAGGCCCGGTAATTGCTCAGGTCCTTGGGCAGGCCCGCCACCGTGAAGGTGGTGCCGGCAGCCACGGGAGCGGCCCAGTGGAATACCAGTTCGCCCTGGCCGAAGTGGATGGCCAGGAAGTCATAGGCGGCCGCGCTCGTATAGGAGTTGACGCCGCCGCTCAAGCCTGCCGTGGTGCCGGCAGTGCAGCCCGAGGTGGCGTTGTCGCAATACGAGACGGCGGCGCCCAGGCTGGTGCCGAACACGCCGTTGATATAACCCTGGATGTCCGGGGGGCTCTGTGGCACGAGATTATCGTCATAATATTTCACCTGCAGTGCCGGCGATGGCGAATAGGTGACGGTGCTGCCGGCAATGACGAAACCGCTGGCCGGCCCGACATCGACCCAGGTGGCGGCTTGCGCCGCACTTGCCAGTACGGCCATTGCGGCCAGCATGGATGCCTTGATGGCAATGCTCTTTACGCTTTTCATGAAAATCCCCTTGTGCTTGAGACAGTCGCTTCATCGTGTTGGGACGCGTCCCTGCATGCCGGGGAAGTCATCCCATTGCCCGTTTTTAGTTATTTCCTGCGCGTAGCAAGTACGCAAATGAAAGCTTACTCTTGATATAAATTAATACAATTTTAATAATTCTATTGGTTTGGTTGACAACATCGCATACGGCTATGCATGGCTGTGCTAGCGATAGCCAACATGACGTCAAGAAACGGCGTGACAAGGCGCGCCAGCTTGTGCAGGCGGCGTCTCGGCTTCGGGGGGAGGGGGGACTTCAGTCGCTGTTGTTGCTGACGCCAAACAGGCGATCCTTGGCATTGAGCAGTTTTTGTACCTTGGCGCCCATTTTCATCAGTTGCGCCATCGATTCGGGCGACAGGCGCTGCAAATCGTCGAACCAGGTGTTGGCCAGGTCGACCAGTTCATACATTTCGCGCATGCGCTCCTGCGCATATTGATCGACGGGTTCCGTGGCCGGTGCCAGCAGCGATTCGCGCAGCACCGTCAGGGTAGGCGCCACTTCACGGCGGCGACGTTCGGCGGCCACGACGCGGAAGATTTGCCATACGTCACCCAGCGAGGAGAAATACTCGCGCCGGTCGCCGGGGATGCGCGACTGGCGTATCAAGCCCCAGCCCTGCAATTCCTTCAAGCCGATGCTCACGTTCGAGCGCGAAAAACTCAGGTGCTCCGCGATTTCATCCGCGTGCAAAGGGTGCTCCGCGACAAATAACAAGGCGTAGACTTGTCCCACCGTTCGGTTAAAGCCCCAGCGGCTGCCCATCTCGCCGAAATGGCTGACGAAGGTCAGGATCAGCGGCGTCATTTGGATATGTTGAGTTTTCATAATTATCTGAATTTTTTCACGCCATACTGATGGGGTCAATTGATATATGTCATGTTTCGCAGTATTATACAAAATATCGAATTTACAGAAAATTCTGAAAACTCAAGAAGTATAGAAGATGCCGACCACACCCTTGTCCTTGCCCCGCTTTATTCTTCCCCGCGCCGCCAGCCTGGCGCAAGGGGGCGCCGCCTTGTTGTGGCTGCCGCAAGCGGCCTTGCTGGCCTGGGCCGTGCAAGCCATGCTCGACGGCGCCGGCTGGCGCGCCGTCCTGTTGCCGGCCGCTGGCGTGTTGTTGCTGGGCGTGCTGCGCGCCGGTTGCGAAGCATGGGGCGCGCGGCGCATGTATGCGGCGGCGCGCGCGCACCTGTCCACCTTGCGCGCGCAGGTGGCGCAAGCGCTGGCGCGCCGTTCGCCGCTGGACCGCCAGCGCGCCCAGTCGGGCCAGGCGGCCAGCGTCATCGCCGAGCAGGCCGAAGCCATCGTGCCGTACCTGGTGCGCTACAAGCCCGCGCGCTGGAAAGTCATGCTCGTGCCGCTCGTGATCCTCGCCGTGGTGGCGCCGCTGTCGTGGATCGCGGCCTTGATCCTGCTCATCGCCGCGCCCCTGATTCCCGTCTTCATGGCCCTCGTCGGCATGGGCGCGCAGGCGGCCAGCCGCGCGCAGATGGTGGAAATGGGCGGCATGAATGCCTTTCTGCTGGACCGCCTGCGCGGCCTGGCTACCTTGCGCGCGCTCGACGCCGTCGACGCCACGGCCGAACGGCTCGATGCCTCCTCGCAATCCGTGCGTCGGCGCACGATGGTGGTGTTGCGCATCGCCTTTTTGTCGTCCGCCGTGCTGGAACTGTTTTCCGCGCTGGGTGTAGCCATGGTGGCCGCCTTCATCGGTTTTTCCTTACTGGGCAGCATCAATTTCGGTACCTGGGGCAGGGAGCTGAGCCTGGGGCAGGGCATGTTCATCCTGCTGCTGGCGCCTGCGTTCTTCGAGCCCCTGCGCGAACTGGCCGCCGTCTGGCACGACAAGGCTGCCGGCGAAGCGGGCCTGGCCGGTTTGCACGACCTGGCGGCCTATGGCGTGCCGCTACCTGGCTTTGGCGTGGAAGTGGCGGCCGTCTCCGCCGCCGCCATGGCTGTGGCTGCGGCGCCCGCCGTGGAACTCCAGCAATTGCGCTTTGCTCATCCTTGCGAAGCGCCTGTGTTCGACGGCTTCGACCTGAAGGTGAGCGCGGGCGAGCACGTGGCCCTGCTCGGTGCCAGCGGCGCCGGCAAGACCACCTTGCTTTCCCTGCTGGCCGGCTTGCTGCCCGCCAGCGGCGGAGACATCCGCATCGGCGGCGTGCGCTTGAACGAACGCACCGTCAATACCTTGCGCCAGCGCATGGCCTGGATGGGCCAGCGTCCGCACGTGTTTGCCGCGTCCGTCAGCCAGAACGTGACCCTGGGCCGCGTGGGTGCGAACACCGCGCAAGTGACGCAGGCGCTGCACCTGGCCGACCTGGCCAAGGTGGCGCAGGCCCAGCCGGCCGTCATGCTCAGCGATGGCGGCCAAGGCTTGTCCGGCGGCGAAGCCGTGCGCCTGGCTCTGGCCCGCGTGGCCCTGCATCCGCATGCGGATTTGCTGCTGGTCGATGAACCGACGGCCCACCTGGACAGCGAAACGGCGGCGCGCGTGACGGACGCCCTGCTGGCATTGGCGAAAGGCAAGACGATGATCGTCGCCACGCACGACCCCGTGCTGGCCGGCCGCCTGCAGCGCACCGTGCAGGTCGCTGCACCGACGCAGGCAGAGGAGTTGCGCGCATGAGAACTTCACTCATATCGAACCCCGTCCTGCGCCAATTGCTGCTGGCCCAGCCCGGCAAGCTGATCGGCGGCGCCATGCTGGCGGCCCTGACAGCGGTGGCCGGCATGGCCTTGCTGGGCTTGTCCGGCTGGTTTATCACGGCCACGTCGATTGCCGGCTTGCATGCTTCGACGGCCATCGTGTTCGACGTGTTCGGTCCGTCGGCCGGCATCCGCCTGCTGGCCATCGGCCGCACGGGTTCGCGCTATGCGGAGCGGCTCGTCACGCACGACGCCACGTTCGCCGCGCTGGCCAGCATCCGCGTGCGGCTGTTCCGCGGCTGGTCGCGCCCGGGAGCGGCCAGCCGCTTGTTGCGCCAGCCCGCCAAGCTGCTGTTCCGCCTGACGTCCGATATCGACGCGCTTGAATCGCTGTACTTGCGCCTGCTCGTGCCTGCCTTCACGGCCCTGTGCGCGGCCTTGCTGGCCAGCGTGGCGCTGGGCGTGATGCAGTGGCAGCTGGGCCTGGGCCTGGCCGCATGGCTGCTGGCCGCCGGTGGCGGCATCGGCTGGATCGTGGCGCGCCGCGCCCGCCGTCCCGCCATCGTGCGCTCGCGCGCCATCGAAAAACTGCGTTCCGGCACCATCGATCTGGTGGCAGGCCAGACAGATCTCGTGATGGCGGGCCGCATCGACGCCCAATGTGCGGCGCTGGGGCAGATCGACCGCTCGCTGGCGCAAGCCGATTTTGCTTTGCTGCGTCTGGAAACGGCGGCCGGCGCCGCGTATGGCGTGGCCGGCAGTGCGACCCTGGCTGGCGTGTTGCTGGCCGTGGCCGCGCTGGTGCAACAGCAAACGATGAGTTTGCCGCTGGCGGCCCTGGCCTTGCTGATCGCCCTGACGGCCGTGGAACCGTTTGCGGGACTGCGCCGCGGCGCGCTGGAAGCGGGGCGCATGCTGCTGGCCGTACGGCGTCTGGCGCCGCGCCTGGATTGCGAAGATGTATGCGCGCCGCCTTTTGATGCCGCACCAGGCTTGCGCCTGGAGCACGTCAGCGCCGCGCACGCGGGCAGCCATGCCGCCATCTTGCATGATATTTCTCTGCACATCGCGGCCGGCGAGCGCGTCGCGTTGATCGGCCCCAGCGGCGCGGGCAAGTCCACGCTGCTGGCCATCGCCGCGCGCGAACTGGCGCCACTGTCGGGCACGGTGAGCGCGTCGCGCGCCTGCCTGTTTACGCAGAAGACGGAATTGTTCCAGGACAGCTTGCGCGACAACCTGCGCCTGGCCGCCCCGTCCGCCAGCGATGCGCAACTGTGGGCGGCGCTGCAGTCGGCCGGCCTGGACGAGGAAGTGCGTGCGTTTGCGAGCGGCCTGGACACCATGCTGGGCGAGGGCGGCCTGGGCTTGTCGGGCGGCCAGGCGCGGCGCCTGGCGCTGGCGCGGCTGTTCCTGCATGAATCGACCTTGTGGCTGCTGGACGAAGCGACGGAAGCGCTGAATGCGCAGACGGCGACCGACGTCCTGCAGCGCCTGCGCGCGCGCAGCGAAGGGCGCAGCTTGCTGATCGCAACCCACTTGCGGCGCGAAGCGGCGCTGGCGGACCGGCTGCTCAGCCTGCGCGATGGTCGCATCGTGGGTGACGCGCGCCGTGGCACACCAGCCTTCGAGACTGCCCTGGCGGGCTTGCGCGGAGACTAAAACGGAACGGAGACACAGGCGGTCCGTACGCCAGCGTGAGGGCGGCGGAACCAATCGAATCGCATCAGATAGATACCAAGTTTACACACAGTAGGGAAACACCAAGGAAATCATATGGACTTCGATATTGTCGTTTTATCCAGACTGCAGTTCGCGCTGACAGCTCTATACCACTTTATATTCGTTCCCCTGACGATCGGCCTGTCAGTGATCCTCGCCATCATGGAGACGGTTTACGTGATGACGAACCGCCCCATCTGGCGCGACATGACCAAGTTCTGGGGTGTCTTGTTCGGCATCAACTTCGCCATGGGCGTGGCGACGGGCATCGTCATGGAATTCCAGTTCGGCATGAACTGGAGCTATTACAGCCATTATGTGGGCGACATTTTCGGCGCGCCGCTGGCCATCGAGGGCTTGATGGCCTTCTTCCTGGAAGCGACCTTCGTCGGCCTGTTCTTCTTCGGCTGGGACAAGCTGTCGAAGCGGGGCCACCTGGTCACGACCTGGCTGGTGGCCATCGGTTCGAACTTCTCGGCCCTGTGGATTTTGATCGCCAACGGCTGGATGCAAAATCCCGTCGGCGCGGCCTTCAATCCGCAAACGATGCGCATGGAAGTGACGGATTTCGGCGCCGTGCTGACGAACCCCGTGGCGCAGGCGAAATTCGTGCACACGGTGTCGGCCGGCTATACGGCCGCGGCCGTGTTCGTGCTGGGTATTTCCGCCTGGTATCTGCTGAAGGGCCGCCACGTGCAACTGGCCAAGCGTTCGATGACGGTGGCCGCCTCGTTCGGCCTGGCCGCCTCGCTGTCGGTGGTGGTGCTCGGTGACGAAAGCGGCTACCTGTCGTCCGAACATCAAAAGATGAAGCTGGCCGCCATCGAAGCCATGTGGACGACGGAGCCGGCCCCGGCCGCCTTCACGGCCTTCGGCTTCCCCGACGCGAAAGCGCGCGAGACGCACTACGCCGTGCACATCCCGATGGTGATGGGCTTGATCGGCACGCGTTCGCTGTCGACGGAAATCCCCGGCATCGAGCAACTGGTCGACCGTGGCGAACTGCTGATCAAGGATGGCATCAAGGCGTATGACGCGCTGCAAACCATCCGCAGCGTGGCGCCGGGCAGTCCCGTGCCGCAAGACGCGAAGGACATGTTCGAATCGAAAGGCCAGTCCATGGGCTATGCCTTGCTGCTGAAGCGCTATGTCGACGACCCGCGCCAGGCCACGCCCGAGCAGATCCGCAAGGCAGCGCTCGATACCGTGCCGCCCGTGGGGCCATTGTTCTGGTCCTTCCGCGTGATGGTGGGCCTGGGCATGTTCTTTATCTTGCTGACTGGCACCTTCTTCATCTTGTCGACGCGCCGTACGCTGGACAAGCACCGCTGGCTGCTGAAACTGGCCGTGTTCGCCATCCCGCTGCCGTGGGTGGCCATTGAAGCGGGCTGGATCGTGGCCGAAGTAGGTCGCCAGCCGTGGGTGATCGAAGGCGTGCTGCCAACTGCCGTGGCCGTCTCGAACCTGGGCGCTTCGACCCTCTTGATTACCATCGCCGGCTTTGCCGCCATCTACACCGTGCTGTTGATTATCGAAATGAAGCTCATGCTCAAGGCCATCCGCAAGGGGCCGGAAGAGAAGGCGCCGGCCCCCGTGCCAGCGGCCGCAGCCATTCATACTCAACGCGCCTGAGGAGGAGCAGACCATGATTTTGCATGAAATGATTTCGTATGAAACCCTGCGCCTGATCTGGTGGCTGCTGATCGGCATCTTGCTGGTGGGCTTTGCCATCACGGACGGCTTCGACCTGGGCACGGGCATCCTGCTGCCGTTCGCCGGCAAGACTGACCTCGAGCGCCGCGTCATCATCAACAGCATCGGTCCCGTGTGGGAAGGCAACCAGGTGTGGCTGATCCTCGGCGGCGGCGCCATCTTTGCCGCCTGGCCGCAGCTGTACGCCGTCTCGTTCTCGGGCTTTTATCTGGCCATGTTCGTCATCCTCGTGGCGCTGATCGTGCGTCCCGTGGCGTTCAAGTTCCGCAGCAAGCGCGAAGATCCCCGCTGGCGCGCCCGCTGGGATGCTGCCCTGTTCGTGGGCGGCTTCGTGCCTGCCCTGATCTGCGGCGTGGCGATCGGCAACGTGCTGCAAGGCGTGCCGTTCCGTTTTTCGGCGGACATGCACATCTTCTATGACGGCAGCTTCTTTGCGCTGCTCAACCCGTTCGCGCTGCTGTGCGGCCTCGTCTCGGTGGCCATGCTGGTGATGCACGGCGCCACCTGGCTGCAAGTGAAGACGGATGGCCTTGTCGCTGAACGTTCGCGCCGCTACGGCAGCGTGGCGGCGCTCGCCACCGTCGTGCTGTATGCACTGGCCGGCGTGTCCCTGTGGCTGTGGGTCGATGGCTACCGCGTCACCAGCGCCGTCATCGTCGACGGTCCGTCGAACCCGATGCTGAAAATGGCGCAAGTGCACGTAGGGGCCTGGTTCCTCAACTTTGCCGCCCATCCGTGGACCTGGATCGCCCCTGCGCTGGGCTTGCTGGGCCCCTTGCTGGCGTTCGCCTTGCTGCGCGCGCGCCGCGAAGTGCCCGCCTTGCTGGCCAGCGCGGCCAGCATCGCCGGCATCATCCTCAGCGTGGGCGCGGCCATGTTCCCGTTCATCCTGCCATCGTCGATCGATCCGCGCGCCAGCCTGACGGTGTGGGATTCCTCGTCCAGCCACATGACCCTGTTCATCATGCTGGTCGTCACGGCCATCTTTATTCCCCTCATCGTGGCCTACACGACGTGGGTATATAAAGTGTTGTGGGGTAAGGTTGACGGCAAAGCCATCGAAGACGACAGCGGTCACGCCTACTAAGAATTTACGAAAGGAATTAACTATGTGGTATTTCGCCTGGATACTGGGTCTTCCGCTGGCGGCGACCTTCGCCGTGCTCAATGCGATGTGGTATGAAATCGCCGATGGCGACACGACGCCCGAGCAGTACCGCGACTAGTTCAACTGGCCGCAGTACGGACTGAACAGCCCCGCCCGGCGCAATGCCCGGCGGGGCTTTTTGCTTACTAAAGCAAAATAAATTCGCCGCGGATGCGCAGTTTCATGCCGCGCGGGGCGTCGGCACCCGCCGCCACGGCCCAGGCGGTAATCCAGCGTGCACAGCGTTCGCGCGCCGCCGCATCGGCCAGCGCCTCGTTCAGCCGCCGCAGGCGCGCATCGGCACGGTCGATGCGCTGGGCCAGATACAGGCGCTGGTCCATGAGATCCGTCTTTTTGCTGTAATGCCGCATGGCTTTCCCTTTCCGCGTGGTAACAAACCAGGTGATGGCATAGCCATCTACGCACGGGAGCGCCATTTGGATGCGGTGCAGGCATAAAAAAACCGCCATGGCGGGGGCTGGCGACGGTGGTGTCGCCGACTTACGACCTACCGGCAGGTGGCTTGCTTGGCGGTTTGGGTGTTGCAATGGCGATCGGGTCGCTGGCCGGAAAGCTTTCCTTCAGCGCTTCATCGAGGATTTCCTCGGCGTGGCTTTCGCTGGCTGGGGTGGGTGAATCGCGCTCCGGTGGCGGGG
>NZ_JAAOLY010000079.1 GCF_011601275.1 Janthinobacterium lividum | reverse complement strand
TTACCGCCACGCCCTGTGTGTTGTAATCAGTGTCCTGCACGATCAGGCGCCCGGTGCCGCCCGGCTGGGCGGCGCCATCGTAGGCTTCCGTAACCGTGCGCACCTTGCGCCCGGCGGCGTCCATGTAGACGCGCGAAAACGGCCCGCTCTTCGCGTCAGCGCTGTTGCGCGGCTCGACGTGGACAAAGCTGATTGCCTCGGGTGTCCATTCGGCACGCGGCGGTGCCGGACAGTGCGCGCTGTTCGAACTGGTGTCGGCAATCTCGCGGTCCGGCAAATAGCAAT
>NZ_JAAOLY010000078.1 GCF_011601275.1 Janthinobacterium lividum | reverse complement strand
TAACCTACTTTCACACTGGTTGCAGCACTATCATCGGCGCAAAGTTGTTTCACGGTCCTGTTCGGGATGGGAAGGGGTGGGACCAACTTGCTATGGTCATCAGGCATAACTTGTACTGGCGTTTGTCCTCGGTGGAGCGACAAAGCCTGAATCTGGAAGAAGCAAAGATTGGGGTAATGACTGGTAGTATCAACACACACGCAACGTTGTACCGTCTTATCCTCTGTACCTGCTAAGGTTATAGGGACAAGCCGTACGGGCAATTAGTACTGGTTAGCTTAATGCA
>NZ_JAAOLY010000077.1 GCF_011601275.1 Janthinobacterium lividum | reverse complement strand
TGACGAATACGCTGGGCGCCCAGCTGGCACACCAGTACGATGCGTTCGGCAACCTGATCCAGACCCGCGATGCGATGCAGAACGTCATCAGCGTGAAATACGATATCCGCGGGCGCAAGAAGGAAATGGTCGATCCGGATACGGGCTGGTGGCAGTACGACTACAACGCG
Source organism: Janthinobacterium lividum (assembly GCF_011601275.1). GTDB lineage: Bacteria > Pseudomonadota > Gammaproteobacteria > Burkholderiales > Burkholderiaceae_D > Janthinobacterium > Janthinobacterium lividum_E. The sequence goes on along the minus strand of NZ_JAAOLY010000077.1, from coordinate 133 downwards.
CTGGGTGAACTGGTATGGCAGCAAAGCCCGAACCAGCGCGCGCTGAATCAAGCCACGACCCTGGAATACGATCTGCTGGGGCGCCTCATCAACCGTTCCGAGCCGGAATACGCCAGCTACTGGCGCTATGACC
>NZ_JAAOLY010000076.1 GCF_011601275.1 Janthinobacterium lividum | reverse complement strand
TGATCACCGGCGGACTGACCGTGATTGTCACGATAGCTTGCGCCGAAGTACCGGCGCCATTGCTGGCCGTGTAGCTAAAGCTGTCGGCACCGGCATAACCGGCCGCCGGCGTATAGCTGATGCTGGTCCCGTTGACCGTCGCCGTGCCGTGCGAAGCGGCGGAGGCCACCGCCACCAATGTCGCGACACCGCCGCTCAGGTTCAAGGTAATCGGCTGGACGCTGCTGCCATAGGCCACCGTGGCGTTGACGGCGCCGGCAATGGGCGCAACGTTTGCCACCGTGCCGGAATAGGTGCGCGCTCC
>NZ_JAAOLY010000075.1 GCF_011601275.1 Janthinobacterium lividum | reverse complement strand
TCTGTTTCGTGTAGAAACGCACGGATTCCGGACCGTGCGCATGGTGGTCGCCAAACAGGCTGCGCTTCCAGCCGCCGAAGCTGTGGAAGGCCATCGGCACGGGAATCGGCACGTTCACGCCGACCATCCCCACCTGCACCCGGTGCGTGTACTCGCGCGCCGTGTTGCCGTCGCGCGTGTAGATCGCCGTGCCGTTGCCATATTCATGCGCATTGACCAGGTCCAGCGCCGTCGTAAAGTCCGGCACGCGCACGATGCACAGCACGGGGCCGAAGATTTCTTCCTTGTAGATCGTCATGTCCGGCGTGACGT
>NZ_JAAOLY010000074.1 GCF_011601275.1 Janthinobacterium lividum | reverse complement strand
GAGCTAATCCCCCTGAGATTTTACTAATTAGCTGGTAGGGCTGGTTGGACTCGAACCAACGACCCCCGCGTTATCAACACGGTGCTCTAACCAGCTGAGCTACAGCCCCAACGCGGAACTACTACGACTACTGTTTCTTCTCTTACTAACAGCCGATAAGTGTGAACATTTGATGCGTGAACCATTTACATGATTCGTGCAAACTCTAGAAAGGAGGTGATCCAGCCGCACCTTCCGATACGGCTACCTTGTTACGACTTCACCCCAGTCACGAATCCTACCGTGGTAAGCGCCCTCCTTGCGGTTAAGCTACCT
>NZ_JAAOLY010000073.1 GCF_011601275.1 Janthinobacterium lividum | reverse complement strand
GCAGCTTATCGCAAGCTACTACGTCCTTCATCGCCTGTAATCGCCAAGGCATCCACCATGTGCACTTATTCGCTTGTCCCTATAACGTTAGCCTCTCATCATTTGCATGATGAAAGAGCGTTACAGGGATAAGAAAGTACAACGTTGTTGCTTGTTTGTTGATACATACAATCATTACCCATCGATTCACCTTTTACGGCAAACCGATCAATAAATAATCTTTACTTCTTCCAGATTGTTAAAGAACGAAACAGCTTTGATCGCTAAAAGATCAAACCTAAACCTAGCGGCTTACGTTTGCACTTTCGAGTAAAA
>NZ_JAAOLY010000072.1 GCF_011601275.1 Janthinobacterium lividum | reverse complement strand
GGCGATGCCTTGACGGTGGCGGGCAGCGCCGCCTTTGGCAACAAGAACGCGGGTATTGGAAAAACCGTCACGGTGACGAACGTGGCGTTGAGCGGCGGCGATGCGGACAACTATGTGCTGAACGCCAATGCGGGCAGCACTACGGCCGATATCGCGGCGCGTACCTTGAACGTGAGCTTTAACGGCGTCAACAAGACGTATGACGGCACGACAGGCGCGCAAGTGAACTTTGGCGATGACCGCATTCAGGGCGATGCCTTGACGGTGGCGGGCAGCGCCGCCTTTGGCAACAAGAACGCGGGTATTGGAAAAACCGT
>NZ_JAAOLY010000071.1 GCF_011601275.1 Janthinobacterium lividum | reverse complement strand
TCGTAGTAGTTCCGCGTTGGGGCTGTAGCTCAGCTGGTTAGAGCACCGTGTTGATAACGCGGGGGTCGTTGGTTCGAGTCCAACCAGCCCTACCAGCTAATTAGTAAAATCTCAGGGGGATTAGCTCAGCTGGGAGAGCACCTGCTTTGCAAGCAGGGGGTCGTCGGTTCGATCCCGTCATCCTCCACCAAAGTTTTACTCGAAAGTGCAAACGTAAGCCGCTAGGTTTAGGTTTGATCTTTTAGCGATCAAAGCTGTTTCGTTCTTTAACAATCTGGAAGAAGTAAAGATTATTTATTGATCGGTTTGCCGTAAAAGGT
>NZ_JAAOLY010000070.1 GCF_011601275.1 Janthinobacterium lividum | reverse complement strand
ACTCCCCGCAGCTTATCGCAAGCTACTACGTCCTTCATCGCCTGTAATCGCCAAGGCATCCACCATGTGCACTTATTCGCTTGTCCCTATAACGTTAGCCTCTCATCATTTGCATGATGAAAGAGCGTTACAGGGATAAGAAAGTACAACGTTGTTGCTTGTTTGTTGATACATACAATCATTACCCATCGATTTACCTTTTACGGCAAACCGATCAATAAATAATCTTTACTTCTTCCAGATTGTTAAAGAACGAAACAGCTTTGATCGCTAAAAGATCAAACCTAAACCTAGCGGCTTACGTTTGCACTTTCGAGTAAAA
>NZ_JAAOLY010000006.1 GCF_011601275.1 Janthinobacterium lividum | reverse complement strand
CGCCGAAGCCGCCCCCGCCGCCGCGGTTGTTCAGCGCCTGGCTGAGAATGCTGCCCAGCACGACACCGGTGGCGCCGCTGGACCAGTTGCTGCCCCGCTGCAGCCGAGTTGGCCCGCCGCGCGAGCGGAACAGGGTCAGCACGACGAGGAAGCCGAAGAACAGCAGCGGCAGCCAGAAGGTCATGCCGCCCGCGTCCACCGTGGCCGGCGCTTTCTGCTGGGCCGGGGCGGGGAATTGCTCCTGGTTCAGCAGGGTGGCAATCGATCCTACGCCGGCCACCAGACCGCCGTAATAGTCGTTCTGCTTGAAATGGGGGGCGATCACGTCTTGCAGGATGCGTTTCGATTGCGCATCCGTCAGCACGCCCTGTACGCCGCGGCCAGCCTCGATGCGCAGGCGACGCAACGACGATGGGTTGTCTTTCGCCACCATCAGCAGCACGCCGTCATCGACGCCCTTGCGGCCCAGCTTCCAGGCATCCGCCACGCGGATGCTGTATTGCTCGATGGCTTCCGGTTCCGTGCTCTTGACCAGCAGCACGGCGATCTGGCTGCCCGTCTTGGCTTCGTAGTCGGCCAGCACGCCTTCCAGCGCCGCCTTTTGCTTGGCGTCGAGCATGCTGGCGTTGTCCGTCACGCGCGCCGCCAGCGGCGGCACGGGCTGCAAGCCCTGCGCGCCGGCCGGCGCCATCGTCCACAGCAGCAGCGCCGTCGCCAGCGCCGCCAGATAAGACCAGGCTTTCATCTTATTTGCCAAAGTTGACGGTCGGTGCGGTCGAGATGGCTTTTTCGTTTTCCACCGTGAACGATGGCTTGACCTTGTAGCCGAAGACCATGGCCGTCAGGTTGTTCGGGAAGCTGCGCGCATGCACGTTGTAATCCTGCACGGCAACGATGTAGCGCTGGCGCGCCACCGTGATGCGGTTTTCCGTGCCTTCCAGCTGCGACTGCAAATCGCGGAAGCTGGTATCGGCTTTCAGGTCAGGATATTTCTCGGACACCACCATCAGGCGCGACAGGGCCGACGACAGCTGCCCCTGCACTTGCTGGAATTTCTCGAACGCGGCCGGGTCGTTCAGCACTTCGGGCGTGATCTGAAAACTGGTGGCGGCGGCGCGCGCCTTGGTCACCGCTTCCAGTGTTTCGCGCTCGTGCGTGGCATAGCCCTTGACGGTGTTGACCAGGTTGGGGATCAGGTCGGCGCGGCGCTGGTACTGGTTGACCACTTCGCCCCAGGCGGCCTTGGTGGCTTCGTCCTTGCTCTGGAAGTCGTTATAGCCGCAGCCCGTCAGGATGCCGGCCAGGACGGTAACGCTCAGGGCCAGGCGCAGCCATTTGGTGAATTGATTGGTGATTTGCATGATGGGTTCCGTGCAGAGTAAAGGAGGTGGGGCAAATATACCTGAAACGGCCCGCCATGTCGGTTTAATAAGCGCCGGTAGCCGCCTCAGCCTGCCTTCACTGGCCTGCGCCGCGTTACAATACGGGGTTTGCAACTGAATATAGAGAAGGTGTGCCGTGAATTTCATCAATAAATTATCCGCCGCGTGGACGGCCAATAATTCCCTGCTGTGCGTGGGCCTGGACCCGGACCTGGTGAAACTGCCGGCCGAACTGCGCGACTTGCCTGATGGAATCACCACCTTTTGCACGCGCATCATCGACGCCACTGCCGACCTGGCCTGCGCCTTCAAGCCGCAGATCGCCTATTTTGCCGCGCTGGGCGCGGAAAAGCAGCTGGAAGACATCTGCCGCTACGTGCGTGAAAACTACCCGCACATCCCGCTGATCCTCGACGCAAAACGGGGCGACATCGGCGCGACCGCCACGCAATACGCGCGCGAAGCGTTCGAGCGCTACGGCGCCGACGCCGTCACCGTGAACCCCTACATGGGCGAGGATTCGCTCGACCCCTACCTGGCGTGGAAAGACCGCGGCGTGATCATCCTGTGCCGCACCTCGAACCCGGGCGGCTCGGACCTGCAATTCCTGAATACGGACGGCGAACCGCTGTACCAGCGCGTGGCACGCCTGGTGGCCGACAAATGGAACAAGAATGGCCAGTGCGCGCTCGTCGTCGGCGCCACTTTCCCTGAAGAGCTGGCGCAAGTGCGTGCCATCGTCGGGGACATGCCGCTGCTGGTGCCAGGCATCGGCGCCCAGGGCGGCGACATCGCGGCGACAGTTGGCGCGGGCCAGACGGCGAACGGCATGGGCATGATGATCAGCTCGTCGCGGGCCATCATCTACGCCAAGCCGCAGGATGGCGAAGACTGGGCCGACGCCGCGCGCCGCGTGGCGATCGAAACGCGCGATGCGATCAATCAACACCGCGCAACGTAGGTCGGATTAGCGGCGACGCCGCGTAATCCGACACCACCACGCTCGGGTCAACAATGTTGTCGGATTACGCGGGGCCTTGCCCCGCTAATCCGACCTACCCGGCCTGGTCCTTCAGTCGCGCATTGGCGCCACCATCTCCGCGTAATCGTAGAGTTCTCCCAGAATTTCCTCTCCCCGCTCATCCACGGATTCCGACAGTACGTCGATCTCCGTAAACAGCATTTCGATGGTGCGGGCGCCGCCGTCGCCGTCGAACAGGCGGGCGGCCCGGTGTTGTTCCCAGCGCAGGCTTTCCGCTTCGCTCAGCGTTTGCGGGAAATTGCGGGCGCGGTAGCGGAACAGCAGTTCCTGCAGGCGCTCGTCGGCAAACGAGGGGCGGGCCGTGGCCAGCTTGGCCGGCGTTTCGCGGCGCAAGGATTCGAGCAGGCGGCGGTCATCGTTGCTGACGAAACCGTTGTACAAATCCTCATCCACGTCCAGCGCGGCATTCGCGCCCGGGCGCTGGAACACTTCGGCCCAGATCGCATCCATGTTTGGCGCCGTGGCGGCGAATTGCGCGTTGACCTTCGCCGCGTCCACGTCGATGCCCCATTGCGCCGCCATGGCCGGCGACAGGGTTTTCAGGTTGCCGACCAACATGGGCGACTTGTTCAGGTGCACGCTCTTCACGGGCAGGCGCGTCATGCCTTCGGGCATGGCGTCCTTGCGCGTGAACAGCCGCGTGCGGATGGTGTCGGCGTCCAGTTCGAACAGTTCGCGCGGGTCGTAGGCGCAATCCCAGACGAGGATCTCGTTCTTGTTGCTCGGGTGCGTGGCCAGCGGCCAGACGACGCCCACGCAACCCCGTTCGGCGGGGAACATGCCCGACACGTGCAGGAAAGGCTGGCGCTCGCCGGCGGCCAGGTGCATGCCCATTTCGCTGGCGACCCGGTCCTTTTTGTGCAGGGCCAGGCAGAATTCGAACAGTTTCGGCTGTTTCTGCTTGATCAGGCGGGCCAGGGCGATGGTGGCGCGCACGTCGGACAGCGCATCGTGGGCCGCTTCGTGGATGAGGCCATTGGCCTTGCTCAGGTGTTCCAGTCTAAAACTGGTCTGACCATCGTCGCGCTTCGGCCATTGAATGCCTTCCGGGCGCAGCGCGTGCGTCATGCGCACCACGTCGAGGATATCCCAGCGGCCGCAATGGTTTTTCCATTCGCGCGCATACGGGTCGATCAGGTTGCGCCAGAACAGGAAGCGCGTGACTTCATCGTCGAAACGGATGGTGTTGTAGCCCACGCCGATGGTGCCCGGCTCCGAAAAGGCCGCTTCGATGGTGGCGGCGAACTGGTGCTCGGGCACGCCCAGTTGCAGACACTGCTGCGGCGTGATGCCGGTGATCAGGCACGATTGCGGGTCGGGCAGGAAATCATTGGCAGGCTGGCAATACAGCATGATCGGCTCACCGATCTCGTTGAGTTCGGCATCCGTGCGGATGGCGGCGAACTGGGCCGGGCGGTCGCGGCGCGGCTGGGCGCCAAAGGTTTCGTAATCGTGCCAAAGAAAGGTCTGGTTAGTCATTGATGGTCATTACTTGGTTACTTGATTGGTTATCCGGGCCGGTAAAAGAGCGCCGCTGCTACAGTTTTCTGAAAACCTGCCGATACTACACGAGAGGATGGTCATCATCGCGTTTCCCGCATGGTGGCATACATTGCCCGTTCAAGGAGGTCTATCGTGTCAATTCCCATCGCCGCAAGCGGCAATTCCAACCCTTCCGTGACTTCCGTCAGTACGGGCGTTGCTGGCAAGGACGATAAAGTCCAGCAAAAGGACGGCGTCAACGCTGAAATGAGCGTCAACGACCGTACCAAGCTGCAATTTAACGCCTCCATCATGCAGGCCTCGCTGAACGTGTCGATCGGTTCCGAGAACGAGCCGCTGGCGCTGCTGTACAAGACGGCCATCACCAACATCAATGAAGCGCTGAAGGGCCAGTACGGCGAGGATGCGATCCAGAACGCCGCTTCGCAGGACAATAGCGCCGAAGCGACGGCGAGCCGCATTGTATCGCTGTCGACGGGTTTTTTTGATGCCTTCAAGAAACAGAATCCCGACCTGGATGATGATACGGCCCTGACCAAGTTCATGGACACCATCAGCGGCGGCATGGAAAAAGGCTTCAAGGAAGCGCGCGACATTCTGGGCGGCTTGAAAGTGTTGAAAGGCGATATCGCCGGCAATATCGACAAGACGTACGAGCTGGTGCAGAAGGGCTATGCGGATTTCATCGCCGCGCACAGCAGCAAGAAGGATGACGCCGCCAAGCCGGCCGACAGCAAGGCTGCCTGAGCTACAGCATGACCCGGTTGCGGCCGCCGGCCTTCGCGCGATACAAAGCCGCGTCGGCCGCCGCGATCAGCGCTTCGTCATCCTGTTCGGCCGCCAGGCTGGCCACGCCGAAGGAGCCCGTGATGTGCGGCAGCGCGCTGCGCATGTCGGCGAAGATGACGGCTTGCTGCATGCGCTCGCACAAGCGTTCGGCCACCCGCAGGGCCACGTGCTCGCTCGTATCGGGCAAGATCACCATCATTTCCTCGCCACCATAACGCACGGCAAAATCCGTCGGCCGCAGGGCCGCGCCCAGCACTTGCGCGGCGATGCGCAGCGCCTGGTCACCCGCCTGGTGGCCATGCGTGTCGTTGAAACGCTTGAAATGGTCGAGGTCGATCATCACCAGCGACAGCGGCGAGGCGCTGGCATGGGCCGTGACGATCATGTTTGGCAGCAAGTCGGTGAGCCAGGCGCGGTTGTACAAACCCGTCAGGCTGTCGACCATCGACAGCTGGCGGTAGAACTCGCCCAGTTTCTGGCGCCGGCGCAGCAGGGCGTTCGCGGCGCGGATGCGGAAGGACAGCAGCCGCAACAGGTTGCGCGCGAGGCCGTTCGATTGCTCGATCAATTCCCAGACGACGGCCGCGTCGATCACCAGCAAATCGGTTTCTTCCAGGGCGGAAATAGCGGCCAGGTTGCTCGCTTCATCGAGCACCGATTGTTCGCCCACGCTTTCGCCGGGCAAGACCTTGCTGACGGTGCCGTCGTCCATGCCCGTGTGGATGTCGGCGGCCACGGCCAGCGAACCGCGCAGGACGATGTACAGGCTGGTGCCTTGTGTGTCGGCAATCGCTTCGCCCGCTTCGAGGCGCATGACGGGGCAGGGCGCCAGCATGGCGGCCGTCTGGCTATCCGCTCCATCGCGAAATAGCTGTAAATCGCCGATGTTGCAGCCTGAAGCGCCAAAGTTGCCGATCTGTTCCACAATCACACTTTCAAAAAGCCGGCGCGCGCGAGCAGAGGGCCGGTAGCTTCATGATAGCGTAAAGCGGCCTTGGCTGTAACGGCAAAGGCTTGCTTGATGTCACTTACTGTGAGAAATACGACAATTATTTCATTGTCGTGTTAATACGCTGGAATGCTTGCTGTTTTACTATTGATATTGTCGCGCAGGAAGGCGGGTCCAGATGTGCAAAGGCAGCCTTGAACGGCTGCCTCAGTCTCTGGAAATCCTGCAGGTGGGGAATTACTCGGCGGTTTCTTCCGCTTCGGCCGTATCGATCACGGCATTTTTGCCGGTGGCGTGGCGCTTGCTGTCGTGCAGGCGGCCCAGGGCGCTATCGATGGCGCGTTTCAGTTTGTCGGTGGCGCCGGCGACGGATTGATGCACGGTGGCGTTCTGTTCGGTCACGGCGATCGGTTGATAGCCAGCAACCCGTGCTTCCATGACGCAGCGAATATCGTCGGCGCCGCCTTTCGGGCCATTCGTGTCGCTGATGTGGACTTCGATGCGGGTCAGGTTGTCGCGGAAGCGGTTCAGTGCGCTTTCAAGTACGGATTGCACATGTTCGTTCAGTCCAGCGGTGTTGGCGATGGTGCTGTCGGTATGAATATTGATTTGCATATGCTTACTCCTGTCAATTCAAAAAAAACCCATCTCAGGCGTGCTGCGGCCTGGTTGCTGCCCCATGCACATGACCTCTGTGCATGGAACTTATCTTACTCCTCTTTCCAGTATTTCAAGAGGGTGCGCACGATTAAGATGAGCTTAACCCTTCAGCCAGGTCAAGTTTCCAATACGAAATTATTTTTCAGCCATTGATGAGACCGGCGGCGATATTGATCGACAGTCCCAGCACGACCAAGTTGAAGAAAAAGCTCAGCACGGATTGTCCCAGCACGATCTGCCGCATCATGCGCGTCTGCACGGAAACGTCCGACGTTTGCACGGCCACGGCGATGGTGATGGCGAAATACAGAAAATCCCAGTAATCGGGATTTTGCTCGTCGTCGGGAAACTTCAGCGGGCGCAGCGCGGGATCGGCCTGGTAATACAGGTGGGCGTAGTGGAAGCAGAACAGGGTGCCGACGAGGAACCAGGAACCGACCAGGGTGAGTATCGTCAGGCCGTAATGCAGCGCGCGCTCGTCCGGCGCCATGTCCTTCATCGAGGACAGCTGCGAGACGATGGCCACCAGGCTCATCACGGATGCGACGGACAGGGCCGACAGCACCGTGGCCGCCCGCTCGTCCTGGCGCGCCGCCATGGCTTTTACTTTGTGATGGTTGGCGCGCATCATCATCCAGGCCATCGTTGCCAGGTAGAACCAGACGGCCACGTTCCATGCCGTGAGCAAACGCGTCATCTGTTGCCAGGACGAAGGCAGCAGCAGGCCGACCACCACGCCGATGACCGTGGCCATGCTCAGGTGGGGGCGGCTGCGGATGAAGCTGCGGAATGGAAGCGTGATTTTCATGGTGCCAGGATGCATCAGTTGGGATAGCGCATCTTAGCGCTTAAGTTGCCGCCGTGGTGGCTGCCTTCGCCGCCGTTTCCTTCTCGTGGTGGGGGAAGCGGTCCATGCGCGACAGCACGGGGAACAGCACGGCCCAGATGCCCGTCACGGCCAGGGTGGCGGCGCCGCCGAAGAGCACGGCGCGCACCAGGCCGAACCAGCCGGCCGTCAAGCCCGATTCGAATTCACCCAGCTCGTTCGAGGCGCCGATGAAGACGGCGTTCACGGCGCTGACCCGGCCGCGGATCTCGTCGGGCGTCTCGAACTGCACCAGCAGGTGGCGGATGTAGACGCTGACCATGTCGCCGGCGCCCATCAGGAACAGCGCCGCCAGCGCCAGCGGGAAATAGCTGGTGCTGCCCAGCACCAAGGTGCCCAGGCCGAAGACGGCCACGCCGCCGAACATCCACGCGCCCACGCGGCGCGTGATGGGGAAGATGGCCAGCGCAATCGAGCACAGGGCCGCGCCGGCCCCGGGCGCCGTGCGCAGCAAGCCCAGGCCGCTGGGGCCGATATGCAGCACGTCGTGCGCGAGCGCCGGCAGCAGGGCCGTGGCGCCGCCGAACAGGACGGCAAACAGGTCGAGCGAAATGGCGCCCAGCACGATGGGTTTCGACCAGACGAAGCGCAAGCCTTCGAGCAGGGTATGCCAGCTGACGGGTTCGCGCTTGACCACTTGCGGCGCGGGCGTGGTGGCGCGCATCAGCAGGACGGACACGACCAGCAGCGCGGACGAGATCAAATACACCACCTTGGGGCCGAAGTAATACAGCAAGCCGCCCAAGGTGGGCCCCAGGATGATGGCCACGTGCGAACTCGACGAGCTGAGCGCGACGGCACGGCTGAAGTGTTGCGTGGGCACCATGTTGACCAGCACGGCTTGCGTGGCCGGCATCATGAAGGCGCGCGCGCTGCCGAACAGCACCAGCACGGCAAACACGGGCCAGACGATGGCAAGTCCGCTGAGCGTAAAGGCCAGCAGGGCCAGCGCGCAAGCGAGCTGCGCCGCCAGGCACCAGGCGATGATGTTGCGGCGGTTGTAGCGGTCGGCCACGTGGCCGGCCGGCAAAATCAAGACGAGGAAGGGGGCGAATTGCGCCAGGCCGATCAGGCCCAGGTCGAACAGGCTGCCCGTGATCTGGTACACCTGCCAGCCGATGGCCACGCTTTGCATCTGCACGGCCACTGTGCCCAGCACGCGGGCGGAAAGGTAAAAAGCGAAGTTGCGGTGACGCAGGATGGCGAAAGACATGAACACTTTCCAGGGAGCGGCGGGATGAGGCGGGTGGCGGCAGCGGATGCCGCACCTGCAGCATCCCGCTGTCTGGATGCTTACTTGGCCAGGTCGGCTTCCGTGGTGAAGGCGTCCGCGTAAAACTCGTCGGCTGGAAGCTGGCACAGCTGCACGAAATCGCGGTGAGCCGAATCGACCATCACGGGCGCGCCGCAGGCATACACCTGATACGCGGACATATCCGGAATATCGGCGATGACGGCCTGGTGCACGAAGCCCGTGCGGCCGCTCCAGCCGTCTTCCGGCAGGGCGTCCGAGACGACGGGCACATAGGTGAACTGCGGCAAGTCGGCGGCCCACTGGCGGCACAGCGCATCCATGTACAGGTCGTGCGGACGGCGGCCGCCCCAGTACAGGGTGATCGGGCGCGTGGAGCGCTCGTTGATCATGTGCTCGACGATGGCTTTCAGCGGGGCAAAGCCCGTGCCCGAGGCCAGCAGCACCACGGGCTTGTCGGAATCTTCGCGCAGGAAGAAGGTGCCCATCGGGCCTTCGAAGCGCAGGATGTCGCGCTCTTTCATGGTGCCAAATACCTGGTCCGTGAACAGGCCGCCCGGCAGGTGGCGGATGTGCAGGGTCACGGGGCCGCCGTCGGCGGGCGCGCTGGCCATGCTGTAGCTGCGGCGCTTGTTGTCGCGCAACAAGATTTCGATATACTGTCCGGCGCGGTAGTTGAGGCGCTCGCTGGCTGGCAACTGCAGGGTCAGCACGACGACGTCGGGGGCGACTTTCTCGATGGTGGTCACGCGCGACGGCATTTTCTTGATCGGGTAGTCGCTGCTGCCCGCCACTTCGCGCGCTTCGATGACGAGGTCGGCGTTCGTGGTGGCGCAGCAGAACAGGGAAAAGCCGGCCGCTGCCTCTTCCGGCGTCAGGGCGCGCTGCTGGTGCGCCTTGTGCTGGACGGTACCGGAAACCACTTTGCCCTTGCAGGAACCGCAGGCGCCATTTTTACAGCCATACGGCAAGCCCACGCCGGCGCGTATCGCCGCCGCCAGCACGGTTTCGTCCGCTTCGCAGCTGAACTGGTGGCCGCTGGGCTGAACAGTAACTTGAAAAGTCATACAATCCTTGAGATGAAAAATATGTTAATGCACTCTTTGCGCAAGCCGTCAGGCTTGCCGCGCTTGCTGATCCTCGGTTGCGGCGACGTCGGCATGCGGCTGCTGCCCCTGCTGCGCACGCGCTTTCGCGTCTTTGCCGTCACCAGCCAGCCGGCGCGCTGCGCGCAGTTGCGGGAAGCCGGCGCCGTGCCCATCGTGGCCAACCTCGACGACCGCGCCAGCCTGAAACGGCTGGCGGGACTGGCGTCGAGGGTCGTGCACCTGGCGCCGCCCCTGTCGTCGGGCTTGCTGGACCGGCGCACGCGCAATCTGGCCGCCATTTTACCCGAGCATGCACGCATGGTGTATGTGAGCACCAGCGGCGTATATGGCGATTGCGCTGGCGCCCGGGTCGATGAAACGCGGCCGACGGCGCCGGCGAATGCGCGGGCGAAGCGGCGCGTGGACGCCGAACAGGTTCTGCGCGGCTGGGGCGCGCGCTGCGGCGCCAAGGTGGCCATCCTGCGCGTGCCCGGCATTTATGCGGACAACCGTCTGCCGTTGAAGCGCTTGCGCGAAGGCACGCCGGCCCTGGCCGCGGATGACGATGTGTACACCAATCATATTCATGCCGACGACCTGGCGCGCATCATCGAACGGGCCTTGTGGCGGGGCAAGCCGGGACGCGTGTATCACGCCAGCGATGACAGCGAACTCAAAATGGCCGAGTATTTCGATGCCGTGGCCGACACGTTCGGCCTGCCGCGCCCGCCGCGCCTGCCGCGTGCCGAACTGCGGCAAGTGGTCACGCCGATGCTGCTGTCGTTCATGTCCGAATCGCGCCGGCTGCACAATACCCGCATCAAGTGCGAGCTGGGCGTGCGCCTGCGCTACGCGCGCGTGGCCGATGCCTTGCAGGCGATGGCAGCCGGCGGGGCCGGCATCGGGTAAAATGGCCGGTTATCTGCGCACTTTGCTGGGCCGGCGCGCAGCGCGCCGTTCCCGCGCTGCGCCACTCACTTAAGGAATACAGCATGAGCACCCTCACTTACGAAGCATACCTGGACGAGGTCACCACCGTCCTGACGGAACTGTACGACCTCGACGACGAGGCCGCCATCAAGCTGGTCGTGGCGGCGCAGGACGCCGAATTTTTCGTCCCGCACGATGCGCATGAAGAAATGCGCACCGTCGAGCAAGCCAAGAAGGATGCGGTCGCCCTGTTCGAGCGCAAGCAGAACCGCCAGCAAACGCAGGAAAAGCAGCAACAGCGCGTGCGCCAGCAAAAGAAATAAGACGGAAGCAGGCCGTGGGGCAGTACGGGCTTCGGCGCAACACCGGGGCCGTGCCATTTGATGCAGCGCAAACGCGTCACGGCGCGCTGGCGATATGGTGAGCAATGTCGTCACGCGTCTGGGCTCTTGTGACGGGCTCTGCATCTACAACTAGCGTGACGTTGTTTCCCGTCAGCAGGAGCGAGCCATGCGAGCTACGAATCACCCCAGCAAGGAGCAGGTGCGCGCCTATATGCGCCGCCGCGAACGTGCGCTGCAGCCGCCGCCGCCGCCCGATGAAATTCGCCGGCAACTGGCCTGGTGCCGCGTCGACGATTTCCCATGCACTTGCCCGCTTGCCTCCCCGGCCGGCGTGGCCGCGCAAGGCTGGCATCTATCCGCTGAAATGGCCCGCCTGGGCACCCTCATGGCCATAGCCTGGCTCATGCATAGCGGTGTTGCCCATCGTAAAAATTGATGACGTGCAGCAAATTTTTCCGATTTGAGTTATCCTCTAGCACATTCCAAGTGCGTCAATTCTCTTCAATTATCACAATTTTGCTTTAAGTTACGCAAAAATCAACAATAGCGTGTATTATATTGTTTGCGGCGTAAAAGCCGCATAAGTGATGGCGCTTTTTAGTGTGTTTACCCTGAATTATTGTGAAAGAGGCATTCGGTTTCTTTTCGCTCTAATACAACAAGTACGGATTTTTGATCATGTCTCTCAAACAAATTACCTCTTTGCCTACGTACAACCCGAATCGCGTCCTCGATGCGATCATCGACAAGCTGCAACTGAAAAACGATGCCGCCTTGTCGCGAGCTCTGGAAGTGGCGCCACCTGTTATCAGCAAGATTCGTCACAACACCTTGCCGATCGGCGCCACGATCCTCATCCGCATGCATGAAATCAGCGATTTCAGCATTCGTGAACTGCGCGAGTTGATGGCTGCCTAAGAGCGCCTGACAGACGGCAAACTGAGAGGTGCCGTCTGGGTAAGTCAGGCTTGCCGCGTGCGGCAGCCACATCTGTTTTCCGCTTTTCTATTGCGGGTCGCGGTTCAGTACCGGACGATCGACATAGAAACGCCCCATTTCCAGGCCAGTCGAAGACGACTTGACCACCGCTGCAGCCAGTGAGGCGGGCGCGCTGGAAAATGCGGTGCTGGCAGCCCCGGTTGCGCGGCCCGAATACGCCGTCGCCTGCACCGCCGCGCTGGAAAACGCCGTTTGCACGGCCCGGCCCGAGTAGGCCGTTGCCTGTACCGCCGCACTGGAAAATGCTGTTTGCACAGCCCGTCCTGAATACGCAGCCTGCACAGCCCGTCCCGAATACGCCGCCTGTACGGCGCGCCCCGAATACGCCGTTTCTGCGCGAATATAATCTTCCCCGAACGTTTGTTCATACAGCTGCTTCATGCGCTCGCCCACGCGATGGTGCGCCGCTTCGTCGTCTTCGCCGCGCAAGCCGATGTATGGGAAATGATGGAGGAAGTAGCCGAACACCTGTTCGCAATCGGCCGCATATTTCAGGGTGTCGAGGATGTGGTAGTGCCAGAAGGTATCGACGTCCATCAGCGGCGCCGTTTCTTCTTCCGGAAACTGTTTCATCAGGATCAGGAAGCGGCGGTATTCGAATTCCACCGCATTCGCCTTCTCCAGGCTCCATCCCTCGCCTGACTCGCGGTGCATCAGCTTGACCTTGATCGCGTCCAAATTCAAATCGGCAATTGCCTTGAAACTGTCGTTCGTATCCATGAATGTCCTTTGGTAAGAGCGTTGTGGGAAATACGGTGAAACAAGGGAAAGCGGCGGGTGCGTACTCCTGGCAAGTGGTCGAGGAATGCCTGGCCCATGGCGGGCGGGCGCTGAGTTGTTCTACATCAATATTGCATCTAATTACGAAATATGCAAGCTGAGCTTGCTTCATGCGTGCGTACGCCTGTCAACTGCTGACCCGGCTTTCTTCCTGGTAGGGAAACGCGGTGGCGTCCGCGCCCAGCGGCACGCTGACGTGCACGCTCATGCCGGCGCCGGGGCTGCTTTCGATGTAAAAAGTGCCGCCCAGCAATTTTATGCGCTCCTCGATGCCCACCAGGCCAAACGAGCCCAGCTTGTTGCGCCCGTCGATGGCCGCGCCTACGCCGTTGTCGCTGATGCTCATCGACACCGTATCGCGGCACTTTTCCAGCTTGACTTGCACGCGGCTGGCATTCGCATGCTGGGAAATATTGCTGAGCGACTCTTGCAGGATGCGAAACAGGGCCGTCGCGCATTGATCGCTGAGGCAAATGTCGTCATGGCTTTCGCTCACTTCGCAGGCGATGCCCGTGCGCTGGCGAAATTGCGCCACCTGCCATTCGACGGCCGCATTCACGCCCAGGTCCAGTACGGTAGGGCGCAAGTCGTTGATGATCTGCCGCACGCTCTTGATGGTGGCGTCGATCTGCTCCAGGGTCGAGCGGGCGCGGGCGTTCAGGCGCGGGTGGCGGCGATGCGTGCGCGAGGCCAGCATGTCGGCGTCGATGCGCAAGACCAGCAGGTTCTGTCCCAGGTCGTCGTGGATTTCGCGCGCGATGCGCTTGCGCTCTTCTTCCTTGATCTGGTCGGCATGGGCCGCCAGGCGGCGCAGTTTTTGGTGCGACAGCTGCAGACGGATCTGGCTGGCGCGTAATTCCTCCGTCATGCCATTGGCCATCTGGATGGCGCGCCGGCGCGACGACGCCAGGGTGTGGAACAGCATATACAGCAGCATGGTGCTGGCAAAGCCGATCAGCAGGGCCAGCCATGGCAAAAAGGCGTCGAAGCGCGTATACAGGTCGCTCTTGCGCACGCTGAACAGCGCTTGCCACACGCGGCTGTTGTGTTCGATCAGCATCGTGCTGCTCAGGTAGCGTCCCGAGTTGCCGGGCAGCCACCAAGGCGCATGCATGCCCGCCGTCGTGCTGTCGAAAATGGGGCGCATATCGTGCGGCAGTTGCAGCGGTGCGCGCGCCTGCGGGCCGATATCGAACAGGGTCAGGCGGACGTTGCGCACCGGCATGTCGGCCAGCGCGCTGCGCATCATCGTCACCAGGTCGTAGCCGATGCCGACGGACCCCTGGTAAGCCGCGCGCCGCTGCTCCACCGTATCGACCGGCATGCCGTAGCGGTACACGGGCAGGCGCATGGCCATGCCCGTCAATTGGGGACGGCCTTCCATCGGCACGGGCACGCCAGAATTGCTGATGTGGCCGGAATCGCGCGACAGCGCCAGCGCTTCGGCGATCAGGGGGCGCGAAGCGATGTCATAGCCATATTTTTCCGGGGCGCTGGCAATCGGCTCGATGTACACCAGCACGGAGTAGCGCTCGCGCGGGGCGGGCGGATGGATGGCAAACGCCGGATAGCCGTCGCGCCCCGGCGGATAGCCGCGCTGCATGGCCGCTTCGAAGGCGGCGCGCTGCGACTCGTCGAGTTCCTGGCTGTAATTGAGGTTCATCACCCCCGGGTAGTTCTGTTGCAGGGCGATGTTTTTCACGTAGCGGTGGAATTGCTCGCGGCTCACGTGGTCGTTGGCGTGGAACAGGCTGGCCGTGCCGCGCAGCAGGTTGGCATACGATTTGACGCGCGATTCGATGTTTTTCTGGGTATTGCGGGCCAGATTGTCGAACAGCTCGCTGGCATCGTTTTCGATCGACAGCGAGGCGGCCATGTAAAACAGCAGGCCCACCATCGTCGACATCACAAAGCCGAGCAGCCACAGCGGTCTTTTTTCAGCAGATAAGGGGTGTTCGCCGGCAGTAGAAGACATCGCCATCCGCATCAGGAAGAGGAATCGAGTGCCGCCTGGGCGACTGTGTTGTACAAGCGCTATTGAAATTGCAAATTGCTCAATAGCTGCCTAATATACAAAATTATCGTGAATATAGTCAACAGGCAATATTTCTCGTTGAAACGAAAAAAAACCGCCGCAGCGGTTTTTTTTGAGTCGTCCGGCGCCTTACTTGGCAGGCTGCCAGCTGTCTTTCAGGGTGACGATGCGGTTGAAGACGGGCTTGCCAGGCTGGCTGTCGACGCGGTCGGCCGCGAAGTAGCCGTGGCGCTCGAACTGGAAGCGCTGTTCCGGCTGGGCCAGTTCCGCGCCCGGTTCCAGCCACGCTTGCACCACTTCCTTGGCCAGCGGATTCAAGGCCAGCTTGAAGTCCTTGCCGCCCGCGTCCGGCTGCGGGTCCGTAAACAGGCGGTCGTACAGGCGCACTTCGGCGGGAATCGCCGTCGGCGCGCTGACCCAGTGCATATTGCCCTTGACCTTGTAGTTGGCGCTGCCTTCCGTGCCCGACTTGCTGTCCGGGAAATAGGTGCAATGCACGGCGATGACCTTGCCGTCCGCATCCTTGTCAAAGCCCGTGCACTCGATCACGTAGCCATAGCGCAGGCGAACCTTGCTGCCCGGCTTGTCGTCAATCGGCGGATACAGGCGGAAATAGCCCTTGTTCGGCACTTCCATGAAGTCGTCTTCCTCGATCCACAGCTCGCGCGAGATGGGGAAGGTGCGCAAGCCGCGCTCGGGGAAGTGCGGGTGCACGGGCGCCGTGCATTCCACGCTTTCGCCTTCGGGGAAATTGTCGATGATCAGTTTCAACGGACGCAGCACGGCCACCGTACGCGGCGCCTTCGGGTCGAGGTCTTCGCGCAGACAGCCTTCCAGCACGCTGTAGTCGATCCAGCCGTCGGATTTCGTCACGCCCGTGCGTTCGCACATCAATTGAATCGCTTCGGGCGTGTAGCCGCGGCGGCGCATGCCCACCAGGGTCGGCATGCGGGGGTCGTCCCAGCCGTCGACGATTTTTTCTTCCACCAGCTGGCGCAGCTTGCGCTTGCTGGTGACGATGTAGGTCAGGTTCAGGCGCGAGAATTCATACTGGTGCGGCACCGGCTTGGCGAAGAAGCCGCCGGCCGACAGGGTTTCCAGCAGCCAGTCGTAGAACGGGCGATGATCCTGGAATTCCAGGGTGCAGATCGAATGCGTGATGTTTTCCAGCGCGTCCGAGATCGGGTGCGTGTAGTCGTACATCGGATAGATGCACCAGGCGTCGCCCGTGCGGTGGTGGTGCGCATGACGGATGCGGTAGATGGCCGGGTCGCGCAAGTTCATGTTCGGCGAACTCATGGCATCTTCGCTCATCTTCGCGCGCAGGATGTGCTCGCCATCCTTGAACTGGCCCGCCTTCATGGCGCGGAACAGGGCCAGCGATTCGTCGCGCGGACGGTCGCGGAATGGCGAATTCTTGCCGGCCTGGCCGAAATTGCCGCGGTTGGCGGCCATGTCTTCGGCGCTCTGGCTGTCCACATAGGCAAAGCCTGCCGTGATCAGGTACTCGGCCATCGCGTACAGCTGGTCGAAATAGTCGCTCGCGTAGTGCAGGTGGCTCTGGCCATCGGCATGCTTCGGTTCCCAGTCAAAGCCCAGCCATTTCACGCTGTCCATGATGGTGTCGACGTATTCCTGCTCTTCCTTCGCCGGATTGGTATCGTCGAAGCGCAGGTTGCACTGGCCGGCGTAGTCGCGCGCCAGGCCGAAGTTGACGCAGATCGACTTGGCGTGGCCCACGTGCAGGTAGCCGTTCGGCTCCGGCGGGAAACGCGTGATCACCTGGGGCAGGCCGGGACGCACGTGGGCGCCGGCAGCCAGGTCGGCTTCGATGATGTTACGCAAGAAATTGGGCGCCAGCGCTGGCGCGGCGGTATTCGGTTTATCGTTGCTCATTGATCAATGCGGAAGAGTGACAGTAAAAAGCATTTTACCGTACCGCAAGCGCTTTATAAGCACGTATTTACCCCCATTTCCCGGCATGCAAGCGACGCCGACGCCGTTCTATAGGATAATTCGCCTTTAATTAGTAGAAAAACGTGACCCCGGAGCCTTTTATGGAAAATTTATATAACGTCCTCGGTGTCGCGCCCAATGCCAGCGACGATGAAATCAAGAAGGTTTACCGTTCGCTGGCCATGCGCTTCCACCCCGACCGCAACCAGGCCCCTGGCGCCGAGGCGCGCTTCAAGAGCGTCACCAAAGCCTATGAAATCCTAGCCGACCCGGCCAAGCGCGCCGAATATGACCAGAGCGTGAACCACCGCATCATCATCGATCCGGAAGCGGAAGCCTATGCCTTGTGGTGCGGCGTGTTTCGTTTACATGGCACAGTATTACCTGCCGACTAAAACGATGCGGCCCGCATCAGTCGGCCCGAATTATTTGAAAAACAACAACAACGGCGCTTTTATCAGCGCCGCGCATCACATTGGAAAGCACAGCATGAGAAGAGTACACCCTGAATTCGCGTACCAGTCGCGCGAGCTGGAAGGCCAGATCGAAGGCATCCTCGGCGACCCGCCGAACCGCAAGAATTACAAAAGCATGGTCGACGCGCTGGTGGGCGAATACGCGAGTGGCGGCGGCATCGAAGACGTGAACATGCTGGCCTTCGCGCTGGTCGATCACATCACCTTCAGCGACCCGAAAGGCTTGCTGGCCGAAAGCGAAGACTACGAATTCGGCGATACGGCCCGCGTGTTTTCCATGGCCGCGTGCGCCGCGCCGGAAGCGGCCAAGATGTACGCCGCCATCGAAGAGAGCTTCCCCGACCTGGCGCGCCAGGCCATCATCACGGCTTTCCTGCACAAGAATCCGCGCCTGTGGGACGACGACGACCAGTCGCTCGACCAGCTGGCCGCCAATGACGACGGCGACGACGATCACGACGAAGACGAAGCCACCGACGATTTCGCCCAGATGTTTGACCAGGATGGAGATGACCATGGCCGATAACACGGAACAAAAGAGTAACCTTCCCGCGCTGACGAAACAGGTCACGGAATTGGTGCTGTCCGGTTCGCTGGGCCACGCCGAGCAGGCGTTTGCCGATGCGGCCGACCAGTACGGCGACCTGGCTGTGGTGGAAGTGCTGAGCGCCATCCCGCCACAGGTAACGGCCCTGCACCTGGCCGGTTTCGACGGCGGCAAGATGTCGCTGGCCACCTTGCTGGTGCCGCCAAAGGCGTGGGCCGACAGCCTGGCCTTCATCGCCGCCACCTGGAGCGACGACCAGATCGAGGATGATCCGGAACGCATCGCCGAAGCCCTGTTCGCGCACATCCACGGCGTGGTGTTTTCCACCGACGACGCCGAGCGCCGCCGCGAGCTGCTGCTGGAAGCGTCCGCCACCGACTGGGGCGCCACGGCGTTCGCCATCCTGTTCTCGATGGCGCCGAAGGAAATCCTCGAAGTGGCGGGCGAGATCGTCATCAAGGGACCGTATGTGACGGGCGTGACCTCGTCCGACAACGACGTCGTGCCGCTGGCCATCGAGCTGGCGCAAGCCAATGAAGACGGCTGGGACCGCTCGCTGTTCGAGCTGTTCCCCGACTTCCGCCACAGCGCCGACCTGGCCGACGCGGAATATTCGGACGACCCGGACGAAGAACCGACCATGTTGCAGCGGAGCACCAAGGAATTGCTGTACCGCCTGCGCAAGCAAGTGCCGAGCACGCGCAGCGCGCCGCGTTCCAGCACGCGCCGCAGCCTGGGCACGGGCATTTTCTCGTAATGAAAGCAGGGAACGTCTAATGCTGCCAGCAATTGTTGTAGAGAATCTTCCGCGTCTCGTACGCGCCATCAAACTGTTGCCGGGCGACCCGCGCGAGGACGCGGCCCTGAACCTGGCCGACGAATTGACGGGCATCACGGCCATGGTGGCCGAGAAGTTCACGAATGAACGCACGGCCGACGGCATCCAGAAAGCGCTGTACCTGACGGTGGGCGGCGTGTCCCTGGGCCTGGAACAGGCCGTCACGCATGAAGGCGACCAGGCCGCCCTCGATTTCCTCGTCGAGCACGGCGCCGAGCACGCGTTCCAGGTGGGTTTCCGCCTGATCAAGGAATTGTCGCAACTGCCGGAAGACGCCCTCGTCGGCGAATACGACCAGGACCCCGTCTACCTGCAGCGCCGTTTGCGCGAACTGTTCATCGATATTTGCCAGGCCGACCCGAACCAGAACTGGGCCGGCTATGAAAAGTATGCAGTGCAGTTGCAACAGCGCAAGGAAGTGCAAGCCGTCGTGCGCCTGGCCGGCTGGCTGCGCCGCCACCATGACAACGGTCCCGTCAGCGACAGCGACTTGAATGCCGAGGGCGTCATCGCCCTGGCCATCATCTTCGCCATCGAAGGCGGCGGGCGCATCATCGCGCGCACGGGCCAAAAGGAGTTTGAACGCTTCGTGCGCTCCGTGCGCAAGAACAAGCCCGACTTCGAAGAAGGCTGGGCCGCCCTGGTGGCCAGGGTGCCCGTGCAGCACCATCCTGTGTTGCTCGACCGCATCGATTCCTACCGCCGCAGCTGCACCGTCGTGCATAAAATCCTCACGCGGGCCAGCATGAAGAGCCTGTTCGAGGACCTGGAAAATTATGCGGGTTCGGAGCTGGACGCGGATTATTCTTGACCGCTAGTGTCGGATTACGGCCTGCGGCCTAATCCGACCTACGCCGGCGCGCGTCCTGTCGGTCGGCTTATGCCCCCCCTTCCATGGCCGCTTCCTCGGCCAGTTTCACAAACGCCGCCACCAGCGGCGACGTCTCTTCTTCCCGTTGTGCAAGTAATAAACTGGTGGTCGCCTGCGGGTCGGCGATCGGGCGGTAGCACACGCCATCCATGCGGATGCGGTCGAACGAAGAGGGCAGCACGGAAATGCCGCAGCCGGCCGCCACCAGGCCGATGATGGTCGACGCCTCGCCCGCTTCCTGCGCCACCTGGGGCACGAAGCCGGCCGCCTTGCACAGGCGGAATATCTGCGGATAAATCCCCGTGCCCGCATCCTTGGGATACATGACAAAACCTTCGCCCGCCATGTCGGCAATGGCGATGGCGTCCTTGGCCGCCAGGGCATGGGCGACAGGCAGCACGAGGAACAGCGGATCCTGGCGCAGTTGCGTCAGCTTGATATCGGATGGATACGTCGTTTCCGGCGGGCGAACAAACCCTAGGTCCATTGTGCGGCCACTGATCGCTTCGAGCTGATGCAAGGTCGCCATTTCGTGCAGGGTCAAGGTGACGTGCGGGAATTGCTGGCGGTAGCGGTTGATGACGGTGGCAAAATACGGCGTGAACGGCGTGGAAAAGGTAAAGCCAATGCGCAATTCGCCCGCTTCGCCCCGCTGGGCCCGGCGCGCCGTGACGGCCGCCTGTTCCGACAGGGCCAGGATGCGCCGCGCATCGTCGAGAAACAGTGCACCTGCTTGCGTCAGCCGCACGGAGCGCTTGTTGCGCTCGAACAACTGCGCGCCCAATTCCGCTTCCAGTGCCTGGATTTGCTGACTCAGCGGCGGCTGGCCGATGTGCAGGCGTTCGGCCGCGCGCGTGAAGTGCAGCTCCTCGGCGACGGCGACAAAGTAACGCAGGTGGCGCAGTTCCATATCAGTAATATTTTAAAAGTATGAGTTGGGCCTTGAATATATATTGGACGATATGAGTTGGCAATCCTAAGATGAAGACTCGCTTCCTATCCGAAACATGGCCATGTCTGATTCATCGCTTGCTTTTGCCGCCGCCACCCCGGCGCTGTCTCCTGTTCCTCCCGCCGCTCCAGCCGCTCCCGCTCCCCGTTCGGCCATCGCCAAAGGTACGGCGGAATTCAAGCGCAGCAACCGCGCCCTGTTCTTTGGCGGCTTTTCCACCTTCAGCTTGCTGTACTGCATCCAGCCCCTGTTCCCCTTGCTGTCGCACCAATTCCATCTGACGCCGGCGCAAAGCAGCTGGTCCTTGTCCGTGTCGAGCGGCTTGCTGGCCATCTCGCTGGTGCTGCTGAGCGCCGTGTCGGACCGGGTGGGCCGCAAGCCGCTGATGGTGGCGTCGATGTTTTCCGCCGCGATTTTGACCATCTTGTCCGCGTTCGCGCAGGATTATGCGCAGTTGCTGGCCATCCGTGCGGCGCTGGGAGTGGCCTTGGGCGGCATGCCGGCCGTGGCAATGGCTTATCTGGGCGAGGAAATCGAGGGTCCGTCGCTGGGCCTGTCGATGGGGCTGTATATTGCGGGCAGCGCGTTTGGCGGCATGTCGGGGCGGTTGATCGCTTCCATGCTCAGCGACTTCCTCTCGTGGCGCTGGGCTTTGGGCGTGCTGGGGGGGGCCGGCGTGCTGGCGGCGGCGGAATTCTGGCGCAGCCTGCCTGCATCTAAAAATTTCGTGCCCAGTACAAAAGGCTGGAACGCCTTGCCGCACGCCATCAAACAGCATTTTTCCGACCGGGGCTTGCCGTGGCTGTTCTGCCTCGCATTCGTGTTGATGGGCTGTTTCGTCAGCCTGTATAACTACATCGGCTACCGTTTGCTGGCCGCGCCATTCGGCTTGCGCCAGAGCACGGTCGGATTGCTGGCCTTTTTGTATCTGATCGGCATCTTCAGCTCCGTCTGGGCCGGTCGCCTGGTGGACCGTCTGGGGCGCCGGGGAGTGCTGTGGATCATGCTGTCGGTGATGCTATCCGGTATTTTATTGACCCTGTTCGACTCGCTGCCGCTGATCGTCATCGGCATGGCGCTGGCCACCTTCGGCTTCTTTGCCTCGCATTCGATCGCCAGCAGCTGGGTCAGCCGCCGGGCCCGCGCGCCGCAGGCGCTGGCCTCGGCCTTTTACCTGCTGTTCTATTACCTGGGATCGAGCCTGATCGGCTCCGCCTCGGGCATGATGTGGGGCTTCGACGGGTGGACGGGCGTCATCATCATGCTGGGCCTGTGCCTGGGCGGCGGCGTGCTGATCGCCTTGCGCCTGCGTCATTTGCAGCCGCTGGGCGCGCGCGAAGCGGTGGGCTGAGTCCGGCTATTTGGGGCACATGCCGATCATCGTTTCCCCCTGCTTGCCCGCGCGCGTGGTCACGCATAAGGTGCCCAGCGCGCTGGTGATTTTATACGTGCGGCTGCCCCTGGCCTCATTGGCACCGATTTCCTCGATTTTTGACGCCTCGTACCATTTCGGCGGCACGGCCGCGTAGGCTTCGGCAAAGCCCTGCTGCATGCGCTTGTAGCCCGTGTCCTCGAATTTCTCTCCGCCCCGCTGCGGGAATTCCTTGCGTAAATCCTTGTCGATCTTGCCCACGTCGCGCTTGGCTTGCGCCAGGATATCGGCCGCGCTGGGCGGCGCGACGACCGTAATCGCTTCCGGCGTTGCTGTCGCTGGCGCCGGCTCGGCGGCTGCTGGCGGCAGGGGACGGCTGATGGGTGCCGGCAGGCGCGGCACTCTTGCGGTGGCTGGTTTGGTGCTGGGCAACGCTACGGGTACGGGCTTGGACGGCGCAGGAGCGCTGTAGCGCAGCCAGGTGATGGCCGGGCCCTGCGGCAAGTTATCGTCCACGACGGCGCGGGGCCGCGACTGCAAGACGATATACGCAAAGCCCAGGTGCAGCAGGACGATCAGCAACAGGCCTGGAGCGCGGCGGGGCAGGGACGGCAACGAGGTCATGGGTGGCGTGATGGTTCAGGTACGCCAATGTATCTGAAGGATTTGATAATTATTTAAAATGTCACAAGCGCTTACAAAAAAGTGCCGCGTGGAAATTTCGACGCCATGGCCATTGGCGGGGAACCCTGTGCCGGCTTGACGATCCAACTCCCTACACTGTGGGAGGACACATCATGATGCAGGTAAAGGAAGTGGCACGGCGCTTTGGCGCCATCGAACACGCAATCGGCCAGGCGGCCCAGCTGTGCGGCAAGCAGCAGGGCATGCCGATGGACTTGAAGGATTGCATCAACCAGCTGGACCAGCAAAAGAGCGCCGTACGGCAAGCCATCGACACGCAAGACGATGCACGCATCCGGCAAGCTGTCGACCAGATGGAATCCTTGGGCGACCGTGCCAAGCGGGCGTGCGGCACGGCGACCAGCGTGACGCCGGAAATGAAGAGCGCCGTGCTCAAGGTGCACGATGAGTTGTCTGATTTAAAGCACCAGATGCACTAAGCCTTGGCTCTTGAACGTTTTACATCTGGCGGAACAAATGCGCATATAAAGGGCTGACGCGCAGTTGCGCCGGATGCTGGTGCAGGGTGAGCGACAGCTTGCCCGCTTCGTCGCGCACGGCCGTGGCGATGGCGCTGGCGTTGACGATGGTGCCCCGGTGGATTTGCCAGAACTGTTGCGGGTCCAGCTGGGGCAGCAACTCCTTCAGGCTCGTGCGTATCAGCGCTTCGCTGTCCTGGCACACGACGTTGATGTATTTGTCCAGCGCTTCGAAATACACGACGTCGGCCAGCGCGATCATGCGCACGCTGTTGCCGACGGCCGCCCGTATCATCTGCAGGCGCGGCGCGGGCGGCAGCATGGCTTGCAGTTGGCTCAGCAGGCGGGCCATGTTGTCGTCGCTGGCGGTTCCGGCTGCTGGCGCCGCCGTGGCGGTCGTCGCTGGCGCTGAGGTTGCTGTTGATGTTGCTGTTGCTGTAGCGGTGCCGTTACCGCCGCCTTTGCCAATACCGCTGTCGCGCAAGCGTTGCTGCAGGCGTTCCACCGTCTTGCCCAGGCGCGCATCGTTGACGGGTTTTAAGACGTAGTCGGCGGCTGCGTGTTCGAAGGCGGCCAGCGCATATTCATCGTAGGCGGTCACGAATACGATGTGGGGAAAAGGCACGCCGTCCGGCCACTGTTCCGCAAGTTCCTCGGCCGCTTCCAGGCCCGTCTTGCCTGGCATCTTGATGTCGAGAAAGAGGATGTCGGGCTGCAGCGCCAGGCCTTGGCGCAAGGCTTCCACGCCGTTGGGGCAGGTGGCAACGATGTCGAGTTCCGGCCACAGCCGCTGCAAGGCGTGCGCGAGGGCGGCGGCGAGTATGGGTTCATCTTCGGCGATCAGGGCGCGCGGGGTGTGGATGGTCATGGCGTAGGGCTCGCGGTGGTGGAGTGAATGGGGAATTGAAGGCGGGCGACGACGCCTGCCGGCGTATTGGCGGCCAGCGACAGGCTGGCGGCATCGCCATGCATGCCGCGCAGGCGCTCGCGGATATTCGCCACGCCCAGCTGCGTACCCTTGGTCTGGCCCGGATGGTCGAGACCCAGGCCATCGTCGCTGACGGTGAGCAGCAGCACGCCGCCATCCGTGGACGCGTGCACGTGGATATGGCCGCCTTCGATCTTCGGTTCCAGGCCGTGCTGGATGGCGTTTTCCACCAGCGGCTGCAGCAGCATGGGCGGCACCTTGATTTGGCGCAAGGCTTCGGGCAAGTCCAGCGTAAAGCGCAGGCGCGCACCCATGCGTATCGACATCAGGCCCAGGTAGGCTTGCATCAGGGAAAACTCCTGCGCCAGGGTGGTGGACTCGGCGCGCGAGGACGAGAGGGTGGCGCGCAAGTACTGGATCAGCTGGTCGAGCAGCAGCTGGGCACGGTCCGGGTCAAAGCTGATCAGGCCCTGCAGGTTGGCCAGGGTGTTGAACAGCATGTGCGGTTCGATCTGCGCCTGCAGCAACTGCAGTTGCGCCTGCATGGCCTGGCGCGCCACGGATTCGGCGCGGGCTTTTTCCTCGGCTGCCGCCATTTGCAGGCGGGCAATCTTTTCGCGGCTGGAGAAAAACAGCACGGCGCCGCCCGTGGCCAGCAGGGTGAATACGAGCGTGCCCATCATTTGCGTGGGCAGCAGGTTTTCGAAGCCGCCTACGTCCACGCCCGTCAGCCAGCCGAACAGGAGCAGGCCCAGCATTTGTGCCACGGGCACGGACAGCAGGATGATGAGCATGAAGGGCAGGAATCTGGGCCGCTGCCCTTCACCCCATAAGGTCAGGCGCATGCCGTCGATTAGCAGGAAGGCGATCGTGCCGATGCACATCGAGGCGACCAGGTTTTGTCCAAAATGGCTGCCCGGATTGAGCATGAACGTGATGACCAGCGCGCAGATCACGTTCAGCACCATCGCATAGCGCGCGTCGAGCAGCATGCGGTAGTAGGGGAAGCGGCGCCTGGCGGGGGCATCGGCGAAAGGGGCGTCGGATTTCATGGAAGTGTCTGCTGGTAGCGATGGGGCATTGTGTGCCAGCGCAGGTCAGCGCGCAACAGGGCTGCGACGAAACGGGCCTGGCGCGCCGTCATTCTCACCGGTGCGTCGCCAAACGGGGCCGCTTTACTTTTCAGGACGGGCACGCGATAGTATGGCAAGACAGTCGTGCACCCATAGAATTGCTAAAGGAAATCCCATGTGGCCCTATCCACGCACCCTCGCGCACCGCGGCGGCGGCACCCTGGCGCCTGAAAACACCCTGGCCGCCCTGCGCTGCGGTCTGGCCTACGGCTACCGCGCCGTGGAATTCGACGTCATGCTGGCGTCCGACGGCGTACCCGTCGTCGTGCACGACCCCGAGCTGGGCCGCACCGTGGTCGGCAGCGGCCATATCAATGATTACACGGCCGCGCAACTGGGCACGATGGAGGCGGGCGCCTGGTTCGGCCCCGCATTTTCCGGCGAAGGCGTGCCCACGTTCGAGGCCGTGGCGGCGTATTGCAAGGCCCAGCGCATCTGGATGAATATCGAGATCAAGCCGGCCCCCGGCTTCGATGTGCCCACGGGCGAGACGGTGGCGCGGGCCACGCGCGATTACTTTGCGCAGGAAATCGCGGCTGGCGAATTACTGCCGCTGCTGTCGTCGTTCAGCATCGACGCGCTGGAAGCGGCGCGCCAGGCGGCGCCGCAATTGGCGCGCGGCTGGCTGGTCGAAGCGATACCTTCTGATTGGGCGAAAAAAGCAAAGGAATTGGGCGTGGTGGCGATCCATTGCGACCACCAGCAACTGACGCCGGAACTGGCGCGAGAAGTCAAGGAGGCGGGATACGGGCTGTTCTGCTACACCGTCAACACACCCGAGCGGGCCAGCGAATTGCTGGCCTGGGGCGTGGATGGGTTTTGTACGGACAGGATAGATATTATTCCATCCATGGCGTAGGTCGGATTGGGCGCGCAGCGCCGTAATCCGACAACATTGTTGGCGCCGCTGGTGTTGTCGGCTTACGCGCTTGCGCGCTAAGCCGACCTACGTTTCAAGCAGCTTAGAAAGTCACGCGCATACCGATGGTCACATTGCGCCCCATCAACGGCGCCGCATTCTTGATGAACGAGGTGTGGCTGTACGCCAGTTCATTCGTCAGGTTGTTCGCCTTGATGTAGAACTGGGCCGGCGTCGTGCCGATGCGCGTGTCGTAGTTGGCGGAGAGGTTGAGCATGTTGTAGCCCGGCGTTGCCGTTTCGAACGCTGCCACTTTATCCTGCTTGCCCACGCGGTAGAACTCGGCCACGCCGCTCCATGCCTGCCAGTTGGCGTCGAACTTCACGCCGACCCGCTGGGCCGGGATGCGTGGCAGGTTGCCCCCACCGTCGGCCAGCTTGGCCCGCACATAGTCGCCGAACACGCTGGCGCCGAACATGGGGTTCAGTTGCTGGCGGATCTGGCCTTCGACGCCCGTAAACGTGGCGTCGCGCTGGGCGTACTGGATCAGCTGGAAGCCTTCGTGGTTGTCGAGGGTGGAGCCGAAGATGTAGTTATCCACCTTGTTGCGGTAGGCGCTGGCCGAGAAGGTCGTGGCACCCGCATATTTGCGCAAGGTCAAGTCGATATTGTTCGACGTTTCCTTGCCCAGGTTTTGATTGCCCAGCTCATACGTGGCCGTTGCCATGTGCACGCCGTGCGCATACAGTTCCTCGGCGCTGGGCAGGCGGTGCGTGCGC
The DNA here is from genome assembly GCF_011601275.1 of Janthinobacterium lividum. Lineage (GTDB taxonomy): Bacteria > Pseudomonadota > Gammaproteobacteria > Burkholderiales > Burkholderiaceae_D > Janthinobacterium > Janthinobacterium lividum_E. The sequence continues at coordinate 307,953 of NZ_JAAOLY010000006.1, read as the reverse complement.
GAAATGGTCGAGCCGAGCGAATACTGCGGCGCGAATTTCCACACGGCGCCCAAGGAGACCGACGTGCCCTTGGCGCTGCGGTCTTGCAAGGTGGCGCTGTCGACAGCGATGTCTTGCCATTCGTGGCGCAAGCCCGCTTCGAAGCGCCATTGGTCGAGCTTGTATTCCTCGACAAGGAAGGCCGCGTGTTTCTTCGTTACCGTCGGCGCCACGTAGGCTTCCTCTCCCAGGGCCGAGAAGTCGCGCTTCAACGTTTGCAGGCCAACCACGCCGCGCCAGCCGAAGACGGGATGGTGTTCCATTTCCAGGCGCGCATCGTGGCCCTTGTTCTTGAAGGTGGTAGCGATTTCCGTGCCTTCGATTTCATCGTGCTTGTAATCGGTGAACGAAGCGCGCAGGCGCAGCTTGGCGAAGCCCGGCACGGGATCGCGCAATTCGCCGCGCACATCCCAGCGTTCGCTCTTCAGTTTCACGTAGGGAACGGCACCCTCTTCGTGGTCGTGCTCATGTTCCTCTTCATCACCGTGGCCGTGGCCTTCGTGGCCGCCGCAATGCAGGTGCGTGCCGTGCGGGTGGCAACTTTCGAATTCGTGGTTGTGGCCGGGCAAGCCGTATTCCGCATGCTGGCTGGTGAAGGCCAGGCCCAGGAAGCCCCGTTGTCCCACCCACGACACGCCCACGCTGCCCGTGTCCGTCTTGTTGTAGCTGCCGCCTACTTTCGAGCCGCCTTCCCAGCCGCTGCCGACCTTGTATTCTTTCGCGTCGCGCTTGACGCCTTCCGCGTGGAAGGCGATGTTGCCGGAGCCGCCGGTCACTTCAAAGGCGCCCGCCTTTTCGCGCGCAGCCGAGTTGGCGCGCACTTCCGCGCTGCCCTCGAAGCCCTTGGCTGGCACGCGCGTGGGGATTTTCTTGTCGATCACATTGACCACGCCGCCGACGGCGCCGCCGCCATAGGCCAGCGCGGACGGGCCGCGCAAGACTTCAATCTGTTCCGACAGCATCGGTTCGGCCGCGACGGCATGGTCGGGGCTGATGGTCGACGCATCCTGCACTTCGGCGCCATCGGACAGCACCTTGACGCGCGGGCCATCCATGCCGCGGATGATGGGACGGCTGGCGCCGGCGCCGAAATGGCTGGATGTGATGCCGGGCTGGCCAGCGAGGGTTTCGCCGAGGGTCGCCGCCCTTGCCAGCACCAGTGCCTCGCCTTCCAGTACGGTGACGGGCGTGCTCATGTCGTCGCTGCCCAGGGCCAGCGCGCTGGCCGAGACGGTGACGGCGGGCAAGGTTGTCGCCTGCTGCGCCAGTGCGCTGGCGGGAGCGGCAAATGCCAGCATGATGGCCAGCGCGAGGGGAGTGGGTTGGTGAGGACGGACGGACATGGGCAAAAGTTCCTTATCGGCTATCGGTGTTGGCAGGGTTGGGGCAGCGCGTGAAAGGAAATAGCCTGCCCTAAGATGATAATGATAACCCATTATCATTACTGTGTGACGGTTTTTCCGGGCGGTAGATACAGGCGGATGGTGTATTCTGTTGGCTATGGAACGCACAACACGTCAAAAAACCGCTATTCAAGCCGCCATCGAGTCGGCCCAGCGCCCCTTGTCGGCGCAGGAAATTCTCGAACAGGCCAGCTTGCAGGTGACGCAGCTGGGCATTGCCACCGTTTACCGCAATTTAAAATCGCTGGTGCTGGAAGAAAAAGTGCACGTGGTGACCTTGCCGGGTGAAAACCCGCGCTACGAGTCGAACACGGCCGCCAATCACCACCACCACCATTTCCAGTGCACCACGTGCCAGCGCGTGTTCGACGTGCATGATTGCCCGGGCGACTTGAAGCGCATGGCGCCGCAAGGCTTTGTCGTCGAGCGCCACGAGCTGACCCTGTACGGCCGCTGCGCCGATTGCAATGCGGCCGCCGGCGCCAGTGTGGCTGGCACAGCACCGCACGCCTGCGCCAGCCACCACGACCCGGCCTGAGCGGGCAGGCCGTCGATGTTGGCACGGGCGCAACAATGCCCTGGCCAGCCGTCATTGCCGCACCCCATATCACGTATAATCTTCCCTTTAAAGCTGCCGCCACTCTTTGCCAAAAAAACATGAAATCAACTGAAATCCGCGACAAGTTCCTCAAATTCTTCGAGTCCAAGGGCCATTCCATCGTCCGTTCCAGCTCCTTGGTGCCAGGCAACGATCCGACCTTGCTGTTGACGAACAGCGGCATGGTGCAATTCAAGGATGTGTTTACAGGCACGGACAGCCGTCCGTACACGCGCGCCACCTCCGTGCAGCGCTGCGTGCGCGCCGGCGGCAAGCACAACGATCTGGAAAACGTCGGCTACACGGCGCGCCACCACACCTTCTTTGAAATGCTGGGCAACTTCAGCTTCGGCGACTATTTCAAGCGCGACGCGATTCAATACGCGTGGGAACTGCTGACCAAGGTATATGGCTTGCCGGCCGACAAGCTGACCGTCACCGTGTACATCGAAGATGACGAAGCGTACGATATCTGGGCGAAAGAAATCGGCGTGCCGACCGAGCGCATCATCCGCATCGGCGACAACAAGGGCTCGCGCTACGCATCGGACAATTTCTGGCAGATGGCTGACACGGGCCCATGCGGTCCATGCACGGAAATCTTCTACGACCACGGCGCCGACATTCCTGGCGGCCCGCCGGGTTCGCCAGACGAAGACGGCGACCGCTTCATTGAAATCTGGAACCTCGTGTTCATGCAGTTCAACCGCGACGAAGCCGGTGTCATGCACAAGCTGCCGAAGCCTTGCGTCGACACGGGCATGGGCATGGAGCGCCTGGCCGCCGTGCTGCAGCACGTGCATTCGAACTATGAAATCGACCTGTTCCAGCATTTGATCCGCGCCGCCGCGCGCGAAACGGGCGCCACGGACCTGGAAAACAAGTCGCTGCGCGTGATCGCCGACCACATCCGCGCCGCCGCCTTCATGATCGTCGACGGCATCATTCCGGGCAGCGAAGGCCGGGCGTATGTGCTGCGCCGCATCATCCGCCGCGCCTTGCGCCATGGTCACAAGCTGGGCCAGACGAAACCGTTCTTCTACAAGCTGGTGGCCGATCTGGCCATCGAGATGGGCGGCGCCTATCCCGAGCTGGAAGAAGCGAAAGACAACGTCGCCAACATGCTCAAAGCCGAGGAAGAGCGTTTCGGCGAAACCCTGGAAACGGGCATGAAAGTGCTGGAAGCGCAGCTGGCCAAGGATGCCACCGGCATCGACGGCGCCACCGCTTTTACCTTGTACGAAACCTACGGCTTCCCGCCGGACCTGACGGCCGATATCTGCCGCGAACGCAATATCACGTTCGACCAGGCCGGCTATGACGCGGCCCTCAAGGAAAGCCAGGAACTGTCGCGCAAGGGCGGCAAGACGCACAAGGACAGCAAGGTCGAGTACACGGGCGAGAAAAACAAGTTCGTCGGTTACGATCAATTGACGTTCAGCGGCAAGGTCGTCGCGCTGTATGCGGCCGGCACGCAGGTAGCTGAACTGAAAGCGGGCCAGGAAGGCATCGTCGTGCTCGACACCACGCCGTTCTACGCGGAATCTGGCGGCCAGGTGGGCGACCAGGGCGTGATCGCCTCGGGCGCGGGCAGCTTTGCCGTCAGCGACACGCTGAAAATCCAGGCTGACGTGTTCGGTCATCACGGCGTGCTCGAGTCGGGCGTGCTGAAGGTGGGCGACGCCGTCTCGGCGCAAGTCGATACGGCCAAGCGTGCGCGCACGATCCGCAACCACTCGGCCACGCACTTGATGCACAAGGCCTTGCGCGAAGTGCTGGGCAGCCACGTGGCGCAAAAAGGTTCGCTGGTCGACCCGGACAAAACCCGTTTCGACTTCAGCCACAATGCGCCGATGACTGCCGAGCAGATCGCCGCCGTGGAAACCATCGTCAATAAAGAGATCCTGGAAAACCGCGCCACGCAAGCCCATTTGATGTCGTTTGACGATGCCGTCAAGCATGGCGCGATGGCCCTGTTCGGCGAGAAATACGGCGACGAAGTGCGCGTGCTGGACATCGGCAGCTCGAAAGAGCTGTGCGGCGGCGTCCACGTGCAGCGCACGGGCGACATCGGCCTGTTCAAGATCATCGGCGAAAGCGGTGTTGCCGCCGGCATCCGCCGCGTGGAAGCCGTGACGGGCGAGGGCGCGCTGGCGCTGGTGCAAACCATCAACCGCCGCCTGGTCGAAGCGGCCAACGCCCTGAAGGCGCAGCCGGAAGAACTGACTGCCCGCATCGGCCAGGTGCAGGACCATGTGAAGGCGCTGGAGAAGGAACTGGCCGCGCTGAAATCGAAACTGGCTTCGGGCCAGGGCGATGAACTGGTCACGCAAGCCGTCGACGTCAATGGCATCAAGGTGCTGGCGGCCGTGCTGGACGGCGCCGACGTGGCCCGTTTGCGCGAAACCATGGACAAGCTGAAGGACAAGCTGAAAACGGCCGCCATCGTGCTGGCCAGCGTGGCGGACGGCAAGGTCAGCCTGATCGCCGGCGTGACGGCGGACGCGACTTCCAAGGTCAAAGCGGGCGAGCTGGTGAACTTCGTTGCACAGCAAGTGGGCGGAAAAGGCGGCGGACGCCCCGATATGGCGCAGGCTGGCGGCACCGATCCTAGCGGTTTGGCGAACGCCCTGGCTGGCGTGCCGGCCTGGGTCGGCGAGCGAGCAAAATAAAGCGTAAGCTAGCAGGCATGCGGGGTTTTCGCCCCACAGCCCCTTGAAAACGGCCCGCAGACACTGTTTGCGGGCCGTTTTGCCGTGTGGAATCTCGTTGTGACACCACAACAGCCGATGAACTATTTTGGTGCAGCGCGTCAATGCCCCTGATTTAGAGTAGTATGTCGAAAATCAGTACAACAAAACAATGGTGGGATATTGATGATGAGCGACACACTACTTGATACCGAGATTATGGAATTTCACAAAGAACTCGACGCGCGGGGCTTGAATTGCCCGTTGCCGATTCTGAAGGCGAAAAAGGCTTTGTCAGAGCTGCAGAGCGGGGAAGTGCTGCGCATCATGGCAACCGATCCCGGTTCCGTGCGCGACTTCCAGGCTTTCGCCAAGCAAACGGGCAATGCCTTGCTGTCGCATGTGCAGACGGGTACCGAATTCGTCTTCCTGATGCAACGCAAATAATTCTGCCCGCCGGGGCTGCAGTGGCGCGGCCTGGTTTTCCTTCCCGAGCCAGCCCTTTTGCTGCCCTGCAGCGTAGCGGCGGACACCCTTGAAATCCCCGAAGCTGGACAGTTTAGATGGATTGCTCTAACAAAAAATCGCACGATCGTGCTTAAATTCGGTTCAGGATTCAAATTTCTCTTATAATCGAACGCACAATCAGCACTTGATCCGTCATTTTTATAATTTCCCAAAGGCATAGCTATGAAAGTCTTGGTACCCGTCAAACGCGTGGTCGACTATAACGTCAAAGTCCGCGTCAAGAGTGACGGCACTGGCGTCGATACCGCCAACGTCAAAATGTCGATGAACCCTTTCGATGAGATCGCGCTGGAAGAAGCGATGCGCCTGAAAGAAGCCGGCAAGGTCACTGAAGTGGTCGCCATCTCCTGCGGCGTGACGCAGTGCCAGGAAACCCTGCGCACGGCCATGGCCATCGGCGCCGACCGCGGCATCCTGGTGGAAACGACGACCGAACTGGAACCGCTGGCCGTGGCCAAGCTGGTGAAATCCCTGGCCGAGAAAGAACAGCCGCAACTGATCATCCTGGGCAAGCAAGCCATCGATGACGACAGCAACCAGACCGGCCAGATGCTGGCAGCCCTGCTGGGTTGGCCGCAAGCCACGTTCGCTTCGAAAGTCGTGCTGGAAGACGGCAAAGTCACCGTCACCCGCGAAGTCGACGGCGGCCTGGAAACACTGGCATTGACCTTGCCAGCGATCATCACCACCGACCTGCGTTTGAACGAGCCACGCTATGTGACCTTGCCGAACATCATGAAGGCAAAGAAAAAGCCGCTCGAGACCGTCAAGCCGGAAGACCTGGGCGTCGACGTTGCGCCACGCCTGAAGACCCTGAAAGTCGTCGAGCCAGCCAAGCGCTCGGCCGGCATCAAGGTCCCGGACGTCGCTACCCTGGTCGCCAAGCTGCGTACCGAAGCCAAAGTCATCTAAGCGCGGCCTCGCCGTTTATCCAGAACAATTACAGGACACATCATGGTCGCATTAGTTATTGCTGAACACGACAACGCTACCTTAAAGGGCAGCACCCACCACACCGTGACCGCGGCTGCCCAGTGCGGCGGCGACGTGCACGTACTGGTCGCAGGTTCGAACGCATCGGCTGCCGCCGCTGCCGCCGCGCAGATCGCCGGCGTGACGAAAGTCATCGTGGCCGACGCGCCATACTTTGCCGACGGCCTGGCCGAAAACGTGGCCGAGCAAGTGCTGGCCATCGCCGGAAACTACAGCCACATCCTGGCGCCAGCCACGGCCTACGGCAAGAACATCCTGCCGCGCGTGGCCGCCAAGCTGGACGTGGCGCAAATCTCGGAAATCACCAAGGTCGATTCCCCCGACACCTTCGAGCGTCCGATCTACGCCGGTAACGCGATTGCCACCGTGCAATCTGGCGACAAGATCAAGGTCATCACCGTGCGCACCACGGGTTTCGACGCGGCTGCCGCCACCGGCGGTTCGGCTGCCACGGAAACCGTCGCCGCCGTTGCCGACAATGGCAAGTCCGCCTTCGTGGGCCGCGAACTGGCCAAGTCCGACCGTCCTGAACTGACCGCCGCGAAAATCATCGTGTCGGGCGGCCGTGGCATGGGTTCGGCAGAGAACTTCCACATTCTGGAACCGCTGGCCGACAAGCTGGGCGCCGCCATGGGTGCTTCGCGCGCCGCCGTCGACGCCGGCTTCGTGCCGAACGACTGGCAAGTGGGCCAGACGGGCAAGATCGTCGCGCCATCGCTGTACATCGCCGTCGGCATCTCGGGCGCGATTCAGCATCTGGCCGGCATGAAAGACTCGAAAACCATCGTCGCCATCAACAAGGATCCGGAAGCGCCGATCTTTGCCGTGGCCGACTACGGCATCGTGGGCGATCTGTTCGAGATCGTGCCGCAACTGGTCAAAGAACTGGGTTAAGTCACACCCCTTCCGGTTTTGTTACTGACAAAGCCACGCCGGCCCGCCCCACACGGCGAGCCGCGCGTGGCTTTTTTCTTGGAGAAAAGAAGATGAGCTATCAAGCCCCGCTGAAAGACATGTTGTTCGTGATGAACGAACTGGCCGGCCTGGCCGAAATCCACACCTTGCCGGGCTGCGAAGACGCCACGCCCGACACGGCCGAAGCCGTGCTGGAAGAGAACGCCAAGTTCTGCGGCGGCGTGGTGGCCCCCTTGAACGGCCCCAGCGACAAGGAGCCGAGCTTCTGGCACGACGGGCAAGTGACCACCTCGAAAGGCTTCAAGGAAGCGTTCAAGGCCTACGGCGAAGCGGGCTGGCAGGGCGTGCAGCATCCGACCGAGTTCGGCGGCCAAGGCTTGCCCAAGCTCCTGGCCACGCCGTGCATCGAAATGCTCAACTCGGCCAGCATCTCGTTCGCCCTGGTGGCCCTGCTGTCGGACGGCGCCATCGAAGCGCTCTTGACGGCCGGCAGCGACGCGCAAAAAGCCACCTACCTGGAAAACCTGGTGTCGGGCAAGTGGACGGGCACCATGAATCTGACCGAGCCGCAGGCCGGTTCCGACCTGGCCGCCGTGCGCACGCGCGCCGTGCCGCAGGAAGATGGCACCTATAAAGTATTCGGCACGAAGATTTTCATCACGTACGGCGAGCACGACATGGCCGAAAACATCGTCCACCTGGTGCTGGCCCGCACGCCGGACGCGCCCGCTGGCGTGAAAGGCATTTCGCTGTTCATCGTGCCGAAATTCCTCGTCAACGCGGACGGCAGCCTGGGCGCGCGCAACGACGCCCATTGTGTGTCGATCGAACACAAGCTGGGCATCAAGGCCAGCCCGACGGCGGTACTGCAGTTTGGCGACTGCGGCGGCGCCATCGGCACCCTGGTGGGCGAGGAAAACCGCGGCCTCGAGTACATGTTCATCATGATGAACGCGGCCCGCTTCGGCGTGGGCCTGCAAGGCATCGGCCTGGCCGAGCGCGCCTACCAGCAGGCCGTGGCGTTCGCCAAGGACCGCGTGCAGTCGCGCGACCTGGCTGGTTCCGCCGGTCCGGTCTCCATCATTCACCACCCGGACGTGCGCCGCATGCTGATGTCCATGCGTTCGCAAACGGAGGCGGCGCGCGCGCTGGCCTACGTGGGCGCGGCCATCAGCGACGTGGCGCACCACCATCCGGACGCGGAAGTGCGCGCGGAAAGCCTGGCGACGTACGAATATCTGGTGCCCGTCATCAAGGGCTGGGCCACGGAAATGTCGCAGGACGTCGCACGCGATGGCGTGCAAGTGCATGGCGGCATGGGTTTCATCGAGGAAACGGGCGCCGCCCAGCATTACCGCGACGCCAAGATTCTCACCATCTACGAAGGCACGACGGCCATCCAGGCGAACGACCTCGTGGGCCGCAAGACGGTGCGTGACGGCGGCGCCGTGGCGAAAGCCATCATCGCCCAGGTGCGCGCCACGGAAGCTCAGTTGGGCGAGCTGACGGGCGCCGACTTCCAGGCCATGCAGCGTCACCTGGCCGAAGGCAGCGCCGCGCTCGAAGCGGTCGTGGAATACGTGGTGGCGAACATGAAGACGGACATCAAGGCCGTGTTTGCGGGCAGCGTGCCGTATCTGAAACTGGCCGGCATCGTGCTGGGCGGCTGGCAAATGGCCCGCGCGGCCGTGGTGGCGCAGCAAAAGCTGGGTGAAGGCAGCGGCGACGCGGCGTTCTACAAGGCGAAAATCGCCACGGCCCGCTTCTTTGCCGACCATATCCTGTCGCAAGCGCCAGGCTTGCGCGCCACCATCATCGACGGCAGCGCCGGCGTGATGGCGCTGTCGGAAGAGCAGTTTTAAGTTGCATCCTTGCCGGTGACTGCCGGCTGAATGCAAAAAAGCGCTGGAGATTGCTCTCCAGCGCTTTTTTATTTATTGCTGCGTTCTTAGCGGCGGGCGATGCCGTTGCCGGAATTACGCACGAGGTCGCCAGCAGCCAGTCCCGGATCCTGGTCAAATGCGAAGTCAGCCTTGGCGCCCGTTTCGTATTGCACGGTGACGGTCCACGTCTTGGCGTTCTTCATGTGGCCTTCGACTTGTTTGCCAGCGTAAGCGCCGCCAGCGGCGCCGGCCAGGGTGGCCAGGTCCTTGCCGCGTCCGCCGCCGACCTGGCGGCCCAGCAGGGCGCCGGCCACGCCGCCGCCGATCATGCCCAGCGCGCCGCCTTCGCCCGCTTTTTCAGTGACGTTGACTGCCAGCACCTTGCCGCAATCTGCGCAGATCTGGTGCTGTGCTGGCTTGCTGTTCTGGCCTGCATACGAGTTGCCGGCCTTTTGCGCGGCCTTGGCGTTGATGATGGCCTGGTCGTATTCGCCCTTGGCGTCGCGCAGGCATTGCATGCGGGCTTTCGAGCTGGTTTCTTCTGCGCACAGTTTCTTGTCATCCGCATAGCGGGTGCTGGCCTGCTTCGTGTCGTAGGCGTATTGCGCCTTCGGCGACAGGTTTTGCGCGAATGCGGAAGTGCTGAACAGGGCCGTGATGGCGACTGCGAGGATGAGTGGGCGACGAATCATGATCTTCTCCTAGGGGGTGTTAAATGAGCCAGTAATGTCGGCATTGTGAATGCAGTATAGAGGAAAATCATGATTGCTTACCAACACTTACATGTGCGTGCGACGCGCCCTATCCGAAGCCATTTTCCGCATGGAAATTAACCGTAGGCGCCGCCTGTGTACAGCAAGTCGAACAGGCGCGCCATGGTGGCGATCAGCACGCCCGCGCCTAGCATCAAGGTAGCGACCAGCACGACGGCCAGGGGCCAGCCCGTGTCCGACAGGCGGCTTGATGCGGCGTTGTAGCGGGCATCCCACTTGTCGTCCGGCATCAGGCCCAGCACCAGCGCTTCCAGGAAGCCGCCCAGGGCGGACAGGGTCAGCGGCAGGATCTGGTAAAACCAGTCGGCATCGGGAAACAGCTGGCGCAGCAGCAGGGAGGCTGGCAGTGCGGCCAGGTGCAGCCAGCCCCAGCGGTCCTTGGCGCCGTGCAGGTAGAAGCGGTGGGCGCCCAGCATGCCCAGCAGGAAGGCCAGCAGTGCCGTGAAGGCCTTGTTCTTGTGCGACTGTTGCAAAATGGTGGCGGTGGTCATGGGACTCCAGAGTTGCTCATCGGTAAAGATTGCCAGTATCGGTCATTCGCTGCTGCAACGATAGCACTTTCGTGCCGTGTTCAGGCGATGCCGGCGCCGCCTGGACGTGGCATCGGCGGCACGATAGACGCACGCGCCTATTGCGTCTTCGGCCATGACTGGTCATAATGTTTGATTAGCCCAAATTACACGCCCGTCATCATAACGCTTGCTGCCTGGCGGTAAAGCGCGCTATAATTTGCGGCTTTTTCCGCCTCAGCACACTTTTTGGAAATATTATGGTCGTTATTCGTTTAGCTCGTGGAGGCGCCAAGAAGCGCCCGTTCTTCAACATCGTCGCTACTGATTCGCGCAATCGCCGCGATGGTCGCTTCATTGAGCGTATCGGTTTTTACAACCCGATGGCGCAAGGTGGCGAAGTTCCACTGCGTATCACCGCAGACCGTCTGGCCTACTGGCAAGGCGTTGGCGCACAATTGTCGCCAACCGTTGCTCGCCTGGTAGCTAGCAACAACAAAGCAGCAGCTTAATTAGATCACTGGTTTGACGGTCAAGACTGCATCCGGGGTGAAAGTCCCCGATGACCTGGTACAGGTAGGCTATGTCTCCGGTGCTTATGGCATTGCTGGCGGAGTCAGGATCACTCCTTTCTCCGACGATGCGGATGCATTATTAAGCGTCAAAACCTGGTGGTTTGATAAACCGACCTTGCATGATGTTCAAGTCAGGCAAGCGAAGTTACACGGCGGCGACGTCGTGGCCCAGCTGGTGGGTGTGGTCGGGCGGGATGCCGCAGAAGCGCTGAAAGGCGTCTCTGTGCAAATTCCGCGTAGCCATTTCCCGACGCTGACGGCCGATGAATTTTATTGGTCCGATCTGATCGGACTGACAGTCGAGAATTTGCAAGGCGAGTGCCTCGGCACAGTGCACGACATGATGAGCAATGGTCCGCAGTCGATCTTGCGCGTTACGCCCGTCGCCACTGCCGATGAGACCGTTGAAAAGGCGCCTGAGCGCCTGATCCCGTTTGTTGGCCAGTTTGTCATTAACGTTGACAAGGCTGCCAACAAGATCACGGTCGACTGGGGCCTCGATTATTAAACCGCCTGCGCTTAACAATGCGCCGGGCAAACTTTGCAGGATGGTGAGCGATGCAATTTGATGTCGTGACCCTGTTCCCGGAAATGTTTGCCGCGCTGACGCAGTCGGGTGTGACCCGGCGCGCCTTCGAGCAGGGGAAATGTGGCTTGTCGCTGTGGAATCCCCGTGATTTCACCACCGACAATCACCGTACCGTGGATGACCGCCCGTATGGCGGCGGCCCCGGCATGGTGATGATGGCCCGTCCCCTCGAAGCGACAATTAACGCCGCGAAGCAACGCCAGACCGCATTGGGACTGGCGGCGCCCCGCGTGGTGTTCATGTCGCCGCAAGGCCGTCCGTTGACGCATGAGCGCGTCACACAGTTGAAAGCCGAAGCTGGTTTGGTGATCCTGTGTGGCCGCTATGAAGCCGTGGACCAGCGTTTGCTGGATCGTTGCGTCGACGAGGAAATCAGCGTCGGCGACTTCGTTTTGTCGGGCGGTGAATTGCCTGCCATGGCGCTGATGGACGCGGTGATCCGTTTGTTGCCGGGTGTCTTGAACACCGAGGCATCGGCCATCGAGGACAGCTTCGTCAATGGCTTGCTCGATTCGCCGCACTACACGCGGCCGGAAACGTATGAAGGCATGGCCGTGCCGCCCGTCTTGATGGGTGGTAATCATGCCGAGATCGTCAAGTGGCGCCGCCAGCGCATGCTGGAAGCGACCGCGACAAAGCGGCCTGACCTCTTGGTCAGTGCGCGCGCCGCCGGCTTGCTCAGCAAGACCGACGAAAAATTCTTGGCCAGCCTGTAAGCCGTCTCCGGACGGCCGGCAGGGTGGCCAGTAGTGCCGGGCATGTTGCCCAAATTGGTAATACCCATCCTCTACCGGGCGGATACATCGCTATCCACAGTGCGCCGGCATGATGGTTTTCGGAGTGTTAAAAATGGACTTGATTCAACAATTAGAGCAGGAAGAAATTGCTCGTCTGGGTAAAACCATTCCTGAATTCGCACCAGGCGATACCGTTATCGTCAGCGTCAACGTAGTCGAAGGTACGCGCAAGCGCGCCCAGGCTTACGAAGGCGTCGTTATCTCCCGTCGTAACCGTGGCCTGAACTCGAACTTCATCGTTCGCAAGATCTCGTCCGGCGAAGGCGTCGAGCGTACGTTCCAACTGTACTCGCCGTTGATCGCTTCGATCGAAGTGAAACGCCGTGGTGATGTTCGCCGCGCCAAGCTGTACTATCTGCGTGAGCGTTCGGGTAAATCGGCGCGTATCAAAGAAAAATTGCCAAATCGCCGCGTTGTGGCGAAAGCAAGCGCGTAATATCAGCGTCTGCGTTGGGAAAAGGGGTGCCGGTTATGGTGCCCCTTTTTTTATTCTAAATTGCTATTGAGGCAAGCTGCCATGGCCACCATCGCATTTGATCCCAAACAACTTGCCATCGATTCGATCGCCGGCGAGGCGGCGCTGGACGCCGTGCGCCTGACGCCGGACTGGCTGCGCCAGCGCCTGGCCGAACAGCCCGACTGGCAGCCCGAGATTACCCAGGATTTTCTTTCCGCCCGCGCCGTGCCCGTGCGCGCCGCCGTGCTGATTCCCCTGGTGCAACGCCCGCAAGGCTTGACCATCTTGCTGACCATGCGCACGGACCACCTGAGCAGCCATGCGGGGCAGGTCAGCTTTCCCGGCGGGCGCAGCGAAGCTTTCGATGCGTCGCCCATCGCCACGGCCTTGCGTGAAACGGAAGAAGAAGTGGGCCTGGCGCGCGAACACATCGAAGTGCTCGGTTGTTTGCCCGACTACCTGACCGGCACCGGCTACCAGGTCACGCCCGTGGTGGGCCTGGTGACGCCGCCGTTCGAGCTGCGCGCCGACCCGTCCGAAGTGGCGGAAATCTTCGAAGTGCCGCTGGCTTTCCTCATGGATGGCCTCAACCATCAGCGCCTGTCGGTGGAGTTGCCGGGAGGACGGCGCTCGTTCTACGCCATGCCGTACGAGCGCTTCTACATCTGGGGCGCCACGGCCGGCATGCTGCGCAATCTGTTTCACCTCTTGCGCGCGTAAAATGGCGTCCCGCACGTAATAAGTTTGATTCCAGCACTGCACTGCGCTATCGTAGCGGGCATTGCGGTATTGCTGAAAAAGACAAAAAGGACGTTTGATGACATTTCTCTCCATACTTTGCGCATTGCTGATCGAGCAGCTCAAACCTTTGCGCGCGGACAATCCGATCTACGCCGAAATCAAGAGCCTGGCAATGCGCATGGAGACGTGGTTCAATGCCGGCCACGCCAACCATGGCCGCATGGGCTGGTTCCTCATGATCGGCGTACTGATGGTGCCGACGGCAGGCGTGTACTGGATTTTGCTCCACTACCAATTGACCCTGCTGGCCTTTGCCTGGAACGTCCTCATCGTCTACCTGACCCTGGGCTTCCGTCACTACAGCCATTACTTTACCTCCATCCAGCTGGCCCAGAGCGCCGGCGACGAAGCGACCGCGCGCACCTTGCTGGCCGACTGGACCAAGCTCGACACGGTGGGCATGGAAGCGAGCGAAATCGCCCGCATCGCCGTGGAAAAAGCCCTGGTCACCACGCACCGCAATGTCTTTGGCGTGTTTTTCTGGTTCCTCATGCCGCTGGGCCCTGCCTGCGCCGTAATGTACCGCGTGGCCGAATACCTGGCGCGAGCCTGGAACGAACCCGAGCACATGCGCAATGAAGCGTTCGGCCAGTTCGCCGCGCGCGCCTTTTACTGGATCGACTGGATTCCCGTGCGCCTGACGGCCGTGGCGTTTGCCGTGGTCGGCAATTTCGAGGACGCCATCTACGCCTGGCGCAATTTCGCCCAGCGCTGGCAGGACGAGGCCATCGGCATCATCCTGACGGCCGGCGGCGGCGCCATGGGCGTACGCCTGGGCACGCCAGCGGAAACGGCGGCCCGCGTGCTTGTCACGCCGGACATGGCCGTCGATGACAGCGACAGCGAAAGCGATATTCTGCCAGGCGAAGAGCCGGGCGCGCGCGCCTTGCAGAGCACGGTGGGCCTGGTATGGCGCGCCTTGCTGCTGTGGATGCTGCTGCTGTTGCTGATGTCGGGCGCCGTTTTCCTCGGCTGACGCGGGCGCACACGCGCCATCCATGCGCCTTGCGCGTGGAACAGGGTTAAAATAGGGGCTGGCGCGTTACGCGTGCCGGCCCCTGTTTGCATCGTCAGGGCAGATCGAGGTAGAACCCAAGTCTTCTATAAGATATAATACTGGCTTACCGCAGCAAACGTAGTTGACTACCATCCCGGCCTACCCGCCGGGGCCATTCACGCAATCCAGTCCCGACAAGCCACATGGCCGAGTTATCTCAAAAAACAGGGGAACTCTCAGACGAGTTCTTCATCCTTGGTCTCACCAGCAATGGCAAGCAATTCCGACCCAGCGATTGGGCCGAGCGCCTTTGTGGAGTGATGTCCTGTTTCAATCCCGAAGGTGGCGGGCGCAATGCGCACCTCCAGTATTCGCCCTACGTGCGCCCGACCGTCGTCAATGGCGTCAAGTCGGTGGTGGTCAACACCAAGCTGCGCGAGATCGAGCCGATGGCGTTTCACTTCGTGCGCGAATTTGCCAAGGATAACGACCTGCAAATCGTCGAAGCCTGCTTCCTGCCGCCGCCCGAAGAAAAGTAAGACCTGTTTCATTGATGTGCCTCAAACCCGCCACGGCGGGATGGCGTAGCGTGGACACTCTGCCTCAAACGGAGTGGCGACATGCGCATCGGCGACATCTGTACCCTGCACACCATCCATTGCCAGCGTGACACCAGCGTGCAAGACGCTGCGCTGCTGATGCGTCAGCATCACGTGGGCGACCTGATCGTGGCCGAACAGCCGAATGGCGAGCGCGTCCCCATCGGTATCCTCACCGACCGCGACATCGTCATTTCCGTCATCGCTCTGGGCCTCGACCCCGCCAGCCTGCTGGTGGGCGACATCATGAGCCCGCAATTGCTCACGGCCAGCGAAGACGAAGACGTCTACGACATCATTGAACGCATGCGCGTCAACGGCATCCGCCGCTTGCCCGTGGTCAACAGCCTGGGCGCGCTCTCCGGCGTCGTCAGCATCGACGACCTGCTCGCCTTCCTGGCCCAGGAAATGGCGGAGCTGGCGCGGATCAGCAGCGGCCAGTTGGTATACGAAAAGCGCACGCGAAAATAGGAGCCGCTCGCCCGCATTGCGCAATTCCGGTCAAGTCGCGGCCCCCTGAAAATGCTACAGTCGCTGCTCGTTCAACGGGAAGCGTCCATGCACACTCTGGCCAAGGCACTCTGGTATATCGAATCGCATTATGCGGAGAATCTCTCGCTCGGTGACATCGCCCATGTGGGCGGCGCTTCGCCGTGCCACCTGACGCGCGCGTTTGGCCTGGCCACGGGCCACTCCGTGATGCGCTATGTGCGGGCGCGCCGGCTCAGCGAGGCTGCCCGTGTGCTGGCCCAGGGCGCGCAAGACATCCTCGCCGTCGCGCTGCAGGCCGGCTACGGTTCCCATGAAGCATTTACGCGGGCCTTCCGCGACCAGTTCCATGTCACGCCGGAAAAGGTACGGGCCCAGCGCCACGTCGCCAACCTCGCGCTGGTCGACGCCATCAAAATGGATGTGGTGCCGGGTGTGCCCCTGGAAGCGCCCCGTTTCGAGCAGGGCCCCGCCTTGCTGGTGGCGGGTCTCGTCGAACGCTATCGCGCAGAGACGGCTGCCGGCATTCCCGCCCTGTGGCAGCGCTTCCTGCCCCATGTGGCGCCCGGCCAGTTGGTGTATGGCGTGTGCTGCAACAATGACGACGCGGGCAATTTCGATTACCTGTGCGCCATGCCGGTGAGCGACTTTTCCCAGGCCCCCGATGGCTGGATACGGCTGCGCATCGCCCCGCAGCGCTATGCCGTGTTCCATCACCGTGGGCATATTTCCACCATCCGCACCACCTGGCATGCGGTGTGGAACGAGTGGCTGCCCCAGTCGGGCCTGGAAGTGGCCGACGCGCCCGATTTTGAACGCTACAACCAGAATTTCGATCCCGCCAGCGGCAACGGCGGCGTGGAAATCTGGCTTCCCTTGAAAACATGATGATCTCCAATACCTTGTCTGCGCCGGCCCTGTTTGCCGGCGGCACTGCGCTGCGCCAGCGCCTGTTGCAAATTGCCGCCGCGCTGGCGGCGGGCCTGCCCCTGTACTGGGTGCTGGGGCCGCAGCCGCTGGGCTGGCTGGCCTGGTGCGCGCCGCTGCCCGTGCTGTGGCTGGCCCTGCGCTCGTCGCGCCGCGATGCGGCCTGGATGACGTTGCTGGCCGCCGCGCTGGGGCTGTCATCCAACGTCGTCTATTTCCGCCTGCTCATGCCTTTGTCGGCCGTGCTGGCCATGATCGCCGTCAAGGCACTGCTGTGGCTGCTGGTGGTGCTGGCCACGCGGCGTCTCGTGCTGCGCTACCGGGCAAGCTGGACGGTGCTGGCGTATCCCGTGCTGTGGGTTGCCATCGATACGGTGATGGCGGCCTTGCTGCCGGATGGTAACTGGGGCAGCCTCGCGTATTCGCAGGCGGATAATATTACCGTGCTGCAGGTGGCGGCCCTGGCGGGCGTGCCTGGCCTGCTGTTTTTGCTGTGCCTGGCGCCGTCCGCGCTGGCCTTGCTGCTGGCGGGCGGCCGCGCGTATGCGCCAGCGGCGTTCGCCACTGCGCTGGTACTGCTGGCCGCGTTCGCCGGCGGCGCCTGGCGCGTGCACGGTGCGCCGGCGCCAGCCGGGCCGCTGGCAGGCCTGGTGGCCATCGATGACTTTATCGGCCCGGCCACGCCGCCGGCGCGCGCGCAAGCCGTCTGGGAGCAGTACGCGCGCCACGTCGAAGAACTGGCCGGGCAGGGCGCCCAGCTGGTGCTGTTGCCGGAAAAGATAGCCGTGCTGGCGCCCGCGCAGGCGGACGCCGTGCGGCAGCGTTTCCAGGCGCTGGCGCGTGGCACGGGAGCGTGGATCACCGTGGGGATCGGCGTGCAGGATGCTGGCGGCCGGCGCAACCTGGCCTGGCTGTTCGCGCCCGATGGGAGCGCGCCCGTCAGCTATCAAAAACATCATCTGGCGCCGCCCGAGCGCGAGTTTCTTGCTGGCGGCGCGTATGCCGTGCAGCCGGTGGCGGGCCAGGCCATGGGCCTGGCCATCTGCAAGGACATGCATTTCGCGCCCCTGGGGCACGCGTATGGCGCGGCCGGGGCGCAAACGATGCTGGTGCCGGCCTGGGATTTCCAGCTCGACGCTTGGATGGGCGCACGCATGACGGTCGTGCGCGGCGTGGAAAACGGTTATGCCGTGCTGCGCGCGGCGCGCGAAGGCAAGCTGACGGTCAGCGATGCGTATGGCCGCGTGCTGGAGGAGCGGTCCAGCAGCGCCATGCCGGGCAGCACCTTGCTGGCGCCGCTGCCGGCGCACCCGTCCGTCGTTACCTGGGCTGGCTGGATGGGGCCGCTGTTCGGCTGGCTGTGCGTGGCGCTGGGCGTGATGTTGCTGTGCGTGCGCCGCGCCGCGCCGGCACTCTGACGCGCAAAACCGCATTGCGCAGCCTTCCTTTATATTCCACGTACGCGGCTACATAATCGCCGACTATGATTGCACCATTGCCGTGCATATATCCGCGCTTTGCCGGTATATATATTGCACTGCAATAAGTGGTGTTATCTGGTATTGGCGAAATGGGGCAGCTGATATTAATTGGTACTTAATTCCGCCACGAAGTCATACATATCGCCGCGGAAGTAGGAACGGCAAAATTCCACGGCGCGGCCATCGCGCAAAAAGCCCAGCCTTTCCACCGACAAGCCCGCGTCGCCTTCCTCCGCCTGCAGCAGGCTGGCCTGCTCTCCCGTCAATAAAAGCGCGCTCAGGCGCTGCAAGGCGCGCACGGGCCGGTTGCCCGCCTGTTCCAGCGCGTCATACATGGAGATATCGACGGCGTCGAGCGCCGGCAGGCAACTGGCGACGATGGTCGCGTATTCCAGGCACATCGGCACCTCGTCCGCATAGCGGATGCGGTGGAAGCGGTACACGGGCGCGCCCGGCGACAGCCGCAGGCGCAAGGCCTCTTCCGGCGTCACGGTGCCTTCTGCGCGCTTGAGCCACACGCTGCGCGGCGTGCGCCCGCGCGCCCGCATGTCCTCGGAAAACGAAGTCAGCTTGGCGAAGTTTTTCTCGATGCGCGTATTGATGAAATTGCCCGAGCCGGGACGGCGCACCAGCAAGCCCTCGTTGACGAGGCCATCGATGGCCTTGCGCACGGTGATGCGCGAGACGGCCAGGTCGCTGGCCAGCTGGCGCTCGGCCGGCAGGGCTTCGTCGGGACCGAGGATGCGCTTGTCGATCGCTTCGCGCAGCGCGCGCTGCAGTTGCTGGTACAGGGGCAGGCTGCTCGTCTGCCCCAGGCCTTGCATGATGTGAGCCAGGGTTGTCATACGCTGAGGGTCTCCGTTACGGCGCGTTGCAGACGCGCTCTGTATCTGTTTTGTGTCGCTGGATAATACCAAAAAAGACCGTTGTAAAACCAATTTGAATTATCAGGCCGGCAATTTATACGTGCCCTCACTGGTACTTTCCCCGGTCTTACGGGCTACAGATTGATTCAGCTGAAGTGGTCTGTGTGATTCAAACAACGTTATAAAAAAAAAGTTGCAACTGGTAGTATTCTGGTATTGGATAGTAGTATATTGGCGTTGAATTGGTTTTGTAAGTGGTTGTGCCGAAGGGTCTGCAGCATGCCGGTGAGAGTGGCGGGCTGGAAAGAAGACCTACGTTAAAAATGAAAAGGTTCCAATCCTGGAGCCTAAATCAAGGGGGAGTACATGAAACGCAATTTGACACCTGCAGCTGCCGTCGTGAAATCCGGCTCGCGCAGCCGTACGCCGATCGCTGCGGCCGTTGCCGTGATGGTCGCCGGCCTGTCCTTTTCGGCACAGGCGCAGGAAGCGCCAGCCGAAGACGTGGCCACCGTGGTGACGGTGACCGGCGTGCGTGCCTCGCTGGAAAAATCGCTGAAGCAAAAACGTAATGCGGATTCCGTGGTGGAAGTGGTCACCGCCGAAGATATCGGCAAGATGCCAGACCGTAACGTGGCCGACGCGATCCAGCGCCTGCCAGGTGTGAATACCCAATCATCGGCCGGTGGCGAAGGCGGCTTCGGCGAAAACGACCGCGTCAGCCTGCGCGGCACCAGCCCCAGCTTCCAGCAAACCCTGTTCAACGGCCATGCCATCAGCACGGGCGACTGGTTTGTCTTGAATCAATTTGGCGGCAACGTCGGCCGCAGCAGCAGCTTCTCCCTGCTGCCATCGGAACTGGTGAGCTCCGTTGTCGTGCACAAGAGCGCCACGGCGGACCTGCCTGAAGGCGGCGTCTCCGGCGTGATCGACGTGATCACTCGCCGTCCGCTGGAATTCAAGAACCAGATCACGGCGGAAGGCTCGATCCAGGCTTTCCACAATGACCTGGCCGGCAAGACCGACCCGCAGTTCTCCGGGCTGGTGAACTGGAAGAATGACACGAATACCCTGGGCATCATGCTGCAAGGCTTTTCGCAAAAATCGACCGTGCGCCGCGATGGCCAGGAAATCCTCGGCTACACGCCGATCGCCGCAGGCAGCAACGCGGCCAAGGCCCATCCTGAACTGGCTGGCGTGAAAGTGCCGACCTTTATCGGCGCCAGCCTGTTCGAGCAAAAGAAAACCCGCGAAGGCGGCGCATTCGACATCGAATTCAAGCCCAGCAAGGACTTGACCCTGGATGTGAACGGCTTCTACTCGCAACTGAAGGCGCCGCATCAAAACACCAACTGGCTGGCCGCGCCTGCCAACTCGATCAACAGCACCGACGACAAAGGCGTGTCGACCGGCCAGGTGCCGACCAACTACACGGTCAAGAATGGCACGCTGACAGGCGCCACCTTCGCCAGGAACTCGGGCGAAGTCGACAATATCTACCGTCCTGACGCTGGCGGCGAATCGTACTATCTCGATTTCAACTTCAAGTACCGCGCCACCAAGGACCTGACACTGACGGGTAAACTGGGCAAGACCCACGGCGTCGGCTATGACCGTGACGATGTGTACTACCAGAACAACGTCGATGGCGGCATGGTGTATCAATTGAACGGCTTGAGCCCGGCCAGCGTTTCCTATCCTGGTGGCACCACCAATAAGCCAGGCTCGACGGCATGGGCCGGCGGCGGCGAATCGCGTTCCGTCGACCAGGAAAAATATGCCCAGATCGATGCAGAGCTGCGCCTGTCTTCCGGTATCTGGGATTCGGTCAAGTTCGGCGGCCGTTTGACCGATCACAAGCGCGATGCCGAGCATCCGTTTGAAACCCGTCCGGGCGCCCTGGGCTTCTCCAATCCAGGTCCGGCGTGGAATGGCTCGATGTACCCGAGCGACTTCGCCAACAACCTGGGCGGCAATCTGTCGAGCAACTACTTCAAGTACGACGGTTCGGCACTGGGCGCGTGGGGCGCCGCACCTGGCAACCGCCTGTTCGACTACGTGCGCCGCCATAACTGGACCGACGAGTTCAAGCTGAAGGAAAAAACCTCGGCTGTCTACGCCATGGCCAACCTGACGGGCGACAACTGGAGCGGTAACTTCGGCCTGCGCGCCGTCCACACCAAGCAGTCGACCCTGGTAAACCAGGCCGGCGGCCCGATCACCGGTTCCGACTGGGGCGCATACTCGCAGCACCTGTATGAGCGCAGCTACAACGACTACCTGCCGAGCGCCAACATCAAGTTCGATGTGCGCAACGACCTGGTCGTGCGCGCCGCCGTGGCCCGCACCATCGCCCGTCCCGACTACAGCGCGCTGGGCGGTTCGGTATCGCTGAACGACGATGCCCTGAGCGGCAGCGGCGGCAACGTCAACCTGAACCCGGTTAAGTCGGACAACGCCGAAGTCAGCGCCGAATGGTATTTCGCACCGAGGTCGGCTTTCTCGGTGGGCCTGTTCTACATGGACCTGAAATCGGTCGTGTCGAACGGTACCGTCAACGCCACGTACTTCAACAGCAAGCGCAATGCCAATGCCGTGTACCAGATCACGTCGCCATTCAATACCAGCGGCAAGAACAAGGGCGCGGAATTCAGCTACCAGCAACCGCTGTTCGGCGACTTCGGCATCCTGGCCAACTACACCTATGCCGACGGCAAGCTGGACAATGGTGATGAATTGGTCAATGCATCGCGCAGCACGTACAACCTGACGGCCTTCTACGAAGCCAACGCCCTCAGCGCACGCCTGGCCTACAACTACCGTTCCGCCTACAAGGCGGGCGTGGACCGTGGCGCCAGCCAGCACGTTGCCGGCGCGGGCGGCCTGGCCGGTTCGCTCAACTACAAGATCAACGAACACTTCACGATCACGTTCGATGCGCTTAACTTGACGAACACGACCATCAAGATGTATGCGGAAAACAAGGATCAGCCACGCGCTTTCTATAGCAACGGCCGTACCTTCTACCTGGGCCTGCGCGCCAAGCTGTAAGCAAGACGATCTGGCCTGATGCACCCGCGTCAGGCCCGCTCTTCCTCGGTCTTTTCAAGGCAAGTTCCTGTTTCGGGAGCTTGCCTTTTTTTTCGACGCCCGCTGGCTGGGCGCCTGCCGTCTGTACTCATATAAAACCGTCCCGCCACCGTGGCGGACATCTATAACGAGGAGTCTATGAACAGTCGTTTGCACCCCGTACTACACCCCATCGCCGCCGCTGCCGCCTTGCTGTCCATGAGCATGGCGGCCCAGGCGCAGCAAGCCCAGTTCACCACTCCGGCCATGCAGGAAGTCGTCGTCACCGGCATCCGCGCCTCGCTGGAACAGTCGCTGAGCCAGAAGCGCAACAGCGATTCCGTGATCGACGTCGTCAGCGCGGAAGACATCGGCAAGCTGCCCGACAAGAACGTGGCCGACGCCGTGCAGCGCGTGCCGGGCGTGAAT
Source organism: Janthinobacterium lividum (assembly GCF_011601275.1). Lineage (GTDB taxonomy): Bacteria > Pseudomonadota > Gammaproteobacteria > Burkholderiales > Burkholderiaceae_D > Janthinobacterium > Janthinobacterium lividum_E. The sequence continues at coordinate 285,546 of NZ_JAAOLY010000006.1, read as the reverse complement.
ATTTCCTCGTCGGCCGGCGGCGAGGGCGGCTTCTCGGAAAATGACCGGGTCAGCATCCGCGGCACCAGTCCCAGCCTGACGCAAACCCTGATCAACGGCCACGCCGTGGGTACGGGCGACTGGTTCGTCACCGACCAGGTGGGCACCGTGGGGCGCAGCGTCAGCTTTGCCTTGCTGCCGTCGGAAATCGTCAGCCGCGTCACCGTGCAAAAGAGCGCGCAGGCCGACCTGGTGGAAGGGGGGGTGGCCGGCTCCATCAATATCGAGACGCGCAAGCCGCTCAGTTTCAAGCAGCCGTTCACGGCGGAATTGGCCGTGCAGGCCATCTATGCGGACTTGCCGGGCAAGACCGATCCGCAGATGAATGCCCTGTTCAACTGGAAGAACGAAGCGAAGACCATGGGCGTGCTGTTCCAGGTGTTTTCCGAAAAGCGCCACGAGCGCCGTGACGGCCAGGAATTCTTCGGCTATGGCGCCATCGACGCCAACAGCCCGGCCGCGCAGAAATATCCGGAACTGGCCGGCGTGCTGGCGCCGCTGGGCATCAACTCGGCCCTGTTCGAACAGGTACGCAAGCGCCAGGGCGGCAGCGTCGACCTGCAATTCAAGCCTACTTCCGATCTTATGCTGGACGTTAACGGCTTCTATTCCAAGCTGGACGCGGCCAATTACAACCGCAGCTTTTATAACCAGCCGGGCGCCAACCTGAATGCCGTCGACAATGACGGCAAGCACGTGGGCGTGATTCCCAGTAGGTTTACGGTCAAGAACAATACCCTGGTGGCGGCCGATTTTCCCGCGTCGCAATTTCCTTTGGCTAACGCCACCACGCCGTACAACGGCCAGCTGTATCCGGCCCTGGTCGACCAGATCTACCGTCCCGGTTCGAACTCCTCGACCGCCTATATCGACTTCAATGGCAGCTACCGCGCCAGCGAGCGCCTGCGCATCACGGGCAGCCTCGGCTACACGCGCGGCATTGGCGAGACGCCAGTCGACCTCGGCTATGAGGCGGGCTTGACGGGCGTGGGCGTGTCCTACCAGCTGAACGGCCTGTCGCCGGCCAGGCTGAATTTTCCGGGCCTCGACATTTCCAAATTCTCCAACGCGGTTACGGCATCGGCCTGGGGTTCGCATGTGGAAACCCTGGATACGGAAAAATATGGCCAGGCCGATGGCGAGCTGAGCATGGATTATGGCGTGCTGGAATCGCTGAAGTTCGGCGCGCGCTACGCGGAACACCACCGCAATGTGTCCTGGCCGGAAAACCGCAGTTGCGCCGTGTGCGATGGTACGACGAATGCGCCCTTGCCTAAGTGGAATGGCGGCACCTATCCCGGCGATTACGGCAAGGGCCTGGGCGGCAGCGCGCAGGGCCGCTACTGGCAGCTCGATCCGGCCGACCTGGTGGCGTGGGCCAACAAATACGACAATTCGGGCGGGCCGAATTCGCGCAACTGGCCGGCCGAGCTGGACGTGAAGGAAAAGGATAGCGCGGCCTATATCATGGCCAACCTGGCCGGCAACAAGTGGCGCGGCAACGTCGGTGTGCGCGTCGTGCGCACGCAGCAGACGACGGTGACGAACGTGCCGGGCGGCGAAAATCCGATCGGCCAGGAAAATATTTTCGGCACCTACACGCCCACCGTCGTCAAGCACAGCTACACGGATGTCCTGCCCAGCGCGAACATCAAGTTTGACTTGAGCAAGGACCTGGTGGCCCGCGCGGCCGTGGCGAAAACCATGGCGCGCGCCGACTACAGCGCGCTGGTGGGCGCCGTCAACCTGAACGACCAGCTGCTGACGGGCACGGGCGGCAATCCGGACTTGAAACCGATACGCTCGACCAACTACGACGCCACCCTGGAATGGTATTTCGCGCCGAAGGCCATGTTGTCGGTGGGCGCCTTCTACATGGACATGAAATCGTACGTGACGTTTGGTACGGCGCCCGTGAGCTACTACAATAATACCTTCAAGAAATTCAACACCTATGTGATCCAGTCGCCGACGAATATCGGCGCCAAGAACAAGGGTGTGGAACTCAGTTACCAGCAAGGCTTGTGGGGCGGTTTCGGCGTGGTGGGCAATTACACCTATACGAATGGCAAGGCCGACGATGGGGCCGCCGTGGTGGGTAGTTCGCGCGGCACTTACAACCTGGAAGGCTATTACGAGGATGAGCGCCTGAGCGCGCGCCTGGCCTATACCTACCGCTCCAGCTTCCTGGCCGGCCTGTTCAGCAGCTCGCCCCAGTACGTGCACGGCGTGGGCAACTTGGCCGCGTCGCTCAACTACAAGATCGACGAGCGCTATTCGCTGACCTTCGATGTGCTGAACCTGAATAACCCGGTGCTCAAGTATTACGGCGCCAACCAGGACCAGCCGACGGCCCTGTACTCGAACGGCCGGCAGTTTTACTTTGGCCTGCGCGCCAAGTTATAGTTTTTTTACCGGCTTTCCGCCACAAGCGGGGAGCCGGCTTTTTTCTTTTGGAATTGTTTGACCATGACTATTGCTTCCCAACGCTACCTCGCCCTCGACGTCCTGCGGGGCCTGACCGTCGCCCTGATGATCGTCGTCAATACTCCGGGCGACTGGGGCAGCGTGTATGCGCCGTTCCTGCATGCCGAATGGCATGGCTTTACCCTCACGGACCTGGTGTTTCCCAGCTTTTTGTTTGTCGTCGGCAATGCGCTGGCCTTTGCCCTGGGAAAGTATGAAAATCTCGGCCATGGCACCGTGCTGGCCAAGCTGTGCCAGCGCAGCGTGCTGATCTTTTTACTGGGCTTCCTGCTGTACTGGTTCCCCTTCTTCAAGATCGACGATGCGGGCCAGTTCGCCTGGTCGCCGCTGTCGCACACGCGCATTCCCGGCGTGCTGCAGCGCATCGCCGTGTGCTACCTGGCCGCTTCCCTGATCCTGCATTACTGGAAGACGCGCGGCGCGCTCGTCTTCAGCGCCTGCGCCTTGCTCGGCTACTGGGCCATCCTGGCGACCTGGGGCGACTACAGCTTGCACGGCAACGCGCCGGCCAAGCTGGACCTGATCTTGCTGGGTGACAGCCACCTGTACCACGGCGAAGGCATCGCCTTCGATCCGGAAGGCATCCTCGGCACCTTGCCCGCTATCGTCAACGTGATTGCCGGCTACCTGGCGGGCAGCTTCGTGCGCCAGACGGCGCCGGCGCATCTGCGTGCCGCGCTGTATCGGCTGGTGGTGGCTGGCGTCATCTGCGTGGCCGTGGCCCTGTGCTGGAATGAGGTGTTCCCGATCAACAAGAAACTGTGGACCAGCTCTTATGTGATGCTCGGTATCGGCCTCGACTTGCTGCTGCTGGCGCTGCTGATGTTCGTCATCGACCTGCGCAAGGTCACGGGCTGGACCTACTTTTTTGAAGTCTTCGGCAAGAACACGCTATTCATTTACCTGGTGTCGGAAGTGCTGGTGATCATCGCCTTTACCGTGCGCATCGGCGGCGGCAACCTGTACCAGTGGCTGTACCAGCACTGGTTTACGGGCTGGGCGCCGGCCCGCGTGGGCTCCTTGCTGTTTGCCGTCAGCTTCATGCTGCTGTGCTGGCTGATCGCGTATGCGATGGACAAGCGCAAGATCTACATCAAGGTCTAGAATTTCAATTTCAGGCCGTAGCGCGTGGCCAGTGCGGTGAAGAGCAGCATCAGGGCGGTGACGGCGGCCGCGTTCCACAGGCCGGCCGCGCCGCCCGTCGCCAGATACGGCCACCAGACTGGCGGCAAGTGCAGCACGGCCGCCAGTTGCTGCCACAGGTCGGGCACGATGTAGGCGAACAGGGCATTGGTGCCAGCGGGCAAGAGCACCACGGCCCAGGCGCGCCAGCGCCACACGTCGATGACGACATAAAACACGAGGAACAGGGCCAGGATGAGGGCGCTGCACACGAGCGTGTAGGATTCCGTTGCCGCGATCTTGTTGATGTGGTGATATGGCCGCAGCAGCATGCCGGCCGCGAACAGGCCCAGCGCGAACCACGCCATGAAACGGATGCGCTGCCCATGGCTCAGGGCGGCGCCGCGCAGAAACAGCTGGCCCACCAGGGTGCCGGCCAGTACATTGGCCGCCGTCGAACCGAGTACTTGCGGCACGTTGACGAAGGCGTTGATGCCTGCAGGCAGGAAATCGAGGCTGCCCGCCATGCCGCCCATGTACAGCACGAGCAGCAGGGAAAATACGCCCATCAGCGCCGTGCCGCTGCCCCGGCACGCCAGGTACAGCAGGCTGCACAGCAAATAGGACCAGCCTATCATGCCGAGGATGCCCCACCACGACGGTTGCAGCCAGGTGCTGGAAAACTCCGCGTTCAGTTCGCCGCGGAACGTTGCCAGCAGGAACAGCATCAGGACGCCGCCTGCAGCCAGCTCCAGCTTGCCCGCGCCCTGGCGCCACAGCAGCATCATGGCCACGTAAAACAGCAGGAAGTACACAGCGTGCGGCAGCGGCGCCGCCTGCGCATCGTAGCGGTAGGCGTTGGCCAGCACGACGCCGGCCAGCATCAGGCTGGCGGAGCGCCACAGCAGGCGCCCCAGCAGGGCTGGCGTGACGTGGCCGCAATGGCGCTGCAAGGCCAGCGGTATGGCCATGCCGACCATGAACAGGAAACCGGGAAAGACCAGGTCGGGCATGGTGATGCCATCGGCGCGGGGACCCGCATGCTCGAGCCACCAGGCGATGCGGGGCATGCCGGCCAGGTAATTAACCCAGATCATGATGACGATCACGAAGCCGCGGAACGCGTCCAGGCTGATCAATCGTTCGGCGACGGTGGCAGTGGCGACGGTGGCTGGCGGCATGGAAGGAGGAAAAAGGTCGAAAAAAAAGCAGCCCCGGCGTGAACCGGGAACTGCCTTGCGCATATTGCTGGGAGCGGGAATTACTGTGCCGCTGCTGCCGGCGCCGCCGCTGCGGTGGCAGGACGGTTCAGCCACAGGATCCAGTAGCGGGCCAGGTCGCCCACGCCATCGCCACCCTTGACCGTTTCCAGTACCTTGATGGCGTCGTCTTTCTTGCCGGCCATCGCGTAGGAGTAACCGAGGCGCAGCTTGGCATCTTCCGGACGCTTCAGGCCGCCCTTGGCGATGCCTTTCTGGATCAGGTCGATACCTTTGTCGAACTGGTCCATCGTCACGAAGGCGTAGCCGAGGTTGATCAAGCCCGTGCCATCCTTGCTCTTCATGGCCGATGCTTCACCGCTGGCGATGTTTTTCGCGTCGTCTGCGGCAGCCTTGTTGGCCTGGTCGCGCAGTTTCTTGTGCTTGGCGGCATTTGCGCCCGTGCCCAGCACGCCTTTGGCAAAGCCCGCGTCGAGGACTTTTTTCGCTTCCGTCGGGAAGGCGTTCTGCAAGGCGATTTCAGCCATGTCGCTGTAATCTTGCGGCGGCATGGTGCCCACGGCCTTGAATTGCAGGCGCAGCACGTCGAGCGCGAAACGGTCGGAATAGCCGGCCTTGCCTTGCGTGCGGCTCAGCAAATCGCTCCAGTAGTCATCCGACGGGTAGTAGCGCACCAGGTTTTCCATGGCGACCAGGTAGGTGGCTGGATCCTTGCTTTTCGAACCCGTGTTGGCCAGCAATTGCAGTTCTTCGATTGTCGGGGTCTTGCCCGCTTGCTGCTTGGCCGTCAGGTCGGCCATCAGTTCCTGTTTCGCGCGCGCGAAATCATTGCTGAAGTAGTAGGCGCGGATGATGTACTGGCGCACGCCAGCCACATCGCCGGTTTCCGTCTGGTAGCGGGTGAACCATTTGATGGCGTTCGGATAATCCTTGGCGTTGTAGTGGTAGTTGGCCAGCGCCTGGATGAAATCGCCTTGTACCTTTTTTTCCAGCTTGCCCGATTCGATGACCGCTTCCAGCGCCGTCATGGCCATAGGCGCATTGTTGGTGGTCGACGCCAGCGCCACGCGCAGGCGGTTCAGCACGAACAATTCGTACGGCGTCAGGGCGGGAATGGCGGCAGCCTGGTCGATGCGGCTTTGCACGTCGGCGTAGTTTTTCGCATCCATCGACGCCTTCACGGCGTCCGGATCGAGCAGCTTGAACACTTCAGGGCGCACCGTATCGGCAGGCGCGGCGGCAGGTGCACCGGCAGCGGCGGCCGGCTTGGCCTCCTGCGCGTGCGACAGGGCTGGCAAGACATTCAGGCCGATGGCGGCCAGGAGCAGGCTAAGGCGTGCAAGACGGAATTGGGACATGGTCAATCCTTCAATCAATAACAAAAATACGCACCGGCACTGGCAGCCGCAACATCGTGTAGTAGCATTGCCAGAGGGGCAAGGAAGCTCGAAAAAACACATTTATGCCGGTCTGCCTGCACAAGTCAAACAGAAGCGGCATGATACAAAACGGCTATTGTCACATAAACGGCTGAGCGGGTGCGGCAAACGTGCGCGCCAGGGCTTGCCCTTTGGCATCGAACAGCAGGCAGCGCTGCGGCGGCAGGTGCAGGCGCATGGCGTCGCCCGCGTGGCGCAAGCCTTCCTCGGCCGGCAGCTTGACGGCCAGCATATCGTTCACCCCCGGCATGCTGGCGTAAACGATGGCCACGTCGCCCAGGTATTCCACATGGCTGACGGCCGCGTCGACCACGTTGTCGCCCGCATTGCTGCCTTGCTGCAGGCTGACATGTTCGGCGCGCACGCCCAGGGTCAGCTGGTCGCCCGGCGCCACGGTCTCACCCTGCGCTTCGACGTCGATGACGGCGCCGCCAGGCAGGCGTACGGCCACGGAGCCGGGGCCAGAGGCGACGGCCTCGCAAGCGACGAAGTTCATCTTCGGCGCGCCGAGGAAGCCGGCCACGAACAGGTTGCCGGGATTGTTATACAGTTCGTGCGGACTGCCCACCTGCTCGATGCGTCCGCCGTTGAAGACGACGATGCGCTCGCCCAGGGTCATGGCCTCGACCTGGTCGTGCGTGACGTAGATCATGGTCGTCTTCAATTCCTGGTGCAGGCGCGAGATTTCCACGCGCATCTGCACGCGCAGCGAGGCGTCGAGGTTCGACAGCGGTTCGTCGAACAGGAAGACCTTGGGTTTGCGCACGATGGCGCGGCCGATGGCCACGCGCTGGCGCTGGCCGCCCGACAGGTCCTTCGGCTTGCGTTTCAATAAAGGCGTGATCTGCAGGATGTCGGCCGCACGCTCGACGGCGGCGCGCACCTCGGCCTTTTTATGCCCGGCCAGGGAGAGGGCGAAGGCCATGTTCTCGAACACCGTCATGTGCGGATACAGGGCGTAGCTCTGGAACACCATGGCCAGGCCCCGCTCGGCCGGCGCGATATCGTTGGCCAGCTGGCCGCCGATATGCAGCTCGCCATCCGTGATGTCTTCCAGCCCGGCGATCATGCGCAGCAGGGTCGATTTGCCGCAGCCCGATGGCCCCACGAAGACGACGAATTCGCCGTCGCGGATATCGAGGTCGATGCCGTGGATGACGGGGTGCTTGTCGTCGTACAGCTTGACGATGTTCTTTAAAGCGATATGTGCCATGAAATGCTTCTATCCTAGCTTGCGCTGGCCGGTGCAGAGGTGGCGCCGGCGTCAGATGGGTTGGAGGTATCCTTCGGGCCGATGCGCATGAAGCGCGACAGCACCAGTACGGGGATGGCCGATATCAGCACCCACAGGAAAAAGGTCTTGTAGCCGAGCGCCGTCTGGATGTCGCCGCTGATCATCTTGAACAGCACGGAACCGAGCTGCATCACGCCGGTGGCGAATGCATAGTGGGCCGTCTGGTACTTGCCGACCGAGACGACCTGCATCATGAACAGGATCAGGCCGACGAAGCCGAAGCCATAGCCGAACATTTCCACGCTGAGCGCGGCGGTGATCAGGGTCAGGTCGGTCGGCATGCTGTGGCTCAGGTAGTAGAACACCAGGTTGGGCAAGTTCATGGCCAGGATCAGGAAGAACATGGCGCGTTTCAGGCCCAGCCAGGAAGTGAAATAGCCGCCGCCGATGCTGCCGAGCAGAAAAGCGACCGTGCCGGCCGTACCGTAGACGGCGCCCACTTCCGTCGTCGACAGGCCCAGGCCGCCCAGTTCGCGCGCTTCGCGCAGGAACAGCGGGCCGATGGTCTGCACTTGCGCCTCGCCGGCGCGAAACAGGATGATGAAGGCGATCATGCCCCAGATGCCCGGTTTTTTCAGGAAGTCGACCAGTACGTCCCACAAGGTGCGGCTGATGCCGGCCACGCTCTTGTCGGTCACGGCCGCGTTGCGCACCTGCGGCAGCGCCCACAAGTGGTACGCGGCCAGCGACAGCATCATGGCGCCGATGATCAGGAAGATCACCGACCATGCCGGCTTGATGCCGATTTTTTTCTCCAGGTAGCCGGCCAGGATCACCAGGCCGCCCAGCGAAATGAATTTGCCGGCGTTGAAGAAGGCCCCTTGCCAGCCCGCGTAGGCGGCCTGCTGCTTGTCCGACAGGCTGGCGATGTACAAGCCGTCGCAGACGATATCGTGCGTGGACGAGGCCAGGGCGGCGACGAACAGCACGGCGATGCAGGCGGCGAACCACAGCGGCGTTTGCAGCGCCAGCGCGATCAGGCCCAGGCTCAGGCCACCGAGAAACTGGAACAGGACCACCATGGTCTTCTTGCTCGACGCCAGTTCCAGGAAGGGACTCCATAGCGACTTGAAGACCCAGGCAAAGCCGATCAGGCCCGTCCAGCGGGCGATCTGGTCGTTCGGCACGCCCATGCTCTTGAACATCAGGCCGGCCACCAGGGCCACGGCGTAAAACGGCAGGCCCTGGGCGAAGTACAAGGTGGGTACCCAGGTGATCGGGCTGCGGACTTTCTTGCTGATGCTGATGCGCTGGTCGTGCATGGAGGCTTCCTTATCGAGAGACGTTTTCATTTGACTGCGCCGTCCATGCCGCGCATGAAGAAGCGTTGGGTAAACAGGAAGGCGAGCAGGGTCGGCACGATGGTGATCAGGGTGCCGGCGGCGATCACGCGCGTGCTGCTGCCGAACGTGCCGCGCAAGTACAGCACGCCCACCGACAGGGGGAATTCATCGGGCTTGCTCATGACGATGGACGGCCAGATGTATTCATTCCACGATTCGACGGCCGTCAGGATGCCGACGGTGGCCAGCCATGGCGTGATCAGGGGCAGCATGATGCGGCTGAAGATGACCCACTCGGACGCGCCATCGACACGCGCCGCGTCGATCAGGTCTTGCGGCACTTCCTCGAACGCCTGCTTGAGCAGCAAGATGGCCACGGCCGTCACCACGTTGGGCAGGATCACGCCCGTGTAGGTGTCGACCAGGCTCATTTGCGTGATGGTGATGAAGTTGACGAGGAAGTTCACTTCCGACGGCAGCACCAGGGTAGCGAGGATCAGGCCGAACACGAGTTTGCGGCCGCGGAATTTCAGGCGCGCCAGCGGATACGCGGCCAGTGAACACAGCAGCAGTTTCCAGAACACGGTAAACACGGCGATCAGCACGGAATTCTTGAAGAACGACCAGATCGGGATCGCCTTGAACACTTCGATGAAGTTGGCCAAGGACGGCGCCTTCGGCCAGAAGGTGGGCGGGAAGGCGAAGATATTGCCTTCCGTGGAAATGGCCGTCACCAGGGTCCACCAGAACGGGAAGACGCAGACGACGGCGATCGCGCACAGCACGGCGTAGTGGCCCAGGATGTGCAGGCGCGTTGTCAGGGGGCGGGAGCGGTTTTTCATGGTCATTCCCGTGTCAGCGGTGCTTCGGTTTCAGATAGCGCAGGCACAGCAGGGCGATGCCGATGCAGAACAGCGAGACGACGAAGCTGGCCGCCAGCGCACGCGGCAGTTTCAAGTGCTTCAGCCCCTGGTCATACGCGTAGTACAGCGCCGTGAAGGTGGAATTCATCGGCCCGCCCTGGGTCAGCACGTCGACTTCCTGGTACGCCTTCAGGGCCGCCAGCACGGACAGGATGGAGCACAGCATGATGGTCGGGCGAAGCATCGGCACGGTGATCTTCCAGAAGCGCTGCCAGCGGTTGGCGCCATCGAGCATGGCCGCCTCCTGCATGTCCGACGGGATCGATTGCAAGGCCGCCAGGTACATCACCATGTACCAGCCCAGGCCGCGCCACAGGGTGACGAACATGACGGCAAACAGGGCCAGGCTGTCGTTCGTCAGCCAGCCCACGGGCGCGTTCACCAGCCTTAACGTCATCATCACGTAGTTCAGCGCGCCCTGTTCGTGGAACATGAAGCCCCACATGATGCCGACCACGGAGACGGTGGTCACCACGGGCACGTAGAAGGCGGCGCGGAACAGGCGGATGCCGGGCAGGCGGTTGTTCACCAGGACGGCAAGCACGATGGCGCCGACCTGCACGAAGGGCACCATCAGCAAGAACATCAGCGAATTTTTCAGGCCCGAGACGAACATCTCGTTGTTGAAGATGTAGCGGAAGTTATCGAGGCCGACGAAGCGCGTCTCGCGTATCAGGCTGTAATCGGTAAACGCCAGCACGGAGCCATAGCCGACGGGCCAGAAGGAAAAGGCGGCCAGCAGCAGCAGGGCCGGGGCGAGGAACAGCCAGGCTTGCAAGGTATGGCGATGGGCGAGTTTCATGGTGTCCTTGTTGCCTTAATGGCGCGGCAGGGTGGCCAGCTTGCGGTTCCAGATGGCGACGGCCTGGTCCAGCGCCTGCTTGACATCCTGCTTGCCCGTCACGCCTGCTTCGACGGCTTTCACGAGCGAGCGGCGCAGCTCGTCGTAGTCGTCGATGCCGGCCACGTACAGGGTGCGCGAGTGGCCCATCGACAGGGCGCCGGCGGCCACCGCCTTTTCAGCCGCGCCCGCGTTTGCCGGCGTGGACAGGAAGAATGGATCTGCCGCCGCCTTGACGGTGGTGGGAAAGACGCTGGCCTGGCGCGCGAATTCCAGCTGGTTGGCGTCGTTCGTCAGGAAGCGCGCGAACTTGCCCACCGATGGCAGCTGGCGCGCCGGCACGCCTTTCGGAATGGCGAAATGCACGAGCCAGCCGCCGTCGGCGATGCCGGTGGGGCCCAGCGGCGCGGGCGCCACGTCGGTGATGGCGTAGATGTCTTTCGCGTCGCCGCGGATGCGCTGCATGGCTGTCGGCGGCGCCAGCAGCATGCCCAGGCGACCGCCCTTGTAGGCGTCGATCACGGCCGGGAAATTGTCTTCGGCGAACAGGCTTTCCTTCAGCAGGCCACCGGCCTTGTAGGTGTCGGCCAGCTTTTGTACCAGCGCCACGTGCTGCGGCGAATTGAAGACGGCGCGGTTGTCTGTGATGACGGCCAGGCCCTGCTGCATGAACAGGCCGTCGATTTTTGACAGGGCGGGGGCGATGCCGGCCTTGCCCGTGCGTTGCGCGATCTGGCGCGCGTACGCCAGCTGTTCATCGAGGCTGGCGGGGCCGCGCGTGAGACCCGCCTGCTTGAAGATGGCGCTATTGAAGGCGATCACCGCGACATTGCTGTACATGGGAAAACCGTAGGTGCGGCCCTTGAAGCGCAAGTCGTCCAGGGCGCTGGGAATGAAGCTGGCGCGCGCTTCCTGGATCAGGCCATCGACTGGCGTGAGCAAGCCGTCGCGCGCAAATTCGTCGGCCCATGGCACGTTCAGGCTGACCAGTGCGGGCGGCGTGCCGGCCACGATGCGCGTGACCAGCTTGGTCTGGATGACGTCCCACGGGAAGTCGATCCATTCGATCTTGACGCCGGGATTCTGCGCCTCATAGCGCGCCACCACCGTATTGAAATACGGCGTGAACTTGGGCTTCATGCTGAAGGTCCAGAATTCGATTTTCTCGGCAGCCCATGCCTGCGGCGCGAGCAGGCCCGCGCAGGCAACAACCGCCAACAGTCTCTTGATCGTCATTTTTATCCTGGAGCGTGGCGCTCCAATGTCCATGAGTCCGCGGCGCGGGTACATGCCCTTGCCGTCGCTTATATTCGGGTGCTTCTGCCGGCAGCCGCGCCCCGTGCCGGGGGCGCAGCTGCCGGGGAGTGCTTAGTTTGTTTTTGTTACCTTGCTCAAGTGACGCGGCGCATCCGGGTCCATGCCGCGCGCGGCCGACAGCTTGGCCGCCATCACGTAGAAGGACTGGATGGCGACGATCGGATCGAGGTCCGGCGTGGCCGCCACGGGCAGGGTCAGGTCGCGCTCGGCCACGTCGGCGGGGGCCGCCAGCAAGACCTTGGCGCCGCGGCCGCGCATTTCGCTGGCCAGTTGCAGCAGGCCGGCCTGGGTCGGGCCGCGGGTGGCAAAAATCAGCAGCGGGTAGCCGTCTTCGATGAGGGCCATCGGGCCGTGCTTGATTTCGGCGCCGCTGAACGCTTCCGCCTGCAGGGCCGAGGTTTCCTTGAATTTCAAGGCCGACTCCAGCGCCACGGGGAAGCTGATGCCGCGCCCGACGACCATGATGTTGCGGGCCGGGGCCAGCACGTCGATGGCCGGCGACCAGTCGACGCGTGTCGCTTCGAGCAGCGCCTCCGGCAGCGCTTCCAGGCCGCCCAGCAGTTCGGGGTCGTTCTGCCACTGGGCCACCATGCGCGCACCGGCGACGAGGCTGGTGATGAAGCTTTTCGTGGCGGCGACGCTTTGTTCCTTGCCGGCGCGCAGGGGCATGGCCCATTCGGCGGCGTGCGCCAGCGGCGAATCGATGTCGTTGACGAGGGCCACGGTGGTGGCGCCGCCGTCGCGGAAATAGCGGATCGGCTCGACCACGTCCGGGCTCTGGCCCGATTGCGAGATCGAGATGGCCAGGGTGTCGCGCGTCACCAGCGGCGATTTGTTCAGGGTGACCAGCGACATCGGCAGCGAGGCCACGACACGGCCCAGGCGCGCCATGATCAGGTAGGCGACGTAATTGCAGGCGTGGTCGGAGCTGCCGCGCGCGATGGTCAGCGCGGTCGAGAACGAGGTGCTCCTCAATTTGCGGCCCAGTTCCGCGTAGCGTTCCGTGTCGCTGGCCAGTTGCAGGGCGACGCATTCGGCGGCGGAAATGGCTTCTTTAAGCATCATTGAGGTCACAGATTTCTCCTTCTATATACACAGCTTTGAGTTTGAGATCGCGATCGAGTACCACCAGATCGGCGTAAGTGCCGGGGGCCAGCCGGCCGCGTTCTTCCAGGCCCAGGTAATCGGCGGCATTGGTCGACACGCGCTTGGACGCGTCGGCCAGGTCCAGTCCCAGTCCCACCAGGTTGCGCAGCGCCTGGTCCAGGGTCAGGGTGCTGCCCGCCAGTGTGCCGTCGGGCAGGCGCACGCCGCCCATGCATTTCTGCACGGCGTGGCGGCCCAGCATGTATTCGCCGTCCGGCATGCCGGTGGCGGCCGTCGAATCGGTAACGCAGTACAGGCGCGGGATGGCGCGCAGGGCCACCTTGATGGCGCCCGGATGCACGTGCAGCAGGTCGGGGATCAGTTCCGCGTATTCGGCGTGCGCCAGGGCGGCGCCGACCATGCCCGGCTCGCGGTGGTGCAGGCCGCTCATGGCGTTGAACAGGTGCGTGAAACCCATGGCGCCGTGCTCCAGCGCGGCCACGCCGTCTTCGTACGAACCGAGCGTGTGGCCGATCTGCACGCGCACGCCGGCGTCGGCCAGGGCGCGCACCAGGTCCAGGTGACCGGCGATTTCCGGCGCCACGGTGATGACGCGCAGCTTGGCCAGCGTTTGCAGGCGCTCGATTTCAGCCAGGGTGGCGGCGCGCGCGAAGTTCGGCTGCGCACCGAGCTTGCCCGAATTGATGTACGGGCCTTCCAGGTGGGCGCCCAGCACGCGCGCCGTGTTCGGGCGGCGGTGGTTGGCGGCGATGCCGATGGCCGTCAGAGCCATGTCGATGTCTTCCGGCGGCGCCGTCATGGTGGTGGCCAGCAGGCTGGTGGTGCCGTGGCGCGCGTGGATGGCCGCGATGGTGTAGACGGCTTCGCCGCCTTCCATGATGTCCTTGCCGGCGCCGCCATGCACGTGCAGGTCGATAAAGCCGGGCAGAATATAGTCGTCGCTGTTGTTCGACGGGTGAAGGGAATCGCCCGTGATGCTGTCGACCCGCTCGCCGAAGGCGATGGCGCCGTGGATCCAGCCGCCGGGGGTAAGGATATTGCCTTTGATAGTGCTGCTCATCTGCGCGACTCCGCTACGAATTCATAATAATCACTGCGGCAATACGAGTGGGTCAGTTCCACCGCTGCGCCGTTGTCGAGATAACTGACACGGGTGATGTGCAGCATGGCTTCACCCGTCTTGATATTGGCCAGCTTGGCCTGTTCCGCCGTGGCGTTGACGGCGCGGATATGCTGCAGCGCGCGCATCGGGATGGTGCCGCGCGACTCCAGGTAGCCGTACAGCGAATCGGTCACCTGCTGCGGGTCCGGCATGTACAGGGCGGGGATGGTGGTCGTTTCGATCGCCATCACCACTTCATCGGCCGTGCGCAAGCGGCGCAAGCGCGCCACCGGCATGTGCGGCGACAGGCCCAGCGACAGCAGTTCCAGCGGCGCGGCCGAGCCGATGTCGCGCTGCAGCCAGCGCGAGCCGGCCGTAAAGCCCCGTTGGCGCAATTCTTCCGAAAAACTCGTCAGGCGCGACAGCGGCTGTTCCAGCTTGGGCGTGATGTAGGTGCCCGAGCCGCGCTTGCGCGTCAGCATGCCCCGGTCGCACAGCATGTCGATGGCCTTGCGCGCCGTGACACGCGAGATTTCCAGGATGTCCGACAGCACGCGTTCGGACGGCAGGGCCTGGTTGGCGCGCCAGTCGCCGCTGGCGATGCCGTCCGACAGCATGTTCGCCAGCTGCATGTAGAGCGGCGTGTCGCTGGCCGGATTGGGTTTGAAGGTGGACAGTTTGGCCAGCATGGTCATTGCTCCTGCAAGTGCTTGCGTATCAGGCGCAGACCGCCTGCGGCCGAGTCGCCCTGTGCCGGCACGACCAGTTGCAACAGTTCCGCCGGCAGGTAGCCCGACAAGGGGGCCGCCAGGCCGCCGCACAGGGCCACGGGCAAGGCGCCGGCCGGGTCGAGCGCCCTGGCGATCAGCGCGATCTGCCGGCCCGCATCGACCAGGATAGTGCGCGCCACGGCATTGCTGGCCGCGTGTTCGAGCACCAGGCGCGCCAGTTGCGCGAAATTGGTCTGGCTGGCGGCCGCCAGCCACACCTGCATGGCGTCGCGCTGGCCGCCGCAGGCGTCGATGACGGCCGTGGCGAAGGCGCTGCCGGGCACGCGACCGTCGACTACTTGCTGCGCATGGTTGATGGCGCGCATGCCGATCCAGGCGCCGCCGGCCTCGTCGCCGGAAGGGAAGCCCCAGCCGCCCACCTCATGGCGGCTGCCGTCCGCGTGCAGCACTTCGCCCACGCTGCCCGTGCCGATGGCAACAATGGCGCCCGGCTGGCCCGCATGCGCGCCCAGCAGGGTGGTCAGGGCATCCGATTCGAGTGCCACAAAGGCATAGCCGGGATTGTGTTCGACGAAGCTGACGGCCCACTGCTTGTTGTGCACGCCGGCCAGGCCCAGGCCGATGGCCATGCGCTGCAAGGATGGCTGTTCCAGGCCGGCCGCGCGGAAAGCCAGGGTGACGGCCTGCGCCACGGAGGTCCAGGCCCGTTCGATGCCCAGTCCCAGGCCGGAAGGGCCGCTTTGTCCCTGCGCCAGTTCCTGGCCGTCGAGGCGCGCCAGGCGTACGCGGGTACCGCTTCCCCCGCCGTCGACGCCGATTATGTATTCGATCATGTTATGCAGTCCCGCGTTTGGTTGAGTGCGCCTGTCTTGGTTCTTTTATTTGTCGGGCGGCGAAAAAGCTGAAGGCACTATATTGTCGCCCAGATGGCTTGTCAACAGGTATTTAAGTGGTATTAATAAATGCGTTGCGCGGCGTCCCGCCATGCCCGACGGATTGATTGCAAGTCATTGTTAATGAAGGATTTTTTATGGATGCCGAATGGTATTGAAATTGGCCTTGTTTAATGCCAATTTTTTCCAACTGGTCTGTGGTCGGGCGTGCGCTATTGCTTGTATGCATGCTTGGCAAGGGGCGCCATGAAGAGTAAAGTCCGCTTTTTACACCTGAGTTGGAAGAGCATGATGAGCGACAAGGCAGCAAAGAGCGAGTACTGGGACGACTGGCAGCAAGAGGCGCTGGCCGCCGGTGTGTCGGCGCCGCTGGCCGCGCTGGGCATGGAAATGATGCGCACGCACCGCAAGAACCGCTGGCCGAAGGATTTCCTGGGCCGCGAAAGCGATGGCCCGGTCATGATCGAAATGTGCCTGGAAGATGAGGCGGAAACGGAATTGTTCTTTATCGAGAACCTGTATCCCTACGATGCGGCGCTGATCGAAAAGACGCGCCGCCGTCTGTGCCTGCACTGATCGTGCGCTGACGTGTGACTGGAACGGCCGCCTTGCGCGGCCGTTTTCACGTCAGGTGCTGAATTTTTCGCTGCTGGTGGTGGTGCTGGTGCGCATGCGCAGGCTCAGCAGCATGACAGCGACCAGCAGCAGCGAATGCGTGCCCGGTTCATGCGAACCAGGAGCGCGCCGGTTGGCGTCCTGCGACTGGAAACTGGCCAGCCGCGTGGCTGGGGTGGCCGGCGCCGCCTGGTAGGTTGCCGCCTGCATCGGCTGTGTATCCGCCGCATAAGTGTTGCCAACGGCCCAGAACGACAGGGCCGCGCCCAGCAAGATCATTCTTCTCATCATGTTGTCTATTTCCGCCGAGGGCTGCAAGTCGATTACACATGGTCAGCCGTATGCCGGCCATGTCCTGTCCCCAGTTTGTATGCTTGTTTCAGTGCTGGTCGCGCCACACCGAAATGATATCTATTTATAAAGTCCGTGTATTAAAACATAATAGAATGAAAATGCAAACGTCTTTTTGCAAATAAGCGCATGCGCTGCCTGTGCTTGCCGGGCGGGATCTATTGCATGGGGGAAATGACGTGGCATTTTCATGGGGGAGTGTCATAATGGCCCAGGCATTTCCGCCCATGCATGGAGTAGATGATGAGCAAGGCACAGGACAGCAAGAAGGAAGCCAAGAAGGAACCGGCCAAGACCATGAAGGAAAAGAAGGAAGCCAAGAAGGTCAAGAAAGAAGAGCGCAAGCGCTGATCATGCGCATGCGCCGTTCATCGATGTGCTCGTGGCGTGCGCCGGCCCTGCTGGCGGCGTTCGCCCTGCTGGCCTGCGGCGTGCCCGTGTCCGGCGTGCTGGCGCAGCAAAAACCGCCGCCGTCCACGTTCGGGCAAGTGGTGGGCAATGCCGTGCTGTGCATCGACCAGATCGACAACAAGGCTTTTTATGCGTATCTGCTGACGGCCTTCGGCCCCGCCTACAAACATGAAGGGGGCGCGTACTGGTTCCGCACGGACGCCACCTTGTGGGGCGCGCCGATTAGCGACGTGATCGTCAGCGACGATACCAGCCCCCTCGTCTTCATGGGCGTGGTGGCGGACTCGACACCGGAAAAGCTGGAGCCGGCCATTCGTGGCGTCTCGGGCCTGCGCTTCAATAAACTCGACAATTCCGCTTTTCCTGTCCGTGGTTCCGTGCCTGGCAGTAAAATCGTCTACTTCCGCAGCAAGGCGAAAGTCTATTGCGCCAAATACAAGCCGTTGCCGCCCGCCCGCACCCGGTGAGGGTATCGGCTTGCCGCCGCGCATTTTGATCGTTTCATCCGCAGGGTCTCCATGTACACGCATTATTTCCAGCTCAAGCAATCGCCGTTTTCGATCGCCCCCGATCCGCGCTACCTGTTCATGAGCGAACGCCACCGCGAAGCGCTGGCGCACCTGCTGTATGGCGTGGGCAGCGGCGGCGGCTTTGTGCTGCTGACGGGAGAAATCGGCGCCGGCAAGACCACCGTGTGCCGCTGCTTCATGGAACAGATTCCGGAAAATTGCCAGCTGGCCTACATCTTCAATCCGAAACTGTCCGTCGAGGAATTGCTGCTGTCGATCTGCGAGGAATTCCGCATCGCCCTGGCGCCCGGCGTGGCCAGCGTGAAAGGCTATGTCGACGCCATCAATGCGCACCTGCTGGCCAGCCATGCGCAGGGCAAGAACAATGTGCTGATCATCGACGAAGCGCAAAACCTGTCCGCCGCCGTGCTGGAACAGTTGCGCTTGCTGACGAACCTGGAAACGAGCGAGCGCAAGTTGCTGCAGATCATCCTCATCGGCCAGCCGGAATTGCGCGCCATGCTGGCTCGGCCGGAACTCGAGCAGCTGGCGCAGCGCGTGATCGCCCGCTATCATCTGGGGTCGCTGACGGCGGACGAGACGGCCAGCTACATCCGCCACCGCCTGGCCGTGGCGGGCAGCACGGCGCAGACGCCGTTCGCGCCTCGCCTGATGGCGCAAATCCATGGCTTGAGCAAGGGAGTGCCGCGCCGCATCAACCTGCTGTGCGACCGCGCGCTGCTGGGCGCCTACGTGGAAAACCAGCCGCAGGTGACGCGCCAGATATTGCGCCGTGCCGCCGAGGAAGTGTTTGCGGAAGAGGGCAAGCCGGCTACTGGACGGGGCCTGCGCTGGCCCCATGTGGCGGGCGGCGTCTTGGCCGGCGCCGTCGTCACGGCCGCGCTGGCCTGGCATTTCATGCCGCGCCCGTCCGCTGTGCCCGCTGTACCTGCCGTGGCCGCCTCTGTGCCGGCCTCCGCCTCCGCCGTGGCGGCTGCCGCCGCATCCGCATCCACGCCCGCGCCCGCCAAGGTGCCGGACCGCAACGCCGTGCTGCGCCAGCTGGCCAGCCTGTGGGGCGAGCAGTTGCCGGCCGGCGATGCTTGTCAGGCGGGCGCCCGCGCCGGCCTGCGCTGCCTGCACAGCCGGGGCGGCATCGCCGAGCTGCGCGTGCTGGACCGTCCCGCCATGCTGGCCTTGCGCGATGCGGATGGTACGGAACAGCTGGCGCTGCTGACGCGCGTGCAGGACGAGAGCGCTACCTTGATGCTCGATGGAAAACAGCAAAGCCTGCCGTTGGCCCAGCTGGCGCAGCGCAGCGATGGCAGTTTCACGACCTTCTGGCGCGCTCCGCGCAGCTGGCGCGACGAAGTGCCGCTGGGCGCGCGCGGCGCCGACGTGGACTGGCTGGCGCAGCGTCTGGCGCAACAGCGGGGTTTGCCGGCGCCGGTCGCCAATCTGCCGCTCGATGCCGAGATGCAAGGCCAGTTGCGCGCGTTCCAGCTAAGCCAGAAGCTGCGGGCCGATGGTCTGGCGGGCCCGAAAACGTACATACGCCTGATGCAGCTGGGCGATAACGCGGAGCCGCGCCTGAGCAGCGCGGCTCCTGTCGTGGCAGCGCCCGCTGCGACGGCGATGGTGGCGGGGAAATAAGATGTCCTACATACTTGAAGCACTGAAAAAATCGCAAGCCGAGCGCCAACTGGGTGAGTTGCCGTCGATCCACGCACCGCAAGTGCAACTGCACGATGGCGCAGCGTCCGGCGCGGCGCGGCGCACTCCCGTCTGGCTGGCGCTGGGCGGCGTGGCGGTGGCCGTGGCTGCCGCACTGCTGCTGTGGCAGCCTTGGCAGGCGGCAGCTACTGCGCCTGCGGCCGCTCCTGCCGTGCCGGCCCAGGCCATGCCCGCGCCCGCGCCTGTGCAGGTAGTCGTCCCGCCAGCAGTTCCTGTGCCGGCGCCTGTGGCCGTGGCCGTGCCGCCGGCGGCCATCGCCGCGCCCGTGCACCATGCCAGGCCCGTGCCGGAACCCAGGCAGGAGTCGCCAATCCCCGCTCCGGCGCCGGCCGTGCCCGTACCCGCGCCGGCGGCCGCAGCCGAAGAGACCGTGCCCGGCATGCGCGACTTGCCCGAGCCGATACAGCGTCAAATTCCCCCCGTCGCCATCGGCGGCTATATCTATTCGAAGAATCCGGCCGACCGCTTGCTGCTGATCGACAAGGTCCTGCGCCACGAAGGCGAGGAACTGGCGCCCGGCCTGGTGCTGGAAAAGTTGCAGCCGAAGGCGGCCATCTTCAGTTTCAAGGGCTATCGCTACCGCGTGCCGTATTGAGTTGTTGCGCATCAAGGCCGGGCCGCCATAGCTGAACCATACTGGCCTGGCCTGGTCGAACCAGGGTCGCTGCGACCGTGTGCGCGGCCGGGGAGTTCTGATGATTGCTGCCGCAGCTGGTGAGGGTGTCCTTGATGTGCATGGCTTGGGAAACCTGGCGCGCATCGACCATATCGTCGTGCTGATGATGGAAAACCGTTCATTTGATCACATGCTCGGCTACCTGAGCCTGGAAGGCGGGCGCACCGACATCGATGGCTTGCAGGCCAGCCATGCGAACGTGCATGCGGGCGTGAGCTATCCCGTGCATCATTTGCGGCGCACGGCCTTTGGCCCACAGCAAGACCCGTCGCATACGGGCATGTCGGTGGCGCAGCAATTGCAAAACAATAATGGCGGCTTTGTCGACGACTATGCGCAAACGCATCCAGGTGACTCCGACATCGATCTGGTGATGGGTTATTACAATGCATCCGACTTGCCCATGTACGATTTCCTGGCGCAGCAGTTTTGCGTCTGCGACCGCTGCTACAGCTCCGTTCCGGGCGCCACCTGGCCCAACCGCCTGTATGCGGTCAGCGGCAAGGCGGCCGGCAGCCGAGACAGCAAGCGCGTGCCCCTGTATACGAACAAATCCTTCGTGCGCCACTTGGACCGCGCCCAAGTCAGTTGGAAATTTTATTCTGCCTGGAAGCCCTGGAGCCTGGCGCTGACGGACGACCATTATCGTTCATCCGAGCTGTACGAACCGTTCGGCTCCAGTGCGCGCCGCTATGGTTTCATCGGCGATGCGCTGGCGGGCGCCTTGCCCTCGGTCAGCTGGATCGATCCGCATTTTTTTGAGAATGACGACCACCCGCCGGCCGATATCCGCGCCGGCCAGGCGCTGGTGGCGCAGGTCTATCAGGCCCTGTCGCGCGGACCGGCCTGGGCACGCACCTTGCTGATCCTCAGTTATGACGAGCACGGTGGCTTTTTCGACCATGTACCGCCTGGCCCCGCCATCGACGACGACCCCGCGTTTCGCCAGTACGGCGTGCGCGTGCCCATGCTGCTCGTGTCGCCGCTGATTGCGCCAGGCAGCGTCAGCCACGTGGTGGTCGACCACACGTCGATCATCAAAACCATCCTGCAGCGCTTTTGCCGCGCCGCCGATGGCGCCTTGCCCCAGATGGGCGCGCGCGTGGCGGCCGCCAGCGGCCTGGGCGCCGTGCTGACCCTGGCGCAAGCGCGCGCGGCGCCTGCCGTGCCCGCTGCTGTGCTGGCGCAGCGCGCCGCATGGGAGGCGGATGTGCGGGCGCGGGATTTTACTCCGCTGGCGCCCGCTTGCCAGCCTGATGGCGAGGTGGCCGCCGTTGCCGCCGTACCGTTCCAGTCCGATGCCGAGGCGGGCGCGATCGCCGCCCACCGGCAATTGTCGCGCACGGCCAGGAATGCGCAAGCGGCGAATAGTAAAACGGCGGGCAAAACGGCGGGCGCGGCAGCGCCGAAGCCGGCGGGCAGGCGCCGGCGGCAGGGCGGCAAGCCGGCGCCCGCCGGCGCCAGGGATGGCGGGAAATCCACGGGCGCTTGACTTGGGTGAGGCGCTGGACGATGCGCCGGCGGTCGCGTCCGTATGGCTGCGTATAATCATTCCTTCTCAATCAAGGAGTGACCATGCACGATGCGATGCCCGCACACCCTGTACTCGGTGTGATCGGCCGTTCCGGTAGCGGCAAGACGACCCTGCTGGAATTTGTGGTGAAGGAACTGGCGGCGCGCGGCTTGCGCGTCAACCTGGTCAAGCACAGCCACCATGACCTGGCGCTGGAACCGCCGCAAAAGGACAGTGCCCGCCTGCGCATGGCCGGGGCGGCGGAAGTGCTGGTGGCGTCGCCGTATCGTTTTGCCATCGTGCATGAGCTGCGTGGCGCGCCCGAGCCGAGCCTGGCGCAGCAATTGGCCCGCATGGGGCCGGCAGACCTGACCCTGGTTGAAGGTTTCAAGACGGACCCCATCCCCAAGCTGGAAGTGTTCCGCCCGGAAGTGGGGCAGGCGCCCCTGTATCCGCATGACCCGCATGTGATCGCCGTCGCCTCCGACAGCCCGGCGCCGGCCGACCTGCGCGAGGGCGTGCAATGGCTGGACTTGAATGCGCGCGAGCACTTGCTGGCCTGGTTGCTGCTGCAGATGGAAAATAAGCTGGAAAAATAAGCTAAAGGTTTGCCGGCGGCATCCGTTAACAAGGGTAGAACCTCATTGGAGAAACGTATGGACGTCGGAAGCATTGCTCAACTGTCAACCACGATGGCGGAGACAGGCACGCGGCAAGCCGTCGGCTTGACTGTCCTGAAAAAAGCCCAGGATATCCAAAGCTCGACTGCCACTGCCTTGCTGGCAGCGTTGCCACCGGTACAGTCGGCGCCAAGCCTGCCTGCTCACCTCGGTAACCGCATCAATACGACAGCCTGAGCGCAGTCCCGCGGCGCCAGCCTGGCGCCCGCTATATCGATGCCCACACTACCGTCATCGGCGGTGGCGCGTGGGCGTTTTTGTCTGTCTTCCTTCCGCCTTCCTTCCCATCACTGCCAGCTTGACTGATTGAACATGGTTCGCCATGACACGGCCGATTCAGTAGAATGACGTCCATCGTCTCGCGTTGCTCATCGTGCAGCCCGTGCCGTGCCGTGATTTACGATTACTTTGACCCAAGCAAGAGGAATCCACATGAATAAACGTCAAGCTCTCATCGCCGCCGCCCTCGCTGGCATCTGTGCCGGCACCACCATCAACGCGGCCGCGCATGATGGCCCCGCTCCCGGTGACAAGGAAAAATGCTATGGCGTGGCCAAGGCGGGGCAGAACGATTGCGCCTCGTCCGATGGCGCGCATTCCTGCGCTGGCCAGGCCGAGGCGGACAAGCTGCCCACGGAATGGACCTATGTTGCCAAGGGCACGTGCGAACAGGCGGGCGGTTCCGTCAAACCCATCAAGGCCGGCAAGGCTGCCAAACCGGCCACCCAGCCCTAAGCGTCCGCCGCCTGCCCATGCCGCCGCCCATCCAGGCCCTTGCCGGCGTCGGCCTGCGCGCCGCGCATTACCGCGACTTCCTGACGCGCCGGCCCAAGGTCGGCTGGCTCGAAGTGCACACTGAAAATTATCTGCAGCCGTCGGGCTGGGATAGTCACGTGCTGCGGACCCTGCGCGAGGATTACCCGATCAGCCTGCATGGAGTAGGCCTGGGCCTGGGTTCCGCGCGCGGCTTTTCGGAAGCCCATTTGCAGCGCGTGCGCGCCGTGGTCGAGCGCATCGAGCCGGTCCTCGTGTCGGAACACCTGTGCTGGAGCGCGGTGGCGCAGCAGCAACTCAACGATCTGTTGCCGCTGGCCTTGAATGGCGCCGCCCTCGATTTACTGTGCGCGCGGGTGGGGCGAGTGCAGGATGTGCTGAAAAGGCCGATCTTGCTGGAGAATGTCTCCACTTGCCTGCGTTTTGCCGACGATGCCATGAGCGAGGCACAATTCCTGGCCGAGCTGGCGCGCCGCAGCGGCTGTGGGTTGCTGCTCGATATCAACAACCTGTATGTGAACCAGTGCAATCACGGCGAGGACGCCATGCTTGCCATGCAGTCCATCGCGCCGGGCAGCGTGGGCGAGCTGCACCTGGGTGGCCATTTGCTGACGCCGCACGCCGTGATCGACCACCATGGCGCTACCGTTGCCGAGCCCGTCTGGGAGTTATATGCGGCCGCCTTGCTGCGCTTTGGCGCCATTCCCACCCTGGTCGAATGGGACACGGATTTGCCGCCGCTCGATATCCTGCTGGGCGAAGCGGACAGGGCGCAGGCCATGCTGGCGCGCCATGCGCCGCAAACGCCATCATGGCAGGCAGCAGCGCCGCCGTCCCCGCCACCACCCGTGTCGCCGCCTGCGCCCCATGCTGCGCTGGCGGCCTGCCAGCAATCGTTTGCCACGGCCTTGCTCGATACCGTGGTGCCCCTGCCATCGTTCGCGGGAGAATCGGTGGCGCAGCGTTTTTCACTATACCGCGGCAACTTGGGCGCCACGTGGCGCCGTACCCTGGGCCACGCCTACCCCGTCGTGCTGGCGCTGGTGGGCGAGGCATTCTTTGGCGGCCTGGCGCGCGCGTATGGCCGCCAGTATCCGTCAGATAGCGCCGATTTGAATCAGTTTGGCGAGCGTTTCGCCGATTTTCTCGCTATATTCCCGCCCGTGACGCAGTTGCCTTATCTGCCGGACATGGCGCGCCTGGAATGGGCCGTGCACCTGGCCCATTACGCGGCCGATGCGCAGGGCCTGGCGGCCGAGTCGCTGGCCGCCCTGCATCCCGATCAACTGGAAGCGCGCTGTTTTACCTTGCATCCTGCTTGCGTCTTGCTGGCCTCCAACTGGCAAGTGGCGCCCCTGTGGCAGGCGCATCAGGATGGTGAAGGGCAGGGAATGTTTCCGCAGGATATGCAGGTGGCCAGCTATGCGCTGGTATGCCGGCCGCGCTGGAAAGCGCAGGTGCTGATACTGGATGCGGCTGCGCATGCAGCCTTGGTAATGCTGCAGCAGGGACAGGCGTTTGGCGCCGCGCTCGATGCGGCGTTCGAACTGGACCCGGCATTCGACCTGGCCGCACACTTGCGCCAGTGGCTGGCGCATGCGGTGTTGACGGCGTGACTGTTTATTCGAAGGCCCGCAGCAGGCGCGCTTCGCCCGTCTGATCGCGGTACAGGGCATTCGCGGCCAGGGTGGCGTCCATCATGCGCGTCACTTGCTCTTCTTCAAAGCGGGCCAGCTCGGCCGTGGCCGCGACGAGGGCCAGTTCCAGCCTGGCGCGCGCGCTCTGGTACAGACTGCTGGTGTATTTGTCTGTGTTACGCAGCAATTCTTCCGCGTTTTCTATTACCTGGCGCAAGTCGCCAATCAGGCGTTCCTGGCTGCGCGTACCTTGTTCGGGATGGTCCATGGCGCTTCCCTTCTGCAATCGATATTCATCTGGCAATAACGACGTGTTGCAGCTTGATCCAGACACCCGGCTGGCA
The DNA here is from genome assembly GCF_011601275.1 of Janthinobacterium lividum. Lineage (GTDB taxonomy): Bacteria > Pseudomonadota > Gammaproteobacteria > Burkholderiales > Burkholderiaceae_D > Janthinobacterium > Janthinobacterium lividum_E. Next base: position 260,504 of record NZ_JAAOLY010000006.1, on the reverse strand, counting down.
TGGGGCTGCTTTCGCGCCCCATGCCGGGGTCACACTGGAGCGACGACCGTGATACGGATATCGCCCACGCTGACGACCTGGCCGGCGCGGATCTTGGCGGTCTTGCGCAATTCCTTCTTGGCATCGACCTTCACCACGCCGCTATCGACCATGACCTTGCCTGCGCCACCGCTGTCGCACAGGCCGACCAGCTTCAACAGCTGGTTCAGCTCGACGAACTCGGATGTTAAATCAAAGCTTACTTTTTGCATTGTATCCCTTATTGCAATGATGTGTTTTCAACACTTGATGACGACCTCAACTAACTCGTAGTTTACCTGAAGCCGCCAGCAATGCAGGGTGGAAGTCAGCTTTTGTTGGGCCGCGTCATCTCCAGAGGCACGATCCACGCGCTGAATTGCTCCTCCGTTACAAAGCCCAGGGCCAGCGCCGCTTCCTTCAAGGTCGTGCCTTCGTGCTGGGCCTGCTTGGCGATTTGCGCCGCCTTGTCGTAGCCGATGTGCGGCGCCAGCGCCGTGACCAGCATTAAGGAACGCTCCATCAGTTCGGCGATGCGCTCACGGTTCGGCGCGATGCCGTGGGCGCAATGCTCGTCGAAGCTGCGCATGCCGTCGCCCAGCAGGCGCGCGCTTTGCAGGAAGTTGTGTGCAATCAAAGGCTTGAAGACGTTCAGCTCGAAATTGCCCGAGGCGCCCCCCACCGTGATGGCCACGTCGTTGCCGAAGACCTGGCAGCACAGCATGGTCAGCGCTTCGCACTGGGTGGGGTTGACCTTGCCCGGCATGATGGAGCTGCCCGGCTCGTTTTCGGGGATCGTGATTTCACCGAGGCCGGAGCGGGGGCCGGACGCCATCCAGCGCACGTCGTTGGCGATCTTCATCAGGGCCGTGGCCAGGGTTTTCAGCGCCCCATGGGCGGCGACGAGGGCATCGTGGGCGGCCAGCGCGGCAAACTTGTTGCTTGCCGTTTCGAACGGCTGGCCCGTCAGGCGCGCCAGTTCTTGCGCGATGCGGCCGGCAAATTCCACGTGGGCATTCAATCCCGTGCCGACGGCCGTGCCGCCTGCGGCCAGCTGCAGCAGCGGCGGCAACGATGCCGTGATGATGTGCTCGGCAAAGTCCAGCTGCGCCACGTAGCCGGAAAACTCCTGGCCCAGGGTCAGCGGCGTCGCATCCTGCAAATGGGTGCGGCCGATCTTGACGATGTCGGCAAATTCCGTCGCCTTCGCGTCCAGGGTGGCGCGCAGCTGGCGCAGCGGCGGCAAGACCGTGTTGGCGACGGCCAGGGCGGCCGCCACGTGGATTGCGGTCGGAAAGATGTCGTTCGAGGACTGGCCCAGGTTGACGTCGTCGTTCGGGTGCAGCAGGCGCTCGGCGCCGCGCAAGCCGCCGATCAGCTCGGAGCCGCGGTTGGCCAGCACTTCGTTCATGTTCATATTGCTTTGCGTGCCAGAGCCCGTCTGCCAGACCGCCAGCGGGAATTCCGCGTCGTGTTTGCCGGCCAGTACTTCGTCGGCCGCCTGCGTGATGGCCACGGCTTTCTTGCCATCCAATAGGCCCAGGTCCAGGTTGACGTGGGCGGCCGCGCGCTTGACGGTGGCCAGGGCGGCGATCAGTTCAGGCGGCATCTTTTCCGTGGAGATATGGAAGTGCTCAAGCGAGCGCTGCGTTTGCGCTCCCCACAGCCGGTCGGCGGGTACGTCGATCGGGCCGAAACTGTCGCGTTCGATTCTGCTACTCATGACATCCCTTTCATCGATAGAGGTGGATCGAGTGTACTCCAGGCGTCAAAAAGACACAGGATGATGCTGTATTGCATCATTTTTGCCCTGGCCCATCTATATTTTTGCGATTTCCTGCCGTTAAAGACAGACGAGTCCCGATTATCTATCCTGTTATCAAAGCGATCAGTCCATGCAGAGCAGCATCTTTCCCCGTTGGTCCGTGATCGCGTGCGCCGCCGCCAGCCTGGCCTTGCCGCCTGTGGTGGGCGCGGCCGAACTGGGTGAGATGGCCGTGCTGTCGCATGTGGGCCAGCCCCTGCTGGCCGAGATCGAACTGACGGCCCTGGCGCCCGAGGAAGTTAAGGGCGTGGCCGTGCGCCTGGCTTCGCCCGATGTGTACCGGGGCGGCGGCATCGGCATGGACCAGGCCTTGCAAACCTTGACGATCAGTCCGCTGGAGCGCGGTGGACGCCAGTATGTGCGTGTGGCTACGCGGCAAGCGATCCAGGCGGGTCACGTGCATTTGTACTTATTGTTGGGCAATGGCAATGGCGCCGTCGTGCGCCTGGCTACCTTGTGGCTGACACCGGCGCCGCCCGCCGCCGTTCCCGTCAGTGCGCCAGTCCGGGCTGCCGTTCAGACGCCCGTGCCAACGTCGTTGCCGTTACCACGTCCTGTCCCCTTGGCGCCGTCGCCCGACGCCGCCGCACTGGCGGCCCGCGCGCGGGCCGAGGGCCTCGTGCGTCCGGCGCGCGTGTTCGTGCCGCCGCCCGCCGCGCCCGCGCCGGCGGCTCCCGTGTTGCGTCCGGCGCCGGTGCACCGCGCCACGGCGCCCGTGGCCGCCTGTGCGCCGCAAGCTGATATGGAGCAGGCGCAAGCGTGCGTGGCGCTCGATGAGAAAAACACGGCCCTCAATGCAAAGCTCGGCGAATTGGAAGGCAAGATCGGCGCCTTGCAAAAGGCGCTGGCGCTGCCGGCTGCCGCCGCCATTGCGCCAGCCGCCGCGCCGGCCGAAGCGCAGGCGCCCCATGCCAAGCCCAAGCCTCTGCACGCGGCGCCCGCCGCTGACAAGGACAAGAAGGCGGGCGGCAACGGCCTGTTGTGGCTCGGTATCGGCACCTTGCTCTTCCTGCTGTTGACGGCAGTCATCGTGTATGTCGTGCGCAAACGCAGGCAGGCGACGGGTCCTGGCGCGCCGTCGAAATACTGGGTCTTGCTGCGAAAACCATTCGGCCGCAAGAAGAAGGATGTGCCCGTGCTGACGGAGGCCGTGGAAGAGGGAGGGGCGGCCGAGCCGGAACCGGAGCCGTTCTCGCGTTAAAGAGATGGCAAGGCGGCGCCGAAATTTGATATAAAAAAAGATATTGAAAAAATACATGGAAACGCTGGCCAATCGCGTTGCCTATTTCTTAAAGATGGTGATATGATTAATTCAGTGGACTTGCTCTACGACAAAACAGCCCCAGCCTGGCGCAGTCACCAACGATAGTGTGGCGCGGCAAACCAGGTGTAGCGTTGCATAAACGCCTGGGTCTGGAAGCGGTTCGCGATGCCGACGATGTGCTCGCGAACGCCGGATGCAACCGGCAGCGAGGCGACGCCAGGAGATACCTGGGGCTCGCCTTCCACATTCCCGCCTCCTTGCTTCCGGGCATGGCGGCAGACGTAAAAAAAGCACCCGCGGGTGCTTTTGTCGTTTCTGGCGCGGCAAGCTTTACATGCGTGCGCGCGAACCCTGCATGGCGTTCGGCAGCTGCGTCATCCATGGTTCCGTGATGGCGCGAATTTCGCGGTCATTGGCCAGGATTTGCTTGAGCAATTCGATCTTGCGCAGGCGCGAGGCGCCGGCCAGGGCGGGCACCTTGCCTGTCATGGTCGCGCTGGCGGCGCTGGCGCACTGGTTTTCCAGGGTATCCAAGCCATCCCAATCATTCGAACGTGCGGCCACGACCATTTTATTGGTCATTCCTGCAATATTTTCATACATCGAAAGAACGTCGTTGGAAGTCATGAGCACACCCGTAACTAGTGAATGGATTACCGCTTGTCCAGATTAACGGCAGGTCCTAGGGGAACTTGAGGGTGTTTTTGAAAAAAAAGTGAAAATAATTTAGATGATTGCTTAGCTGCTGCCGGAATCGCCCGCCAAGCCGCATGGATGCCGGGTTGACGATTCCGGCAGCGGTGGACTTATTTGACGAGTTCTTCCAGTCCAGCGCTCAGTTCGGCTGGCGGGGGCATCTTGTCGACCAGCACCGAGGGCGGCAAACCGAGCGCTTCGGCCACGTTGCCGGGGTAGCAGGCGATGATTTCTTCATGGCTCAGCGCGTTTTCTTCGATGCGGGCGCGCCAGGCGGCCAGGTGGATGATGGCGGCCAGGCGGTTCAACGGCGCCTTGGCCAGCGGATCGGGAAAGGCGGCGATGGCGTCGGCAAAGACGGCAGGGAACTTCCACCGGCGCGCCAGTTCGGCGCCCACTTGCGCAAAGTCATAGCCCAGCGATACCCGCTCCGCGTCGAGCCGGCGCGCGTCAAGCGGCGGGGCGATCTTGTCAAGCTGCATGGCTTGCTCGGGCATGGCGGCATGGATCACCAGTTGTCCGATCGCATGCATCATGCCGATGGTGAACGCCAGGTCCTGGTTGTCGCCCGTCTGTCTGGCGATCCAGCGGGCCGACACGGCGCTGTGCAGGCTGTAGCGCCAGAACTGGGGCAGGTTCAATCCGGGCACGGTCTTGTAGCCGCTGACCAGGCCCGAACTGATGACGAGCGTGCGCACGGTTACAAAGCCGAGCATCAGCACGGCGTCTTCCACCGTGCCGATGCTGCGCGAGACGTGGTAATAGGCCGAGTTGGCCAGCCGCAGCAGCTTGGCGCTCAAGGCCGGGTCCGCTCCCAGCTGGCGCGCGATGTCTTCGGTGGAGCTGGCGGGGTTGTCGAAACTGCGCACCAGTTCATCGACGATCTTCGGGGCGGCAGGCAGGGCATGGGGTTGCTGGAACAGCGCTTCCAGTTGCATGGCAATCTCCTTGGCGTTCGCGCGGCATGGGGTCGTGAAACTATATGCCGATTTTTTGTGTGCATGCAAAAAAATTGCGGGACGCTCTTTTCATGGGAAACAGGCTATGATTTTGACTATTCCATCGAAAGGATCGCCATGCACGGTTTGCGTTTTTCCTGGGCCCGGACACCAGTCCAGGCTGCCATCGTCCTCGCCCTGGCCGGCGTCTCGCTGACCGGTTTGCCAGTCCAGGCGCATGGCCAGCAAGCGGCGGCCGCCGCTGTGCCTGCTGTCCCCGCTGCCGCCACGGTCTTGCCTGGCGACGATTTCTATGATTACGTGAATGGCGACTGGCTGCGTAATACGGAGATTCCCGCCGACCGCAGCAGCTGGGGCTCGTTTGCCATCCTCGCCAACGCCACCAACGAGCGCATCATTGCTCTCGTCGAAGGCCTGGCGGCGGCGCCGCAGGCCGATGCCTCGGCGCGCCAGGTCAGCGATTTTTACCGTTCCTGGATGGATGAAGCGGCTATCGAAGCGAAAGGCTGGACGCCGATCAAGCCGCTGCTGAAGAAGATCGATGGCATACGCGACCAGGCTGGACTGGCCCGCGCGCTGGGCGAGAGCCTGCGCGCCGATGTCGATCCGCTCAACGCCACCAATTTTTATACGGAAAACCTGTTCGGCCTATGGGTGGCGCAAGACTTGAACGACACCACGCGCAATGTGGCCTATCTGCTGCAGGGCGGACTGGGCTTGCCCGACCGCGCCTTTTACCAGAGCGACAGCGCCCGCATGCAGGGCTTGCGCACGGGCTACCAGGGGCATATCGCCGCCATGCTCAAGCAGGCCGGCTACAGCGATGCGCCGGCCCGCGCCGCGCGCGTGTTTGCGCTGGAGCAGCAAATTGCCGCCAGCCACGCCAGCCGCGAGGATTCGGCCGATGTCGCCAAGGGCAATAACGCGTGGCGCGCCGCCGACTTCGCCAGCAAGGCGCCTGGGCTGGACTGGAAAGCCTTCTTCCAGGCGGCCGGCCTCGGCAAGCAGACGGATTTCATCGTCTGGCATCCGTCCGCCATGACGGGCAGCGCCGCACTGGTGGTTAGCGTGCCGCTGGCCACGTGGAAGGATTTCCTGGCTTTCCACGCGATCAACCATTTCAGCACTACCTTGCCGAAGGCGGCCGCCGACCTGCGCTTTGCTTTCTATGGCAGCGCCCTGAGCGGCACGCCGCAGCAGTCGCTCCGCAGCAAGCGCGCGCTGGCCGCGACGAATGCGGCCTTGAGCGACGCCGTCGGCAAGCTGTACGTGGAGCGCTATTTCCCGCCTGAGTCGAAGGCCCGCGTGCAAGACATGGTGACGAATATCGTCGCCGCCTTCTCGCGCCGCATCGACAAGCTGGACTGGATGGCGCCGGCCACCAAAGCGCAGGCGCAGGAAAAACTCAAGACCCTGTACGTGGGTGTCGGCTATCCGGAACGCTGGGAAAATTATGCGGGCTTGCGCGTCGTGCGCGGCGACGCGCTGGGCAATGTGCAGCGGGCGGAGCAGTTCCATTACCAGCAGGAACTGGCCAAGCTGGGCCAGTCTCCCGACCGCAAGGCCTGGGCCATGCCGGCGCAGCTGGTCAATGCCGTCAACCTGCCGCTGCAAAATGCGCTGAATTTCCCGGCCGCCATCCTGCAGCCGCCGTTCTTCGATCCTACAGCGTCCGACGCGGCCAACTATGGCGGCATCGGCGCCACCATCGGCCACGAGATCAGCCATAGTTTTGACGACCAGGGCGCGCAGTTCGACGCCCAGGGCAAGCTGCGCGACTGGTGGACGCCAGCCGACCTGGCGCATTTCCAGGCCGCCTCCAAGCAACTGGTGGCGCAGTTCGCGGCCTACAAACCATTTCCCGATCTGGCCGTGAGTGGCCAGCTGACCCTGAGTGAAAATCTGGCCGACCTGGCTGGCGTGGCGGCCGCGCATGACGCGTTCACCCTGTCGCAGCAGGGCAAGCCGGCGCAGCCGGGCGTGGACCGCGATTTCTTCATCGGTTACGGCGTCAGCTGGCGCAGCAAGGCGCGCGAAGCGGCGGCGCGCCAGCAAATCCTCACGGATGGCCACGCGCCGGCGCAATACCGCGCCGCCACCGTGCGCAACCTCGACGCCTGGTACCCGGCCTTCGACGTCAAGCCGGGGCAGCAGCTGTACCTGGCGCCGGAACAGCGCGTGCGCGTCTGGTAGCAGATGATGACGGTGCCGGCACGCAGCGCGCCGGCACCGTAAAATGGCGGAACATATCGACAGGACCGCCATGAAGCCGACCCCACCGCAAGATCAGCAAGACCCCATCCACGCCATCACCGGGCGCACCCTGGCCCATTACGACGCCAGCGCCGAGCAGTTTTTCGAAGGCACGCGCGACCACGACGTCAGCCAGAACATCAGCGCGCTGCTGAACGCCATCGGCAAGCCGGCGCCTTTGGCGATTCTCGACCTCGGTTGCGGCCCTGGCCGCGATCTGAAGGCGTTCACGGCCATGGGCCACCACGCCACCGGTGTCGATGGCTGCCCCCGCTTCGTCGAGATGGCGCGCGCCTACAGCGGCTGCAGCGTATGGCAGCAGGATTTCGTCAACCTCGATTTGCCCGCCGCCCACTTCGACGGCGTGTTCGCCAATGCCGTGCTGTTCCACGTGCCCAGCGCCGTTCTGCCCGGCGTGCTGCGCGCCTTGTATGCCTGTCTGAAGCCGGGCGGCGTGTTGTTCAGCTCGAATCCGCGCGGGCAGAACCAGGAGGGCTGGAACGGCGCGCGCTACGGCAGCTACCACGACGAAGCGAGGTGGGCCGCGTACGTGCAGGCGGCCGGTTTTACCCTGGTCGAGCAATACTATCGTCCCCCCGGCTTGCCGCGCGAGCAGCAGCCGTGGCTGGCGACGGTATGGCGCAAAGCGGGTTGATTGCGCGTAATTAGCTGATTTTTGGCATGTGTTAGGGACCGTACATAGTTTTTGCAACCTCAAGCGTAGTATGGATACATCGACACGCAGCAAGCAGTTTGCAACAGCGTGTGAGCCGCAGTACCGGCCCTTCGGGGCAGGACAACAGATGTACCAACTACAGTGAGGATTTATCATGAACAAAGATCAAGTCGAAGGTAAACTGAAGGAAGTCGGCGGTAAAATCCAGGAAGCCGCTGGCAAGGTCGTCGGCAGCGAAGAACAGCAAGCCAAGGGCCTGGCAAACCAGGTCGAAGGCAAAGTGCAGAAGAAGGTTGGCGATGTGAAAGACGCGGTGGAAACCGTCACGCGCAAGCCGTAATCTGACGCACGCAAATAAAAACCGCCGCCTGTCGCGAGACAGGCGGCGGTTTTTATTTGCGGGCGCGCTTTACTTCGCTGCGCCCAGGTTCTGCTTGAAGAACATCTCGATTTTCTTGTACACGTGGCGCTGGCCTGCGCGCGACGAGATGCCGTGTTTGGCGCCCGGGTAAGTCATCAGGTCGAACTGCACGCCGCGGTTCACCAGCGCGTCGATCAAGCGCGTGCTGTTGCTGAACAAGACGTTGTCGTCGGCCATGCCGTGCACCAGCAGCAGCGGCGACTTCAAGCCGTCGAGGTGGGCGAACACGGTGCTGGCCTTGTAGCCTTCCACGTTTTCCTTCGGCATGCCGAGGAATTGCTCCGTGTAGTGGGTGTCGTACAGCGACCAGTCGGTCACGGGCGCCACCGAGACGCCCATGGCGATCTTGTCCGATGCTGCCGACAGCAAACGCAGGGTCATGAAACCGCCGTAGCTCCAGCCGAATACGCCGATGCGTTTGGCATCGACGAAGCTTTGCTTGCCCAACCAGTCGATGCCCACCAGCTGGTCGGCCACTTCGGCCGCGCCCAGGTTGTGATAGATGGCGTCCGTGAACGCGCGCTCGCGGCGCGACGAACCGCGGTTATCGAGGCGGAAGACGACAAAGCCCTGCTGCGCCATGTACTGGTCGAAGTTGTTGCCCCAGCGGCGAGCCACGTGCTGCGAGTGCGGGCCGCCATACGTCGACAGGTAGACGGGATAGCGTTTGCCCGCGTCGAAGTTCGACGGTTTCACCAGCGAGTAATGCAAGGTCTGACCATCGTTGGCCTTCAGTGTGCCGTACTCGGTCGGCAGGTGGTCCGCCTTGTACTTGAAATACGGGTGGCTGGCGTTCAGCGCGTTTTCTTCCAGCCAGCCCACCATGGCGCCGTCCGGGCGGCGGATGCTCACTTGCGGCGGCGTGGCAGGGTCGGAATATGTGTCAACGAAGACTTCGCCATTGCGCGAGAACGTCGTGTCGTGCCAGCCGTCGGCTTTCGTCACGCGCTGCGGCTTGTCGGCCGTGCTGCCGTCCAGCGCCAGGGCGTAGGTCTGCTTGTCGATCACGGCGTCGCGGTTCGACGCGACAAACACTTTACCGGTTTTCTGGTTCACGGCCAGCACGCTGTCGATGCCCCATTCGCCGGAAGTGACCGGGTGCAGCAGCTTGCCACTCATGTCGTACAAATACAGATGATTGCGGCCCGTGCGCTCGGACGACCACAGGAAGGTGCCGTTCGACAGGAAGCGCAGGTCGTCATGAATGCTGACCCAGGTCTTTGACGTTTCCGTCAGCAAGGTGCGCTGCGCCAAAGTACCGGCATCGACGGCGACCAGGTCGAGGGTCTTCTGGTCGCGCGATTGGCGCTGGTACACCAGGGACTTGCTGTCCGCGCTCCAGTCGGCGCGCACCAGGTAGATGTCCGGGTTCGCACCCAGGTCCACCTGGCGCTGCGCGCCCGTTTCCGGCGAGACGATCAGCAGCTGCACCAGCACGTTCGGGTCGCCGGCGGCAGGGTAGCGCTGCTCGACGACGTCGGTGCGGTCGGCGAAGATTTCAAAGCGGCGCACGACGGGCACGGGCGCTTCGTCATAGCGTTTATAGGCGATGGCGGAATCGTCGGGCGCCCAGTAGTAGCCGGTGCGCTGGCCCATTTCTTCCTGCGCCACGAATTCGGCTTCGCCGTTGCGGATCGTGCCCTTGCCATCGGTCGTCAGCTGGCGTTCCTGGCCCGACTTCAGGTCGATCACATAGATGTTTTGATCGCGCACGAAGGACACGTAGCGGCCTTTCGGCGAGATTTTCGGATCGAGCACATTGCCCTTGGCGACCAGGCGCGCCTTGTCCGGGTGGGCCGCGTCGACCAGGTACAGATTGCCGGCCAGCGGCACCAGCAGCTGCTTGCCATCGGGCGACCAGCTGTAGCTGAGAATGCCGTTCAGGCTGGCCGTGCGCTCGCGTTCGCGGCGCGCCTGCTCTTCGGGCGAAATCGTTTCATTCGGCACCAGCGCCTTCGAGTCGACCAGGCGGTGCGTGCTCTTGTCCTTCAGCTTGAATTCCCACAGGTCGAGCTGGAACTGGTTGTCGGCGCGGCCGCGCAGGAACGTGACGCGCTCGCCATCGGGCGAGACCTTCAGGTTGCGCACGCCGGGGCCGGCCAGCGCCGGATCGGCGTGGATGCGTTCCAGGGTCAGCTTTTCAGCCGATGCGGGAACGCTGGCCATCGCGGCCAGAAAACAAAGAATAAAACGCATGGATGTCTCGGTAGTTGGAAGAGTGAAGGGCACTGCATGCATAGGCGAACTTGAGCGTTGCCTAAGCGTAAGACGATACCAGAGCGTGCCTCTTTATGCGATAGCTCCTGCCACGGAATAAAACGTTTCTGGCCGCATTTCCTTCGTCAAAAGTATCTAACAGCCACCCATTCCATGGCGCTATACCTAGTTCAGGCTAATATCGACCCTGCGATGACGGTCAGGCACGCGCCGCCTATCCAGGCGTGGCCATCGCGGAAGCTGATGGACACGCGGCCGTCGCGCTGCAGACAAGTGCCCTGCCGCACCGTGTAGTCGCCGCCCGCCAGCAACTGCGCGATGCAGGCGTTGGCGCTGCCCGTGACGGGATCTTCCACCAGCGCGCCATGCTCGCTGAGCAGCGCGCGCACTTCGTAATCGGCTGGCCTGCCCCCGGCGTGCGGGCCATACAGCGCCAGGCCGTCCGCTCCGGCTGCGGCCAGCAAGGCCGTCAGCGCGGCGATATCGGCATGCACGGCCAGGCAGTCGGCGGCGCTCGCCAGCGGCACGCACAGCCAGCGTATGCCCATTTCGACGACGGTGCCGGCAGCGGCGGGCGTGCCGCCCAGCGCGGTTTGCAGCAGCGGCAGCAGAGTGGGTTCGAGCGCGTGCGTGGTGCACGGCGGCGCCTGGAACGCCAGCACGCCGCCCGCCTGCCGCTCGATCTGCACCAGGCCGACGCCGCATTCCTGCACGATGCGTGCGCCTTTCGGCTGCATGCCCGCATCGAGCAGGGCGTGCGCCGTGCCCAGGGTCGGATGGCCGGCGAACGGGAATTCCATCTCGGGCGAAAAGATCCGCACGCGGTAGTCGGCTGCCCGGTCGCGCGGCGCCAGCACGAAGGTGGTTTCCGACAGGCCCGTCCAGCGCGCAATCGCCTGCATCTGCGCGGTATCGAGACCGTCGGCGTCGAGCACCACGGCCAGCGGATTGCCCGAGAAGGGCACCGTGCTGAAGACATCGACTTGCCTGAAGGGGCGTTGTTGCGGCATGGTGGCTTCCTTGTTGGCTTATCGGGCCGCGCGCAGGCGCTGCAGCGACAGCCGGTTCAAATACCAGGTCAGCAGTACAGCGGCCACCGTCAAGCCCGTGACGAGGCCGATCCAGAAACCGGCGGCGGCCATCGGCTCGGCCGGCGACCAGATGAAGCCAGCCGGCGCGAGGCCCAGCACATAGCCGATCGGCAGCGAGAAGCCCCAGAACGCCAGCAGCTGTATCAGCATCGGCTGGCGCGTCACCTTGTAGCCGCGGATGGCGCAGGACGTGGCCACCTGCGTCGCGTCGGACAGCTGGAACAGGGCGGCGAACAGCAGCAGCTGCGCGCACAGCGCCTGCACCTGCGGGTCGGACGTGTAGGCTTGCGCGATCTGGTGGCGGAAGATGGTGATGACGGCGGCCGAGACGATGGCCGCCGTCAGCGACATGGCCACGCCCACCCACGAGATGAAGCGCGCGCGGCGCAGATTGGCTTCGCCCACGGCGTGGCCCACGCGCGTGACGAGCGCGATGCCGAACGTGAGCGGCACCATGAAGACGACGGACGAGAAGTTCAGGGCGATCTGGTGCGCCGACACCTGGATCACGCCGAAGCGGGCTACCAGCAGGCTGATGACGCCAAAGGCGCTCACTTCGGCAAAGTAGGTGACGCCGATGGGCAGGCCCAGGCGCAGCATGGGACCGATGGACGAGCGCTGCGGCCATTCCCAGTGCGTGAACGGATACGTGGCGCGGTAGACGGGCGCGATCTTGATCCAGGCCAGCATGGCCAGCAGCATCATCCACACGCAGCAGGTGGTGGCTACGGCGCAGCCCACGCCGCCCAGTTTCGGCATGCCCCAGTGGCCGTAGATCAGCAGGTAGTTGACGAAAATATTCAGCGCCAGCGCGGCCAGCGCGATCACCATCACGGGCTTGGTCTGGTTGATGCTGGTGCTGTAGCCGTACAGCGCGCGGTAGGCGGCGAACGGCGGCAGCGCGCAGCTGATGATGTGCACGAAGAGCTTGGCCTTGGCCGCTACAGCGGGTTCGAGCATCAGGTGGTCGAACACCAGCGCCGCCATGTTCGTCAGCAGGCAGGCCACCAGGCCCACGAGCAGCGCCTTCCACAGCGACTGGCGCACGATGTGCGGCACCTTGTCGTGGCGCGCGGCGCCGATTTCATGCGCCACCAGGGTATTGATCGCCATCATGATGCCGCTCACGGTGACGAGCACGATGGACCAGATGGCCGCGCCCAGCGACACGGCCGCCAGTTCCTCGGGGTTCGTGTGGCCCGTCATCGCCACGTCGGCCGCGCCCATGCCGACGGTGGCCAGCTGGCCGATCAGAATGGGCCAGGCCAGCTTCCACAGCGACGAGACTTCAGTGCGGATGGCGGGCAGGGTGAACGAGGTAGTGTGTGGCATGGCGGCAAGCTTGACTAAACACAAGATTCTACCGGCATTCGCCGTGCTTGTCCGCCGTGGCGCCCAGGGCGCTCGGGCACGGTAATCATTTGTTACAGCTAAGTGGGCCAGTCGCGGATAGACTGCGCGTTCTATTTGGCAAAATGACCAAATAGTCAACCGCAGTACCCTGACTATGGAGTAAGACCATGTTGAAGAAAGCCTTGAACTGCGCCCTGTTGCTGGGCGCCGCCATGACGGCCGAACTGGCCGGCGCCGGCGAACTGACCCTGTATTCGCGCGACGATTATCACGGCCGCTCGCACACCGTGCGCGATGCCGTCGCCGACCTGGAAGACGTCAATTTCAACGACACGACGCAAAGCATCCGCGTGCGCTCGGGCCGCTGGGAAGCGTGCGAGGAAGCCGATTTCCGCGGCGATTGCTTCCTGCTCTCGACGGGAGAGTACCCGTCGCTCGATGGCCATGCCAACAAAATCACATCGCTGCGCGAAGTACGCGGCGGCTGGGATGGTCATCCGGGCCGCGATCGTGACCGGGATAGGGATCGGGATCGTCACTGGGACCGTGACCGGGAGCACGGCCATTTGCCAGGGCGCTCGCTGGGCGGCGAACTGACCTTCTATACGCGCGACGATTTCGCCGGCCGCAGCTTGAGCGTGCGCAACGCTTCAGCCGACTTGCGCGAGCGCGACTTCAACGACACGGTGCAAAGCGTGCGCGTGCGCTCCGGCTATTGGGAAGTGTGCGAGGACGTGGGCTTCCGCGGCCGTTGCCGCACCTTGCAACCGGGCGAGTACGCGAGCCTGGAGCGCATGAGCAACCGCATCTCGTCGGTGCGCGAAGTGCGCTGATGCGGGGCAGCTAGTACGCCAAGTGGCAATAAGCGGCTCCCGCAGGAGCCGCTTATTGCTTTTAGTAACAATTTATTGTGCTTTTCCCATACTTTGTTACACCGTTTTTTCTGCGGATGGCTACACTGACATCAGTTGTCATGTCGATCATGCATTTACCTTGACCGACCTTGGATAGCGTTGACGACCTTTCGCGCGGGCTGGCACTTGTTACAATGGCATCCTGGCGTTTTGGCCAGGCAAATCATCACCAAAGAATGAAGAATGGAGTTAATCATGACGGGCCCTTTCAAACATACGCTGGCATGCGCGGCCACCTTGCTGCTCTCGCTGGGGGCCCATGCGGCCGCCCATGCGGGCGATATCACCTTGTTCGAAGACGTTGATCTGCGTGGCCGCGCAGTGAACCTGCGCGAGACGACGGATGATCTGTCGCGCATGGGCTTCAACGACAAGGTGTCGAGCATCCTGGTGCGCTCGGGCACGTGGGATGTGTGTACCGATGCCGGTTTTCGCGGCAATTGCCGCACCCTGGGGCCAGGCGAATACCGTTCGATGCCCGGCATGAACGACGCCATCAGTTCGGTGCGGGAGTCGGGCCGCGGCGATGGCAACAATCCGGGACGCCCTGGGCGCGATCCCGACCGGGGTCATGGCGGCTATGGCCGTGGCGGCACCCTGGAAGTGTATTCGGGAGCAGGCCAGAATGGCGGCTCGGCGCGCCTGAACCGCGACACGGACGATTTCGTCAATATCGGTTTCAACGACCGCACCAGCAGCATCGTCGTCTATAACGGCTACTGGCAGCTGTGCAGCGATTCGAACTACAACGGCGTGTGCCGCATCTTCGGCCCTGGCCGCCACGATGACCTGGGACGCGGCCTCGATGGGCGCGTCTCGTCGGCGCGCATGGTCGACGAGCGCGAAGCACGCCGCCAGCAGCAGTACGATAACCAGTACCAGAGGCCGCAATACGACCAGCCGCAATATCCGCAATACCAGCAGCCGCAGTACCAGCAGCGCGGCGCCGTGCTGCTGTTCCCCGAAGCGGGCATGCGCGGCGAACCGCTGGCGCTGGACCGCAATGCCGAAGACCTGGTGCGCTATAACTTCAACGACCGCGCCTCGTCCATCGTCGTCAACGAGGGCCAGTGGGAAGTGTGCAGCGATTCGAACTTCCATGGCCGCTGCGAAGTGATCGGGCCGGGCGAATACGGCCGCCTGAACGCCATGGAAAACCAGATTTCCTCGCTGCGACGCGTACGCTGATTCCTTCCTGACCCAGTGTTGACAGGCCGCCTGCCGGGTTGATCCCGCCAGGCGGTTTTTACATTCGCTGCCGTGCGCTGACATTTGCTTGCCCTTTGTTACACTCGCCGCCTGCCGCCTGGTCTACACTGGCGAAAATGTCATCAGTATTGGAGTTGTCATGGTTCGATCTTTCCGGCCCGCGCTGTTGTGCGCCGCCACCTTCCTCGCCCCCCTTGCCGCATCCGCGGGCGAAATCACCCTGTTCGAGGACGCCGGTTTCCGCGGCCGTCCCGTGACCCTGCGTTCCGACACGGGCGACCTGTCGCGCATCGGATTTAACGACAAGACCTCAAGCATCATCGTGCGCTCGGGCACTTGGGAAGTGTGCAAGGACGCCAATTACCGTGGCAACTGCCGTACCTTCGGACCTGGCCGCTACGGCAGCATGCCGGGCATGAACGACGCCGTTTCCTCCGTGCGCGAAGTGGGCCGTCCGGGCCATGGCGGCGGCGATCACCGCCCGTATCCACCGCGCCCGCCGCGTCCGGAGCCGGAGCGTCCTTATCCCGGCTATCCCGGCCACGGCGGCGGCCACCGTCCCGACGCGAATGGCGCCGTGCTGCTGTTTCCCGACGCCGGCATGCGCGGCCGCCCCGTGCGCCTGGACCGCGAAGTGCACGACTTGAGCCGCTATGGCTTCAATGACCGCGCCGAATCGGTCGTCGTCAATTACGGCCGCTGGGAATTCTGCGTCGACGCCAACTTCCGCGGCCGCTGCGTGGTGATGGGACCCGGCAGCTATGGCCGTTTGCACGGTGGGCTCGACCGCCGCATTTCTTCGGTGCGCCGCGTGCGCTGATCGCGCCGTCGGGCGGGCGCCGTATTGTGCGCACGCTGTCCTTTGACCAATTCGTGTACTCTTCCCATAGGCACTTCAACTATGGGGAGCAGGCACGGTGGAATACAAGGACTACTACAAGGAGCTTGGCGTCGAGAAGACGGCGTCCGAGGCCGATATCAAGAAGGCGTACCGCAAGCTGGTGCGCAAATACCATCCCGACGTGAGCAAGGAGCCTGACGCCGACAAGCGCACCAAGGCCCTCAACGAGGCCTATGGCGTGCTGGGCGACGCGGAAAAGCGCGCCGCCTACGATGAACTGGGCCGTAACCAGGGCGCGCAGGGCCAGCCGTTCAGGCCACCGCCGGACTGGGGTTCCGGCTACGAATCCTCGGGCGTCGACGACAGCGACTTCTTTGCCGACCTGTTCGCCCACGTGGGCGGGCGTCGCCGCACCAACAGCACATTCCAGATGCAGGGCGAGGATAGCCACGCCGCCATCACCATCGACCTGCAGGACAGCTACCAGGGCGCCAGGCGCCACATTGTCATGCGCGTGCCCGAAGCGGATGCGCAAGGCCACGTGGTGACGCGCGAGCGCACCTTGGAAGTGACGATACCGAAAGGCGTCACGGAAGGACAGCAGCTGCGCATGAAGGGACAGGGCAATCCCGGCAGCGGCGGCGCGCCCGCCGGCGACTTGTACCTGGAAATCCGCTTCCGGGCCGATGCGCGCTACAAGGTGGAAGGGCGCGACGTGTTCGAGACGGTGCCCGTCACGCCGTGGGAGGCGGCGCTGGGCGGCGACATCGACGTGCCCACGCCATCGGGCACGGTGTCCGTCACGGTGCCGCCCAATTCGCAGACAGGGCGCAAGCTGCGCTTGAAGGGGCGCGGCATTCCCGCCGCCCAGCCGGGCGATCTGTATCTGCTGCTGGAAGTGGTGCTGCCGCCGGCGAACGATGACAAGGCGCGCGAACTGTATGCAACCATGGCGCGCGAGATGGCTTTCAATCCGCGCCAGAAGCTGGGAGGGTAAATCATGACAAACAAGATCATTGGCGAATTGCTCGAAGACCGTGCCCTGAGCCTGGAAGAACTGGCGCGCGCCTGCGCCGTGGAACCGGACTGGGTGGTGCAGCATGTGCAGACGGGCGTGCTGCTGCAAAATGGTCCGCCGGCGGGCCAGCTGACGGCCTGGCGCTTCACCAGCCTGGATCTGGTGCGCGCGCGCCGCCTGCATGAAATCGAATCCGTGTTCGACGCGAACGCCGAACTGGCCGCGCTGGTGGTCGATTTATCGGAAGAAGTGGCGCGCCTGCGCCGGCGCCTGCACGTGCTGGGCGTCGAGTAACCCTCAAGCAGGGTCGCCGTGCCGCTGCACGGTGATCCTGCCAATATAAAACTGCCCGTCCACGACCACGCGGTGCGGGATGCCGGCCACGTCGAAGCCGGGGCCGCCGTCTTCCATCCATTCCTGCGCCAGCGAGTCGAACTGCTGCGGCGTCATGCGCAGCATCTGCGCCGTGATGACGAAGCGCGCGCCAGGTTTCTGTTTGTTGACGAAGTCGTCGATGCCGGCCATATGAATCCTTGTAATTGAAAGTTGACTCCGGGTTGACCCCACTTCGGGTTGACCCCGTTAACGGCCGGGGTCAGACCCCCGGATACGTTGGCACTGAGCCTTGCGTTGGCGGTGTTGAGGGACTCGGCGTCCCCGTCTGACCCCAGACTTCCGCCGCGGGCCACTATCATACCTTCGCGCTCACTTATCTAGAACCCCGCTTCTGGCAGCAGCGGCAACTGCTCCGCAAACCGCTCCGTCAACCACTTGCCCGCCTGCCCCGGCGGCGTGTCGGCGCGCTGGATCAAATAAATCGGGTAATTCTCGCCGTTGTCGACGGCCAGCGGCAGGTGCACCAGCCGTCCCTCCGTCAAATCCTCGCGCACCATCGCTTCGGGCATGTTGCCCCAGCCCAGGCCGGCGCGCAGCAGCGCGTGCTTGGAACCGAGGTCGCCCAGGCGCCAGTTGCGCAATCCCAGCACGCCGAAATCCTGCCCCTCCGTCAGCACGCTGCGGTCGCTGAGCACCAGCTGCACGTGTTCGCGCGCCACGCTGGAAGGAATCGGGCCGGCCAGCTGCGCCAGCGCGTGGCTGGGCGCGGCCACGGGAATCAGGCGCACGTGGCCGACGGCCAGGCGCTCGAAGACGCTGGCCGTGGCCGTCATCCAGCCGCCGAGGCCGATGTGGCAGCTGCCATCCATCACCAGCTGCGCCACGGCGCCCATGGCTTCGATGCGCAGGCGCAGGGCGACGGTGGGGAACTGCGCCTGGAACGCTTCGAGCACGCGCACCAGCACGCAGGTGGGAAACATCACGTCGACCACCACCGATACTTCCGCCTCCAGCCCGCCGGCCAGCGCCTTGGCCCGCGCGCGCATGCCGTCGACCTTCAGGGCCACGGCGCGCGCGTCGGCCAGCAGGGCCTTGCCCGCATCCGTCAGGGTGGGCTTGCGCTTGCCGCGGTCGAGCAGCACGACGTTCAGTTGTTCTTCCAGGTTGGCGATGGTGTAGCTGATCACCGATTGCGTGCGGTGCAGCTGGCGCGCCGCGTGGGCGAAGCCGCCCGCGTCGATGACGGCGACAAAGACGCGCAACTGGTCGAGCGAAGGCTGGCCCGGTTCTCTCATGATGATTTCCTATCTAAAAATTCGATGCTAACCATTTATTTTTACACGGTTTCATCGATAGTAGACCCGAACTATGATGTGTGCAAGTGCAGCAAACGCCGCACCCCCATCTATCGTTCTTGAAGGAGTGCATCATGGCAAACGTACTACACATCAATAGCAGCGTACGCAACAACGGTTCCCTGTCGCGCCAGTTGTCGGGCGAATTCGTCGCCAAACTGGCCGCGCAAGGCGACGCGATCGTCGTGCGCGACCTGGCGGCGCAACCGGTGCCGCACCTGACGGAAGAAGTCATGGGCGCGTTCTTCACGCCGGCGGAACAGCGCAGCGCGCAGGCGGCAGCGGCCGTGCAATTGTCCGATACCCTGGTCGATGAATTGCTGGCCGCCGACGTGCTGGTGCTGGCCGCGCCCATGTACAATTTTTCCGTGCCTTCGACCCTAAAGGCGTGGATCGACCACGTGGCGCGTGCTGGCCGCACTTTCCAGTACACGGCCAATGGCCCCGTTGGCCTGGCCACGGGCAAGAAAGCCGTTATTTTCACGGCCAGCGGCGGCGTCTACAGCGAAGGCCCGGGCGCTTCGTATGACTACCTGAGCACCTATCTGCGCACGGCGCTGGGCTTTATCGGCATCACCGACATCGAGTTCGTGCAAGCGGAAGGCGTGGCCATGGGCGAGGACGCCGTCACCAGCGCGATCGCCAAGGGTCGCGCGTCGATCGAGGCCCTGGCTGCCTGATATACGCCTTTCGAGGGATTGCCAAGCTGGCATGCTTGGCATAAGCTTGCCGGCGGCACGCCGCGTGCCAGCCCGGCGAGCCGTTCGCCATGAAAGTCCCTCATGCACAAGTTGGCCAGCGCAGTATTGTTCGGATGTTCCTTGTTTTCAGCAGGCATTGCGCCGGCGCAGACTGTGCCCCCGGCGCCGTCCCACGTAGGCCGCCACGCCTCCACGCCCGAGGATATCCGCGCCATTGAAAAAGTCGTCGCCGACTTCCAGGCGGCCCTGATCGCCAAGGATGTCAAGCTGCTGTCGTCGCTGATGCTGCACACGAACATCCTGTTCGCCTCGCCGGCCGATGACGCTTTCATCGAGAAAATGCGCGACACGACGGACGTCCACTTCGACGGCGTCCCGGCGGCCGGCTACGTCGGTTTTGCCAACTACATCAAGCGCGAACCCCTGCGCACGGAAGAAAAATTCTACAACGTCAAGATCACCCAGGACCGCCATGTGGCGTGGGTCAACTTCGACTACGAATTCCTCGTCGGCGACAAACTGTCGAACTATGGCGTCGAAGCGTGGCAGATGGTCAAGCGCGATGGTCAGTGGAGAATCCTCAGCGTCGTCTGGTCCATGCATGCCGCAGCCGAGGCGGTGAAATAGGGCAGGCGCCAGCGGCGTTCAGTACAGAGTTGCCTTCTCATAATTTTTTCGCATCGTCTATACTTTCAGTGGGCGTGCCGCCATGCCTGGAAATCAGGCAGGTGTTCAAGTTTTTCCCTGTGCCGCGTAATAAAAAGCAGATAAGTGAGTCAGTATCCTGAGCAAGCGCGATTGCATGTATTCCAACCCTACGCCGGGCAGGGCCGTTGAGACAGGCTACCCGGGGATGTCATTTTTGGAGCAAACATCGTGCCGATAAAGTACGTTGATACGTATGAAATAAATTACACGGCGGAACCCTTGCGCGGTTGCAAACTGTGGGGCGCTTATGTGTCCCTGTACACCCCATCGAGCAACCCCATGCACAGGAACAATATCGTCAAAAAGCACCGCGTGCTGGCCGACCATCCGTTCGCGACGGAAGCCGAAGCCGTCAGCGAGGCGGCCGAGGTAGCATTGAAGCTGGTCGAGCGGCGCCAGCGCCGTTACGTCTTCCACCCCTGATGCCACTGCGCCGCGTCCTGCAGCGCGCGCCAGGGCAGGATTTGCACGCGGCCGGAATGCACGGCTTCCAGTTCCACGTGCGTGACGGGTTCATCCGGTGTGGCCGCGGCGCACACCTTGATGACGAGAAAATGCTTTTCCTTGTTGGCCGGTGTCACCGCCGTCCATTTGCTGTTGAGTAATTTGTTTGGGCGCAAGTTATTGCGATGTGGAAGGTGCATGGCAGGCCCCGGATTGGCGTGATGGCGATCTTGCCATTATCATGCAAGTTACCGCCACGCACGAGGACCGCCATGAAACGCCAGCTGCACCTGCTTGTCATCGACCCGCAAAATGATTTTTGCGACCTGCCCGCCGAATGGCTGCCGCCAAGTGCCGCACCGGCCCTGCCCGTGCCCGGCGCCCACGCCGACATGCTGCGCGTGGCCCAGCTGATACGCGAAGGGGGCAACGGCTTGACGCAGATCAGCGTGACCCTTGACGCCCACCATCGCTACGACATTGCCCACCCCGCCTTCTGGCGCACGGGCGACGGCGGCCCGGTCGCGCCATTTACGCAGATCAGCGCCCGGCAAGTGCGCGACCGATTGTTCCTGCCCGCCGCCAGCGGCGCCTTGCCGCGCGCGCTGGCCTACCTCGACGCGCTGGAGCAAGCGGGGCGCTATCAATTGATGGTGTGGCCCGTGCATTGCGAGATCGGCAGCTGGGGCCAGAATATCCACGCGGCCGTGCGCGCCGCCTACAACGCCTGGGAAGTGGATCATCTGCAAGTGGTGACCAAGCTGAGCAAGGGTTCCAATCCGTGGACCGAGCATTATTCGGCCGTCATGGCGGAAGTGCCCGACGCGCAGGATGCGGCCACCCAGCTCAACCTGGATTTCCTCGCCACCCTGCTGCCGGCGCAGCAGATTTACGTCACCGGCGAAGCGGGCAGTCATTGCGTGAAAGCCAGCACCGAGCACATCGCTGATTACCTGGAAGGGCAGCAAGGCAAGCAGGCCCTGTCGCGCCTCGTCCTGCTGACGGACTGCATGAGCCCCGTCACGGGCTTTGCAACGCAGCAGCGCGACTTCCTTGCCGCCATGCACGAGCGCGGCGCGCGGCTGGCCACGTCGGCCGACGTCTTGCCTGAATTGCTGGCCAACGCAGGCGATTGAGGCTGTCCTGCAAGCGGACTCTGCTGAAATGCTTGCAGTGGCGTACTATTCTGGCTTCAGGAAGTTGGAGAAAACACACATGACCCCGATAGTGCGCAGTTTGCTGGAAACCGATCTGTATAAATTTACAATGTGGCAAGCCTTGCTGCACGGTCATCCGAATACCCATACCGAATACGAATTTGTCTGCCGCAACGCCACGGCCTTTCCCCTGGCCGAACTGAAGGGCGAGCTGGAAGAACAGCTCGACCACCTGTGCTCGATGTCGTTTGCGGACGACGAGCTGGCTTATCTGCGCACCCTGCGCTTCATGAAGAGCGACTTTGTCGACTTTCTGACGGTGTTCCGTTTCCAACGCAAGTTCATCGACGTCAGCACGGATGGCGACACCTTGCTCGTGCACGCGGCCGGGCCGCAGGTGCACGTGATGGGCTTCGAGATTTTCGTGCTGTACATCATCAACGAACTGTATTTCCGCCGCTTCGACCTGGACGCGGCCATGCGCGAAGGACGCCACCGCCTGGGCTTGAAAGTGGAAGCCGTCAAGGAATTCGGCAAGCTGCCGCGGCGCAAGCACCCGTTTGAATTTTCCGACTTCGGCGTGCGCCGGCGTTTTTCCGGCGCCTGGCACGACGAGGTGGTGCTGCGCCTGGCGCGCGAGGTGCCCGAGTATTTCAAGGGCACGTCGAATGTCTACCTGGCGAAAAAGCTGGGCATCGTGCCGATCGGCACCATGGCGCATGAATACATGCAATCGTTCCAGTCCTTCGGCGTGCGCTTGCGCGATTTTCAAAAGGCGGCATTGGAAGACTGGGTGCAGGAATACCGGGGCGACCTGGGTATCGCCCTGACGGACGTGGTTGGCATGGATGCTTTCCTGGCCGACTTCGACCTGTATTTCGCCAAGCTGTTCGACGGCTTGCGCCACGATTCGGGCGATCCTGTCGAGTGGGGAGAGAAGGCGCTGGCCCACTACGCGGCCTTGCGCATCGACGCCAATACCAAGCGCCTCGTGTTTTCCGACGGCCTGGACCTGGACAAGGCGTTTGCCCTGTACCAGCACTTCGCCGACCGCATCATGACAGGCTTTGGCATCGGCACCAATCTCACCAACGACGTCGGCTTGACGCCGCTCAACATCGTCATGAAACTGGTGCGCTGCAATGGCCAGTCCGTGGCGAAACTGTCCGATTCGCCGGGCAAGACCTTGTGCAAGGATGAGACCTTCCTCGCTTACTTGCGGCAAGTGTTTCACCATCCTGCCGTGTAAGGCGCTGGCGCGGGCGTCTGACGCCCGTGCTGCCACTGCGTATTAAAACCCCGTCACCACCGTATCCATGTGCTCCACCTGCGGCGGTGCGGCGAAAAATTCACCGACCAGGCCGCGCCATGCCTGGAAGTCGTCGCTGCCGCGGAAATGCACGGTATGGTCTTCCAGGGTTGTCCAGCCCACGACCAGGCGGTAGGCATCGCCGTTTTCGATCGAGCGCTCCAGGCGCATCGACTCGCAGCCGCGCGCGCGCTGGAACAGGGGGACGGCTTTCGCCACGGCCGCTTCGAAGGCACTGTGCGTGGCCGATTTGATCTGGATGTGGGCAATTTCAAAAATCATGGCAAGTTCCGGTTTTGAAAGAAAGAACGCAGATCTTGCCACAGATTGTGCCCGCTTGCGGGTGGCGCCGGGCCACCTGCCGTTCAGTTGCCTCCGCCGTCCCTGTCCAGCGCTTGCTGCAAATAGGCTTCCAGCTGGGGCACGTTCATGCTGGCGACATCTCTGGCCAGGGCATGGCTGAGCCGCTTTTCCACCTGGGCGTCCAGGCTTAGACGCAACTGCCCCAGGAACTTGGGCGCGGCGACGAGGCACAGCTTGTTGTAGCGCCGTTGCTGCAAGCCCTGCTGCAGCACTTGCGCGATCTGCCGGGCAAACTGTTCGTTCGTATGCTCGACCGGCGTCACCCTGGGCTCGGTCGTGTGCGCCTGCGTGCCCGCCTGGGTACCGGCGCGCATGCCGCTGCCGAAGCGTCCGCTGGCGTCGCTGTTCAAGGCGTTCTCCGTTTCGCGGCCCGCCGGGTTGACAAAATCTTGCAGCTCGCCCAGCTGGTTTTGCTGTCCCAGCGCAAACAGCCGCGCCCGGCTACTGTCGGCCACTACCACCCACGTGACGTCCATCTCGTTCTCCTTGCTGTGCGCCCCGGCTAGTGGGACAGGGCCGCCACGCCGCAGTGCCTGTCCTGTCCGCAGCGGGCCGTGCGCTGTTCGATATCGCTGCCGCCGCAAGCTTGCACGATGGCGTGTGCGCGCTCCTGTTCATTGGCGTGGCGCGTGGCCACCACCAGGCGGACCATGCCGCGAAACGCCGTCTTGCCGTAGTTGCGCCGGTACGGATCGTTGTCGCCGCCAAACAAAGCATGGACGGCCCGTTCCAGCCAGCCGCTGAGGGTGTCGCGATTGCCGACCGTGAAATTGCCCTGCGCGGGGCCGGCCTCGTCGTCGCCCGCGTCCAGCTGCACGGCGTGAGGGGGAAGGCCCTCGGCCAGCAGCCTGTTGCGGGCGCGCTCGGCATCGGGCAAATGGTCGAAGATACGTATCAGGGTGCTGCCGCTGTTGCTGTCCATGGCCCGGCCTTTCAAGTAGGTATGCCTGATTGGACCGGCGAGGCTGTAAATAATTCTGCCTCAGCCTGTAAAATCCTCGATCAAGAGGTAAAAGTTTGATAAATATCCAGTATGGCTGCCAAGTCGCGCTAAGATACGTCTTGGGGAATCAATCTTTCATAGGAGAATCAAATGGCAGCGAAAAAAATTCTGTTTTTGACCGGCGATTTTGCGGAAGATTATGAAACGATGGTGCCGTTCCAGGCCCTGCTGATGCTCGGCCATACCGTGCATGCAGTTTGTCCCGGCAAGAAAAGCGGCGAGACGATCAAGACGGCCATCCACGATTTCGAGGGCGACCAGACCTACACGGAAAAGCCGGGCCATCTGTTCACCCTGAACGCCAGCTTCGACGAGATCGACCCGGCCGACTATGACGCCGTGATGATCGCCGGCGGCCGTGCCCCCGAATACCTGCGCCTGAACGAGAAAGTCATCGCCGCCGTGCGCCATTTCGCCGAAGCGGGCAAGCCCGTCGCTGCCGTCTGCCACGGCGCGCAATTGCTGGCTGCCGCCGACGTCATCCGCGGCAAGCGCATTTCCGCCTATTCCGCCTGCGCGCCGGAAGTGACACTGGCGGGCGGCACGTATGCCGACATCGCCGTCACGGACGCCGTCACGGATGGCCAGTTGGTCACGGCGCCCGCCTGGCCCGCGCATCCGGCCTGGCTGGCGCAGTTCGTCAAGCTGCTCGGTACCGAGATTCATTTGTAACTTTCACCAGCCCGGCAAGCCGCAGCGCTTGCCGGGCGCATCACTTTTCAGATTCGAGTTCTTCATGCATGCGCCGCGCAGTCAACCTTCCCGCAAACAACTACCAGCGTCGCGCTGGCGCCAGCGCCGCCTGGCGCAAGCCGCATCGGGCCTGAGCGCCGCGCAGGAACGCCAGCTGGCCACCCTGCACGAGATTTCCACCTTGCTGGCGGGACAGCACGCCATCGATGCGCTGTGCCGCGGCTTTTTGCGCCACGTGATGGAGTTCGCGCAGGCCGAAGGCGGCACCGTGCGCATCCTCGACCCGCAGCAGGACACCGTGCATATCATCGTGCATGAAGGCATTTCCGATGCCATGGTGGAAGAGGAGCACTGCATCCGCAACAACGATTGCCTGTGCGGCGCGGCCGTGGCGCAGGGCGTGATCCAGATCCGCGATTTTCGCCAGGTCGATGCCCTGCAGCGCTACCGTTGCCAGGAAGAAGGGTTCATCGCCATCGCCGTCTTTCCCATCCTTGCGCGCGAGCAGGTGGTCGGCAGTTTTTCGCTGCACTTTGCGCGTCCGCAAGCCGTGCATGCGCAGCAGCAGGGCTGGCTGGAAACCCTGGGCCAGAGCCTGGGCATCGCCATTGAAAACCAGCGCCTGATCGCGCGCGAAAAGGAATTCGCCGTGGCGCGCGAACGCAGCCTGCTGGCCGAAGGCTTGCACGACAGCATCGCGCAAAGCTTGAACTTCATCAGCCTGCAAGTGCAGATGCTCGACGATTCCGTGCGCCGAGGCCAGCTCGACGAAGCGGCTGAAGTGTTGCCGCTGATGCGCATGGGCGTCGAGCAAAGCTACCAGGACGTGCGTGAATTGCTCGTCAATTTCCGCACGCGCTGGCATGGCAGCGACCTGGAAAGCAAGCTGTCGGAAGTGCTGGCCAAGTTCGAGCTGCAGACGGGCGTGGTGGGCATGCTGGAGATGAGCGGCAACGGCGCGCCGCTGGCGCCCGAGCAGCAGTTGCAGATCCTGTTCATCGTGCAGGAAGCGCTGTCGAATATCCGCAAGCACGCGCAGGCGAGCAACGTGGCGCTGCGCGTGGACAATGGGCGCGATTTTGCGCTGCAAGTGCGCGACGATGGCGAAGGTTTCGCCGCCAACCTGCGCGACAAGAAAACGGAATTGCAGATCGGCTTGCGTATCATGCAGGAACGGGCCGAGCGGCTAGGTGCGCAATTTGCCATCGACAGCACGCCCGGCGGCGGCACGACGATCTCGCTGGCCTTGCCGTCAGCCCGGCGCCAGGCCGCGTAACAAATGAATCATCTCTATCAGGCAACAAACACGTGAACGCACCAATCAAAATCCTGCTGGTCGACGACCACACCTTGCTGCGCAGCGGCGTCAAGCTGCTGCTGCAGCGCAATCCTCAATTCCAGGTGGTGGGCGAGGCATCGAACGGGCTGGACGGCGTACGCCTGACGGCCGAACTGCAGCCCGACGTGGTGCTGATGGACTTGAACATGCCCGGCGTGTCCGGTGTCGAGGCGCTGCAGCTGATCTTGCAGGACCTGCCGCAGATGGTGGTGCTGATGCTGACCGTGTCGGAAAACGCGGCCGACCTGGGTGCGGCTTTGCGCGCGGGCGCACGCGGCTATTTACTGAAAAATATCGAGGCCGAGCAGCTGGGCCAGGCCATTTGCCGCGCCGCCGCCGGCGAATCCGTGATTGCCGACGCCATGACGGCCAAGCTCGTGTCGCAGTTCCGCGCAGGGCAGAACGCGCCCCAGCAAGACTATGACAAACTGACGCCGCGCGAACGCGAAGCCATGGCTTGCCTGGCGCAAGGGCTGAGCAACAAGGAAATCGCGCGCCAGCTCGACGTTGCCGAAAGCACGGTGAAAATCCACGTGCAAAACATCCTCAAAAAGCTTAAGCTCAGCAGCCGCGTGCAGATTGCCGTCTACGCCGTCGAGCGCGAGTTGAGCAAATAAAGATCAAACAAAGCGAAATTAGTGCGCAAGGAATCCGCGATTGTTTGATCTGCATGGCGTTCCGGCCTAGACAACCCTAGTTCCTTTGACGTATGGCCTTGACCGTGCCGGCCCATTACACTCTTAGTCATTCGCTAATCTAATAAGAGAGTGTCATGCATAAGGTCAACGTCGATGGCTTGCTATCGAGCCAGGCTCTGTTCCGCCATATTTCCCCTTCGCAATTAGAGCAATTGCGCCAGGATGTCGTGCGTGTCGAAGTGGAAAAAGGCAAAGTGCTGTTCCGCAAGGGCGAAGTGGCGGAAGGCGCCTATGTGGTGGTCTTCGGCCTCGTCAAGCTGAGCGTGTTTTCCATGGAAGGGACCGACAAGGTACTGGAACTGATTCGTCCGGGCCAGAGTTTCGGCGAAGCCATGATTTTCCTCGATGAACCGTATCCATTCTGCGCCGAAGCGCTTGAGCACTGTTTGCTGCTGCGCATCCCGCCGCACGCGCTGCTGCGCCTGCTGGACCAGTCGCCCCGCATCGCGCGCCAGATGATGAACAGCCTGTCGCACCACCTGATGGGTTTCATCCGCAACGTGGAGCGCTGCTCCGTGCAGAACGCCACCCAGCGCGTGGTCGAGTATTTGCTGCAGGCATCGGACCAGCAGCGCTCGAACGAGGTCAAGCTGGACCTGAAGAAAAGTCTGTTGGCATCGTTCCTGAACCTGGCGCCCGCCACCCTGTCGCGCGTGCTGCACCAACTGACGGACTTGCATCTGATTAAAGTCAGCGGCTCGCTGATCCAGATCCAGCCCGATGCCTTGAAAACCTACCGCCATGGTTCCGCCACCGCGGCCATGTTGAACTAAGCGTTTATCGCTAGGTTTTTTCAGCAGGCAAGGTCAGCCGCCAGAACAGCAGGGCGAGCAAGCTGACCGCCGCGCCCAGCGCGCATACCCCATGCCAGCCCGCCAGCGCATACACGCTGGTGGCGGCAATCGCACCGAGTCCGCTTCCCACCGCATAAAACAGCATGTAGCACGCCACCAGGCGGCTGTGCGCGTCGCTGTCCTGCTTGAAAATCAGGCTCTGATTCGTCACGTGGATGGCCTGGCCCGCCAGGTCCAGCGCGATGATGCCAACGATTAACGGCCACAGGGCCGCGCCCGCAAAACTGAGCGGCAGCCATGCGGCCAGCAGCAGCAGCAGGGCCGCGCCCGTCGTCCACTGCGCGCGCCCCTTGTCCGCCATGGCGCCCGCGCGCGCCGCGCCCAGCGCGCCGATCACGCCTACCAGGCCAAACGCGCCGATGGCCGCGTGGGAATAACCTTGCGCCGTCAAGGGCAGCACCAGGGCGCTCCAGAAAATATTGAAGACGGCAAACATCAGCAAGGCCAGCATGCCCCGCACGCGCAGCACCTTGTTGTGCAGCAGCATGTCCAGCATCGAGGCGAGCAGGGCGCCATACGCGAGCTTTTTGCTCGACAGCGCCGGCGGCGGCAGCATGCGCCACAGCAGCAGCAACAGGGCGCAAGCGATGGCCGCCGAAACAAAATACACGGCGCGCCAGTCAGCCACATCGGCCACCACGCCTGACAGGGTGCGCGCCAGCAGCAAGCCGATCACCACGCCGCCTTGCGCCATGCCGACGACTCTCCCCCGCTCATGGCTGGCCGCCGCGCTGGCCGCGTAGGCGATCAAGCCCTGCGTCATGGCAGTGCCCAGCAAACCCACCAGCAGCATGCCGCCCAGCAAGGCGGCCGTGGAACGGGCGCAAGCCAGCGCCGCCAGGGTGATGACCAGCATGCCCAGCTGGAACAGGGTCAAACGTCGCCGGTTCAGCATGTCGCCGAGGGGAACGAGCAGCAGCAGGGCCAGCGCGCAGCCGATCTGCGTGGCCGTGATGACCATGCCGCTGGCCGCCTCCGTCATGCCGAACTCGTGCGCCAGGGTGGCGAGCAAGGGCTGGGCGTAATACACATTGGCCACGCTGAGGCCGGCCGCCGTGGCAAACAGCCAGACGAGGGTGGGGGGAAGTGCTGTCGTGATGGGAGTCGTTGTGTCGCGCATGGGCTTGTATGTAAGTGGTTTCAAATTAAAACCAGTTGGAGTCTACGCCGAGAAGTTTTAAAATGCAACCACTCAATCCTGGAGAATGCCCGTGGCCAAGCGCAAGAGCCTGAAAACCGATTCCTGTCCCGTGGCGCGCGCGCTCGACGTGATCGGCGAGCGCTGGTCGCTCCTGATCGTGCGCGACGCCTTCGACGGCATGCGCAGGTTCGGCGAATTCCAGAAAAGCCTGGGCGTGGCGAAGAACATCCTGGCCGACCGCCTGCACACCCTGGTGGAAGAGGGCATCTTCACGGTTGCGCCCGCCTCGGACGGCACGGCTTACCAGGAATACGTGCTGACGCAAAAGGGGCTGGCGCTGTTTCCCGTCGTCGTCGGCTTGCGCCAGTGGAGCGAGGCGCAATTGTTTGAAGCGGGCGAGGCGCATTCGACCTTGCTGCAGCGTGGCTCAGGCTTGCCCGTGCGCAGGATGGACGTGCTGGCGCCCGATGGCCGCGTCTTGCAGGCGGGCGATACGGTCGTGCACAAGGTGTTGCCGCAATGAAGCGCGTGGCCGTGCTGGGCGCAGGGATCACGGGCGTGACGACAGCCTATGCATTGGCGAAACGGGGCGTGGACGTGACCCTGATCGAGCGCCACCGCTACGCGGCCATGGAAACGTCGTATGCGAACGGCGGGCAATTGTCGGCCTCGCACGCGGAAGTGTGGAACCACAAGGCAACGATTTTGAACGCCCTGAAATGGATGGCGCGGCGCGATGCGCCTCTGCTGCTGCATCCCTGGCCCAGCTGGCACAAGCTGAGCTGGTTTGCGCAGTTTCTCGCCGCCATGCCGGGTTACGAGCGCAACACCATCGCCACGGCCCGTATGGCGATCGCCGCGCGTGAACATCTGTTTGCGTGGGCCGAAGCGGAAAACATCGACTTCGATCACCGCCGCGCCGGCATCCTGCACGTCTACCGCGACCAGCGCGGCTTCGAGCGGGCGGCCGAGGTGTCGCGCCTGCTGGCGCAGGGCGGCTTGCAGCGGCGCGCCGTCACGCCGCAGGAAATGCGCGCCATCGAACCGGCCCTGGCCGGCCACTTTTACGGCGGCTACTACACGGACAGCGACTCCACGGGCGACATCCACAAATTCACCAGCGCCCTGGCCGACGCCTGCGCCCGCCTGGGCGTGGCCTGCCGCTATGGCGAGGAAGTCGCGGCGCTGGCGCGCGAGCACGGCAAGGTGCGCGTCGCCATGGGCGAAGACAGCAGCCTGTTCGACGCCGTCGTCATCTGCGCGGGCACGGCCAGCCGGGCCATGGCGGCCAGCCTGGGCGACCATGTCAACGTGTATCCCGTGAAAGGCTATTCGATTACCGTGCAGCTCGACGATGCCGCCAGCCGCGCGGCCGCACCGTGCGTCAGCCTGCTCGACGACGCGACCAAGCTGGTCAGCAGTCGCCTCGGTGAAGACCGGCTCAGGGTGGCGGGCACGGCGGAATTCAACGGCGTCAACCACGATATCCGCGCCGACCGCATCCGCCCCCTGTTGCAATGGGTGGAGCAGTGTTTTCCTGGCGTGAATACGCGCAAGGTGATCCCGTGGGCGGGCTTGCGCCCCATGCTGCCCGACATGCTGCCGAAAGTGGGGCCGGGCAAGGCGCCGGGCGTGTACTACAACACGGGCCACGGCCACCTGGGCTGGACCCTGGCGGCCGCCACGGCGGAGATGGTGGCAGAGGCGGTGGACAAGGCGGGTGGCTAGTTCTTCGGCAGCAAATCGCTGAGTGCGGCGCGGCCCTTGACGGTGAGGAAGGGGCCGACCTTGCTGTAGGGCAGCAGGAAGTCGTTTTCGCAGCCGCTGCCGTTCGGGTCTTCCCAGAACGATACGCCTTCCGGCTTCAATGACAGGTGGAAGCGGCCGCGGCCGTCGTAATCCGTGCCCTTGCATTCGGCGTCGATCTTGACGTCCTTGAACAGGGCCTGGCGCAGGCGGTCCGGCAATGCGGCCTTGTCGTCGCCATCGCTGGCGCTGGCGCCAAACCAGTTCCATACGTCCGTTTCCTGGCCCGTTTTCACGTCCCAGGTGCGGAACTTGATGGAGATGCCGCTGGCGCCATAGCCGGCCGCCCAGCGGTAGAACTTGACCGTCACCCAGCGCGGCGACCAGTAGGTGGGATCCGCATACACTTCATCTTCCGTCGTGAAACCGTTGCGGCCCAGGTATTCGCGGCGCGTGGCATAGAAGTCTTCCAAATCCTTCTTGTTCTTCGCCAGCACGCCGCGCAGCTGCGCATTGATTTTCGCGACGCCATCGCCGGGCGCCATCAATTCCACGGTGATGGTGTCGCCCACTTGCAGGTTGCGGTATTGCTTGCCTTCGAAGGTGACGGGTTTGCTCACCTTGGTGGCGGGAAAGTCTTCCAGCGCCAGGTTGTAGGCGTCGCTGGCGCATGACGGGTGTTCGCGGTCGCCCGCCGCTTCCAGCAGGGTCAAGGCCAGGGGCAGGGTCTTGCCGCTTTTCGGGTCCGTCCAGGTGCCGACGAGTTTTCCGCCTTGCGGCGCGTTCAGCGACCACGTGCCCGTCGTATTGCCTTTGGCGTCGAGTTCCTGCCACAAGGTCTTGCCGTTCGGCTTGGCCAGCATGATCGGCGTCTTGTAGCGCGTGTAGTAATAGCTGCCGCTGCGGTCAGACCCTTGCGTGGGGCTGGGCTGGTTGAAGCACGCCACGATATTGGCCTTGCCCACGGTGCCCTGCCACACCCCTTGCACGGGCGCATCGCCAGCCATGGCGAGGTTCAGGGCGGGCAGGGTCAGGCAAGCAAACAGAAAGCGGCGCATCGGTTAATCCTTTCGTGGGCGAAGGCCGATTCTACATGGCCCCGCCCACGAGATGCCACACTCTGCTATGCGCCGGGACGCTCCTGCGCCACGATCGCCATCGCCGCGCCCAGATACTGCAGCATGGCCGCGTCGACGAAGCTGCCCTCCATCAGACGCGGTTCCTGCTGGTGCGCCTGGCGGAATTTCAGCTGCGTGGCCGGGTCCGTGCCCGCATAGGAGCGGAACAGTTCCAGCCACTGCCGCGCCAGTTGCAGCACGGCCGGATCGGTGGGCGGCGTGCGCGCATCGATGGCGGCGCGCACGGCGGCGATCAGGGCCGGCCACTCGCCCGAGCGCTTGCCGTAGTTGGCCACCAGGTGCGCGTATTCCTGCTCATCGAGGAAAGGTTTGTACAGCGCCATGCGCGAGGCGTTGAAGGCGGCGAGAATGAATTGCATCAGGTCCGCATCGATGCTGGTCGTCGCCTGCATCGATGGTTCCTGCGCATGCATGTCGTTCAGGCGCGCGAACAGGCCAGGGTGGGCGCCCGTGTCGCGCACCAGCTTGACCATCCATTCCGTGGCCAGCGCCTGTGCTGGCGCATCGGCGGGGCCCGCGCCCGCGTCTTTGGCAGCGCGCACTCTCATTACCAGTGCTTTCCATTCCTGTTCCACGCCGCTATCCGTCAGCAGCGGCAGCTGTTGCAGTTCTTCGTGACTAAAGTATTTGTCGTACATGGTCATCAACTCCATAGTGGTGAGCCACTCGGCCAGTTCCGGCGCCTGCCCCTGCGTCAGCTGCGTTTGCAGGCTGCGCAGGCGGTCACGCAGGGTGGAAGCCTGCGCGATCTGGCGCTCCAGCATGGCGATCTGCCGCGCCACGATGGAGGAGAGCGGCAGGTCCGGGCCGGCGAGGGCGTTGGCGATATCGGCCAGCGACAGCCCGAACTTGCGCAGCGCCATGATCCGGTGCAGCCGGTCCATGTCGCCGTGCTGGTACAGGCGGTAGCCAGCTTGCGTGCGCGCCGAAGGCGAGAGCAGGCCGATGCTGTCGTAGTGGTGCAGGGTGCGGACAGTCAGGCCCGTGAGCCTGGCCAGTTCCCCGATTTTCAACAGCATCGTCTTCTCCTTATCTTCAGTGCGTGTCGCCACGATGGCGCCTGACGTAACGTCAGGGTCAAGCAGGAATGTAGCAGAGGCCTCGAAAAAACCTGTAAAAGAATCCGTTGACCTTCATTTTTTTGTACGGTATATTTATAAAACCGAACGACGATTGCAGCATGAGCAGCGCGTTCGAGCCACATGGAATGACGACAAAATCGTTGTGTGGCGCAGCAAGACGCGCCGTTGGCAGGACTGGAAAGACAATCCGCGCAGACGGATTTTTTTCACAGTTGGTTTGTACGTTAAATATAATATGCCACCGGCAAGACCCGGGCGGCGAGAGAGACAACCATGATGAAAAGTATCGTTTGCGATACACCCGGCAGTTTGCGCATGGAGCAGCGCCCCGTGCCTGTGCCCGCCGAGGGCGAAGTGCTGCTGCGCATACGCCGCGTCGGCATCTGCGGCACCGACATGCATATCTTCCGCGGCACCCAGCCTTTCCTCAGCTATCCGCGCGTGATGGGCCATGAATTGTCCGGTCATATCCACAGCGCGCCAGCCGGCTCGCGCCTGGCCGCGGGCGATCAGGTCTACGTGATGCCCTACCTGTCGTGCGGTACTTGCGTGGCCTGCCGCCAGGGCAAGACCAACTGCTGCACCCGCATCGAAGTGCTGGGCGTGCACCGCGACGGCGGCATGACGGAATACCTGGCGCTGCCCGAACGCTTCGTCTTCAAGACGGAAGGCATCTCGCTCGACGACGCGGCCATGATCGAATTTCTCGCCATCGGCGCGCACGCCGTCAAGCGCGGCGCGGTGGACGCCGGCAAGCGCGTGCTGGTGGTGGGCGCCGGTCCGATCGGCATGGCCGTGATGCTGTTCGCGTCCTTGAAAGGCGCCGACGTGACGGTGCTCGACGGCCGCGCCGACCGTTTGCAGTTCTGCCGCGACGCGCTGGGTATCACCCGCACGGTGCAGCTGGGCGACGGCGACAAGGAGCAGTTGTCGGACGCCACCGGCGGCGAGTTCTTCGACGTGGTGTTTGACGCCACTGGCAATATCGCCGCCATGGAACGGGGCCTCGATTTCGTCGCCCACGGCGGCTCCTATGTGCTGGTCTCCATCGTGCGCGACCGCCTGTCCTTTTCCGACCCGGAATTCCACAAGCGCGAAACGACCTTGCTGGGCAGCCGCAACGCCACCGCCGATGATTTCGAGGAAGTGGTGGCGGCCATGAAGGCGGGCAAAGTCCCCACCGCGCTGCTCAATACCCACCGCACCACGCTCGATGAATTTACGGGCGTGCTCGATCGCTGGATGCAGCCCGAGGCCGGTGTCATCAAGGCCATCGTCGAGGTCTGAGATGAGCGATCTCAATCCCATACTGCAGTTCGGCACCAGCCGCTTCCTGCAGGCGCACGCCGACCTGTTCGTCAGCGAAGCGGCCAAGGCAGGCCAGGCGCTCGGCCATATCACCATCGTGCAAACGACCGGCAGCGCGCAGGGCGCGGCGCGGGTGGCGGCGTTTCGCCAGGCCGGCGGCTACCCCGTGCGCATCCGCGGCTGGCAGGACGGCGCGCAAGTCGATGAAGAGCGCCGCGCCGACGCCGTCACGCAAGCGTGGCAGGTCGGCAGCGACTGGCGGCAGGTGCGCGATGCGGCCGTGGCCGCGCGCGTGATCGTCTCGAATACGGGCGACACGGGCTACCAGCTCGATGACGCCGACCACGCCGGCATGCTCGGTGGCGCGCTTGTCCCCGCCAGCTTTCCCGCCAAGCTGCTGGTGCTGCTGCACGACCGCTTCCTGGCCGGCGCCGCGCCCATCTCGATTTTTCCATGCGAACTGGTGGCCGACAACGGTCATGTACTGCGCCAGGTGGTCGTGACCCTGGCGCGGCAGTGGCGCTGCGATGCCGCGTTCATCGCCTACCTGCAAACGGGCTGCCTGTGGATCAATTCCCTCGTCGACCGCATCGTTTCCGAACCGATCGAACCGGTGGGCGCGGTGGCCGAACCCTATGCGCTGTGGGCCGTCGAGGCGCAGGAAGGCATGCTGCTGCCGTGCCGCCACCCGCAGCTGGTGGTGACGGGCAATCTGCGCGAGTATGAGCAGCGCAAGCTGTTCCTGCTCAACCTGGGCCACACCTATCTGGCGCAGCTGTGGATGGAACGGGGCAGCCCGGCCGGCATGACGGTGCGCGAGGCGATGGACGATGGCGCCATGCGCGCCGCGCTGGAAGCCCTGTGGCACGAGGAAGTGCTGCCCGTGTTTGCCGCCATGGGCGCGCGGCACGGCGACGCCGCGCTGGCCTACGTGGGGCAGGTCAGGGAGCGCTTTGGCAATCCCTTTCTCGCGCACCGCCTGGCCGACATCGCCCAGCACCACGCCGGCAAGATCGAGCGCCGCATGGCGCCCGTGGCGGCGCTGGCGCGGCAGCTTTGTCCCGCCCTGGCGCAGCCGCGCCTGGACGCCATGCTGGCACCGGGAGCGCAGCCGTGAACGCCCCGCTCAGCGCAGTTGTTTCTTTTCTGGCATGCCGATCCAATCCGATATCGACTAAAATGGCCCACTCATCCACTTTCCCTTTCGCTGGCATAGCGCGTTCATTCATCCATGTCCAAACCCGCCACCGTCTTCAAGCGCAGTACCAATCTGCTGTTGCAATTTCTCGCCGAGAATGTCGCAGTGGGCGAGATGCTGCCGACGGAGCAGTTCCTGACCACGATCTGCCAGGGCAGCCGTACTGCCATCCGCAGCGCGATCGCGTATCTGTCGACGCGGCGGCTGATCGCCAGTCCGGCGGACCGGCGCCTGCTGCGCAAACCCATACCGGGCGACTACTTCGATATCTCCGAATTGCAGTCGGGGGCGGAGCGCATCCAGCAAGTGCTGATGGAACGCGTGTACCAGCGCGACATGCCGCCCGGCGCGGAGTTTTCGGAAGCGGAGCTGGCGCGCGAGGCGGGCGCCAGTACCGTCAGCGTGCGCGAATTCCTGATCGGCTTTTCGCGCTTCGGCCTGATCGAAAAGAAGCCGCGCGGCGGCTGGCGCCTGTGCGCGTTCGACCGCTCGTTCGCCACCGAGCTGGCGGACATGCGGCGCATGTTCGAGATGGCGGCCGTGGAGCAGTTTGCGCGCCTGCCGCATGGCGATCCGGCGTATGCGGAACTGGCGCGGCTGATCAAGCAGCACGAGAAGCTGGCCGCCAGGATAGACACGCGCCACAATGCGTTTCCGGCGCTGGACCGCGAGTTCCACACCTTCCTGATCGGCCTCTTGAACAACCGCTTCGCGCAGGGTTTCTACGATATCGTCTCGTTCGTGTTCCACTATCACTACCAGTGGGACAAGGGCGAGGAAAAGGGCCGCAACCAGTACGCGCTGCAGGAGCATTTGGCGATCCTGCGCGCGCTGGCCGAGCACGACGTGCCGAAGGCGCTCGGTGCCATGCGCTCGCACCTCGATTCCTCGCGCAGCACCATGCTGTCGTCGATCGGCACGCGGGAAAAACTGAGCCAGCCGGGCGCCTAGCCGTCTTTGCCGGGGAGGGCGCGCCATGAGCCTCGCTTCCCAGCCTAGCAGCCTGCTGCTGATGTCGCCCGAGGATAACTGCCTGATCGCCAGGACGGAA
Organism: Janthinobacterium lividum; assembly: GCF_011601275.1. Lineage (GTDB taxonomy): Bacteria > Pseudomonadota > Gammaproteobacteria > Burkholderiales > Burkholderiaceae_D > Janthinobacterium > Janthinobacterium lividum_E. Next base: position 224,124 of record NZ_JAAOLY010000006.1, on the reverse strand, counting down.
TTGGCCTGCGGCGACGTGGTCGCCATCGACGGCGTGCCCGTCATCCTGGCGCAAAACATCCAGATCGGCCACAAGGTGGCGCGCCGCGCGCTGGCCGTGGGCGACAAGGTGCTGCGCTACGGCGCCCTGATCGGCAGCATCACGGCCCCCGTCGCCATCGGCGAGCATATCCATACGCACAACCTGGCAAGCGATTACATCCCCACGTTTACCCTGGGCCAGGACGGCCACCATTTCCTGGACAAGGACGACCAAGCATGAACGCTCCCGTAACGACACCGGCCTCGGCCCTCTCGGGCTATCTGCGCGCCGATGGCCGCAAGGGCATCCGCAATATCGTGGTGGTGGCCTATATGGTCGAATGCGCGCACCACGTGGCGCGCCTGATGGTCAACGCCTTTCCCGGCCAGCCCGTGCACCTGATCGGCTTTACGGGCTGCTTCCCCAACGAATACGCGGACCAGGTGATGCGCCGCCTGCTGACGCACCCGAACGTGGGCGCCGTGCTGCTGGTGTCCCTGGGCTGCGAAGGTTTCAACAAATATGGCCTCTCCAGCGCCGTGGCCGACAGCGACCGTCCCGTGCACACGATTACCATCCAGGAAAACAGCGGCACCCGCCCCAGCGTGAGCAGCGGCGTCGAGTGGATCGGCTGGGCGCTGGAACACCTGGCGCAGCAGGTACGTGTGCCGATGGGGATCGACGAACTGGTGGTGGCCACCATCTGCGGCGGCTCCGACAGCACCAGCGGCATCAGCGCCAACCCGGCCGTCGGCGTGGCGTTCGACACCCTGATCGCGGCCGGCAGCCCCTGCATCTTCGAAGAGACGGGCGAACTGGTGGGCTGCGAATACCACATGCAGCGGCGCGCCGTCAGTCCGGACCTGGGCAATGCCATCGTCGAAACCGTGGCCAAGGCGGCGCGCTACTACACCATCATGGGCCATGGCAGTTTCTCGCCGGGCAACGCCGATGGCGGCCTCACCACGCAGGAAGAAAAGTCGCTGGGCGCCTACGCCAAGAGCGGTTCCTCGCCCATCGTCGGCATTTTGAAGCCGGGCGACCAGCCGGCCGGCGGCGGCCTGTACCTGCTCGACGTGGTGCCGGACGGCGAGCCGCGCTTCGGTTTCCCGAACGTGTCGGACAACGCGGAAATCGTCGAACTCATTTCCTGCGGCGCCCATATCACCTTGTTCACGACCGGACGCGGTTCCGTCGTCGGCTCGGCGATTTCGCCCGTCATCAAGGTGTGCGCCAATCCGCAAACCTTCGAGCGCCTGGCCGACGACATGGATATCAATGCCGGCAAGATCCTCACGGGCGAAGCCACCCTGGAAGAAGTAGGCGCGGAAATCGTCGCCGCGGTGCTGAACGTCGCCAACGGAGAACTGAGCCGCTCGGAAGACCTGGGCCACCAGGAATTCGTGCTCACCTATAAACAATTCGACGCGGTGGGGCCAGGCTGTTTCCCCTTGCGCGCTGCTTGAGGACCGGGTTCATGGATGTCACACAATTGCGCACCCTGCCGCGTGGCGGCCTGTCGCTGCCCTGCATCGGCATGGGTTGCGCCCCGGTAGGCGGCTTGTACCAGCCCGTCAGCGACGCGCAGGCGCGCGCCACGCTCGATGGCGCCTGGGATGCCGGCGTGCGTTTCTTCGATACGGCGCCGTTCTATGGCTATACCCAGTCCGAACGCCGTCTCGGTGCGGCGCTGCGCGAGCGGCCCCGCGAACATTTTGTTGTCAGCACCAAGGTGGGACGGCTGATGCGGCCCGATGCCTCCGTGCGCCCCGGCGACGACGGCTTTGCCGCGCCGCTGCCGTTCCGCCCCCATTACGACTACACGTATGACGGCGTGCTGCGTTCGCACGAGGACAGCCTGCAGCGGCTGGGACTCGAGCGCATCGATATCCTGTTCGTGCACGATATCGGCAAGGCCACGCATGGCGAACAGGATCAGCACTACTGGCGCCAGCTGACGGCCGGCGGCGGTTTTCGCGCGCTGGACCAATTGCGCGCCAGCGGCCAGGTGAAAGCCGTAGGCCTCGGCGTCAACGAATGCGAAATCGTGCTGCGGGCAATGGCGGAATTCGATCTCGATTGCACCTTGCTGGCCGGCCGCTATACCTTGCTGGAGCAGGCTTCGCTGTCGCCATTGCTGGACGCCTGCGTGGAACGCGGCAACGCCATCGTGATTGGCGGCCCGTTCAACTCGGGCGTGCTGGCCGGGAACGGCAAGTTCAACTACGCCGATGCACCAGCCGCGATACTCCAGCGCGTGGCGCGCCTGGACGCCGTCTGCCGTGAATTCGGCGTGCCGCTGCAGGCCGCGGCCCTGCAGTTTCCGCTCGCCCATCCGGCCGTGGTGTCCTGCATTCCGGGCGGCGAGGACGTGGCGCAGCTGCGGCAAAACCTGGACTGGTTCGCCACGCCGCTGCCTGACGCCCTGTGGCTGGCGCTGCGGGACGCGGACTTGATCGATGCGCGCGCACCGCTGCCTGCGGGAGTGGCCGCATGATGCGCATCGACGCCCACCAGCACTTCTGGCAACTGGCGGCGCGCACCGGCAGCTGGCCACCGCCATCGCTGGCCGCCATCCACCGCGATTTTGCGCCCGCCGACCTGGCGCCGCTGCTGGCCGCGCACGGCATCGCCGGCACCGTGCTGGTGCAGTCGCTGCCGTCGGCTGCCGATACCGACTACCTGCTGGCGCTGGCGGAACAGAACAGCTTTATTCGGGCCGTCGTGGGCTGGACCGATCTGCTGGCGCCTGACGCGCCGGCCACTATCGCCCGTCTGGCGTCGCACGGCAAGCTCAAAGGCTTGCGGCCCATGCTGCAGGATATCGACGACGATCAGTGGATCGCCAATCCCGCGCTGGCGCCAGCCCTGGCCGCCATGGTGGAACACGGCTTGCGGCTGGACGCGCTGGTGCTGCCGCGCCACTTGCCCGCGCTGCTGCATTGTGCCCGCGACTATCCGCTGCTCCCCATCGTGATCGACCATGCGGCCAAGCCGCCGATCGCCGATGCCGGCTTCGGCACCTGGCGTGCAGACATGGCGCTGCTGGCCGCGCTGCCGAACGTGCACTGCAAGCTGTCCGGGCTGGTGACGGAAGCGCGGCCCGGCTGGAACGTGGACGACCTGCGCCCTTATGCCGCATATGTGCTGGACGTGTTCGGCCCCCGGCGCGTGATCTGGGGCAGCGACTGGCCCGTGGTGAACCTGGCCGGCGGCTATGCGGCGTGGCTGGCCGCCAGCGAGGCGTTGCTGGCGCATCTGGGGCAAGAGGATAGGGACGATATTTTCGGACGCAATGCCTGCCGGTTTTATGGTTTTGATTAAACGCTGGTGGTGCGCTTGTTGGCTTACGTCGGCCAAGGCCGTCTAAGCCAACCTACGGATCACCGCGATGCCAACAAAAAGGAGTCGCAATGCAAAGAATGGGCATGGTCATCGGCATCGCGCCGGACCACATCGTTGAATACAAAGCCCTGCACGCCGACGTCTGGCCGCAGGTGCTGGCAAGGCTGGCGGCCGCGCATGTCCGCAATTATTCGATCTTCCTGCGCGAGCCGGAAAACCTGCTGTTCGGCTACTGGGAATACCACGGCGAGGATTTTTCAGCCGACATGGCGGCCATTGCCGCCGACCCGGAAACGCAGCGCTGGTGGACTTTTTGCGCACCGTGCCAGGAACCCCTGGCTTCGCGCGCCGAGGGTGAGCACTGGGCGATGATGGAACAGGTCTTCCACGTGAGTTAGCAAAAATCCGGGGTCAGACCCGCCGGAACTCGGCGTCCCCGTCTGACCCCAGCCGTTAAGGTGTTGGGTTAAAAAATATAAAACCAGGAGACAAAAAATGACCGCCAGACTACAAGGCAAAATCGCCCTGCTCACCGCCGCCGGCCAGGGCATCGGCCGGGCCACGGCCGAAGCGTTCGTGCGCGAAGGCGCCACCGTGATCGCCACCGATATCAACCAGGCCCAGCTCGACGCGTTGAAAGAGGCGACGGGCTGCGCCATCCGCCGGCTCGACGTGACCGATGGCGCCGCCATCACCGCGCTGGCCGACGAGATCGGCCCCGTCGATATCCTGTTCAATTGCGCCGGCTTCGTCGATGGCGGCACCATCCTCGACTGTGACGATGCGGCCTGGGACCGTTCCTTCGACATCAACGCGCGCTCCATGTACCGGCTGATGCGCGCCGTCCTGCCCGGCATGCTGGCCAGGGGCGCCGGCTCCATCGTCAATATGTCGTCGGTGGCGTCGAGCGTGAAGGGCGCGCCGAACCGCTTTATCTACGGCACCTCGAAGGCGGCCGTGGTGGGCATGACCAAATCGGTGGCGGCGGACTTCGTCACGCGCGGCATCCGCTGCAATGCGATCTGCCCCGGCACCATCGAGTCGCCGTCGCTGAAGGAACGCATTGCGGCCCAGGCGGCAGCGACGGGCGTGAGCATCGATGAAGTGCTGGCGGCGTTTGTCGCCCGCCAGCCGATGGGCAGAGTGGGCAGGGCAGAGGAAATCGCCGCCCTGGCCGTCTACCTGGCTTCCGACGAATCCGCCTTCACCACCGGTATGGTCCACGTCATCGATGGCGGTTGGTCAAATTAATTACAACAACGAGAGACACACATGAAACTGATGCGTTATGGCGCCAAGGGCGCTGAAAAACCTGCACTGATCGATGCTGACGGCGCCGTGCGCGACCTGTCCGGCGTACTGCCCGATATCACGGGCGCGACCTTGGGCAAGGATGGCCTGGCGACCCTGGCCGCCCTCGATATCGCCAGCCTGCCGGTGGTGGCGAATCCTGGCCGCATCGCGCCGCCGTGGAAGGGCGTGGGCAAGTTTTTGTGCGTGGGCTTGAACTATGCCGACCATGCTGCCGAATCGGGTATGGCCGTGCCGGCTGAACCGGTGCTGTTCATGAAAGCGACCAGCGCCATCATCGGCGCCAACGACGCCGTGGTGATGCCGCAGGATTCGAAGAAAAGCGACTGGGAAGTGGAACTGGGCGTGGTGATCGGCACCACCGCGCGCTATGTGAGCGAAGCCGATGCGCTGTCGCACGTGGCTGGCTACTGCGTGGTGAACGATTTGTCCGAACGCGAATACCAGCTTGAACGCGGCGGCCAGTGGGACAAGGGCAAGGGCTGCGACACCTTCGGCCCGATCGGCCCCTGGCTGGTCACAAGCGACGAAGTGGCGGACCCGCAAAACCTGGGCCTGTGGCTGGAAGTGAACGGCAAGCGCGTCCAGGATGGCAATACCAGAACCATGGTCTTCGGCGTGGCCAATCTGGTCAGCTACATCAGCCGCTTCATGACCTTGTACCCGGGCGACATCATCAGCACCGGCACGCCGCCGGGCGTGGGCATGGGGCAGAAGCCATCGGCCGTGTATCTGAAGCCGGGCGACACCATGCGCCTGGGGATCAGCGGACTTGGTGAACAGCGGCAGACCGTGCATGCCTGGAATCCGGAACTGATCGACGGTTAAACCAGTAGCAGACCGGCGCGCCGCCAAGATGCTCAGACATCGGCGCGCCGGCCTATGGCAGCGGAGTGGAGGAGACACACCATGAATCAATCCGAAGAGATACTGGCGCTGAACAAGGTCAGCAAGCGCTTTCCCGGCGTGCTGGCGCTGGACAACGTCAGTTTCAGTTTGCGCCGCGGCGAAGCGCATGCGCTGTGCGGCGAAAACGGCGCCGGCAAGTCCACCCTGATGAAGGTGATGAGCGGCGTGTACCAGGCCGACGAGGGAGAACTCGTCTACAAGGGCAAGGTGTGCAGTTTTTCCTGCAGCGTGGATGCGGAGGCGGCCGGCATCGCCATCATCCACCAGGAACTGAACCTGATCCCGCACCTGAGCGTGGCCGAGAATATTTTTCTCGCACGCGAACCGGTGCGCGGCATCTTCATCGACCGCAAGAAAATGCGCGCCGATGCGCAGGCGCTGCTGGACCGGTTGAAGCTGCGCATCGACCCGCGCCAGTTGGTGAAAAACCTGTCCTGCGCGCAGCAGCAAATGGTGGAAATCGCCAAGGCGCTGTCGCTCAATACGGAAGTGCTGATCATGGACGAGCCCACGTCGTCGCTGACGGAAAGCGAGACAGGCCAGCTGTTCGACATCATCAATGAACTCAAGCGCAACGGCGTGAGCGTGGTCTACATTTCGCACCGGCTCGAAGAGATGCAGCACATCATCGACAGAGTGACGGTGCTGCGCGACGGTAAATTCGTCTGCACCGACGATTTTGCCAGCACGAGCCTGGACGCCATCGTGGCGAAGATGGTGGGCCGCACCCTCGATGAAAAATTCCCCGACCGCGTATCAAAGCCAACGGCTGACGTGCTGCTGCGCGTGACCGATTTGCACCGCAAGGATGTCTTCGGCCCGCTGAGCTTTGATTTGCGGCGCGGTGAAATCCTCGGCTTTTCCGGCCTGATGGGGGCGGGGCGCACGGAAGTGGCGCGCGCCATCTTCGGCGCCGATCCGCTTACCAGCGGCGCCATCCACCTGGGCGACGTGGCGGTGACGATCGACAGCCCCATCGACGCCATCGGCCACGGCATCGCCTACCTGTCGGAAGACCGCAAGAGCCACGGGCTGGCGATCCGCATGTCGGTGGCGGCCAATCTCACCTTGACGAATGTATCGGGGCTGGCGAACCGTTTCGGCTTCATCGACTTCGCCAGGGAAGAGGCGGTGGCGCAGCAGTACATTGCGACGCTGGGCATCAAGACGCCGACGTCGAAGCAGATCGCGCGCAATCTGTCGGGCGGCAACCAGCAAAAGATCGTCATCAGCAAATGGCTGTACCGCGAATCGAAAATCATCTTCTTCGACGAACCCACGCGCGGCATCGACGTGGGCGCCAAGTTCGCCATCTACCAGCTGCTCGACAAGCTGGCGTCGGAAGGCATCGGCGTGGTGCTGATCACGTCCGAGCTGCCCGAGATCATGGGCATGACGGACCGGGTGGCCGTGTTTCATGAAGGGCGCATCAGCGGCATCGTCAACACGCGCGAGTCGTCGCAGGAAGAGATCATGCAGCTCGCATCGGGCCGCCAGGCAGCAATGCATTAACATCAGAAAGCCACAAGAAAATGAATAAAGAACTGATACAAAAATTCGCCGCGCTGGGCAGCCTGTCGCTGTTGCTGCTCGTGTTTTCGCTGACCAGCAACGCCTTTTTCTCCGTCAGCAACGGCATGAGCGTGGCCTTGCAAGTGACGTCGATCGCCTACCTGGGCATTGCCGCCACCTGCGTCATCATCACGGGCGGCATTGACTTGAGTTCCGGCTCCGTGCTGGCGCTGGCCGGCGTGGCCGCCGCGCTGCTGGTGAAAAGCGGCGTGCCCGTGCCGGCCGCCATGCTGGGCGGCGTCGTGGTGGGCGCCATGTGTGGCGCCGTCAACGGCTTTTGCATCACGCAACTGAAGCTGCCGCCCTTCATCGCCACCTTGGGCATGATGCTGATCGCACGTGGCCTGGCGCTGCAGGTGACGGGCGCGCGCGCCATTTCCGGCCTGGGCGAATCGTTCGGCGAACTCGGTAACGGCGTGTTGTGGCGCATCGAGCGCGACACGGGCGGCACCTTTCCCGAAGTCGTGTTTCCCGGCATTCCGTATCCGGTGGTGTTGATGGTGGTGATCGCCGTGGCCGTCTCCATCATGCTCAGTCGCACCACCTTTGGCCGGCATATCTATGCCGTGGGCTCGAATGCGGAAGCGGCGCGCCTGTCGGGCGTGAAGGTGGGCCGCGTGACCCTGCTCGTGTACACCCTGTCCGGCGCCTTGTCGGGCCTGACGGGCTGCGTGCTGATGTCGCGCCTGGTGACGGCGCAGCCGAACGAAGGCGTGATGTACGAACTTGATGCGATCGCCAGCGCCGTGATCGGCGGCGCTTCGCTGATCGGCGGCATCGGCACCATTTCCGGTACCGTCATCGGCTCCTTCGTCATCGGCATCCTGCGCAACGGCTTGAACATGAACGGGGTATCGAGCTTTATCCAGCAAATCATTATCGGACTGGTCATCTTGCTGACCGTCTGGATCGATCAGAAGCGCAACCGCGCCTGAAGCAGCAAGCAGCACGCATGAAGTCAATCCACCAAATCTATAATTATTAAATGAGGACGACAATGAACACCATCAAAGCCATGTCGCTGGGTCTGTTGACCGCAGCATTTGCCCTGAGCTCCAGCGCCGCCTTCGCCGCCCCGGGCGAAATCGCCGTGATCGTCAAGACGACCAATTCCAACTACTGGCAAAACGTAAAAAAAGGCGCCACGGCCAGCGCGGCAGACGCCAAGGGCTACAGCCTGACCTTCCAGGGACCGGCCTCGGAATCGGCCATCGCCGATCAGGTCAGCATGGTGGAAAACGCCGTCACGCGCAAGGTGGCTGGCATCGTGCTGGCCGCCTCGGACCCGGACGCGCTGGTGCCGGCGCTGAAAAAAGCGTGGGAGGCGAAGATTCCCGTCGTGCTGATCGATTCCCTGGTGGCCGACAGCGGCAAGCGCTATTACCAGTCCTTCCTGTCGACCGACAATGAAGCGGCCGGCGAGCAAAGCGCCAAGGCGCTGATCTCGCAAGTGGGCAAGACGGGCAAGATCGCCGTGATGTCGTACGTGGCGGGCGCCGGTTCCGAGACGGGCAGGGTGGGCGGCTTCAAGCGCTATATCGAAAAGAACTCGCAGCTGCAGATCGTCGGCACGTATTACTCGCAGTCGCAGATGGCCACGGCGCTGAACCAGACGACCGACGTGCTGGCCTCGAATCCGGACCTGAAGGGCATCTTCGGCGCCAATGAGCCGACGGCCGTGGGCATGGGCCGCGCCATCGCGCAGGCGGGCAAGGCCGGCAAGGTGATCGCCGTGGGCTTCGACGGCAATGAAGACCTGAAAAACTTCGTCAAGGACGGCACCCTGTATGCGACCGCCGTGCAGGGTTCGTACTCGATGGGCGCGCTGGGCGTGAAAACCCTCGTCAGCCTGATCGAAGGCAAGAAGGTCGCACCGTTCGTCAACACGGGCGTGGTGATTGTCACCAAGGCCAATGTCGACCTGCCGGAAGCGAAGAACGTTTTGTATTGAGTGATCAGCTGATCGTCAGGCGCTGCTTCAATTCCTTGAGCAGCGTGCCCGTCTTGGCGGTGAGCTGGCGCGCCAGCGGCCAGGCCAGCGAGAGCGGCAAGCCTGGCGTGGCGCAGGCCGGCAGTACTTCGACGATGGCGCCGCTGGCCAGGTGCTCGTGCACCAGCCAGGTCGCCTGCTGCGCGATGCCCAGGCCGGCCAGCACGGCGGCCGTCTGCGCTTCGGCGTCCCCCACGGTCAGGCGCGGATGGACGGCCCTCCGTTGCACTCCGTCCTCGCCGGCAGACAGCCATGGCGCCGCCGTGCCGTCGCCGCGGCCGTAGGCGATGCAGTCGTGGCCATCGAGGTCCGCGATGGCGAGCGGCGTGCCGCGCCGCGCCAGGTAGGCGGGCGCCGCGCAAAAGATCAGGCGCTCTTCGCCCAAGGGCATCTGTCCCAGCGTTGGAGGCCAGCTGCCCGGCGCGCCGATGCGCACGGCGATATCGATGCGCTCTTCGAACAGGTCGGCAAAGCGGTCGCTGAAGCTGATCGACGGCTGCAGCTGCGGATACTTTTCGCACAGTGCAATCAGCGCCGGCATCACGCGCATGCGGCCATACGAAGCGGGCACGCCGATGCGCACCTTGCCTGCCAGTTCCCCATCTTGCTCGGCCAGCACGTTTTCCGCATCGACCAGTTCCTGCAGCACGCGCTTGCAGGTGGCGTAATAAGCATGCCCGGCGCTGCTCAACTGCAAACGCCGCGTGCTGCGCTCGAACAGAATCACGCCCAGGCGCGCTTCCAGTCGCGCCACGCTCTTGCTCACGGCCGAGCTGCTCAGGTGCAGCCGCGCGGCAGCTTTGGTGAAACTGCCGGCGTCGGCGGTGGCAAGAAAGGGCGCGATGCCTTTCAAATGTTCGGACATGATTGCAGAATATTTTTCACGAATAAGGTGAAATACTATCGCAGATAAGAATTCCTGTCCGCTATATCATGGCTTTTTACACAGGCACTGGAGCATCCATGAACAAGCACGCATTGATTATCGGCGCCAGCGGCGTTATCGGCAGTAACCTGGCCACGCACTTGCTGGCGCAGGGCTGGCAGGTGACGGGCGTCTCGCGCGGCCGCACCCTCGTGCCTGCCGGCTGCGCGGCCCTGCGGCTCGACGCGACGGATGGCACTGCCGTCGCCGCCGCGCTAGCTGGCCTGGACGCCAGCCACGTCTTCTTCACGGCCTGGGCACGCCAGGAAAACGAGCGGGAAAACATCCGCGTCAATGGCGCCATGGTCGCCAATGTGCTGGCCGCGCTGGGCCCCACCGGCCACTTGCGCCATGCTGCGCTGGTCACTGGTCTCAAGCATTACCTGGGGCCGTTCGACGCCTATGGCAAGGGCAGCGTGCCCGTCACGCCGTTCCGCGAAGAGCAGGGTCGCCAGGACGTCGAGAATTTTTATTATGAGCAGGAAGACCGGCTGTTCGACGCGGCCGCGCGGCACGGTTTTACGTGGAGCGTGCACCGCCCGCACACCATCATTGGCTACGCGCTGGGCAATGCCATGAACATGGGCCTGACCCTGGCCGTGTATGCGAATTTGTGCAAGGCCAGCGGCCAGCCCTTCGTCTTTCCGGGCTCGCCCGCGCAATGGCACGGCCTCTCCGACATGACGGACGCGGGCCAGATCGCGCGCCACCTGGCGTGGGCGGCCGACAGCCCCGCCGCGCGCAACGAGGACTTCAATATCGTCAACGGCGACGTGTTCCGCTGGAAGTGGCTGTGGCCGCGCCTGGCCGCCTACTTCGGCGTCGAGGCGGCGGATCTGCCGGAGGTTATGGCACCGCTGGCCGGCCGCATGCAGGATGCGCCTGCGCAGTGGCGCGCCATCGCCGAGCAGCATGGCCTGGTGGAGGCGGACATCAGCCGCCTTGCTTCCTGGTGGCATACGGATGCGGACCTGGGGCGGCCGATGGAAGTGATGACGGACATGGGCAAGAGCCGCAAGGCGGGCTTTCTCAACTACCAGGATACGCAGGATGCCTTCGTCAATCTGTTCGACAGGCTGAAGGCGGAGCGCGTCATTCCCCGCTGACCCGGTCGCGCTAACCATGTTGTCGGCTTACGCCGTTCCGGCTAAGCCGACCTACCGGGCCATCGTGGTAAGCCGACATCCCCACACGCTATTCGGGCTTGCGCCGCTCTTGCGCCCGCTGCCATTCGAGGCCCGGGCGGTCGACGCGAAACTGCAGCAGCCGTCCCTGCACCACTTCCGTCACGTAGGCCGTGCGGCCATCGGGGCCGCCGAAGGTGATGTTGCTGGGCTTGGCACCGGGCACGCTGATTTCGCGCAGGATGCGCCCTTGCGGCGACAATTTGACCACCGTGCCCTTGCCGTAGCGCGTCACGTACAGGTTGCCGTCCACGTCCACGCGCATGCCGTCCATGCCGAAATCGTCGAACTTGATCAGCAATCGCTTGCCGCTCAGGCTGCCGTCAGCGGCGATGTCGTACATCCAGATATTGCGCTGCACGCTTTCATTCACGTACAAAATCTTGCCGTCGGGGCTGACCTCGATGCCGTTGGCCGTGCCCATGGTGTCGAGCGCCAGGGTCACCGTGCCGTCGGTCGCGATGCGCCACACGCGGCCCGTGTTTTCCTTCCAGTTCGGGTCGCTCGCATACAGCACGTCGTCGGCCGTGATGGCGATGTCGTTCGGCTGCGTCATGCGCGGCTCGCGCGCGTGGATGGTCAGCGCGCGCGTGGCCGGGTCGACCAGGTAGATCGTGTGTTCCATGTAGTCGGCCAGATACATCTGGCCCCGGCTGCCGAAGCGGATGCCGTTGGCGATGCTGGTGCCGGGCAGGGTCAGGTACACCTCGCCGGCGCCGCCGGGGCTGACCTTGCCGATTGTTTGCTGGCGCGCAAAGTTGACGGCATAGATATTGCCATCCGCATCCACGGCCGGGCCTTCGATGCCCTTGGTGAAGGAATGCGCAGGCGTGAGCGTGGTGGCGAGGAACAGCGCCTCGTGCGCGGGCTGGCTGGCGCAGGCGGACAGGCTGGCCAGCGCGGCGGCCATTACGGCCGTGCGCAGCGACGGCAGGGCATATCGGGATTGGTGCATCGGTGTTCTCTGTATGGCAAAGGTGGCGTATGTTACCCGACGCGCGCCAGCCGGGGCGCCTGGCTAGGCCGCCACGACGACCAGGTCGGGGAAGTCGTCCTGCCAGCCGGGGCGCCTGGCTAGGCCGCCACGACGACCAGGTCGGGGAAGTCGTCCTGCCAGCCGTCCCACTCGTCTTGCAGATGGGCGTGCATGCCGGCGCGCTCTTGCGCCTGATCGAAGGTGTCCGCGCTGGCCAGCAGAAAATGGGCGATGGCGCGCAGGGTGGCCGGGTCGGCCTGGATGGTCACGTCGGAGCAGCGTTGCGGACGTTCGGACGGCGCGTCTTGCAGATAGCAGTGCAGGGAAAGGTGTGGGTTCATGGATATCAATTGTTGATGTACGCACCGAGCATGGCATGCGTGTTCAGTACGGCGCGGGCCGTCTCCAGTTCCCCGGGCTGCAGGTACCAGAAGATCCAGCCGGCATGTTCTTCGCAGCGGCCATGGGCTTGCATCGCACCGCGCAGCGCTTGCCGGCGCTCTGGCGGCAGCGCATCCAGTCTGGCTTGCGTGAAACCATTGATGGCATATACATCGCGCAGGTGCGCATCTTGCAGCCCGCGCCGCTTGATGGCGGCCCAGTTATTTGCCGGGCAAGGCGTGCCAAAGGTTATCGGATGGGCCGCATCGAGCTGCCGGTAGGCGCGTGCGTAGCCGCTGCCATAGCCCAGGGTTTCGCTGTAGCCGTACATATAATCGCAATGTTCAAACAGGCCAGGAATGGTCTGCGCGCCGTCGAACAGCTGTTGTAACGGCAACTTGCTGGCGCGCATCGCCAGCAGCAGCGAAACGCTCGGTTCATACACGGCCAGCGCATCGCAGTTTGTGATCTCGTCGGCCTCGTCGGCCGGCACGATGCGCGGTGAAAACAGCTCGATGCCGGTGGCATCGGGCGCAAACAGGGACTTCTCGTAGTTTCTCAGCGAGAACTTGACGACCTTGCCGGTCTTGCTGCCGTAACGCTCGACGGGTTCGCCGATGTGCGCGAACCAGGCGAACAGCTGCGCGCTGGCCGTGGCGGGAATAAAGGGGCTATTTTTCTTGAATTCGCCAACGAGGAAGTGATATTGGTCCATATGTCGTTATTAGGGATGGGCAACGCGCATGATGCCATGCGCGGGACCACACGGCTAGCGTGCGCACCGCAGGGATGGCGCCGGACGGGCGGGAGAGAAAAAGATCCACTGCAGGACGGCGCAATGGCAGGCTTGAGGCGTATGATGGAAATACGGATGTGGTTGCCGCAAGGCAGTGCGACCGGCATGGGCCGCACATCTTGCAGGTTTTTTTCGTGTTTTTGGCAGCAATGACAACGAGGAGACATCATGGACAAACCCGAATTCATCCTGGCCGCCAAGGCCATGGAAACGCTGGAAATGTATCAAACGTTTTACGGCCACTCCAGCGAATACCAGGCGCACCAGCAGGAAGTGCTGAAACTGCTGCGCCACAAGGGCGCCTCCCTGCTCGTGTCCGAGCATGGGCCTGCAAAGTTTTTATTGGCCTTTGCCGATGCGCTGGAAGCGGCCAGCTTGCCGGGGGAATATGTGCCGCTCAACCGCAGGTAGGGCGAGCCTGTCCCGGCAGGGGACGCAGATATCTGCCGGGATAGTCCCTAGCCGCCGTTCCCTCTGTCGTTCAGCGATACCCTGGGCAGGCGCACGGTAAATATCGTGCCGCTTTCCAGGCTGGACTCGGCGCCGATGGTGCCGCCGTGCGCGCTGGCGATCTCACGCGCGATAAACAGACCCAGGCCGATGCTGGTGGCATTGGGCGCTTTGTGATCGTCGGAAATGGCCAGCTGGACCAGCGGATCGAAAATGCTTTTCAGCGACGCTTCCGGGATCTGGCGGCCGAAATTCTTCACTTGCACCACGGTCGTATCGGCATCGCCGAAAGCCGTGATGGTCACCGGCTGGTCGTCGGTGCGGTATTGCGCGGCATTGTTGAGCAAATTGGAAAAAAGCTGGGACAGGCGGGCCGCATCGAAGTCGCCAATCATCTCGCCCGTGGTGCTCAGTTCAAACTTGCATTGCGGGTGAGCGGCCGATGCATCCTCGACGGCCGTCTTGCAGATTTCCCCCAGGTCGCCCAAGGCGGGTGAAATGGGCATGTGTCCCCCCAGCTGCGTCCTGGCAAATTCCAGCAAATCGTTCACCATGGTTGTCATGGTGGCCGCGCTGCGGGCGACCCGCGCACCTATCTGCACCGTGGAAGCGGAGGTCGCGCTTGGCCTGCTCAGCAGCGCACCGGCCATCGTCATCGTGCTCAGCGGACTGCGCAGATCGTGGCTGAGGATGGCGAGAAAGGTATTGCGGGTGCGGTCGCTCTGCTGCGAGTAGCGTATGGCCGATTCCTGCAGCGCCTGGTCTATCGCTTCATTGAAGCGCAAGATGTCGTCCGTTGCCGTTTTCGACGTTACCGGCACCTGTGCCATCCACAGGCGCAGCACGCTGGCCCGCATCGCGCGAAATTCCGCCGTCAGTTGCGGCAGCGTGAAGCCGATCTGCTGGCGCAGCGAGCCATGCGTGGCGGCTGCCGTTTCCTTGCCCGTTATTTCTGATACGCCCGTGGTCGATTTCTTTTTTCGCTGCGCCGCGTTCTCGATGACGTCCATGTCGCGCACGATGGTTTGCAGCATCTGCTTGGCATGATCGCGCAACTCCACTTTCGAGATGGCGGCTCCCGGAATGGGCAGCGACCTGGCGAAGAGTTCCCACTCTTCCAGGATCGGCTCCAGATGGCCGGTAATAAAGCGCGATAGTTTCACGGAGGACCAATGCGTTGATGGAAGAGGAGCCAGTGTACGCTGTCGAGGCGGGGATGGGGGATTGCTTCCCTGTGCCGGGTGTTATCTACGTGTAACCCGGCGCCATGGCGTCAAACATGTCCTTGCCAACGGCCCCTTGACCATGAAAGAAATCTTGCGTTCATGCTGTGCAGGTGGCTGGAATTGCGGTATCGCAAACAATGGCAAGCATGAATCGGATTCATCGATGCCATGGTAGTGACTTTTTTATATCGTGTTTGTGACGATGTGTGAGTATGTTGCCGCCTATTTGGTGCACACTTTGCCGGATATAAATCCGGGAGTGCCGCCATGACCAGGTCACGCAGCTTGCCGCCACGATTGCTGGGAGCACGCTTCCGTGGCTTTTCCCTGCTGCCGCTGGCCATTTCATTTGTCGTGCTGGTATGCCTGTCGCTGCTGGCGATCCAGCTATGGATGACCTTGCGCGCCCGCGAAGTGCAACTCGATGAAGCGGGGCGCGAAAGCGCCAACCTGGCGCAATCTGTTGCGCAGCATGCCTATGACACCATCAAGGAAGCCGATACGGTGCTGGTCGGACTGGTGGAGCGGGTGCAAACAGACGGTGTTTCCGATCCTGAACTGGCCCGCATGCACAAGTTGCTGGTCACGCGTGTCGCCGAGCTGCGCCAGTTGCATGGCATCTTCATCTATGCCAGGGATGGCAGCTGGCTCGTGAACTCGCAGCAAACGCTGTTGAGCAATCTGAATAATTCCGATCGCGATTACTTCAACTACCATCGAACGCATGCAGATCGAGGTCCCTATGTCGGGCCTCCCGTGCGCAGCAAATCGACTGGACACTGGATAGTCACCGTGTCGCGGCGTATCAATATGCCTGACGGCAGTTTCGGCGGCGTGGCGCTGGCGACCATCGATATGAATTATTTCAGGCTGTTTTATGAGCGCTTTTCGATAGGAAAAAAAGGCGCCATTTTCATTGCAAATGGAAACGGTATTCTGTTATTGAGACGGCCGTTCGACGAAAGTTTGCTGGGACGCGATCTTTCGCAGTTTCCCTTATTTCATGATTATTTGCCCAAAAGTCCCGTTGGGACGGCTGTGATCAAGTCGCGAGTCGATGGCGTGACGCGTATCAATAGCTATCGTAGAGTCGAGGAATACCCGCTGGTGGTCTCCGCCGCGCTGTCGCAGGATGAAGTGCTCGCGGCGTGGCGTGTCGATGCGGTGATGCAAAATGCGGTGGGCGGCGTGCTGGTATTGCTGATCGCCTTCATCGGATACCGCGTGGTGCGGCAGATCGATTTGCGGGTCAAGAGCGAGGCGGGACTGGTCGAGGCGCGCAATGAACTGGAAATGATCAATGAAACCCTGGCCCGCCTTGCCAACCAGGATGGATTGACGGGGCTGGCGAACCGGCGCCACTTCGATCAGTCGCTGCTTGCCGAGTTCAGCCGTGCGCAGCGTGAGGACAGCTCACTTGGGCTGGTGTTGATCGATGTCGACTTCTTCAAGCAATACAACGATATCTATGGCCATGTGGCCGGCGACGAGTGCCTGAGAAAAATCGGCAAAGTGGTCGGCTACAGCATGCGCAGGCCGGGCGACCTTGCGGCGCGCTACGGCGGCGAGGAAATGGTCGTTTTATTGCCCGGTACGGAGTTGCCGGGGGCACTGGCGGTGGCGGAAGGCGTTCGCCAGGCCGTGCAATCGCTGGGAATCGAGCATAGTGGCAATCCTCTCGGCGTGGTGACGGCCAGCGTCGGCGTGGCGGCTTTTATGCCGATGCACCTGGAAAACCTGCCGGTCGAGTTGGTTGAGCTTGCTGATAAGGCACTGTACAAGGCCAAGGCATCGGGGAGAAATCAGGTTTGTTATGAATCTTCTGGCAAAAGTGCCGAGCAGGCCGCGACTGCTTTGGCGTTTCGATAACCGTTGTTGACGGTGCATGAGCCGGGGCGGCTTTGTGCTGCGTTCTCGGTGGCGCGTGCGCCAGCCCTGTCCATGTACAATCGGCAACATACGGATCGGCGTATCCGCCCCTTCATTGCGGAGTACGTTCAAGCGTGACACAAACATTGCAAACCTGGCTGCTGGCCTGGCGGGAAGCCTTCACATGCGTCGGCCTGGGGCTGCGCGATGCGCGTCATGCGGGGCTGTGGTGGCGTTCCGCGCTGTGGTGCATGGCGGTCGTGGCGCTGTGGCTGGGACTGTATGGTTACTTCGGCCGTTTTTTTGTCGAGCTGAGCGCCATGCTGGCGCTGGTGTCCGTCACCGGCTTGCTGGGCCTGGGCGTGATGGATGGCGTCGGGACACTGGCCAGCGGGCCGGCCACCGTGTCGCAGATGGGCAATATCGCCGGCGGCCTGGGCAGCGCAGCCAAAGCCATGCTGTCGATCGGCCAGATTGCCCTGGCGTTGCTGGCGCTGGCTGCTTTTTTCTATGTGATGGTCTTTATCGTCGGCGCCATCGGCACGGCGCGCCTGCCGCTGCGCTGGCTGCTGCTGGATCGCGCCAAGGCGGTGGCGGCGCGACGCTATGCCGCGTGGCAGCCTCCGGCCGGCCTGGATGCATCCTCCGCGCGCCCCGCCTGGCGGCGTCATCTGTTGCTGCTGCTTTCCCTCTTGATTCCGGTGTGGGCCATGTGCGTGCTGATCTCGTACTTGCTGGCCTGGAACGTCCAGATGGTCTACGGCGCGGCGGCCGAAGAGGGGCTCGGCGCGGAACAGCAAGCGGCGTTGCGCCGCGAACAGCGCCCGGCGATTTTTGCTCTGGGCCTGCTGCTGTGCTTGCTGATGCTCGTACCGGTCCTCAATTTACTGTTGCCAGCCCTGCTGTGCACCAGCGTTTGCCATTTGCAGCGCCGCGGCTGGCGCGCAACGCATGCATTAATCAAAGTGGAGTGAACATGAGTCAACACGCAAGACGCGGCACCCTCGAGCGCGCGATTGAAATCGCCGCCGCCACCCATGCCGGCCAGTCGGACAAGGGCGGCGCGCCATACATATTGCACCCCTTGCGCGTCATGCTGCGCGTCGCCCCCGGCGCCCAGCAGATCGTCGCCGTACTGCATGACGTGGTGGAAGACAGCGACGGCAAAGTCACCTTCGACGACCTGGCGAGTGAAGGATTTTCCCAGGAAGTCATCGACGGCGTGCGCGCCGTGACCAAGATCGAAGGCGAGTCGTATGAGGCGTTCATCGCCCGCGCGGCCTTGAATCCGGTGGGCAAGGCCGTCAAGCTGGCTGATCTGGCTGAGAATAGCGATTTGTCGAGGATAGGGGAGCCGACGCAGAAGGATCTGGAGAGGATAGAGAAGTATCGGAGGGCTGTTAAACGGCTAATGTCGTAGGAATGATTCTTGAGTGGTGAATCGTGTCCGAATGGCGGACTTGATCCTCGCAGTACCCAAACGCCACCCTAATTTGTACTTTATGCCGCTGCATGTTTGATGGCAGATAAAGGCCTAGATTCGTGTCCCAAATGGCAGACTTGATCCCTTTTCCGCAGGTTCTTAAGCGTAATACAACATTGTATGTGACAAATTATCTCAGTTCAAGTTACGTAAAACTCAATCTTTGCGAAAGCATCTCCCATACTGATAATTTCATTTATTCCCCTAAAATTGTAGAAAAATAGACACAGCTATTTCTGAAAGTGTGTTCTGTGACAATTGGTGTATTTTAAGCTTCAGTTCTCAATGTAAAGTTTGTTTTGCTAGAAAATAAAATTTTTTAAGCAGGATTTGCTGGGGATTTATTGCGACTAATACTCCGTCATGAGAATGCACAATAAAAAATCAGTATTTAAAAATAAGGAAGCTATGTCTAATACGTACAACATATATAAAATCCAAGAATCAAAAATAGATTTATTAAAAATAAAACTTGAAAATGTTGGATTGAAAGAGCAAAAAACTTGCACTTCAGGAAATTACATTATGACTTTTTATTTTTCATCAAAAGTCGAAGGGAATAAGATTTGGTGGTGGCAGACTTATAAGGATTTTTTCTTGGGAGAGATAAAAGAACCTGAAAATTTCTTCCATTTCGCAGTTTTGCTTTGCTGCAATAAAAAAAATAAAAATACTATATATGCAGTTAGTTTGGGGAAGTCACACTTTTATTTATCAAAATTTATACAGCCAGATTTTGGAATTACGTTGGCTGTGCGAATGGCAAAAGAAAAAACTATTCTTTTAAAGAAAAGCCGCCACTTTTCTGGGATAAAGCGTCAAGACGTATCATCGTATGAGAATTTTCAAATTAATAGTTACGAACCTGGAGAGTCGGTAGATCATCTTAAGTTAAAAGCATCTAATGAAAAAATTTGGGGGAGTCGAAACATTATTTTTGCAGATTCCATTCAAATGGATATCGATAAGTCTCCCAAGGATTTGGCAGAGATTTTTGATAATATTGAAGCACATCTAAAGCAAAATGAAATAATACAGCTCCCAAAACTCGAAAAAGTCGATGATAATATCGTTGATGATCTTGATGTTATACTATTTAATTCTCTTAAAAATAAAGGCGGGAAAGTAGTAATAGACGAATTTACAGTTTACGGCATCGCAATTTGCTTTGCATTTCATGACTACAGTTATCGTATTTCTGCTAGATTACCCGGAAAAGGTTTTTCGTGTAGTAAAAATCTTGGGAATAGCTTTGATATTAGTGATATCACTGAATTCCTTGTTGAAAATCCAGGAGTTGATAACGTCAATTCTATTCGAATTCAATTTTCTAATGAGGAAAGAGGTTCATTTACTAAGGGGATAAAGGAAGTAATAGATTCGCCAATAGATTACAATAAATCACATTATTTCTTGCGAAATGGAAGTTGGTATAGGTTTAATCAGACTTTTATGGATTATTTGAAACGTTCTATTGGTAGTATAGAGATATCTTTGCAGCAAAATTTAATTGAGAAAGATTTTATAAAGTGGAAATCTGATAAGGAATTAGCAATTGCTGCTGGTGTAGATGTCGATGATAAGCTGCTTTATAGGGAGAGCTACTTCAATAAGAAGCTATGCGAAGATCATGGTTATTTATTATTGGATCGTCAGCTTACACAAATTAAAACATTGAAAGCAGGAAAATCTAAGTATAAGGTAGAAATAGCAGACTTATATAAGGATAATGAGATAATATCAGTAAAAATATCAGAGGCAAATCATGAGTTGATTTATAATATAGAGCAATCTAAAGATTCTCTTATTCTTATTAAGAGAAATGAAATAGAATTTCCCCATGAGTTGACTGGGGCAGCATTATGGTTTGTTTTTGATAATAATGTCAAAGAGATAATTGATGTGAATTCAATTCAATTTTTATTGGCAATTGAGTCTTGGCAAGCACTTGTAAAAAGCTTCGGATTAAAGCCGAAGATTTATATATCAAAGCATATTCCCGCGTAGCCAAAATATTGACAGCTATCAGGGCGAGGGGCATAGGGCGGGGGCTGGTCCAGCATTCGCACACAGCTTGATCAGCTAATGTTGTTGTTAGGAAAACCGCCTGCGGCGCAAGAGCCAGTCAGACGAATCGGAGAGGGTTGCGCTTGCAAGCGCAACCCGGTTTTGCGGTGTCGAGCTGCGCTCGCCGAAGGCCCCGCAAAACCCCCGCGCCCGTACCGGACGCGGATACGACGCCCGCGCTCTGCATACGTTGAATAAATAAAAAGGGCCTCCCCGCCAAAACGGGGAAGCCCTTTTTATTTATTCGGTGGTGGAGACGGCGGGAATCGAACCCGCGTCCGCAAGCACTCTACAGACAGTTCTACATACTTAGCACTATCATTTAATTTAACTCAGCCAGCACGGATGTGCACGTTATGGGCAAGCGAGTTACCTATTATTTAGTCGGACGCTAAGTAACCCAGCATACGACGAGTCCCTGTAAATGACTCTAGAGCTTTTGACGGCCCACCCCAGGGACGAGGTGTTCTAGAGCTAACAGCGATTAAGCTGCCAGTGCGTACGAGTTATCGTTTGCAGTTAAGTTTTTTCAGGTTGTATTTACGAGGTAGCCCGCCCTCGGTATGCCCTGCGCTGCTTTGCAACCCACGTCGAAACCAGGTCGTCCCCACAGAACCTTCATTGTAGCGCAATCTGCCTACTCTTGCATGATGCATTCGCAGTAATGGATATACAGCCTGTCAGACGCAGTTTCAAGCCATCAAGCCGCCAACTGCCGCTCCTGTGCCGCCTTCACCGCGCCGGTCACCAGTTCCAGCAACGCCAGAGGCGTATCGAGCAAATGGTCCGCGTTCCAGTGCTGCGGTTCGACGGGGCCGCAGTAGCCCCAGGCGCAGGCGACCGTGCGCATGCCGGCGGCGCGGCCGGCCTGGATGTCGCGCAGGTCGTCGCCCACGTACCAGCAGTCTTCCGGCGCCAGGTCCAGGCGGCGTGCCGCTTCCAGCAGGGGGGCGGGGTGCGGTTTCGGGTGGGACATGGTGTCGCCCGAGATCACGCAGCCGGCGGCGCCCAGGCCGATCTGGCCGACCAGCGGGTCGGTGAAGCGGGCGGCTTTGTTGGTGACGACGCCCCAGGCCAGGCCCAGAGCTTGCAGGCCTTCCAGCATGGCGGGGATGCCGTCGAACAAGCGACTTTCCACGGCCAGGGCCGCTTCGTAATTGTTCAGGAAACCGTCTTTCAGGGCTTCGTAACCGCTTTCGCCAGGAGCTATCCCATACGACGCGCCTATCATGCCGCGCGCGCCGGCCGAGGCCGTGGGGCGCAGCACTTCATACGGGGTCGGCGCCAGGCCGGCGCGCGCGCGCAGCAGGTTGATGGCCGCTGCCAGGTCGGGCGCGGTGTCGGCCAGGGTGCCGTCGAGGTCGAACAGGATGGCGCGCGGGGCTGGCAGATGGTCAGTGATCATGGCGGGCAAAGTGTGTCAAGTGGGAATGAAAAATGGCGGCCGCAGCCGCCTTGTATTGTGCGTGATGGTTACAGCGGCCGGGTGCAGGCCACCAGGTAATTGACGCTGGTATCGCTATTAAGTGAGTAAATCTTGGTCAGCGGATTGTAGCCCATGCCGCGCATGCCGTTGATGTCCAGGCCAGCGCTGCGCAGGTATTGCGACAGTTCGGCCGGGGTAATGAATTTGTCATAGTCGTGCGTGCCTTTCGGCAACAGACGCAACAGGTATTCGGCGCCCAGGATGGCGAACAGATACGCTTTCGGATTGCGGTTCAGGGTCGACAGGAACACGTGTCCGCCCGGTTTGACCAGCGCGGCGCAAGCCTTGACGATGGCGGCGGGGTCCGGCACGTGCTCGAGCATTTCCATGCAGGTCACGACGTCGTACTGGCCCGGCTCTTCCTCGGCCATGGCTTCGGCGGCGATCAGCTTGTAGCGCACCTTGGCACCTGATTCCAGACTGTGCAGGTCGGCAACTTTCAAGGCCTTGTCGGACAGGTCGATGCCCGTCACGTCGGCGCCCTTGCGGGCCATCGACTCGGCCAGGATGCCGCCGCCGCAGCCGATGTCGATCACGCGCTTGCCGGCCAGCGGCACTTTCGCATTGATCCATTCCAGGCGCAGGGGGTTAATTTCGTGCAGGGGACGAAACTCGGAAGTGGGGTCCCACCAGCGGTGGGCCAGCTCACTGAATTTTTGGATTTCGAGAGGGTCGGCGTTCATAGGTCGAATAATAGCGGCAATTTTACAATTGGGCAGCCACGGACGAAAAAAAACCCCGCCGTGGCGGGGTTTTTCATGCTGGTCTTGACTTGCGCGATGACTTGCGGCAAGTCCAGGGGTTCAGCAATTACTTGTTGCGGGTACCAACAACTTCGATTTCCACGCGACGGTTTTTCGCACGGCCTTCGGCAGTTTTGTTATCAGCAACAGGTTGTTTTTCGCCTTTGCCTTCGGTGTACACGCGGTTGCTTTCAACGCCTTTGTTGACCAGGTAGGCTTTGACAGCATCAGCACGACGTACCGACAGTTTTTGGTTGTAAGCATCGGTGCCGACGGAGTCGGTGTGACCCACAGCGATGATGACTTCCAGGTTGATGCCACCCAGTTGCGCGGCCAGCTCGTCCAGCTTGGCTTTGCCTTCTGGCTTCAGCGTAGCTTTGTCGAAATCGAAGAATGCATCAGCAGCGAAGCTGACTTTTTCCGAGGTAGGAGCAACTACGACTGGCACTGGCACGACTGGTGCTGGTGCTGGAGCAGGTACGACTGGTGCTGGAGGAGCCACGCATTTGCCGTCTTGCAGGGTTTCTGGCTCTACGCACAGTGGTACGTCGCAACCTGGCACTGCGTCAGCAGGTGTCCAGTAGCCGGTACGCCAGCACAGGCCGAATGGGTCACGCACGATGACGCCGCGGGCATCTTGCACGTAAGCGCTTTTTGGGCTTGGTGCTTTGATGTCAGTGGTAACTGGCGCGAATGGTGGGGAGGTTGGGGTTTGGGCCGAAGCCGAGCCAGCAATCACTGCGGATGCAGCGAAAAACAGCGTTACAAATTTATTCATTCTTTTTTCCTTTCGGGGGGTGATATCCGCAGAACAACACTGCGCTACTGGTGCTACGTGCCAAGATTTTATCATGTAGACCATATGCGCTCGTTTCAGATTGCGAAACTAGCAATTAACTTCCCAGTCATTTTGCCACACGCATCAGGGGCACACGACCGTGGTTAAATCAAAGCTTGCCCGATTTTAGACCGTGCGTTGTTTTTGCGCAACGAAAATGCCCATTTGTAACGCGTCTGTAACAATTGATCGCTTTTTTTGCCTCTTTTAAGGGCAGGTGTCTTGAACTGACATTGCCATTGTGCATTATCGACAGTGCAACATGCACGGCTCCGGTGCAAACTGCCAATCTTGCCGGTATGGCCAATTTGTACAGGTAGCTGGGCGCGCATGCTAAAATCGTGCGCTTGACTGTTAAGAGTGTCGAGCAAATGCGCACGGCGGCACGGCATGGCCAGCACGTACCCTTGCGGTACCCGTACTGGCCGCGCCGCCAGCCCGCCGATTTGTTCAGGCACTCTGCGACATGGAAGCCGGGCCACGCCAGCAGCGCGCGGCGCGGCGTCCACGCCGACAGCCACCCAGGATATGCAGTATTGCGTCATACATTGCGTAACAGATAAGTTAACCACAGCCTGAGATCAGTCGAACCGCCAATGGATCAATTCGCAAAAGAAACAATTCCTATTTCCCTCGAAGAAGAGATGCGCAAGAGCTACCTCGATTACGCCATGAGCGTGATCGTCGGTCGCGCCTTGCCCGATGCGCGCGATGGCTTGAAGCCAGTGCACCGCCGCGTCTTGTTCGCGATGCATGAAATGAATAACGTGTGGAACCGCCCTTACGTCAAGTGCGCCCGCGTGGTCGGCGAAACCATGGGTAAATACCATCCCCACGGCGATGCCTCGATCTACGACACGCTGGTGCGCATGGCGCAGGATTTTTCGCTGCGCTACATGCTCGTCGATGGCCAGGGCAACTTCGGTTCCGTCGACGGCGACGGCGCCGCGGCGATGCGTTACACCGAGTGCCGCCTGGACAAGATCGCCAGCGAGCTGCTGGCCGATATCGACAAGGATACCGTCGACTTCCAGCCCAACTACGACGGCAAGGAAAAGGAACCGACGGTCTTGCCGACGCGTATCCCGAACCTGCTGATCAATGGCTCGTCCGGTATCGCCGTCGGCATGGCGACGAACATTCCGCCACATAACATCACCGAAGTCATCGACGGCGCGCTGCACGTGCTGCGCAATCCCGATTGCACGATCGATGAATTGATCGAGCTGATTCCGGCGCCGGACTTCCCGACGGCCGGCATCATCTATGGCGTGTCCGGCGTGCGCGACGGCTACCGCACGGGCCGCGGCCGCGTCGTCATGCGCGCCAAGACCCACTTCGAAGAATACGGCAAGGATGGCGGCCGCATCGCCATCATCGTCGACGAGCTGCCATTCCAGGTCAACAAGAAATCCTTGCTGGAACGCATCGCTGAAAACGTGCGCGACAAGAAGCTCGACGGCATTTCCGACATCCGCGACGAGTCCGACAAGTCGGGCATGCGCGTTGTGATCGAGCTGAAGCGGGGCGAAGTGCCGGAAGTGGTGCTCAACAACCTGTACAAGCAGACCCAGTTGCAAGACACCTTCGGCATGAACATGGTGGCCCTGGTCGATGGCCAGCCCAAGCTGCTGAACCTCAAGCAGATGCTGCAATGCTTCCTGTCGCACCGCCGCGAAGTGGTTACGCGCCGTACCGTGTTCGAACTGCGCAAGGCGCGCGAACGCGGCCACGTGCTCGAAGGCCTGGCGGTCGCGCTGGCCAACATCGATGACTTCATCGCCATCATCAAGGCCGCGCCGACGCCGCCGATCGCCAAGGTCGAGCTGATGGCCAAGGCCTGGGATTCGTCCGTCGTGCGTGAAATGCTAGCCCGCACGGGCGACGGCACGACGCCGGGCGGCGTGGACGCCTACCGTCCGGAAAACCTGCCGAAGCACTACGGCATGCAGACGGATGGCCTGTACAAGCTGTCGGACGACCAGGCGCAGGAAATTCTGCAGATGCGCCTGCAGCGCCTGACCGGCCTGGAACAGGACAAGATCGTCAACGAGTACAAGGACGTGATGGAACATATCGCCGACTTGCTCGACATCCTGGCCAAGCCGGAACGCGTCACCGTCATCATCACCGATGAAATGACGGCGGCGAAGAACGAATACGGCGCCGGCAATAAGGACGTGCGCCGCTCGCAGATCGAGTTGAACGCCACCGACCTGGAAACGGAAGACCTGATCACGCCGCAGGACATGGTCGTGACCCTGTCGCACACCGGCTACATGAAGGCCCAGCCGATCACCGAATACCGCGCGCAGAAGCGCGGCGGCCGCGGCAAGCAGGCGATGGCGACGAAAGAGGAAGACTGGATCGACCAGCTGTTCATTGCCAACACGCACGACTACATCCTGTGCTTCTCGGATCGTGGCCGCATGTACTGGCTGAAGGTGTGGGAAGTGCCGCAAGGCTCGCGCAATTCGCGCGGCAAGCCGATCGTCAACATGTTCCCGCTGCAGGACAACGAAAAGATCACCGTGATCCTGCCGCTGTCGGGCGAGAACCGCACGTTCCCGGAAGACCATTACGTCTTCATGTCGACCAGCCTCGGTACCGTGAAAAAGACGCCGCTGAAGGACTTCAGCAATCCACGCAAGGCCGGCATCATCGCGGTCGACCTGGACGACGGCGACTTCCTGATCGGCGCGGCGCTGACCGACGGCCAGCACGACGTGATGCTGTTCTCCGATTCGGGCAAGGCAGTGCGCTTCGACGAAAACGACGTGCGTCCGATGGGCCGTACGGCGCGCGGCGTGCGCGGCATGAACCTGGAAGAAGGCCAGCACGTGATCGCGCTGCTGGTGGCCGAGAACGAGCAGCAGTCGGTGCTGACGGCCACGGAAAACGGCTACGGCAAGCGTACGCCGATCACCGAGTACACGCGCCATGGCCGTGGCACGAAAGGCATGATCGCCATCCAGACCAGCGAGCGCAACGGTAAAGTGGTTGCCGCGACCCTGGTCGATACCAGCGATGAAATCATGCTGATCACCACCGGTGGCGTATTGATCCGCACCCGCGTGTCGGAAATCCGCGAGATGGGCCGCGCGACGCAGGGCGTGACCCTGATCGCCGTGGAAGACGGCACCAAGCTGTCCGGCCTGCAGCGCGTGGTGGAAACGGATATCGACGAAGTCGAGCTGACGACGGAGGCGGACGCCGCGCCTGCGCCGGCGGCGGCTGAACCGGCCGATCCTGTCGATCCGGCCCAGCCGGAGTAAGATGATTGGGGCTCTTTCGGGAGCCCCAATTGCTATTGGCGCGCCAGTTGCGGCGCCAGCCTGCATGTCCCACTTGTTCCCCGCTTTTATAAAGTCCCGCATGCCATGAGAAAAATCGTCGCCACCTTCTTCGCCGCGTTTTCGCTGGCCTTTCTCGCGACCCTGCCGGCTCTGGCCCAGAGCACGCAAGCCACGCCGGCCCGCCAGGCGGCGCCCAGCCCCGCCATGAAAGTGGCCGTGCGGCGCATGCTCGACGCGATGCAGTTCCCGCAACTGACGCGCAGCATCTTCGACCAGATGCTGCAATCGGTGCCCGCCATGATCCGCCAGTCGGCGCAGCAGCAAATCAACAGCAACCCGAAACTGGACGAGCAGCGCAAGGCGCGCGCGCTGGCCAGCGCCGAGGAAGAAATCCCCCTGGCCATCGCCACCCTGACGCAGGTACTGGCCGACCCGACCCTGATCGACGAGCTGGGCGACGAAATGGTCCCCCTGTACGCGCGTTTTTACACGGTGCCGGAAGTCGAGCAGCTGACGGCCTTCTACAAGACGCCGCTGGGCCGCAAGATGCTGGCCACCATGCCGCAACTGTCGGCCGAATCGATGGCCATCAGCCAGCGCGTGCTGATCCCCCGCGTGAATGCCGTGCTTGACCAGGTCATGCGGGCGGCCACGCAGTCGCCCCAATAAGATTCCCATTTTGCCAAGGACCATATCGTGACCCATATCTACAATTTTTCAGCCGGCCCCGCCGTCCTGCCCAAGGAAGTGCTGGCGCAAGCGGCCGCCGAGATGCAGGACTGGCATGGCAGCGGCATGTCGGTGATGGAAATGAGCCACCGTGGTCCCGAATTCATGTCCATCTACAAGCAAGCCGTGGCCGATCTGCGCGAACTGCTGGCCGTGCCCGACAACTACAAGATCCTGTTCCTGCAGGGCGGTGGCCTGGGCGAGAACGCCATCATCCCGATGAACCTGGCGGGCCTGGCCGCGCAGCAGCCGGCCACCGTCGACTTCGTGCACACGGGTTCGTGGTCGGGAAAGTCGATCCAGGAAGCGGCCAAGTACGCCAATGTCAACGTGGCCGCGTCGTCGAAGGCCGCCCATTTCACGGGCGTGCCGCCCGTCTCCGAATGGAAGCTGACGCCAGGCGCCGCCTACCTGCACATCTGCACCAATGAAACCATCGACGGCGTGGAATTCCAGCAGGCGCCGAACGTGCCGGCAGGGACCACCATCGTGGCCGACATGTCCTCGCACATTCTGTCGCGCGTGATCGACGTGTCGCAATACGGCGTGATCTTTGGCGGCGCGCAGAAAAATATCGGCCCGGCCGGCCTGACCCTCGTCATCGTGCGCGAAGACTTGCTGGGCAAGGCGCTGCCGATCTGCCCGTCCGCTTTCGACTGGACCATCGTGGCCGAACATGAGTCGATGTACAACACGCCGCCCACCTATGGCATCTATATCGCCGGCCTGGTTTTCCAGTGGCTCAAACGCCAGGGTGGCGTTGCGGCCATGGAACAGCGTAATATTGAGAAAGCGGCTCTGCTGTACGCAGCGCTCGATGCGGACGATTTCTACCAGAACCGGGTCGAGCCCGCATACCGCTCGCGCATGACCATCCCGTTCTATCTGCGCGATGAAAGTCTGAACGACGCATTCCTGGCCGGCGCCAAGCAGCGCGGCCTGCTGCAACTGAAGGGCCACAAGTCCGTCGGCGGCATGCGTGCATCGATCTATAACGCGATGCCGATCGAGGGCGTGCAAGCCCTTGTGAATTATCTGAACGAGTTTGCCGGACGCTGAGTCGCTTAACCGACCGCGCCGGCCCGCCGCCGGCGCAGGCCGCGCGGCCATGATTGAAGTACAGCTGACGAAACAAACCACCATGACCGATAAATTGAAACCGCTGCGCGAACAGATCGATGCGATCGACGCGCAAATCCTCGAGCTGCTGAACCGCCGCGCGCAAATCGCCCAGCAGGTGGGCCATGTGAAGGCCGAAACGCAGGCGCCCGTGTTCCGCCCCGAGCGCGAAGCGCAAGTGCTGCGCGGCGTGGCCGAGCGCAATCCCGGCCCCATGGGCGACCGCGAAGTGCAGACCATCTTCCGCGAAATCATGTCGTCGTGCCGCTCGCTGGAAAAGCGCGTGACCGTGGCGTATCTGGGCCCGGCCGGCACTTTCAGCGAACAAGCCGTGTATCAGCAGTTCGGCAGCGCCGTCGAAGGCTTGCCGTGCGCGTCCATCGATGAAGTATTCCGTTCCGCCGAGGCGGGCACGGCGGACTTCGGCGTCGTGCCGATCGAGAATTCCTCGGAAGGCGCCGTCAACCGCACGCTCGACATGATGCTGCAGACTAGCCTCATCATCAGCGGCGAGGTGGCCATTGCCGTGCACCACAGCCTGATGACAAAGAGCGGCAACATGGAGGGCGTCACGTCCATCTGCGCCCATTCTCAGGCGCTGGCCCAATGCCAGGTGTGGCTGAACCAGAATTACCCGCACATCGCGCGCCATGCCGTCGCTTCGAACGCGGAAGCGGCCCGCATGGCCGGCGAAGATGGCACGGTGGCGGCGATTGCCAGCGAACTGGCCGGCGCGCAGTACAAGCTGGGCGTGGTCAAGGGCCATATCCAGGACGACCCGCACAACCGCACGCGCTTTGCCGTCGTGGGCACCTTGCAGACGGCGCCGTCGGGCAAGGACCAGACATCGCTGGTGCTGGCCGTGCCGAACAAGGCGGGCGCCGTGTACCAGTTGCTGGCGCCCCTGGCCAAGCACGGCGTGTCGATGACGCGCTTCGAGTCGCGCCCGGCGCGCATGGGCAGCTGGGAGTATTATTTCTATGTCGACGTGGAGGGCCACGTGCACGACGCCGCCGTCGCCCAGGCGCTGGCCGAGCTGCAGAGCAATGCGGCGTTTTTCAAGGTGCTGGGATCGTATCCGGTCAGTCTGTGACTTCGATTGATGCCTGTGGTGGTGTCGGATTACGCTGCGCTAATCCGACCTACCCGACATACGGTAAGCTGTAGCTTGGGTTAGCGCAGCGTAACCCAACAACAGCCACCAGCCTAATCATTCACCAACTTTTAAAGAACACCATGTCTAAAAATATCGGTCCAGAATACGTCCGCTCCATCGCCCCTTACCAGAGCGGCAAACCGATCGCGGAAGTCGCGCGCGAATTTGGCCTCGACGAGGCAGCCATCGTCAAGCTGGCGTCGAATGAAAACCCGTACGGCATGCCGGAATCGGCGAAGCAGGCGATGATCGCCGCCATCGACGACCTGGGCCGCTATCCGGACGCCAATGGCTTCGACTTGAAAGCCGTGCTGTCCAAGCGCTACGACGTGCCGGCCGACTGGATCACCCTGGGCAATGGCAGCAACGACATCCTGGAAATCGCCGCGCACGCCTTCGTGCAGCATGGCCAATCCGTCGTCTACTCGCAGTATTCGTTCGCCGTGTACGCGCTGGCCACGCAAGGCCTGGGCGCGCGCCACATCGTCGTGCCGGCGCAAGCCTACGGCCATGACCTGGACGCCATGGCGGCGGCGATTGCCGAAGATACGCGCCTGGTCTTCATCGCCAACCCGAACAACCCGACCGGCACCTTCCTGACGGCCGCGCAGCTGGAGGCGTTCCTGCAAAAAGTGCCGGCGCACGTCGTCGTCGTGCTGGATGAAGCGTACAACGAATTCCTGTCGGCCGACGACCAGTACGAGTCGACGGCATGGGTGCGCCAGTATCCGAACCTGGTGGTGTCGCGCACCTTGTCGAAGGCCTACGGCCTGGCCGGCCTGCGCATCGGCTTTGCCATCGCCCAGCCCGTGCTGACGGACCTGATGAACCGCATCCGCCAGCCGTTCAACGTCAATTCGCTGGCGCAGGCCGCCGCGATTGCCGCCCTGAACGACAAGGCCTTCCTCGAGCAAAGCGCGCGCAACAACGCGGCCGGCTACCAGCAGTTCACGGAAGCGTTTGCGCAACTGGGCCTGGAATACGTGCCATCGCACGGCAATTTCGTGCTGGTCAAGGTGGGCGACGACGATGAAGCAGGCGCGCGCGTGAACCTGGCGCTGCTGAAACAGGGCGTGATCGTGCGTCCCGTCGGCAGCTATGGCTTGCCGCAATGGCTGCGCATTTCCATCGGTCTGCCGCAGGAAAACGCCATCTTCATCGCCGCGCTGACGAAAGCGCTGGCCTGACGATATGACGACGCCTGCACTGAACAAGGTAGTGATCTTTGGCGTGGGCCTGATCGGGGGCTCGTTCGCGCGCGCCCTGAAACATGCGGGCGCGGTTCGAGCCGTGGTCGGCATGGGCCGCTCGCCGGCCTCGATGGCGCGTGCGCTCGAATTGGGCATCATCGACGAGATCGGCGGCGACCTGGCGCAAGCCTTGCATGGCGCCGACCTGGTGCTGCTGGCCGCCCCCGTGGCGCAGACGGGCGCCATCCTGGCGTCCATCGCGCCGCATCTGCAGCCGGGCACCATCGTCACCGATGCGGGCAGCACGAAAAGCGACGTGGTGGCGGCCGCGCGCGCGGCGCTCGGTGGCAAGGTGGCGCAATTCGTGCCCGGCCACCCGATCGCGGGGCGCGAGACGAATGGTCCCGACGCCGCCATCATCGACCTGTATCAAGGCAAGAAAGTGGTGCTCACGCCGCTGGCGGAAAACGCCGCGGCTGATGTGGAACGGGTGGCGGACGCGTGGCGCGCCTGCGGCGCCATCCTGCATACCTTGAACCCCGAAGAACATGACAAGGTGTTTGCCGCCGTCAGCCATCTGCCGCATCTGCTGGCCTTTGCGCTGGTCGACGACATCGCCAACAAACCGCACGCGGGCCTGCTGTTCCAATACGCGGCCAGCGGCTTTCGCGACTTTACGCGCATCGCCGGCTCATCGCCGGAAATGTGGCGCGACATCAGCCTGGCCAACCAGCCGGCGCTGCTGCACGAACTGGACGCCTACCTGGCGCAGTTGACGACCTTGCGCGCCCACCTGGCCGCGAACGACGGCGCCGCCATCGAAGGCGTGTACGCGAACGCCCAGCACGCGCGGCAGCAATGGATCGAGGCGATTGAAACGGCGGAAATACCGGCCGCGCCCACACGATAAATACTCAAGGATTCCAGCATGACCCAGACCAAGCACTACCCCCACCATATCGATCTGAAGCCGGTGATGCACGCCCAGGGCACGGTGCGCCTGCCCGGCTCGAAAAGCATTTCCAACCGCGTGCTGCTGCTGGCCGCGCTGGCCAAGGGCACGACGAAGATCATCGACCTGCTTGCCTCCGACGACACCTTCGTCATGCTGACGGCCTTGACGTCGCTGGGCGTGAAATGGACGCAGGATGAATTGACGGGCGACCCGGCCACGGCCCACCAGGTGCACCATGTGGAAGGCTGCGGCGGCGTGTTCCCGCACCACGAGGCGGACCTGTTCATGGGCAACGCCGGCACGGCCATCCGTCCGCTGACGGCGGCCCTGGCCGTCATCGGCGGCGACTACACCCTGCACGGTGTGTC
Organism: Janthinobacterium lividum; assembly: GCF_011601275.1. Classification (GTDB taxonomy): domain Bacteria; phylum Pseudomonadota; class Gammaproteobacteria; order Burkholderiales; family Burkholderiaceae_D; genus Janthinobacterium; species Janthinobacterium lividum_E. Next base: position 191,739 of record NZ_JAAOLY010000006.1, on the reverse strand, counting down.
GCGCATGCACGAGCGTCCGATCGGCGACCTGGTCGACGCGCTGAACGCCGTCGGCACGCAGATCGAATACACGGGCGAGCAGGGCTTCCCGCCGCTGCGCATCCGCCGCGGCCACATCCACGCGCAGCGCATCGCCGTGCGCGGCAACGTGTCGAGCCAGTTCTTGACGGCCCTCCTGATGGTGGCGCCGCTGATGGCGCGCGACCATGCGGTCACCATCGACGTGACGGGCGAGCTGATTTCGAAGCCGTACATCGAGATCACCCTGAACCTGATGCGCCGCTTCGGCGTGACGGTCGAGCATGACGGCTGGCAGTCGTTCACCGTGCAGCCGGGCCAGCAATATCAAAGCCCGGGCACGATCCACGTGGAAGGCGATGCGTCGTCGGCCTCGTACTTCCTGGCGGCCGGCGCCATCGGCGGCGGTCCCGTGCGCGTGGAAGGCGTGGGGCGCGACAGCATCCAGGGCGACGTGCGCTTCGTCGAAGCCTTGCAGCAGATGGGCGCGACCATCACCATGGGCGAGAACTGGATCGAGGCGCGGTCGAACGGCGTCCTGAAGGCCGTCGACATGGATTTCAATCACATTCCCGACGCGGCCATGACGATCGCCGTCGCCGCCCTGTACGCGGACGGCACCTCGACCTTGCGCAATATCGCCAGCTGGCGTGTGAAGGAAACGGACCGCCTGGCTGCCATGGCGACGGAGCTGCGCAAACTCGGCGCCGAAGTGGAAGAGGGCGCGGATTACCTGCGCGTGACGCCGCCGGCCGAAATTGCCGCCGCCACCATCGACACGTATGACGACCACCGCATGGCCATGTGCTTCTCGCTGGCCTCGCTGGACGGCGCCGCGCGCCGCGGCAACGAAATGCGCATCAACGACCCGAAATGCGTGGCCAAGACCTTCCCCGAGTATTTCGCCGCGTTTGCGGGGATTGCCAAAGATAGTCTTATTTGACCGAAGGCAAATTTGGGGTCAGACCCGTCGGGTCTGACCCCAGCTCTTGTTTTTGGGTTTAGTTTTTTTAAAGTGACAAAATAATGCCGACCTCCCACATCCCAGTCATCGCCATCGACGGCCCCACCGCTTCCGGCAAGGGCACGGTGGCGCACCGCGTGGCCGACAAGCTGGGCTTTCATTACCTGGACTCGGGCGCGCTGTACCGCCTGACGGCCTTGAGCGCGCTGCGCCGCGGCACGGACTTGCGCGACGAGCACGCGCTGGCCAAGCTGGCCGAACACTTGCCTTGCCACTTTGCCAATGGCGAGATTCTGCTGGCGCAGGAAAACGTCACCGAGCAGATCCGTGCCGAAGAAGTGGGCAATACGGCGTCGAAAATTGCCGTGTTGCCAACGGTGCGCCAGGCCCTGGTCAGCTTGCAGCTGGGCTTTCGCAAGACGCCGGGCCTGGTGGCCGACGGGCGCGACATGGGCACGGTGATCTTCCCGCACGCCCAATTGAAGGTGTTCCTGACGGCCAGTGTCGAGGCGCGCGCGCAACGGCGCTACAAGCAATTGATAGACAAGGGTTTTTCTGCTAATATGGAAGACCTTCTGATGGATTTGCAGGCGCGGGACGAACGTGATACTCACCGTGCGATTGCGCCGCTGGTCCCTGCGGAAGGGGCGCATGTCCTCGATACGTCGGAAATGACGGCAGATGTTGCCGTCGAAACCGTGTTGAAATGGTATGCCGCCGCAGCAAAATAGTGTGATTTCTATGCTATGTGGTGCCCGTTGACGGCTCCTGGCCTGTCCGGGTGTGTCAAAAACCTAACCCAGTTTAAGTCGCATCGTGCGATCTCTGCTGGATAACCTGTGTGAACCCTATGTCTACTGTTACAACTAACGAATCTACCGGTATGGAAAGTTTTGCTGCGCTCTTCGAGGAATCGTTGTCGCGTCAAGATATGCGCTCCGGCGAAGTTATTTCCGCTGAAGTCGTGCGCCTCGACCACAATTTCGTGATCGTGAACGCTGGCCTCAAATCCGAAGCATTCATCCCTGTCGAAGAATTCAAGAACGACCACGGCGAACTGGAAGTCAAAGTTGGTGACTTCGTTTCCGTGGCGATCGAATCGCTGGAAAACGGTTTCGGCGATACCATCCTGTCGCGCGATAAAGCCAAGCGTCTGGCTTCGTGGCTGGCTCTGGAAAAAGCGATGGAATCGGGCGAAATCGTCGTCGGTACCGTCAATGGTAAAGTCAAAGGCGGTCTGACCGTGTTGACCAACGGCATCCGCGCATTCCTGCCGGGCTCGCTGGTTGATACCCGTCCTGTCAAAGACACGACCCCATTCGAAGGCAAAACCCTCGAATTCAAAGTGATCAAGCTGGATCGCAAGCGTAACAACGTGGTTCTGTCCCGCCGCGCCGTCATCGAAGCTTCGATGGGCGAAGAGCGTCAGAAACTGATGGAAACGCTGAAAGAAGGCACGGTCGTGACCGGCGTCGTCAAAAATATCACCGACTACGGCGCGTTCGTGGATCTGGGCGGTATCGATGGCCTGCTGCACATCACCGACCTGGCATGGCGCCGTGTACGTCACCCGTCGGAAGTACTGACGGTTGGCCAGGAAATCACCGCCAAAGTCTTGAAATACGATCAAGAGAAAAACCGTGTTTCGCTGGGCGTGAAACAACTGGGCGACGATCCTTGGACCGGTCTGTCCCGTCGTTACCCACAAAGCACCCGTCTGTTCGGTAAAGTAACGAACCTGACCGACTACGGCGCGTTCGTTGAAGTGGAACAGGGTATCGAAGGTCTGGTACACGTTTCCGAAATGGACTGGACGAACAAAAACGTTGCTCCTAACAAAGTTGTCCAACTGGGCGACGAAGTAGAAGTAATGGTTCTGGAAATCGACGAAGAGCGTCGTCGTATCTCGCTGGGTATGAAACAGTGCAAAGCCAACCCTTGGGATGACTTTGGCGTTACCCACAAGAAGGGCGATAAAGTCCGCGGCGCGATCAAATCGATCACCGACTTCGGCGTGTTCATCGGCCTGGCCGGCAACATCGACGGTCTGGTGCACCTGTCCGACCTGTCCTGGACCGAAACCGGCGAAGAAGCCGTGCGTCGCTTCAAGAAAGGTGACGAACTGGAAGCCATCGTTCTGGCCATCGACGTTGAGCGCGAGCGCGTTTCCCTGGGCGTCAAGCAACTGGAAGGTGACCCATTCAACAACTTCGCAGCCATGAACGACAAAGGCTCGCTGGTAACCGGTACCGTTAAATCGGTTGAGCCTAAAGGCGCCGTGATCCAACTGTCCGAAGAAGTTGAAGGCTACCTGCGCGCTTCCGAAATCTCGCGCGACCGCGTTGAAGATGCTGGTACGCACCTGAAAGTCGGCGACACCGTTGAAGCAATGGTGCTGAACATCGACCGCAAAGCCCGTGGCATCCAACTGTCGATCAAAGCGAAAGACAACGTTGAAACCCAGGAAGCCATGCAGAAGATGGCAGCTACCGACAACAACGCAGCTTCGGGCACCACCAGCCTGGGCGCCTTGTTGAAAGCCAAGTTCGATAACAAGAACTAAGACTGCGGATACGGCAGATGACAAAGTCCGAGCTGATCAACCGCCTCGCTGAGCGTTATTCTCAGCTGGTGGCGAAAGATGCGGAGTATGCCGTCAAGACCATTCTCGATGCGATGACCAACGCCCTGGCGACCGGTCAGCGTATCGAGATCCGCGGTTTTGGCAGTTTTGCCCTGAACAGCAGGCCCCCGCGCATCGGCCGCAACCCGAAATCCGGCGACAAGGTGATGGTTCCCGAAAAACGGGTGCCCCACTTCAAACCGGGCAAACAGTTGCGCGAGCGCGTGGACGCGATGGTCGGGCAACCGATCATCGAGGATTAATCGTCTGCTGGAAGGCGACATAGAAAGCGGCGTCCTTGGATGCCGCTTTTTTTTGTTAATATGCTGAGAATACCTGACATAAGCTACTGCGCGTCGCGCTTTGCGGCCTGCGATGCTCACCGTACTTCAGTACGGTTGCGCTTCTTGGCCACAAGGGGGCGCCGAGCCTCACTGACGCTCGCTACGCTTCTGCCAGGCATTCCGAGGTTGTGCCATACGGCATTTTTTGTACTTTCTGGGCGTATCGATGAAAATCATCTCCACCATCGTTGGCTGTGTTCTTTTCGTCCTGTTCTTCAGTTTTGCGCTGAAGAATGCGCAGGTTGTCGACCTGCATGTTTTCCTCAATTATGAAATTCGCGGCCCCCTGGTCCTGATGCTGCTGGGCTTTTTTGTCGCTGGCGCAAGCCTGGGCGTATTGGCCCTGACGCCGACCGTGTTCCGTCACCGCCGCGAAGCGACCAAGCAAAAAACCACCATTGCCGCGCTGCAGACCGTTGGCGTGGCCAGCAATGTCCAGCCGCAACCGGACAGCGTGAGCGCGCAGTAAGCGCCGCCGTCGCTCCTATCTCTCTTACTCGAATAAAAACAATCGCATGGATTTTGAACTCTGGTGGCTCTTGGGTATCCCGATGTTTTTCGCGCTGGGCTGGATTGCCGCGCGTGTGGACATTCATCAACTGGTGTCCGAATCGCGCAGCCTGCCGCGCAATTATTTCAAGGGCTTGAATTTTCTGCTCAATGAGCAGCATGACAAGGCCATCGACGCCTTCATCGAAGTCGTCAAGCTGGACCCGGAATCGGCCGATATGCACTTTGCGCTGGGCAATTTGTTCCGCCGCCGCGGCGAAACGGAGCGTGCCATCCGCGTGCACCAGAACTTGCTGGCGCGCCCGGACCTGCCGCTGGAGCAGCAGGGCCACGCCGCCTATGAGCTGGGCATGGATTACCTGAAGGCGGGCTTGCTGGACCGCGCCGAAGAAACCTTCAACAGCCTGATCGACACACAATATGCGGCCCAGGCGCGCCGCGCGCTGCTGGAAATCTACCAGCGCGAAAAGGAATGGCCACGCGCCATCGAAGCGGCAGTGGGCTTGCAGGAGTCGGGCGCCGGCGCGCGCCAGAAGGAAATCGCCCAGTTCTATTGCGAACTGGCGCATGACGCGCTGGTGCACATGAAGCCGGACGACGCCATGCCGCTGCTGGAAAAAGCCCTGCAGACGGACCGCAAGAGCGTGCGCGCCACCATCCTGACGGGCGACGTGCTGCTGGCGCGCGGCGACGTGGAAGGCGCGCTGACCACGTGGCGCCGCGTGGAGCAGCAAAGCGTGCCCCACGTGGCCCTGGTGGCGCAGCGCCTGATGGATGGCTACACCAAGCTGGGCCGTCCACAGGAAGGCGTCAACCTGCTGCGCTCCTACCTGGAAGAGGCGTCGTCGATCGACCTGATCGAGGTCGTCTTCAAGGCCGTCATCGAACTCGACGGCGTGGAAGCGGCTAAGCAGCTGGTCAGCGCCGAGCTGCGCCGCACGCCGACCCTGCTGGGCCTCGATAAACTGCTGGAAGCGCGCATGATGGATGCGCCGGCCGCCATCTGGTCGGAGCTGTCGATGGTGAAAAACCTCGTGCACGGCTACACGCAGAAGCTGGCCCGCTACCAGTGCAGCCACTGCGGCTTCAAGGCGCGCCAGTTCTACTGGCACTGCCCTGGCTGCAACAAGTGGGAGACTTACCCACCACGCCGCACAGAAGAACTCAATGTCATGAACTGATTCGTACACGTCACCTTGTCCTGAGCAATGTGGCGTGTACTTCTATGTAAGACCTGCTTTTTATCCATACGGTACATCCATGAAAATCACTATTATCGGCACCGGCTATGTTGGCCTCGTGACCGGCGCCTGCCTGGCGGAACTGGGCAACGACGTCTTTTGCCTCGACCTGGACGCACAGAAGGTCGCCTTGCTCAACAGCGGCGGCATTCCCATCCATGAACCGGGCCTGGAAGAAGTCGTGGCGCGCAACCGCGCCGCCGGGCGCATGACCTTTTCCACCGACATTGAAGCGGCGGCCGCGCACGGCGTGATGCAATTCATCGCCGTCGGCACGCCGCCCGATGAAGACGGCTCGGCCGACCTGCAATACGTGCTGGCCGCCGCGCGCGGCATCGGCAAGTACATGACGGACTTCAAGGTCATCGTCGACAAGTCCACCGTGCCCGTCGGCACGGCTGAAAAAGTGCGCGCCGCCATCCAGGGCGAACTCGATGCGCGCGGCGTGGCCGCCACGTTCTCGGTCGCGTCGAACCCGGAATTCCTCAAGGAAGGCGCGGCCGTCGAAGACTTCATGCGCCCCGACCGCATCGTCATCGGCGTCGACGCCACGCCGGATGGCGAGCGCGCGCGCGAACTGCTGAAAAGCCTGTACGCGCCGTTCAACCGCAACCACGAACGCACTTACTGGATGGACGTGCGCTCGGCCGAATTCACGAAGTATGCGGCGAACGCCATGCTGGCCACGCGCATCTCGTTCATGAATGAACTGGCGAACCTGGCCGACAAGGTCGGCGTCGACATCGAAGCCGTGCGCCACGGCATCGGCTCCGACCCGCGCATCGGCTACAGCTTCCTGTACGCCGGTTGCGGCTATGGCGGTTCATGTTTCCCGAAAGACGTGCAGGCGCTCGAGCGCACCGCGCGCGGCCACGGCCAGGAATTGCTGATCCTGCGCGCCGTCGAAGCCGTCAACGACCAGCAGAAGCAGGTGCTGGGACGCAAAGTGGTCACTCGCTTCGGCGAAGATCTGACGGGCCGGCATTTCGCCGTGTGGGGACTGGCCTTCAAGCCGAATACGGACGACATGCGCGAAGCGTCGGCCCGCGTGCTGCTGGCCGACTTGCTGGCGCGCGGCGCCACGGTGGCCGTGTACGATCCCGTCGCCATGCCTGAAGCCAAGCGGGTGCTGCAGCTGGACTTGACGCCGGAGCAATTGGCGAAGGTGCGTTTTGCCGACAGTTCGAAGGATGCGCTGCAGGACGCCGACGCACTGGTCATTGTGACCGAATGGAAAGCCTTCCGCAGCCCCGACTTCGAACAGGTCAAGGCGCGCCTGAAGCAGGCCGTGATCTTTGACGGACGCAATTTGTTCGAGCCGGCCGTCATGGCCGAGAACGGCATCGAATACCACGGGATCGGTCGCTCGATCCTGACGCGCGCATGAGCGCCCAAGAGGTGGTCGCCTTGACGGCGCCGGCCGCATTGGCCCAGGTACGCCTGCTGGTGGTGGGCGATGTGATGCTGGACCGCTACTGGTTCGGCGACGTCAGCCGTATTTCGCCGGAAGCGCCCGTGCCCATCGTGCGCATCGAGAAGCGCGAGGAGCGCCTGGGCGGCGCGGCCAACGTGGCGCGCAACGCGGCCGCGCTGGGAGCGAAGACGAGCTTGCTGGGCGTGGTCGGCGACGACGAGGCCGGCAGCCAGGTCGAACGCCTGCTCGAGGGCGGCGGCATTCACAGCTATCTGCAGCGCGATGCGGCCATTTCCACCATCATCAAGTTGCGCGTGATCGGCCGCCAGCAGCAGATGCTGCGCATCGATTTCGAGGATGCGCCCAGCGATACGGTGCTGCGCGACAAGCTCAAGCAATTCAATGCCCTGTTGCCGCACTACGATGTGGTGATCCTGTCGGATTACGCCAAGGGCAGCCTGGTGAACGTGGCCGAGATGATCAAGGCGGCCCGTGCCGCCGGCAAGATCGTCATGGTCGATCCGAAAGGCGATGATTTCAGCCGCTATACGGGCGCGTCAGTGCTCACTCCGAATAAATCGGAACTGCGCCGCGTGATCGGTAACTGGAACACGGAAGAGCAACTCACGGAACGCGCGCAGCAGATGCGTGCCCAGCTGGGCCTCGATGCCTTGCTGCTGACCCGTTCCGAAGAAGGCATGAGCTTGTACACTGCCGATGAAGTGCTGCACATGCCCACCGATGCGCGCGAAGTGTTCGACGTCTCGGGCGCCGGCGACACGGTGATCGCCACCATGGCGGCCATGCTGGGCGCCGGCATGGGCCTGGGCGAAGCCGTGCGCACGGCCAACCGGGCCGGCGGCATCGTCGTCGGCAAGCTGGGCACGGCCACCGTCACCCGCGACGAGCTGTTCCCGCAGTAACTATGCCGTTGTATTCCGCATCTCACCTGCGTCAGAACGTTTGATCTGGCGCAGGTCTTCCCGTTCTTCCGCTGTCCAGTCTTGTCAACCGTATCACGCCACAGCCGTTAAAGCCGTTAAGGCGCTGCTCTTCCCTTGCGTTCGAGTCATCTTGAAACCACATCACGGAGAGATACCCATGTTCAAAAAAATACTGCTGGCCATCGCCACCTTGATCGCGACGATGGGCTTTGCCTTTGCCCAGGTCGACGTCAACAAGGCGGACCAGGCGGCACTCGACAGCGTCAAGGGCATCGGCCCCGTCACGTCGAAAGCCATCATCGATGAACGTGCCAAGGGCGGCGCCTTCAAGGATTGGGCCGATTTCGAAACCCGCGTGAAGGGCATCGGTCCGAAAAGTTCCGTGAAGCTGTCGGAAGCGGGCTTGCAAGTGAACGGCCAGGCCAAGTCCGGCGCGCCGGCGGCGCCCGCTCCGGCGCCGAAAGCCGCTCCGGCAAAAAAGGAAGCTGCTGTGAAGGAAGTTGCAGCGAAAGAAGCCGCACCGAAGCCAGCTGCTGTGACCGACACCGCTGCGGCGCCAGCCAAGACAGCCGCTGAAACGAAGAAAGAAGCTGCTGCTGCCAAGAAAGAAGCCAAGGCCGCCGCTGCCGCCGCCAAGAAAGAAGCAGCAGCCGCCAAGGTCGTGCCTGCCGCCGCTACCGCGCCAGCCGCCGCCGATGCCGTCCCCGTGAAAACGGCGGCCGAAACGAAGAAGGAAGCCGCTGCTGCAAAGAAAGCGGCAACGGCCGCCAAGAAAGAAGCCAAGGCTGCGGAAGCGGCTGCGAAGAAGGAAGCCAAGCTGGCTGCGGCCGATGCGAAGAAGGCCGAAGCCGAGAAAAAGTAAACGTGTTGCTGTAAGGTGTACTGCGTGGTGGTGCCGCGCAGCACGAGAAGAAAACCCCGCGCGGTACCGGCCGCGCGGGTTTTTTTTTATTCTGCAGCCTGGACTTCCCGCTTGCCGGTACGCCGGAACGGCGCCGCCAGTTGGCCCGTCAGCGTCTTCGGCATGGGCGCTTCGATGCCGCAGGCGGCCGGCCAGGCGCGCGGCAGGTGATAGGTGCCGAACAGCCGGTCCAGCACGGGTAAGGTGGAAGCGTAGTTGCGGTTGATGTGCTCGAACTTGCTGTGGTGCCAGTGGTGGAAGGCGGGCGTGGCCACCAGCCATTCCAGCGGGCCGAAGCGCCAGCGCAGGTTGGCGTGGATGAAGAAGCCCCAGAAGGTAGCGATCAGCAACAGCAGCACGGGTGCGGCGCTGCCCGCCGCACCGGGTCCTGCCAGGCCCAGCAGATACAAAGGTGTCAGGCCGAACAGGCGCGTGACGACCATGTCGACCGGATGGGTGCGGGTATTGGCGAGGAAATACAGCTGTTCCGTGCTGTGGTGTACTGCGTGGTAGCGCCACAGCCATGGAATTTCATGGCTGAGTCGATGTCCCCAGTAAGTGCCGACTTCGCCGATCAGCAAGCCCAGCAGCAGCTTGCCCCAAAGGGGCAGGGCAGACAGGGTGGCGGGTATGGCGTCCGGCAGCAAGCGCTGGCCAGCGATGGCGACCAGGGCCAGCGGCACGGCCAGCAAGGCGGCCGGCAGCAGGCTGCTGATGAAATAAAAGCCCAGGTCGCTGAACAGTTCCGCACGCGAGCGCCCCGCATGGCGTTTGCCAAAGAAGCGCTCGAGCGGTACGAAGAGCACAGCCAGCAACACCAGCCACAGGCTCAGGCGCAGCACGTCGATGACGATGCCGGGCAGCTGGGTTTGCAAGGTGTGCAGCAGGCTCATTTTATTCCATCAAGCAGTAAGCAGTGTTGCTGTCTCAGGCCGCGACGGCAGCCTTGCGACGGCGCGCCATAAAGCCCAGCAAGCCCAGGCCGCCGATCAGCATGCCCCAGGTCGACGGTTCCGGCACGGCCGACACCAGCGACACGCCATCGAGCAGCATGAACGGTGGCGCGCCCGTCGGGCTGCCCTTGGCCATGAACGACAGCAATTCGCTGCTGTTCGCGGCCGTGAAGGTCATGCTGGTCTGGTGCCAGCCCGTGAAACCCTGGCTGACGTTGGCGAGCGAGGCCGTTTGCTGCTTGCTGTTGCCCAGCGCAACGTCCCAGTAATTGACCAGGTTGTCGCCGCGGAAGCCCACTTGCTGGCCTGCGCCATACGAAAAGCTCAGGGTGTACGCCTGGCCTGCGACGAGGCCGCTGACCAGTTGCGTGACGGGACCCGGGAAATAATCCCAGTCGGCCGCCAGCACATTGCCGCCCGTGGGACTGACGCCCAGGCCGTTTTGCGGGCCGCGGCCGCTGTAGGAGTTCGGGCCCCACAAGGCCAGCGCCGTCTTGGCGTTGGTGTCGTCGATGTTGTTGCCGTTCAAGACGAAGTTGTAGCCCTTGCTGGACCAGTCGGTCAGGTAGGTGCGGTCGTCGCGGGCGTAGTTGCCTTCGTTCAGCTGTTTCGAAGTGCCATTGCTGGTCAGTTCGAAATCGCCATTCTTGACCAGGTTGGTGGTGGCGGCCTGGGCGGCAGTGACGCACAGGGAAGCGGCGGCCAGCGCCAGCAATGCAGATGTTTTACGCATGATAAAGCTCCAAAAGTGACAGGGTAGTGTTGCAGTCTGTCGGCGAGCTTTTGGCCAACGTTCGATTCAATCGCGGAAGGGGCGAGAAGGTACTTCAGAGACAGCGGTGGTGTCTTGTTGACGCGATTATAGCAGCGTTTGGCAAAACGGCATCTAACATGTCTCGAAAACAACAAATATTTTTAAATGGTAATCTTGTCAGGATTAAAGTTTTTATATGCCATGCACGCTTACAGCTGCGACTCGATCGGCAGCCGGCGCATCACGGACACCAGCATGCGGCGCCAGAAGCCCGTTTCCGGGTCTTGCGTCCACACTTTGGCGGGTACTTCAGTGGCGTCGGACCAGCGCAGGGCGCCATTATCGAGGAACAAGCGGTAGCTGGTGTCGCTCGCCGTCGAGTGCAGGAATAGCGTGCGCATGTCGGCCGCCAGCGCGGCGTCGTCGAACAGCACGCCCATTTCCGTGTTCAGCTGGGCCGAGCGCGGGTCGAGGTTGAAAGAGCCAACGAAGCCCCGCTTGCCATCCACCACTACGGCCTTGGTGTGCAGGCTGGCGCGGCTCGACCCCATCAGGCTGATGCGCTTGCGGTGCTGGGTCTTCAATTCAAACAGTTCGACACCGCCGCCCAGCAGCGCCTCGCGGTAGCGCGCGTAGCCCGCATGCACGAGGGCCACGTCGGTGGCGGCCAGCGAGTTGGTCAGCACCTGGACCTTGACGCCGGCCGCGACCTTGTCGCCCAGGGTGTGTGTCAGTTCCGTGCCGGGAACAAAATAGGGTGAGGTCAGCAGCGCTTCCGCGCGGGCGTCCGTCAGCAGGGGCAGCAAGCTGTGCATCAGCCAGTGCTCGCTGCGCTGCAAACTGGCCACGGGCGCGGCTTTTTCCGGCGGGTCCGACAGCACCTGCACCTGGTCGCTCCAGTGCAGGCGCACGCGGCCATCGAGGTGGGCCTGCAGCTGGCCCGCATCGGTCAGCTGGCGCAGGTAGGGCGAGGCGCCCAGTTCGCCCGTGAGCGCGTCGAGGCGGGCGCGCACGGCCTGCAGTTCAGCCGCGCCCGCGTCCTTGCCTTCGTGCAAGGCGCCGATGGGGATGACGGCGCGGCTGTTCCAGAAGCGGTCGAAGATGTCGCTCGTCTGCCGCACGGCCGGACCCACCAGCAGCAGGTCGGCATCCTGGAAATTGACTTGCTCGGCGGCATCGAAGTATTCATCGCCGATATTGCGCCCGCCGACGAGGGCGACCCGGCCGTCGACGATCCAGGCCTTGTTGTGCATGCGCCGGTTCAGGCTGACGGCGCGCAAGGCCATTTCCACGGCGCGCATCCAGATGCCGTCGCGGTTGCGGCCCGGATTGAAGATGCGCACGTCGATCAGCGGATGGCTGTCGAGCGCGAGGATGGCGGCGTCTTGGCCGCGCGCGTTGATATCGTCGAGCAGCACGCGCACGCGTACGCCGCGGTCGGCCGCGCGCAGCAATTCGCGCACCAGCAGGCGTCCCGTCACGTCGTTATGCCAGATGTAGTATTGCAGGTCGAGGCTGCGGCCCGCTTCGCGCGCGCTCAGGGCGCGCAGGGCGAACGCTTCCAGATTGTCATCGATCAGGGCCGTGCCGCTGTGGCCGGGACGTTGCGCCAGTTGCGGCGCCAGTACGCGGTCGAGCAGGGTGGCGTCCAGCGCCACGGGCAAGGCCGTGCCTGGCGCCCCCAGCGAGCGTTCGGCGAAACGCCCGTAGCTGTACAGGGCGGCAATGCTGAGCACGGCAAACAAGGTGGCCAGCAACAGCAATTTGACGAGCATGCGGCGCACCGTCAGCGGACCGCGCGCAGGTTGAGGCTGCGGCGTACGGGATGAAGGGCGGTCAGGCGCATGCGGTGTCTTTCGTGAGCGGGGCAGTGGCCGATTGTAGCAGTTTCTATAATGCACGATTTTCATCCTGGAACATCCTTGCCCGTCGTCAAAAATGCGAGAATGGCCAGCTCAATCACTCATCGGGGGATGCAGGCATGGTACGGATTTTGACGGCAATGACGGCAGCCATGCTGTCGGCGAGCGTGGCGGCGGCGCCCGGCGCCGAACCGGCGCAGCAGCAGATACGGCAGGTGCTGGCTGATATTTCGCCGCAGCGCATCGAGGCGTATGTGCGCAAGCTGGTGGGCTTTCAGACGCGCCACACGATGTCCGATACCGTGTCCGACACGCGCGGCATCGGCGCGGCCCGGCGCTGGATCAAGGCCGAGCTGGAGCGCTGCGGCGCGCAGGCGGGCGGGCGTCTGCAAGTGGCGTTCGACAGCCATGTCGCGCCTGTGTCGAAGCGCATTGCGCGGCCGACGGACATCGTCAACGTGGTGGCGACCTTGCCGGGCAGCCAGCCGCAGTCGGCCGGGCGCATCTATGTCGTCAGCGGCCATTACGATTCGCGCGCCACCGACGTGATGGATGCGCAGGGCGACGCGCCCGGCGCCAACGACGACGCGTCCGGCACGGCGGCCGTGATCGAAATGGCTTGCGCGATGGCGCGCCACCGCTTCGACGCCACCATCGTTTTCATGGCCGTGGCGGCCGAGGAGCAGGGTTTGCTGGGTTCCGGTCACTGGGCGCAGCAGGCTAAGTTGAACAAGCTCAACATCGCCGGCATGCTCAACAACGACATCATCGGCAGTTCGCGCGCGGAAGACGGCACGGTCGATGGCGGCCAGGTGCGCCTGTTTGCCGAAGGCATCCCGGCCGTGAAGGAAATGAGCGACGGCGTGCGCGCCCTGGTGGCGACGGGCGGCGAAAACGATTCCATCTCGCGCCAGCTGGCGCGTCACGTGAAACAGGTGGGCGAGCGCTATGTGCCCGGCTTTACGGTCAACGTCATCCAGCGCGCCGACCGCTACCTGCGCGGCGGCGACCACATGCCCTTCCTCGCGCAAGGCTATGCGGCGCTGCGCTTCACGGAGCCGCACGAGGATTTTGCCCATCAGCACCAGGACGTGCGCGTGGAGAATGGCGTGCAGTATGGCGACCTGCCGCAATTCGTCGACTATGAGTATGTGGCGAAAGTGGCGCGTGTGAATGCGGCGGCGCTCGCGTCGCTGGCCCTGGCGCCGGCCGCGCCCGCCGGCGTGCAGGTGCGCACGGCCCAGCTGGAAAACGCCACCTCACTGGTGTGGCAGCCGAATACGGAACCGGACCTGGCCGGCTACCGCATCGTCTGGCGCGCCACGACGGCCGACCAGTGGCAGGGCGCGCAAGACGTGGGCAATGTCACCGAAGCCAGGGTCAAGCTGTCGAAAGACAACTATTTCTTTGGCGTCCAGGCCATCGACCGTGACGGCAATGTCAGCGTGGCCACGTATCCCATGCCCTTGCGTTAGGCGCTGTTGACGGGCAGGCGCGCAAGAAAGCCGTGAATCTGGGAAACGACGGCCGCCCCTTCGCCGACGGCGGCGGCCACGCGCTTGGTGGAGCCGGCCCGCACGTCGCCGATGGCGAACACGCCCGGCACGCTCGTTTCCAGCGCGGCCCGGTCGGGCAAGTCGGGTGGATACACTCCGTGGCCATGGGCGCGGCATTCGGCGCGCGTGACCTCGAAGCCCGTGCGGATAAAGCCCTGTTCGTCGACCGCCACGGCGCAGTCGTGCAGCCAGTCCGTGTTCGGATCGGCGCCGACGAAAAGAAACACGCGGCGCACGGCGCAATCGGCTTCCTCGCCCGTGCGGTTGTTACGCCAGCGCACTTCCGTCAAGCCATCGTCGTCGCCTTCGAGGGCGATGATTTCCGTGTGCGTGTGCAAGGTGATGTTGGGCGTGGCGGCGATGCGTTCGATCAGGTAGCTCGACATGCTGGCCGCCAGTCCGTCGCCGCGGATCACCATGTGGACTTTTGCGGCGTGGCCGGACAGAAACACGGCCGCCTGGCCGGCCGAATTGCCGCCGCCAACGAGGATGATCTCTTCCTGCCGGCACAGCTTGGCTTCGATGGGCGAGGCCCAGTAATACACGCCCCGTCCCTCATACGTTTTCAGGTTGGCCAGCGACGGGCGGCGGTAGCGCGCGCCGCACGACAGTACCACCGTGCGGGCGCGCACCTGCGTGCCGTCGCACAGATTGACGCGCAGCGGCCACGTATCGCACAGCAGGTTGGCGGCGCTGGCCGGGGTGGCGATCTCGACGCCGAACTTTTGCGCCTGCACATAGGCGCGCCCCGCCAGGGCGCGGCCGGAAATCCCGGTAGGAAAGCCCAGGTAATTTTCGATGCGCGCACTGGCGCCCGCCTGGCCGCCGTACGCGCGTTGCTCCAGCGCCAGGACCGATAAACCTTCGGATGCCGCATACACGGCCGTGGCCAGTCCGGCCGGTCCGGCGCCCACCACCAGCACGTCGAAGATCTTGTCGCCGGACAAATCGGGCAGCATGCCCAGGCAGCGTCCCAGTTCCGCATTGCCGGGATTTTTCATGATCTTGCCGTCAGGGCAGACGACCAGCGGCCATTCCTGCGGCGTGGGCCGGTAGCGCTCGGCCAGCGCGGCGGCGGCCGCATCGGTGGCCGGATCGAGCACCGTGTGCGGGTGGCCATTGCTCGACAGAAAACTTTGCAAGTGGAACAGATTGCCATTGCCGCGCGGCCCCACCAGCACGGGGCCGCCCGAATTCGATTCGATCAGCGCCACGCGGCGCAGGATCAGGGCGCGCACGATGCGTTCGCCCATTTCCGCCTCGGCCACGATCAGCGCGCGCAAGGATTCCGAGCTGATGTCGAGCAACTCCACGGCGCCCACGGCGCTGCCGTTGACGAGGGTGGGGCGGCCGGACAATTGCGCTACCTCGGCAATGAAGTGGCCGACGCCCACTTCACGCAGTACGGACGCCTGTCCCATGACCTCGTGGCGCTTGATGCTGACCCGTCCGGACAGTATCACCAGCATGCCGAAGCTGCTGCTGCCCGCCTCGAACAGCGTCTCGCCATCGGCAAAGTGATGGCGCGTGCCATAGCGCTGCAAGCGCTGCAGTTCGGGCGCATTGAAGACGGGCGAGATCTGGTGGCTGCGGCCATGCAAGTCGAGCGTGGCGAACTGGACGGGATCGTCCTGCGTCGTTTCGGGAATGAATTCAGGTGTGCTGCTGGCCATGGCGAGTCCGTTCGGAGGCTGAATAAGCAAATAACAAAAATAACTAACAGTGACGAGTCTAGCGCATGCGGCGCGCGCCTGCCGCAATACCCCTTGTGCACGCCCGGAAATGGCGGCGCGGCAGGCGCCATGCGGCATGGGGCGGCGCAGCCGGACGCGCACGCAAGCCCGGATGCCGCCGCCGATCGGCGATACGCCGTCCAGCATCTCATATTAGAATGGGTCTTTGTTGAATCTACTCAAACAGACACGATGGCTTACAAGACACTTGAAGATACGATAGGCAATACCCCGCTGGTGCAGCTGACGCGCTTGCCGGGTGCCGATGCGCTTGCGCGCAACAACGTCATCCTGGGCAAGCTGGAGGGCAATAATCCGGCTGGCTCCGTGAAGGACCGCGCGGCCATGTCGATGCTCAAGCGCGCTGAAGAGCGCGGCGTCATCAAGCCGGGCGATACCCTGATCGAGGCGACCAGTGGCAATACGGGCATCGCGCTGGCCATGGCGGCCGCCTTGCGCGGCTACAAGATGCTGCTGCTGATGCCCGACAACCTCAGCGTGGAGCGCCGCCAGAGCATGGCCGCTTACGGCGCCGACATTTTATTGACGCCGAAGACGGGCGGCATGGAATATGCGCGCGACCTGGCCGAGCAGATGCAGAAGGATGGCCGCGGCGTGATCCTCGACCAGTTCGCCAACGAAGACAATTCGCGCGCCCACTATGAAAGCACGGGACCGGAAATCTGGCGCGACACGGAAGGGCGCGTCACGCATTTCGTCAGCGCCATGGGCACGACGGGCACCATCATGGGCGTGTCGCGCTATTTGAAGGAACAGAATCCCGCCATCCAGATCATCGGCGCCCAGCCCGAGGAAGGTTCGCAGATTCCCGGCATTCGCAAGTGGCCGGAAGCGTACTTGCCGAAAATATACGACAAGTCGCGCGTGGACCAGGTGGAATATGTGAGCCAGGGCGTGGCCGAACGCATGGCGCGCAGCCTGGCGGCGGAAGAAGGCTTGTTCTGCGGCATCTCGGCTGCCGGCGCCTGCGAAATCGCGCTGCGCATCTCGCAAACGGTGGAAAACGCGACGATCGTGTTCGTCGTGTGCGACCGTGGCGACCGCTACTTATCTACTGGTGTGTTTCCTGCTTGATAGTTTAATGTCGACCAGAACGGCCTGAGAACTGCTGGAAATACCCCCTCCCCATGGCGGGGAGGGAAAACCTGCGAAACTGG
Source organism: Janthinobacterium lividum (assembly GCF_011601275.1). Classification (GTDB taxonomy): domain Bacteria; phylum Pseudomonadota; class Gammaproteobacteria; order Burkholderiales; family Burkholderiaceae_D; genus Janthinobacterium; species Janthinobacterium lividum_E. The sequence continues at coordinate 174,744 of NZ_JAAOLY010000006.1, read as the reverse complement.
CAGGATCAGCCTTGTGGCGTTTCGCCTTCTTTTGGCTTGAATTGCTTGTCGCTGATGCGGAATTTGTTACGACGGTCACCCATCAGGTAACGCAGGTCGCGGATGCTCAGGTCGCTGACTTCGTGCATGCGGATCAGCAGCGATGCGCCGACCGGCAGGCGATGGTGGCGGATTTTACTGATGACCGGTGGCGCCACTTCCAGCGCGCGGGACAAGGCTGCGTCGTTTTTCAGGCGCAGGTTTTCGATCAGGGTATCGAGCAGTCTGTTTGGGTTGTACTGAAGCAGATCGTCGGAGTCCGAATCGCTGTTCATATCAATGCCGACTTGGTTTGTCATGATGTTATTGTTCCTTCTGTAGTTGCACTGCAAAGTAAAAAACACTCGGAGCTCGCTCTTGCTGCGTTCATGTTCATTCTTTACTAAAAGGAACGAATTCACACACGGTACGATCCGGGATACAGTTTTTCATGATATATACACAATTGTACAACAGGATTCAATTTCAAGCTGGAAAGCCCGATAATCTTGCTTGGTACAGAATCGGTGTTGTCTAGCTGCAACACCTATTTATTCTTTATTATGCTCTATGATAGAACAAAAATTGTACTTTGACAAAAGTTAAGTATAAAACCATTACTGCATTCCGTGCCGCACAAAGGCTGGCGAGCGAGGCTGGCACATGTTATCGGCCCTACCATAGACCTGTTTGCTGGTCGATTCAATATCGCTTACGCTTTCTTACAAGTAATATTATAACTTTACACTGACTTTCGGTTAGCGTGCGCGCACTTGACTGATGGCCTTGCCCAAGTCAAGCACTGACATGGCATAAAAATAACTTCTGTTGTACTGAGTTATAGCAAAGAAGTTATTGGTTGCCAAGTGATACTCAGTTGCTTCTGAACCATTTTGCAAGTCGATCAGGCCGAACAATATGTTCTGGGGCGTGGATGGCGCGGCACTGACGCCGGCTTCCTGCAATTCCGCCAGCCGGTACTTGGCTTGCAAGCCCTGGCCGATGAATTTTTCCCACGTGCGGCTGGCCGACACGGTGACGGGGTAGGTGCTGACGGCCGGGTCATCGCGCCGCCAGCCGTGCTCGACGAGGAAATGCGCGACGCTGCCGATGGCGTCGGCCGTGGAATTGCGCAGGTCGATGTGACTATCGCCATCGAAGTCCACCGCATATTTCATGATGCTGCTGGGCATGAACTGGGGCAGGCCGATGGCGCCCGCATACGAGCCGAGAAGGGTCAAGGGATCGATGCCATCCTTGCGTGCATACAACAGCGCGTTTTCCAGTTCTCCCTTGAAAAACTCCATGCGCGCGGCGCGGGTCGGGCTTTCCGGATAGGAAAACGCCAGAGTCGTCAGCGCGTCGAGCACGCGGAAGCGGCCTGTGTTGCGTCCGTACACGGTTTCCACGCCGATGATGCCGACGATGATCTCGGCCGGCACGCCATATTCGCGTTCGGCGCGCGCCAGCGCTTCCGCATTCTCATCCCAGAATTTCACGCCCGCATTGATGCGCACCGGCTCGATGAAGCGGGAGCTGTACGCTTGCCAGTTCTTCGGCTTGCCCGGTGGCGCCGGCTTCATCAGTTGCACGGTCGATTCGACATAGCGCACCTTGCCGATCAGGGTGTCGAGCTCGGCGCGGTCAAAGCCGTGTTTGGCAGACATGTCATCGAGGAAGGCGCGTACTTCTTTCCAGTTGGCATAGTCGACAAATTCGCCTTCGAAGTCGAATTTCGCCGGTGCTTTTTTTGCTGCTGTCTTGGCGGGAGGCGCCTTGGCCGCGCGCACGGCACGGGCGCGGTCGGCAGCGGAAATGTTGCTGTTTTCGCCAGCGTGCGCCGTGGCCAGGCACAGGGGGAGGGAGAGGAGCAGGGACAGGGCGGGGTATTTGATCGGTAACAAGGAGCGTCTCATCGGCATTGGGTTAACAGGCGGCGCAAGCTGCGCCGCGCGCGGAATTGTTCATCTGGGTTGGCATTACCATACTTCATCGCGGCATAGATTGCCAGAAACTGTGCGATGGCGGCGTGCGCCTCTTGTGTGGCCTTGCCTGCGGCCAACCGGGCAGCATAACCGTGCGGGCCTTCGTGCGGCGCACGGCTGTAGCCGCGCCGCGCCTGTAGCTGGCAAAACCGCGCGTACAGGCGGTCGAGCGGATCGCCTCGCCGCGCTTGCCGCCACCAGACAAGTCCACCGGCCACGCCCGACAGCAGGGCCAGCACGGCGCAAGCGATTGCCAGCTTTGTCGCTGGCACGTTTTTCAAGCCGTCGAGCATGGCGCGCTGGCGCTGCGGCGTGGCGTCGAGTACCCAGCTGCTCCAGGCGTGCTCGGCCTGCTGCCATTGCTGGCGCCAAGCGGCAACCGCCCCTTGCGCGCCGCCATCGAGGCCGGCCAGGGCGCGCCACGCCGTCAGCGGCGACGGGGCCGGCGGCAGGGCGGCGTCGAGGTTGCGCTGCGTGCGCAGGGGCGCAACGGCGCTGGTGGGATCGACGCGCACCCAGCCCCGGCCCGCCAGCCACACTTCGCTCCAGGCATGGGCGTCGGACTGGCGCACCGTCAAGCTGTTGTCCGTACCGTTGCGCAAGCCGCCCTGGTAACCGGTGACGACGCGCGCGGGTATGCCCATGGCGCGCATCAGCACGACAAAGCTGCCCGCGTAATGTTCGCAAAAACCCGCTTGCGTGGTGAACAGGAAGTCGTCGACGCCCTGCTTGCCCAGCAACGGGGGCTGCAGGGTGTAGCGGAACGGCGCGTGGCGGAAGTGCTCAAGCACGGCGGCGATGGCGTCGGCCGGCGCCAGCGCCTGCGCGCCATGGCCGCGCAGGGCGCGGGCCCAGGCCACGCTGCGCGGGTTGCTGCCAGCGGGCAAGGCCAGCCATGGCTGCCGCTGTTCTGGCGACAAGCTTGCCTGCAGCCGGTAGCGGGACTGGGAACTGACGCGGTAACGCACGGTCGAAGTAATGGGCTGTATGGTCAGCACTTCCAGCGCGGACGACACGACATACGGATTGCCGGGCAAGCGTTCTATGCTGCGCGGCACGTCGAGCGCGAAGATGCGCCGCTGGCCGCTCGCTTGCAAGCTGACTTCGTAGTGGCTGGGCTGGCCTTCCAGCGCGATATCTATGCGGCTGTCACTGGCAGGCGCGCGGCCCTTCGCGCCCCGGCGCGTCCAGGTGGCGCCGTCGAAGTCGCCCAGCACCACGCCGCGCCAGTACAGCTGTTCTTGCGGCGGGAGCGGTGTGCTGAAACGGGCCGTGAAGACGGGTTCGCTTGACAGGGCCAGCGAGGCGATGGCGCCCGGTTGCATGCTGTCGGACAAGCCCGTGCGCGCTTGTGTGCCTTCTGTTGCCGTGCCCCACAGGGGACCGTCGACGCGCGGCACGGCAAGAAACAGCACGGCCGACAGGGGGATGGCCAGCGCCAGCATGCGTCCCAGCAAGCCCAGTCTTTGCGCCAGGCGGGGCTGCACGGCGCCGTACTGGGCCGACAGCAGGGCGGCCAGCAGGACGATGACGGTGGCCAGCATCCAGGCGGCGCTGAGGATGCCTTGCGTATGAAAGAAGTTCGCCAGCAGGAGGAAAAAACTGAGGAAGACGAAGACGAAGATGTCGCGCCGGCCATGCATTTCCAGCGACTTCAAGGCCAGCAGCAGGGCTAGCATGGCCACGCCCGGATCGCGTCCCAACACGGTGCCATAGCTGGCGTAGACGCCGGCGATGCCGAGCAAGGCCAGCGGCGCTAGCAGGATCAGCTGAGGCTGGCGCCGGCCCCGCACGGTAATGACGGCGCGCCACAGCAGGAGCGCGGCAGCGGCGGCTGACAGCCACGGGGGCAGGTGCAGCGCGTGCGGCGCCAGCACCATGGCGGCGGCCAGCAACAGCAGCACAATGTCGGCCTTGTCACGCGGCAAATTGCTCGGCCAGGCTTTCATGGCGTCGCCTGCGCTGGCGGAAAATCGTGCGGCGAACCGTGCAGGGCCAGTGCGCGCAAACAGGCGTCGCGGTGGCTGGCACCCAGGGCTGGCGCCAGAGTCAGCGCGCCCAGGCGCATGCCGTACGGCATGCCCGCGCGTTCCGCCTGCAGTACCCAGGCGGCCAGGCGCGACAAGCGCGCTTCCGGCGCCAGCGCGTGCAGGGCCGCATGCTCGAACACGATGCTGCCATGGGTTGCGCCTGCGGGAGAGTCGGCGGCAGGCTGGAATTGCTTGCTGAATACATGCTCGCCATCGTGGCGGGCGATCTGGCGCCAGGCTAGGCGGTGCAGGGGATCGCCTGGCTGGTAGGCGCGTACGCCGGCCAGCTCCAGAGCGCCATCGGGTGAGTCTGGCTGCCGTGCCTGCTGTGCCGGCTGTAGCATGCCGGCAGGCAAGGGCAGCGGCGGCGCATTGTGTTCGGGCTGCGGATACACGAGCACGCTTGCGTCGGGTTGCCAGTGGCACCAGGCAAGGAACAGGCCCAGAGGGAAACTGCCGGACAGGCGCGCGGCCGGGACAATGAGCCATCCCCGCTGCGGCGCGGCCACGACGATGTTAACGGCCGTTTCCCCGTGGGCGGCGATGTCGGCCAGGCTGGGCGCTGCCGCCGAACCGCTGATGGCCACGTGGAGCGCATGGCGCGGGCGGGCGCTGCGGTTAATCAAGCGCAAGGTGAACGTGGCCTGGCTGCCCGCGAACACGGGCTTGCCCGGCGTGGCGGCCAGGGCCAGGCCTGCCAGGTTGCGGCTGGCAAACAGCATGTCGGCGATGGCGCAGGCGGCCGCGAAATACGTGAGCGCATAGCCCAGGCCCAGGCGGTAATTGACGGCGGCGATCCACAGCGCCAGCAGCAGCGCCCCAAACGCCAGGCCCGCGCCCGAGGGACGGACGTGCACGCGCTGCGCGCCCAGCCAGGGGCGCGCCGGCAGCCATTGGATGTCGCGCAGGCGCACGGCTGTCAGACGGGAATACTCAAGAGCATGTGCTGCAGCAGCGCGCGGCTGTCCGTGGACCCTTGCGCCGCATGCAGGCGGTGGGCGCAGACGGGCAGCAGCACGGCTTGCACATCGTCGGGCGTGACGTGGTCGCGGCCTTCCAGGGCGGCCCAGGCGCGCGCCGCCTGCAGCAGGGCCAGCGCGGCGCGCGGGCTCAGGCCATCGGCAAACACGCCCGGCGCGCGCGTGGCATGCACGAGGGCCAGCACGTAGTCGACGACGGTGGCCGAGGCGTGGATGGCGCGCAGGCCCGCTTGCGCCTGCAGCAATTCTTCTCCATTCATGACGGCCGGCAAGGTGTGCAGCATGGCGCGGCGGTCGGCGCCCAGCAGCAGCGCCCGTTCGGCGGCTGCATCGGGGTAGCCGAGGGTCACGCACATGAGAAAACGGTCGAGCTGCGATTCGGGCAGGGGGAAGGTGCCCAGCTGGTGCGCGCAGTTCTGCGTGGCGATGACGAAAAACGGCTGCGGCAGCGCGTGCGTGACGCCATCGAGCGTCACTTGCCGCTCTTCCATCGCTTCGAGCAAGCCCGACTGCGTCTTCGGCGTGGCGCGGTTGATCTCGTCGGCCAGCAGCACTTGCGTGAACAGGGGACCGGGGTGAAACACGAAGCTGCCACTGCCCCGGTCATACACGCTCATGCCGGCCACGTCGGCGGGCAGCAGGTCGCTGGTAAATTGCTGGCGCTTCCATTGCAGGCCCAGCGAGATGGCCAGCGCATGGGCCAGGGTGGTCTTGCCCACGCCGGGCACGTCTTCGATCAGCAGGTGGCCGCCGGCCAGCACGCAGGCGAGGGTCTGGCGGATCTGCAAGTGTTTGCCGACGAGAACTTCGCCGATCTGCTGTGCGGCCTGGTGTATTTTCGAAAACATGCTATTTCTATCACAGTAAGTCGGATTATTTAATTTACAATCGCTTTGGCCAGGTCAAGCCGTGCCGCCCGCCCGTGCCGTGCACGTGGTAGATTAGTGCGGTAGCGGCACAGACCGGCCAGTGATTTTATGCGAGAACGCGCAGGGCGAACAGGAATGCCATGCAGTGTTCCCGGAGAATGGACAGAGACAGAGGTAACCAGTACAGCGCATGAGCACAGCCATTTATACCCATCCCGATTGCCAGCGCCATGAAATGGGCGACTGGCACCCTGAATCGCCGGCCCGCTTGCAGGCCATCAATGATCAATTGATCCTCGCGCACATCAGCGACCTGGTCGAACACCGCGACGGCGTGCGCGCGCAATTGTCCGATATCGAGCGCAACCACAGCGCCACGGCCATCGGCCTGGTGCGCGACAATGTGCCGCAAGAGGGCGACTACTATCCGCTCGACGGCGACACCTTGCTCAACGCGCACAGCTATGACGCGGCGCTGGCCGCCGCCGGCTCGGCCGTGGCAGCCACGGACGCCGTCATCGATGGCGAGATCAGCAATGCCTTCTGCGCGATCCGTCCGCCCGGCCACCATGCGCGGCCCAGCGAACCGATGGGTTTTTGCCTGTTCAATAATGTCGCCATCGCCGCCAAGCATGCGCTCGACGTGCGCGGCCTGGAGCGCGTCGCCATCGTCGATTTCGACGTGCACCATGGCAATGGCACGGCCGAGTCCGTGGCGCACGATCCGCGCATCCTGATGGTGAGTTTTTTCCAGCACCCGTTCTATCCGTACAGCGACGTGGAATCGTACACCGACACGCGCGTCAACGTGCCCGTACCTGCCCGCTCGAAGGGCGACGCCGTGCGCCAGCTGGTGCTCGACCACTGGCTGCCCGCGCTGCACCGCCAGCAGCCGCAGATGATTTTCATTTCCGCCGGTTTCGACGCCCACCGCGAAGACGACGTGGGCGGCATGGGCCTGGTGGAGGCCGACTACACGTGGATGACGCAGCAGATGATGGCCGTGGCCAATCAGTATGGCAAAGGCCGCATCGTCAGCTGCCTCGAAGGGGGCTACAACCTGTCGTCGCTGGGCCGCAGCGTGGCGGCGCACGTGAAGGCGCTGGCGGAACTCTGACTAAAGCAGGGTAGGGCGGCTGCTGGAATTCGTGTGGCGGTGCGTCTGGTAGTCGAGCGCCTCGCCGGCCATGAAGCGGCGCCAGGCCTGCGTGTAGACGAGCGATGATTTATCCGCATCAAAACTGTCGAGCTGCAACATGTCGCGGTGGTGCTTGATTTCATTGACCAGTTGGTCATACAGCATTTGCAAGCCATAGCTGTCGGCGCTCTGGCGTTTCAGGCGCTCTTCCAGCTGCGCCACTTGCCCCTGCAATTGCCGGCATTCCTTCTTCCAGTCATTGCGCGGCACGCGCTTGGGCGCCTTGCCAGTGTGTTCCATCATCATCATCATATCGAGCTATCCCCATCGCCTATCTCCCTGCATCTGGCGGGAGCCAGCCTGGAAAATAATTGCTTTTCATTTAAGAGGCGATATTAGAGCACACTTTTTTATTACTCTCAGTAAATAAAAAAATCTCTATGGAAATACTTGACCTGGCTTTTCGGGCACGTATCACTGGCGCAGCGCCGCCTTCATGGGCGCTGCGGGGACGGCTTGCGCCATGTTGCCGTCGTCGGCATACGTGAGGGTCAGCAGGGTATTGTCGTCCCAGCTCGCGTCATGCAGCGGCGGCACGTAGCGCTGGCGGTCTTCCGTGATGCGGATGTCCAGCGTGCGCTCGCCCGAGCGCGCCTGCACGGCAAGCAGCTTGCGGAACACGGGATACGGCACGTGGATCAGCGACGAGTGGCATGGCCCGCCCGCCAGGCGGAACAGGTTGCGCCGCACAAACGGCAAGTCATCCTGCTCGACGGCCCAGCGGATTTCGCATTCCAGGCGCAAGTCGCCCAGGCGGCGCACGTTCTGGGGCAGGCCCGGCGTGTGGATGTCGGCGCGCCAGCGCAGGGTATCGCGCTTCTTGTTGCTGACCAGGTCGGCATTTGCATCGAAGGCGGTCTTGTCGCGCGTCAAGGTGAAACCGCCGTCCGCCGCCAGCGGCACGGGGATAGACAGGTTGTCGGCCGACAGGTGCAGGGTCACGCCATCGAGCCTGGCCTTCGGCGTGGCGGGGATCAGCATGAAGCGCAGCGGCGCGCCCGGTGCCAGGCGCTGATGGTCGGCATACGCGTCGAGTCCCTTGAGCATGGTGCGGTAGGGGCGCAGGTCGGGATCGCGCGTGCCTTGCACATCGACAATCTGTTGCATTTCCTGGTGCACTGCGTCGCCCGGCACCGCCGCTTGTTCCTGGGCCATGGCGGGTAGCAGGCAGGCGCAAAAGGGGGCGAGGAGGAGGAAACGGGGAAGATGCATGGAATGCGTGCCAGGTTGAGCTTGCAATGGAGAATCCGCCCAGGCTGGACGGACTGCGGATCTTATCATTCATGTAACTGCTAAATTATCACCAATTGTCTCGTTCGCGTCGCACGGCTGGCGCTGGCGGCGGAAAATGGGACGTCGTGGCGGCAACCACGTAAAATAGCGGATTGACTGAACGATTTTGAAAGCAAGAGCATGGCGATACAATGGTACCCAGGACACATGAACGCGGCCCGCAAGAAAGCGGCCGAAACCATGGAAAACACCGATCTGGTGATTGAAGTGGTGGACGCGCGCCTGCCGGCAGCCAGCTGCAATCCCATGGTGGACGAGCTGCGCCTGTTCCGCCAGCGCCCTTGCCTGAAAATCCTCAACAAGACTGACCTGGCCGACCCTGCCGCGACCGCCGCCTGGGTGGCGTACTTCAATGCCCAGGAAGGCGTGACCGCGTATGCGATGACGACCAAGAAGCCAGGCGACGTGGCGCGCATTCCGGACCTGGCCAAGTCGCTGGCGCCGCACCGCGGCGTGCCGACGAAGCCGCTGCGCATCATGATCATGGGCATCCCCAACGTGGGCAAGTCGACCCTGATGAACGCGCTGCTGAAAAAGCGCGTGGCCAAGGTGGGCGACGAGCCGGCCGTGACGAAAATGCAGCAAAAGCTGTACCTGGACAAGAACACCATCCTCGTCGATACGCCCGGCATGCTGTGGCCGAAGATCGCCATCCCCAGCGACGGCCTGATGCTGGCCGCCAGCCACGCCATCGGCTCGAACGCGCTGATCGAAGAGGAAGTGGCCGTGTTCCTGGCCGAGGAATTGCTCAAGCGCTACCCGGACTTGCTGGCAACCCGCTACGGCACCAAGATCGGTGAAGTCGACGCCATCGGCGTGGTCGAGGGCATCGCCGCCAAGCGCGGCTTCCGCATCAAGGGCGGCGACTACGATTTCGAGAAGGCGTCGCACACCCTGCTGCTCGACTACCGCAGTGGCATCCTGGGACGCATCTCGCTGGAAACGCCGGACACGCGCGCGGCCCTGATGGCCCAGCACGCGGCCGAGATGGCGGAAAAAGCGGCCAAGGCGGCCGAGATCGCTGCTGAAAAAGCGAAGAATGCGGCGCGGGGCAAGCGCGGGACTTAACTAAAAAAAGCCGCTAGTTAGCGGCTTTTTAAAATTCTGGGGTCAGACCCCCCGGTGACGTTGGCGCTGAACCGGCCGTTAGCGGTGTTGAGGGTCTGACCCCGGCTCGTTGCTAATTTCCGCCAGTCGTTCCAAACCGGAAACTCGTCACCGCCAGCGCCCCGAAGAAATCCTCCTCGTGATACACGACCTGCGCCGCTTCCTGCTCGGCCGCGCCGAGCGCCACCATCAGCGGCAGCAGATGGTCTTCCTGCGGATGGGCCTGGCGCGCGCCCGGTGCCCTGTCCCAGGCCAGCAATTGCTCCAATCTTTGTTCCGGCGGCAAGGTCATCGTCTGGCGCAGCCAGGCGTCGAACTGGTGCGAGGCGACGGCGCCCGCCTGGCCGAACTGGCGCAGGTTATGGTAACTAAGGCCGCTGCCGACGATCAGCACACCTTGCCGGCGCAGGCTGGCCAGCGCGCGGCCCACTTCGACGTGGGTGAGCGGGTCGTAGCCGTGTTTCAGCGACAGCTGCACCAGCGGCACGTCCGCCTGCGGATAGATGGGGAACAGGGCGCTGAAGGTGCCGTGGTCGAAACCCCGTTCATGGTCGAGGCGCGCCGGGTGGCCGGCAGCGTCGAGCAACTGTTTTACCTGCGCCGCCAGCTCGGGCGCGCCGGGCGCCGGGTACTGGATTTGATAGGTGTGCGGCGGAAAGCCCGAATAGTCGTAGATCATGCCCGGCCGGGGGCTGGCCGAGACGAGAAATTGCGGTCCTTCCCAGTGCGCCGTGACGACGAGTACGGCTTTCGGGCGCGCGCCGATCTGGCGCGGGATATCCTGCAACGACGCTTCGAGCACGTCGTAGCGGCCGCCGAACTGGTCTTTCATGAACGGCCAAGGGCCGCCGCCGTGCGACAGGAAGTAGGTAGGGAAGGTGTGCTCTTGCATGGCGGCTCCGCAGTGGAATGGCTGATGCTATCGATGATAGTCATGCCCAGTCAGTTGATCAAGATCGCAGTTATTGATATATCATTTCCAATTTGTTGATGATTGGATGGGTATGGATACCTTGCGCAGCATGCGCGTGTTTCGCGCCGTGGTGGAACAGGACAGTTTCGTGCGCGCCAGCGAGCGCCTCGACCTGTCGCCGGCCATGGTCAGCAAGCACGTGATGCACTTGGAACGCCACCTGGGCGCGCGTCTGCTGAACCGCAGCAGCCGCCACCTGAGCCTGACGGAAATCGGCAAGGTATATTTTGAACAGTGCCGCGACATGCTCGACAACCTCGACGAGGTGGAAGCAACGGTCGGCCGCACGACGGTGGTGCCGCGTGGCATGCTGCGCCTGAGCGCTCCCGTCTGGTTCGCCAACGCCATCTTTACGCGCACCCTGGTGGCCTACCGTGAGCGCTTCCCGGAAGTGACGTTCGACATCGACTTGAGCGGCAGAGTCGTCAACCTGGTGGAAGAGGGCTTCGACCTGGCCCTGCGCGTGAGCCAGGCGCCATCGCCGGCCCTGATCGCGCGGCCCATCGGCAGCATCGCCTTTCATCTGGTGGCCGCGCCCGCCTACCTGGCGCGCGCGGGCCGGCCGCAGCTGCCGCAAGACCTCACGCAGCACGCCATGATCAGCTATTCCTTGTTGGCGAACGGCAATGAGCTGGCCTTCGATGGGCCGCAGGGACGCGAAACGGTGAAGTTTACGCCCGTGCTGCAATGCAATAACGAAAGCCTGCTGCACGCGGCCGCGCTCGACGGCATGGGCATCGCCCTGCTGCCATCGTGGCAAACGGATGCGGACCTGGCGGCCGGGCGCCTGGTGCGCCTCTTCGACGATTTCAAGCTGGCGGGCGGCAGTGTCTACGCCGTCTACACGAGCCGCCGCTACCTGTCGTCGAAAGTGCGCACCTTCATCGACTTCCTGGCCGACGAGGCGCGCCTTGGAAGCTGAGGGCCGCCGGCCAGACGCCGATGCGCCATGCCGGCCACTTGCCCATTGCTTGCGGCGCCGTGCGCCGTGCGTATAATGATTCGCTTTTGCCATCCTTCCTGTTACCGTGCGTGCGCGCCCCGGTAGCGCACCCAGCTTTCCGCCATGATGCCTGCCCTTTCCGCCCTGACCATCGCCGCGCGCACCTTGCTGCTGTGCGTCCTGGCCATGCCGGCGTGCGCGCAGGATGGCGTGGCTGGCGTGGATGGCGCTGCGGCCGGCGTCACGCATGGCGACTTGTCCGCCGAACTGGCGCAGGGCGGCCAGCACAGCGCGCGCGGCGCCCTGTCGCGCGACCAGGGCGGCATGGTGCTCGACGTGGCCTTCGACGGCCTGCGCAATGGCAATTACCGCGACGGCAGCGTGTTTCACCAGCGCGGCTTCAACGGCGGCGCGGAATGGAAGCTGCGCCAGGGCCGCTTCGGCTTCAGCGCCGACCAGCTGAAGCAGGACACCCGCTATCCCGCGCCCGAGGCGCCGTTCCTGGCCTTGCTGGCGGCCCGCCCGGAAGACCTGTACCGCTATGAGGTGCGGCGCGCCAGCGCCTTCGTGCAGCGCTATGTGGGCAGTTTCGAGCTGGGCGTGGAACTGTCTCAGCGGGAAAAGCGCGCCACGGCCCACTATGCGGGCGAGGACGGCAGCAGCGAGTCGACGTACAGCAGCCGCCGCCGGCAGCTGGCGCCACGCTTGCGCCATTACGGCAAGGTGGGCGGCGTGGGCACGGATACGGAAGTGGGCCTGGACCTGATGCAGTGGCAGCGGCGCTCGGGCCGCGATGGTGATGCGCAGCGCCGCCAGTATTCGCGCGCGCTGCTGCTGCGCGAAGAGCTGGCCTTCGGCGGCCCGTATGCGCCGCGCCTGCTGCTGGGGTTGCGGCATGAACAGTTCCAGCTCGATCCGGCCGACATGCCCGCCGGCGGCAGCGACTGGGAAAACCAGAATGCCTGGGACTTGCAGGGCAGCCTGCAATTGCGCCCGCAACTGAGCGTGTACGCCAAGGCCGCGCGCAGCTACCGCATCGATGACGATGGTTATACCCGCGCCGGCTACCGCCCGCTGGCGGGACAGCTGCGGCGCGACATGGAAGTGGGCGCCACCTTCGGCGACGCGGCGCGCAGCGCTTCCGTGCGCGTCTTCAGCGAGCGCCTGAGCAACCAGATCGTCTTCGACCAGAACCTGGGACAGCTGGGCTTTGCGGGCAACCTCGACCCCTCGCGTCGCGACGGCGTCGCCATCGAAGCCAGCATGGCGCTGGCGCGCGACTGGCGCCTTGACGCTCAGTTGCGGCAAGTGCATGCGCGCTATGACGATTACGCCTACGACGGCCCGGACATCGCCCTCGTGCCGAAGACCCTGGCCAGCCTGCGCCTGTACTGGGCGGGGCAGGGCGGCGCCAGTGCCGACGTCGGCGTGCAATGGCTGCGCGCCCTACGCTATGGCCCCGATTTCGCCAACAGCTGCCTGGCGCAAGTGCCTGCGTTTGCCACCGTGGACGGACGCTATGCGCGCAAGCTGGGCGCCTGGGAGCTGGAATTGGCCGGCAGCAACCTGGCCAACCGCCGCCATTACGGCGATGCGCCGGGCTGCCGTTCCAGCATTTACCTCAACGATGCGCGCCAGCTGCGCGTGTCGGCGCGCTACCATTTCTGAGGCAGGGGCGCAGCGGGGCTTAAATGCGGCTTAATCGGGCGCAAACGGAGCGCGTAAAAGCGATTTTTTCCGACATGGCGACATCGCCCGGCGCAAAAAGTGGTAATCTCGCCCCGTTCACGACCACTTATGATGAAGGATTTATATGCGTTTTCTGCGTTTCTTGCGTCCCCTGCTTGCCGCCGTCACTCTGGTGGCGGCCACCGGCGGCGCCATGGCGGCCGATACCGGCTTTACCACGCTCACGACGCCAGTGCGTACGGACACGGGCAAGAAGGTGGAAGTGGTCGAGTACTTCATGTATTCGTGCCCGCATTGCTACGCGCTCGATCCGCTGATGCACGACTGGGTCAAGAAGCAGGGCGACAAGATCGCCTTCCGCCGCGTCCATCTGGCTGCCACCGGCCCGAAAGACTCTCAGGCGCACGCTTATGCCACCCTGGAAGCGATGGGCCAGCTGGACCAGTTCCACGACAAGATCTTCCGCGCCATCCACGTCGAGCGCAACCGCCTGAACCGCGATGACGCCATCCTCGACCTGCTGGTCAAGAACGGCATCGACAAGGCGAAATACCTGGACATGTTCAATTCGTTCGGCGTGCAGACCAAGCTGAAACGCAACGAGCAGCTGATCACCGCCAGCAAGATCGACAGCGCGCCGACCATCGTCATCGACGGCCGCTTCGTGACGTCGCCGGCGCAGCTGTCGCGCCCTGGCCAGTCCGAGCCGCAAACCCAGACGGCAACCCTGCGCGTGATGGATGAACTGGTGGCGCGCGTGCTGAAAGAGCGCGCTCCCGCGCCAGCGAAGAAGTAAGCGGAGAAGCCATGAAACAGCTACCCTGGACTTTGTGCGTACTGGCCTTAGCCCTCGTGGCGTGGCTGGCGATTGCCATCGTCAACGTGGAAAACCAGCGCAATGCGCTGGTCAGCAAGGCTTGCGTGGACCCCGCGTTCAAGAACGAGGTCGATGCGAAATGCCTGGCGTCCGTGCGGTCGCGCGAACACTGGTGGCAGCATCTGACTTACGCCATGACGCATTTCCGAAATTGAATGTGTCAGTACGAAAAACCCGCCGCGCGCGGGTTTTTTTTCGTCCGCGTATGATGAAGCCACAACTATTCAGGAGGAACGATGAAGGAAGTGATCTTGATTACGGGCAGCAGCCGCGGCATCGGCGCGGCGACGGCGCTGCTGGCGGCGCGCCAGGGCTATGCCGTGTGCATCAACTATGTGCGCGATGCGCAGGCGGCCGACGCGCTGTGTGCGCGCATCGTGGCCGACGGCGGCGAGGCGATCGCCGTGCAGGCCGACGCCAGCGATGAAGCGGACGTGGCGCGCCTGTTTGCGGAAGTCGATGCGCGCCTGGGAACCGTGACGGCGCTGGTCAACAATGTGGGCGTGCTGGAGCAGAAATGCAGGCTCGTCGACATGTCCGTGCAGCGCCTGGAACGCGTGCTGCGCACCAACGTGATCAGTTATTTCCTGTGCTGCCAGCAAGCCGTGCGGCGCATGTCGACGGCCCATGGCGGGCAGGGCGGGCGCATCGTGAATGTCTCGTCGGCGGCGGCCCGCCTCGGCTCTCCGGACGAATACATCGATTACGCGGCCTCGAAAGGCGCCGTCGATACCATGACCTTGGGCCTGGCGAAGGAAGTGGCGGCCGAGGGCATCCGCGTCAACGGCGTACGGCCCGGCATCATCTATACGGACATCCACGCGTCTGGCGGCGAACCGGGCAGGGTGGCACGCCTGGCGCCCGGCGTGCCGATGCAGCGGGGCGGCCAGCCGGAAGAAATCGCCGACGCCATTGTGTACCTGCTGGGACCGGGCGCCAGCTATGTGACGGGCAGCATACTGGACGTGGCGGGCGGGCGCTGATCTTCAACTGCTGCAAGTAACTGATTCAAGCGCGGGGCCAATTATCAAGCGGGGCAAGCGAGTCCAGAATGGCGGTGTGTCATGTGCATGCCGATCAACTCATTTGGAACTACTATGCCCGCTTTTGTCCCCGCCATCCTCGCCCTGTCGCTGTTGGCCGCCGCGCCAGCCCATGCCGCCATGGATTTGCCCATGCCGGTCCAACTGTCCGGCGCCACCGCCACAGATAAAACGGCGCTGGCCGCGCGCCGCTATGCCGCGTTCTGGCAAAGCGGAGATTCGGCCATGGCGCGGCTGGCGCTGGCCGACGACTTCACCGACCGCACCTTGCCCGCCGGCCGCCCGCAGGGACTGGCCGGCCCGCTGCAGGCGTCGCAAGTGTTCCATGCCGCCGTGCCGGATTTGAAGGTAACCATCGAGGAGATGCTGGTGGCCGGCGACCGGGTCACCCTGCGCCTGCATTTCACGGGCCGCTTCACGGGCGTCTTCCCCACGCCGCAGGGTCCCTTGCTGGGGCAAGGCCAAGCCATCGATTTCCATGCGTTCGACCTGTACCGCGTGAATGGGCAGGGGCGCATCAGTGACAACTGGCACCTGGAAGACAATCTGACCCTGCTGCGCCAGCTGGGCGTGCTGGCGCCGTGAGGGCGGTCCGCTAGGGCTGCGCCGGCAGCGCGGAAAACTGCTGCAGCAGGAAGTCGACCAGCAGAGTGACGCGCGGCGGCTGGAAGCGGCTGCGCCGGTACAGCAGGTTCAGTGGCACGCTATCGGAAAAATATTCGTCGAGCACCGTCTGCAAGCGCCCCGCGCGCAGGTCGCCGTCGATGTCGAGCAGGGACTTATAGGCATAGCCGTGGCCGGCCACGGCCCAGCGGCGGATGATTTCGCCGTCGTTGCTGTGCCAGTCCCCCTGCAGGCGCAAGCTGTGGCGCTTGCCGCTTTCGCGGTAGCGCCATTCCTGCGGCGCGCCGTCGCCGGCCGTGAGCACGAGGGTGGGCAGCGACGCCAGGTCGCGCGGCGTGGCCGGCAAGCCGACCCTGGCGGCCAGCGCGGGCGCCACGCACACGACGCGCCGGCCCGGGTGCAGCAGGCGCGCCACCATGTCGCTGTCGGGCAACTCGCCGTAGCGGATGGCCAGGTCGACGTCGTCCTGCACCAGGTTGGCCGTGGCGTCCGTCAGGGTCAGCGCATGGCGCACCTGTGGGTGCAGCGCGGCAAAGCGGTCGAGCATGGGCAGCAGCAACTGGCGGCCGATGTCCGATGGCGCCGAGATGCGCACCACGCCGCGCACGGAGCCGCTACCCGCATGCAAGCCGTCTTCGGCCTGCGCCAGCAAGTCCAGCGCCTGTTCGCTGTAGCGGCGGTAGTGCAGGCCTTCTTCCGTCAGGCGCAGCTGACGCGTCGTGCGTTCGAACAGGGTGGCGCCCAGCGCGGTTTCCAGGCGGGCGATGGCGGCGCTGGCGGCGGCCGGCGACAGGCCGTGCTTGCGGCCGGCCGCGGAAAAGCTGCCCAGCGCCGCGGCGTCGAGGAACAGGGCGATTTCCGCCAGGCGTCCGGCACCGCCGCGTATCATGCGGGGTGCGCGGCCGCTGGTTTCGGCGCCGGTGCAGAGTGGGGCGTGATCACCACGGTGCAAGTGGTGCCGGCCACCAGCAATTGTCCCTTGGGCTGCTCGTCGATGTGGATGCGCACGGGCACGCGCTGCGCCAGGCGCACCCAGTTGAAGGTGGGGTTGACGTCGGCCAGCAGTTCGCGGCCCGTAGCGGCGTCGCGGTCGGTGATGCCGCGCGCGATGCTCTCGATGTGGCCGTGCAGGGTGCCGCCGCTCATCAGATTCATTTCCGCCTTGTCGTCCTGCGCCAGCATGCCCAGCTTGGTCTCTTCGAAGTAGCCGACGACATAGTACGAGGCGCTGTCGATGACGGCCAGCTTGGCCGCGCCGACGGCGGCAAAGTCGCCCTTGTGCACGTTCAGGTTCGTCACGTAGCCGCTGACGGGCGCGCGCACGGTGGTGCGCTCCAGGTTCAATTGCGCCAGCGCGCGGGCGGCCACGGCGGCCTGCACTTGCGAGGTGGCCGAGGTGGCGGCGAAGGCTGCGCTTTCGCGGCTTTCCGTCGAGATGATGCTGGCGTCAAGATTGGCACGGCGCTGGGCTTCCTTGCCGCGGCGGCCCTGCTCCGTCCTTTGCGCGGCCAGCACGGCGTCGGCCTGCGCCAGCGCGCTCGTGTAGCGTTCCTTGTCGACGACGAACAGCACGTCGCCTTTTTGCACGACCTGGTTGTCGCGCACCAGCACGTCCGTGACGGTGCCGGCCACGTCGGCGCTGATGTTGACGATATCGGCCTTGATGCGGCCGTCGCGCGTCCACGGCGACTCCATGTAGCGGTCCCAGACGGTCTTGCCTATCCACAGGGCTGCGGCCAATAGCAGCAGGGTGATTGCATAGCGGGTCAGTTTGCTTACCATGTCGGCAGCCTTTCCTTGATCGGGTTGAACGGTTTTTTTATTTGTAGCGCTATTTGTAAAGCGATAAAGCCAGCGCGCCGAAGATGGCGATGAAGATGCACAGCCGCGCCAGCGACGGGTGCCACACCATGCGGTACACGCCCAGCCAGCCCAGCACGCGGTCGAGCAGGGTTTGCAGGGCTATGCTGAGGAGGAACAGGGGCAGCAGGGTAGGAATCAGAATTCCGAACAGGGCGAATTCACGCGGCATGGTGGTCTCCGGCGCCAGGCGCCATGTGGTCGAGTAATGAGGTGTAGATCGAGTGCAGGTCGGCCAGCGCCGTCTGCAGGCGTGCGCCGCGTTCCGGCGTGATGCCCGCTTCGGTTTGCGCGGCGCGCACCACGGCGCCTGCCTGCAGGGTGGCTGCCAGCGCCGCCTGCAATGGCGCGTCGCCGCGCGTGCGCAGCCAGCCGGCGATGCGGTCCACGCACTGCTGCAGTGCTTGCGGCGTGGCGCCTGGCCGGGCCGTCGCGATCAGTTCGCGCAGTTCGATCACCGAGTGGCCGATTTCCAGCAGGGTCAAGGCCTGGCGCACGACGGCGCGCGTGGCCTCGCCCGGCGCCGGGCCGGCCGCCGCATTGAGCTGGCTGAGCAGGTCGCGCACGCGGTTGTCGAAACGGTGTTTTACGCGCCGGGCGGGCGCCGTGCACGCATGCAGCGCTTCGCGCCACAGGGCGCGGCCGATATGGTCCTTGTGGCCCATCGTGTGCTCGGGCAGCAGCACGGCAAACACCAGGGCGGCCAGCATCAGTCCCACGATCAGCGCCATGCCCGTGTTCAAAAAGGCGGCGCCGTCGACATGCATCACATTCGTCGGCGCCATCTGCGTGATGAAGGTCGATACGCCCAGGCCCACGCCCAGCTTGGCGGGATTCGTCATCAGGTACAGGCCGACGGCCAGAAACGGCGCAAAACTGAGCACCAGCATGGGGAAGCCGTCGCCGTGCACCAGCACGAAGTACACGCAGACGAGCGACAGGGGCATGGCGATCAGAAAGCCCGCCAGCACCTGGCGGATCATCATGATGGGACGCGGCGAGGATGAGGCCAGCGCGCAGAACACGGCCGCCATCAGCATCGCCGTGCTGGCGTAGGGCCAGGCGAGGAAGTAGGCGCCCAGCGCCAGCAGGGCCAGGCTGATGCCGGCGCGCGCGCCGCTGGCAAGCACCAGCGCGGGCGGCGTCTTCGGCGCATACGCCTGCGGCGTGCTCACGTCCAGCGGCGTGTCGTGCACGAGGCTGAAATACACTTCGTGAAAGCGGCTCATGTCGCGCGCGAAGCGCTCGAGCAGTTCGCAGACGGTGTCGAAATCGATGCGCTGCGCATGCACGATGTGCGCACTGTCAATCTCCGCGCGGGCCTGGCCCAGCGCCGTCTGCAGATGCCGCTGCATGGTGTCGAGCGAGTCTTGCGAAGGCGTCGCCTGCAGCGCTTCGGCGACGATGGCGTACAACGGCGCGCAGGCCTGCATGACCTGGTTCTCGCCGTCGCGCTGCAGGCGGTCGAACAGGCGGTGGAAGGTATAGAAGGTGGTCAGCGCCGTCATGAAGGTGGCGTTGAAGGCGTGCAGCTTGCGGTTTTGCGCGCGCACGTGGCCCACTTTGCTGGTCACTTCAAACAGGGCGGCCGAGCGGCCCAGTTCCAGCGCCGCCACGTCGGCGGCAAACTGCAAATGCGTCAGTTCCACCTGCGCCGGCGTGAGCTTTTGCTGCAGCACGTCCTGGCAAAAGGTGAGGAATTTTCCGTAGCGGGCCTGCACCGTGCGCATCACCTGCGTGCCCTGGTGGCGCGGCAGCAGCACGCTGGAGATGGCGGCCGAGCAGATGATGCCCAGGCTCACTTCAGCCACGCGCGTGACGGCCAGAGAAAATACCTGCATCGGCTGCTCGATGGCGGGCAAGACGATCATGCAAGCCGTGTAGCCGGCCAGCACGTACACATACGACTGGGCGTTGCGGTGCAGGGCCGAGCCGCTCGTGCACAGGCCCACCCACAAGGCCAGGCCCGCGAACAGCAGCACGGGCTGCTGCGGGAACAGGCCGATCAGGGTCAGCGCGGCCGTGCAGCCCAGCAGGGTGCCGCACAGGCGGTAAAAGCTTTTTTCCAGCACCATGCCGCTGCTGGGCAGGGCCAGGATGATGGTGGTGGTCATCGCCGTGCTGGGCGAATCGAGGCCCAGGCGGTAGGCCAGCCACAGGGCGCAGAACGCGGCGATCAGGGTCTTGCCGACGTAGATCCAGCGTTCGCCTTCCGTCGCGCGCCAGTCCTGCAGCGCCAGCGCCAGCCAGCGGGCCGCCCGGGTCAGGGGGCCGTCTATAGGTGTTGTTGCTGTGGCTGGCGTCATCGATAGGCTATCAGTTCTGGTTGTTGAGATTGTTCAAATTGCGCAGCTGGCGCATGTACAGCTTGTCGAGTACTTGCAGCTCTTCTTCCGTAAACCCTTCGTACAGGGCCGAGGTTTCCTGGTACACGTCGGGCAGCGCCGTTTCGATCAGCGCGCGGCCCTTGTCGGTCAGCGAGATCATCACGGAGCGGCGGTCGCCGGGGCGCGTGCCGCGGTGGATCAGGCCGCGCGTTTCCAGGTCGTTGCACACGCGCGTCAGGTTGGCCGGTTTTTCATGGCAGGCCATGCCCAGGGTGCAGGCGTTCGACGTTTCGTCGTCCGTGCCGTACAGCACGGCCAGCACCATGTAGCTGGCATCGACCAGGTCGTGCTTTTTCAGCGCGGCGTTGGTCAGGTCCTTCATGCCTTTTTGAATGTGGTACGTCATGCGCAATAAACGCATCAGTTCCATGGGGAAGCCTGGCATGCGCGTGCGGATGTTTTGCAGCCGCTTGGAGGTGGCGTCAAAAGCGGTCATGTCATATTCCTTCATGTGTGAATAAAGTTCCGATTGTATCTTGTTGAGCTAGGGCAATGCCAGGATTGCAAGCTTATATGCCGCCTCCCAGTGCATTCATCAAGGAAACGTACAGATCGAGCTCGCGTGCCCCATTTTGCGCCTGCTGTTGTTCTTCCGCCAGCAACGCCACTTGCGTGTTGAGCATGGCGATGGCGTCGCTCATGCCCGCCTTGTACGCTTTTTCCGCCAGGTCGCGCGCGCGCTGCGCCGTGGCCAGCGCCTGCACGGTCAGCTCGTGTTGCCTGGCCAGCGACTGCGCCTTGGTGACGGCATTGGCCACGTCCGACATGGCGTTGATGACGGTGGCGTTGTACTGCTCCACGGCGCCGTCGTACACGGCCGTCTGGCTGCCCAGCTGGGCGCGCAAACGGGCGCCGGCAAAGATGGGCAGGCTCAGCGCGGGCGAGGCGCCGCGGATCTGCGAGTTGGCGTCGAGAAAATGGCTGAAGCCGAAGGCCTGGAAACCGGCGAACGCCACCAGGTTGACGTTCGGGTAGAACTCGGCCTTGGCGGCGTCGATGCGCTGCGCCGCCGCTTCCACTCTCCAGCGCTGGGCGGCGATGTCGGGGCGGCGGCCGATCAGGTCGGCAGGCAGCGCGGCGGGGATGGCCAGCGGCTGGTCCAGGCGCAGCACGGGACGCGTGAGCGCCGCGCCGGCCGCTGGCCCCTTGCCCGACAGGGCCGCCAGCTGGTTGCGCAGCAGGGCCAGCGATTCGGCCGACTGTTCCAGCTGGCGCCGGCCGGCCGGCAAGGTGGTTTCGATTTGCGCCACGTCGATGTCGGTGCCGATGCCGGCCGCCTTGCGCTGGCGCGTGATGTCGAGGATGCGGGCGCGCTGCGCCAGGCTGCGTTCGATCACGTCCTGCAGCTGGAATTCATACGACAGCTGGATGTAGGTGCGCACCAGGGCCGTTTCCAGCGCCAGGCGGGCCATCTGCGATTCGGCCGAGGCCATCTGCACGTCGCCCAAGGCGGCGGACAGGGCGGCGCGGTTGCGGCCCCACAGGTCCAGGTCGTACGAGGCCGTGACGGTGGCCTGGTTGCGCCACGCGTAATTGCCGGCCAGCGGCGCCGGCGTGCTGCCGTGCTGCGAATACAGTTCGCGGTTGATGGAGATGGCCGCGTCCGCTTGCGGGCGGGTCTTGTCCTCAAACGCGCCGGCCAGCGCCTCGGCCTGGCGCACGCGCGCCTGGGCGCCGCGCAGGGTGGGGCTGTCGGCCAGGGCCTGGTCCATCAAACGGTTCAATTGGGGGTCGTGCAAGTCTTGCCACCATTGCGTGCGCGGCCAGGCGATCGCTGCGCTGGCGGCGGCATCCATGGCCTGGCTCGCCTGCAGTTTATTGGCGTCGAGCATGGCCGATTGCGGCGCGATATGGCCCATGTCGGCGCAAGCGCTCAAGGCAAGGATCAGGCTGGCGGCAAGCAAACGACGGTGCAGGGACATGCAGGAACTCCGGAAGAAGGTGTTGGGGCAATGCTGACAGCTCGCCGCGGTGAGCGCCGGGAGTGGCCCGGGTGCTGCGCCGCAACTGAGGTGTGTTACTGACTGACTGAAACCGGCTGACTGGTTTCTTATTGCACGACGTGTTTTGCCGTTTGCGCGACGTCAAAGTCCGCTTCCGTTTGCGGGATCAGGCCAGCCTTGCGGGCGGCGTAGAACTCGGCCATGACTTGTTCGCGCGTCACCTGGCTGGCGGCGGTGGCCGGCGTTTTCGGGTAGTCGACTTCGCTGGTGGCGATTTCGCCGGCGTTGCGGGCACGGATGTATTCGGCCGTGACTTGTTCGCGCGACAATTGCTGGCCCGTGGTGGCAGGCGCGGCGCTTTGGGCGAAAGCCGAGGTGGCGGTGGTGATGGCAAACAATGCTGCGATGAGTGATTTGGCTTGCATGATAAGACTCCAAAATGTGCATGATGGCTGGGTGGATGGGCCGGATCGCCACGTACCGGTCGGTTCGGCGGCATGGCGCTGGTGGGCGCCGTGCCGCCGATGAGGCAGTTTCTGGATGAGAAAATGCTTACTTGAATTAACTATAGCAATGAATAGTACATTTGTGAAGTAATTTGTGAAAATAGTTGTGCGTCGCCGCATTTGCCCGCAGGAAAATGCCGTGCAGGCGTGCGCCGCTGGCCGGGCCAGGGGAGTAAGCTGGTTTTTTTATTAACGGAGGCAGTCATGAGCGGTAGTTCACTCGATCCGGACAATTTGCCCGTCACCCCCGACCGCGTCCTGGGCAGCGGCCATGGCAAGGGCGCGCTGGGCCCCAGCGACAGTTCCGACAGCGGCAGCGACATGCAGGGCGTGCCGGGCCAGGACCCGGAAGAGCTCGATAACGACAGCGATGCGGCCGGCACGGGCGAGCGGGCCGGCGTGGAGTCGCGCAATACGGCGCCCGACGGCGGCGACATCGACGTCGATCATGTGGAAAGCATGACGCCCGCGCAGCCAGCAGAGGAGGGTGATGGCGAGCCCGGCGCTTCGCGGACGCCAGCGCCGCGACCCTGATGCCATGGGCTGGCCGCAAATTGCCGCCGCTGTGTCGCCATCAGCGTAAAATGGCGGCAAGGCGGCGCGCGCGCCGCCATGGCCAGCCGGCCTGCACAGGATAGGATGTCAGAGGATGCAAACGCAGATGTCGCAAGAGAAAGAAAAAGACTTGATGTCGATGTACCGCGAGACGCGGCCGCGCGAGTTTTTTGGCGAAAAAAGTAATACCAATCACCTGGCCTGGAGTTTGCTGGTGATGTTGCTGGCGCTGGCGTTCTGGCTCGTCGTGGCCCTGGCTGCGGCGGAAAACCAGCGCTATGCCCTGGAAACGAAGGCGTGCCAGGATCACGTGTTTCCCACGGAAATCGACACGTCCTGCCTGAAACAGGTCAAGTCGCGCGACCACTGGTGGCAGCACGTGGGCCATGCGCTGGTGCGCATGGGCGCCTGAGCCGGCGCAAGCTGGCTGAACGATCTGGCCGAACCTGTCGGCGGCCACGAGGCCGGCGCGGTGATGGAGTGCGGGAGGCGCCATGCCACGCGATCACTCGCGCGAGCAGCCGCAATGGCTGCTGGCGCGCCACAGTGCCTTGACGGCGCGCCAGTTGCTGCGCGCCTATGGCTTGCTATGCCTGTTTTCCTTCGTCATTGCCGCCGCTTTTGCGCTGCGCGGCCTCTGGTACATTCCCGTTTTTTCGTTCCTTGAACTGGGCCTGGTGGCCGCCGCTCTGCTGCATTACCTGCGCCACGCGCGCGACTATGAACATATCGCCCTGCGCGATGGCGAACTGGTCATCGAACAGGTCAGCGCCGGCCACTGTCGGCGCCACCACTTTTTCCCGTGGCGCACGCGCATCGCCGTGCCGCAAGGGCCGCGTCAATTGATACACATCAACGATATGTGTGATGCTGCCCGCCATGTGTCAGTGGGCGTCTTCGCCACGCCGGAACGGCGCCGGCAAGTGGCGCAAGAACTATGCGCGCTGCTGCCGCCCTATTTAGGCCCGTAAAACTGGAAAGTCTGTACCACCAGCAAGGTGGTGGGGAAGCCCGTGATGGTCTTGAATTGCTTGACACCGGTGATCTTGTAGGCGCCGGCCTGGAACTCTTCCCCTTCCGCCCAGCTGTGATCCTTCATGGCAAACTGCAACAGATGCTTGTCGTTATAGCGGTGGCTGAAGATGGTGTAGGCGCCGACGCGGCTGGTGACGACGAAGTTTTCATCCTGCTGGTCGGCGATGAGCAGGATGCCCGGATAGCGCTCGATGCCCGCCTCTTCGTTCTGGATTCTCAGGATCACATCGGTAAAACTGCATTCGGCGTCGCGGATCTTGTCGCGCTTCGTGGCGATCTTCATCACCTCGTCGTAGCTCTTGTTATGCACGATCGACCATTGCGGCGAGTCGCAATAATTGGCCGCGCGGGCGTTGGCCGCACATGACAGCAGCAGGCAGACGGTGATGGCGGGGATGGCTTGCATGGAACCTCGTGGTGGATGTTGGACGGCGGCGGCAGTCTACCTGCAGGCTGCCGCCGCCACAAGCGCAGTGCGATCCTCAGGTGGCCCGCGACGGACCTTCCCACAGATTGATATGGCCTTCGCGCGCCTGCACGTCGATGGCGGCCAGCTCATCGGCAGTGAACGACAGTTGCTGCAGCGCGGCCACATTTTCGCGGATTTGCGCGCTGCTGCTCGCGCCGATCAGGGTCGACGTGACGCGGGGATCGCGCAGCACCCAGGCCAGCGCCATCTGCGCCAGGGTTTGCCCCCGCTGCGCGGCGATCTGGTTCAGGGCGCGCACGCGGGCCAGGTTTTCCGCGCTCAGATGCTGTTGTGTCAGCGAACCGCCGCCGGGACGGTTGACGCGCGCATCCTGCGGCACGCCATCGAGGTACTTGTCACTGAGCAGCCCCTGCGCCAGCGCCGTGAACGTGATGCAGCCCATGCCTTCCTGCTGCAGGGTGTCGAGCAAGCCATCTTCCTCGATCCAGCGGTTGAGCATGTTGTAGGCCGGCTGGTGGATCAGACACGGTACTTTCCATTCCTTCAACAGGGCGGCCGCCTCGGCCGTCTTTTGCGGCGAATACGACGACAGGCCCACGTACAGCGCCTTGCCCTGCTGCACGGCGGTGGCCAGCGCGCCCATGGTTTCTTCCAGCGGCGTGTCGGCGTCGTAACGATGCGAGTAAAAGATGTCGACATAGTCGAGGCCCAGGCGCTTCAGACTTTGGTCCAGGCTGGCCAGCACGTATTTGCGCGACCCGCCGCCCTGGCCGTACGGTCCCGGCCACATGTCCCAGCCCGCCTTGGTGGAAATGATCAGCTCATCGCGGTAGGGCAGGAAATCGTCGCGCAGCAGCTTGCCGAAATTGCTTTCCGCGCTGCCATACGGCGGGCCGTAGTTATTGGCCAGGTCGAAATGCGTGATGCCCAGGTCAAATGCCGTGCGCAGCATGTCGCGCTGCGAAGCCAGGTTGTTGCTGTCGCCAAAGTTGTGCCACAGTCCCAGCGACAGCAGCGGCAGTTTCAGCCCGCTGCGCCCGCAAGTGCGGTATTGCATGCTGTCATAGCGGTTCTCGGCGGCGTGGTAGGTCATGGCATCTCCTGGTTGAATGAAGCGTTTATTTTCGCGCAAAATCAAGGTCCGTGTGCGTGCGCCGTGCGCCTGGCCGGACGCGCCTTACAATAAGCGTTGAGGAGTCTCGCAAGGAGCGGTCATGGAAATCGAATTGAAACTGTTGCTGGCACAGCAGGATGTATCGCGTTTGCGCGCGCACCCGCTGCTGGCGCAATCCACGCAAGGTGAGCCGCAACTGCTGCGGATGCACGATATCTATGTCGACACGCCCGATCTGCAGCTGTGCCGTCACCAGGCCGGCTTGCGCGTGCGCCAGGTGGACGGGCGCTGGGTGCAAACCCTGAAGGCGGGCGGCACGGTCAGTGGCGGCTTGCACAGCCGCCACGAATGGGAAGGCGAGGTGCCGGGGCCGCAGCCGGACCTGGCCGCGCTCGACTCGGCCATCGGCCGCAAGCAGCCCATCCGCGCGCTGCTGCGCCAGGACGCCATCCGCGACGCCTTGCAGCCCGTGTTTACCACGCGCATGGAGCGCACCGTATGGCAGTTGCGCACGCCGCAGGGCGACGAGATCGAATGCGTGCTGGACCAGGGTGTCATCGAAAGCGGCTCGGATGGTGCCGCGCGCAGCGTGCCCGTCAGCGAGATCGAGCTGGAATTGAAGCAGGGGCAGGCGTCCAGCCTGTTCGACGTGGCGCTGGCCCTGCTGCAGAACGTGCCGCTGCAGCTGGGCCACATGAGCAAGGCGGAGCGCGGTTACCGTCTCGCGGCGTCACAGCCTCTGCAGGCGGTCAAGGCCCAGCCCCTGGCGCTGGACGCGGCCATGTCGGTGGAGCAGGTGTTCCTGGCCATCGCCGGCAATTGCCTCGAGCAAGTCAGTGGCAACCAGAATGGCGTGGCAGGGGGCGAGGACGTGGAAAGCGTGCACCAGATGCGCGTGGGCCTGCGCCGTTTGCGTTCGGCGCTGGGCATGTTCAAGTCGCTGCTGGCGCTGCCGGATGCCTTGAAAGGTGAACTCGAGTGGCTGGGCGGCGTGCTGGGCGAGGCGCGCGACTGGGATGTGTTGGCTGGCAATACCCTGGCGCAGCTCGATGGCGAGGCGGCCGCGGATGCGGCGGCGCTGGCAGATGCGGCGCACGCGCAGGCGCGCCTCAAGCACGAACAAGCGGCCCAGGCCGTCACCTCGGCGCGCTACACGGCTTGCATGCTGGGCTTGCAGCGCTGGCTGCAGGCGCGCGCCTGGCACGACAGCTGTTCCGCGCGCCAATTGCGGCGCCTGGACGCGCACGTTTCGCCGTTTGCCCGCGCGACCCTGCGCAAGGACCAGCGCCGCCTGATGAAGCGCGGCAAGCGCCTGCTGCATGCGACGCCGCAGCAGCGCCACCGGGTGCGCATCGCGGCTAAGAAGACGCGCTATGCGACGGAATTTTTTGCCTCGCTGTTTGCGGGCCGGGCCGTGAAACCGTATGTGGGGCGGCTGTCGGCGCTGCAGGATGAACTGGGCTGGCTCAACGATGTGCAAGTGGCCGACCGGCTGCTGCGGCAATTGCCCGAAGTTCAGGCTGGCCAGGCTGGCCAGGCTGACCAGTCCGCCCAGGACGGATTGCTGCTGCACGCGGCCTTCGTGCGCGGCTATCTGGCGGCGCGTGCGCAGGCGCAGGGCAGCGATGGCCGCATGCACAAGGCTTGGCGGCGCTTCAAGGCAGCCCGCTTGCCGGCCTGAGCCGGGTTCTTCCGGGCGTGAGATCAAGCCATTCTAGGCCAGCGGACGTCGCAACTGGCGTTCGAGGATGGCCAGCGGCGACTTGTGCGGGGCGGCCATGGCGCGCACGGGCAGCAGCCAGGTTTGCTCGAGCGCATGCTGTCCCCGCAGGGCTGCATGCGATACGGCATCGCTGAAGACGATCCACGTCTGGCCCGGCGCGAACGCATGCGTGTGCTGTTCCACCTGCGCCTGGTAACCGAGGTCGGCCTTCATGGCGTCGTGCAACTGCAGCATGTAGTGATCGTATGCCGTGCGCCGCGACTTGGTGACGCGCAGCCATTGCAGCAGGGCCGCCAGCACGGGTTGCGGACGCTTCGCGACGGGCAGGAAATGCTGCGCCACCTGTTCGAATGGCGCGCCCAGTTTCCACACGCGGGGTGCGTCGCGCGGATGGATGTTGGTGAACACGCGCAGGATGCGCCGGCCCTGCGTGGGCGAGGAGGGAAAGCTGTCGACATGCAGGCGCGTATCGTCCTTGCGCCAGGAAGTCACGCGGCCGGCGATTTCCACGGGACGAAAGCTGCCCTTGCCTTGCTGCAGATGAGCCGAATAGGCAGGCAGCAAGCCGGCCAGCAGGCGCTGCGTGCGCCGCGCATAGCGCTGCATCAGCGCGGCCAGCAGCGCCGCATCGCAGGCATTGCCGTGGCCGCGCACGCCGCGCGCCGGTTCCCAGCTGATGTTCTTGGTGATGCCGGCGCTACCCACAGCGCTGTTCAGCAGCGCATGTTCTTCCTGTCGCAGGGGAAAGCCCAGCGCGGGCAACAGCAGCACCTGTCCATCTTCGAGGGCCTGCTGCGCCGCCGCCTGCTGCGCTGCGCTGCCGCTGGCGTCCCACCGGTCCAGGGAAATATCGATGAGTTTGCTCATGGCACAAACGGGTAAAACATCGGAGCGGCCAGTATGGGCGCTTGCCGTCCGCTTCCGTTTGCGCTGGCGCAGATTCAGTTCACAGTTTGCTGTTCTGGCAGCCGGTACTAGCGCATTCGCGCACCCGGTCCTGCAGGAATTGCGCACGTTCGATGGTGGTTTGGGTGGCGCAATCGAGGTTCACATAGAAGCCCGACGATTCGCGCTTGGAGCAATTCTGGTTGCGGTTGGCTATCCACGCCAGCTGGCCCGATTTCAGCTTTTGCTTGCCGCTGGCATCGAGCTGGGAGCTAAGTTTCTTGTAGTTGGCGTTGAGTTCCTTGTCCGCTTCCTGGTACACCTTGTTGAGGCAGTACAGGCCGTCGAAGTCGTTGCGCGGCGTGTCGCAAGCCGAGTTGGCGAAGGCGGAACCGGAGGCAAACATGAGCAGGGCAAGCAGGCATTTTTTCATGGCGGGCTTTCAGAAAGTGGTGGGAACCGGATCGGCGAGCAAGGCAGCGCTCTTGCGCATCCTACAACACTTCCCTTCCAGCGCCGTCAGTAAGCCAGGCGGCCCGGCACGCTCACTTCGATCTGCGTGCCGGCGCCGGGCCGGCTGTCGATGCGCAGGCTGGCCGCGATGCCGGCGGCGCGCTCGCGCATGCCGACCAGGCCCCAGTGGCCGGGCCGCTGGCCCGTTTGCGCCACGGCGTCATCGAGGCCGCAGCCGTCGTCGCGCACGCGCAGGGTGAACGCATGGTCCGCATAGTCGAGTTCCAGCACGATGTTGGCCGCCTCGGCATAGCGCGAGGCGTTAAACAGCGCTTCGCGCGCGATCGCATAGATTTCGTCATGCACGCGCGGCTGCAGGCGCCGGCAGGTGCCGCTGACGTGCACCGTGAACGCATGCGCGCGGTGCTCTGCCAGGCCCTTGCCGAATTGCTGCAGCGCCAGGCGCAGTTCGTCCGGTTCGGCCGAGGCGCGCAAGTCCATGATCTGGTCGCGTCCTTCGATCAGCAACTGGTCGGCCAGGTTGAGGGTGCCGTCGAGGCGTGCCCGTTCGCGCGTGCCCTTGGGCAGCATGTCCGCATGCGCGTGGAACGACAGGATCAGGCCCTGCACGCTTTGCAGCAGGGTGTCGTGCAGCGAACGGGCGATGCGCGAGCGTTCGGCCAGGCGCTCCTGCAAGCGTTCCTGCAGCCGTTCCTGCATGTTGCGCGTCAGGTGGCGGATGCGCAGCACGTAACCGCCATACAGCAGCAGCGCCGCGCCCAGCGCCAGCAGCACGACGAACCATGGCGTTTGCACGAAGGTTGGCGCGATGACGATGGCTAGCCCTGTCCCCTGCGTGTTCCACACGCC
The DNA here is from genome assembly GCF_011601275.1 of Janthinobacterium lividum. GTDB lineage: Bacteria > Pseudomonadota > Gammaproteobacteria > Burkholderiales > Burkholderiaceae_D > Janthinobacterium > Janthinobacterium lividum_E. The sequence continues at coordinate 145,354 of NZ_JAAOLY010000006.1, read as the reverse complement.
GTCTTCGTTGGCGGCCGTGACCTCGAAGCGGTAGCTGCCGGGTGCGAGGTTGGTGTAGTAGGCTTCGCGGCGGCCGACCGCTTCTTGCCAGCCCGCGTCCACGCCCGCCAGTTTGTAGCGCAGGCGCACGCGTTCCGGCATCGACAGGCTCAGGGCCGTGAAGCCGATCTGCAGGGTCTTGCTGCCCTGCGGCAGGTGCAGCGGCTTGCCATCGTCCAGCGCGTAACGCGCGCCATCGGCCAGCAGGCTGTGGATCTGCACGGGCGGCGCCAGGGCGTTGCGGCGGATGTGCAGCGGGTCGAGCATGCCGATGGTGGCCGAGGTGGAAAACCACAGCTTGCCATCGGGCGCATGGATCAGCGACGGCACGGGGCGCAGCTGCGAGGCATGGCCCTGCAAGCCGTCGAGCGCGTCGAAGCGTTCCGAGGTAACAGCGCTGCCGTCGCGCATCCACGCGGCCAGGCTGGCAGCGCCGATATGGTCGATGCCGTCCGCGCCATGCAGCCACAGGTCGCCGTCCGGCAGGCGCACGATGCCCGACACGCCGCGAAACGCTGCGCCGCGCGCGCCGCGCAAGGTGTGGAAGCGGCCGGCGCGGTACAAGGCCACGCCGTTTTCGCCGCCGGCCCACATCGCGTCGCCATCGCGGTACAGCTGCAGCACGGTGCCCACTTGCAGGCCCTCGGGCGCGCCGAGCCGCCTGACGGCGCCCGCGCGCTGGCCATCGGCCACCAGGCTGACGGTATTGTCGGCATGGCCCAGCCAGACGGTGCCGGCGCCATCCATCGCCATGGCCGTCGTCAGCACCGTCGGCAGCCCGGACAGGCCGCCGTTCGCGCTCCATTTTCCGTCGTTCAGGCGAAACAGGCCGCCGCCGGAAAACGAGGCCCACAGGGCACCCGAGCGGTCTTGCTGCAGCGCCTGCGGATCGAGCCCTTGCACGGGCGCCACCACGCGCGTCATGGTTCCGTTGCGCGCGCGATGGTGGAGTTCCTGCTCATTGCCCAGCCACAGCGTGCCGTCGGGCGCCCAGTGGCTGGCCGCCAGCGCCCCTTTCAAGATCACGTTTTTCATGCCATCGGCCGTAAAGCTGCGCACGTCGCTCACATAGTCGCCGATCCACACGTCGCCGTCGGGCCCCGGCAGCATGCCGGGATGGTCGAAGGGCACGGCAACGGCCAGGGTCTTCAGGCGGTTCGGCCGCAGCCGGTCCAGGCCCGTCGAGGTGCCGAACCACAGATTGCCTTCGCGGTCCTGGAATGACGTTTGCGGCAGCGGGCCGCTGATGCCGTTCTGGCGCGTCAGACGCTGGGCCGGCAGGCTGGGGCCGGAAGGGTCGAACTTGCGTTCGATGCCGTCGGGCTGCATCAGCCACATGGTGCCGGCGCGGTCGAAGCGGATGCTGTTGCCCCTGGCGTCGGGCCGGATGGGCGCATCGCCGCGCGGCGCGCTGGTGCGCACGCGATAGTAATTGCTTTGCGCATCGACGGCCCAGATGGCGCCATCGGGCGCTTCATCCATGCCGGTGAGGATGGTGCGCGGCCAGGCATGGGAAAAATGCGTCTCTCCCGGCCTGCGGAAATAGGCGCCATGCATGGTGCCCATCCACTGCGTGCCATCGCGGGCGAACAGGATCTGGTAGACGCGCTTGTCGGGCAGGCCCACGTTGGCCGCTTGCGCAACGAAGCGGTCCGCGCCCGGTGCCAGGCGCGCCGCGCCATCGCGCGTGCCGACCCAGATGGCGCCGTCGGGCGCTACCTCGATATGGAACACGGCGCCCGGCGGCAAGCCGTCCGCCTCGCGGTAGGTGCGTGTGCCATCCTTGCGAAAGATGCTGACGCCGCCGAGGCGGTAGCCGACCCACACGGCGCCGTCCGCCGGTGTGGCCAGGCCCAGCACATTGCTCGACGGCAGGCGGTGGCCGTACACGCTGTCGACCCTGTCGAAACGCACGCCGTCGTAGCGGTACAAGCCGGTGGCCGTGGCGATCCACAGCCAGCCATCCTTGCCCTGGGCGAATTTCAGCACATCGACGGGCGCGCCTTGCAGGGCGCCCCAGGCATTGTGGGTATAGTCGGACAGCAGGGGCGATGGGGCGGCCGCGCACGCGTGCAGGTGGCACGCCAGCAGGGGCAGGATCAACAGGCGGCGCAGCAGGCGAGCGGACATCGTGGCAGACGGAGATAGCGGTGGCGGGGCAGTGATTGTAGCGCAGCGCCGTGCCTTTCAGCAGGCAAAAAAAAGCCTGCGCGGGTGGCGCAGGCTTCTTTTCGCCCTACGTTGACAGGAACTGGCGCTTACGCGAAGTTCTTGGCAACGAAGTCCCAGTTGACCAGGCCCCAGAACGTTTCCACGTACTTGGCGCGCAGGTTGCGGTAGTCGATGTAGTAGGCGTGTTCCCAGACGTCGCAGGTCAGCAGCGGCTTGTCGCCGGTGGTCAAAGGGCAGCCGGCGTTCGAGGTGTTGACGATGTCGACGGAGCCGTCGGCTTTTTGCACCAGCCAGGTCCAGCCCGAACCGAAGTTGCCCACGCACGACTTGGTGAATTCTTCCTTGAACTTGTCGAACGACGACCATTTGGCGTTGATCGCGTCAGCCACGGCACCCGCAGGCGCGCCGCCGCCGGCCGGCTTCATGCCGTTCCAGTAGAAGGTGTGGTTCCATACCTGGGCTGCATTGTTGAAGATGCCGCCCGACGATTTCTTGATGATCTCTTCCAGCGACAGGTTCTCGAACTCGGTACCCTTGATCAGGTTGTTCAAGTTGGTGACATACGCCTGGTGATGCTTGGCATAGTGGTATTCCAGGGTTTCTTTCGAAATATGCGGCGCCAGAGCGTCCATTTCATACGGCAGTGGTGGCAGAGTATGTTCCATGTGATGTCCCTTTGTGGTGAGTGTTCGGAGTCTTCCAGCCTGAGGCCGGAGGGTTGAGCCAAGCTTGCTTGAAGCAGGCATTCTTGCTGAACGAGCCACTATTGTAAAGCGGATGCGCCATTGCTGCAGATTCCGGCACGCGTCGCGGATGCCTTTGGCGTAGTGATTCTCGTTCAGCCTGAATCGGGCGGAAAAGTTCCCAGCCGCAAGCCTTAACGGATGCGCCGGGTGGTTTCCCTGACGATCAGTTCCAGCGGCGGAATGGCCGCCTGCACGGCTTCGCCATTGATCAGCCCCAGCAGCGCTTCCGTGGCGATGCGGCCGATGTCGTACAGGGGCTGGTGGATGGTCGTCAGTGGCGGCGTCGTGTAGGACGAGCCGGGCAAGTCATCGAAACCGACGAGCGAGATATCGTCGGGCACGCGGATGCCCTTGCGGTACAGGCACAGGCGCACGCCATAGGCGGACAGGTCGTTGGCGGCGAAGACGGCGCTGAATTGCTGCTGCGTATCGAACAAATGGTTCATGGCCAGCATCCCGCTTGCCTCATGGAAATCACCTTCCACCATCAGCTTCGGGTCGATGGCGATGTCCGCTTCGCGCAGCGCGCGCTGGTAGCCCGTCAGGCGCTCGGCCGCATCCGTGTTGTTGGCGGGGCCGGCCACGAAGGCGATGCGGCGGTGGCCCAGTTCCACCAGGTGGCGCACGGCCAGGTAGGCGCCGTATTCGTTGTCGAGCTTGAAGCCGATGGCGCTTTTCGTGGCCAGCAGGCGGCCCGTCGAAACGATGGGCCGCTGCTGCGAGAAATCGAGCACGCTCTCGTCCGAGATGCGCCCCGATAGCAGGATGATGCCGTCGACCTTCCTCGCCAGCAGCAAACGGATGCGGTCCGCCTCTTCCTGCGCATTCCAGTGCCCGCTGACGATGACGGACGCATAGCCCGTGTCCTTCAAGCCGTCGTCCACGCCGCGCAGGCTTTCGTCGAAGAAGGGGCTGGAAATATCCTGCACCACGATGCCGATGGTCATCGAGCGGCCCTTCTTCAGACCTTGCGCCATCTGGTTCGGCGCGAATTTCATGTGCGCGATGGCCGCCAGCACGGCGTCGCGCTTGTCGTCGGAGACCCTGGCCGTGCCATTGAGGATGCGCGAAACGGTGCTGGGCGACACGCCGGCCTGGCGGGCCACGTCGAGCAGGGTGGAAGGGGGAGCAGCGTGGGCGCTATCGTTCAAGGTGATTCCCGGGTATCAAGATGGCTGGTTCTCAGTGCTCTGAAAACCTTTTCATCGAAAGATTACCATAAATGCCTAAAGGGCCGTAGGTCGGCGTAGGCCGGGTTAGCCCGCAGGGCGTAAGCCGACATAGCGCAGCCAACAACGCGCCGTAACCATGCCTCTGGCGCCAACAATGTTGTCGGATTACGCGCGTAGCGCTAATCCGACCTACGCTTGAAAACGTTTTCACGAAAAACAACAGCATCTTGAAATGGCGGATTTTTGCGTCTTTTCATAGGAGAACACGCGCCATGGCGTGCATCTCGCCATGCTGCCCTCAATAAAAATGACAACTTTTTCGATTGACTTGATTTTCTTTGCGGTGTTAAATGAGCACATGTTGTGAAAACGTTTTCAAGATAGAAGACGCTCAATAAACGGAGATGAAATAATGAAGTCAAGCATCCTTGGCGCCGCCCCTCTGGCTGCGCTGACCCTGGCCTTTGGCGTGGCCGCCGCACCTGCAGCCGTCCCGCCGGCCGTCTCGCAGGCCGCACCGTTGCCGGCGCTGGCCCCGGCCACGATTACCGTCGCCTCGTTCCCCGACCTGGACCGCGCCGTGAAGACGGCCTTGCCCCTGTGGGAAAAACTGTATCCGCAAGTAAAGGTCAAGCTGGTCAGCCTGCAGATCGACGACCACCATAACTCGATGACGACGGCGCTGGCGGCCGGCGCGCGCCTGCCCGACGTGATGGCCATCGACTTCCGCTACGTCGGCAGCTTCGCCGAATCGAAGGGCATGGAAGATTTGCTGCAGCCGCCATACGGGGCAGGGCAGTACCGCGCCCAGTTCGTGCCGTTCACCTTCGTCCAGGCGACCAGTTCGCGCGGCACCCTGGGCGCCATGCCGGCCGATCTGGGACCTGGCACCTTGTTCTACCGCAAGGACCTGATGGACAAGGCGGGCATCAAGGAAAGCGATCTGACGCAATCGTGGGAGTCGTATATCGCCGCCGGCAAGAAGCTCAAGGCCGCCACCGGCACCTATCTGCTGGCCGGCGCCAGCGACCTGGCCGACATTGTCATCCGCGCCAATTTGAAAGATGGCGAAGGCATCTATTTTGGCGACAAGGGCCAGGTGCTGGTCGACTCGCCCCGCTTCGTGAAAGCGTTCGAACTGGCCAAGGCAGCGCGGGTCGCCGGCATCGATGCGCGCACCGTGGCCTGGACGGGCGAGTGGGCCGAAGGCTTCAAACGCGACAAGGTGGCCAGCCAGATGATGGGTTCGTGGCTCAGCGGCCACCTGGCCAAGTGGCTGGCCCCCGATTCCAAGGGCCAGTGGCGCGCGGCGAACTTGCCGGCCGGCGCGCTGGCGTCCTACGGTGGTTCCTTCTACGGCATCCCGAAAAAGGCGGCGAATAAAACCCAGGCCTGGGAATTCATCAAGTTCATGACCGTGAACAAGGATATCCAGCTGCACTCGCTCAAAGAGATCGGCGCCTTCCCGGCCCTCAAGGCTGCGTATGCGGACCCGATGATGGACGAGCCGCAGCCGTATTTCGGCGGCCAGAAGACGCGCATTCTGGCGCGCGACACGGCGGCGAAAATCCCCGTCATCCGCGTCGACAAATTCGACGCCGTGGCGCGCGACATCGTCAACATGGAACTGGAAAGCGTGCTGGCGCAAAACAAGGATATCAAGACGGCGCTTGCCGACGCCAAGGCCCTGATTACCCACCGCGCGCGGCGCTAGGAGCAGCATGACTACCTCCATGCCTTGTACCGATGGCGCGCCCGCTGCTGCTGCGGCGCGGCCCGCCAGGAAACGCTACAACATGAAGAAGTGGGCGCCGTATATTTTCATCAGCCCCTTCTTCATCCTGTTCGCCGTCTTCAGCCTGTTCCCGCTGCTGTTTTCCATCTATCTGTCGTTTAACCAGTGGGAAGCGGCCAGCGGCGTGGAAGCCATGCAGTGGGTGGGCCTGGACAACTACAAGTACGCCTTGAGCGACCCGTGGTTCTTGCGTTCGCTGGGCAATACCGTCTGGCTGGCGCTGGCCTCGGGCGTGCCGCAGCACCTGGTCGCCATTCCGCTGGCAGCCTTCATCCACAACAGCTTCAAGCGCTCGCGCAACCTCGTGATCGGCATTTACTTTTTACCGTTTATCACGTCCAGCGTGGCCATCGCCATGGTCTTCAACACCCTGTTCTCGCGCGACTATGGCCAGATCAATGTGCTGATCCAATGGTGCGCCAGCCTGCCGTTAATCGGTGGCCTGTTCCCGGCCGAATCGATCGACTGGCTGGGCAGCTCGCTGTTCATCAAGCCGGCCGTCGCCTTCGTGATTTTCTGGCGCTATCTGGGCTGGAACCTGGTGCTGTATCTGTCCGCGTTGCAGGTGATCCCGAAGGATCTGTACGAGGCGGCCACCATCGACGGCGCGTCGAAACGCCAGCAGTTCTGGTACATCACCTTGCCGCAGCTGCGTCCGATGATCTACCTGGCCGTGACACTCACCATCATGGGCAACCTGCAGCTGTTCGAGGAACCGTTCGTGCTGGTGGCCGAGTCGAGCGGCGTGAGCCAGTCCGTGATGACGACGGCTATCTTCGTCTACAAGACTGCGTTTTCCTCGGGCGACTTCGGCACGGCGTCGGCCATTTCCTGGCTGCTGTTTTTGATCATCGCCAGCACCACCTGGGTCAACAACCGCATTTTCAGCCGCAATGAACGCAATGAACGCAATGAACGCAAGGAGGTCCGATGAAAACCACCCGCTGGACGGCCTACGCCATGGTAGCCATCGGCGCCCTGATCATGGTCGCGCCGTTCTACTTCATGTTCGTCTTCGCCACGCACACGAGCGCCGAGATCTACAGCCTGCCGCCGCCGCGCTGGTTCGGCACGGCCCTGCTCAACAACCTGGAATTGCTGCAGGAGCGCCTGCCGTTCTGGCGCAATATCGGCATCAGCCTGTACGTGGCCCTGATGACGACGGCGCTGACCTTGTTCTTTTGCTCGCTGGGCGGCTATGCCTTCGCCATGTACGAGTTCCGCTTCAAGCGGCCCCTGTTCACCCTGGTGATGGCGTCGATGATCATCCCCTCGTTCATGAACATGATTCCGACCTTCATGCTGATGGATTTCCTCGGCTGGCTGGACCAGCCGCGCGCCCTGTACGTGCCTGGCGCGGCCGGCGCGCTGGGGATTTTCCTGATGCGCCAGTACATCGGCACGGCGATACCGAAGGACTTGATCGAGGCGGCGCGCATCGACGGCTGCGGCGAATTCGCCATCTACTGGCGCGTCGTGCTGCCGCTGATCGGTCCCGCGATGGGCACCCTGGGCCTGATCACCTTCATCAACTCGTGGAACAATTTCATCACGCCGCTGGTCGTCATGCGCTCGGTCGAGAACTATACGATCCCGCTGGCCTTGCGCAGCATGCAGGCGCCGAACAACACGGAGTGGGGCGCGCTGATGACGGGCGCCGCCATCGCCGTGCTGCCGCTGCTGCTGATGTTTTTTGTCGCCTCGAAGCGTTTAATTGAAGGACTGACCCAGGGCGCCGTCAAAGGCTAGCACTTTTTTCATCCACTCACACTGACATGACCACCATGCATAACGACGACATTGATACCAATTTCCCCGCCACCTTCACCTGGGGCGTGGCCACCAGCGCCTACCAGATCGAGGGCGCCGCCGCCATCGACGGCAGGGGCCCATCCATCTGGGATACCTTCAGCCATACGGATGGCAAGATCATCGACGGCAGCAATGGCGACGTGGCCTGCGACCACTATCACCGCTACGCGGAGGACGTGGAGCTGATCGCCAGCCTGGGCGTGAACGCCTACCGCTTTTCCATGTCCTGGTCGCGCGTGCAGCCCACGGGTTCCGGCGCCTGGAACGAGGCCGGCTTCGACTTTTATGGGCGTTTGCTTGACGCCCTGGCCACCAAGCGGCTCGATGCGCATCTGACCCTGTACCACTGGGACTTGCCGCAAGCCTTGCAGGACGAGGGCGGCTGGCTCAATCGCGCCACCTGCTACCACTTTGCCGCCTACGCGGCCGAGGTGGCGCGCCGCTTCGGCCACAAGGTGGTCAGCATCGCCACCCATAACGAACCATGGTGCACGGCCGTGCTGGGCCACGGCACGGGCCAGTTCGCGCCCGGCATGGCCGACCCGGCCGCCGCCGTGCAAGTGTCGCACCATCTGCTGCTGTCGCACGGCCTGGCCATGCAGGCGATGCGCGCCGTCAATCCGCCCGCGAAACTGGGCATCGTGCTCAATCAATGGACGGCCACGCCGGCCACGGACAGCGCCCAGGACCGCGAACTGGCCGAACTCGAATATGCGCGCTCGGTGCAGTGGTATATGGACGCCATCTTCAAGGGCCGCTACCCGGCCCTGGCCCTGAAACACGTCGACGCTTCTGCTTTATCCATCTTTGAAAACGATTTCATGGATATCAAGCAGCCCATCGATTTCCTCGGTGTGAACTATTACACGCGCGCTTTCATGAGCGCCGAGACGCCGCCGCGCAAGCCCGAATGCAAGCTCGGTGTCAACGACATGGGCTGGGAAACCTATCCGCAAGGCTTGACGGAACTGCTGGTCGGCCTGCACCGCGAATACCGATTGCCGCCCGTGTATATCACGGAAAACGGCATGGCCGTCGCCGACAAGCCCGTCGACGGCAAGATCCACGACGCGCCGCGCATCGAGTATGTGCGGCTGCACCTGGACGCCTTGCGCGCCGTGATCGCGCAGGGCATCGACGTGCGCGGCTATTTCTACTGGAGCCTGATGGATAACTTCGAGTGGAACTCGGGCTACGCCAAGCGCTTCGGCATGGTCTACGTCGACTACGCCACGCAGCAGCGCAGCTTCAAGGACAGCGCCCTGTGGTATCGCGATTTCATCGCCGCGCAGCGCGCATCCCACGCCGCCCTCCTGGCCGAGGAGCACTGACATGGCCGCCATCTCCCTGCGCGGCATCCGCAAGACCTACGGCGACGGCCCGGAAATCGTCAAGGGCCTGGACCTCGATATCCATGACGGCGAATTCATGGTTTTCGTGGGGCCGTCCGGCTGCGGCAAATCGACCCTGCTGCGCATGATCGCGGGACTGGAAGACATCAGCGCGGGCCAGCTGCGCATCGGCGACCTGCTGGCCAACGACGTGGCGCCGGCCGAGCGCGGCATCGCCATGGTCTTCCAGAGCTACGCCCTGTATCCGCACATGACGGCGCGCGACAACATGGGTTTTGCCTTGAAACTGGCGGGCAAGCCGGAAGCCGAAGTGCGCGCGGCTGTCGGCAAGGTGGCGGAGATTTTGCAGATCACGCACCTGCTCGACCGCAAACCCAAGGCCCTGTCGGGCGGCGAGCGCCAGCGCGTGGCCATCGGCCGTTCCATTGTGCGCCAGCCCAAGGTATTTTTGTTCGATGAACCGCTGTCGAACCTCGACGCCTCGCTGCGCGTGCAGACGCGTATCGAGCTGGCCAAGCTGCACCAGGAACTGGGCACCACCATGATCTACGTCACGCACGATCAGGTCGAGGCCATGACCCTCGGTGATCGGGTGGCCGTTTTCCACGGCGGCCACCTGGAGCAGGTGGGCGCGCCTCTGGAACTGTACCGCCATCCGGCCAGCCAGTTCGTGGCCGGCTTCATCGGCGCGCTGCGCATGAACTTCTTGCCGTGCGCCGCCGTCCCCGCGCTGGCCAGCCAGCTTGGCGGCGAGGCGGGCATGCTGGTCGGCATACGTCCAGAGCACTTGCGCCTGGTGCCGAGCCACGAAGGCTATGGCGCCACGGTGACCCTGATCGAGCAGCTGGGCGACGCGCAAATCATTCACGCGACGCTCGACGGACACATCGACGGCGGCCCGCACGCGGTGGCCATCAAGCTGCACGGCGAGGCGCGCCACAGTCTGACGCAGGGCAGCGCCATCGGCTTTGCACCGGAAGAAGGCCATGCCTTTCTATTCGACACGGCCGGGCGCGCCGTGGCTACCCATTGACCCCGCACGGAGGCGACATGACTTCAGATTGACACCCAAAAAATGTGCAGCAATAGCCAAAGAGCTATGTGATCATCAATCAACCAGCGGTACAGGAGACAAAAAAATGCAACAGCTCAAACGCAACACCATCGCCCTCAGTCTGGCGCATGCGACCTTCGCCCAGTTCATCTTGCTGGGCAGCGGCGCCGCCATGGCCCAGGAGGCTGCAGCCACCGACGCGGCAAAACCGGCCTCCGAACAGATGGACCGCATCGTCGTCACGGCCACGCGCCGCAATACCTTCGTGCAGGAGACGCCGCTGGCCGTCACCGCCTTCAACCAGGATACCCTGCAAAACAACCAGGTCAAGGATCTGGCCTCGCTGGCCACCATGGTGCCCAGCCTCGTCGTCGAACAGCATGGCGACTCGGGCGGCGTGCACGTCTACATGCGCGGCGTTGGTTCGGCCAACCATACGGAGCTGGGCGACCCGGCCGTCGCCTTCTATGTCGATGGCGTGTATTCGCCGCGTCCGCAGGGCGCCACGGCGCTGATGTACGACCTGTCGCACGTCGAGGTGGCGCGCGGACCGCAGGGTACCCTGAACGGACGCAATTCGACGGCCGGCGCCGTTAACCTCGTCTCCGCCGCGCCTAGCACGGCCAAGTTCATGGGCTCGGCCGGCATCACCGTGGGCGACAAGCGCCACCTGCAGACGCAGGGCATGATCAATATCCCGTTTTCCGACGACGTGGCGCTGCGCATCGCCGCCATCAAGGATAGCCACGACGGCACGGTGGACTTCCGCCGCGGCTCGAACGTCATGCCGGGCACGGCCAAGTATGGCGCCGGCGACCAGATGGGCGTGCGCGCCTCGCTGCTGTGGAAGTTCACGCCGCAGCTGCGCGGCACCTTCATCGCCGACTACTTCCTCGACCAGGGCGCCGGCAACGTTTACCTGGCGGCTGAACCGAAACTCGGTGAAAAACTGCGCTCGGCCCTGATCGATACGCCGGGCACCCTGGACCAGTCGATTTTGACCTACAAGGGCAAGCTCAATTACAAGCCGACGGACGCGCTGGACTTCACGTATCTGGGCAGCTGGAGCCGCTACAAGCGCCAGAACAGCAACGACTCCGATGCGGGCCTGTTCCCCGGTTTCAAGTCGGAAAACCGCACGGACTGGGCGCAGTTCGACAGCTATTCGCACGAGCTGCAGGCGCGCTCGGACGACGATGCGCCGTTCCAGTGGGTGGCTGGCCTGTTCCTGTTCAATGAAAAGAACAAGGTGCGCTTCGATATCGACCGCAGCCAGATTTCGCAGGCGGCCGTGCAGCAGGATATCGCCAACGGCGCCGTGATCTTTGTGCAGCCGACCGTGGGCCAGTATGCCTCGTCGATGTCCTTCATCCAGGGCGACCGCCAGCTCAAATCGAAAGCCGTGTTCGGCCAGGTCAGCCAGCAAGTGACGGACCAGATCAAGCTGACGGCCGGCGCGCGCTACACGAAAGACCATAAATTCGACGTCGGCGGCAAGAACTGGGCGTGCCCGAACTGGCCGGCCAACACCCCGCTGGGCACCACGGTCCTCACTGCCGACCAGCTGCGCCAGCTCGTCACGCCGGGCACGGGCCTGGCCAACACGCACAATATCGGTCCGGGCGGCGCCATCACGGCCGCCACCTGCGGCAATACGCCGGGCGACAATACGGCCGACCTGAAATACGGCCAGGCCACCTGGCTGGGGCGCATCGAGTACAAGCTGCGCCCGGACATTCTGCTGTTCGGTTCCGTGACGACGGGCTTCCATTCGCCGGCCATCGGCGACGGCGGCGCCACCACCAAGCCGGAAAAGCTGACCAGTTATGAAATCGGCTTCAAGTCGGACTTGCTGAACCGCGAACTGACCCTGAACCTCGACGCCTTCCTGATGAAGTACAAGGACAAGCTCGAGTCGCAGGTGGTCAACAGCGTGCTGGCCAACTTCAATGCGGCCGGCGCCACCGTCAAGGGTCTGGAAGCGGAGTGGGTGTGGCGGCCAACGAAGGTCGACCGCCTGACGGGCAATGCCACCTGGCTCAAAGCCGTGTACGACGACTTCATGTCGTGCGACGTCGATGCGGCGCGCGCGAATGGCCAGTCTTGCGGTTCGACGGCGCCACTGGTGAACGTGGGCGGCAGCACCATGAAGCATGCACCGAAGTTTTCCACGACCGTCCAGTATGAGCATGATTTCAATGTCGCCGGCGGCCAGATTACGCCGCGCGCTTCGGTGCACTATGAAACCATGTCGTACGTGGGGGCGGGCGCGTTCAACGGCGACGTGCCGGGCCATGCCGGCGTCAAGCGCCAGGAAGCCTACACGACCCTGGACCTGAGCCTGCGCTTCCAGCCGGCCAACAAGGCGTACACGGTGGAAGCGTTCGTGCAGAACGCCACCGACAAGGCCGTCAAGCTGGACGTCAATGAAATCTGCACGGATGTCGGCATGCCATGCCAGCCCACGCAGCAGATCTACGGCGCCTTCTACAATGCGCCGCGCACGTTTGGCGCCCGCGTGTCGATGAAGTTTTGATCAGGTAGGGTGAAAGAGCAGCGGCAGTAGTAGTAGCAGTCCACTCAGTAGGGAAGGTGTTGGGCCGGGGTTCTTCCCCGGCCTTTTTTATTCCAACGTCGCCTGCACGCTGGCGATGCCGATCTGCGCGCTGCCTTCGGCCAGGCGTACGTTGACGTTCTGGCGCGCCTGCAGCTGCGACGGCGAGCGCACGATATTCCCTTTTTCATCGCGCAGGATGGCGTAGCCGCGTTCCAGGGTGCGCTGCGGATTGAGCAGTTCCAGCTGCGCCGCCAGACCGTCGAGGCGGTGGCGCCGCTGGCTGAGTTGCTGCGCCATGGCCGCGCCGCCACGCCGCTGCATGTCCAGCAGCCGCGCGCGCGATGCCGTGACGTCGGGCCGCAGGTTGGCCCAGCGCGAGCGCAGGCGCTCGAGTGCGTACTGCGACTGGTTCACGGGCGCGCGCGCCGCATGCGTCATGGCTGTCGACAGGGCCAGCAACTGCAAGCGCTGCTGCTGCAGCTGCGCCTTCGGGTTGAGCAGGCGGCGGCTGTGGCGGTCCAGGGTTTGCGCCGCGTCGTCGAGGCTGCGGCGCATGGCACGGCGCAAATCCGTCGCATCGGCGCGCAGGGAAGCCATCCAGTCGGCGCGCGGCGTGGCCGCCAGTTCGGCCGCCGCCGTCGGCGTGGCCGCGCGCAGGTCGGCCGCGAAGTCGGCGATGGTGAAATCCGTCTCGTGTCCCACGCCGCTGATCACTGGCATGGTGCAGTCGGCGATCGCATGCGCCACGGCTTCATCGTTGAACGACCACAGATCCTCGATGCTGCCGCCGCCACGGCACACGAGCAGCACGTCGCACTCGGCCCTTGCTGATGCCGTGCGGATGGCGTGCGCGATTTTTTCCGGCGCCTGCTGGCCCTGCACGGGCGTGGGATACAGGATGATGTTGACGTGCGGCGCGCGGCGCTTGAGTGCGATCAGCACGTCGCGCAGGGCGGCCGCCTGCGGGCTGGTGACGATGCCGATGCTGCGCGCGAACATGGGAATGGCGCGCTTGCGCTCCTGGTCGAACAGGCCTTGCGCGGCCAGCTTTTCCTTCAGGCGCTGGAACGCTTCGTACAGGGCGCCCACGCCGGCGCGGCGGATGGCTTCCACGTTGATCTGGTAATCGCCGCGTGCACCGTACAGCGTGACGAGGGCGCGCACTTCGACCTTGTCGCCTTCGCGCGGCGTGAAACCCGCGTACTGGGCGCGGCCGCGGAACATCACGGCGCGCACCTGGGCGCCATCGTCCTTCAAGGTGAAGTACCAGTGGCCGGAAGCGGCGCGCGTGAAGTTGGAAATCTCGCCGGCGATCCAGGTCAGGGGGAACGAGCGCTCGAGCAGGCGCGCGACGGCCTGGTTCAGGGCGCTGACGGTCAGCACGGGTGGGGCGGCAAAGCCGCTGTCAGTCGGGTTGTCGGTCATCATAAAGCTGGGAGCGGGAAGGGAACTGTCCACATATTATCGGCGAGGTCATGCTTATGTCATATATCGCGCAAAACAACAAGTTCTATTTCTAAGTAATTGATTTCATGACGAATTCCCGTATGCCTGATTTACGTGCACAGGGAAAAAAACCTTTAATATCAAGCACATCAGTGTAGCCCCTGCCACTTACGCACAAAGTTATCCACAGAAAGTGTGCGGAACTTTTTGCCTTGAACAAACATGACCGGGCTGGTCCGGATTGAGCGATAAAAATGACTTGCTACATTTTTGCGCACGGAAATAAAGTGCCTATGAATCAAGTGCTTAGTATGCCATGCATGGCCTTGCGCACAATCTTATCCACAAAAAATGTGCAGAACTCTGGCGCGGCGCCGGATTTATCCACTGGAAGGCCCATGGCATGGCTTGCCTGAATTTTGCGCAGCATAAAAATAGCCATATAAATCAAGGGTATAGCATCGCACCGCGCGCCTTGCTCACAATCTTATCCACAGAATGTGTGCAAAACTGCATAAACCGTTTCGTGGCCTGTCCGGGTTTTCCACCGCGTGAACATGCCGAATTGCTGCCTTATTTTTCAGCAGAGAAAAAAATCCCTTTAGAATCAATGCTCTTGCATGGAGTCAATCGGCTTGCTCACAATCTTATCCACACTTTATGTGTGGAACTGCGCTGACGGTGGAAAACTGCCGTTTGAAAGTGAAATCGGACGTGAAAAACCCCGCTTTCCGACCTCTGCCACATTTTTACGCATGGCAATAAAAACGATATAAATCAATGTACTTAGCGTCTATCTTTGAGCTTGCGCACAATCTTGTCCACAGATTGTGTGCAGAACTTTGATGGCTTATCTGCCGCCGATTTCGCGTCGCTTGCCACTTTTTTGCGCATTGATTTAATGTCCTTTCAAATCAATGACTTGATTACATTCCTCGGCTTTGCGCACAATCTTGTCCACAGTAAATGTGCAAAACTCTTTAGATATTAATTTATTGACATTGACTACTGTCGATAAGCTGCTATGCCTGTATTTTGCGCAGCGTGATAATTTCTATGCAAATCAATGGCTTGCATGCTGGACTTCATGCTTGCTCACAATCTTATCCACACAAAGTGTGCAAAACTGTGCGCCGGGAGGGGCGCTTGCCACATGCTGGGGACAAGTACCATGCAGGCGCCACTTGCCGCCGGCGCGGCAACGCGCTACATTGCGCCATTCCTGCGCGCACGTACAATCGGTCTTTGGCGCTCGGTACAATACAGGCTGTTCGGGCGTTCCATCGCCTTCCCTTTACCAGGAGTTTCTTTTGCTCGCTATATTTCAAGCCGCTGGCTGGCCCATCTGGCTGTTGTTGATCGCTTCCATCGTCGCCCTGGCCCTGATCATCGAGCGCCTGCTGTATTTGCGCCGCGCCAAGATCCTGCCCCGCAAGCTGTTCGATGAAGTGGTGCAGGTGTATCGCAGCGGCAAGATCACACCGGACACGGTGGCCAAGCTGGAAGGCAATTCGCCGCTGGGCGTGGTGCTGGCCGCCGCCTTGCGCAACGTCGACGCGCCGCGCGAGGTGATGAAGGAGTCGATCGAAGAGGCGGGCAGCGGCGTGGCCCACACGCTGGAACGTTTCCTGACGACCTTGGGCACGATCGCCACCCTGGCGCCGCTGATGGGCCTGTTCGGCACGGTGGTGGGCATGATCGAAATCTTCGGTTCGCAAAACGCCAGCGGCTCGAATCCCGCACAATTGGCGCACGGTATTTCGGTGGCCCTGTATAACACGGGCTTTGGCCTGGCCATCGCCATGCCGACCCTCGTCTTCTACCGCCACTTCCGCGCCCTCGTCGACAGCTTCGTCATTGACATGGAGCAGCAAGCCGTCAAGTTCGTCGACATCGTCCACAGTGGCCGCAAATGAACTTCCGCAAAGGCAAGGGGCGTGAAGACCCCGAAATCAACCTGATCCCGTTTATCGACGTGCTGCTGGTGATCCTGATCTTCCTCATGGTCAGCACCACCTACAGCAAGTTTACGGAGCTGCAGATCACCTTGCCGACGGCCGACGCCGAGCAGGCGAAAGAGAAGCCGCAGCAGATCGACGTCACCATCGACGCCAAGGGCAACTACACGGTCAACCGCGAGCCCGTCTCGTTCCGCGACGTGGCCGGCCTGGCCGACGCCCTGCAGAACGCGGCCAAGGCAGCCAACGGCGGCAAGGCCCCGGCGCAGACGCCCGTGGTCGTGGTCAACGCCGACCAGTTCGCCATGCACCAGATGGTCATCCACGTCATGGAAGCGGCGCGGCTGGCCGGCTATGAAAAGCTGACGTTCGCGGCGCAAGCGGGTGGCAAGTAGGTCGGCTTAGCCGGCACGGCGTAAGCCGACAAAGCCGCAGCCGAGCATGTCGGATTACGCAGCGCCTGGCGGCGCAGCTAATCCGACCTCCCCCATTTTTACGTCATCCTCCATGCCTACATCCTCCCCCGTCAAGCTTGAAACCACATTGACCCGTGCCTGGCTGACGCGCGGCCCGCTGGCGTGCGCGCTGTGGCCCGTGTCGCTGCTGTTTGGCGCCTTGAGCGCCGCGCGGCGCGGCCTGTACCGGGCAAACATCATCAAATCCGCGCGCCTGCCCGTGCCCGTCGTCGTTGTCGGCAATATTTTTATCGGCGGCACGGGCAAGACGCCGCTGACGATCTGGCTGGTGCAAGCCTTGCGCGACGCGGGCATGCGCCCTGGTGTCATTTCGCGCGGCCATGGCAGCGCCGACCGGCTGCCGCGCGCCGTCACCGCCGCTTCCACGCCGCAGCAGGTGGGCGACGAGCCGCTGCTGATCTTCCAGCGCGGCGGCTGCCCCGTGATGGTGGGACGCGACCGCGCGCAAGCGGGCAGGGCGCTGCTGGCCGCGCACCCGGACGTCGACGTACTGGTCACGGACGACGGCTTGCAGCATTACGCCTTGCAGCGCGACGTGGAAATCGTGCTGTTCGACGGCCGCGGCGCGGGCAATGGCTGGCTGCTGCCCGCCGGGCCTTTGCGCGAATCGCCGCGCCGCCGGCGCGACGTGACGGTGATCAATGTGCCCGAGCTGGCGCCGGCACTGGTGGCCAGGGTCGCGCCGCAGGGCGGGCTGGTGGTGCAGATGCTGCTGGCCGGCGGCGTGGCCGAACGCATGGTGAACCGCGGCGAAAGCGTGGCGCTTGCAACCCTGGCGGCCAGCGGCCAGCGCATCGTGGCGGCGGCCGGCATCGGCAACCCACGGCGTTTCTTTGCCATGCTGCGCGGCGCCGGATTGGACTTTGTGGAACTGCCCTTGCCCGACCATCACGACTTTCTCGACCAGCCATTTGCGGCGCTCGACACGGATGTGATCTTGATCACCGAGAAGGATGCAGTAAAATGTGCGCAAATTGAATATCTCAAAGACGACCCGAGACTGTGGGTCGTCCCCGTCAGTGCGCGCATCGATAGCGCGCTGGCCCAACAAATTGTGGAGAAATGTCGTGGACGCTCGACTGCTTGATATCCTGGTCTGCCCTGTTTGCAAGGGTCCGCTTGAACACGATAAGAAGGCGCAGGAACTGATTTGCCGCGCCGACCGCCTCGCCTATCCTATCCGCGATGGCATCCCCATCATGTGGGCGGACGAAGCGCGCACCCTGCAAGACGCAGTGGAATAACGATGGCGTTCATCGTCATCATCCCGGCCCGCCTGGCCTCGACGCGCCTGCCGGGCAAGCCGCTGGCCGACCTGGGCGGCAAACCCATGGTGGTGCGCGTGGCCGAGCAGGCAGCCCTGTCGGGCGCCGCGCGCGTGATCGTCGCCACCGACCATGAATCCATTCGCGCCGCCTGCGCCGCGCATGGCGTGGAAGTGTGCATGACGCGCAGCGACCATCCGTCGGGCACGGACCGCATCGCCGAAGTGGCGCGCACGCTCGAGCTGCCGCCGGACGCCGTCGTCGTCAACCTGCAGGGCGACGAACCCCTGATCGATCCGGCGCTGCTGGCCGCCTGCGCGGCGCAGATCAGCGCCGCCGTCCTCATGGCCACGTGCGCCCATCCGCTGCACGACGTGGCCGATGCGTTCAACCCGAACGTGGTCAAGGTCGTGCTGGATAAAAATGGCCGCGCCTTGTATTTCTCGCGCGCGACGATTCCGTGGCACCGCGACGGCTTTGCGCAGTCGAAAGACAGCTTGCCAGCCGGCTACGTGCCGCTGCGGCATATCGGCCTGTATGCCTACAGCAATGCGTTCCTGCAAACCTATCCCGGCCTTTCCGCGTCGCCGCTGGAAGCGATCGAGGCGCTGGAGCAGTTGCGCGTGCTGTGGCATGGCTACGCCATCGCTGTGCATGTCACGGACTCGGCACCGGCCGCCGGTGTCGACACGCCGGAAGATCTTGCCAGGGTGCAAGCCCACTACGGCGCCCTGTAAGCGCTACCCGCAAAACGGCAGGCGTGCAAATAAAGTTTTGCGCGCCTACAGTAAAAACCACATTTTGAAACGTCCGCTTCGATAATTGCTGGCTTTGATCAATCAGGGCATAGCAAATCGACAGCAAACTGGCGTTCCGGGGATTTTTTGTGGTAAGTTTCGTAGGGAAAGATAGCCATAGCAACATCATCTAAAAATAATTACACATACCACCATCCAAAATCTGTTTTTTAGGAACTTTTCAATGCGTCTGATACTTTTAGGAGCACCCGGTGCCGGCAAGGGCACCCAAGCTAACTTCATCAAAGAAAAATACAATATTCCACAAATCTCCACGGGCGACATGCTGCGCGCGGCGATCAAGGAAGGCACGGAACTGGGCCTGGCAGCGAAAAAAGTCATGGATGCGGGCGGCCTTGTGTCGGACGACATCATGATCGGCCTGGTCAAGAACCGCCTGCAGGAAGCCGATTGCGCCAATGGCTACCTGTTCGACGGCTTCCCGCGCACCATCGCGCAAGCGGACGCCATGAAAGATGCCGGCATCAATGTCGACTACGTGCTGGAAATCGACGTGCCTGACGCGTCGATCATCGAGCGCATGGATGGCCGCCGCAGCCACCCGGGTTCGGGCCGCGTGTACCACGTCAAATTCAATCCGCCCAAGGTCGACGGCATCGACGACATCACGGGCGAGCCGCTGATCCAGCGCGACGACGACAAGGCTGAAACGGTCAAGAAGCGCCTGGACGTGTACCACAACCAGACCAAGGTCTTGCTCGGTTACTACAATGACTGGGCCAAGTCCGGCCTGCCAGGCGCGCCGAAATACCGCCGCATCGCCGGCGTCGGTCCGGTCGAGCAAATCCGCGACAGCGCATTTGCCGCCCTGGCGGAATAAGCAGTGTTTGAAAAGCGGACCTGAGTGTCCGCTTTTTTTGTGCCCGCGCTTCATGCGGGCGCCGTATCGTTTTCGTGGTTCAGTTTTTTTGCAGGTCGTGTTTTCCTGGCTGCGCGTGCCTACCCGGTGCGGTCTGCAGCTGTTGGCAATGACGTCGGATAAAAACAGAAGGGGACGATATGGCAGCCAGTTTGTGGTTTGCGGTAGCCTGCGGCGTGGTCGCAGTCATTTACGGTCTGGTGTCGCGCAGCTGGATCCTGAGGCAGGATCCCGGCAATGCGCGCATGCAGGAAATCGCGCTGGCCATCCAGCAGGGCGCGGCCGCCTACCTGGCGCGCCAGTACCGCACCATCGCCATCGTCGGCGTGGTGCTCCTGATCGCCATCTATCTGCTGCTTGGCCTGCACACGGCGCTGGGCTTTTTGATCGGCGCCGTGCTGTCGGGCGCCTGCGGCTTCATCGGCATGAATGTCTCCGTGCGGGCCAATGTGCGCACGGCGCAGGCGGCCACCCTGGGCATCAACCAGGCGCTGAACGTGGCTTTCAAGGGCGGGGCGATTACCGGCATGCTGGTCGTCGGACTGGGCCTGCTGGGCGTGACCCTGTTCTACTGGCTGCTGGTGACGACGGGCGCGCCCGGCCTGACCCAGCATGATTTGATCAAGCCGCTGATCGGCCTGGCCTTCGGCGCTTCGCTCATTTCCATCTTCGCGCGGCTCGGCGGCGGCATCTTCACCAAGGGCGCCGACGTGGGCGCGGATCTGGTGGGCAAGGTCGAGGCGGGCATACCCGAGGACGATCCGCGCAACCCGGCCGTCATCGCCGACAACGTGGGCGACAACGTGGGCGACTGCGCCGGCATGGCGGCCGACCTGTTCGAGACCTATGTCGTGACGCTGATCGCCACCATGCTGCTGGGGGCCTTGCTGATGGCCGAGGCGAGTAGCACGGCCATCATCTATCCGCTGCTGCTGGGCGCCGTGTCCATCCTCGCTTCCATTGTCGGCTGCTCGATGGTCAAGACGGCGCCCGGCAAGAAGATCATGTCAGCCCTGTACACGGGCCTGTGGTGGGCAGCCGGCCTGTCGCTGGTCGGCTTTGCCGTCGTCACGTGGCTGCTGTGGCCCGATGACGCGATGCGCTACAAGATGCTGGGCGCGACCGTCGTCGGCATCGTCCTCACGGGGCTGATGGTGTACATCACCGAGTACTACACGGGCACGGACTTCAAGCCCGTGCGCCACATCGCCGAAGCGTCGACGACGGGCCACGGCACCAACATCATCGCCGGCCTGGGCGTGTCGATGAAGTCCACCGCGTATCCGGTGCTGGCCGTCTGCATCGCCATCCTCGTCTCGTACCAGTTGGCGGGCCTGTACGGCATCGCCATTGCGGCCACGTCGATGCTGTCGATGGCGGGCATCATCGTCGCGCTCGACGCGTATGGTCCCATCACGGACAACGCGGGCGGCATTGCGGAAATGTCGGGCTTGCCCGATTCCGTGCGCGCCATTACCGATCCGCTGGACGCCGTTGGCAACACGACCAAGGCCGTCACCAAGGGCTATGCCATCGGCTCTGCCGGCTTGGCCGCACTGGTGCTGTTTGCCGACTACACGCATGCGCTCGAATCCGTGGGCCAGCACATCACCTTCGATCTGTCGAACCCCATGGTCATCGTGGGCCTGTTCATCGGCGGCCTCATTCCCTACCTGTTCGGCGCCATGGCGATGGAAGCCGTGGGCCGCGCGGCCGGCGCCGTGGTGGTCGAGGTGCGCCGGCAGTTCCGCGACATCAAGGGCATCATGGAAGGCACGGCGCGGCCCGAATACGACAAGGCCGTCGACATGCTGACGGCGTCGGCCATCCGTGAAATGATCGTGCCCTCGCTGTTACCCGTGGTGGTGCCCATCGTCGTGGGCATGCTGCTGGGGCCAGCGGCCCTGGGCGGCCTGCTGATGGGGACCATCGTCACGGGCCTGTTCGTGGCCATCTCCATGACCACGGGCGGCGGCGCCTGGGACAATGCGAAGAAATACATCGAGGATGGTCACTTCGGCGGCAAGGGGTCCGATGCGCACAAGGCGGCCGTCACGGGCGACACGGTGGGCGACCCGTACAAGGACACGGCCGGTCCGGCAGTGAACCCCTTGATCAAGATCATCAATATCGTGGCCCTGCTGCTGGTGCCGTTGCTGCCGGCCACGGGCTGGCTGGCGGTCAAGGCTCCGGCACCGATCCACGCGCCCGTGCCGCCCATCCTGGCGCCGGCCACACCCGTGCAAAGCTTGCCGGCGCAATAAACCCTCCGTTTCACGTCAAACAGCCCTGTCACGGGGCTGTTTGACGTTGGGGCTGTCAAAATTTCCTGGCTTCCATATCTTGCGCGTATCAAAAGTGAGCAAATGTTACAGCGCCTTGCCTGCGCCAGCCGCCTGCCAATAATGAAGGAAGTCACTTCAGGCAGCAGGAGGCATCATGGACAAGGAGAACAAACGGCGCTGGCTGATGCGGGGGCTGG
This sequence comes from Janthinobacterium lividum, assembly GCF_011601275.1. GTDB lineage: Bacteria > Pseudomonadota > Gammaproteobacteria > Burkholderiales > Burkholderiaceae_D > Janthinobacterium > Janthinobacterium lividum_E. The sequence continues at coordinate 123,351 of NZ_JAAOLY010000006.1, read as the reverse complement.
CCGTGGCGGTGGGGCTGGCGCTGGCCGGCAGCGCCTGGGCCGATCCCGGCGGACATGGCCGGCACGGTGGACACGGCTTTCACGGCCACCATGGCCATCACGGGCACGGCCATTTCCATGGCCGCTCGCATGTGGGGGTGTGGCTGGATTCGAGCTGGGGCTACGGGCCGGGCTGGTACGGCGACCCGTGGTACCGCCATCCGTACGGACGCACGGTCGTGGTGCAGCCGCTGCCCGTCGCGCCGCCCATGTATGTCGAGCAGGGCGGGGTGCCGACGGCGCCGATGTGGTACTACTGCCGTCAGCCGCAAGGCTATTATCCCTACGTGACAAGTTGCACGCTGCCGTGGCGCGCTGTGGCGCCGGGCAGTGTGCGCTGAAGGCGAGGTGCGACATGAACGGGAAAACAGGCGCAGTGTGTGGGAGCGTACTGGCGCCCCTTGTGCTGGCGGCATGCACGGTGATGCCGCAAGGGCCATCGGCCATGGTGTTGCCCGGCACGGGCAAGAGTTTCGCGCAATTCCAGGGCGATGACGCCAGTTGCCGCGGTTATGCGCAGGCGCAGCTGGGCGGCAGTTCGGCCCAGCAGGCCGCAGCCGACAGCGGCGTGCGCAGTGCGGCCCTGGGCACCTTGCTGGGCGCGGTGGCTGGCGCCGCCATCGATGGCGGCCATGGCGCCGGCGTGGGTGCCGGCACGGGTCTGGTCTTTGGCGCGCTGGCCGGCACGGGCGCGGCCGACAGTTCCGCGTATGGCATGCAGCGCCGCTATGACTACACCTACCAGCAATGCATGTACGCGAGCGGCCACAAGGTGCCCGTGGCCGGGCAGATGCTGGGCAGCGTGCCGGCCAATGCCGCCACGCCGCCGCCCGATACGCCGCCGCCCCGCTATTAGAAGCGCGATGTCAAACCGACGAACATGCGCCGTCCCGGCACATAATAGTCGACCAGTCCATCGGCCAGAGGGCCTTTCTTGAACAGGTTTTCCACGCCGCCGCGCACGGTCCACTGGGGCGTGACCTTGTACGACACGACCGTGTCGACGATGGTGTAGGCCTTGTTGGCAGCCTGGCCGGCATCGAGTTCCTTGCCCGTGTACTGGGCCGATACTTCGCCGAACAGCTGGTCGTTGACTTGCCAGCCCAGCGCCGAGTACCACGACAGCTTCGGCGTCGACAGCAGGTTGGCGCCCGTCGTCAAGTTCTTCGCTTCCGCCATGTAGGTCACGTTGTTACGCCAGTTCAGGTTTTTCGTCAGCGGGACGGTGGCCGTCGCTTCCACGCCGCTGGTGCGCGCTTTCTGGATATTCGTCATCTTGGTCCACCACTGCTTCTGGTAAAAGCCCAGCGGCGCGTAGTCGATCTTGTTCTTGAAATCCGTGTGGAAGTACGTCACGCCCACGTCCCAGCCATTTTGTTCCCACGCCACGCCAATCTCGCCGGCCGTGCTCGTTTCTGGCTTCAAGTCCGCATTGCCGGCCATGTAGCAGCCGCCCGTGATGTAGCCCAGGGGTTTCAGGCTGCCGCAACCGCGTCCACCCGACTGCGTGGCCGCCGCCGGCGAGTTTTCCTTCAGGCTCGGGGCGCGGAAGCCTTGCGACACGCCGCCCTTGATGGTCCAGGCGGGGGCAGGGTGGTACACCAGGTACAGGCGCGGACTGTAGTGGTTGCCGAACTTGCTGTGGTGGTCGAGGCGCAGGCCGGCCGTGGCTGTCAGGTTGTCGCGCAGGAACAGCTGGTCTTCCGCGAACAGGGCCGAGGTGGTGCCGGACAGGGTGGCGCCGCTGACGGGGTTGCCCAGGTAATCGGTGGGGATGGTGCCGATGGTATCCGTGTTCGTCAGTTCCTGGTGTTTCCACTGGCCGCCCATCACCAGCATTTGCTCGATGCCGCCCCAGCCGACCCGTTTTTCCAGGCTGGCGTCGAGGGTGCTGTCCTTGGATTTGGCCACCGTGCCGACGACTTCGTTGTCGAAATCGTTGTGGTACAGGTTGACCATGGCCTTGCCGAAGTCCCAGCGGCCTTCATAGCCGATGCTGGCGCTCTTGCGTATCAGCTTGCTCGCGCCCCAGGCGCCGAACAGCGGGTAGCCGTCCGCGTCGAGCGTGGTCGAATCCGTCGATTGCTGCTTGCCGTAGCTGGCGTCCAGCGTCAGGTTCTGCTTCTTGTCCAGCGCCCAGCTCAGCTGGCCCGTGACAGTCTGGTTGCGTTCGCCGCCGATGCCGCCCGATTTGCCGATGGCTTTTTCATCGGGATTCTGGCGCGTCTGGCCCATGCCCAGGCGCATGCCGACCGTGTCCGACAGGGGACCTGCCAGGTTCACGCCCAGCTGGTGCGCCGTGCCGCGGCCGCTGTCTTGCGGCTGCGTGTAGTTGGCCGTGGCCGAACCGTTCCACTTGCCCGGCACCTTGCGCGTGATGATGTTGATCACGCCGCCCATGGCATCCGAACCATACAGCGAGGACATGGGTCCGCGTACCACTTCGATGCGTTCGATCATGTCGGGCGAAATCCAGTTCAAGTCCTGGCGGCCCAGGTCGGGACGGTAAGCCGTGTCGGCCGAGCTGCCCACGCGCTTGCCGTCGACGAGGATCAAGGTGTATTTGTCGGGCAGGCCGCGCAGCTTGATCTTCGACTCTTCGCCCACGGGGCTGGTGCCGCCCGTCACGCCGGGGATGCGGCGCAGCAGGGTATTGAGGTCATATACGGGCTGGCGCTCGATTTCCTCGCGCGTGATGACGCTGATGCTGGCCGGCGCATCCTTGATGTCGATGGCCGTGCCGGACGCGGTGACCACCACCGTGTTCATGGTCGGGTCGGCGGCTACATTGCCTTCGGCCCAGGCGCTGCTGACGGCCAAGGACAGCAGGCAGGGCAGGAGCAGGGCGGCGCAATGGCGGGAGCGGGCGGGAGTGGCGGCGGGGGCTGCAAGGGTTGCGAAGGCGGGACTGCGCTTGGTCATGGTGAACTTTCCGGATGTTGTTTTTTCCTGGCTGCCTTCCGGGTGGCTCGGGTATGAATGATTGAAAATGCAATAAACTGCGCTCCCATTCTGCCAATGAGAATAAGAATCGTTCTTATTGTAATGCTATCCTGGCAAGAAGGAAAGTGCTGAAAGGAAATAAAACACCGTTGCAGCATGTGCACGGCAGCTACAAGCGTGAGAAATTGTTACGCGCGCTGGCATCTGTCACGGCGTGTGCCAATAATGAACGCCATGAGATCGATGCTTGGAGAGGCGGCATGAAGACGATGAAAAAAGCGATACCGGGACTAGCCTGCGCCGTGTTGCTCGCTGGCGGCCATGCTTGGTCGCAGGAGCCGCCGGCGCCCGCCGAATCCTTGCCTGAACCTTTGCCCGTATGCCAGCTCGACCCGCGTGACAGCGGCAAGCTGCTGGAGGAACCATGCCGCCCGGCGCCGCCCGTGCAGCCGCGCCGTTCCGTGACGCAGGTGATCGGCCGCATGCCGGCCCAGCCTGCGCCTCCCGTCGTACCCATGGCGCCCCTGCCGCCCAGCCCGGCCGTGCCCATGCCCCGTGCGCCGCAGCCCATCGGCGCCTGCGACACGGGCGGTTGCCGCGATGCTGCCGGCGTGCGCTACAACGGCGCGGGCAACGCCACGCTCGACGCCAACGGGCGCATCTGCCACCGCAATGGCGCTTTCATCCAGTGTTTTTAGCTCTGCCATAGGCTGGCCCTGCAAGTTTTCGCGCGGTGCGCTCAAAAATGGCTACAATTGTCGCCGACATTACGTTTACGTAAACGTAACTATGGCACCATGTAACCATCAGGCGCCGGGAACACGGCCCTTATCACTCAGGAGATTTCATGCAGATTCAAGACAATGTATTCATCATCACGGGCGGCGCATCGGGCTTGGGCGCGGCCACGGCGCGCATGCTGACGGCGGCGGGCGGCAAGGTCGTGCTGGCCGACGTGCAGACGGAGGCGGGCCAGGCGCTGGCCGCGGAACTGAATGGCGTGTTCGTGCAGTGCGACGTGACGTCGGAAGAAGACGGCATGGCCGTGGTGGCGGCAGCGACCAAGCTCGGCACCTTGCGCGGCCTCGTCAACTGCGCCGGCGTGGCGCCCGCCGTGAAAACCGTGGGCAAGGACGGCCCGCATCCGCTGGCCCTGTTCCAGAAGGTCGTCAACATCAACCTGGTGGGCACCTTCAATATGTGCCGCCTGGCGGCCGACGCCATGGCCAGGCAGGATGCCACCGCTGAGGGCGAGCGCGGCGTCATCATCAACACGGCGTCCGTGGCGGCCTACGACGGCCAGATCGGCCAGGCGGCTTACGCGTCGTCGAAGGCGGCCGTCGTGGGATTGACCCTGCCGATGGCGCGCGACCTGTCGCGCAACGGCATCCGCGTGATGACGGTGGCGCCCGGTATTTTCGAAACGCCGATGTTGCTGGGCATGCCGGCCGAAGTGCAGGATGCGCTGGGCAAGATGGTGCCGTTCCCATCGCGCCTGGGCAAGCCTGGCGAATACGCGCAGCTGGTGAAAGCCATCGTGGAAAACGTCATGCTCAATGGCGAGACGATCCGCCTGGACGGCGCCATTCGCATGCAGCCGAAGTAAGCCCTCGGCCAGGGTGCAGCGCCGTGGCCGGCATTTGAGGTAGCATACCCGGGTATCTTTACCGGAGTAAGCATGATCACATTGAAGCCGCTGGCGCTGAGCCTGACCTTGCTGGGAGCACTCGCTGCCAGTCCCGTATTTGCCGAGGCGCCGCAAAAGGCGCCGGAAGTCGCCACCGCGTATGCGGAAAAATCGGGTTGGGCTGCGCAGAAATTCATGGTCGCCGCCGCCAATCCGCTGGCTGCCGATGCCGGCTACCAGATGCTGAAAAAGGGCGGCAGCGCCATTGACGCAGCCATCGCCACGCAGCTGGTACTGACCCTCGTCGAGCCGCAATCGTCGGGCATCGGCGGCGGCGCATTCCTGCTGTACTCCACGACCAAGGGCGTGCAGGCATTCGACGGGCGCGAAACGGCGCCGGCCGCCGCCGATGAGCACCTGTTCCAGAATCCGGACGGCAGTCCCGTCTCGCGCGCCACGGGCGTGGTGGGCGGGCGTTCCGTGGGCGCGCCGGGCGTGCTGCGCATGCTGGAACTGGCGCACAAGGAACACGGCAAGCTGCCGTGGGCGACCCTGTTCGGCCCCGCCATCAAGCTGGCGCACGGCGGCTTTCCCGTCAGCCAGCGCCTCAATGGTTTGCTGAACTGGGATCAGGCCTTGAAGCGCGACCCTGTCGCCGCCGCGTATTTCTATGACAAAGAGGGCAAGGCCTGGCCCGTCGGCCACGTGCTGAAGAATCCGGAACTGGCGCGCACCCTGCGCGAGATCGCCCGTGGCGGCGCCGACGCCTTTTACAACGGCCGCATCGCGCGCGACATCGCCGCCAAGGTGGCGTCGCATCCGACCAATCCGGGCAAGCTGACGGCGACCGACATCGCCGGCTACAAGGCCAAGGTGCGCGAGCCCGTCTGCAGCGATTACAAGGCCTGGACCGTGTGCGGCATGCCGCCTCCGTCGTCGGGCGGCATCGCCATCGCGCAGATGCTGGGCATCCTGGAAGTGAAGGATATCCGTCCGTATGCGCCCGTCGACGGCGTGCTCGATGCGCAAGCGATCCACCTGTTCTCGGAGGCGGGGCGCCTGGCCTACGCGGACCGCAACCGCTACGTGGCCGACACGGACTTCGTGCCGCTGCCTGGGAATGGCGTCGCCGCGATGCTCGATAAAACCTATCTGGCGCAGCGCGCTTCCCTGATCGGCGAAAAATCCATGGGCCGCGCCTTGCCAGGTACGCCGCCCGGCATGCAGGTGGCGTGGGGCATGGACAACGCCTTGCAGCGCCCGTCGACGTCGCACCTGGTGGCCGTCGACGCTTTTGGTGCCGGTCTGTCGATGACCACCAGCGTGGAAGACGCGTTCGGCTCGCGCCAGATGGTCGACGGCTTCCTGCTGAATAACCAGCTGACGGATTTCTCGTTCGATTCGCGCGATGCGGACGGCCCGATCGCCAACCGGGTCGAAGCGGGCAAGCGTCCGCGCAGCGCCATGTCGCCCACCCTCGTGTTCGAGAAGGGCACGCACAAGCTGGTGCTGGCCACGGGTTCGCCCGGCGGCTCGTCCATCATCAATTATGTCGCCAAGGTCCTCGTCGGCACCATGGACTGGGGCTTGAACGTGCAGCAGGCGATCAGCCTGCCGAACTTCGGCAGCCGCAACGGCCCGACGGAACTGGAAAAGGGCCGCGCGCCGGCCGCCCAGGTCGAGGCGCTGCAGGCGATGGGCCACGAGGTGCGCGTGATCGAACAGAACTCGGGCTTGCAGGGCATCATGCGCCTGAATGCGCATGGCAAGGATTTCTGGTTTGGGGGCGCGGATCCAAGACGCGAAGGCATGGTGCGAGGAGACTAAACTTTTCCACAAAGCACCAAGACCCTGCTAATCTGCCGGCATGGGAATGCAAAATAAAACAGGCTTGATACTCACGGGAGGAGGCGCCCGTGCCGCCTATCAGGTGGGCGTGCTGCAAGCGATTTCGGCGATTCTGTGGGAAGCGGGCTGGGCGCCGGCGCGCAATCCGTTCGACATCATCTGCGGCACCTCGGCCGGCGCAATCAACGCCACGGCGCTGGCCTGCCGCGCAGATAATTTCGGCGAAGGCGTGCAAAAGCTGCTCGACGTGTGGCAGCACATCGAAGTCGAGCAAGTCTACCGGGCCGATTCGCTGGGCGTGATCCGTTCGGGCGCGCGCTGGCTGTCCCTGCTGTCGTTTGGCTGGCTGCTGCGCCAGTGGCATGCGTCGCCGCCCAGTTCCCTGCTCGACAATACCCCGCTGGTCAGCCTGCTGCACCGCATGCTCGACCTGCCGCGCCTGGACGCGGCCCTGGCCGACGGCCTGCTGCATGCGCTGGCCGTGACGGCGTCGTCGTATTCGGGCAGCCGGCACATGACGTTTTACCAGACGGCCGAGGACATCGCGCCCTGGGTGCGCACGCAGCGCCTGGCCCTGCCGGACCAGATCGGCGTGGAGCACTTGCTGGCCTCGGCCGCCATCCCCTTCATCTTCCCCGCCGTGCCCCTGTACGTGGGCGGCCAGCGCGAATACTGCGGCGACGGTTCCATGCGCCAGCTGGCGCCGATCTCGCCGGCCATCCACCTGGGCGCGAACAAGGTGCTGGTGGTGGGCGCGGGGCGCATGACGGAACCGGCGCCCGCCGCGTCCGAAGCGGCGCGCTACCCGAGTCTGGCGCAGATCGCCGGCCACGCGCTGTCGTCGATCTTCCTCGACGGCCTGGCCGTCGACATCGAGCGCCTGAACCGCATCAACCTGACCCTGTCCATGCTGCCGCCCGAACTGCTGGGCAAGACAGCCTTGCGCCCCGTGGAATTGCTGGTCATCGCGCCGTCCGAGCGGCTCGACGCCATCGCCAGCCGGCATATCGGCAGTTTGCCCCGTCCCATCCGCACCATGTTGTCGGGCATCGGCGCGGCCGAAGCGCGCGGGGCGGCGCTGGCATCGTATTTATTGTTCGAATCGACGTATACTAACGAGCTGATCCGTCTTGGACAGCGCGATACGCAGGCCCGCAAGGACGATGTACTGGCGTTTTTTGGTTCTTGAGACGGCCCTTGGAGCGGCGTGCGGGTTTTTCGCGTTTTTTTTGACAGGACGATTGTGCTGGTATTTCGACGTGTTTTCGATGTTGCCTTACTATTAATTCTGCTGATGGGCGGCCGGGCGATGGCGGGGCCTGCGCCCACCCTGCGTTTCGACCAGCTCAGCGTCGACCAGGGCCTGGCGCAGGAATCGGTGCTGGCCATCGCCCAGGACCGGCAAGGCTATATGTGGTTCGGCAGCCAGTCCGGCCTGAGCCGCTACGACGGCTACCGCATGGTCGTCTACAAGAATATCGAAGGCGACAAGACCAGCCTGGCCGACAACTGGGTCGGCGAACTGCACGTCGATAGCCAGGGCCAGCTGTGGGTGGGCACGGACAATGGCCTGGACCGCTTCGACGCCGCCAGCCAGACCTTCATCCATTACGGCCCCGCGGAAAAGAGCAAGCGCGGCAACGGCAACCGGCATATCCACGCCATTCTCGACGATGGCGCGCGCGGCTTCTGGATCGCCACCTCGGACGGCTTGCAGCATTTCGATCCCGCCACGGGCCACTTCCGCACCTGGCACCATGAAGAAGGCAACCCGCACAGCCTGGGCGACAATGAAATCAAGGCGCTGGCGCTGGACGCGCGGCAGCGCCTGTGGATCGGCACGGTAACGGGCCTGGACATGCTGGCGCCGGGCAGCGAGCGCTTCGAGCATTTCGCCGTCGATGCGACGCCCGGCTCGAAGTACAACGTGATCCAGTCACTGCTGATCGACCGCCAGCAGAACCTGTGGATAGGCACCATGGCCGGCGCCGAGCGCTGGCGTCTGGGCGCCGCCGGCCAGCCGCCGCAATCGAGAGTGCGCTTCGGCGAGAAACATGGCTTTTCCGCCATCCGCGTTGCCAGCCTGTACCAGGATGTCGACGCCACCGTCTGGCTGGGCAGCAATGCCGATGGCCTGTTCCGCTGGCTGCCCGAAAGCGACACCTTTCTGCAATATCGCCACCAGACGGGCGACAAGTTCAGCGTCGCCGACAACCAGCTGTCATCCTTGTACCGCGACCGCGCCGGCACCTTCTGGGTCGGCTCCTGGTACAACGGCGTGAGCCGGGTCGACCTGGGCAGCGGCGGCTTTTCGCGCATGGCGCGCGCGCCCGGCGACGTGGGCGCGCTGGCCGACAAGAAAGTGCGCGCCGTGGCCGACGCGGGCAATGGCAAGCTGTGGCTGGCCACCAAGGGCGGCCTGAAACTGTACGACACGCGCGACGGCAGCTCGCGCCTGTTCGACCTGCGCAGCGCGCCCGGCATGTCGCGCGACGAGCAGGTCACGACCCTGTACAAGGCGCCGGACGGCGTGCTGTGGGTGGGCGGTTCGACGGGCTTGCACCGCTTCGATCCGGCCTTGGAACGCTTCTTTACCATGCGCTTTGCCGCCGGCGACCCGAACAGCGACACCATCCGCAATATCGCGAGCGACCGCAGCGGCATGCTGTGGGTCTCGACGCGGGGCGGCGTGCACCGTTTCGATCCCGCCAGCAAGCGTTTTACCACCTACCGCCACGATCCGGCCGACCCGAACAGCCTGTCCGACAACATGGTGCGGCCTGTGCTGGAAGACGGCAAGGGGCGGCTGTGGATAGGTTCCTTCCACGGCCTGGACTTGCTGGACCGCGCCAGCGGCCGCTTCCGGCATTTCCGCCACGATCCGCAAAACCCGCAGAGCCTGAGCCACGACGAAGTGCATTTCCTGCACGAGGACAAGCGCGGCGTGCTGTGGGTGGGCACGGCCAATGGCTTGAACCGCATGGATGTCGACGCCAAGGGGGAGATCCGCTTCCGCCGTTTCCTGCGCAAGGATGGCATGGCTGACGACGCCGTCGCCAGCATCCTCGGCGACGACAACGAGCAGCTGTGGCTGAGCACAAATAGCGGCATCACGCGGCTCGACATGCGCAGCGGCCTGTTTCGCAACTACGACAGCGCCGACGGCACGGTGGAAGGCTCGTATTTCGATGGCGCGGCCCTGCGCTCATCGGACGGCACCATGTATTTCGGCGGCTTCAACGGCATGACGGCGTTCATGCCGCAGGATATCCACGACAACCGCGTGCCGCCGCTGGTGGCCGTCACGGAGCTGCAGATCTTCAACAAGCCCGTGGGTATCGGCCGCGGCGAGTTTGCGCACGTGCTCAAGACGGCCATCGACCACACGCGCAAGCTGGTGCTGACCAGCCGCGAAAGCGTCTTTTCGCTGGAATTCGCGGCCCTGCATTTCGCCGCGCCCCAGCGCAACATGTTCGCCTACCGGCTCGAAGGCTTCGACCAGGACTGGGTCATGACGGATGCGGGGCGGCGCTTTGCCACCTACACCAACCTCGATGCGGGCAACTACGTGTTTCGCGTCAAGGCGGCCAACAAGGACGGCGTGTGGAACGAGAGCGGCACCACCCTGGCCATCACGATCTTGCCGCCGTTCTGGAAAACCTGGTGGTTCCGCACCCTGATGGCGGCGCTGCTGCTGGGCGCCGTGTATGGCGCCTACCGCCAGCGCGTGCGGGCGCTGCGGCATCAGCAGAATGAACTGGAAAAGCAGGTCAGCGAACGCACGGCCGAGTTGCAGAGCAAGGAGATCGAAGTGCTGGCCCAGTCGGAAAAGCTGGCGCAAGTGAACAGCAGCCTGACGAAAAACGAGGAAAGCCTGCGGCAGGCCAAGCGCAAGGCCGAGGATGCGACGCGCCAGAAGTCGGAATTCCTAGCCAATATGAGCCACGAGATGCGCACGCCGCTGGCCGGCGTGATCGGCATGCTGGGCTTTGCCCTGCGCGACGAGCAGCTACACGACGCCACGCGCGAACAGATCCTGCGCGGCCAGGCCAATGCTCAGTCGCTGCTGGTGATCATCAATGACTTGCTCGACTTTTCCAAGATCGAGGCGGGCAAGCTGAGTATCGAAAACATCGACTTCGCGCTTGGCGCGGCCATCGAGACGGTCGTCACCCTGTTCGAGGAACAGGCGGCCGCGCGCAGCATCGGCTTTTCCATCGATTTCGCGCCCGACCTGCCGCCCTTCGTCGTGGGCGACCCGACCCGTTTGCGCCAGGTGCTGGTCAACCTGGTCGGCAATGCCTTCAAGTTCACCCAGCGCGGCGGCGTCAGCGTCTGCGTCGAGCGCGCCGGCGTGGCCAGCGGCAGCGGCGGGCGCAAGGTCAACCTGATCCGCTTTAGCGTCAGCGACAGCGGCATCGGCATCGATGCCGATGCGATGGCGCGCCTGTTCCAGAAGTTCGAGCAGGCCGACGCCAGCACCACGCGGCGCTACGGCGGCACCGGGCTGGGCCTGGCGATCTGCCGCCAGCTGGTCGAACTGATGGAGGGCGAGATCGAAGTGGCCAGCACGCCGGGGCAGGGCAGCACGTTTGCCTTCACCTTGCCGCTGGCCGATGGCGTGGCGCCGCCGCTGGTGCCGCAGGTGGCGCTGGCGCCGCACAGCCACCAGTTGCGCGTGCTGTGCGCGGAAGACTTCCCCACCAACCAGATCATCATCCGCGTCATGCTCGAGGAACTGGGACACCGGGTCGACGTGGTCGCCAATGGCGTGCTGGCGGTGGCGGCCTGCGTGCATACGCGCTATGACCTGATCCTGATGGACGGGCGCATGCCGGAGATGGACGGCGCCACGGCGACGCGATTGATCCGCGTGGGCGGCTGGCCGGACCAGCCCGTGCGCGACCAGGAATTGATGATCGTGGCCCTGACGGCGAACGCCAGCGAAGAAGACCGCAGCCGCTATCTTGGCGTCGGCATGGATGATTTCCTCAGCAAACCGGTGGACGAGGCGGCGCTGCATGGCTTGCTGGCGCGCGCCATCGAGCGCCAGCTGCAGCGCGGTTTCATGTTGCCGCGCATGCCGTCGAACGCACCGCGCGGCGCGGCGCGGGGGCAGGCCGAACTCGACGCCCTGTTCGGCATCGCGCCGGCAGTTCCTGTTCCGGCGCCTTCCCAGTCCATCCGCAGCGGCGAGCTGCAACGGCGCATCCGCGTCGCCTTCGTCGCCGACCTGGAGGGCCGCTTGCGCGAACTCGACGACGCCCTGGCGGCGCGGGACAAGGACAACGCCGGGCGCTTGCTGCACGGGTTGAAGGGCAGCGCCGCCTATCTCGATGAAACGCAGCTGCACATGCTGTGTACGGAAATGGAAGAGGCGGCGGATGGCGGGCGCTGGACGCAGGTGGCCCTGCATTTGCCGCAATTGCGCGCACTGTTGGCGCAAATAGCCGTTTCGGACCAGGAAATGTAAAATAGGCAATGCCGGCCATCGGGCGCGCGGCGAAACTGGATAGAATACGGCCAGGCACCTTGACGCTGCCGCCAATGGAGAAAGCAATGAAAGTACTCGTGGTTGACGATGATGTCGTGTCGCGCATGGTGCTGATGCACCTGATCGACAGCTGTGGCGTGCACGATATCGTGGAAGCCGAGGATGGCGCGGCCGCGTGGGAGCAGCTCGAAGGCGGCTTGCGTCCTTCGCTGTGCTTTTGCGACTTGCGCATGCCGCGCCTGTCCGGCATGGAGCTGCTGCAGAAAATCCGCTCCGACAGCGCGCTCGACGCCATGCCGCTGGTGCTCGTATCGTCGGCCAATGACCAGGACACGGTGCGCGACGCCGTGCAGGCGGGCGCCGCCGGCTACATCGTCAAGCCCTTCCAGCCGGAGCAGGTGCGCCAGCATATCGACGCCTGCTTCGACGTTTCCGCCTTGCCGGCCGAGGCGCCGCGCGACACCTTGCAGCGGCTGGGCATCGACAGCGAACGCCTGCTGGCCTACTTGACGGGCTTCCAGGGGCAGATCGGTGGTGCCAGCGAACAGGTCGACGCCTTGCTGGCCCGCGGCGAGCCGGCCCAGGCGCGCCAGCAGCTTGAACGGCTGCACCTCGGTTGCCGCACCCTGGGCTTGCATGGCGCGGAGGCCGGCATGAGCGCACTGCTGCAGTCGGCGGTGCTCGACGGCGAGCAGATGCAAACGGCCCTGGCCGCGCTGGCGCGCAGCGTGGCGCAGCAGGCGCGTTTGTTACAGCAGGACTGCGCCGACTGAATCTGCTGCTTTCTGCTTGCTGGAAAAATACTTTAGGTTTAAAGTATCTGCTTCCGGGCCTTGTGCACGCGCCCGTCACCAGCCAGGATGAGCATGAGCAGCGACCCTTCGCCTACCGCCGCATCTCCCCACGATGACTTTGCGCGCACGCATTTGCCGCCGCGCGCACTCTGGCCGCAGCTGTGCCTTGATCTGCCCGAGCTGCAGTATCCGGCGCGCCTCAATTGCGTCGCCGCGCTGCTCGATGCGGCCGTGGCCAATGGCGGCGACGAGCGTACCGCCATCCTGGCCGACGGCCAGCGCTGGAGCTACGCCGAGCTGGCGCGGCAAGTCGACCGCGTCGCCCACGTGCTGCGCAGCGACCTGCGCCTGATCCCCGGCAACCGCGTGCTGCTGCGCGGCGCGAATACTCCGATGATGGCCGCCTGCCTGCTGGCCGTGCTGAAGGCCGGCTGCATCGCCGTGCCCACCATGCCGCTGCTGCGGGCGCGCGAACTGTCCACCATCGTGAGCAAGGCGGAAGTGAACGCCGTACTGTGCGCGCAGGGTTTGCGCGCGGAGCTCGACGCGGTGCCATCCCTGCCGGCCATGCTGTGCTTCGGCGCCGCCGACGCGGAACTGGAACGGCGCATGGCGGCCCACGCTGCGCCCTTTGCCGCATGCGACACGGCGGCCGACGACGTCTGCCTGATCAGCTTTACCTCGGGCACGACGGGCGTTCCCAAAGGCACCATGCACATGCACCGCGACTTGCTGGCCATCTGCGACTGCTTTCCCCGCTCCATGCTGCAGGTGCGCGCCGGCGACATTTTCATCGGCACGCCGCCGCTGGCGTTCACCTTCGGCTTGGGCGGCTTGCTGCTGTTCCCCCTGCGCTTTGGCGCGGCCACCGTGCTGCTGGAAAAACTCACGCCCGACGGCCTGCTGCGCGCCATCGGCGCCTATCAAGCCACCATCTGCTTCACGGCGCCCACCTTTTACCGCCAGATGGCGCCCCTGGCGGCCAGCCACGACTTGCGCAGCCTGCGCTTGTGCGTGTCGGCCGGCGAAGCGCTGCCGCTGGCCACGCGCGACGCCTGGCAGGCGGCCACGGGCCTGGCCATGACGGACGGCATCGGCGCCACCGAAATGCTGCACATCTTCATTTCCGCCACGGGCGACGGCATCCGCCGCGGCGCCATCGGCAAGGCGATTCCCGGCTACCAGGCGTGCATCGTCGACGATGCGGGCGTGCCGCAGCCGCCCGGCGTGACGGGCCGCCTGGCCGTGAAAGGCCCCACCGGTTGCCGCTACCTGTCCGATCCGCGCCAGCGCGAGTACGTGCAGAATGGCTGGAACCTGACGGGCGACACCTTCGAGATGGATGCCGACGGCTATTTTTATTACCGTTCGCGCAGCGACGACATGATCGTCTCGGCCGGCTACAACATCGCGGGCCCGGAAGTGGAAGAGGCGCTACTGCGCCATCCGGCCGTGGCCGAATGCGGCGTGGTCGGGCGCGCCGATGCCGAGCGTGGCCAGATCGTCGAGGCGCACGTGGTGCTCAAAGACGGCAGCCAGGCCAGTGATGCGCTGGCGGCCGAACTGCAGGAATTTTGCCGCCAGCAGATCGCCCCGTATAAATATCCGCGCGCCATCCGCTTCCTGCCTTCGCTGCCGCGCACGGAAACGGGCAAGCTGCAGCGCTTCAAACTTCGCACGGACACCCCATGAATATTGTCTGCATCGGCGGCGGTCCCGCCGGCCTGTATTTCAGCCTGCTCATGAAAAAGCAGAACCCGGATCACCGCATCACCGTCATCGAGCGCAACCGCCCGTACGACACTTTTGGCTGGGGCGTGGTATTTTCCGACCAGACCCTGGGCAACCTGGCCAATGCGGACGAGCCGACTGCGCGCGCCATCCTGCAGGCCTTCAACCACTGGGACGATATCGAGATCCACTTCAAGGGCGAGACCGTGCGATCCGGCGGCCATGGCTTTTGCGGCATCGGCCGCAAGCGCCTGCTCAATATCCTGCAGGCGCGCTGCGAAGAACTCGGCGTGCAGCTGGTGTTCGAGACGGAAGTGCAGGACGACCAGGCCATCGCGAAGCAGTACGGCGCCGACCTGGTGATCGCCAGCGACGGCTTGAACAGCCGTATCCGCATGCGTTATGCGGCCAGCTACCAGCCCGAAGTCGACCAGCGCCATTGCCGCTTCGTCTGGCTGGGCACGCGCAAGAAATTCGAGGCCTTCACGTTTGCCTTCCGCCAGACGCCGCACGGCTGGTTCCAGGCGCATATCTATCAATACGATGGCGATACTTCCACCTTCATCGTCGAAACGCCCGAACACGTGTGGCGCGCCGCGGGCCTGGACGCCATGAGCCAGGAAGAGGGCATCGCCTTTTGCGAAGCCCTGTTCGCCGAGGAACTCGACGGCCACGGTTTGCTGAGCAATTCGCCGCACTTGCGCGGTTCGGCGCAATGGATCACCTTCCCCCGCATCGTCTGCCGGCAATGGGTGCATCACCAGGATGGCGTGCCCGTCGTGCTGATGGGCGATGCTGCCCACACGGCCCATTACTCGATCGGCTCCGGCACCAAGCTGGCGCTGGAAGACGCCATCGAGCTGGCGCGCTGCTTCGGCCAGCATGGGGATGCCGACGCTGCGCTGGCCGCCTACCAGCAACTGCGCGCCATCGAGGTGCTGAAAATCCAGAGCGCGGCGCGCAATTCCATGGAGTGGTTTGAAAACGTCGAGCGCTACAGCGCCATGGAAGCGCCGCAGTTCGCCTATTCCATGCTCACGCGCAGCCAGCGCATTTCGCATGAAAACCTGCGCCTGCGCGACCCTGCGTATGTGGCCGATTATGAACAATGGCTGGCGCGGCGCGCGGGCGAGCAGGCTGGCGTGGAAATGCGGGACGAGGCCTTGCCGCCCATGCTCACGCCGTTCCGGCTGCGCGGCGTGCTGCTGAAAAACCGCATCGCCGTCTCGCCGATGGCGCAGTACAGCGCCGTCGACGGCGTGGCGGGCGACTATCATTTGATGCACCTGGGCGCGCGCGCCCTGGGCGGTGCTGGCCTCGTGTTTGCCGAGATGACGTGCGTGTCGGCGGACGCGCGCATCACGCCCGCCTGTCCCGGCATGTACAGCGAAGCGCACACGCAGGCATGGCGCCGCATCGTCGATTTCGTGCATGCGAACAGCGATGCGAAGATCGCCCTGCAGCTGGGCCACGCGGGCGCGAAAGGCTCGACGCGGCCCATGTGGGACGGCATCGACCTGCCGCTCAGCGAGGGCAATTGGCCTTTGATCTCGGCCTCGGAACAGCAGTACCTGGCCGGCGTGTCGCAAACGGCGCGCGCGGCCACGGAAAGCGACCTGGCGCGCATCGAGCAAGACTTCGTGCGCGCTACCCTGGCCGCGGCCGTCGCCGGTTTCGACTGGCTGGAACTGCATTGCGCGCATGGCTATCTGCTGTCGAGTTTTATCTCGCCGCTGACCAACCGCCGCACGGACGAATATGGCGGCAGCCTGGAAAACCGCTGCCGCTATCCGCTGCGCGTGTTCCGCGCCATGCGCGCCGCCTGGCCGCAAGACAAGCCGATGAGCGTGCGCATCTCGGCCCACGACTGGGTCGAAGGCGGCATCACGCCCGACGATGCAGTCGTCATCGCGCGCCTGTTCAAGCAGGCCGGCGCCGACCTGATCGACTGTTCCTCGGGCCAGGTGAGTAAACTCGAACAGCCCGTGTACGGACGCATGTTCCAGGCGCCGTTCGCCGACCGCGTGCGCAACGAGGCGGGCATCGCCAGCATGGCCGTCGGCTCGATCTTCGAAGCCGACCACGCCAACAGCATCATCGCCGCCGGGCGCGCCGACCTGTGCGCCGTGGGCCGGCCGCACCTGGCCAACCCCGCCTGGACCCTGACGGAAATGGCGCGCATTGGCTATAGCGGCGCCGCGGCGGCGTGGCCGAAACAGTACCGTGCGGGCCAGCAGCAGCTGGAACGCAATCTGCAGCGCGAGCGCCAGCTGGCTGCCGCCAATACGGGCCTCACCCCGCAACAGGTGGCCGCGCGGCTGCTGGAGGGATGACATGAGCAAGGAAGCATTGATGGACGCATTATCAGGAAAACATGCGCTGGTGACGGGCGCCGGCAGCGGCATCGGCCTCGCTTGCGCGGCCGCCTTGCTGGACGCGGGCGCCAGGGTCACCCTGGCCGGGCGCGATGGCGCGCGGCTGGCGCGCGCGCGCATGCAGCTGGAAGAGGCGGGCCACGCGGGCAGGGTCGCCATCTGCGTGCTCGACGTGGCAGTGGAAGCGTCCGTGCAGGCAGGGTTTGCGCAGGCGGCCGCGCATTTCGGCTGCATCGACATTTTGATCAATAACGCGGGCCAGGCGCATGCGGCGCCGTTCGGCAAGACGGACGCCGCCATCTGGCAGCAGATGCTGGCCGTGAACCTGACAGGCGTGTTCCACTGCTGCCAGGCGGCCATGCCGGCCATGCTGGAAGCGGGTTGGGGGCGCATCGTCAACGTGGCGTCGACGGCGGGCCTGAAAGGCTATCGTTACGTCAGCGCCTATGTCGCGGCCAAGCATGGCGTGATCGGCCTGACGCGCGCGCTGGCGCTGGAAGTGGCGCCGCGCGGCGTTACCGTCAACGCCGTCTGTCCCGGCTACACGGAAACGGAGATGGTAACGCAAGCCGTGCAGAACATCGTGCGCAAGACGGGGCGCGGCGAAGACGCGGCGCGCGCGGAACTGGCGGCGTCCAATCCGCAGCAGCGGCTGGTGCAGCCGCAGGAAGTGGCCGATGCGGTGGCGTGGCTATGCCTGCCCGCGTCGTCCGCCATGAATGGACAATCGATCGCCGTCGCCGGCGGCGAAGTCATGTAACTAGATGAAGACCATGGATAAAGAACCCGAAAATTTGCACGACGAACCCGTGCTGGACCTGGCCAGCCGGCTGACGCAGGACCACCATCAATCGCTGAAATTGTGGCTGCGCATGCTCTCGTGCACGGTGAAGATTGAAAACGAAGTGCGCACGCGCTTGCGCGCCACCTTCGGCATCACCTTGCCCCGCTTTGACTTGATGGCGCAGCTCGAGCGCTTCCCCGACGGTTTGCGCATGGGTGAACTGTCCAAGCGCATGATGGTCACGGGCGGCAATATCACGGGCATCACCGACCAGCTGGAGCAGGAAAAACTGGTGGTCCGCGTGGTCGATCCGAAGGACCGCCGTTCGTACAGCGTCAAGCTGACGCCGGCGGGCCGGCGCGCGTTCGACGACATGGCGCGCGTGCACGAAGGCTGGATCGCCGAACTGCTGCACGGCGTGACGCCCGATGACAAAACCCAGTTGATCGACCTGCTGTCGCACATGAAGCAGCAGCTGAATGACACCTCGATAAAGGACTGACCATGCGCCATCTACCCGGCCAGCCGCAAGACCTGCCTGGCAACCGCTCCAGCCTGGCCCATTACGTCGCGCGGCATTTTCTGTTTGCCGTCGATGCAGGCGTCGCCACCTTGACCTTGCACCGCCCGGAGCGCAAGAATCCGCTCACTTTTGACTCGTATGCGGAATTGCGCGAGCTGTTTCGCGCGCTGGCCCATGCGGACGACGTCAAGGCCGTCGTAATCACGGGCAGCGGCGACAATTTCTGTTCGGGCGGCGACGTGCACGACATCATCGGCCCGCTGACGAAACTCGACATGCCCGGCCTGCTGGCGTTTACCCGCATGACGGGCGACGTGGTGAAAGCCATGCGCGCCTGCCCGCAGCCCATCATCGCCGCCATCGATGGCATTTGCGCCGGCGCCGGCGCCATGCTGGCGCTGGCTTCCGATATCCGCATCGGCACGGCGCGCAGCAAGACGGCCTTCTTGTTTACCCGCGTGGGCCTGGCCGGCTGCGACATGGGCGCCTGCGCCTTGCTGCCGCGCGTGATCGGCCAGGGCCGCGCCGCCGAGCTGCTGTACACGGGGCGCTCCTTGCCTGGAACCGAGGGTGAGCGCTGGGGCTGGCTCAACCGCCTGGTCCAGCCGGAGGAGTTGGCCGAAGCGGCGCAGCTGTTCGCCGCCGGCCTGGCCAGCGGCCCCACGTTCGCGCACGGCATGACGAAAAAAATGCTGCAGCAGGAGTGGAGCATGGGCGTCGATGAAGCGATCGAGGCGGAAGCGCAGGCGCAAGCCATTTGCATGGCCACCAACGATTTCCACCGTGCCTATCACGCCTTCGTGGCGAAGGAAAAACCGCAGTTCGAGGGCGATTAAGATGCAAAATACACGCGACACCACTTACCTGGACTGGCCGTTTTTCGAGACACATCATGCAAAGCTTGAGTCCGAACTCGATGCCTGGGCGGCGCAGCATCTTGGCGAGGCGCACGGCGCCGACGTCGATGCGGCTTGCCGCGCGCTGGTGGCGGAACTGGGGCAGGGCGGCTGGCTGAGATACGCCACCGGCACCGATGGCAAGATCGACACGCGCGCCATTTGCCTGATGCGCGAAACCCTGGCGCGCCACGACGGCCTGGCCGATTTCGCCTTTGCCATGCAGGGACTCGGTTCCGGCGCCATCGGCCTGTTCGGCAGCTTGGACAACAAGGCGCGCTATTTGCCGGACGTGGCCAGCGGCAAGCGCATCGCCGCCTTTGCCCTGTCCGAACCGCAGGCCGGCTCGGACGTGGCGGCCATGGTGTGCGCGGCGCGCCGCGATGGCGACGACTACGTGCTCGACGGCGAAAAAACGTGGATATCGAACGGCGGCATCGCCGACTTTTACGTGGTGTTCGCCCGCACGGGCGAGGCGCCGGGCGCGCGCGGCATCAGCGCCTTCATCGTCGATGCCGACAATCCGGGCCTGGAAATCGCCGAACGCATCGCCGTGATCGCCCCGCATCCGCTGGCGCGCCTGCGCTTTGCCAATTGCCGCGTACCCGTGTCGCAGCGCCTGGGCGAAGCGGGGCAGGGCTTCAAGGTGGCGATGGCGACACTCGACGTGTTCCGCACGTCGGTGGCCGCCGCCGCCCTGGGCTTTGCGCGGCGCGCGTTCGACGAAGCGCTGCGCCACGCGACAAAGCGCCAGATGTTCGGCCAGACCCTGGCGGATTTCCAGCTGACGCAGGCAAAATTGGCGCAGATGGCCACCGGCATCGATGCGGCCGCGCTGCTCACCTACCGCGCCGCCTGGCAGCGCGACCAGGGCCGCAAGGTGACGAAGGACGCGGCCATGGCCAAGCTGACGGCCACCGAGACGGCGCAGCAGGTGATCGACGCGGCCGTGCAGCTGTTCGGCGGCATGGGCGTGGTCAGCGGGCACCCGGTCGAGCGCCTGTACCGCGAAATTCGCGCGCTGCGCATCTACGAGGGCGCCAGCGAAGTACAGCAACTGATCATCGCGCGCGAACTGCTGCGCGAGGCGGCGGCCGCATGAGCCGCATGAATAAGGAGGAAAACAATATGCAAGTGCTGCAACCACCAGGATGGGCAAGGCCGCGCGGCTATGCGAACGGCATCGCCGCCAGCGGACGCACGGTGTACGTCAGCGGCATGATCGGCTGGGACGCGCAGGGCCAATTCCACACGGACGATTTCGCGGGCCAGGTGCGCCAGGCGCTGCAAAATATCGTCGCCGTGCTGGCCGAGGCGGGCGCCTTGCCCGAACACATCGTGCGCATGAACTGGTATGTGCTGGACAAAAAGGAATATGTGGCGGCATATCCACAAATTGGCGTTGCCTACAGGGAAATCATCGGCAAGCATTTTCCTGCCATGACGGCCGTGCAGGTGGCGGGACTGATCGAGGACAGGGCGAAGGTGGAAATCGAGGTGACGGCGGTGTTGCCACCATCTTGTTAAATGTCAAATATGATAATATAGTTACACTTAATGGATGCATTAAATACATCTCTCATGCTATATTGGAATGCCGAAATTTCTGGCGCCAATCAAGGATGTGCGATGCGAAAAATAATCAAGAGTAACATCGAAAAAGCCCGTCCGGTGCTGTTTTGTGCTGGCCTGCTCATGTACCTCGGTCATGCGCCGGCTGTTTTTGCGCAATCACTACTTGATAGTGCGAGTCAGGCGCAATTGGCATCTTGGCTCGGCGAAGGGCCATTATCGCTCAAGGCGATCTATACCAAGTCCGTCGGTGATACTTCGTTCGACTTTCACAAAGCCTCCGATGGAAAGGGGCGCACGTTTTCCGTGATGGAAGCGCGCAATGAGTCCGGGCAGACCTGGCTGGTCGGCGGTTACAATCCGCAAAGCTGGAATTCATCTGGCACATATAACATGACTCCGGAAGATAGTCAGCGAACTGCTTTCATCTTCAATCTGAGTACTGGACAGCGCCATATCCAGACGCCGAAGAGCTATGCTCTGGACTCCATCGGTGCCTATCAGACTCTTAATGATATCAACGCTGGCCCTACGTTTGGCATCGGCGCTGATCTTGGCGTTTCTGCCGATCTGACGACAAAAGGCGTCTCTTACCGGTATTCGTATATTGATCCGGATCAGGGCGTCTTCGGTATCAGCTTACTTGACGGTAAACCTTATTCCTCCCATCCAAATGTGACCTTTGGCGCGATCCAGGTATTTTCCATCAGCGCCGTGCCCGAGCCAGCAAGCTATGCCCTGATGGTGCTTGGTCTGGCACTGATTGGCGGCATCCAGGCGCGCAAACGCCACTTGGACAGCCACTTGGCTTGAGTCTGCAAAGACGTCCACTGTGTGACTGACGGACGGCATCCATGCGTTTGCCTGGTGCGGTGGAGCGCCGGGCCACGCCGTTGCGCCGCTACAGGCGACGACATGGCATTGATGCGCGTTGCCTGTCTGATGAGGTCCGCTTTAGCGAAAAATCCCCCTGTTGATATAATAAAATTGCTATAATTATATTATTTTGTGATTGAAATTTTTGCATGAGTCACCTTCCTCTTTTGGGATAGCGCTGTGTTATTTAACTCATTTCCTTTTTTTCTGGTGTTTCTGCCACTGGCGCTGCTCGGCTATTTTGTTTTGTCAAAATATTCATTGCGCCTGTCAATCGTCTTCCTGCTATTTGCCTCGATTGCTTTCTACTGCTACTGGGATATCACATTTCTGCCTTTGCTGGCATTGTCTGTCTGCAGCAATTTCGCGATCGGCCGTGGCATTTCGCAGCGCCAGGAGCAGGGCCAGGCGCAGAGTGCCAAGGCATGGCTCATATTCGGTCTCGTCTTCAACTTGTCCCTGCTCCTCTTTTTCAAGTATTTTGACTTCTTGCTCAGCAATATCGCAGCGCTGACGGGCGCGCCGATCGAGCCGATCGGCATCACGCTGCCAATTGGCATTTCATTTTTTACTTTCACGCAAATCGCCTATCTCGTCGATTGTCACGCAGGCAAGGTGAAAGACTACCAGCCTGAAAGCTACGGCCTCTTTGTTACCTATTTTCCACACCTGATTGCCGGTCCTATCCTGCATCACAAGGAGATGATGCCGCAATTCGTAGCGCCCGAGTCGCATGTCTTCAGCCGCGGCAGGTTGATTGTGGGCTTGTCGTTCTTTACCATCGGCCTGTTCAAGAAGGTAATCCTGGCCGATGGCGTGGCCCGGTACGTAGGCCCTGTATTCGATCTGCATCATCAACATCTGAGCATGCTGGAAGCCTGGGCTGGCGCACTGGCCTATACCTTCCAGCTGTACTTTGATTTTTCTGCCTATTCCGACATGGCATACGGCCTGTCATATATGTTTGGCATTATTTTGCCGATCAACTTCAATTCGCCCTACAAGGCCGCTTCCATCATCGATTTCTGGCGTCGCTGGCATATTACCTTGTCTAATTTTTTGCGCGACTATCTGTATATTCCCCTTGGCGGCAATCGCCAGGGCGCTTTCCAGCGTTACCGCAACCTGCTGTTGACCATGTTGCTGGGTGGCCTGTGGCATGGTGCCAACTGGACTTTCCTGGTATGGGGCGCCCTGCATGGTGTTTATCTGATCATCAATCATGCTCTGCGACATCTTCTGGGGGGGCGTAGCAACCTGTTGATCCGTTTTGGCGGTTGCGCGGCTACTTTTTTAGCAGTAGTTCTGGCCTGGGTTTTCTTTCGTGCCAGTTCAGTGGGCGTAGCATTCGATGTGTTGCGTGGCATGGTTGGCGGCACGCTAACGCCGCAGATGCGCGAAGGTGCGCTGGGTGTTAATCGCATCATGGAACTGGGGAACTGTTTGTGGTGGCTGGGTGCTTGCGCTGCAATTACCTTTTTCTTGCCGAATGCCTATCAATTGCTGGGACGCGGTTTGCGGCGCGAGCAGGAGGTGCGACTGAGCGGTGGCCGTGGCGACATCTTGCTTGGTGCTATGTTGATGCTGTGCTTGTTATTGCTGGCGATCAGCGAAACGCGTGGTGTTTCCGAATTCTTGTACTTTAATTTCTAACTCATCCTATGCGCTCCATATTCGCAATCGGCCTCGGTGTCGCGGCCACGGCGCTGGCACTGGAAATTTTCTTGCAATGCATGCCGGTTGTATCTGGCTTGCGCATGGAAAATACCAGTTCTGCGGTACCTTTTAATCGTTACCTGCCGCGCCAGCACTATGTATATTCTCATGGCTGGGCCATGGCGAATGCCCGGCGCGGCGCGACCAGCCAGCAGGGGTATAACAATTCGGCCGACTTTCAGGATGGCGCTGCCGTGCTGGTCGTAGGCGACAGCTTTATTGAAAGCCTGATGCTGAATTATCCAGATACCGTACAAGGCAGACTCGACAAAGTATTGGGTGGCAGTGTCTATGCCGCTGCCAGTTCCGGCAACGGCCTTGCCGATGCCCTGGAAATGGTCCGCTACTATCAACCACGTCTGCATCCGCGCAATGTGGTGTTGTTCGTCGATTCCGGTGACTTGAGCGATATGCTGGCGCCAGCGCCGCGCGGACACAGTAACTTTGTGGTGAGCGGGCAGGGCGTGGCGGTGGTACATAATCCGTATACCGAATCGAAGATCAAGCGCCTGGTGTCGTATTCTGCATTGGCGCGGTATGTGTATTACAACTTGAAATTGTCCGACTGGATCATGTCCAAGATGCGGAGCGGCCAGTCAGGCGGTGTGGCTGCTGCTGATGCCGCTGCCGCGCGCGGAGATGTGCTGGAGTATTACCTGACGCAACTGCGCCAGGTGGGCGGTGGAGAGGCAACGCGGTTTATCTTTCTGGTCGACGGCGACCGTAACGCGCTGTACGGTTCTGGCTCGGCCAAACCACTATGGCATGGCGATGACCGCGAATTTTTCATGGATCGTGTCAGGAAACATGGTTTTGCGGTGGTCGACATGCAGCCTGTGTTCGCGCAGCATTGGGCGTTACGGCGCGAACGCATGGATTTCCTACCCATGGATGGGCACTGGAACAAGGTGGCACATGGCCTGGCGGCACAACAGATATTGCCGCTATTAAATACGGCTTCGTCATCGCTGCAGGCAGGCCCGGCGGCCAAGAACTGAGGATCCCTGCCTTGCACATGCCGGCTTGCCGGACTATTAATAGGTGGGACTAGCCTGTATAATGCCGCTGCGCGTGTCGCCATCGTACAATGGATAGTACAAGGTCCTCCTAAGACTTAAATGCAGGTTCGATTCCTGCTGGCGACACCACGTTTCCACGCAACGCGCGTCGGCGGCCTGTGATCATCCAGGCGGTAGTTACCGGTCGATGGCGATTGAAGTCCAAGTTATCGGTACAATGCGTGCTTCATTCATCTAATCGGCGGCTGTTTTGCACACCACGCGGTGTGCGCGAGACGGCGCCCGAGCACTCTTACTCATTATGGCTGTCATTTCTCTTTCATCGGCGCAACTTGCGTTCGGTCACGTCGCGCTGCTCGATCACGCGGAATTTTCACTGGAAACCTCGGAGCGGGTCGGCTTGATCGGCCGCAACGGCACGGGCAAATCGTCGCTGTTGAAGGTTATTTCGGGCAAGTTCAAGCTCGATGACGGCTTGTTGGTGATGCAGCAAGGCATCAAGATCGCCTATGTGGAGCAAGAACCGCAATTCGACGCGGAGATGTCCGTGTTCGACGCCGTCGCTTCCGGCATGGGCGAATCGCAGGCGTGGCTGAAGGAATACGATGCGCTGACGGGTCAGTTTGGCCAGGGCAATGACGACGAACTGATGGAACGCATGCACGACATCCAGGTCAAACTCGATGCGGCCGATGCGTGGAGTTTGCCGAACAAGGTGGAAACTGTGCTCGACCGTTTGAACCTGACGGGCGACATGCTGATGAAAACCCTGTCCGGTGGCATGCAAAAGCGCGTGGCGCTGGCGCGCGCGCTGGTGTCGGCGCCCGACGTGCTGCTGCTCGATGAGCCGACCAACCATCTGGACTTCAGCTCCATCCTGTGGCTGGAAGGCTTGCTGCGCGATTTCAAGGGCAGTGTGCTGTTCATTACCCATGACCGTTCCTTCCTCGACAACGTTGCCACGCGCATCATTGAGCTCGACCGCGGCCGTTTGCTGTCATACCCGGGCAACTTCACGGCTTACCAGACCCGCAAGGCGGAGCAGCTGGAAATCGAAGAAGTGGAAAACGCCAAGTTCGACAAGTTCCTGGCGCAGGAAGAAGTGTGGATACGCAAGGGCGTCAAGGCCCGCCGCGTGCGCGACGAAGGCCGCGTGCGCCGCCTGGAAGCGCTGCGCCTGACGCGCAATGCGCGCCGTGAACAGCAGGGACAAGTCAAGCTGGACGTATCGGCCGGCGAACGCTCGGGCAAGATCGTGGCGGACCTGGAAAACGTCTCGAAGATCTATGGCGACAAGGTCATCGTCAAGGATTTCAGCGCCACCATCCTGCGCGGTGACAAGGTCGGCCTGATCGGCGCCAACGGCGCCGGCAAGACCACCTTGCTGAAGATGATCCTGGGCCAGGAAGAGTCGGACACGGGCAGCATCCGCCTCGGTACCAAGCTGCAGGTTGCGTATTTCGATCAGATGCGCACGCAGCTGAACGAAGAAGCAAACCTGATGGAAACCATCGCGCCAGGCAGCGACTGGGTCGAAATCAATGGCCAGCGCCGCCACGTGATGACGTATCTGAACGACTTCCTGTTCGCGCCGGAACGTGCCCGTTCGCCCGTCAAGTCGCTGTCCGGTGGCGAGCGCAACCGTTTGCTGCTGGCGCGCCTGTTCGCCAAGCCGGCCAACGTCCTGGTGCTCGATGAGCCGACCAATGACTTGGATATCGATACCCTGGAATTGCTGGAAGAGTTGCTGGAAGAATACACGGGCACCGTTTTCCTCGTCAGCCATGACCGTACCTTCCTCGACAACGTGGTCACGCAAGTGATCGTCGCCGAAGGCGAGGGCAAGTGGCGCGAATTCGTCGGCGGCTACACGGATTGGGAGCGCGTGCGCACCTTGCCGATCGCCACGGCGCCCGCCAGCAAGCCGGCCGTGAAGGTCGAGGCAGCCGCACCTGCGCCTAAGCAGAAAAAGCTCAGCTACAAGGAACAGCGCGAGCTGGAAGAGTTGCCGAAACTGATTGCCAAGCTGGAAGATGAGCAATCGGTGCTGGCCGCCGAACTGTCGCATCCGGACTTCTACAAGAAAACGCCGGCCGAAGGCAAGCGCCTGAACGCGCGCGTGGCAGAGATCGAAGGCGAACTGCTGGAAGCGCTGGAAAAGTGGGAACAGATCGAGGCGCGCGCCAACGGTTGATTGTTTTCCCCTCTCCTGTTGTAATTAAGTTAGGATTACTTGCCACGGCAACGGTCCGGCTTGATATAATTATATAATTATATTTTTTACATCGGGGGATGCATGTTTGTTATCAAAAACACGCAGTCCGGGCCAACGCGCCCGGCGAGTCGGCCCATCCCGGGCGCGCCGCACGATGTTTGACCGCGCCGCCTTGCCCCGGGTAGCGCCATTCCTGGCCTATCTCTCCTTTATCTTTATCGCCGACATGCTGGGCCGGGCGGGCTTTGGCGCGCAGGAACTGCGCTGGTTGTATGCCGTCAAAATCGGCGTCGTGCTGGGCATGCTGTGGTACTGGCGTCGTAGCTACACGGAGTTGGCATGGATGCCGCTGGGCGCGCGCGCCCTGGCCGTGGCGATTGCCACCGGGCTTGTTGTTTTTTTGCTGTGGATTAATTTGAATGCGGGCTGGATGAGCATCGGCAGCGCCGACGGCTTCGACCCGCGTGATGACGGCCAGATCGGGTGGAGCCTGGTGGTGCTGCGCATCGCTGGCGCCGCCCTCGTGGTGCCCGTGATGGAAGAGCTGTTCTGGCGCTCCTTCCTGCTGCGCTGGATAGATGCCCCTGATTTCCTGAAATTCAATCCGCGTCTGGCAAGTGCCAAGGCTTTTGTTGTCAGCGTGGTACTGTTTGGCTTCGAACACAATTTGTGGCTGGCAGGCATCGTTGCCGGCGCCGCGTATAGCCTGCTGTATATGCGTAGCCAGAACTTGTGGTCGCCCATCCTGGCGCACGGCGTGACAAATGGCGTGCTGGGCCTCTGGATTGTTTCCGGCGGACACTGGACTTACTGGTAATATTGCCAATCAACTGTTTGCTCTTTCAAAGACAATGCCCATGTTGAATTCCTTGCGTAAGAAACATCGCCTGTCAGGCACTTGCGCCTTGCCGCACCCGCGCTTGGCACAGTTGCCCGCTGCCGTGCTGCTGCTTGGCAGTGCCGCATTTAGCTTGCCGGCGGTGGCGGCAATCAGCGATACCATCGCGCCATTTATCGCCACGTCGTATTCCTATGACGATAATCTTTTCCGCTTGCCCGATAATTCGCCGGGTTTTGATGGCTCTCGTTCGGATACTTCGCGGCAATTGCAAGTGGGCCTACTATTCAATCGCCCGATCGGACGGCAATTACTCACCGGGCAGGTGAAGTGGTCGCGCGTGTCATTCGATCACTTCGATCAGCTGAACTACAGCGGCAAAGATTACCTCGCCGATCTGGAATGGCATATCGCGAATCACCTGGAAGGGCATGTGGGCGTGAGCTATGCGCAGACCCTGACGCCGTTTAATGACTTGCGCACCACGGACCGCAATTTGCGCGTGGTGCAGCGCGAGTACGCTAACGGTGCCTGGCGTTTTCATCCCAGCTGGCGGGTGCGTGCTGGTTTCACGCGCGAGCGCTATTCCTATGATGCCGTCGCGCAGCGCTACGCCAACCGACGCGAAGATGCGACGGAACTGGGCGTTGATTACTTGGCACCCAGCGATAGCCGGATCGGCTTGCAGTTGCGCCATCTGAAAGGGAGTTATCCGAATCGCTCGGATCCGATCTTCTCCAACATCGAGCACGGATACGAACAGGATGAAATCAAGGCTAACATCTACTGGCGCTTTAGCGGAATTACCCAGATTCAACTGTTGGGTGGTTGGGTGAAGCGTAAAAATGAGGTATTTTCCGGCCGCGATTCGAGCGGCGCCAACGGTAGGCTGATCGTCTACTGGGCACCGCTGGGCAAGGTTCGTTTCACGGGCAGTCTGTGGCATGAGTTTGCTGCAGTGGAAAATTCCCTGATTTCCAGCAGTTTGAACAATGGAGCCAGTCTGGCCGCCGCCTGGGATGTTTCAGCCAAGGTGCGCGTGGATGCGCAGGTGCGGCGTGAAAAGCGCGATTTTTCTGCCGCCAGCGGCCTGACTTTGCCCGGCGATGTCAGTGATACGACGCGCACGGCATCGCTAGGGGTGACGTATTCACCGAAGCAGAATATTCAGCTTGGTATTAGTGCCTTCCGCGATGCACGTAGCGGAGCGCCTGTGATCAACACTGGCAGTTATCATGCCAAAGGCATTTCGTTTAATGCCAGCGCCCAGTTTTAAAGAGCATCATGACGGTTAACGATATACCCCTAATTTCGTTCTTTCAGCGTATTCTGGACCCGCTCATCATCATGGGCACCCTGTATTTGCTGTCGTTTTTGTCCGGCACACCATTTACCGGATATTCGCTGGTGCTGATGATCCTGGCGTTTTTTATTTCATCGTCGGTGTTCCAGTATGTCGACCCCTATCGTACATGGCGCAGCGGCCGCATGCTGGCCTACGCCCGCGATGTTTTTGTCAGCTGGGCCATCACCGCCCTGATTCTGATCTTTCTCGGCTCGGCGACGGGACTGGCGTTTCATTTTGAACGCGAATTGGTGTTGGCGTGGTTCCTGCTGACGCCATTCATATTGCTGCTCAGTCATCTTGCCGCGCGGCGCATGGTGGCCGATCCCGGCCGCGATAGCGAAGTGCGTTCGGTCGTGATCATTGGCGCCAATGATGCCAGCCTGAAGTTTGCCGGGACCGTGGAGCGCAATCCGAACCTGTTCATGAGCGTGCGGGGATTTTTTGACGACCGTACCGATGACCGTTGGCCCGAGAAAATGCGCGAACCGATGCTGGGCAAGATGGCCGATATCGCCGCCTATGTACGCGAGCACAATATCAAGATGATATTCATCAGCCAGCCCATTTCTGCCCAGCCACGCATCCGCAAGATGCTCGATGAATTGCAGGATACGACGGCGTCCGTGTACTTCCTGCCCGATATTTATATCTTCGACCTGATGCAGGCGCGCTTCGACAACGTGGGCGGCATGCCGGTCATCGCCATCCGCGAATCGCCGTTCACGGGCTTTAACAGCATGGTCAAGCGCGGTAGCGATATCGTGCTGGGCCTGCTGATCCAGGTCATGCTGTTGCCGGTGATGCTGGTCATCGCCATTGCCGTCAAGATGACATCGAAGGGGCCGGTGATTTTCCGCCAGCGCCGCTACGGTCTGTATGGGGAGGAGATCATTGTGTATAAATTCCGTTCCATGACTGTCAGCGAGGATGGTGACAAGGTGGTGCAGGCAACCAAGGATGATCAGCGCGTCACGCGCATCGGTGGGTTTTTGCGCCGCAGTTCGCTCGATGAATTGCCACAGTTTATCAATGTGCTGCAGGGGCGCATGAGTATCGTCGGGCCGCGTCCACACGCGGTGGCACACAATGAACAGTACCGCAAGTTGATCAAGGGCTACATGTTGCGTCACAAGGTGAAGCCTGGCATCACTGGATGGGCGCAGGTGAATGGCTTGCGGGGGGAGACGGAAACCCTCGACAAGATGGAGGCGCGCATTCATTTCGACCTCGACTACCTGCGCAACTGGTCGTTATGGCTGGATCTGTGGATTATCATGCGCACGGTGAAGGTCGTGCTGAAGCGGGACAATGCTCATTGAATGAAATGCCCGAGCAACACTGGATGGAATTTGTTTTGCACTAGATCAATACGCGTTAAAATGAAGCAAGCATTCGAAGTGCGGGTCCATGGCCCGCACAGGCAAACCAGGCGGTAATGCAAAGAATATATGAGACAGGCGCGACAACATCATGTGAAGGCAGGTGGCGACGCGTGTTGCTCCCGATGCCATACTAGGCCAGCTTGGCCTGCGCGGCTTGGCCTTACCCACAAGCCTGTGTTTCTCCATGTCGCGCCTCAGATTACGGCCCCATCTTCGCCGGTCCTGGGCGGTAGCGCGATACGACAGCGCTACCGCAAAAAACTACACTTGTACCAAGCGTAAGAAATGCTATCTTGTTAAAGCTTTGCGCTGACGATAAAGGTTTCTTGTAGCTAAGTTTTCTTGGAAACAGTTGTTTTTAAACCTTCTTAATGGATTTTTAAGCAAATAATTCCCGACTACTCTTGTACATTGTGTATCATATTTATAATATTGACAATTATGTGGTCAAGCGGCATAATTTCGTGGGAAATTTGTGTTTTTTGCCAATGTTTTCATATGTAAATATTGTCTCAATGTTTATCGTTGGCGGCATCCGATTTCCTTACCTGAACTGAAGGAGCAATTTTGAACCATACGCACCACGCACGTTTGATCACGCCCATCTCCACATTCTCCCCGCGTTTGCTGTGTGCGGGTCTGGTCTTGCTCACAGCGGTCAGCTTGTCTGCTTGTGGTGGCAAGGAAAAAAAACCTGGCCAGGCTCTGGCCAGTGTGAACGGTGAGGAAGTGACCGTGTTGCAGCTGAATGAAGAATTGCAACGCGCCAATGTTCAAGCTGCTCAGCAAGAGATGGCCAGCAAGCAGCTGCTGGAATCCCTGATCGACCGTCAGTTACTGCTGAATGAAGCCGTCAAGGAGAAATTGGATCGTGATCCGAAAGTGGTGCAGGCCGTCGAGCGCGCCAAGGCGCTGATTATTGCGCAAGCGTATATGCAAAAACGCATCGGTACCATCGCGCGGCCGACAAAAGAGGAAGTGGAAGACTACTTCAACAAGAATCCGCAGTTTTTCAGCCAGCGCAAGCAGTTTGACATGCGCGAGCTGGTGATTGCCAGCGCCGACATGAATGATCAGCTCAAAGCCGCGATGGACGCAGCCAAGTCGCTGGATGACGTGGCAGCCTGGCTGGATAGCAACAAGGTCAAGTATGCACGTACGCAATTGTCACGTACCAGCGCCGATCTGGCGCCGGAACTGACCGCGAAATTGCTGGCGATGCCGAAAGGGCAGTTGTTCATCATTCGCGAAGGCGACCGCACGCTGCTGATCTCGCTGGCAGACATTCGTGATAACCCGGCCACTCTGGCGCAGGCGGCACCGCAGATCGAACAATTCCTGTTCAATAAAAAGAACAAGGATACAGCCGATGCCGAATTGAAACGCCTGCGTGCCGCTGCCAAGGTCGAGTATCTGAACAAGGATGCGGACAGCAAGCCGGCGGCCAGCGCCCCTGTGGTGGCTGCGCCTGCAGCGGCCAGTGTTCCCCTGCCAGCCGCACCAGTGCCGGCAGCGTCCGCTTCCACGGAAGCTAATGAGCGTGGCGTCGCCGGGTTGAAGTAAATCGCGGCTTTTTTGGTTATTAATTTATTATTGAAATGAGCGAATCATGAAACGACTTTCGATGTGGTGTATGGCGCTCCTGCT
Source organism: Janthinobacterium lividum (assembly GCF_011601275.1). Taxonomy (GTDB): domain Bacteria; phylum Pseudomonadota; class Gammaproteobacteria; order Burkholderiales; family Burkholderiaceae_D; genus Janthinobacterium; species Janthinobacterium lividum_E. The sequence goes on along the minus strand of NZ_JAAOLY010000006.1, from coordinate 91,684 downwards.
GACGCTGAGCGCCGGATTCGCCGGTGCGGCCGACGTGTTGCTGGGCGCTGGTGATGTGTTGAAAATTTCCGTGTACGGCAATCCTGACTTGGCACTCGAGACGCGCGTGAGCGAAGCCGGTGAAATTACTTTTCCACTGGTAGGCAATGTGGCGCTCGGCGGCTTGTCCGTCTCGGCCGCGGAAAAGAAAATCGGCGGACTGCTTGAAAGCGGTAATTTCCTGCGCAAGGCGCAAGTGAACATCATTGTCACGTCCTTGCAAAGCCAGCAGGTATCCGTGCTGGGGCAGGTAAATCGCCCGGGCCGCTATCCGATCGAAGGCAAGCGCAGCATGATGGATTTGCTGGCGATGGCCGGCGGTATCGGTGCTGAAGGGGGCGATACGGTTAGCCTGATCCGTAAACGGGGTGGCAAGTCGACCAAGGAAGATATCGACATCATCGACATGGTGCGCAACGCGAACTTGAACCGGGACTTTGATTTGGCCGGCAACGACGTCATTTATGTTGAGCGCGCGCCGCGTTTCTACATTTACGGCGAAGTGCAGCGCCCTGGCGCCTTTCGTCTGGAACGCAGCATGACTGTGTTGCAAGCTCTGTCGGTCGGCGGTGGCCTGACGCCGCGTGGTACCGAGCGCAGCATGCGCATCAAGCGCCGCGACGCGAACGGGGTGATGCAGGTGATCACGGCCAAGCACGACGATTTGCTGCAGGTGGACGATGTCGTCTATGTGCAGGAAAGTCTGTTCTGACCCACGACCATCGCAGGGCTTTTACCGCGGTACGGCTGGCATTTTTAGAGAGTTGAGAGTTAGATTATGAATTTTTCCCAAATTTTACTGATTCTGCGAGCGCGTATGCGGATCGTGGTGATCACGTTGCTGATCACTGTGGCGACGACGTTGTTGGTCAGTTTGCTGCTGCCGAAGACATATCAGGCAACTAGTTCGCTGGTGCTCAATTATAAGGGCGTCGATCCGTTGACCGGTCTGACCATGCCTGGCCAGCTGTTGCCTGGTTATATGGCCACGCAAATTGACATTATCAGCAGCAAAAATGTTGCCTTGCGTGTCGTTGATAGCTTGGGCCTGGCCCAGAGTCCGGCCGTTATTGAACAGTTCCGTCAGGCGACCGAGGGCAAGGGTACAGTACGCGACTGGCTTGCCGACCTGTTGCTGAAAAAGCTCGAAGTGGTACCGTCGCGCGAAAGCAGCGTGGTCGATATCAGCTTTAAGGGAGCGGATCCGCAATTTGTTGCAGCCATTGCCAACGCTTTTGCGGATGAATACCAGAAGATCAATATTCAGCTCAAAGTTGATCCGATGAAAAAGGCGGCGTTGTATTTCGACTCGCAGATCAAGCTCTTGCGTGACAACGTGGAAGTGGCACAAAGCAAATTGTCCAAGTATCAGCAAGACAATGGCATTGTCAGTCTGGATAATCGCCTGGACGTGGAATCAAACCGCCTCAATGATCTGTCCGCGCAGCTCGTCGTTGCACAGGGACAGTCCATGGAAGCAATGTCGCGCCAAAATATGGCAGCGGGTAGCCGGTTTGCCGATTCGCCGGATGTTGCTTCGAATCCTTTGATACAGAACCTGAAAATTGGCTTGGGCAACGCTGAGTCCAAGTTTGCCGAGGTGTCGCAGCGTTTGAGCAGCAATCATCCGCAATACCTGAGCGCCAAGGCCGAGGTGGAGAAACTGCGCGCCGATTTGCGCGAGCAAATGGCGGTCGCTTCGCGCAGCGTTGGTAACAACGCGCAGATATTCCAGCAGCGCGAAGGCTCTATCCGTGCGGCCATGCAGGCTCAGAAGACACGCGTGCTGGAATTAAACCGGACCCGCGACGAAATGAATGTGCTGAGCAAGGACGTTGAAAATGCCCAGCGCGCCTTTGACATCGCTTCCCAGCGTTTTTCGCAAACCCGCATCGAAGGACAGTCCGACCAATCCGATGTGGCCGTGCTCAATCCTGCCGCGCCGCCAATCGAACCATCGGGACCAAGGGTGCTGCTCAATACAATGCTGTCGTTCTTCCTGGGAACCATGCTGGGTCTGGGCCTGGCAATCCTGGCGGAAATGCTGGACCGCCGCGTGCGCTCCGACAGTGATTTGTCCGAGAGTGCGCAAGTGCCCGTGTTGGGCGTCATCGACTGGAATGGCAAACCACGCAAGCGTTTCGGTTTGTTCAAATCGATTGCTCCACGCCGCCTTCGCTTAAATTAGGATTTTTATGGATACAACGTTGAACCATACGGCAATGACAGCCTCCGCGCCGGCCGCGGCTCCAGGACGCGGTGATTCGAGCATCGGCCGTCTGCTGCTGGAATCGGGCAAGATCACGCCTGAAAATGCCGAGCGCGTCCTGCGCATGCAGAAGGAGCTGGGTATCCGCTTTGGCGAAGCCGCATTGCGTTTGGGCTTGATTACAGAAGCCGATATCCAGCAAGTGCTGGCGCAGCAATTCGATTACCCGTATCTGCAACCGGGCGAGGCCAAATTTTCCAACAAGCTGGTGGCGGCCTATGAGCCTTTCAGCCGGCAAGTAGAAACCTTGCGCGCCGTGCGCAGCCAGCTGATGCTGCGCTGGTTCTCAAGAGGCAACAAGTCGCTTGTCATCGCCAGCATCGACCCGGGCGATGGCGCCAGCCTGTTTGCCGCCAACCTGTCCGTGGTATTTTCCCAGTTGGGAGAAAATACGCTGCTGGTCGATGCCAACTTGCGCCAGCCCAGCCAACATGAAATCTTTGACTTGAAGGGCAAGCAGGGCTTGTCCGACGTGCTTGCCGGCCGCGCCGACCTGCATGCGGTGGCGAAGGTCGAATCGTTTGTCTCCCTGTCAGTGCTGGGTGCTGGCACCCTGCCGCCGAATCCGCAAGAATTGTTGAGCCGCTCGTCCTTCGGCGGACTGGTTACCCAGCTCGAGACGCAGCACGACATTGTGCTGTACGACGCGTCTGCCTTCACCGCTGGCGCCGATGCGCTGGCCGTCGCCGGACGCGCGCACGGTGTGTTGCTGGTGGTACGCAAGAATAAGACCTTGCTCGATGACGTAGCCGCGGTCGGCGAACAGCTGGCCAATTCTGGCGCAGAGCTTGTGGGCTCTGTCCTGGTTGACTTCTGATGGCACGCGATATCTTGCCTTGGCCCGTTGCGCCGCTCACCGGCTTGCGCCTGGCATTGCCGGAATGGTGGCCTGTGCTGTTGGGACTAGCCTGCCTGTTCATTCCTACTTTCTACACGCTGTTTACCGGCATGTGGACCACGGAAGAGCAGGCGCATGGACCGATCATCCTCTTCCTGTCGCTGTGGCTGGGCTATCGCACTTGGCCGGCCGTGCTCGCCGCGCCTGTCAAACCGTCAGCAGCCGGCTGGCCGCTGGCCGTGCTGGCGATGCTGCTGTACATCGTTGGCCGTTCGCAGCAGATCACGGCCTTCGAGATCCTGTCATTCATTCTGGCGCTGGCAGCCGTCCTGCTGATAAAACGGGGTGCGCGCGCGCTGGCGCTACTGTGGTTTCCCTTCTTCTTCATGCTGTTTATGGTCCCGCTTCCCGGACCGCTGGTGAGCATGCTGACGATGCCGATGAAGATGGCGGTATCCTACGTAACCGAGCACTTGCTGTTCCTGGCCGGCTATCCGATTGCCCGTAGTGGCGTGATTCTTCAGATCGGTCAATACCAGTTGCTCGTGGCTGATGCGTGCGCTGGTTTGCAAACCTTGCTGACACTTGAAGCGCTGGGCCTGTTCTATCTGAATCTGGTACGTCATACCTCGGCGTTTCGCAATGTGATGCTGGCCCTGCTAATCATTCCGATTTCGTTCTCTGCGAACGTTATCCGCGTCATCGTCTTGTGTCTGATTACCTATTATTTCGGTGATGCCGCAGGGCAGGGTTTTCTGCATGGTTTTGCCGGCATGGTGCTGTTTCTCACTGCGCTGATGCTCATATTGAGCATGGATTCCTTTTTGCAATGGATTGTCAAGAAGCGTGCGGCCAAGACAGGCTGCGGCGCCGGGAGCGAGTAATGATCACCAAACCCCTTTCCGTCAGCCTGATCCTGTGTGCGTTGATGCTGGCCTCGGCTGGCATGACGAAAGCCTTGACGCCATCGGCCAAGCAGGCCGATTCGCAGCCGCGCTTCAACCTGGACGCTATGATTCCCACCCGCTTTGCGGAATGGCAAGTCGACACCAGCATGGTGCCCCTCAAGCTCGATCCTGAAGTGCAAGCAAAGCTCGACAAGCTGTATAACCAAACTGTCACTCGTACATACGTCAATCGCGATGGCAGCCGAGTCATGCTGTCGATTGCCTATGGCGGTGATCAGAGTGAAGGTCTGGGCCTGCATCGTCCCGAGGTGTGCTATGCGGCGCAGGGATTTTCGGTAGAGTCGGACAAGGTTGAGGATTTGGGCACGGCTTTTGGTCGTCTGCCTGTCAAGCGCCTGATGGCGGTAAACGGCGAACGTCATGAACCTATCAGTTACTGGATTACCATCGGTAACGAACTCATCAAACCCGGTATCGGACAGAAACTGACTCAGATTCGCCTGGGGTTGACGGGCACCGTCCCCGACGGCATGTTGGTGCGGGTGTCTTCCATAGGTACAGATACGGCTGTTGGCTATCGCCTGCAGGATAAGTTTGTGAATGATCTGTTGAATTCAGTGAACCAGGAAACGCGTACCAGACTGATAGGCGCACCCGGTGTTTAGACGAGGGAAACCATCATGAAATTTGCGTTTGGAATCCGGCGCGCCGCAGCACCGGCGGCGCGCAAGCGTGCGCGCTCGTCCGCGTCGCGCGGTGCGCCAGTTCTGCTATTTTTTGTCATCGTAATTCTGGCTCTTTTCATGGGCGCCATCATCGGCCTGGATTCGCCAGTCCTCGTCACCCTGTTCGGTGGCGCCATTTTTGTTGCCCTGGTCTTTTTCATGCTGAACGCCTACCAGCTACTGCTGGCGGTGTTTGTGCTGACTTTCCTTGTACAGGGGTCGGCAGTGTATTTCCTTAGCAATCGGCAAGCGCCTTGGGTCGTGGTCGGCCTGACGGCACTGTTTGCGTTGCGTGCCTTGATGGAGCTGATGTTCTCGCGGACGGGCAAGGTCAAGCCGGATACGGGCACAGCCGATACGGGCGTGATGGTGTCGCTTCTGGTGTATGCCATGTGTTTCTGCGCCAGCACGGTGCTGAACCGTCCCTCGACGGCGCAGCTGATCGTTGCCATAAAGTCTTCCTGGCCCATGTTCGGGCTGCTGCTGGCCTTCGCCTGGGGGCGCTGGCATCCAGAGCGCTTGAGCCGTCTATGGTGGATACTTATTGTCGTGGCGATGGTGCAGTTGCCAGTCACGATATATCAGCATTTCTTTATTTCCAGCGGACGCACGTTTGCCGCGCATGACGCGGTGGTCGGCACGTTTGGTGGCAATCCCCTGGGCGGCGGTAATAGCGCGCTTCTGGTCATGTTTGTCATTGCCGTGATGAGCTATAGCCTGGCGCTGTGGAACCGGGGCCTGATGACGGGCATGCGCGCCGGCCTCATTTGTGCCGTGTGCCTGGCAGTGATTTTGCTGGGCGAAGTGAAGGCTGCTTTTATCTGGATGCCTATCGCGCTGTTTTTTGTGCTGCGCAAGCGTATCATGAAGAACTTACTGACCCTCATCTGGTATGGCTTGCTTGCCGTTGTGCTGGGCGGTACGATTTACTTGACCTATAACGCCCTTTACTGGGGCAAGCAGCTCGATAGCCAGCACACGCTCAGCGGTAAGCTGAAGGCCGGAGGCGGCTACTTCTTCGATCCGAACAGCGTCAGCTATGAAACGGGTGAGGTCGGGCGCGGCGCCTCGATTGCGATCTGGGCGCAGGATCATCTGGCTACCACACCAACTCGCCTGATCGGCTATGGCCCCGGTGCGGTCAAATCCGGTCCTGGCCTTGGCGCTGGGCCGCTGTATCAGCGTTTTGCGCCACTGCACGTCGATTCGATTGCCATTTCCGTCTTGCTGTGGGACTTGGGGCTGGTCGGGTGTCTGGCATATGTCTCGATGATGTTGTTCGGTATCCGCGCCGGATGGCGCTATGTCAAGGAGGCGCGCGGCAGCCCGCTGCAGATGGCGATCGTGGAAACGTCCACCGGCTTGCTGGTGCTGTTCGCCTCCCTGCTGATTTATAACCGTACCCTGATGGACGACCCGGGCAGCCAGCTATTGTTCGTTTTCTGTCTGTCGTGCATCTTGCAGATCGTGCGTTTTGGCGCCCAGACCGATGCGCCGCCGCAAGTGCACGGCGTGCAAGCAACCCCGCACGGTAGGGCATGGGACAAGCCGCGGCACGTGGCGGCCGTGAGTGCGCCGCATGGCTGAGAGTCCATATCACGCTGCGCGGGTGATATTGCAGGCAAAGTGGTTCGCGATAGCAAAGATAGGCGTGGCACTGGCCGCCTTGTGGTTCCAGTTTGTGCTGATACGCAATCTCAGCGTGGCAGACTATGTGTCGTTTACGATCTTTACGGCTGCCAACGGCTTACTGGTCTTCGCTACCATGTTTGGTATGGACCGGGTCGTTTATCGCTTCATGCCTCCCCTGCGCGAGGCCATGCGCTGGCGCGAGATGCTGCTGCTGATGGCTGGCCTGATCGGCGTACGCCAGCTGGCGATCTTGCTGTTGCTGTTGCTCTTCTGGGGCGCCGGCCAACTGGTGTTGCCTGCGCCCATCTTGGCGGAAGTACGCTTGATGTCGGTGCAATACGCGCTGTTCGCCGTAGCCACGGCGTTTACGGATACCTTCGCCATCTTCTGCAATAGCCTGGGGCAGCAGGGGCGGCAGGCTATCTTGCAGACCAGCATGACTTTTCTGCGTATTGCCGTCATTATTGGCTGGCTGGCATGGCACGGTGCGCTCGATGCCTTTATGGTGGCCGACGTCATGATCGTCACGGAAAGCCTGCTCGCCGCCACCATGCTGGCGGTGCTGGCGCGGGAGTTTTTTGCCTTGCGCGGCAAGGCGCCAGCGGCGGGCCCACTGGTCTTTGGCTTTACCTGGAAAATGCTGATCGGCGACAGTCTCGGCACGCAAATGACGTATATGCTGAGCTTGCCATTCCGTGGTGGCTTGCTGAAACTCATTGTTGGTGCCATTGCCACGCCGGTAGCGACAGCTTCCTTCGGTTTCTTTCAGACGATCGCCGACCGGGCATATCAGTTCATGCCGATTTTCATGATGAAGGGGATGATTGAGCCGGCGCTGGCCAGCGATTTTGCCGTGCGCGGCGATTTTGCGCGTATCCGGCTAATGGTTTCGCTGCTGATCAGGCTGAACTTTGTCATTCTTGGGCTTGGCATGGCGATCCTGCTTGGTTGCGGCGTGCCGCTGGTCGACTGGATGACGCATGGACGCTATGGTTCGGAAAGCTGGATCGCCATCATGCTGTTGTTGCAACTGGGCGCCATGACCTTGGGCGAGGCGCTGTGGATCGGGCTGAACCCTATCGGCCGTATCGGACCACATAATCGCATCTGGATATGGGTTTCCATTGTTTGCTACGCAGCGATCGGCCTGGCCGCCTGGCTGCGCAATATTCCGTTGCTGATCGTGGTCAGCGCCATTCCTTATCTGCTCGTGTTCGCTACCCTGCGCTGGATTCAGCGTGAACCGCTCCTGCTCGGCGGCTTGGGCATGGGCGCCATCGTGCGCCTGGCCGTGCCGGTAGGGGCGGCCGCCATGACGGCGCGCCTGGCCTGCTGGTTACTGGCGGCCTGGCCGGTATGGGGTGTGCTGGCGGCTGTTGCCGGCAGCGTGTTAGTTTATTATCTGGTATTGCGTAAGATTTCCTTGTTTTATCGGGATGAAGTCGACAGCGTCTCCACCGTGTCGCCGCGCCTGGCGCGTATGTTCATGCTTATTTCGGCCAGGTGAGCCCGGGGGCGATATTGTCCCGGCAGCTTGTTGTTGAATTGGAGAATGAATGAAAATAGCTTATTTGATTCTGGCGCACGATCAGCCGGCCTTGTTTGCGCGCCTGGCTGGCGCGCTGGCTGGCGCGGATGCGCGTCTTTTTGCACATATCGATGCTAAGACCGATGCCGCGCCATTTCGCGCTGCCGTGTCCGCGCACCCTGTGCATTTCGTGGCGGCGCCGGTGAACGTGAACTGGGGCGGGTATTCCCAGGTCGCGGCTATGTTGAGCTTGCTACAGCTGGCCGCGCAACATGGCCCCCACGATTATTATGTCTTCCTCAGCGGACGGGATTATCCACTGCGTAGCCAGCGAGCAATCAGCGCTCACTTGGCTGCCAGTGGAGGCAAAAGCTACATGAATTTTTATGCATTGGCGGATGGTGTCGATTTTGTCGACAAAGTGCGCCGCTATTGCTATTACGATATCTATGCCCGCCTGCCTGGCCGTTGGCTGCAACGCGTGGCCAATCGTCTGGTGCGCGACATCAGCAATGCCTTACCCGCACGTACCTTCATATCCGGCATGCAGCCGTATCGCGGCTCCACTTCATGGTGTTTGTCGCAGTCCGTCGTGGCCTACCTGCTGGCCTTTGTCGCCAATCCCGCCAATCAGGCCTATCTGAAATTCTTCCACTCGGTCAATTGCGCGGACGAGATTTTTTTCCAGACCATCGTCCTTAATTCACCATGGGCGGCCACCCTGGAAAATTTCGAGGAGGATGTGCTGAGGCGCGTGCCTGGCGGCATGAAAAACGAAAATAAAGTGTCCCTGCATTACATAGACTGGAATCCCGCGCGTGAAGATCCTGCCGTCTTTGATGCCAGCGATTTTCCGGCGCTGGTCACATCGGGAAAATTTTTTGCGCGTAAATTCGATATCGTCAAATCAGCCGCCGTGCTCGACATGCTGGATGCCGCGCGCCGCGCGGATAGCGAAGAAAACTGAGATGCCGAACTCGCCGCGGAAACGTTGCCAAGCTCGCCATATGTGCGTGTAGCCCGCATTAATACTCACTCTTCCTGCTTTGTTTCGTTTTTGCCACAGCCCTGTGCATGCCGCTAAAGCGGCAGCATCGGCAGCCTTTTCGAACTTGTGGAACGGGAATATTTGAGGTAGTTTGTAAGCTGTCTCAGAGGAAATAAACGTATCTCCGGCTTGTCATTATTGTTTGTACATAGTTGCATTAGGATGGTTGTTACGCATAAAAACATCTAATCCGTCAGCACTATTGCTATATCTCAAATTAACATAATCGTGGATCAACGTTTCTTACTCTGGCGAGGTAATTAAGCTATTGAGACGTGGTCCGGCCGACAGGCTTGGACCGGGTCCATCCTATTTTTGTTGTTCCGGAGGTTATGAAATGAAACCCGCTAAAATCATACTGCACTGCGCATTGTTAGGATTAATACCAGCCTGCGGTCAAGTGCATGCGGATTGGGCACAGGCGGTCACGCCCCTTGAGATAAAAACGGTGCCGGAGAATAATCTCATCCAGCCACAGAATCCCCCTACATTTTCCTGGTCGCGTCATCCGAAGAACCCGGCCGCGTATGTGCTGGAGCTGAAACTGAATGGTACTGTCGTGCGTACGTTTACCAGTTCCCGCAGTTGGTACCTGCCCTCGAAGGCGCTGCCGTTGGGCGAGTACACGTGGCGTGTGCGTCCATCGACTACTACCGAGTGGTCTTCCGAGCGCAAGTTTGTCATCAATGCGGCTTCGGCTGTATATGAAGTGCCGGAGAACGCTGACTTGCGCGCGCGCGCGCTGACGAAGACGCGTCCGCGCGGCTTGCAGACGGGCCTGCCGCTGGTGAAAAACTGGGATACCACCCTGAGCGGTCAGCGCGGGGCCGCCGTTACCCAGCTCACTAAGGAAGTTGTCTGGAATATCACCGCGCTCCCGCTCATCAGCGACGCCAACTGGCCACTCGATACGACGACGGTGATTACCGCCGCTGCGGCGGCGCAAGTGGCCGATATCCGGAAGCAACTCAATATGCGCACCCGGCAACTTGAATCGACGGTCTTGCTGTACCGTTTGACGGGCGAGGAACGTTTCCTGGTCGAAGCGCTCAAGCGTGGTGACGAACTGGCCGGCTTCAATCCAATCGGGCCGACGAATTACAACAAGCAGGATCAAGCGCCTTTCGCCATCGCCTCTTCGCTTATTCGCGCCTTTGATACCTTGGGCAGCAATCTCGACGACACGCGTCGTGCGAAATGGCTGCGGTCGGTGACGGCGTATGGTAACCAGATTTATGCCGACTTGTCTCAGGACAATGGACGCAACGACCAGTATCCGTACGACTCGCATGCGATCAGTAATACGGCAGGACTGGCACTGATTTCGATTCTCGCTCTGGGAGACATACCGGCCGCCGATGCCTGGTTCGATTTCTCGTTCCGTTCATACGTCAGTTCGCTGAGCGTGTGGAGCGGCCCGGAGGGCGGTTTTGCCAATGGCACGGCGTATGGCGAGTTTGCGGTCGATTTGTACATGCAGGTGTGGCAACCGACAGCGCAGGCGATGAATGTCAACCTGTATGCCAAACCTTGGTCGCAGGGTTTCCTGAACTTCTTCATGTATTTCGTCCCGCCTGGCGCGCAGACGCACGTCTTCGGCGACGGCCATGAAGTGGCACCAACGGCACAGATCATGCGGGCATACGCATCAAACTTTGCCACACCGGCGGCAGCCTGGTATGTGAAGAACATGCCAGCCGCCGACGATGCGCTGACTTTGCTCAAGGCATATTACCCATTGCCCGCGACGACAGTGGCACCGCAGGCGCCGACAGTCAGCGCGGTCATGCTGCCCAGTATCGGCTGGAGCGCCATGCATAGCAGCATGGCTGATCCCGCGCGCACTTCCGTGTACTTCAAGTCGAGTCCGTATGGCTCCTACAACCATAGCCACGGAGATCAGAACAGTTTTGTTATAACCAGTGCGGGTGTGCCGCTCCTGGCGGAGGGCGGATGGTACGATTACTATGGCTCCCCGCTGTGGAGTTCCTGGTACCGCCAGACCAAGGCACATAACGGCCTGACTTTTGACGGTGGTATCGGACAGACCATTGACGGTGGCAATGTCGCCATGATCACCAATAACGGCAAGATCACCGCCTTCGCCACCACCCGTGGCCTCGATTACGTCGAGGGTGATGCCACGGCGGCGTACGGTGGAAAGCTGACCTCGGCCATCCGCAAGCTGTGGTACGTGCGCGATACAGATTCCGTTGTGGTCTATGACAAGGCGAAGTCAGCCACGGCACGCACGTGGGAGTGGAATATGCACGCCATGGCGCCGATCGTGACGGCTGCCGACGGTAGTGTATCGATCACCAACAAGGGACGCACGGCATGCATTCGCCCTCTGATCACCAACGGCGTACGCTTCGAGAAGCGTACCGGTGTGCCACTCATGCCTGGCCGCGTGGAAGATCAGGCAGTGTTTGTCTCCACCGCCAAGTCGACCAGCGGTGAGTTCCTGGTGTTGATCGACGTGGGATGCAAGAATCCGGCCGTATCGCTGACCAGCGGAGCTACAGGACGGACCTTGAAAGTGGGGCCTCAGACTATGATTGTGCCGAACTAGGTGCGATTGGGGGGGGCTGCGCGCAAGCGCCTGGCCAGGCCGCGGTAGCATGTTGCCAGTGCTGCGGACAGCACGCGATAGCTGCGTTGCCGCTCGATGTAGGCTATTCCTGCGTCGGCCTTCTGCCGCGCCGCGCTGCTGTCATCGAGAACGTCGGCCAGTGCCGCGGCCAGTGCTTCCGGCGTACTGGCGCTCAGCCAGCCGGCGCCGCTGTCGTTCAGCACCTGGGCCTGGTCGGGGCTGTCATTGCCGACGGCAGGCATACCCAGGGCCAGGTATTCCAGCAGCTTGGTGGGCGAGCTGACATCGAACAGAGCGCCGCGTGGGATATACGATACGGCGACATCAGCGCCCAGCAGCAAGGGCAGGGCGCCAGTGCTGTCGAGCCAGCCCGTCATGTGTATGGCGTCTTCCAGTTTCAAGTTGCGTGCATGGATGCGCAACAGTTCAATGTCGGATGGCGTCGGCGAACTGCCGATCAGCAGCAGGCGTGCCGCCGGATGGCGCTGCCGTACGATCACTAGCGCATCGAGCAGTTCTTCGATGCGGCGCGAACGGTCCAGCGTGCCAAGATAGGCGATTACCGGAAGCGCTTCCCATTGCGCAAGGCGGCGCGGGGTAATGGCGTGCGCGCGCAGCGTTTCCGTGTCCACGCCCATTGGCACGGCCGTCAGTTTGCCAGCCTCGATGCCGCGCGCGATCATTAGCTGTTTCATGGCCTCGCTTTGCACAAAGACATGGTCGGCATGTGCCAGAACAATCTTGTAAAAAAGCACTTTTTCAACTAAACCCTTCCACAAGGCTAGCCGGTAATGCAGGCTTCCCGGCCGTCGCGCCAATTCGGCGCGCGAACGCTCGATACGTCCATCGCACATGAGAAACGATACCCAGTACGTGAAGGGAATACCCTTAACGCGGGCAATGAGCATGCTGAGTAAACCGATGGACACCATGTCCCTGACCTGGATGACATCGCATCGCGCGGACGCGGCGCGCCATACTTTGCTCAGGCACAAGGCCAGGAACGCCAACTCCTGGCGCCAGCGGCGCGCATGTCTCGCCGGCGTGCTGCGCGAGACGAAACCGTCCGGCGTACCGCTGCCGTCGCCTGGCTTGCCGACGATATCGCAATACACCTGATGACGTGGCAGATATTTGCCGAACAGCGTGGAAACGTCGGCACGGTATGAGGGCAACGGTTCCGGGACCAGTTGTAAAATATGCAGCGTCTGCGAAGGAGTCAATTTTTTACTTTCATTAAGTAGCGCACGTCGATACGCTGAATGTTGCTACTGCAAAATGGTTTTGCACGCGATGACGAACACACGTAAGCTTGCGCACTGTGCAACGATACAAAGAATTCAAGTGTACTAGAAATGTTTTCCTGGATGTTGTGTATAATATGCATCAATATTGTTTTATTGACACTCAGTTATGCGAAAGAGAATGCGCATGACACCGTCGTGCCATGTGGGCGTTCCCGCGCACGGCGGCCTTGAATTGACAGGCGAAAGCATGATTAAAGTATTCCGCATCGCCGCTTGGCTGCATCACCTTGGCCTTCCCCTGATCCCGCGTTGTCTGTATGTACTCAACCGCCTGTTGTTTGCCGTGGTATTGCCGCCCGGTGCCGTGGTGGGGAGGGACGTGCGTTTCGCCTATAGCGGCCTGGGTATTGTGGTGCATGCGCGCGCGCGTATTGGCGACCGCGTCAAGATAGCGCAAAATGTCACGATAGGCGGGCGAGCCGGGCACTTTGCAGTCCCCGTCATCGAAGACGATGTCGAGATTGGTGCCGGTGCCTGCATACTCGGTCCCGTCGTGATCGGGCGCGGCGCGCGCATCGGCGCAAATGCCGTGGTGTTGGATCACGTCGCCCCTGGCGCCATCGCGGTGGGTGTGCCGGCACGCTCCAAGCTTCCCAAAGGTGCGCCCGATGCGTAATTCAGCTTGGCAATCCGTTGCCGCTGCACCCATCCACGGGCGCACCTTCCATTCCAGCACGGGTATCTGATGGCCGCGACCAAGGAATTTCATTTGCCGTCGCTCGACGGTTTGCGGGCTTTTGCCGCGCTGGCGGTATTTGCCAGCCATGCTGGCTTGGGACATGTGGTGCCAGGTGGCTTCGGTGTCACCGTGTTTTTTTTCCTCAGCGGGTATCTCATTACTACTTTGTTGCGGCGTGAGCTGGAGCAGCGAGGAGACATCAATTTCCGCCACTTTTATCTGCGTCGCATCTACCGCATCCTGCCACCCATGTACCTGGTGCTGTTCGCCATCCTGATCCTGTGCCTGACCGGCGTGATTGCACATACCGTGACGGCAGGCGGCCTGTTGGCGCAAATTCTGCAGGTTACCAATTATTATCTACTCTACGCGGACTCTCCTGGCGTCGTGCCTTTCACTGGCATTTTTTGGTCGCTGGCGGTGGAGGAACATTTTTACCTGCTCTTCCCCCTGCTGTTTGTCTTTTGCATGCGGCGCTGGAGCCGGCATAGCGTGGCGGGCATCTTTCTCGCGCTTTGCGTACTGGTGCTCGCCTGGCGTTGCGCGCTGGTTTTCCTGCTCGAGGCGGAGCCGGCGCGCACCTACCTTGCCAGTGATACACGCATGGATAGCCTGTTGTTTGGCTGCATCATGGGCGTGTGGCGCAATCCAGCGTTAGACGCCCAGGTGTTTTTCAAGTCGGCCTGGGCCAACGCATTGCTGCTGGTGGGGGCCGTGGGCGTGCTGGTCTTTGCTTTCCTCTACCGCGACGCGGCGTTTCGCGAGACGGCGCGCTATACCGTGCAGGGCCTGGCCCTGTTCCCCGTCTTCTGGCTGGCCGTCAAATATCCGGGCTGGCCGGTGTTTCGCGTGCTGAACTGGCGCCCCGTGCGCCTCCTGGGCGTGATCTCCTATGTGTTCTATCTGTCGCACCTGTTCTGGATGTATTGCGGCCATATGATTTTTGGTGAACGCCCGCTTGCCGCCGGCCTGTGCGGTCTGACGCTTACGATCATGTTTTCCTACGTCGTGCACCTCGTGGTAGAGCTGCCGTTTGCGCGTTTGCGGCGCAGGTTGCACGAATGAGCGCGATAGCTGGAAAGCCCTCCGATTTTCTCCGTTTCTTCTGGTAGGCGAATGAAAAAAATTATCATGATAGGCACGTCCTTCGACACCATGGGGGGGATCTCCGCAGTGGTCAATGTGTACCGTTCGGCAGGCTTGTTCGAACGCTATCCTGTCGAGTATATCGCCACGCATTGCGATGGCAGCGCTTTTGCCAAACTGCGTATGGCTGTCTCAGCCCTAGGGCGCTTTCTGGTGCTGCTGTGCAGTGGCCGGGTCGGCCTGCTGCATATGCATGTCTCATCGCGCGCGAGTTTCTGGCGCAAGACGCCGTTCTTCCTGCTCGCTACCTTTTGCCGCCGGCCAACCATCGTACATGTCCACAGCGGCGCCTTTCATCTGTTTTACGAGCGTTGCGGCGGCGCGGGGAAAGCGCTTATCCGCCATGTATTCGACCGTGCGTCGCGTGTCGTGGTGTTGTCCGAAATGTGGAAGGAGTGGGTGCACAGCATCAGTCGCAATGAGCATGTCGTCGCCATCTATAATCCCGTGATGTTGCCTCCGTTGCACACGCGAGACGAGGCGGCACAGGGCAGCACGGTATTGATGCTGGGACGGCTGGGCAAGCCGAAGGGCACCTACGACCTGCTCGAGGCGACACGCGGCGTGTGCGATGAGTTTCCCTCCATGCAACTGGCGCTGGGCGGTGACGGAGAGCATGACAAGGTCGTGGCCGCTGCGGCGCAAATGCGCATCGGCAGCCATGTACATCTGCTGGGCTGGGTCACCGGGGCTGACAAAGAACAGGCGTTGCGCAACGCGCGAATTTATGTGCTGCCATCTTATAACGAAGGTTTACCCATGAGCGTGCTGGAAGCGATGGCCGCTGGACTGCCCGTCATTTCGACGCCTGTCGGCGGCATTCCCGAAGCCATCAGCGAAGGAGTTGAAGGCTTCCTCGTGCCGCCTGGCGACGTGGCTCTGCTGACTCAGCGCTTACGCCTGCTGCTTGCCAACGCGCCACTCGCGCACAGTATGGGCCTGGCTGGACGCGCAAAGATCGAGCGCCAGTTTTCCGCCGCCGCGATCGTGCCGCACATCGAAGCACTGTATCTCGCTCTTGGTGCGCAGCCCGGGAGTGCCGCGCCATGACGACGCTCGCCTGGAAACTGAACCGTGTCAGATTGATGGGGGCTGCTGAAATCATTTGGCGTGTCCAGCAAATCGCGCAAAAGAAAGCGGCTAAATATGGCCTGGGCCTGGTGTCAAAGGCGCCTGCCCCACGTTTCCCTGCCGCCGTGCGACATTTTATCGAGGAAGGCAACCTGCCGGACACTACTGCGCTGATGGCCGCCGCCGAGCGCATCCTTGCCGGACGCTGGCGTGTTTTTGCCTTGCATGACGCGGCACTGGGGTTTCCGCCGGAATGGAACCGCGATCCGAAGACGGCGACCTTGGCCCCCATGATACTCGGCAAGGCAATTGATTATCGTAGCGAAGCAGTAGTGGGCGATATCAAATACTTGTGGGAGCCCAGCCGTCACCTAGAACTGGCCACCCTCGCCCTGGCAGCGCGCGCCAGCGGAGATGTGCGCTATGCCCAGGCGGCGCGCGCACTGCTTGAGTCGTGGCTGGCGCAGTGCCCCTATCCGCTGGGTGTACATTGGACCAGTTCGCTGGAACTGGCGGTGCGCCTGCTGAACTGGAGCGTTGCATGGCAGCTGCTTGGCGGCGCAGACTCGCCCTTGTTTCAAGATGCAGAGGGCCAAGCTTTCCAGCGCCGCTGGCTCGATGCCATTTACCAGCATTGCCATTTCATTGTCGGCTATTTCTCACGCCATTCCTCTGCGAACAACCATTTGCTGGGCGAGTACATGGGGCTGTATATCGCCAGCGTGACTTGGCCTTGCTGGTCGGAAAGCAAACGCTGGCATCGGGTGGCCAAGGCCGGCCTGGAAGAAGAGGCGCTCAAGCAGAACTTTGCCGATGGTGTGAACAAGGAACAGGCCGTGTATTACCAGCACGAGGTAATGGATATGCTGATCCTGTGCCAGCGCGCCGCCAGCGTGCACGAAGATACGTTTTCAGCCGCCTATCTGCAGCGCCTGGAACGTTTGGCAGACTTCATCTGTTCCATGATGGATGCCGGCGGTAATGTGCCTATGACGGGCGATGCCGACGATGCGCAAATGGTACGTTTGTCGTATGAGGCGGGCTGGAATCCCTACCGTTCGCTGCTGGCCAGTTGTGCCGTGTTGTTTGGCCGCGCCGACTTCAAGCGCAAGGCTGGCGATTTTGACGACAAGAACCGCTGGCTGTTTGGTGTGGCGGGTTTGCGACAGTGGCAGGCGCTCGACGCCAGCGGGGCCGAAGCGCCCGTAATGGCGTTTCCCGAAGGCGGCTATTTCTTGCTTGGCAGCGACTTTGGCAAGCCCGATGAGGTGCGCCTGGTGGTTGACTGCGCGCCGCTCGGTTATCTGTCCATTGCCGCGCATGGACATGCCGATGCGCTCGCATTTACCCTCTCCGTGAGCGGGGAAGAGTTGCTCACGGATCCCGGCACGTACGCCTATCACACACAAAAAAAATGGCGCGATTACTTCCGCAGCACGCCCGCGCATAACACGGTAGCCGTCGACGGCCTGGACCAGTCCGAAATCGGCGGCAATTTCATGTGGCTGAAAAAAGCCAATGCGCGCATGATTGCTCATGAAACGAATTCCGAAGTGCAAGTTTTTGAGGGCGAACACGATGGCTACGGCCGCCTGGCCGATCCCGTGCTGCACCGGCGCCGTATCGAGTTCAACTTTAATAATAAATGCATTGTTGTAAAAGACATATTACAATGTACAAATGTACATGATATTTCCGTGCATTGGCAGTTCGGCGACCACTGCGTGGTCACCGTCGAGGAGGGGCAAGTGCAGGCACAGGGATTGCGGTCCGGATTGCGCATGCGCTGTTCGCATGGAACGCTGGACGTATTGCGCGGCAGCGATACACCGCCTGGCGGCTGGATATCGCGCCGCTTCGACGAGAAATCACCGATTGCCAGCGCCGCCTGGCGCATGAGGGTGCAGGGAACAACTGAAATCGTGACGCACATCGAGCTGATGCCGCAGGCGTCGCCGGCTAATTATTAAGGGAGCATATTTTGAAAATCAGTATTTTTGGCCTCGGCTACGTGGGTGCGGTCTCTGCAGGTTGCCTGGCAACGGATGGGCACGAAGTCATCGGCGTCGATCCGAACAAGACCAAGGTGGACCTGATTAACCAAGGCACCACGCCCATCATCGAGAAAGACATCGGCGAGATGATCGCCGCCACCGTGAAAAGCGGCCACTTGCGCGCCACATTCGATGTGCGCGACGCCGTCTTCGGTTCGGACATGTCGCTAATCTGCGTGGGCACGCCCTCGCAGCTCAATGGCAACCTGGACCTGAGCCACGTGCGCAAGGTGTGCCAGGAAATCGGCGCGGCCATCCGTGAAAAGGACAGTTTCCACGTCGTCGTGGCGCGCTCGACCATGCTGCCCGGCTCTATGCGTTCGCTCGTCATTCCGACCCTGGAAGCGGCGTCGGGCAAGGTGGCCGGCGTCGATTTCGGCGTGTGCAACAACCCGGAATTCCTGCGCGAAGGCACGGCCGTCTACGATTATTACAATCCGCCAAAGACGGTGATCGGCGAATCGGACGAAAAGGCGGGCGCGCTGCTGGTGCAGTTGTATGAAAAGATGGATGCGCCGCTGGTGCGCACGGACGTCGAAACGGCCGAGATGGTCAAGTACACGGACAATACCTGGCACGCCGTCAAGGTGGCGTTCGCCAACGAGATCGGCAACATCTGCAAGGCCGTCGGCATCGATGGCCACAAGGTGATGGAAATCTTCTGCCAGGACACCAAGCTGAACCTGTCGCCGTACTACATGAAGCCGGGCTTCGCCTTTGGCGGCTCGTGCCTGCCGAAAGACGTGCGCGCGCTGACCTACAAGGCGCGCAGCCTGGACCTCGATTTGCCTCTGCTCAACTCCATCCTGCCATCGAATCAGCGGCAAGTGGAAAAGGGCATCAAGATGATCGTCGACAAGGGCGCGCGCAAGGTGGGCATCCTGGGCTTTTCGTTCAAGGCCGGCACGGACGACTTGCGCGAGTCGCCGCTGGTCGATGTCATCGAATACCTGCTGGGCAAGGGTTACGAGCTCAAGCTCTACGACAAGAACGTCAACCTGGCCGCCCTGACGGGCGCCAACCAGGATTACATCCTCAATCACATCCCGCACATTTCCAAGTTGATGGTGACGAATATGCAGGACGTGCTCGATTTTGCCGACACCATCGTCATCGGCAATGGCGCGGCCGAATTCAAGACCGTGCCAAACAGCCTGCAGCCGCACCAGCACATCGTCGACCTGGTGCGCATCAGCAAGGAACAAAGTGGAGAGCAATATGACGGCATCTGCTGGTAAGACCGTGGCAGGGCAGCCGCGGCGCGTGCTGATCCTGGTGGAAAACCTGCCGTCGCCGTTCGACCGGCGCGTGTGGCAGGAAGCGACCACCCTGCATGCGAATGGCTACGAAGTGTCGATCATCTGCCCCACGGGCAAGGGCTACGAGTCGCGCTATGAAGCCATCGACGGCATTCATATCTACCGCTATCACCTGCCGCTGGAGGCGGAAGGGGCGAAGGGTTACCTCGTGGAATATTCGCTGGCGCTGTTCCACACTTTCCGCCTGGCGTGGAAAGTGCATTTCGCGCGCGGCTTCGACGTGATTCACGCCTGCAATCCGCCCGACCTGCTGTTCCTCATCGGCGGCTTCTTCAAGTTGACGATGGGCAAGCGTTTCCTGTTTGACCATCACGACATCAATCCGGAGCTGTACGAAGCCAAGTTCGGTCGGCGCGATTTCTTTTACAAGCTGATGGTGCTGTTCGAGCGCTGGTCGTTCCAGAGCGCCGACGTGTCGATCGCCACCAACGAGTCGTACAAGAAGATCGCCATCGAGCGGGGCGGCATGAAGCCCGAGGATGTCTACGTGGTGCGCAGCGGACCCAAGCTGGACCGCTTGCGCATGCTGCCGCCCGTGCCGGAACTCAAGAAGGGCCGCGCCTACCTGGTCGGCTATGTGGGCGTGATGGGCGCGCAGGAAGGCATTGATCTGCTGTTGCAGGCCGCGCAATACATCGTGCAGACCCTGAAGCGCGAGGATGTGCAGTTCGGTCTGGTGGGCGGCGGTACCTCGCTGGAACAGATGAAGCAGATGGCGCAGGACATGGGCATCGCCGACTACGTGACCTTCACGGGGCGCGTGCCGGACCAGCAATTGCTGGAAATGCTCAACACGTCGGACGTGTGCGTGAACCCGGACGTGGCCAACGACATGAACGACAAGTCGACCATGAACAAGATCATGGAATACATGGCGCTGGGCAAGCCGATCGTGCAATTCGACCTGGTCGAGGGCAAGGTTTCCGCGCAGCAGGCGTCGCTGTATGCCTTGAAGAACGACCCCATCGACATGGCGCGCAAGATCGTCGAATTGCTCGACGACCCGGCCCGCCGCGAGCAGATGGGCGCGTTTGGCCGCCATCGCGTGATCAACGAGCTGGAGTGGGAGTATGAAGCGCCGAAGCTGCTGGCCGCGTATGCGCGCCTGTTTCCCTCCACCGTGCCCGCCACGTCCGTGACTTTGAGCAAGGACGGCCGCTGACGTGCGCCCAACCCTGATGGAGCATGTTCGACGATGAAAGCAATGATACTGGCAGCAGGCAAGGGCACGCGTGTGCGGCCCCTGACCTATGATTTGCCCAAGCCGATGATCCCCATCCTGGGCAAGCCAGTGATGGCTTACCTGGTGGAACACCTGGCGCAGCATGGCGTGACCGATATCATGGTCAACGTCAGCTACCTGCATGAAAAGATCGAGGAATATTTTGGCGAGGGCCACCAGTTCGGCGTACAGATCGGATATTCCTTCGAAGGCTATACGAATGATGCGGGCGAGGTCGTGCCGCAACCACTGGGTTCGGCCGGCGGCATGAAGAAGATCCAGGAGTTTGGCGGCTTTTTTGATGACACCACGATCGTGCTGTGCGGCGATGCCCTGATCGATCTGGACCTGGAAGCGGCGCTGCGCGAACACCGCAGCAAGGGCGCGCTGGCGTCCGTCATCACCCTGGAAGTGCCTTGGGACAAGGTATCGAGCTATGGCGTGGTGGTCAGCGACGACGATGGGCGCATCCGTGCCTTCCAGGAAAAACCGGCGCAGGCCGATGCGTTGTCCAATTGCGTCAGCACCGGCATCTATATTTTCGAGCCGGAAGTGCTGGACCTGATTCCCAACGACTGTTCTTTCGATATCGGTTCGGAACTGTTTCCTCTGCTGGTCGAGAAGGGCTTGCCCTTCTATGCGCAGAAGCGTCAGTACAACTGGATCGACATCGGCAGTGTCAAGGATTACTGGGAAGTGCTGCAAAGCGTGCTGATGGGAGAGGTTGCCCAGTTGCAGGTACCGGGCACCCAGATTGCCGATGGCGTATGGGCCGGCCTGAATACCAGCATCGACTGGAGCGACGGCACGCGTATTGAAGGCCCTGTCTACATCGGCTCAGGCTGTCGTATCGAAGCGGGTGCGACCATCATCGGCCCCACCTGGATCGGCCACGGCAGCCATGTGTGTAGCGGCGCGGAAGTGGTGCGCAGCGTGCTGTTCGAATACACGCGCGTGCTGCCGGACGTGGTGCTCGATGAAATGATCGTGTTCAAGGATTACAGTGTCGACCGTGCCGGCGAGATGCGCCATGTCTCCGATTACGCGACCGATGCCTGGGGCAATGCGCGCGACCGTCGCAGCCAGCGCCGCGCGGAAATGCCGCCGGCCCGGTACGCTACCCTATAAACTGTTTGCGAAGTGAAACCATGAAAATTTACCCAGTCATCCTGTCCGGCGGTTCGGGCACTCGCCTGTGGCCGCTGTCGCGCGCCGTGCTGCCCAAGCAACTGTTGCCGCTGGTAACGGACAAGACCATGCTGCAGGAAACGGCGCTACGCGTGCAGAGCCTGCCGAACCGCCGTGTCGGCGATAGCGGACTCGCCAATTTCGAGGTCATGCCGCCGCTGGTGGTGTGCGGCAATGAGCATCGCTTCATGGTGGCCGAGCAACTGCGCGAGATCGGCTTGCCGCCGCTGGGTATTTTGCTGGAACCTGTCGGGCGCAACACGGCGCCGGCCGTGGCCGTGGCCGCGCAATACCTGCTGGCCATCGACCCGCAGGCGCTGATGCTGGTCTTGCCTGCCGACCATGTCATTACCGACCTTGCCGCGTTTCACCAGTCCATCGCTGAGGCGGCGCTGCTGGCGGCCGATGGCGCGCTGGCCACCTTTGGCATCGTGCCGACGGCGCCGGAGACGGGCTATGGCTACATCCGCAGCGGTGCGCCCGTGATCCCAGGCGCAGTGGGTTGCAAGGTCGAACGTTTCGTGGAAAAGCCGGACCTGGCCACGGCGCAGTCGTTCCTGGCTGCCGGCAATTATTTATGGAACAGCGGCATGTTCATGTTCCGCGCCGAACGCTATCTGGGCGAGCTGGGGCAATTCCAGCCAGCCATGCTGGCCGCCTGCGAGACGGCCGTGCGCGACGGCTACCGCGACCTCGATTTTTGTCGCCTGGAAGAGAAGGCGTTCGCCGCCTGCCCGTCCGATTCGATCGACTATGCCGTCATGGAGCATACGGCGCATGCGGTAGTGCTGCCGGCCGCCATCGGCTGGAGCGATGTCGGTTCCTGGTCGGCCCTGTGGGAAGTGCAGCAGGGTGACGCCAACGGCAACGTGGTGCGCGGCGACGTGTATCTCGACGGCGTGAGCAATTGCCTGGTGCGCGCCGAGCGCCGCATGGTGGCCGTACTGGGCGTGCAAGACTTGATCGTCGTGGAAACGGATGACGCCATCCTGGTAGCGCACAA
Source organism: Janthinobacterium lividum (assembly GCF_011601275.1). Classification (GTDB taxonomy): domain Bacteria; phylum Pseudomonadota; class Gammaproteobacteria; order Burkholderiales; family Burkholderiaceae_D; genus Janthinobacterium; species Janthinobacterium lividum_E. The sequence continues at coordinate 69,115 of NZ_JAAOLY010000006.1, read as the reverse complement.
GGACCAGGTGCAGCGCGTCAAGCAGGTGGTCGATCACTTGAAGCAGGCGGGACGCAGCGAGCACGTGCAGCACCGCAAGGTGTACCGCCCATGGGGAAGCTACGAAGGTATCGACATCGGCGAGCGCTTCCAGGTCAAGCGCATCACGGTCAATCCTGGCGGCAAGCTGTCCCTGCAGATGCACCATCACCGCGCCGAACACTGGGTGGTGGTCAGCGGCACGGCGCAAGTGACGTGCGGCGAGAAGGTGACCTTGCTGACGGAAAACGAATCGACCTACATCCCCATCGGCATGACGCACCGGCTGGAAAACCCGGGCAAACTGGCCTTGCACCTGATCGAAGTGCAGTCGGGCAGCTATCTGGGCGAAGACGATATCGTGCGGCTGGAGGATGTGTACCGGCGCGCGTGATGTGCGGTTTTTACGATATGCGCACCGTGAAACTATTGTCTTTAAGAATGATGCTATAAAGTAACTTTTCATTGAACAATAGTTAACACAAAAAATTGCTTTATGCTATGATTCTGCCTGGTTTGATCAGATAACTCATGCGGACGCGCTGACGCGTCCGCATTCACGCTCAGTGGAATCGCATGAAGAAAAATACGTATTCGGTGCTGGCCGCGCTGGCCTTTGCCAGCTCAGCTTTATTCGCGCAGGCAGCCTTTGCCGCGCCCGTCGACATCAGCTCCACGCCTGGCGCCGTCAATCTGGCAGCGGGCGGTTCGCTGACGTTCGGCGACAAGTTCAAAAACAATCAAAAGAGCAATTTTTTCAATGACCTGTTCACGTTCAATGTGGCACAGGCCAGCGACCTGAGCGTGGTACTGAACTCGCGCAGCAGCAGTGCGACGAATGGCCTGAACCTGACGGGTTTCGGCTTGTACAGCAGCGTCGGCAATACTTTGCTGCTGGGTGGTAATCAGTTATTGAGCGGCATTGATGACAAGTGGAGCTTGTCGTATGCCAACCTGTCTGCCGGTTCCTATTACCTGAAAGTCAGCGGCAACGTGGTCTCGAACACGGGCGCGGCTTTCAGTGCGAATGGCAGTCTGGTATCGGCCGTGCCTGAGCCAGGTACGTATGCGATGTTGCTGGCGGGCTTGGGTCTGCTGGGCTTCATGGCACGCCGTCGCCAGAATGGGGTTTGAGTATCGCCTGGCTTCTGGCTGATTGGTATCCTCGTTTGCGTTTCCATCCCGCAACTGGCATGAGCCAGTTGCAGTCATCTTGGTGAAAAGTATGAAAAAATTCCTGAAATCCCTGTTCGTGGCCGCCATGTTTGCCGGCAGCAGCCTGGCAGCCCATGCGGCGCCGGTTGACATCAGCCACGCGACGGTGGATCTGACGCAAGATTTGCTCGATTATTCCAGCAGCGAGTTGCTGGGCTCGTTTTCGCTGGTCCCAGGCCAGTTGGCCGGCGCGGGCAATAACTTTTTCAGCGACAAATTCACGTTCAGTGTGACCGGCTTTAACGACCTGAGCGCACTGGCGACGTCGCTCAAGCCGAGCGCCAACTCCGGCCTGACCCTGACCGGCTTCAGCCTGGGCAATGCCAGCGGCATTCTGTTTCATGGCGCGCTTGACCTGATCAACTTCACGGCGCAAGACCAGGCATGGTCGCTGCAGTCCGGCTCCACGCCTTTGGCTACTGGTAATTACTTCCTGCAAATTGACGGTTATGTTGCCTCGCCAACTGGCGGCAGCTATAGCGGCATTCTGGCCGTCACGCCTGTACCGGAACCGGAAACCTACGGCATGCTGCTGGCCGGCCTGGGGCTGGTAGGCTTCGCGGCGCGCCGCCGCAAGCTGCAAGCCTGAAGATAAAAAATCTGGGCATGAAACGGAGGCTGCGGCCTCCGTTTTTTTTTGACCCTTGCCGACGTGGGGCTATAATCGTCACGCACAGTGGGCTGCTGCGGCATGCCTGCTTCGATCTTCCTCAACGGCGATATTGACCTTGCATAACTCTCTCTTCCTTTCGCTGGCGCTGACCGCTGGCATCGCCCATGCCGATGCGCCATCCATGCCGCCAGGATTGAATGCGCTGCAATTGGCTGTCGTGATCAATGATGCCGAGCCGAACAGCATCACGGTGGGTGAATATTACCGCCAGGCGCATGGCATCCCTCCTGCGAACGTTGTGCACGTGAATATTCCGAATCGCCCGCGCAAGCTCAGCATGGATCAGTTCGCGCAGTTGAAGGAGCGCATCGACGCGCAATTGAAGCCCCATATCCAGGCCGTGCTGATGGTGTGGAGCGCGCCGTACGCGGTCGAATGCAATTCCATCACTTCCGCCTATACCCTGGGCTACGATGCGGGGCAATGCGCAAAGACGTGTGACGCCGGCAAGCCCAGTAGCTACTTCAACAGCAATGTGCCGCAACCATTTACGCAGATGGGCATGCGCCTGTCCATGCTGCTGCCCATCGATTTTGTGGAAGAGGCCAAGGCCGTGGTGGATCGCGGGACAGTCAGTGGTTTTTCCGTGCCCGCCGCCAGTGCGTATTATCTGACCACCAGCGAAAATGCGCGCAATAGCCGTGCCGCTTTTTTCCCGCCTGCCGGAATCGTGCGCCAGCGCAAGCTGACGGTCAAGAACCTGAAGGCCGATGTACTCGATGGCGCGCAGGACATCATGGTGTACCAGACCGGCATGGCCAAGGTGGCCAAGCTCGACACCTTGCGCTTTCTGCCTGGCGCCCTGGCGGACCACCTGACGTCATTCGGCGGCGACTTGCAGGGCACGGCGCAGATGAGCAGCCAGCGCTGGCTGGAGGCAGGGGCCACGGCCAGCTACGGCACCGTCAGCGAGCCCTGTAATCACTGGCAAAAATTTCCCAATTCGACAGTGCTGCTACGCCGCTACCTGTCTGGCATGACGGCGCTTGAAGCGTATTGGGGAAGTGTGGCGTGGCCAGCGCAAGGTTTGTTCATTGGCGATCCGCTGGCGGCGCCGTACGCCGCGTTCCGGCGCCGATAGGCTATCAAACAAATAAAAAGGCTCTTGCGAGCCTTTTTTATTATGTCTTGCGGCGTACCGCAAAGGACAGTACTGCCAACCCAGCCATCAGCATGGCCCAAGTTCCCGGTTCTGGAACAGCTGGGGTAACAGGGGGAATGAGGCTGTTGCCATTACTGCCGCTGTCGATACCTCCACCCGCGCCGCCACCGCCTACGCCGCCACCGCCGGCAGGTGCGCCAGTCTCGAAGCCTGACGATGTGACGAGCGCAGCGTACTCGTCGCTTGCGCCACGTATGCCACGCGTTGCGCCGCGGTACCCACCAGTATTGTCGATGGTAGGGCTTTCTTGTACCGACACAAAATCCCGCGTACCAAAACGATATTCACCACTAGCACGGCCTGTACGCAAGCTGCCTTGGGTGCCATTGTCGCCCTGTTGTGCCAGCAGATTTGCTAAGCGATGATCTCTTTCGCCCGCTTGGGGATGGCGCAATACCTGATCGGACTCTCCCAATCCAAACTCAGGCGTCTGGTTCGTGCCATCATTGGTGCGTGCGCCAAAGCCGATGAAGCCATTAGCGAGACTGCAGGCACTGTAGGTACCGTCAAGGTCAGCATCGCTGGCCTTGCCATTTGCGCCAGATGTACTTGTCTGGCATTTGTTGTCATTCGCATTCGCTGCCTGTTGCGTATTTTGTGCCTGGGCAACGCCGCTGCACAGTACTGCGGCAATAAACATGGCGCTCGCTGGGAGTCGGGTGACTCTTGATAACATGGCTGATCTCTTCGTATATATCCGGGCTTGGTGGATGCTCGCAAGCCTTCGGAACAGGATTTCTGCCGAAACCCGGCGATACCGCCTCTTTGGGCATCGTCAGATTGGCAACTCAAGGTGCGGGCGTGGATGGAGCCTGCTCCTGCATTGATTTGCATTACTTTGAAGTATTAATGTTCTTGCAAATATTAAAACTTATTTGCATGAAATATATCATATTTTCGGACATCGTGCCTTCCTTTAGGTTAAGAAGGAAATTTTTGTTGCCAAGAAGCCACTGCAGCACATTGTCGGCGTAGCGGTGCAGGGAACTCTTTTACTCCATTCGGCTTAATCAAATGTCATCAAGTCGTCATCCCCGGCCTTTAATATGCAAATAACAAGTCTGAAATACTTTTGTTAATTGTGGCGCGCCGGCCGATCATGTGGGGCCGGCGTCATTTATTTACCGACCGGGATCCTCATGCACACCTCGTTTTCCCCCTTGCGCACGCCGCTGCGCCTCACCGTCATGGCCACCGTGCTGGCCAGCCTGTCCTTGCCAACCTTGGCCCTGGCTGCTTCCGATATCGTCATCAGCCAGGTGTATGGCGGTGGCGGCAATACGGGTGCGCTGTACCGCAACGATTTCATCGAACTGTTCAACCGCGGCGCCAGCCCCGTGAACCTGGGCAACTGGAGCGTGCAATACGCGTCCGCCGCTGGCACGAGCTGGTCCGTTACGGCCTTGCCGGCGATCGATTTGCAACCGGGCCAGTATCTGCTGGTCCAGCAAGCCAAGGGCGCGGGCGGCACGCAGGACTTGCCCACGCCGGACGCCACGGGCAGCCTGGCCATGTCCGGCACGGCGGGCAAGGTGTTGCTCAGCAATAGCAAGACGGCGCAGACGGGCGCCAGCCCCACGGGCGCGGCCGTCGTTGACCTGGTCGGTTTCGGCACGGCCAACGGTTTCGAGGGCAATGTGGCGCCGGCGCCATCGAATACCTTGTCGATTGCGCGCGCGAATGGCGGTTGCGGCGACACGGACGACAATAGCGCGGACTTTGTCGCCGGCAGCGTGGCGCCGCGCAATACGGCTTCGCCCTTGAATGTGTGCGGCGGTCCTGTCGTGCACCAGATCGTCACCACTTGCCCTGCCAGCCTGGCCTTGGCCGTGGGCAATGGCGGCAGCGCCGTGCTGCGCGCGTCCGACGTCGATGGCGTCGTGAATGCCGCCACCCTGAGCTCGCCGGCCGTGGCCGGTATCAGCCTGGCCAATTTCAGCGCGGCAGGCGTGGCGGGCGAGAGTGCCAGCGTGAACCTGCTGGTGGCCGGCGGCGTGCCGGTGGGCAATTATCCTGTCATCGTCAATTTCAGCAATGACCAGCAGCAAAGCGCCAGCTGCAAGATCGATGTCGCCGTGCAAGGCCTGGCCGCCGTCAGCCACACGATCCCGCAAATCCAGGGCAGCGGCGCAAGCAGCCCCTACGCCAATTCCGTGCAGACGACGGAAGGCGTGGTGACCCTGAAAGTGGGCACGGGCTTCTTTATCCAGGATGCGGCCGGCGATGCCGATCCATCGACGTCGGACGGCATCTTCGTGTACACGGGCGCGACGGTTACCACCGTGCAGCCGGGCGAACTGGTGCGCGTGACGGGCACGGTCATTGAATACACGCCGTCGGGCGCGAAAAATTCCTACACGGAATTCAAGGACGTGACGGCCATCCTCACGCAAAGCGCGGGCCACAGCATCGTGCCGGCGAACGTGACCTTGCCGAATGAGAACCTGGCCGCCGTGGAAGGCATGCTCGTGCGTTTCACGCAGCCGTTGACCGTGTCGCAAAACGCCTATCTGGGCGCGCGCGGCGAGCTGAGCTTGTCTGCGGGACGGCGCGAAGTGCCGACCAATCGCTATCCGGCCGGCTCCGCCGAGGCGCAAGCCTTGATCGCCGCCAATGCGAACAACCTGATCGTGCTCGATGATGGCATTTTCGTGGCGCCGACGACGATACCGTATATCGGCCAGGACAACACCGTGCGCAGCGGCGACACGGTGGCCGACCTGACGGGCGTGGTGGACTTTGGCGCCATCGGCGGTGGCGGTGCCGCGTACAAATTGCAGCCGACGCAAACGCCGCAATTCTCGCGCGACAATCCGCGCACGGGCAGTCCGGAACTGCCATCGGGCAACGTCAAGGTGGCCAGCGCCAACGTGCTGAATTTCTTCACGACCTTTACCAATGGGAATAACGTGTTTGGCCAGACGGGGCAGGGCTGCACCGTAGGCACCTCGACGACGAAGAGCAATTGCCGCGGCGCCGACAACCTGGCCGAGTTCGTGCGCCAGCGCGACAAGATCGTCGCCGAACTCAAGACCATCGATGCGGACGTGGTGGGCTTGATGGAAATCCAGAACAATGGCGAAACGGCCGTCACGTACCTGGTCGAGCAACTGAACGCGGCCATCGGCGGCGTCACGTACGCCGTGGTGCCGAAGCCGGCCGCCACGGGCACGGACGCCATCCGTGTGGCCATGATCTACAAGCCTGCCAAGCTGGGCCTCGTGGGCGGCGCCTTGTCGGACGCCAACGCCATCAACAACCGTCCACCGATGGCGCAAACCTTCCGTGCCGGCAATGGCGAGAAATTCTCGCTGGTCGTCAACCACCTGAAGTCCAAGGGCAGCTGCCCCTCGAGCGGGTTGGACGCGGACCAGAACGATAGCCAGAGCTGCTGGAACGCCACCCGCGTGCAGCAAGCCCAGCGCTTGATCGGCAGCTTCGTGCCGCAGGTGGCGGCCGCTGCCGGCGACGCGGACGTGCTGGTCATCGGCGACCTCAATTCGTATGGCGCGGAAGACCCGATCCAGGTCATCACGGGCGCCGGCTTCGTCAATGAGCTCGAGCGTTTCGTGCGGCCGTCCGGCATGCCGTATTCGTACGTGTTCGGCGGCCAGAGCGGTTACCTCGACCATGCGCTGGCCAGCGCTTCGCTGAGCCCGCAAGTGGCCGGCGTGGCCGAATGGCATGTGAATGCGGACGAGCCGGAAGTGATCGACTACAACATCGACTCGGCCAAGCCGCAAGACTTGTACAACGCCTTGCCGTACCGCGCCTCGGACCACGATCCCGTCGTCATCAGCCTGGACTTGCAGCCCGCCTACCGCGACATCACGGCCGGCGTGGCGCAAGCCAGTTCGGGCCTCGCGTTCAACCGCGCGACGCAAAAATACACGGGCACGTTCTCGTTTACCAACACAGGCACGAGCGCCTTGAACGGCCCGTTCCAGGTGGTGTTCGGCGGCTTGCCTGCCGGCGTCAGCCTGGCCAATGCCACGGGCAGCCATGCGGGCGCCGCCTACGTCACCGTGAACGCGGCCAGCCTGGCGCCGGGCGCGACGGCTTCGTTCGCCGTCAGTTTCACCAATCCGTCGAAAGTGACGATCAATTACTCGGCCAGCATCTTCGCCGGCAACTTCTAAGGACACCATCATGTTGACAACGACATTCAACCTCACCTTGCGCCGCGCCGTGCTGGCCGCCCTCCTGGCCGCTAGCTCCAGCCTGGCGCTGGCGGATCCGCTCGGCTACCACGTGGAAATCGACACGAGCGCTTTTTCCGGCGCCGGTTTCCTCGACTTCGCCTTTATCGCCGGCAATAGCCCGGCACCGGGCGCCAGCGCCGTACTCAGCAATTTCTCGGGCGCGTTCGGCGCGCTGGCCTCGCAGGAAGGCAACGTCAGCGGCAGCTTGCCTGGCACCTTAACCTTCGGCAATAGCGGCGCCTACAACGACTGGTTTCACAACGTGACCCTGGGCGGCAAATTCGGTTTCAATATCGTCTTTGGCGGCGACTTCCTGAACACGGCCGGCAATGCGGGCACGACGTTTGGCGTGGGCTTGCTCGACTACACCGGCATGGCTTACCTGGGCAATGCGAATGGCAATCTGGTGCAGTTCGAACTGACCCCGCTTAACGGCGGCTTGCCGGCCAGCATCGCCGGCAGCACGTATGCAGGCATCGCGTCGATCTCGGCCGTGCCGGAAGCGTCGGAATGGATGATGCTGACAGGCGGCCTGGCGCTGATTGGTTTCGCCCTGCGCCGACGCCAGCCTGTCGCACGCGCATAATCTTCCCAGATTAAACACAGCGCGCCTGCGGGCCGCTGTGTTTTTTTTCATCTATTTATTCGTAATAGCTATAAATCAGGAAACTAAATTGTATTAGTCACCGTTTTACGCTTGATGCATAGTAAAAAACTTGTCGGGCAGTCTAGTATTTTCATGACTGCTGCCAACTTTTTCGGGAGATGCATCGATGCCTGGCCATATCCTGGTGCTGGACCCTGCGCCTGCCATACAGGCGCTGCTGGCGCATAACCTCGCGGGCGCCGGCTACCGGGTCAGTTGCGCCCTGGATGCGCGCGGCGCGCTGGCACTGCTGGCCGCCGACCCGCCCGACGTGCTGCTGCTGGAATGGGAACTGCCGGATGCGTCCGGCATCGCGCTGCTGCGCCAGGTGCGCCAGGACGGCGTGCTGTGCGACTTGCCCATCATCATGATCAGCGCGCGCGACAGCGAACAAGACAAGGTGCTGGCGCTGGAAAGCGGCGCCGACGATTATCTGTGCAAGCCTTTCGGTCCCCGTGAGATGCTGGCCCGCGTGCACGCGCTGCTGCGCCGGTGCGCGCCTTCGGCCTTGCGCACAGGCGCAGGCACGGCCGGGGCTGCCGCCTTGCGGCTCGACCCGCACACCCTGCGCGTGACGGCGGGTAGCGTACCCATCCACCTTGGCCGCGTGGAATTCAAGCTGCTGCATTTTTTGATGGACCATCCGGGCAGGGTGCACAGCCGCGCGCAACTGCTGGACCAGGTGTGGGGCCATGCCGCCTATCTCGACGAACGCACGGTCGACGCCCACGTGGGCCGCTTGCGCCACGCCTTGCAGCCGGGCGGCTGCGGCCACCGCATCGAAACCGTGCGCGGCAGCGGCTACCGTTACCTGGCGATTGACGCGGCCGATGCGGCCGTGTGCGCATGATGTTGCTGACGGGACGGGAACAGGAATACTTGCTGCACGCCATCCTCGGCGCGCATGGCATCGCGGCGCCCGGCGATTTCTTCCTGTGGAGCCAGGGGCCGCTGCAAACGCTGTTGCCGCACGACATATTGATGTGCGCGCAACTGGACGCCGACGGGGCCGTGCTGCGCAGCGAAGCCTGGCACAGCGCCGCGCCCGATCACGCGCAACTGCGCCAGCGGCAAGGCCAGCTGGCGCACCTTGCGCTGTCCTGGCGCGCGGGCGACCGGCGGGCGGGCGTCATCGACGGCGTGCTGGTGCATGGCAGCGTGGGCGACGCCGGCGGCAGCTTTTTTGCCCTCTTCGCCGTAACGCCGGCGGACGCGGCGCGTCAGGCGTATGCGCTGGAATTGCTGCTGCCCTACCTGCACGTGCACTGGCTGACGCTGCCAAGCAGCCAGCGTGCGCCCGTGACCGGCCCGGCTGCCACGCGCGCGGCCAGTGCGCGCGAGCTGGAAGTGCTGCATTGGGTGCGCGAGGGGAAAAGCAATGACGAGGTGGGACAAATCCTCGGCATCAGCGGCTGGACTGTGAAAAGCCACTTGCAGCGCATCTATAAATTATTGGGCGTCAGTAACCGCACGCAAGCCGTGTCGCGCGGCATTGCGCTGCGCCTGCTCAGCCATTAGCGCTGGTCAAGCGGCCCGGCCTGCATCTTTTCATTACCATCTTGCGTGTGTTCGATGCTGCCGGGCGATACCCGCGCCACGTCCGGGCTCGCTTGCAGGCGGGCCACTTCGGCCGGTGTCAGCATGGCGGCAAAGCCGTTGAAGGCCGCCGTGTAGCGGTACTGCACGGGAGCGTCTGGCACCAGCGCCAGCACGGCGCGCTGCTGCGCTTCCAGCCGGGCCGTGTAGCGCCGTGCCGCATCGCTGTTGGTATCGAGCCCATGCACGCCGTCCGCTTGCGAGGCCAGCGGCGGGGCGCGCAATTGCACCAGATACGACAGCCGCGCGGCGGCCTGCGCCGCGACAGGCAGGGCATGGATGCCGGCCATGCCGGCCAGGATGGCAATACCGAGGCGTAGTGTGGACATGTGTCGATTGTACGCGCGTCGCGCATAAAAAACGCGCCCCGCAGGGCGCGTTGTGTTACCGCTGGAGCGATAGCGTTACAGCTTGGCGTCCGCCCTCACGTTGCGCTGGCTGGGGACGGCCAGTGGCAACGGGCTGTTGGTCTCCACCGACAGCACGGTGGTGGACGCTGCCGCGTTGTTACCATCAAGGAAGACTACGCCGCCCAGGTAGCGCTTGCCCGTTTCCAGCCCCGACCAGCTGACGCCGGCCGTGGCGCTGCCGCCCACGTACACCTTGGTTGGCAGGGTGGCTTTCAGGTTGCCGCCCTTGTCGGCTGTCGTGACGACGGCCGACGACAGGCCGAAGCCGGTCGAGACGCCATTTGCCAGTTCGTAGCCGATCACGCACACCTTGTAGTTGCCTGCCACCGGGGTAGTGATGGTGATGGCTTCGTTCGAGCCGGCCGTGGCCGAGGTGGCGACGGTCGCGCCGGCGCTGTTGAGCAGCAGCATGTCGAGGTCATTGCCGGCGCCTTCCGTGGTGTCGCGGTCGAAGATTTCGAAGCGCGCCACAACGGTGCTGGCGGGAATGCTGACATTGACTGCGCGCACGCCGCTGCCGCCCGCCTTGCACGCGTCGGCCATCTGCGCCAGCGTTTCCACGCTGCCCGGCGCTGCCTGGCTGATGGTTTGTGCGCTGCGCGCCACTTCCTTCAGGCCGCCCGTCGCCGCGCCGACCTTGCCGGCAAAGCCGGTGGACAGGGTCAGCGAACGCAGGCCGCTGACCTTGTCGGCCTGCAGCAATGCCGGCGACTGCACCGCGCGGCCCGAGCGGGCCGTGACGGGGCTGCGCACCGTGTGCACGCCGTCGCTCCACACGAGGGCGCCATACTGCCAGGCATTGTCCGGCGCCGTCGTGCGCGCCAGGGTCACGCTGAAGGACTTGGTTTCGCCGGGTGCCAGCGCCAAGGTGGCAGGCGTTACCGTCACGCTGTAGCCGCTGAGCGAGGCGCTGGCCGTGTAGGTGGCGCTGCTGCTGCCCACGTTGGTGACGCGGCGCGTCACCGTTTGCGTGCCCAGCACGTTGCCGATGGTGATGGACGGCATGTTCAGGTTGTAACCGGCCAGGGTGCCGCCCGCGCATTCGGCCGTCATGCCGACGCCGCACATGTATTTCTTGTAGTCGGCCAGGCTGGCGTCATACACGAGGCCGGGATCGGTTGCCTTGTTCGGCGTCACGTGGCCGGCGCCTTGGCCCCATGGCAGGATGCCGCGTGCGTCGCCCGCCTGGATGTCGGGCAAGGTGGCGCTGCCGGTCGTCATCAGGGCCGACTTGATGGCGGCTGGGCTCCAGTCCGGATGCTGCTGGCGCAGCAGGGCGGCCAGGCCGGCCACGTGCGGGCTGGCCATCGAAGTGCCTTGCAGGAAGATGTAGGCTTGCGCCGGCACCAGGCTGCCATCCTGCACGGCATCGCGCTGGGCGCGCGACAGGGCAGGCGTGCCGCCCGCCAGGATGTCCACGCCAGGCGCGGTGACGTCCGGCTTGAGCAGGTTGGCGTCATACAGGTTCGGGCCGCGCGACGAGAAGTCGGCCACCACGGGGGCGGCGGGACCGTTACCGTTGGTGACGAAGCGCGAGATGGCGGCCGTGGCCGTGCCCGTTTGTGCCTGGGCATTGATCAGCGCGCCATCGGCGGCGCTCACGTGCACGGCCGGCAGCACGTGCGGGTCGGACACGAGGCCCACGCCCGTGTCGACCAGCACCATGCCGGCGCCGCCCGCTTCGAGCACGGCGATGCCCTTGTCGGTGCGCGCCGTGGTGCCGCGCAGGCAGCTGACGACCTTGCCGGCGACCTTGGCCGGGTCCAGCAGGGCCACGCCGCCGTTGTCGCCGGCGCGGTAGCACAGGGCCAGTTTTTGCGCATCGGCGCCGGGCAGGCCCGCGTCTTGCGCGCGGATCAGGGTGGTGGCCGGCAGCGGGTTGTAGTTGAGCGAGGCGCCCGTGTAGCTGGCGCCGTTGCTCAAGGTCACCTTGGCCTGGTTGGCGCGGTTGTGCGTCGAGGCGGCCACGGTGGTGATCCATGGGCTGACGTGCGCCACGGTATTGGCCGGGCCCGCATTGCCGGCCGACGCGGCAACGAAGACGCCGGCATTCGATGCGTGCAAAAAGGCTTGCTCGACGGGGTCGTTGACGGTGCCGCCGCCGCTGATCGAGTAGTTGATCACGTGCACGCCATCCTGCACGGCTTTTTCAATCGCCGCCACGCTGTCGCCGCCGTAGCAACCGTTCTTCGCACCGGTCGGCTGGGTAGCCAGGTTGTACGACCAGCACACCTTGTAGACGGACAGGCGGGCGCGCGGCGCCACGCCGGAAATGGCGCCCAGTGGCGAGCCGTTCACGGTCACCGGCACGCCCGCATTGCCGCCCGCGGTGGACGAGGTGTGCGTGCCGTGGCCGCCTTCGCCATTCGGGTCGCCGATGGAATCGCGCGGCGAGGTGAATTCGCTCCAGTGCTGGATCTTGTCCGTCTCGGTCAGGCGCACGGCGTTGAAGTATTGCGCGCCGAGCAGCTTGTTGTTGCAGTGGTCTTGCGTAAAGCCTTCACCCGTCTGGCAGCTGCCTTTCCAGGCGGCCGGCGCGGCGCCGTAGGCCAGGGTGGCGTTCGGGTCGAAGGTCGGGGCGCCGTTGGCGTCGACCCTGTCCGCATACGACAGGTTTTCCGGCCACACGCCGCCATCGACGATGCCGATGATGATGTTTTCGCCCGCATGCTGCTTGCCGCCCAGCTGGCTCCACAGGCCGCCCGGCTGGTCCAGGCCCAGGAAGGTCGGCGTGTAGTTCGTTTGCAGGGCGCGCGGTTCGTCGGGAGCGATGCTGGCCACTTCGCCGCTTGCCTGCAGCTGGCGCACTTCGGCGTCCGTCAGCAGGGCGGAAAAACCGTTGAGGACGATCTTGTACTGGTATTGCACGGGCGCGGCGGCGACAAGGGCTTGTACCCGCGCCTGTTTCTGTTCAAGGTAGTCGCCGTACAGCTGCACTTGCGTGCTGGCCAGGTCGAGGCGGCTGCCGGCTGCAGGCTGGGTGGCATCCAGGCCATCCACCGAGCCGGTGTAGGAAGCGATCGGTTTGTCGGTCAGCTGCACGATGTAGGGGCGGCGCAGGTCGTCGGCGTGGGCCTGGAAGCTGAGGCTGGCAAACAGGCTCAGCACGGCGAGCGAAATGGGGCGCAAAACGGGACGCAAGGTGGGGCGGAATGTCATGTAGGGTTTCCTGGTGACGGTAGCGGGAATCGAAAGGGAAGATCAGGCTTGCTGGCGGCGGCGCGCCGCGAAACCGATGCCTGCCAGGCCCAGCAGCATCATCGCGTAGGTCGATGGCTCCGGTACCGAGGCGACGATATTGTCGAGCGCAAACTGGCCCTTGTTGGTCGTGAAGGCGTTGCAACTGCCGGCCGTGTTGCAAGTGAAGCCGAAGAAGGCCAGCGAGGCGAATTGCTGGCTGCCGAAGCTGGCGCTGGTGTTGTAATGCTGGAACTGGAAGTTGCCGCCGATGGGGCCGCCCAGCTGATAGGTTTCATAGATGGACGAACCGTTGGCATAGAAGCCTTGCACGCGCAGCAGTCCCGCTACGGCCGGATAGGTGACGCCCTGGGCGTAGCCTATGAAGCTGGCGTCGAAACCCTGCAGGCTGACGCTGCCGCCCGTATTCAGCGGATCGAGGTAGACGATGCCGTCGTTGAGGGATGCATAGTAATTGCTCGTATTGTTGGTCGGGCACGCCATGCCGCATGCGGCCGGGTCCGTGCCGTCGAACACGGCGCCGACCAGGTCGCCATAACTGGCGCCGGCGGTATTCGAAGCGCCCGTCAGCAGGAATTTGCCGAATTCCAGGGAATCGCCGTGGCCGACGAATTGGCTATCGATTTTATCAAAGTTGATCACGTCCGCGATGGCGGCGGGGGCCCAGGCGGCGGACAGGGCCAGGATGGCGGCGCCGGTCCACTGCTTGGCCGAGAAAGGACTTGCTGCGGCAGTTGCCTTCGAATGCACAATACGAGTCATGAATTTTCCCTTGCTGATTATGTAGGATGCAATATGTTTTGCGTCTGGGATGCTGTCTTGGATGCTCTCTCCTGCGCGGCCGGATAAGACCAATGCGTAGAAAATTGATTTTTACTATAGCAAAAGAGGCAATTCCATTGTTTGATATTCTTGCAAATTTAATTTGAAAGTTACAAATAATGAATGAATAAAATTCATCACTCACTATGATTTGGTAACCAGGAGTAGCTAGTTTCCGCATTGAAAATAGTTGAGTAATTGACCAGCCAGTCAAGCGCGCGCGGCGTCGTCGCGGTTTCGCGCACACTGGATGGTTTCCGCAGGAATTTGTTGTTCACAGTACAAAGAAAAGATTGTATTAACCATAAGCGGCATGGTAGGCTGATAAGCATCAGGCAAGCGCGTGTCGCCCGTGCGTGGCCACCCGCCGCGCATGGCGACACAATGTATTGAAGGTCGGCAATAAGGAGTTAGCGGATGCATGCAGCACACAGACAGAACCTTGCGGCAACGCGCCATGCGCGCGGCTTTACCTTGCTCGAATTGTTGGTCGTCATCGTGATCATTGGCTTGCTGGCGGCGTATGTCGGCCCCAAATATTTCGCCCAGCTGGGCAAATCGGAAGTGACGGTGGCCAAGGCGCAGATCGAGGCGTTTGAAAAATCGCTCGACACCTACCGCCTCGATGTGGGGCGCTATCCCACCACGGAAGAGGGTTTGGCCGCGCTGCTGGTGGCGCCGCCCGCCGCCGGCACGCGCTGGAATGGTCCTTACCTGAAAAAGGCTGTGCCGCTCGACCCGTGGGGCCATGCCTATCAATACCGTGCGCCAGGCAGCAAGGGCGAGTACGATATCGTCTCGATGGGCAAGGATGGCCAGGCGGGCGGCAGCGGCGAGAACGCCGACATCAGCTCGCAATAGCGCCAGCGCCAATCTTTTTCCTACGGACAAGCCATCATGCAGTTCGAAGTACGCGCGCTTTCCACGGACCAGGCCGTAGCTACCTTGCAGACGTACGTGATCGACGGCCGCGACGAAGCCGACGCGTGCCGCCAGGCCGAAGCGCGCGGCCTGTTTGTCAGCGCCATCCGCCCCGTGCGGGCCACGCCGTTCAGCGCGGCCGGGCGTCAGCGGGCGCGGGCCTTGCCCCTGCTGCTGTTCAGCCAGGAATTGCTGGCGCTGCTGCAAGCGGGCCTGGGCATCGTCGAGGCGCTGGAAGCCTTGCTGGAAAAGGAGGCCTCGCCGGCCACGCGCAGCGTGCTCACGCGCCTGCTGGAAGGCTTGCGCGAAGGCAAGCGCTTTTCCGCCGTGCTGGGCGAGCAATCTGAACTGTTTCCTCCCCTGTATATCGGCATCGTCAAGGCGGCCGAGGGCACGAGCGACTTGCCGCGCGCCCTGTCGCGCTACATCGACTACCAGCAGCGCATCGATACGGTGCGGTCCAAAATCGTCAGCGCCGCCATCTATCCCGCCATCCTGCTGGCCGTGGGCGGCGGCGTCAGCGCCTTCCTGATCAGCTATGTGGTGCCCCGTTTCGCCGAGGTCTATCAGGGCGCCGGGCGCAACCTGCCTTGGATGTCGCAAGTGATGCTCAGCTGGGGCCAGTTCGTCACGCAGCATGGCGTGTTGCTGTTGCTCGGGCTGGCACTCGTCGGCAGCATCGTGTTCACCGCCGTGCGGCGCGTACTGCGCAACGGCGGCGTGGCGCGCCTGCTGGCGAAGTTGCCCGGCATTGGCGAGCGCGTGCGCATCTATGAACTGTCGCGTCTGTACCTGACCCTGGGCATGCTGGCCGAGGGCGGCATCACCATCGTGCAGGCGATCGCCACCGTGCAGGCGATGGTCTCGCCGGGCATGCAGGCGTCCTTGCAGCAGGCGCGCGGCGCCATCGAGGCGGGCCAGCCGCTGTCGTCCGCGTTCGAGCAGCATCAATTGACGACGCCCATTTCCCTGCGCATGCTGCGCGTGGGCGAGCGCACGGGCGACATGGGCCCCATGCTGACGCAGTCGGCCGCCTTTTACGACGGCGAAATCAGCCGCTGGATCGACCGTTTTACGCGCACCTTCGAGCCGCTGCTGATGGCCGCCATCGGCCTCGTCGTGGGGGCCATCGTGATCCTGCTGTACATGCCCATCTTTGACCTTGCCGGCGATATTTCATGATGCAAACCGAATCCGCGTCTGTTGCGCCCATCGTGGCCATCGACCCTGCGCTGCTGCAGCGCGCGCGCGTCCTGAGCCGGCAATCGAAGCGCAGCCTGGTCGAGGAATTGCAGGAACTGAGCGGCATCGAGGCGCGCGCCGTGGTGCGTGAACTGGCGCGCCCGTTCGGTCTGGACGTGCTGGAAACGGCCGACATGCTGGCCTTGTCTCCCGCCTTCGATGTGCTGCCATTGTCGCAGGCGCTGGCGCGCCACAGCGTGCTGCTGCGCGCCGCCGACGGCCAACTGGTGGGCGTGATCGCCGACCCGTTCGATCTCGACCTGCAAACCTGGCTGAATGCGCGCGCGGGGCAGGGCGCCTTGAGTATCCGCCTGGCGTTGCAGGCCGACATCGGCGCCTATCTGTCGAAGCAGGAAGAATCGGCGCGCGCCGTTGACAGCCTGCTGCCCGGCGCCGCCAGTGACGCGCGGCGCGACGGCAAGACGGCCGCCGTGCTGTCGTTCGCCAGCGTCTCGGAAGCGGCCAGCCCCGCCGTCAAGCTGGTCAACTCGACCCTGTATGACGCGCTGAAGGCGGGCGCCTCGGACATCCACCTGGAAAGCACGGCCGGCGGCCTGGCCGTCAAGTACAGGGTCGACGGCGTGCTCGATCACGCCACGTCCGTCAACGGCATCGAAGTGGCCGAGCATATCATCTCGCGCCTGAAAGTGCTGGCTGAACTCGATATCGCCGAGCGCCGCGTGCCGCAGGACGGCAGCTTCCGCGTCGAGTCGGGCGGGCGTGAAATCGACTTGCGCGTCTCCATCATGCCCAGCATCCATGGCGAGGACGCCGTCATCCGCATCCTGGACAAGCGCGCCATGATCGAAGCGTATGGCGCGCTGACCCTTGAAGCGCTGGGCTTTGACTCGCCATCGCTGGTCGCCCTGCGCGCGCTGGCGCAGGAAGCCTACGGCATGCTGCTCGTCACCGGCCCCACGGGCTCGGGCAAGACGACGACCCTGTATGCGGCGCTGACGGAAATCCACAACGGGCGAGAAAAGATCATCACCATCGAAGACCCCGTCGAATACCAGCTGCCCGGCATTCTGCAAATCCCCGTCAATGAAAAGAAGGGGCTGACCTTTGCCAAGGGCTTGCGCTCGATTTTGCGGCACGACCCCGACAAGATCATGGTGGGCGAGATCCGCGACCGCGAGACGGCGGAAATCGCCGTGCAGTCGGCCCTCACGGGCCACCTGGTACTCACCACCGTGCATGCGAATAATGTGTTCGACGTGTTCGGCCGTTTTACCCACATGGGCATCGACCCGTATGCGTTCGTCTCGGCCCTGAACGGCATCTGGGCGCAGCGCCTGATCCGCACCAACTGCCCCCATTGCGCCACGGAATACACACCCGACGACAGTGAGCTGGCCAGCGTGGGCCTGGCGCGGGCCGACGTGGCGCAGTATCAATTCAAGCATGGCAAGGGCTGCGGCGACTGCCGCGGCACGGGCTACAAGGGGCGCCGCTCGATCGCCGAAATCCTCGTGCTGACCGATGAAATCCGCGAATTGATCGTCGATAAGAAGCCGATCCGCCAGATCAAGGCGGCTGCGTATGCGAACGGCACGCGCAGCCTGCGCCTGGCGGCGCTGGAACTGGTCAAGCGGGGCGCCACCACCATCACGGAAATCAAGAGGGTCACCCTGCATGCGTAGAGGTCTTGGACAAGGATTGCGCCTGGGCGTGGCGGCGGGCAAGGTGAGCCTTTGGCGCGGCAGCCGCTGGCGCGCGCCCGCCTGGACGCCGCTGGGCGAAGCCGCGTATGCGCCGGACGACGCGGCGTACGGCGACTTTGCGGCCTTGGGCCAGGCGCTGGAACAGATACTGCCGGCTGGCGAATACGCGGGCTGGCCCCTGTCCGTGGTGCTCGACGATGGACTGGCGCGCCTGTGGCAAGTGGACATGCCGCAAGGCGCCGCGCGCCTGGCCGACATCGAGGCGGCTGCCGCGCTGCGCTTCCAGTCGCTGTATGGCGATGCGCCCGGCTTGTGGCACAGCAGCAGCGCCTGGGATGCGCGCGCGCCGTTTTTCTGCGCCGTGCCCCGTGCGCTGCTGGCGCAGCTGACGCGCGTGGCCGATGCACGCAAGCTGGCCCTGATTTTCATTACGCCGCAATTCGCGCGCCACTGGAACCGCTGGCATGGCGCGTTGAAGCCGGGCGCCTGGTTTGGCCAGTTGCAGGAAAACACCCTGACCCTGGGCGTGCGCCACGATGGCCGCCTGCGCGCCGTGCGCGCGCTGCCCGTGCCGCCTGGCGCTGGCAGGGAGTGGCTGGCGCAGACCTTGGCGCGCGAAGCGCTGCTGCAAGGCGTGTCCGCACCGGCGCTGCTGCAGCTGTGCGGCGCGGCGCCAGCGGCATGGCTGACGCCGGCGAAAGAGTTCCACTGCCAGGTTTTTTCCATGCCGGATGGCGAAGGCGCCTTGTCGCCGGCCGCCCGGCTGGCCCGCAGCGGAGGCGTGGCATGACGCGCCTCGATATCGATTTCGCGCCTCCAAATTGGCGCCGCGGCCTGCACCGCGTGCCCGCCTGGGCGTGGTGCATCGGTGCGCTGGGCGTGGCGCTGGCCGTCACGGCGGCGTACAGCGGCAGCGCCGCGCTGCAGCGCCAGCAGCTGCGCGAGGGACAGTTGCAGCGCGCCCAGCAGCGCGTGCTGGCCGCCACGCAGGGGCCGGCGCCGGTGGTGTCCACGCCGATCGCGCCGGCGCAGGCGGCGGCCGTGAATGCGGCCATCCTGCAATTGAACCTGCCGTGGCGCGATCTGCAGGATGCGCTGGCCAGCGCCACGCCGCCAGGGGTCGCGCTGCTGGCGCTGGAACCGGATGCGCGCAAGCGCGTGCTGAAGATCACGGCCGAAACCACCAGCAGCGACGCCATGGTGGCGTATGTGGCGCAACTGAAGCAGCAGGAGTTGTTCGGCACGCGCGTGCAGCTGCTGCGCCATGAAATCAACGCGCTCGATCCGAACAAACCCTTGCGCTTCCAGCTTGAAGCACGCTGGGGCACGCCATGATGGCCATCGACCTCAATAGCTTGCGCCTGCGCGCGCAACTGCTGCTGCGCCGCCTGGGCGCGCCCGCCTGCCTGGCCGTCGCCCTGCTCGCGCTGGGAGTGGCTGCATGGGTCTGGACCTGGCAGCAGCGCGCCGTGGCGGCGCAGCTGGAAGCGCGGCCCTTGCCGCAGCCAGCGCTGGTCGTAATGGCTGCGGCGGCGCCGGCGACGGCCAGCGAAAACCTGGCGCGCTTTTATGCCGCCCTGGGACAGCAGCGCCACGCGGAGCAGCAAGTCAAGCAGCTGTTCGACCTGGCCGCGAAAAACGGCTTGCTGCTGTCGCAGGGTGAATACAAGAGCGGCTACGACAAGGCCAGCCGTGTCGCCACCTACCAGGTGACCTTGCCGCTGAAGGGCAGTTATGCGGCCGTGTGGCAGTTCGCGCTGCAAGCGCTGCGCGCCGTCCCCTTCGCCTCGCTGGATGAACTGAGTTTTCGCCGCGAGCAGATTGCCGATACGCAACTCGAAGCGCGCTTGCGCCTGACCTTTTATTTGACAGATGCGCTGACCGATGCGCCTGGCGCTGCGGGAGAAGCGCCATGACCCCGCGCCATTATCTGATGCTGGCCGGCGTGCTGGGCGCGGGCGCCTTGCTGCTGTTCGGCGAACGCCAGCCCGTGGCCGACGTGGCCGAAGCGGTAGAGCGGGCCGTCGCGCCCGCGCGCCATGCGGCTGCCAAAGCACCTGCCGCGCAGCCGGCCATCCTGGCCCTGCTGCCGCGCAGCGAAGTGGCGGGCGAGGATGGCGACACCTTTGGCGGCGCCGGCGCTGTCTTCCAGAGCCAGAACTGGAATCCGCCGCCGCCGAAAATGGCGGTGACGGCCGCACCGCCGCCACCGCCGCCGATGGCGCCGCCGCTGCCCTTCGTCTACCTGGGCAAGGCGGCCGCCGACGGCGCCTGGGAAGTGTTTTTGTCGCGCGCCGACAAGACGTATATCGTGCGCGCCAATACCGTCATCGATGGCGCCTACAAGGTCGTGACGATCGCGCCGCCCGTCATGACGCTTACCTACTTGCCGTTGAACCAGGTTCAGCAGCTCAACATTGGAGTTTCCGAGTGATGTCTCGTTCCTTTTCATCGGCGCTGCTGCTCTTGTTGCTGTCGGGCTGCGCAGGGCAGCAGGCTTACCGCGACGGGCGCGAGCTGATCGCGCAAGACCAGGTGCCGGCCGGCCTGCAAAAGCTGCAGGAAGCGCTGCAGCAGGACCCCGGCAACGCGCAATACCGCAGTGCCTATCTGCAGGCGCGCGAACGGGCGACCGGCAACCGCTTGCAGCAGGCCGAGCGCCAGGCGCAGGCGGGGCAGGTCGACTTGGCGCGTGCCTCCTTCATGAGCGTGCTGGAAATCGATGCGCAAAACGAGCGGGCCAACAGCGGCTTGCGCGCGCTCGAACGCGAGCAGCGCCAGGGCAAGCTGCTGGCCGAAGCGCAAAAGGATATCGAGGCCAAGCGCTACGATCCCGCGCGCCAGCGCCTGAACGCCATCCTCACGGAGCAGCCGAACCATGCGGGCGCGCGCACGCTGCTGCGCGACGTCGACGACAAAACGGCGCCGCCCGTGGTCGAATCGGGCCTGGCCAAATCGTACAAGCAGCCGATCACGATCGAGTTTCGCGACGCGCCGTTAAAGCAGGTGTTCGAATTGATCGCGCGTCGTTCCGGCCTCAATTTCGTCTTCGACAAGGACGTCAAGGCGGACGCGAAAACCTCGATCTTCCTGAAAAACAGCACGGTGGAATCAGCCGTCTACTTCCTGCTGGTGACGAACCAGCTGGAGCAGCAGGTGATGGATGCGAATACGATCCTGATCTACCCGAACGTGGCGGCGAAATTGAAGGAGTACCAGGAAGTGCTGGTAAAGACCTTCTTCCTGGCGAACGCGGACGCCAAGCAGGTGGCCAACACGCTCAAGACCATTTTGAAGACGCGCGACGTGGTGGCCGATGAAAAGCTCAACCTCGTCATCGTGCGTGACACGCCAGAGGCGATCCGCCTGGCCGAACGCCTGATCGCGCTGCAGGACGTGCCCGAGGCGGAAGTGGTGCTGGAACTGGAAATCCTCGAAGTCAAGCGCAGCCGCCTGATGGAACTGGGCGTGGCCTGGCCTTCGAGCCTGACCCTGACGCCATTGAGCACGTCGGGCGGCGTGGGGCTGACCATCAACGACCTGAATAATCTGAACCAGCGCACCATCGGCGTGAACAACCTGGCCGTGACGGCAAACGCCAACAAGACGGACGGCGACGCGAACATCCTGGCCAACCCGCGCATCCGCGTGCGCAACCGGGAAAAGGCGAAGTTCGTCATCGGCGACAGGGTGCCCGTGGTGACCACCACCATCTCGCCGGGCACGGGCGGCTTCGCTTCCGAATCGATCAGCTACCTGGACGTGGGCCTGACGGTGAACGCCGAGCCGACCATTTATTTGAACAACGAGGTGGGCATCCGCATCTCGCTCGAAGTGAGCAACCTGGGCGCGGCCACCACCACCCGCAGCGGCTCGACCCTGTACCAGATCGGCACGCGCCAGGCGTCGACCATGCTGCAGCTGAAGGATGGCGAAAACCAGGTGCTGGCTGGCCTGATCAACAATGAAGAGCGCAGTTCGGGCAACAAGGTGCCGGGCCTGGGCGACATCCCCGTGCTGGGGCGGCTGTTCGGCAGCAGCAAGGACGACAGCCAGAAGACGGAAATCGTGCTGTCGATCACGCCGCACCTGGTGCGCACGGTGCAGCGTCCGGAAGCGAAGGAATCGGAATTCTCGGCCGGCACAGAAGGCAGCTTCCGCCGCCGTCCCGACATGGCGGCCAAGGCGCCCACGCAGATGCCGGGCACGGTGATCGTGCGTTCCGGCCCGTCGGCCGTCGGCATGCAGCCGGCGCCGGCGCAGCCGATGATGACGCCGGGAGCTTTACCGGCGCCGCTGCCGCAGACGGTGCCCGCACCGGAAGTGGCGCCGTCGCCCGAGCCGGCCGCTTCGCCCTTGCCGATATCGTCGGGCCAGCCCGTACCGCTGCAGGCGGCACCCTTGCCGCTGTCGTCGAGCCAGCCGGTGCCGGTGAGCCCGCCGCCACCGCCTGCCAAATGAGACTGGCGCGTGCGCAGGGTGGCTTTACCCTGATCGAACTGCTGGTGACCCTGGCCATCTTGGGCGTGCTGGCCACCCTGGTCATTCCCGTCACGCAGGTGACGGTGCAGCGGCGCCAGGAGCAGGAATTGCGGCGCGCGCTGCGCGAGATCCGCCAGGGGATCGATGCCTATAAACGGGCTGGCGACGAGGGCCGCATCGTGCGCGCGACAGACGCCAGCGGTTATCCGAAAAGCCTGGAACTGCTGGTCGAAGGCGTGGCGGACCAGCGCAACCCGAAGCGCAGCAAGATGTTCTTTTTGCGCCGCGTGCCGCGCGACCCGTTCAATGGGGATGCTGGCCTCAGTGATGCGCAAACGTGGGGCAAGCGCAGCTACGCCAGCGAGGCGGACGAACCGCGCGAGGGCGACGATGTCTACGATGTGTACTCCACGTCCGGCAAGACCGGCTTGAACAACGTGCCTTACCGTCTATGGTGAACCATGGCCGCTGAAAACACCCAGGTCCGCACGCGCGGCTTTACCCTGATCGAATTGCTGGTGGTGCTCGGCATCGTGGCGTTGCTGCTGACCCTGGCCGTGCCCCGCTACTTTCCCAGCCTCGACAAGGCGAAGGAAACCGTGCTGGCGGACAATTTGCGCAATCTGCGCACGACCATCGACCAGTTCCACGGCGATACGGGGCGCTATCCCGATTCGCTGGAGCAACTGGTGGAAAAGAAATACCTGCGCGCCATGCCCATCGATCCCATCACGGATAGCGACAGCAGCTGGCTCATCGTGCCGCCGCCCGACGACACGCCGGGCCAGGTGTATGACGTGAAAAGCGGCGCGCCCGGCAAGGACCGCAGCGGCACGCCGTTCGCCGACTGGTAGCGGCCATGCACCGTCCTGCGCGCCGCCAGCGCGGTTTTACTTACCTGGGCCTGATCATCCTGGTGGCCATCCTGGGCCTCGTGGGGGCGGCCGGCCTGAAGATGGGTTCCTTGCTGCAGCGCCAGGCGGCCGAGCAGGAATTGCTCGATATCGGCGCGCAGTTTTCAGATGCCCTCTACAGCTATGCGGCCGCCACGCCGCCGGGCCAGCCGCAACAGCCGCCCAGCCTTGCAGCCATGCTGCGCGATCCCCGTACGCCCCAGCTGCGCCGGCATTTGCGCAAGCTGTTTGTCGATCCCATCACGGGACGTGCCGAGTGGGGCTTGCTCTACCAGCCCGGCAGCAACGGCATCATCGGCGTGCACAGCCTGTCGCAGGCGGCGCCATTAAAAGTTGGCAATTTCGAGGCCCGGTTCACCGGCTTTGAAGGCAAGGCGCATTTTTCGGAATGGCGCTTCATGGTCGATGCACGGGTGTCATCCGTGCCGTCCGCAGGGCCGGCAGCTGTGCCGGCAAGTGATGAGGCCGGCATTACGCCCGCCTTGCCGGTGCCACCGTTGTTTTCCCGCCCTGTTACTCCACCGCAAGAACAGACGCCGCCAGAGCCAATTGAGCAGCCTGAACTGCAAAATTCCGCTGAAAACGCTGCCGAATAGGCGTTTTTACCTTAAAACATGGGAAAAATAAATGTATGCGCCGGTAACTATTTTTCTGTAGAAATTCATAGATAGAGGCAAATAGTTCATTAAAAAAATAGTTATCTCAGGTGAAACTTCGATAAAATATTTATAAGTAATTCAATGCAATTATGCTACCATTCTGTTCAGTACTTCCGGTACTAAAACTATTGGTGGCCTGCGCATTGCAGCCATAAATTACTTTTTAAGGGATAAGCTATGAAATTGAAATTTATCGCTGCAGGCATCATGGCAGCAGCATCGTTCAGCGCATCGGCAGCAACCTACGACCTGGGTATCCTGGATCCAACCGGTTCGGATACCTTGTCGGCTTTCACGACCAAGTTCGCCATCAATTCGGAGATCAATGATTCGTGGACCTTCCAGTTGCTGGCTCCATCGTCGACCTCGTTCGGTGCTCTGCAAACGTTCTCCGTTGCTAACGGCGCAATCAAGGATTTCGCAGCGACCCTGGTCGGCTATGGCGACCTGGCCAAGAGCACGGCTAGCGGCATCCAGAATCTGAGCTGGGCAGGTCAATTGGCCGCAGGCACTTACACGGTGCAAGTCACGGGCCTGACCCTGGTGAAAAATGTTCAGTACGTGGGCACGGTTTCGGCCCTGCCAGTACCAGAGCCAGAAACCTACGGCATGCTGCTGGGCGGCCTGGCATTGGTTGGCGCCGTGGCCCGCCGCCGCGCCAAGAACGCTGCCTAAGCTTTCGCTGCAATGAAAAAACCCGCTTCGGCGGGTTTTTTTTCGTCTGGATCATCTGCGCAGGACCAGGCGCCAAGTCGAAGACAGTACGCCAGTACGGCGAGACGCCGGCAACAACGTCCTGCGCAGCTGGTCAAGCGTGGCGCTTGAAGTCGCGGAAGCGGAAGCCGACCAGTAATAGCGTGGCAAAGTACGCCACGCCGCACAGGGCCACCACCAGGGCCAGCGCGCCGGCCCGCAGCAACGGATGGGCTTGCATGGCGATCCAGTCGATGCGCACGGCGCCAACATACGCCACGCCGCCCATCACGATGAGTGCCGGTAGCAGGCGCAGGAAGAACTTGGCCCAGCCCGGTTTCGGCTGGTAGATGCTGCGCTTGCGCAAGCCCCAGTAGAGAAAAGTGGCGTTCAGGCAGGCGCCCAGGCCGATCGACAGGGCCAGGCCGGCCACGGCGATGTAGGGCACGAACAGCAGATTCATCAGCTGCGTGGCGATCAAGACGCCGATGGCGATTTTCACGGGCGTACGGATGTCCTGGCGCGCATAGAACGCGGGCGCGAGAGTCTTGACGAGGATGATGCCGATCAGGCCCAGGCTGTAGGCCACGAGCGGCTGCGTCGACATGGTCACGGATTCGGCCGTGAATTTGCCGTAGTGGAAGAGGGTGGCGATCAGCGGCGTGGCCAGGGTCGCCATGCCGACGGCAGCGGGCAGGGCCAGCAGGAAAGTCAGGCGCAAGCCCCAGTCCAGCAGGGCCGAGTATTCCATCTTGTCGCCATCCACGTTCGCTTTCGACAGGCTGGGCAGCAAGATGGTGCCCAGGGCCACGCCCAGCATGGCGGTGGGGAACTCCATCAGGCGGTCCGCATACGACAGCCAGGAAATGCTGCCCTCGGCAAGGCGTGACGCGATGCTCGTGTTGATCATCAGGCTGATCTGCGCTGCGGAGACGGCGAACACGGCCGGTCCCATCTTTTTCAGCACGCGGCGCACACCGCCGTCGGACAGGCCGATGGCGGGATTGATCGACAGGCGCGGCAGCATGCCGATCTTGATCAGCGCGGGAATCTGGATGGCTACCTGCAGCAGGCCGCCGGCAAACACGGCAATGGCCATGGCGTAGATCGGCTGTTTTAAATAGGGCGCGAGGAACAGCGAGGCGGCGATGAACGACAGGTTCAGCAGCACCGGCGTGAATGCGGGAATCTTGAATTCGCGCCAGGTATTCAAAATGCCGCCGGCCAGGGCCACGAACGACATGCAAGTAATATAAGGGAACATCAAGCGCGTCATCCACACGGCCGCGTCAAAAGCGCCCGGGTCCTTGGAGAGACCCGTGGCGATCACATACACGAACCAGGGCGCGCCGACGATGCCGATGGCGGACACGAGCAAGGTGGCCCAGACGAGCGTGGTGGCCACATGATCGGCCAGCTTCTTGCTCGCTTCCTGGCCGTGCTGATTCTTGTATTCAGACAAGATCGGCACGAAGGCTTGCGAGAACGCTCCCTCTGCAAACAATCGGCGCAACAGGTTGGGGATGCGGAAGGCAACAATGAAGGCGTCCGTGTAGGCGCCGGCGCCAAAGGCGCGCGCGAACAGGCTTTCGCGCAATAATCCGGTTACACGGGACAGCATGGTCATGCTGGAGATGGCGGCGAGGGTTTTAAGCAAGTTCATGGGGGCAGATTATAGCCGGGAGCGGTACTGGAAAACGGTTAAAATATGGTAACAATTGCCACCGATTCGCCCTTGCCGGCCTCATTTTCACGTGTTTTTGGCGTGATACACGGTTTTTTGATTTGCTCCCGCTTGAAAATATCGCTATAATCGAAGGCTGTACAGAATTCTGTTACGCAGACACTAATGTTTGACAGGCACTGGTTTGGCACACATGGTTCGGCAGACGCACAGAACGCACCGGTTGGCAAACACTAATGTTTGCAAACGCACTTTGACCCTGTTTTAGGAAATTCCATGGCAAATACCGCACAAGCGCGCAAACGCGCTCGTCAAGCAGTTAAGCAAAACGCACACAATTCGTCCCAACGTTCGACCTTGCGCACGGCTATCAAAGCTGCTCGCAAAGCGATCCAGGGCGGCGACAAGGCAGCTGCTGCTGCAATCTTCCAAGCATCCGTGTCGACCATCGACCGTATCGCTGACAAGAAGATCATCCACAAAAACAAGGCAGCTCGCCATAAGAGCCGTCTGGCAGCTGCTTTGAAAGCACTGTCCGCTTAATATTCGCCAGCAGGCAAGCCACCACGGTGGCCTTGCCTGTGCCGGTACGCTGGCACTGGTTGAAAAGCAAAAACCCGCAGATTCGTTCTGGCGGGTTTTTTCGCGTTTTCACTCTGATTTTTAAGGCCGCGTCCGCTAGCGGCCCGCCGTCACGCCCTAGCGTGCCGCCGGCAAGTTGCCGATGCTCATGCCCGGCTTGATGTTCTTTTGCTTGAACCAGCCCAGATTCATTTCCAGCGCATAGCGCACGGGCACGGTCTTCGTGGAGCAATGGCTGTCGAGCGTGTGCGGCTGCATGTCTTCGATGTTGACGATCTTGCCGCTGGCGTCGATAAAGGCCACGGACAGGGGCAGCGGCGTGTTTTTCATCCACATGCATTGCGTGGATGGATTGCCAAAGACAAACAGCATGCCTGCATTGGCCGGCATCTTTTCGCGGTACATCAAGCCCTGTTCGCGCTGCTCTTCCGTGGCGGCCACTTCCGCCTGGATCAAATGCATGCCGGCCGACAGTTGCAAGCTCCTGGTTTGCGCCTGGGCCATGCTGGCGCAAGACAACAGGGCGATGGACAGGCTGAGACGGCAAAGGGAATTTTTCATGGGGCGAGACAGTGGCTGTGAAGCGGCGATTAAGCCATGCTGGCGGCTGCCTGGTCAAGCATGCTGCCTGGCCGCGCTGAAAGCGTGGGGTTACAGCAACATGCTCGCCGTCGTAATTCCGGGAACCGCCCTTACTTCACTGGCTTGCCTTCAGCGGCTGGCTGCTTCGTCTTGCGCGCCTGGGGAATCAGGCGCGGCGCATCGGTTGCAGCCGATGCGTTGATGGAGGCCGATGCCGGCGGCACGGGCTTGCTGGCGTCGGTGGCGGCCGAGGCGTGGCTTGCTGCCGATGCCGGTGGCGGCTTGGCGGCATCGGTCGCGGCGGAAGCGTGCACCTGGGCGCCCGACTGGGCCAGTGCGGCGCCGGCAAGCAGGGATGCGGTCAGGGTTAACATTACTTTTTTCATCATCTTTCCTTTTCCGTCATGTTAAGGTCAGATGATTTTAATGCATTATCTAAAAATAAATAATTCTTATTGGCAAAATTTAGCGTCGCAGCCGTCTTTTCCTGGCCTGTTTACGCTTTGCCAATGTTCTCGGCCGGCACTTCGCACCATTCTCCCGGCATCAATGGATGGCTGGCCAGCGAGAACGGGCCGATGGCGCTGCGCACCAGGCGCAAGGTGGGCAGGCCGACGGCCGCCGTCATGCGCCGCACTTGCCGGTTTTTTCCTTCTTTCAATGTGATCGCCAGCCATGAGGTCGGCTTGTCGGCGCGCGCGCGGATCGGTGGATTGCGGGGCCACAGCCAGTCCGGCTCGGCGATGCGCACGGCCTTGCACGGCTTGGTGATGAAGTCGCCCAGGTCCAGCGGCGCCTGCAGGCGCGCCAGGCTGGCCGCATCGGGCACGCCGTCGACCTGCACCAGGTAGGTTTTCGCTTCCTTGCGGTCCGGGTGGCTGATCTCGTGCTGCAGGCGGCCGTCGTCCGTCAGCAGCAGCAAGCCTTCGCTGTCGGCGTCAAGCCGGCCGGCCGGATAGATGCCGGGGATGGTGAGATGGTCGGCCAGGGTGGTGCGGCCCTCCTGCGGCGAAAACTGGCACAGGACCTGGAATGGTTTATTGAAGAGTATGAGTGGCATGCTGGCTAAATGGATGCAAACGATGGTGGCTGCTGGTCGGCGCCGCAAAAGCGTGGCGCCCTGTAAGATACTGGTGCATAATGTGGAATGTTAGTCTTATGTCTTATAGAAGACTATGGCGATGCGGTTCTTTGGTAATGCGGATGGCCCGGGTGTTCTTTCCCTGCTAAAGTGCGTTGTTGCCGCCCTGTTCGGACTTTGTTTTTGTAAACTCTGCAACCGCAGAGCGCGTCGCCGGCCTGTGTTGCCCGCCAGCGGTGTGTCCCACTTCGGAGATCACGATGTATCAACATATCACTGTACCTGCTGACGGCCAAAAAATCACCGTCAACGCCGATTTTTCGCTGAATGTACCAGATAATCCCATCGTTCCCTTCATCGAAGGCGATGGCACGGGCATCGATATCAGCCCGGTCATGATCAAGGTGATCGACGCGGCCGTGGCCAAGGCCTACGGCGGCGCGCGCAAGATCAGCTGGATGGAAATCTATGCGGGCGAAAAATCGACGAATGTGTACGGCCCCGATGTGTGGCTGCCGGAAGAAACCCTGGAAGTACTCAAGGATTACGTGGTGTCCATCAAGGGCCCGCTGACGACGCCCGTTGGCGGCGGCATCCGCTCGCTGAACGTGGCCCTGCGCCAGCAGCTCGATCTGTACGTCTGCCTGCGCCCCGTGCGCTACTTCACGGGCGTGCCATCGCCCGTGAAAGAGCCGGAAAAGACGGACATGGTGATTTTCCGCGAAAACTCGGAAGATATCTATGCCGGCATCGAATACCAGCAAGGTTCCCCTGAGGCCAAGAAATTGATGGATTTTCTCGTCAATGAAATGGGCGTGACCAAGATCCGCTTCCCGGCCACGTCGGGCCTGGGCATCAAGCCCGTGTCCATCGAAGGCACGGAGCGCCTGGTGCGCAAAGCCATCCAGTATGCGATCGACAATGACAAGCCATCCGTGACGATCGTGCACAAAGGTAACATCATGAAGTACACGGAAGGCGGCTTCCGCGACTGGGCGTATGCGCTGGCGCAAAAGGAATTCGGCGCCGAGCTGATCGATGGCGGTCCATGGTGCAAGTTCAAGAATCCGAAGACGGGCCGCGACATCATCGTCAAGGATTCCATCGCTGACGCGTTCCTGCAACAGATTTTGCTGCGTCCGGCCGAATACAGCGTCATCGCCACCCTGAATCTGAACGGCGATTACATTTCCGACGCGCTGGCGGCGCAAGTGGGCGGCATCGGCATCGCGCCGGGCGCCAACCTGTCGGACTCCGTCGCCATGTTCGAAGCGACGCACGGCACGGCGCCGAAATACGCGGGCAAGGACTACGTCAACCCCGGCTCCCTGATCCTGTCGGCGGAAATGATGCTGCGCCACATGGGCTGGCTGGAAGCGGCCGACCTGGTCATTTCTTCGATGCAAAAGTCGATCGCCTCGAAGCGCGTTACTTACGATTTCGCCCGCCTGATGGAGGGCGCCACGCAAGTGTCGTGCTCCGGTTTCGGCGAGGTGATGATCGAGCACATGTAATGGAGGGCAGGGCGCTGCGCGCCCTGCGGACGAAAAAAAACCCCGTTCGAAAACGGGGTTTTTCACATCTGAGGGCCGGCGATGCTTAGGCTGCTTGGATGTTGGAAGCTTGCTTGCCTTTAGGGCCTTGCGTGACTTCGAATTGAACTTTTTGACCTTCTTTGAGGGTCTTGAAACCGTTCATGTTGATTGCGGAGAAATGAGCAAACAAATCTTCGCCGCCATCATCTGGAGTGATGAAGCCAAAACCTTTGGAATCATTGAACCACTTAACTGTACCTGTTGCCATAAAAAGAACTTTCAAAATTAAAACAAATCACACGAGCCATAAAAGCAAGAAGCTTCTTGCCCCCTCCTCGACGTCTCACTTCTTATCAAGCTGTACATTCCTGCAACAGTCGATACAGCATTGTTGGCGGAATAAATAATGAAGTCAAGCGCTTTTCCATCGATATTGCCAAATTCTTCACGACAACCAAAAAAGCAACTCTTGATTTTGACGGCAAGGTCGCCATCTGCGCACTATTAAGAAAACGCGTAAGATTGAAAACAATTGGAAAGGCGTAGATATTGCGCATGACAACCACTGTGAAAGCATTAGAATAAGCGTATGGCAACCAAGCACGACACAGAAACCCTGCTGGAGCGGCAAGTGCTGAAGCCGCCACCGCTCTACCAGGTGGCCTTGCTCAATGACGACTACACCCCGATGGAATTCGTGGTGGCCATCATTCAGGAGTATTTCAACAAGGACCGTGAAACGGCGACGCAAATCATGCTCAGTGTTCATCGCTACGGCAAAGGAGTGTGCGGCGTGTTCTCTAAAGATATAGCGTGTACCAAAGTGGAGTTCGTTTTAACGCATGCGCGCAAGGCGGGGCATCCCCTGCAGTGCGTGATGGAGGAAGTATGATTGCGCAGGAATTAGAAGTAAGTTTGCACATGGCGTTTGTCGAAGCTCGGCAGGCACGGCACGAATTCATCACGGTTGAGCATTTACTGCTGGCACTGCTGGACAATCCCTCTGCTGCCGAGGTGTTGCGTGCCTGCGCGGTCAATATAGAAGACCTGCGCAAGACCCTCACCAATTTCATCGGCGATAACACGCCGACCGTGCCTGGCACGGGCGAAGTCGACACCCAGCCGACGCTTGGTTTCCAGCGCGTGATCCAACGCGCCATTATGCACGTCCAGTCCGCCTCGAACGGCAAGAAGGAAGTCACGGGCGCCAATGTGCTCGTGGCCATCTTCGGCGAAAAGGATTCGCATGCTGTTTACTACCTGCACCAGCAGGGCGTAACGCGCCTGGACGTGGTCAATTTCATTTCGCACGGCGTGCGCAAGGACCAGTCGACGGAAAGCGCGAAAGCCTCCGAAGGCGTGGAAGAAGCGCCTGTCGACGGCCAGCCGAAGGAAAGCCCGCTCGACCAGTTCACGCAAAACCTGAACAAGGCCGCTGCCGAAGGCAAGATCGACCCGCTGATCGGTCGCGAGGAAGAAGTCGACCGCGTGATCCAGATCCTGTGCCGGCGCCGCAAGAACAATCCGCTGCTCGTCGGCGAGGCGGGCGTGGGCAAGACGGCCATCGCCGAAGGCTTGGCTTACCGCATCACGCAAAGCGATGTGCCGGAAATCCTGCAGAATGCCGTCGTGTATTCGCTGGACATGGGCGCCTTGCTGGCCGGTACCAAATACCGCGGCGACTTCGAACAGCGGCTGAAAGCCGTGCTGAAACAGTTGAAGGACAATCCGAACGGCATCCTGTTCATCGACGAGATCCACACCATCATCGGTGCGGGCTCGGCGTCGGGCGGCACCCTGGATGCGTCCAACCTGCTGAAACCGGCGCTGGCCAACGGCCAGTTGAAGTGCATCGGCGCGACCACGTACACGGAATTCCGCGGCGTGTTCGAGAAAGACCATGCACTCTCCCGCCGCTTCCAGAAAGTGGACGTCAACGAGCCGACCGTCGAGCAAACCGTGCAGATCTTGCGCGGCCTCAAGTCGCGTTTCGAAGAGCACCATGGCGTGAAATACTCGGCCTCGGCCCTGTCGACGGCGGCCGAACTGGCGGCGCGCTTCATCAACGACCGCCATCTGCCCGACAAGGCGATCGACGTCATCGATGAAGCGGGCGCGGCGCAGCGCATCTTGCCGAAGTCGAAGCAGAAGAAAACCATCGGCAAGGCCGAGATCGAGGACATCATTGCCAAGATCGCGCGCATTCCGCCGCAAACGGTCAACCAGGACGACCGCAGCAAGCTGCAGACGATCGACCGCGACTTGCGCAATGTCGTCTTCGGGCAAGATCCCGCCATCGACGCGCTGGCTTCGGCCATCAAGATGGCCCGTGCCGGCCTGGGCAAGACGGACAAGCCGATCGGCTCCTTCCTGTTCTCCGGTCCGACCGGCGTCGGCAAGACCGAAGTTGCGAAACAGCTGGCCTTCATCCTCGGTATCGAGCTGATCCGTTTCGACATGTCGGAATACATGGAACGCCACGCCGTCAGCCGTCTGATCGGCGCGCCGCCGGGCTACGTCGGTTTCGATCAGGGCGGTCTGCTGACGGAAGCGATCACCAAGAAGCCGCATGCGGTCTTGCTGCTCGATGAAATTGAAAAAGCCCATCCGGACATTTTCAATATCCTGCTGCAAGTGATGGACCATGGCACCTTGACGGACAACAATGGCCGCAAAGCCGATTTCCGCAACGTGATCATCATCATGACGACCAATGCGGGCGCGGAAAGCTTGCAAAAGACATCGATCGGTTTCACCAACTCGAAGCAGGCTGGCGACGAGATGGCCGACATCAAGCGCATGTTTACGCCGGAGTTCCGCAACCGTATCGATGCGACCATCAGCTTCCGCGCACTGGACCAGGAAATCATCCTGCGCGTGGTCGACAAGTTCCTCATGCAGCTGGAAGAGCAGTTGCACGAGAAAAAGGTCGAAGCCGTGTTTACCGAGAAGCTGCGTGCTTTCCTTGGCAAGAAAGGCTTCGATCCGCTGATGGGCGCGCGGCCGATGGCGCGTTTGATCCAGGACATGATCCGCAAGGCCCTGGCCGACGAGTTGCTGTTCGGCCGCCTGGTCACCGGTGGACGCGTCACCGTCGATCTCGACGACAAGGATCAGGTCTTGCTGGAATTCCCGGAACCGCCAGATGCGGCGCCGACGGCTGCGCCGGAAACGGTGGAAGTCGAATAAACTTTCTGCCGTCAACGAAAAACCCGCCCACGCAAGTGGCGCGGGTTTTTTTACGTTTTTGTGGGCAATAAAGAAGGTTTTCTTTGGTCGTAGTTATGCCAGAATTGCTGTCCGGTATCGACATGATGTCCATGCCGCCTCATCGCCCTGACCGCTATCTGGATGCCCACATGAAAATTTCCCGCACTCTTGCCTTGCTCCTGTTGTCCGCCGGCCTGCTGGCTGACGCTGCCGCCGCGCCTTCCGGCAGCTATTTCCGCTTTCCCGCCGTGCGCGGCGATACCGTCGTCTTCACGGCCGAAGGCGATTTGTGGAAAAGCAATCTGCGCGGTGGCGCGGCGCAGCGCCTGACCACGCATCCCGGCTATGAGACGAATGCGGCGATTTCGCGCGATGGCCAATGGCTGGCCTTTTCCGCCGCCTACGAAGGCGCGCAGGAAGCGTATGTGATGCCGTCGGCCGGCGGCTTGCCGCGCCGCATTTCGTATGACAATGGCGGTGTGCTGGTGCTGGGCTGGACGGCGCAGGGCGAAGTGCTGGTCAGCACGCAAAATACGGACGGTCCCGCTTCGCGCCGCATCGTTGCCGCCATCGATCCCGTGAAGCAGACGCGGCGCGTGTTTCCCGTGGCCGACGCCAATGACGCCGTGCTCGACGACGCGGGCAAGACGCTGTTCTTCACGCGTTTCGGCTTGGCGATGACCAACGACAATGTGCGCAATTACCGGGGCGGCGCGCATGCCAGCCTGTGGCGCTATGAGCTCGATGGCAAGAGCGAAGCCGTGCGCATGCATACGGAGCCTGCCGTGTTGGCGGGCAACAACAAGCGCCCCATGTGGTGGCAGGGCCGCGTGTATTACATCAGCGACGCGGGCGGCAGCGACAATCTGTGGAGCATGCTGCCCGACGGCTCCGACCGCCGCGCCTTGACGACCCACACGCAGTGGGACGTGCGCAATGCGCAGCTGGGCGATGGCAAGATCGTGTATCAATTGGGCGCTGATTTGCAGGTGCTGGACCTGGCGACAGGGACGGACTCATCGCCATTGCCGATCAGCCTCGTATCCGACTTCGACCAGCAGCGCGCGCGGCAGATCCGTTCGCCGCTCGACACCCTCTCCAACGTGCAGCTCTCCGGCAAGGATGAGCGCATCATCCTCACGGCGCGCGGCAAGGTCAGCATCGCCGGCACGGGCAGCCTGCGCCGAGTCGACATCGCCATTCCCGATGGGGCAAGGGCGCGCGACGCCGTCTTTTCCAGCGACGAGAAATCCGTCTTCGCCATCGTCGACACGAGCGGAGAGAATGAAATCTGGAAATACGCCGCCGATGGCTCGGGCAAGGGCGAGCAGCTGACGACGCAGGGCGATAATCACCGCTGGAAACTGTATCCGTCGCCGGACGGGCGCTGGCTGGCCCACACGGATAAAAAGGGCCGCTTCTGGCTGCTGGACCTGGCGACCAGGGGCAACCAGCTGATCGACGATGCGGGCAAGGCGGGCGTGGACAAGCACGACGAAGTGCAATGGTCGCCCGACAGCCGCAACCTGGCCATCGTGCGCGTGGCCAGCAACGAGCAGCGCGAGCAGATCGGCCTGTATAACCTTGCATCGAAACAGCTGCAATTCGTCACCAGCGACCGTTATACCTCCGGTTCGCCCGTGTTTTCGCCCGATGGGAAGTGGTTGTACTTCCTGTCGGCGCGCAACTTCCAGCTGGCCAATGGCTCGCCGTGGGGCGACCGCAACATGGGACCCGTGTTCGACAAGCGCATCGGCGTGTATGCGCTGGCGCTGCAGCCGGGCAACCGCTTCCCGTTCCAGCCCGACGATGAGCTGAGCCGTCCGGGAGTGAAACCGGCCGAGACGGACGATGAAAAGGCGGCCGAACAGGCGGCGGAAAAAGCGCTGGAAAAGGCGGGCGGCAAGGGCGCCGTGAAAAAGGCGCCGGCCGCCTTGCCGGCCATCGTCAGCGAGGGCCTGGCCGAGCGACTGTATGAGGTGCCGCTGGCGGCGGGCAATTACAGCGCGCTGGCTGTGGACGACAAGCGCCTGTATTTCCTCGAACGCGACAGCGGCGAGAACAAGTCCAGCCTGAAGACGCTTGCCATAGGCAATGCGGGCTCGAAGCCGGAATTGCTGGTGGCCAATGTGCGCGAATTCGACCTGGCGCAGGATAAAAAACATTTGTACTACAGGACCGCAACCAGCGCCGCGGCCACCGGCCCGGGCGAGATGCTGGTGATCGAGGCGGGCGCCAAGCTGCCGACCGACCTGTCGAAAGCCAGGGTCAAGGTCGACGACTGGACGTTCGTGTCGAATCCGCGCCTGGAATGGAAACAGATGTTCAACGACGCCTGGCGCCTGCACCGCGACTTCCTGTACGACGCGAAGATGCGCGGCGTGAACTGGAAGGCGGCGCGCGACAAATATGCGCCGCTGGTCGAGCGGGTCACGGACCGCGCCGAACTCAATGACGTACTGGGCATGATGGTGGCCGAAGTGGGCGCCCTGCATTCGCAGATCCGTCCCGGCGAATTGCGCCGCACGGAGCAGGAAGGTACGCCGGCGGGCCTCGGCGCCGTGCTGGCGCGCACCAGCGAGGGCTACCGGGTCGAGCATGTCTACCGCAGCGAAGCGGAATTGCCGTCGGCGCGCGCCCCCCTGTCGCGGCCCGAAGTGGATGTGAAGGCGGGCGACGTGATCACGGCCGTCAATGGCAAGGACGTGCTGGCCGCGCGCGACATCAGCGATTTGCTGTTGAACCAGGCCGACAAGCAGGTGCTGCTGCAGGTCAAACGTGGCAAGGGCGCGCCGCGCGCCGTCATCGTCACGCCCGTTAACATGGCGAAGCAGACGGCCCTGCGCTATGGCGACTGGGAACTGAGCCGCGCCGAGCAGGTGGCCACGGCCTCGCAGGGACGCATCGGCTACCTGCACCTGCGCGCCATGGGCGCCAATGACATTGCCTCGTTCGCGCGCGATTTCTACGCCAACGTCAACCGCGAAGGCTTGATCATCGACGTGCGGCGCAATAACGGCGGCAATATCGACAGCTGGATCATTGAAAAACTGCTGCGCAAGGCCTGGGCCTACTGGGCACCGCCGGGCGTGCAGCCGTCGTCGAACATGCAGAATACCTTCCGCGGCCACCTGGTGGTGCTGGTCGATGAACTCACGTATTCCGATGGCGAGACCTTTGCCGCCGGCATCAAGGCATTGAAACTGGCGCCGCTGGTGGGCAAGCGCACGGCCGGCGCCGGCGTCTGGCTCAGCGACAATACGCGCCTGGCCGACAACGGCATGGCGCGCGTGGCGGAAAACGGCCAGTTCGGCATCGACGGCCAGTGGCTGATCGAAGGCGTGGGCGTGGTGCCGGATGTCGAGGTGGAAAACCCGCCGCACGCCACCTTCAACGGTGCCGACCGCCAGCTGGAAGTGGCGCTCGACATGCTGGCGAAAAAGCTCAAGGAGCAGCCGCGTCCCGCATTCCAGGCGCAGCCGATCCCCGCGCTGAAGTAGTCCCGCTACAGGCCGCAGGCGGCCTTGAAGTGTTGCGCGCGGCGGCGCGACACCTCGACCACGCTGCCATCCAGCAGGTGCAGGGCCAGGCCATCGGCGGCGTTCGGCGCCAGCTGCGCCACCTGCGCCAGGTTGACGATCTGGCGCCGGTTGGCGCGCAGGAACTGGGCGGGGTCGAGCTTTTCTTCCAGCTGGTTCAGGGTGCGCAGCATCAGCGGACGCTGTTCTCCGAAATGCACGCGCGTGTAGTTGCCTTCCGATTCCAGCAGGCGGATATCGTCAAACGCCACGAACCAGCAGCGTTCCCCATCCTTGATGAAGACCTTGCGCGGCGCGGGCGGCGGCACGGCTTGCGCCCGCGCGCCGGCGCGCGCCAGCGCCGTGGCCAGGCGCGCCGCCTGCACGGGTTTTTGCAGGTAGTCGAGGGCGCTGACCTCGAACGCCTGCAGCGCGTACTGGTCGAAGGCCGTGCAAAAGATGACGTCGGGCGCCTCGTCGAGGGCTGCCAGCAGGTCGAAGCCGGAACCACCCGGCATCTGCACGTCGAGCAGCAGCAGGTCGGGGCGCAGCTTGCCGATCTGCGCGACGGCGTCGGCCGCGCTGGCCGCCTCGCCCACAATCTCCACGGCGCCGTGCTGCACATGCGGCTCGAGCAGGCGCCGCAGCTCGGCGCGCGCCAGGCGCTCGTCGTCGACCAGCAGCACCTTGAGCGGCGATCCGTTCATGCCTGCTCCGGCAAGTCGATGGTGGCGTACACCCAGCCCGCCTCTTGGCGCAAGGCCAGGCTGGCACGCTCGCCGCAGGCCAGTTGCAAGCGCTGGCGCGCATTGCGCAAGCCGATGCCCGTGGAGCCGGACGCGCCGCGCAGCTGGCCCGTGTTGGCCACCTCGATCCGCAGCGTGTCCATGCCAGCGTTGTGCTGCGCCGCGATGCGGATGTCGCCGCCACCGGCGCTCGCTTCCACGCCGTATTTGACGGCGTTTTCCACCAGCGTTTGCACGGCCATGGGCGGCACGCGCACGTGATCGACGCCAAGTGCGATGTCGAAGCTGACGCGCAGGCGCTCCTCGAAGCGTATCTGCTCGATGGCCAGGTAGGCGCGCACGGCGTCCAGTTCGGCCGCCAGCGGTACCGTCGCGTGCTGGCCCGACTGCAGCGCATGGCGCATCAGGTTGGCCAGTTGATCGATCATGTGCGCGGCCGCGTCGCGGTCTTCGAAGATCAGCGCGCGCACGCTATTGAGGCTGTTGAAGAAAAAATGCGGATTGACTTGCGCCTGCAGGGCGCGCAGTTCCGCTTCCCGTCCATGCAGCTGCAGGCGCAGGGTTTCCGCTTCCAGGTGGGCGGCGCGGCGCAGCGACAGCGTGGTGAAGTAAAACACCGTCCAGGTCAGGAAGACCCCGAACCAGAACAGCAGCGCGCCGGGCAGCCAGGCGATGCCGCTGATGGTGCCGGGCGGGTACATGACGTGGAAGGCCACCGTCACGCTGGCCGTCTGGATGGCGGCCAACAGCAATAATGATGGCAGCACGCGCGTCCAGCGCATGCCGCTCGCCACCCAGCCGCGCCGCTGCAGGACGCCATGCCACAGGTGCGACAGCAGCAGCCCGCCCAGCGAGCCCCAGCAGGCAATCGTCACGACGATGCGCAGCTGCGAGGAGCCGCCATATACGCTGTTGAACAGGGCGAGCGCGCCCCAGCCGGCTAGCTGGAAGGTCCAGTACCAGTTGATCCTGGCCAGCAGCGGCGGCCGGTGCAAGGGTAGGTTCACCGCCTAGTCCAGGAACTGTTCGATGCGCGCAACCATCCAGTCCGGCTGGTCGTACATGATGAAGTGGCGCGCCGTGTCGGCCAGCGCGATCTGCACGCCGGGCAATTGTGCATACTGCTGCTGGAAGGTCGCTTCGATGGCGGCGCGCGGCGCGTAATCCTTGTAGGCGATCCAGGTGCCCAGCACCAGGGTCGGCGATTTTATTTTCGCCACGTCCTGGCGCAGGTCGCTGGCAATCAAGGTGCCCATGGTTTTGATCACCGTTTCGGGGTCCGAGCGCTGGCCCCAGCCGATGATGCGTTCCACATCGGCCGGCGCGCTGGCCATGCCGCTTACCGTGCGGCGCTGGCTGGCGATGGTGGTCGCCGCATCCTGGGTCCGCATGGCCGCTTGCATCTGGCTTGACATGGCTTGCAGTTGTTCCGGCGTGCTCGATGGCAGCTGTGCCGCACCCAGCGCCGGCAGCGAATCGACGATCAGCAGCTTGCCCGTCTGCTGCGGATGGTCGATGGCCATTTTCAGGGCCAGGAAGCCGCCCAGGCTATGCCCGATGATGGCCGGCTGGCTCAGTTTTTTCGCCACGATGTAATCGGCCAGCTGTTTTTCCGCCTGCGCCAGCAGGTCGCCTTCGATGGCCGGCACGCCGGCAAAGCCGGCCAGTGTCAGTACGTGGCATTGGCGTGTGGTTTGCGGACCGCACAGGCGCGCCACCGTGCCTTGCCAGACTTCGCCCGACGACGCCAGGCCGGGAATCAGGATCAGCGGGCGGCCCTGGCCCGTAACGTCAACCGTGAAGGCCGCAGGCGCGGCGGCCTGGCTGGCGCCCGCCAGCAAGGTGCCGAGTAAAAGCAGTTTTTGCATCGTTCGTTTCATGATGTGTTCCTCCTTGACGACGATGCTAGCGGCGCGTGCATGCGGCCGCCAGCGCTGCGGGATGAGCGGCCGCAGGGCGGGATGAGTGGTTCAGATCCACACATCCTGGTCCTGGCAATGGTCTGGAAGGTAGGTCAGGTACTGCACCATGCGCGGCGCCGGGCCGCGGTTGGGCGTGGCGCAATGGGGCAGGGCCTGGTGCCAGATGATGAAATCGCCGGCCCTGCCTTCGACGGGCACGGGCCGCAAATTGTCGACGGCCCATTCGCGCGGCTGGCGGCCCGGCGGCACTTGCCGCAGCCAGCTGGCCATCTGATGCTGGAAGCCGGGCACGCAGTGAAAGGCGCCGTGTTGCGCGGGACAGTCGCTCAGGTACAGCATGCCTTGCAGCTTGAAGGGAACCGGCTGTTGCAGGCTGACGTCCCAGTGCAGGGCGCTGCCGAGGAAACGGTGCTGCGGCGTTTCCGGCGGATTGAAGCTCACCTTGTCGATGCTGGCATAGATGCCGGTGCCGGTACCGTACAGTTGCTGGAAGGCGTGGCGGATATGCGTGCTGTGGCGGTTTTCCTCGAGGGCCGGATGGTCGGAAAACTGCAGCATCAGGCCCCGCTTGCCCGGGTGCGGCTGGTACCACGATGCCGCATCATCGGGGCTGGCGCCCAGGTAGTCCCAGATGGCTGCCTGGGCAGCTTCGCACTGCGCGCGCGGCACGGCGCCGCGCTGCACGAGGTAGCCGTGCTCCTCGAAATGGCGCAGCTCGGCGGCGGACAGCACGTCCTGGTGCGCGCTGGCGGCGTGCGCCGGACGCACGCGCGTGCGGCCAGCCAGCCACGCCTGGAAGGCTTCCAGGGAAGGGCGTTGCTGGAACAGGAACTGCATGGCGTCTTCCATGGAAATGCCGCGCGCATACAGCGCCTTGATGTCGCGGTGGTCGCGCGCCAGTCCCTGATTGCCGCTCGCGCCACCGTGTGTCGTGCAGCGTTGCCATAACTCGTGCAGCTGAGGCCAGTCGTCCATGGTGTTGTTGGTATGGGTGAAAAATCAGCCGGTACGCAGGCGGCGCCACAGGGTGGTGCGGCTGATGCCGAGGTAATGGGCGGCGGCGTCGCGGCGCCCGCCGAAGCGCGCCAGCACGGCGCTGGCGCTTTCTTCTTCCAGGCGCGGCGCGGAAGTGACAGCTGCGGCTGCCGGCGCCGGCTGTAGTGCCGGCGTGCCGGCAGCGCTGGCCAGTTCCGGCGCCACGCTCAGCACGAAGGCGGGCGTGAGCGCCTGCAGCGGTTCGGCAGCCAGGAACAGGGCCAGGCGCTCGGCCAGGTTGCGCAGTTCGCGCACGTTGCCGGGCCAGTCGTAGCGGCGCAGCAGCGGCGCGCAAGCCTGGATTTCCGCGTGCAGGTTTGGGTGCGGACGGGCGCCCAGCGCGGCCAGCGCGTTTTTCAGCGACCATTCGGCCAGGCCGGGTATGTCGCTGGCGCGTTCGCGCAAGGCGGGCAAATGCAGGCGCAGCACGGCCAGGCGGTAGAACAGGTCGGCACGGAAGCGGCCTTCGCGGATGCGCTGCTCCAGGTCGCAATGCGTAGCGCTGATGATGCGCACATTGATGGCGATGGGGCGCGTGCCGCCCACGCGCACCACTTCACGCTCTTCCAGCACGCGCAGCAGGCGCGTTTGCAGGGCCAGCGGCATTTCGCCGATTTCGTCGAGGAACAGGGTACCGTGGTTGGCCGCTTCGAACAGGCCCGCATGGCCGCCCCGGCGCGCGCCCGTGAAGGCCCCGTC
Organism: Janthinobacterium lividum; assembly: GCF_011601275.1. Taxonomy (GTDB): domain Bacteria; phylum Pseudomonadota; class Gammaproteobacteria; order Burkholderiales; family Burkholderiaceae_D; genus Janthinobacterium; species Janthinobacterium lividum_E. Next base: position 28,004 of record NZ_JAAOLY010000006.1, on the reverse strand, counting down.
CTCGTGGCCGAACAGTTCCGACTCCAGCAGGGATTCGGCGATGGCGCCGCAATTGATGGCGATGAAGGGCCGGTTCGCGCCCAGGCTGCGCGGGCTTTCGCGGTGGATGGCCTGCGCCACCAGTTCCTTGCCACTCCCCGTTTCGCCCTGGATCAGCACCGTCGCCGGCGAGCGCGCATACAGCACCACCGATTGGCGCAGCGCTTCCATCGCTTCCGATTCGCCGCGCAAATCGTGCAGGCCGTGGCGCGCGCGCAAGGTGTCGGCCACCACCGCGCGGCGTCCCCGGGTCGATTCGATCTGGGTCAGGCGCGCCAGTTCCAGCGCGTCGTCGAAGGCGCGCCGGATGGCCGTGGCCGAATATACGAAGACAGCGGCCAGTCCTGCTTCCTCGGCCAGGTCGGTGACGAGGCCCGCACCGACGACGGCTTTCACGCCGGCCGCCTTCAGTTCATTGATTTGCGCGCGCGCGTCCTCCTCGGTGGCGTAGGTGCGCTGCGCGATCTGGAAGCCGAAGGTGGCGGCAAATTCGGCCAGTTCCGGCATCGGATCCTGGTAGGTGACGACGCCGATGTGCGGCGAGATGCGCCGCGCGCGCGCCAGCGCCTGCATCACGTCATAGCCGCTGGCCTTGGCGATGATGACGGGTACCGACAGCCGGCCTTTCAGGTAGGCGCCGTTGGAGCCGGCCGCGATGACGGCGTCGCAGCGCTCGGTGGCCATGCGTTCGCGGATGTGGCGCACGGCGTCGTCGAAGCCCAGGTTGATCGGTTCGATCGTCGCCAGATCGTCGTATTCGAGCGTGATGTCGCGGAACAGGTCGAACAGCCGCGAGACGGAGACGGTCCAGATGACGGGTTTGTCGCGGTGGTCGAGTGGAGGTTGGGGAGGGCGGCGCATGCTTTATTCTAAACGATTTGTTTCAATTTCTTGCCATGCAACGGCGTTGCAACAGGCGCGTTGCAAGTGGTCTGTGGCGTTTCAGATATTGCCAATAAGGAATATGAAAAAACCCGTGGAAACTGGTTTATGATCTGACAGCACCATGATGCTTGGAGGAATAATTGCCCAGGCACATGTTTATCTCGTCCTTAACCGTCCCATGGTGTCCATGAACCGCGTACCGACCAGTCCCGATTTCATCGCCGATGCCCTGCAGCTGATCGCCTTGCCGGCCTGCGCCTGCGATGCCTGCGGCATGGTGGTGGCGGCGAATGGCGCCTTGCACGCCTTGCTGGGCAGGGATATCGCGGGCCGGCTGCTGGCCGACTGCTTTACGGACGCCTACCGCGCGTCGAGCACGAGCATGATGCGCGGCGCGCTCGGTGCGGCCGGGCGCGAGCGGCAGTGGGATAGCAGTCTGCAAGGGGTATCGGGCGCGATCGCCGTGCAGGTATGGTCGAGGCCGCTGCTGGTGGACGACGGCTTGCCGGGTGCGACCCTCGTGTTTGCCGACATCCGCGTGCAGCAGCGCGACCAGCAAGCCTTGCGCAAGACCATGCTGGAGCAGCAGGCCATCCTGGAAAGCGCGGCCGTCGGCATCATCTTTTCCAAGGGCGGCTTCATCGAGGAATGCAATATCCGCGCCGCCGAGATGCTCGGCTATGCGCGCCACCAGCTGACGGGCATGCCGGGCGCGGTGCTGTACCGCTCCGCCGAGCATTGCCGCGCCCTGGGACTGGAAGCGGCGCCGCTGCTCTCGAAGGGCAAACCTTACCGCACGGAGCTGGAATTGCGGCGCCAGGACGGCACTTTGTTCTGGAGCCGTTTGCACGGGCGCGCCGTCGATCCCCTCAACACGCATGACGGCACGGTCTGGATCATCGAAGATATCAGCGACCACCGGCGCGATGAAGACCAGCTGCGCCGCGCCATGCTGGAAATGCAGGCCGTGATGGACAACGCGCCGCTGGCCATCGGCTTCCAGCGCGACAAGGGCGTGCTGCGCTACAACCGGCGCTTCGCCGAATGCTTCGGCTTCGATGGCGACAGCGGCGTGGGCCTGGCCGTCGCCGACCTGTACCCGTCGCGCGCGGCGTACGAGAACATCGTGCGGCAGGCCGCCCCCCTGTTGCGGCGCGGCTTGCCGTTCCAGGGCGAGATGGAGATGCGCCGCCGCGACGGTTCCACGTTCTGGGCCCTGGCCTACGGCTATGTGCTGAACCCGGAAAACCAGTCCGACCGCGCGCTGCGCGACACGATCTGGCTGTTCGACGACCGCAGCGCGCAGAAGGCGGCCGAGGAAGCGACGCGCCAGTTGATGCTCGAGCAGCAGGCCATTCTCGACAATGCCTCCGTCGGCATCCTGTTTTCCCGTTCGCGCCTGATCCTGCGCTGCAATCCCCGCTTCGCCGAAATGTTCGGCTATGCGCAGGAAGAGATGAAGGGCTTGCCCGCCGCCGAACTGTTTCCCTCGCCCGCCGCCTACGAGCAGTTTGGCGTGCAAGCCACGCCGCTGCTGGGGCAGGGCTTGCCGTACGAGCAGGACGAGTCGCTGTTCCGCCGCCGCGACGGCAGCCTGTTCTGGTGCCGCATCCGCGCCAAGGCCGTCGACCAGACGCACAGCGAGCAGGGCGCCATCTGGATACTCGAAGACATCACGGCCAGCCGCCAGGCGCAGATGGAGGTGGCTGCCATCATGACGAATGCCTCGGTCAGCATCCTGTACACCAAGAACCGCCAGATCACGCGCTACAACCTTGGCTTTGCCGCCATGTTCGGCTACAGCGGCGACGAGGCGCTGGGCTTGCCCGGGCGCGCGCTGTACGTGTCGCAGCAGTCCTACGATTTATTGGGCGCGGCCGCGTTTCCCTTCCTGTCCGTCGGCAAGCCGTTCCAGACGGAAGTGGAGATGATGCGCCGCGACGGCAGCACTCTGTGGGCGCAACTGATCGCCTATGTCGTCAATCCGGACGACCCTGCCGCCGGCACCATCTGGATCATCGAGGACCGCACGGAAGCCAAGCGCGCCGAAGAATCCCTGCGCAACGCGCTGCTGGAAAACCAGGCCATCCTCGACAGCGCCGTGCTGGGCATCTCGGTGATAGAGGGCGGCTACAATTTGCGTGCCAATAGCAAGATGGAAGAGCTGTTCGGCTATGGACCGGGCGAGATCAACGGCCTGTCGGTGCAGGCCCTGTATCCGGACGTGGCCGCGTGGAAGGTGGCGCGCGGCGAGACGGCGCGCGATTTCGAGGCGGGGCGCGTGCACATGTCGGAATACCAGCTGGTGCGCAAGGATGGCAGCCGATTCTGGGCGCGCCTGTCCGGCCGGCCGTTCGACCTGGCGCATGCGCATGGCCGCTCCGTGTGGCTGGTCGACGACGTGACGGCGCGCCGCGAGGCTGCCGAGGCGGTGCGCCGCGCGCGCGACGAACTGGAATTGCGCGTGCAGGAGCGCACGGCCGAACTGGCCGGCGCCAACTTGCTGCTGCAGGGCGAGATCGCCGAGCGGCGCCAGGCCGAGGCGCGAGTGCACCACATGGCCTATCACGACAACCTGACGGGCTTGCCGAACCGCGCGCTGCTGTCGGACCGGCTGGAACGGGCCATGCTGGCGTCGCAGCGCTTGGGGCGCAAGCTGGCCGTGATGTTCATCGATCTCGATCGCTTCAAGACGATCAACGATTCGCTGGGCCACATGACGGGCGATTTGCTGCTCAAGGAAGTCGCCGCCCGGCTGTGCGGCGCCGTGCGCGCCAGCGATACGGTGGCGCGCCTGGGCGGCGACGAATTCGTCGTGCTGGTGCCGGGCATCCGCGGCGGCGAGGAAGCGGCGCGCGTGGCGGAGAAGATCATCGAGGCGCTCACGCCCGCCTTCCCGCTCGACGGTCATGTGCTGCACGTGACGCCATCGATCGGTATCTGCGTGTATCCGGACGATGGCGGCGACGTCGACGCCCTGATGCGCCATGCGGATGCGGCCATGTACCACGCCAAGGGCAATGGCCGCAATAACTACCAGTTCTTCATGCAGACGATGAACCAGGCGGCGGCCCTGCATTTTGATCTGGAAAGCAGCTTGCGCACGGCGTTGGCGCTGCAGCAGTTCGAGCTGGTTTACCAGCCCGTCATCGATATCGCCACGCGCCGCCTGCACGGCATGGAAGTGCTGCTGCGCTGGCGCCGTCCGGGCCACGGCCTGGTGCTGCCGGACCGCTTCATTCCCATCATGGAGGAAAATGGCTTGATCGTGCCGGTGGGCGAGTGGGTGATGCGCCAGGCCTGCGAGCAAAGCATGGCCTGGCGGCGCCAGGGCTTGCAGCCCGTGCCACTGGCGGTGAATCTGTCGCCGCGCCAGTTCATGCACAAGGGCCTGGTGGCGGCGATTGGCGCCGTGGTGCGGGAAACGGGCATCGATCCGTCGCTGCTGGAATTCGAGATCACCGAGACGGCGCTGATGCAGCACGGCGAGCATACGCTGGAGATTCTGCGGCAGATCAATGGCATGGGCCTGCGCCTGTCGATCGACGATTTCGGCACCGGCTATTCCAGCCTGGCCTACCTGAAGCGCTTCCCCGTGAAGAAGGTCAAGATCGACCGCGCCTTCATCAAGGACCTCGAGCACAGCGCGGAAGACCGCGCCATCGTGGCGGCCATCATCGCGCTGGCCGACAGCCTGCAATTATCGGCCGTGGCCGAGGGGGTGGAAACGGAAGAACAGTTCGCCCTGTTGCAGGCGAATGGCTGCCGCTATGCGCAGGGCTATCTGTTTTCCGCGCCGGTACCCGCTGCCAATGCGCAATCGCTGTTGGAACGCTTGCCTGCTTAGTCGATCGTTGCGATCACCGGTGCATGGTCGGACGGCTGTTCCCACTTGCGGGGCACGCGGTCGATCACGCAGGCCTTGCAGCGGCCGGCCAGGGCGGGCGAGAGCAGGATATGATCAATGCGCAGGCCCTTGTTCAGGCGGAAGCCCAACTGACGGTAATCCCACCAGCTGAACGATTTGTCCGCCTGCTCGAACAGGCGGAAGGCGTCCGTCAGGCCGATGTCGAACAGGCGCTGCAAGGCGGCGCGTTCCTTGTCCGAGACCAGCACCTGGCCGGCCCAGGCGACAGGATCGTGCACGTCGCGGTCGTCGGGGGCGATATTGTAGTCGCCGACGACGGCCAGCTGCGGATGCTGCAGCGCTTCTTCGGCCAGCCAGTCGTGCAGGGCGGACAGCCAGCCCAGCTTGTATTCGTATTTGTCCGAGTCGACGCTCTGGCCGTTCGGCACGTAGGCGCAGACGACGCGCACGCCTTTGACGGTGGCGGCCAGGATGCGTTGCTGCGCATCTTCATAGCGGGGATTGTTCTTGACCACGTCGGTGATCGGCAGCTTCGACAGGATGGCCACGCCGTTGTACGTCTTCTGGCCGCTGAAGACTACCTGGTAGCCGGCCGCCTCGATCTCGGCGACGGGGAACTTGTCATCCGTGAGCTTGGTTTCTTGCAAGCACAGTATGTCGACCGGGTTGTCGGTCAGCCACTGCAGCACTTGCGGCAGGCGCACTTTGAGCGAGTTGACGTTCCAGGTGGCGAGTTTCATGGGAAAAATCCTTGCTTGAATAGGTGGCGATAGGCGCGAATCTTACCGCATGCGTGCCGATGGCGTCCGGCCCCGCTTGCCGGGCATGGCTTTATTGACTGGCAGCGAAAAAGGGGTGCCAATAAAGTATTTGTATTTAACCAATCGTGGCGCATGAATATTATGTTTTTGTGTATCATTGATCAACCCCTATGTTTGATTTGGCATAAGTGGCTGGCGTGGCGGGCTGCGTCTTGCCGTTTGACGCGACAAAGGTGTAAAGTTTCTCGCTAAAACGCGATAAAAACTACTAAAATGGCACAATGTAACAACTGTGTCATACGGCTTTGTTACAGCCAAGTTAGGAACCGAACAGGAAGCAGTTGTAATTAGTTGTAATTGCTATTCCGATTACATGACCACTGTGCCGGGGACGGAGCGTCAATTCCGTCTCTGGCGCCGCCAGACTTGTTATATAAATTGCAGTACTGTATCTATGAGACTGTTTTGCGACATCAATAGATGGTACTATTTTGAAATGTTGCAGTTTTAATAGTGAGACTTGCGCGTAGCATTTGCAAAGGAAGAAAATGCGAACTGCATTTGAAGCGTGGGCGCAGCGTGACGGCCACATTGTGCGGCGAAGAGAAGACAAACCGGATGAGTACCTGATTTTCGAGACCCAGCGCCGCTGGGTTATCTGGCAGGCTGCTCTGACGCATGGCAAGACGGCTGCCAAGCCGCGCGTGAGCGCGGCCGAAAAGGCGGCGAAAGCCCAGCGCGCGCTGGAAATGTCCTCCGATGAAGCGACCGTGCGCAACAAGGTGCTCAATGAGGTGCTCGACGCCTTCAGCGGCGCCGATGGCGCGGCCGGCATGGAAGGCATACTCAAAGTGATCCAGGGCCTGAAGCAGAAGCAGAAGGCGCTGGCCGACGACAAGAGCGAAGATTCAACGGCTTGAGGGGACGGCGATGCGTTATCGGCACTACAAGGGCGGCATTTACGAACTGGTGTGCGAAGCCACGCTGGAAGCGGATCTGACGCCGATGATCGTCTATCGCGCCGCAGACGGTTCCATCTGGACCCGGCCGAAAGACGTGTTTTTTCAACTGATCGAAGTCGAAGGCGTCATGGTCCAGCGTTTCGCTCCCATCAACTGATGGCCGCCTGCGTGCGTGCCCGGGATTTTCTTCATGCGTAAATTGCTGCCTGCCGCTTTGGTGCTGGGTTTTGCCTGCGCCGCGGCGCATGCCGAAACCATCGGCTCCGTCGACACGGTGTTCAAACTGATCGGCCCTGACCACAAGATCGTCGTCGAAGCGTATGACGATCCCCGCGTCGCCGGCGTGAGCTGCTATCTGTCGCGCGCCAAGACGGGCGGCATCAAGGGCGCCGTCGGCCTGGCCGAAGACAAGGCCGATGCGGCCGTGGCCTGCCGTCAGGTGGGGCCGCTGCAATTCAAGGGCAAGCTGCCGCGCCAGGAAGAAGTGTTCACCGAGCGTGCCTCAATCTTCTTCAAGCACGTGCGCGTCGTGCGCATGGTCGACAGCAAGCGCAATGCGCTCGTCTACCTCGTGTATTCCGACCGCCTGATCGACGGCAGTCCGAAAAACAGCGTCACCGCCGTCGCCGTGCCCGGCGACCAGCCGATTCCCGTCCGTTAAGCGAGCATCCCATGCGCATGCCATCGTCTGCAGCCCTTGCCGCCAGGACGCTGCTGCTGTTTGGCCTGGGCGGCTGCGCCACCCTGACGGGCAACACCGAGCAGATGGTGCTGGTGCAAACCATCCAGGACAACCGCGAGCTGACGGGCGCCGGCTGCATCCTCAGCAACGACGTGGGCAAGTGGTTTGTCACCACGCCCGGACGCATCACCATCCGCAAGAGCCAGGAACCGTTGAGGGTCGACTGCCGCAAGCATGGTTCACCGGCCATCGCGACGGACGACCACATCGACCCCAAGCTCAATGGCAGCGTCTGGGGCAATGTCATCCTGACCCTGGGCGTCGGTTATTTCGTCGATCGCAACACGGGCGCCGGCTTCGACTACCCATCGATTCTGACCATCGTCATGCAGGATCCCGCGCGCCTGGCGCCGCCGCCCGCGCCCGTCGCCGTGAAACCGCCAGCGCCCGCCGTGCCGGAAACGGTGGTGCAGCCGAAGGTGGCGCCATCGCCGTTGCCCAATCCTGTCGTCTATTAATTAGCACGCCACGCATGAAAAAGCCGCCAGGTCAGTGACCATGGCGGCTGTCTTCTTACACTTACGTCACGATGCCTGACAAAACCGTAGCGAGCGGGAGCTAGTGGTGGCCGAGAAGCGCAGCTGTACTTTATGTACAGCGAGCATCGCCGGCCGCCAATAGCCCCGCGCAGTAGGTTTGGTCTGGTGTTCCCTTACACGCGGTTGATCAGGAACGTCGTCAGCAAAGGTACTGGACGGCCGGTTGCGCCTTTTGCGCCGCCCGATTTCCATGCCGTGCCGGCGATGTCCAGATGCGCCCAGGTGTACTTCTTGGTGAAGTTTTCCAGGAAGGCCGCTGCCGTCACCGCGCCGCCGCCTGGCGTGCCGATGTTGGCCAGGTCGGCGAAGTTCGATTTCAACTGCTCGTTGTACGCCTCTTCGATCGGCATGCGCCATGCCGTGTCGCTCGACTGCTTGCCCGCTGCCAGCAATTCATTGGCCAGCTGGTCATGCGCCGCATCGCTGCGCGTAAACAGGCCGCTGTTGTGATGGCCCAGGGCGACGACGCAAGCGCCCGTCAGGGTGGCGATATCGACCACGGCTGCCGGTTTGAAGCGTTCGGCGTAGGTCAGCGCGTCGCACAGCACCAGACGGCCTTCGGCGTCCGTGTTCAGCACTTCGATGGTCAGGCCGTTCATGGAGGTGACGATGTCGCCCGGCTTGGTGGCGCGGCCCGACGGCATGTTTTCGCATGCGGCGATGACGCCGATGACGTTCAGCTTCAGGTTCATTTCGCCGATGGCGCGGAAGGTGCCCAGCACCGAGGCAGCGCCGCACATGTCGTACTTCATTTCATCCATGCCAGGACCGGCCTTGATCGAAATGCCGCCCGTGTCGAAGGTGATGCCCTTGCCGACCAGGACGACCGGCGCATCCTTGGCCTTGCCGCCCATGTGCTTCAGGACGATGAATTTCGGCGGCTGCTCGCTGCCGTTGGTGACGGACAGGAAGCTGCCCATCTTCAGCGCTTCGAGTTGTTTGCGGTCCAGTACTTCGACTTCGAATTTGTAATCCTTGGCCAGCTGCTTGGCCGTGTTGGCCAGGTAGGTCGGGTTGGCGACGTTCGCGGGCAGGTCGCCCAGGTTGCGCGTCAGGTCGGAGCCGTTGGCGATGGCGATGGCTTGGGCCAGCGCGCCGCGCGTGGCGCTTGTCGCTGGCGCTGCCAGGACGATCTTGCGCACGCCTGCTGGCGCCGGATCTTTTTTGCTTTTTTGCGAGTCGCAGCGGTATTCGCTGTCGTGGGCGGCTTGCACCACGCAACGGATTGCCCAATTTACGTCGCGCTCTTTCACTTCCGCCAGCGGTAATGCGATAATGGCGTCCGCAGCGCCCAGCGAGCCGAAGGCCTTCAGTGCGGCTTGTACGCCGGTTGCGAAGCTTTTTTCGCTGACAGTGTCATCGCTGCCCATGCCTACCAGCAGAACACGGTCGGCGCTAACGCCATCGACTGCGCGCAGCAGCAAGGTGCTGCCAGGCTTGCCGCTGATGTCGCCGGACTTCAGCGCAGCCGAAATCGCACCCTTGCTGTCCAGCGATTTTGCCGCTGGCGACAGTTTTTTGTTTTCGAATACCGCAACCGCGATGCATCCGCTTTTGGCCGTGCCGAGGGTGCTCTTGGTATCGAATGCTTTTATGCTAAAGTCCATTTGGTTCTCCGTTTTCATTTACTAGTAACGTGTTACTCAACTAACTGACCCGAATTATAAACTCCGAATGATCTTTCAACGCGCCCTTCGACGTGAATTGGCTAGTGCCGCCGGGGCCACCTTCACAGTTTTGTTCAGCATCCTGCTCACCTGGATGCTGATCGGTATTCTCGGCAAGGCGGCGGGCGGCAAGATCGCATCGGCCGACGTCATGTCCCTGATGGTTTTTTCCGCCCTGATGCAGCTGCCCACCATCATCATCCTCACCGGATTCATTTCGGTGCTGATGGTCGTCACGCGCAGCTACAAGGAGTCGGAGATGGTGGTGTGGTTCGCCTCGGGCCTGAGCCTGTCGCGCTGGATCTGGCCCGTGCTCAGCTTCGGTCTGCCGCTTGTGCTGGCCACCGGCGTCCTGAGCCTGTACGCCACGCCGTGGGCGCAAAAGAAAAGCGATGAATACGTGGCGCGCTTTGAAAAGCGCGAAGACCTGCAGAAAGTCACGCCGGGCCAGTTCCGCGAATCGGCCGGCAGCAACCGCATCTTCTTCGTCGAGGGCGTCAGCGGCGAAAAGAACGTGGTGCAGAACGTTTTCGTCAATACCGTCGATGAAAAAGGCAGCGCCGTCGTCGTCGTCGCCAGGGAAGGCGTGATCAATACGGACGCCAAGGGCGAACGCTTCCTGGTGCTCAAGAGCGGTCGCCGCTACCAGGGCGTGCCGACGCAAGCGGACTTCCAGACCATGGAATTCGAACAGTACATCATGCGCATCGAGAGCAAGCAGCAGGAACTGGGCGCGGAACTGGGCGTGCGCGCCATGAGCACCATGGCGCTCATCGCCGAGCCGAATCCGTACACCATGGCCGAATTGCTGTGGCGGGTCAGCGCGCCCCTGATCGGGCTGATGCTGATTTTGCTGGCCATTCCGCTGGGCTTTGTCAACCCGCGCGCCGGCAGTTCGACCAATCTGATTATCGCCTTGCTGATTTTCTTTACGTACAGCAACCTGATCAAGGTCATCGAAGCGAGCGTGAAACAGGGCCGCATGACCTTTGGCCTGGCCTGGTGGCCGCTGCACCTGCTGGCGGCGCTGGCCGTGGTGGTGCTGTTTGCGTGGCGCCTGAATGTGAACCACCGCTATCATCCGCTGGTCCTGCTGGCGGCGTTCAAGCGCGCGCGCCGCGCCGGCAATACAAGTAAAGCGGCACCGAAATGAAGATTTTACAGCGCTATTTTGCGGTCTCGATATTCCAGGCGGTGCTGTTCGTGCTGCTCGCCTTTTTGGCACTGCAAGCCTTCATCGACCTGACGGGCGAGCTGCCCAAGGTGGGCCGCAACGGCTACACCATCCAGTATGCCTTCCTGTATGTGCTGGTGCTTGTGCCGGGGCACGTGTACGAGGTGATGCCGATCGCGGCGCTGATCGGCACCATCTACACGATGGCGCAGTTTGCCGCCAGTTCCGAATTTACCATCATGCGCGCATCGAGCATGTCGACGGCGATGGCGGCCGGTTTCCTGTTCCGCATCGGTATCGTTTTCGTCGTCATCACCTTTATCTTCGGTGAACTGATCACGCCGCGCACGGAGCCGCTGGCCGAACGCCTCAAGCTGACGTCGCGCGGCGCGGCCGTGTCGAGCGAATTTCGCTCGGGCCTGTGGACCAAGGATATGGTCAAGAGCGACGGCCTGACGGGCACCGTCACCGGTTCGCGCTTTTTCAATGTGGGCGAGGCGCGTCCGGATGGCCAGCTGAAAAACGTCAAGCTGTATGAATTCGACACCGACATGCGCTTGCGCACCCTGACCGTGGCCAAGGGCGCGACATATCAGGGCAATAATATCTGGCGCCTGACCGACGTGACGGAAACCTCGTTCTCGAACAGCGCGGCCACCTCGCCCGGCTTCGAGCCGAAGCTGGCGAACTACTTTGGACAGGAAACGAGCCTGGTGCGTACGGTGCAAAGCGCCAGCAAGGACATGACGTCGGAAGTGACGCCGAAGATCCTGACGGTGTCGGCCTCCGATCCCGAACGCATGTCAGCCAGCGAACTGGCCGTGTACACGCGTCACCTGGCCGAGAACAAGCAGGAAACGGAGCGTTTCCGCATCGCCTTCTGGAAAAAGCTGATCGATCCGCTGGCCATTTTCGTGCTGATGGCGCTGGCGCTGCCGTTCGCCTACATGCATACGCGCAGCGGCGGCATCAGCCTGAAGATCTTCATCGGCATCATGATCGGCGTGAGCTTCATGCTGGTCAACACCCTGTTCTCGCATCTCGGGCTGCTCAGCACCTGGCCGGCCTTCCTGACGGCGGTGGCGCCGAGCGCCCTGTATCTGCTGCTGGCGCTGGGCGCCCTGTGGTGGGTGGAGCGGCACTGATGGAGACGAACGTGAAACAGGCGCTGATCTTGTTTGCCCATGGCGCGCGCGCCGCATCATGGGCCGCGCCGTTCGAGCGCCTGCGCGACCTGACCCAGGCGCGCATGCCCGGCACCGGGGTGCACCTGGCCTTCCTCGAGCTGATGACGCCGCGCCTGCCTGAACTGGTGGCGACCCTGCTGGACGAGCTGCCCGCCGGCTCTATCCTGGACGTCACCGTGGTGCCGGTGTTCCTGGGGCAGGGCGGACATGTGCTGCGCGACTTGCCGCTGCTGCTGGAAGAACTGCGCCAGCAGCATCCGGCACTGCGCCTGAAGGTGGTCGAGGCGGTCGGCGAGAACGCCAGCGTGCTCGCCGCCATCGCCGATTACTGCGTGGCGGCGCCAGGCTCCAGCCCTATCCCTTGAGCGGCATCGACATCGTCTACCTGTGGGTGGACGGCGCCGATCCCGCCTGGCGCGCGCGCCGGCAGCAAGCCTATGCCGCCTGGGCCCAGACGCATCCCGGCCAGCTGGCCCTGCACGGCAACGTGGCGGGGCGCTACCGCGACAACGGCGAACTGCGCTACAACCTGCGCGCGCTTGAGCGCTTCTTCCCTGGCCACGGCCATATCTACCTGCTGACGGACCGGCAAGTGCCGGCCTGGCTGCGCGCATCAAAGCGCCTGACGGTGATCGACCATGCGAGCCTGATGCCCGATGCATCGCTGCCCGTGTTCGACTCCGGCCATATCGAATCGTATCTGCACCATATTCCGGGCCTGTCCGAACGCTTCCTGTATCTGAACGACGACGTGTTTTTCGGTGCGCCGTTCGAGCCCGCATTCTGGTTTGGCGGGGAAGGCGACCTGCGTTTGAGCGTGTTCACGGAGAGTGCGCCGCATGATGATCTGCAGGACTTGCGCGCCGACGTGGCCGCGCCAGTCAACTGCGCGACCTTGTCGCGGCAATGGCTGTCGGCGCAGTACGCGGAATACCTGCATGAACCGCGCCTGTATGCGCATGCGCCGCGGCCCATGCTGAAAAGCGCGTTGCATGCACTGGAAGGGCTGGCGCCGGCCATGTTTGCCGGCGTGCGCGCGACGGTGTTCCGCTCGTGGCAGGTGCCGGCATTGCTGCCCGACCTGGTGCCGCGCTGGATGGTGCATCAGGGATTTGCAAGGTCGCGCATGCTCGACCCGCTGCATATCGCCAGCGGCGATGTGACTGCGCCGCAGCAGCTTGAGGAACTGGCGGCGCGTTTTGGCAGCTTGCCGTTTTTCTGCATCAACGATACCTGCGACGAGGCGGAGGACGACGACCCGCGCCTGCTGCGCGTGGCCGCCACCTTGCAACGGCTGCTGCCGCTGCCATCCGCATTTGAAAGTGCTTAAGCCGTTTTTTTCTTCGGCGCCAGGCTGATGCGGGCGGCGGCCGTGCTGTCGGACAGCGAAGCGAGGAACAGCAGCAAATAGGCGCCCAGTTCGAAGACTTCTTCGCCGAGCAGCGCGTAGGCGTCCGGCATGCCATGGAAGACCTTCTTGTCGAAGGGCCAGCCGGCGACCATCAGCAAGCCGCCGATGGCCGTCAGGATGGTGATGCGCATGCTGAAAATCAGGCCGGCATGGGCAAACACCTTGCGTGCACGCGGCGCGAAAAAGATCAGTATGCGTATCAGGATCAGCAACTCCACCACGCGCAGGGCTTTTTCCAGCTGGGCCCAGGCGGGCGCCGTGCCGAACTGGTCGATATCGAGTTCGCGCAGCAGGAAGCCGAACAGCAGCGCGCACAGGCCGGCATGCATGAGGAAGCGCAAGGACTGGCGGTCGGTCTCTTGCCAGGCGCGCACGCCGTGCACGGTGCAAGCGAGGGCCAGGAACAGCGCTTGCAGCCATTCCAGCAAATGGTTTTCGTCGTCGATATTCGGGAACACCGTCCACAGGGCGATGGAGGCGAGCATGCTGAGCAGCACAGCGCTGGCGACGCCGACATTGCTGCGGCTGAGCGAAGTCAGGGCTTCGCGCATGGAGGTGAAATTCATGTGTGGTCGTAAGGCTAAAGTTGCGCGGCGCGGTATTGCAGCCTGCGGGCGCAGCTTTTTTCGGGGAGATTGCCGGAGCGGCTCCCGTCAACCGGGAGACCGCATGGCAAGCGCTATGGCGGGGCGTAGCGTGAATTTATTGCCAACACGCAACAACTTCTCGAGAAAAGATGCGTGAGCATCGTATCATGTTTCCCCGGAAGACGTCGGTTACTGACTTTAAAGTCGGTAAAATACGGTGTGTTTATTCAAGCATGGCGCGCCAGAATGGCGGCCGTTTCTTCGATGGACTGGTGCGCGCGCGCGGCCATGGCGTCGCCCAGCATCACCAGCACGGGGCCGCGAGTGTCGCCCAGGCCGTGCGCCAGGGCGCTCAAGGTCAGGCGCACGATGCGCTGGTCCGGGCGGCTGCAGTTTTCAATCACCACCACCGGCGTGTCGGCACGGCGGCCCTGGGCCAGCAGGCGCTGTGCCGTGGCGATGGCTTCACGGCCACCCATGTATTGCACCAGGGTGTCGCAGTCGGGGATGCGTGTCTGGTCCGGTTCGCCCGGCGCCGTGCTGGACGTGAAAAAGGCTACGCTGCGCGACACGCCCCGTTTGGTCAGCGGCTGCTGTGTGGCGGCGGCCGCCGCCAGGGCCGTGGTAATGCCGGGCACCACTTCGACGGTGATGCCCGCTTCTTCCAGCGCGCGCAACTCCTCGTCGGCGCGGCCGAACAGCATGGGGTCGCCCCCTTTCAGGCGCACGACGACGGCGTGCTTGCGCGCGTTGTCGACCAGTTGCTTGTTGATGAACGCCTGCGCCGTCGACAACTGGCCGCAGCGCTTGCCGACCAGGATCTTTTGCGCTTGCGGGCACAGCTCCAGCATCTCTTCGGTGACCAGCGCGTCGTGCAGCACGACGTCCGCTTGCGCCAGCAGGCGCGCGCCGCGCAAGGTCATCAGGTCTTGCGCGCCGGGTCCGGCGCCGATCAGGTAGACCTTGCCGGGGAGAGATGGGGAGCTGTTCATGTGGCTGCCTTTCCTGGACGATACGGGGTTAGAGCCGAACCATGCCGGCCGCAACCGTCTGGTGGGTGACTTCATCGATCAGGATGAAGGCACCGGTGGCGCGGATATCGGCATAGGCGTCGGCCGCCAGCGCCTGCTGCACGTTCAGGCTGATGCGGGCGATGTCGTTCAGCTTCAAGCCTTCGGCCGGATGGCGCTGCTGCGTATTGATGTCGAGGATCGATTCGATCGCCGTCACTTTTGCCGCCGTCTGCTTGGTGCCGTGCTTGATCCAGTACTTGCGGCGCAGGTCGAGCGCGTCTTCCGACAGCCAGCACACGTCGGCCACCACTTGTTTCAGCAGGGTGGCGGGGCGCTCGCTGCTGGCCAGCAAGTCGCCGCGCGAGATATCGAGGTATTCATTGAGCAGCAGGGTGACGGACTGGCCCACCACGGCGGTGCTCAGCGAACCGTCCAGGGTGACGATATCCCTGACGGTTGCCGTCTGGCCCGATGGCTGTACCACGAGGGTGTCGCCGATGCTGACCTTGCCCGCTTCGATGCGGCCCATGTAGCCGCGGAAGTCGTTCGCTTCGTGGCCGTTGTGGCGCGCCACCAGCTGCACCGGGAAGCGGAATGGCGTGTCGTGCGATTCGTCGTAGACGGACAGCGATTCGAGCAGCTCGATCAAGGTCGGGCCCGTGTACCAGCCCAGCTTGTCGCCGCGTTCGACGACGTTGTCGCCGGTGAGTGCCGACAGCGGGATCGGCGTGATGTCCTTCAAGCCCAGCGACTGGGCGAATTCGCGGTAGGCGGCCACGATACGGTTGTACACCGTTTCATCGTAGTCGACGAGGTCCATCTTGTTGACGGCCACGACCACGTGCTCGATCTGCAGCAAATGGGCAATCGTCGAATGGCGCTTGGTCTGGATCAGCAATTCCACGCTGCCGTCGTCGCCCAGCTTCACTTTCGACACGTCGATCAGGATGATGACGGCGTCGGCCGTGGAGGCGCCCGTGACCATGTTGCGCGTGTATTGCTCGTGGCCCGGCGTGTCGGCGATGATGAATTTGCGTTTCGGCGTGGCAAAGTAACGGTAAGCCACGTCGATGGTGATGCCTTGCTCGCGTTCCGCTTCCAGGCCGTCCGTCAGCAGGGACAGGTCGACCGTGTCGCCCACCGTGCGCTTGTGCTTGGAGCGCGACATGGCGTCGAGCTGGTCGGCGAAGATGCCCTTGCTGTCGAACAGCAAACGGCCGATCAGCGTGCTCTTGCCGTCATCGACGGAACCGGCTGTGATGAAGCGCAGCATGCCGCGTTCCAGGCTGTCGGTGAGGTTGGTGTTCTGGATTGCTGCGTTCATTAGAAATACCCTGCTTTCTTGCGTTTTTCCATCGAGGCTTCGGAAGTCTGGTCATCCATGCGGGTGGCGCCACGTTCCGTGATTTGCGTGATTGCCGTCTCGGCGATGATGGCGTCAACCGTCGCCGCATCGGACGAGACAGGGCAGGTGCACGAGATGTCACCCACCGTGCGGAAGCGCACGATTTGCGTTTCCACCGTTTCGCCTTCGCGCGGCGGCGTCAAGTCCGTCAGCGGCACCAGCAAGCCGTTGCGCGGGATCACCTGGCGCTCGTGCGCGAAGTAGATTGGCGGCAATTCCAGTTGCTCGCGGGCGATGTATTGCCACACGTCCAGTTCCGTCCAGTTCGAGATGGGGAAGACGCGCATGTTCTCGCCCGGATGCACGCGGGTGTTATACAGGTCCCACAATTCCGGACGCTGGGCCTTCGGGTCCCAGGCGCCGAATTCGTCGCGGAACGAAAAGATGCGTTCCTTGGCGCGGGCTTTTTCTTCGTCGCGGCGGGCGCCGCCGATGCAGGCGTCAAATTTGTATTCGGCGATGGTTTCCAGCAAGGTCACGGCTTGGGCCGCATTGCGCGAATCCGTGGCCGGGTTGCGCAGGCGCACGGTACCGCGCTTGATCGAGTCTTCCACGGAGCCGACGATCAGACGCTCGCCCAGTTCCGCCACTTTCTTGTCACGGAAAGTGATGACTTCCGGGAAGTTGTGGCCCGTGTCGATATGCACGAGAGGGAACGGGAACTTGCCTGGACGGAAGGCTTTTTCGGCCAGGCGCAGCAGGACGACGGAATCCTTGCCGCCGGAAAACAGCAGCGCAGGGTTGGCCGATTCGGCCGCCACTTCGCGCATGATGTGGATGGCTTCCGATTCAAGGCTGTCGAGGTGACGCTGGTTCAAAATATTGCTCATATAGGGTGCTTTCTTGTTCTGCTGAGTCTGTTGTGTCTGTTCAGGCTGCCACGGATTTGATGCGTATCAGTTTGCCGTCCACCATGTGCAGGCCGCATTCCTTCGAATCCGGGTTTTCCCACCACCAGCGTCCGGCGCGCACATCTTCGCCCGGCTGCACGGCCCGCGTGCACGGTTCGCAGCCGATCGACGGGTAACCCTGGTCATGCAGCGCGTTGTACGGCACGTCATTGGCGCGGATGTAGGCCCACACGTCTTCTTCCGACCAGTCTGCCAGCGGATTGAATTTCGTCATCGCGTGCGCCGCGTCGTTTTCCTGCACATGCAATTCGGCGCGCGTGGTGGACTGGGCGCGGCGCTGTCCCGTGACCCAGGCCTTGTTGCCGGCCAGGGCGCGGCCTAGCGGCTCGACCTTGCGGATGCGGCAGCATTCGCGGCGCATCTCGACGCTGTTGTAGAACGCGTTCAGACCGTTCTGTTCCACGTAAGCAGCGACGGCTTCCGGCTGCGGACGGTACAGGGTGATGTCGTGGTCGTAACGGGTCTTGACCTTGTCGAGCACGGCCAGGGTTTCCTGGTGCAGCCGGCCTGTTTCCAGGGAAAAGATGCCAATGGGCAGCTTTGCCTTGAGTATCATGTCGGTCAGCACCATGTCTTCGGCTGCCAGGCTAGAGGCGAACACGGCCGGCGAAAAATCCGCGGCGATGCGTGTCAGCGTTTGCTCGGTGGCGTGAATCAAAGAAGTCAAATCGCTCATGATAGTTCCTCAGATGCCGGCCGCGTTGTCGAGGTCAGGATTCTGGCCTTCGCGCTGGTGGCGGCGGAACAGCGGCGACTTTTGATCCCACGAGGCCTGGTAGGTTTCCGAAAAGACCGACAAACCTTTCAGGGCGTCATGGATGCTGCGGTCGGGCCGGGTGGCATAAGCGTCAAAGCCTACCCTGTGCATGGAAAACAGCTGGTCGCGCAGCACGTCGCCGATGGCCCGCAATTCACCCTGGAAACCGAGGCGGGCGCGCAGATTGAAGGCGATGGAATAGCCGCGGCCATCCGTGAATTTCGGGAAGTCCACACCGATGACGGGCAGTTGCGCCACGTCGGCCGCCAGTTCTTCCGGGCGCTCGTCGCTGGCCAGCCACACGCCGATGTCGGGCAGGCGGGCGGCCAGGGTCTCGCGTTGGGCTTGCCATACGAGCAGGGGCACGATGACCTTGCCTGCAGGCACGACGACCGTTTCCGGCGTGTCGTTTTCATCGAGGCGCAGCAAGCCCCAGGTATTCGGCACCACGGCGGCGTTCTTGATGATTTCTTCGCGTACTTCAAACATATTCGTCTTCTCCCACCAGGTTGCCGACCGTGATCGGCGTTGCATATACGTGTTCCTTGAACGGCGCCAGGCCCAAGCGCTGGGCCGTGTCGACGAAGCGCTCGCCCTCGTGGCGGTCGCGCACGTAGACGTGCAGCAGGCGGCCGATGACTTCAGGCATCTGCAGGGAAGAGAACGATGGTCCGATGATCTTGCCGATGGCCGCGTTATTGCCTTGCGCGCCGCCTATCGACACTTGATACCATTCGCTGCCATCCTTGTCGACGCCGAGGATGCCGATGCTGCCCACGTGATGGTGGCCGCAGGCATTGATGCAGCCGGAAATATTCAGTTCGATCTCGCCGATGTCGTGCTGGAAGTCGATGCTGTCGAAACGTTCCGCAATGGCGGCCGCGATCGGCAAGGACTTGGCGTTGGCCAGCGAGCAGAAATCGCCACCAGGGCAGCAGATCATGTCCGTCAGCAAACCGATGTTCGGCGTGGCCAGGCCATGCGCTTTGGCTTCCTGCCACAGTTTGAACAGTTTCGATTGTTCCACGTCGGCCAGCACGAGGTTTTGCTCGTGCGTCACGCGCAATTCGCCAAAGCTGTAGCGGTCGGCCAGATCGGCCACGAAGTCGATCTGCTCGGCCGTCGCGTCGCCCGGCGGCACGCCCGTTTTCTTCAGGGACAGCACGACGGCCACATAGCCGGGGCGCTGGTGCGGCTTGACGTTGCGTGCCAGCCAGTTCACATAGGCCTTGTTGTCCGCGTGCTCGGCCTTGTAGTCGAGTTCCGGCAAGGCCAGGTAGGCGGGCGGATTGAAGAAGTCCGCCACGCGTTGCATTTCCTCGGCCGTCAAGGTTTCCGGGCCGTCCTTCAGATCGACCCACTCTGCTTCCACCTGGCGCGTGAATTCTTCCACGCCGATGGCTTTCAACAGAATCTTGATGCGCGCCTTGTATTTGTTGTCGCGGCGGCCGTGCAAGTTATACACGCGCATGATGGCCTGGATGTACGTCAGCAAATGTTGCCACGGCAGGAAGTCGCGCACGACGCTGCCCAAAATCGGCGTGCGGCCCATGCCGCCGCCGGCCATCACCTTGAAGCCCACTTCGCCAGCGGCGTTGCGCACGGCCGTCAAGCCGATGTCGTGCACGGCGATGGCGGCGCGGTCTTCCTCGGCGCCATTGATGGCGACCTTGAATTTGCGTGGAAGGGCGATGAACTCGGGGTGAAAGGTGCTCCATTGGCGCAATACTTCGGCGTACGGGCGCGGATCGATGATTTCATCGGCCGCGACGCCGGCGAACGGGTCTGATGTTGTATTACGGATACAGTTGCCCGAGGTCTGGATCGCGTGCATTTCCACGGAGGCCAGGTCCGTCAGGATATCGGGCGTCTGCTCCAGTTCGATCCAGTTGAACTGAATGTTCTGGCGCGTCGTGAAGTGGCCATAGCCGCGGTCGTACTTGCGCGCGATGTGCGCGAACATGCGCATCTGCTTCGACGACAGCAAGCCGTACGGCACGGCGATGCGCAGCATGTAGGCGTGGCGTTGCATGTACAGGCCGTTTTGCAGGCGCAGCGGAATGAATTCCTCTTCCGTCAGTTCATTGGCGATACGGCGCGCAACCTGGTCTCGGTACTGGGCGATGCGTTCTTTGATGATGAGGTGGTCGTACTGATCGTAATGGTACATATCAATTCCTAAAAAAGCCGGGGTGCTGGAAGATTGCCTGGGATTATGTTCTTGATACTGCTCTTGTCACTTGTTCGGTAATTAATAGATTAGCTTCACTGCCACGCCGGTCAAGGTCATCGCCAGCAACACTCTTAAAAACTTTTCCGGCACGGAGCGGGCGATCCAGGAACCGAGCGTGATGCCGGGCAGGGAGCCGACCAGCAAGGAGGCCAGCAATTCCCAGTGGATGGAGCCGAGCCACCAGTGGCCCAGGGCGGCGATGGCCGTCAGGGGCACGGCGTAGGCGATATCGGTGCCCGCCACTTCGGCCGAGCTCATGCGTGGATACAGCATCACCAGCAAAGTCGCGCCGATGGCGCCGGCGCCGATGGACGAGACCGTCACCAGCACGCCCAGCACGGCGCCGGCAATGATGGTCGCGGCGGCAAGCTTGTTGCCTTGCAATTGTTTTTCGGGGTGTGCGTTGATCCAGGCCAGCATGCGGCCCTTGAAAATGAGCGCCACGACGGTCAGCAGCACGGAGCCGGCAATCGAGTAACGGATGATCTGGCCGATTTCCGGCGACAGGGTGCCGAACGATTTGAGCGCCAGGGTGGCGAGGATGGCGGCGGGCAGGGCGCCGATGCACAGGCGCTTGACGATATCCCAGCGGATGGTGCCGCGCAGGCGGTGCGTCAAGGTGCCGGCGCTCTTGGTGATCGAGGCGAATGCCAGGTCGGTGCCCACGGCCACGGAAGGCGGCACGCCAAACAGCAAGGTTAACAGGGGCGTCATCAGCGAGCCGCCGCCCACGCCGGTCATTCCTACGAGTAATCCTACGGCAAATCCTGAGACTATATAAGACAAAGTCATGCTTGCACCCCCAAAGTACCCGCAATAGTAATAAACTTAGTGTTTATTCCAAACTACTAAGTACGCATTTGCTTATATGCGATATGCGTATATGCATGAACGCAAAATCATGGGTGGGGCGGAAACTCGGCAAATCACGGCAATCTAGGGCAAACCAGCAATGAATCTCCATCAACTGCGCTTCGTGCGCGAAGCGGTCCGGCAGAATTACAACCTGACGGACGCCGCCAAGGCCTTGTTCACGTCGCAACCGGGCGTATCGAAAGCCATCATCGAGCTGGAGGAAGAGCTGGGCGTGGATATTTTTACGCGCCACGGCAAGCGCATCCGCGGTTTGACGGAGCCGGGCCGCCTGGTGCTGGAATCGGTCGAGCTGATCATGCAGGAAATCGACAGTATGAAGCGCATCGGCAAGGAATTCGCGGCGCAGGACAGCGGCAGCTTTACCATTGCCACCACGCATACGCAGGCGCGCTACACCTTGCCCAAGGTCGTACAAGCCTTCATGCTGAAGTTCCCTAAAGTAAGGTTGTCTTTACTGCAGGGCAATCCACGCCAGATCGCCGAGATGGTGCAGCGCGACCAGGCGGATCTCGCCATCGCCACGGAATCGATCGCCGCCATCGATGGCTTGATCACCTTGCCATGCTATCAATGGGAGCACGTGGTAGTGGTGCCCCTCGACCATCCGCTGCTCAAGTCGAAGTCCGTGACCCTGGAAGAAATCGCCGCTTTTCCCCTGATTACCTATGACAGCGCGTTCGCCGGACGCAACAAGATAGACCACGCTTTCGTGCTGCGCGGCCTGAAGCCGGACATCTTGCTCGAAGCCATCGATGCGGACGTGATCAAGACTTATGTCGAGTTGGGCATGGGGATTGGTATCATAGCGGGTATGGCCTTCGATGCCGAGCGCGACAAAGGCTTGCGCGCCATCCCTGTCGGCCATCTGTTCGGCATGAATGTGTCGCGCGTGGCCGTCAAGCAGGGCGCGTATTTGCGCAGCTATATCTATACCTTTATCGAGTTGCTGACACCGACCCTGAACCGCAAGCTCATCGAGCAGGCGATGAGCGGTGATAAAGAGCACTACGAACTATAAACAATGCATGAAGCCGGCCGGGCGAGGTGCCTGGCCAAGATTATTTAAGAAGAGAAGAAACAATGATTACCGATCAGCTTGCCAAATATTACGCCACCATCGCGCAGCAGTACGAGCGCGTCTATGACAAGCCCGAACGCCAGGAAGACCTGGAAGTGTTGCGCGACAAGGTTGCCGACGTGCTGGAAGGCCACACCGTGCTGGAGCTGGCTTGCGGCACGGGCTACTGGACGGAAGTGGTCGCCGAGTCGGCCGAGTCCGTACTGGCCACCGATATCAACGATGAAATGCTGGCGCTGTCCCAATCGCGCGGCTTGCCCAACAACGTCACGTTCGCCAAGCTTGACGCCTTTAACTTGCCCGATGACTTGCAGGGCAAGTTCACTGCCGTGTTCGCCGGTTTCTGGTGGTCACACGTCAAGCGCGAAGACCAGGACAAATACCTGAAGCAATTGCGCAGCAAGCTGGGCAAGGACATTCTGCTGGTGCTGATCGACAATTCCTATGTCGATGGCAGCAGCACCGTGATCGCGCGTACCGACCTGGAAGGCAACACCCACCAGTTCCGCACGACGGACGCGGGCGAGCGCTATGAAGTGCTGAAGAATTTCCCATCGGATAGCCACCTGCGCAAGAAGTTTGCCCACTCGGCCCGCGAAATCCGCATGAAGCGCCTGGAATATTACTGGCTGCTGAGCTGCCGCCTGAAGTAAGGCTGATCTGTCTATATGGCAGGTCGGATTAGCGGCGCAGCCGCGTAATCCGACACCGCCGCCTTGCCAACAATGTTGTCGGATGACGCATGGCCTTGCCCCGCTAATCCGGCCTACGGTAAATAGGTCTTGCCGCCGCATGAACCGCTCTCGGGCGGTTTTTTTTCGTCTGTTGTTTTTATCTGACACGACGTTGTGCCAAAAAGCAACATCTTGTCGATGTCATATTGTTGAAGTATTTGATGGGCATGATTCGGTTCAGCAGCTAAGCAGCACCACTCTTGTCCAACCTAATGTAGAGAATCTCAAGTGAAAAAAATTACTCTGGCAGCATTGATCATCGGCACCTTCGCAGCAGCTACGGCGCAAGCACAATCGAACGTTACCGTGTATGGCCTGGTTGACCTCGGTATCGCCAAGACCACTGGCCAGCCGACGGTACAACGCGAAAACAATGCGTCGCGCCTCGGTTTCAAGGGTACGGAAGATCTGGGTGGCGGCCTGTCCGCAATTTTCAACCTGGAAAGTGAATTCCTGGCTGACACTGGCGCGCAAAAAGGCGTGTTGTTCGACCGTCAAGCCTACGTGGGCTTGAAAGGCGCTTTCGGTACCGCCATCCTGGGCCGCACCAAGAACCTGGTCGATGGCACCATCGCCCGTGTCGATCCATTCAACACCTACGGTGTGGTCGGCAAGAACAATGAAACCCTGCTGCGTTCGGGTGTCGGCTCGTCGCGCGTCAACAATGCCGTCACCTACAACAGCCCAAGCTTTGAAGGTTTCGTGGGCAGCCTGCAATACGTGCTGAGCGAAGTCAACAGTGCTGACGCGGGCGTGATCGGCTTGGCAACCTACGACAACGGCCCGATCAGCTTGCACGCTGGCTACGAAAAAGCCGTGCAAGCAACGGCAACGGCAGCCAAGCCTGACCTGTGGTCCATCGGCGGCGGCTATAAATTCGGCCCGGCCAAGATCACGGCCGCCTACTCGAAAGGCGACACTAAGGTTGCCACGACCGGCGAATTCAAGTCCTACCTGATCGGCCTGAACTACACGGTTGGCGGCGGCGATGCCAAAGTGTCGTATGGCAAGCAAGAACAAAGCAACAACAAGTTCAAGGATCAGGACACCATCAAGGAATTCGGCGTTGGTTACGACTACCACCTGTCGAAGCGCACCGACGTGTACGCTTACGCTGGCCGCGAGCGCGTCAAGTCGCTGACTTCGTACCAGATCGGCCTGGCACACAAATTCTAAGCATCATTCGATGCGACGAAGCAAAGGCGCCTGCGGGCGCCTTTTTTATTGTGTGGCCGTTTCCGCCGCCTCGGCATGCATGGGCAGCGAGATTTCGATGCGTGTGCCGCCCAGCTCGCTATCGGTACCGATATGGATATTGCCATTCAAGCCCCACACCCGTTCGCGCATGCCCAGCAAGCCAAGCGCCGTGGCTTTTTCCAGATCGTGCTCGGCAATGCCGCGGCCGTCATCCTGGATGGTGATGGCCAAGGAAGAGTCGATGCGGTGCAGAGCGATGGTGATGTGGCTCGCTTCGGCATGGCGCGCGATATTCGTCAGCGCTTCCTGCACGATGCGGTAGATGGCCGTGCTGCGCGCATCGTCGAGCACGAGGTCGGCTTCGTCGGCCAGCAAGTCGAAATGGATGGCGCGGCGCAGCAGGAAGTCGTGACGCAGTTTTTGTAGCGCAAAATATAATCCCCCTTCATCGAGCGCGCGCGGACGCAGGTTGCTGGCGATGCGCCGCAACGAGGTGATGGCTGTCACCAGCAAGCCGTCCATGCTGTGCAGCAACGCTTGCAGGGACGCGGTGGTGTCCGTGTGCTGACGCACCAGGGTCAGGTCGACGCGCAAGGTGGCGAGCAATTGCCCCAAGTCGTCATGCAATTCACGCGCGATATGCTTGCGCTCTTCTTCGCGGATGGTTTGCAGCGCGCTCGATAATTCACGCAATTGCGAAAAGGAGCGGGCCAGCTGTTCATGCATCTGATGTCGCGCGCTGATGTCGCGCACGATGATGGTAAACACGCTCTGGCCATCTTCCTGCATGGCCGAGAGCGAGCCTTCCAGAGGGAACATGGCGCCATCGCCGCGCCTTCCCGTCAAGGTGTAGTCGGTGGCGCGCCGGCCCGTCAGGCGCAGCTCCAGGCTGATGTCGTCAAAGGGCGGATCGCCATCGTGCTTGCCCAGGCCGCCCAGGGTACGCAAGTCGCGCAGGATGTAGTGGCCCACGCGCCTGCCGCGCATGCCGGCAGGCGTGTCGTCGAACAATCTGGCCGCAGCCGCGTTCGCATGCAGGATGATTTGCCTGCTGTCGATGCTGATGATGGCGTCGCTGGCGCTGTCGATGATGGCCTGACCGCGCGCCTGCTGTTGCCGGCGGGCTTTCAGTGGCGGAAACAAGCACAGCAAAAGCGCCGCCGCCATACCCAGCGGCAAGATACGCAGCAGTGCGGGACTGCCTCGGTCGGGCATGGCGGTCTCCTTGCGAACGTAGGCGAAGGCAGGGGCGGGCAGGAATTTCTATAGCGTATGCCTGTTGGCGCGGCGCGGCTTGATGTGGCGCAGGAACGGGACAGAAGAGAGTGGTGCGCCGCGCCGGCCTGGGCCGGGCGGCGGCGAGAGACTTACATTTGCTTGAACAGGTGCAAGAAGCTGCGGCTCACTTCGAGCTTGTCGGACTTGCCTTTGATGAGCACCAGATGGCGGCCGCGGATGTCGCGCGTGACGCCTTCGATGGCATTCACGTTGACCAGGGTGGCGCGGTGGATTTGCCAGAACAGCGAAGGATCGAGCTCTTCGGCCAGATCGCGCACGGGTTTGCGGATCAGCGCCTCATACTTGGCTGTCTGCACGCAGGTGTATTTCTCGTCAGAACGGAAGAACAGGATCTCTTCCACGGGAATCATGCGCAAGTCCTGGCCGATGCTGGCCTGTATCCATTGCAAATAGGTGGGCTTGGCCGTGATTTTTTCCGCCAGTTGCGACAGCATGGCCGTGACACTGCTGTTGACGTCCAGGGCCGGCTTGTTCAAGTGCGTTTTCAGGCGCTCCACCGTCACCAGCAAGCGTTCATGCTCGGGCGGCTTGAGCACGTAATCGACGGCGCCCCGCTCGAAAGCTTCGACGGCGTGGCTGTCATAGGCCGTGACGAAGACGATATGCGTCTTGCTGCCGATCACTTGCGCCGCTTCCATGCCCGTCTTGCCCGGCATGCGGATATCGAGGAAGGCAAAGTCGGGCTTGAGTTGTTCCACCAGTTCGATCGCTTCGTCGCCATTTTTGGCTTCGCCGATGATTTCCAGTTCGGGCCAGGCCTGGCCCAGGCGCAGGCGCAGCTGGTCGCGCATCAGTCTTTCGTCGTCGGCAATAATAGCGGTAGGCATAGGTCTCAAGTGTGAACAGGCGAAGATTGATTATTCAATGATTTAGCGTTTTTATCAACTACTCTGTCTTATTTGGACAATTGATAGGGCACTTCGATCACGGCGCACACGCCGGACGGTTGATTCGGCGTAATGGTCAGGCTGCCCTGGTCGCCATGCAGCAGCTTCAAACGCTCGCGGATGGTGGGCAAGCCCAGTCCCGTGCCATCGCTGGGGACCACGCCAAAGCCCAGGCCGTCATCGGTGACCGTCACGCGCAGCTTGCTGTGCGCCACTTCTGCCACGATGCGCAAGGTGCCGCCTTCCGGTTTGACTTCCAGGCCGTGCTTGATGGCATTTTCCACCATCGATTGCAGCATCATTGGCGGGAAGGCGGCGCTGCGCAGGCCGTCGGGAATCTGGAAATCGACGGTCAGGCGTTCTTCCATGCGCATTTTCAGCAGGTTCAAGTACGCTTGCACCATGTCCGCTTCACGGCCCAGGTTGGTAATCAGGGCGTTGTCGCGCATTTGCGGCAGCACGGCGCGCAGATACTGGATCAGGCTGCGCTGCATCTTGGCCGCGCGCGGCGGGTCGACCTGGATCAGGTGCTCGACGGAGGCAAGTGTATTGAACAGGAAGTGCGGCTCGACTTGCGCCTGCATCATTTGCATCTTCGCTTCGCTGAGTTGGCGCTGCATGGATTCCCGCTCGGCCGCTTCATTCGCCGTGACGGTTTCCGCTTCCGCGCGTTTCTTGCCGCCGACCAGCGCTTTCATGGCGAACAGGGCCAATACCAGCAAGGACACAAAGCTCTTGAACCAGGTCGAGGCTTGCTGGTGATAGCGCGACACTTTTTGTTCTGCCGCATCATCGACGGCTTCTTCGATGGCGTTCGACAGCTCTTCGCCGATTTGCGGCGGCAATTCAATATGGACTTCTTCGCCCGAGGCATTGGTCGTTACTGGATAGTTGGGCTTGGCGGGGGCGGCCGGTGGTTGAGGCGGTTCCGGCGGCACGGTACTGGCTTGAGCGTCCGCTTCGGCGGCATCGGCCGGATCGCTGGCTGCATCGGCCGCGCTGCTGCGCCGGTTCTTGCTGTTGCGGGGATTGAAATGGATGCCCGTATCGTCGATCAGGATATTGGTTTCACCCGAGCCCTTGCTGCTGCGTTTATGCGACTTGATGACTACTTCTTCATCCGGGCCGGACGAGAACAGCTCATCTTGCAAAATAGAACCGGCGATCAGGGCCAGCGCGGCGAACAGGAAGAATTTCCACCAAGACAGTTGGGTGACCCAGGTCGTCGTCGCGTCGAATGCCCGTTGCAACCAAGCGAGGATGGTTTTCAACAATTCAGGCAGGCTGGAAATCGGAAGCATGAGGGCACTTTCAAGTACAAGAGTTAATCGACGCAGCGGGCAAGTTTAACCCGTGGTTGCGTAGCGTCAGAGTCTGATGTTGCCACTGTGCCTAAAGACCACGAACTATGCCAGCCGATTGCGACAGGCTGCACAAAAAGGCGCTTGAAGTGAAGGCCAGGCTTGCTGGGCGGTGAGGGGAGATAAATAGCGCTTGCGGGGAGTGCTGGGCAGGGCTATAATTCGCCCCCTCGCTGAACGATGCATGCAAATGCCGAGTAAAGCAGGGTGAAAAAGAAGGTTGACGAAA
Organism: Janthinobacterium lividum; assembly: GCF_011601275.1. GTDB lineage: Bacteria > Pseudomonadota > Gammaproteobacteria > Burkholderiales > Burkholderiaceae_D > Janthinobacterium > Janthinobacterium lividum_E. Next base: position 202 of record NZ_JAAOLY010000006.1, on the reverse strand, counting down.
TGCTGCAAACGCTTCATACTCTTCCTTCTTCGCAGCTGACAAACACAACGCTTAGTCGATAGCGCGAAAGCAGTAACCGAATACAGTTCTTTAACAATTAACAGTCGATAAGTGTGGGCATTTGATGTAGTGCAGCGATGATCTTCGGATTGTCGTAATACTTAAAATATCAAATGTTCACAAGAAATAATGAAATAGGCGC
>NZ_JAAOLY010000069.1 GCF_011601275.1 Janthinobacterium lividum | reverse complement strand
CGCTGTCCTGCGTCACCACCAGCTATGCCTACGATGCCTACGGCAACCGCACCAGCGCCACCACCACCGACTGCGGCTCCGGCGGGCGCGCCGCGTTCCTCAGCCGCAGCAGCGGCAGCACGTATGCGGCCAGCACGGTCACCGTGGCAGGCATCGGCAACGTCAGCATCCCGGCAGGTGCCTTTCCCAATACGGCGACGAATGCACTGGGACATGCGGAGAGCAAGGAATACGATCCGCGCTTTGGCACACTGACCGCGCTGACGGGGCCCAATGCCCTGACGACGCGCCTGCAGGTCGATGATTTCGGCCGCACCGTGCGCGAAACGCGCG
>NZ_JAAOLY010000068.1 GCF_011601275.1 Janthinobacterium lividum | reverse complement strand
AAGCGTAATCTACGCTGCTAGCTGACAAAAAACGGCACCTTCGGGTGCCGTTTTTTTATGGCCGTTACTGTTGCCTCCACCGCACATGCAAAGTGGAAAGAAGCATGGGAAGTGGAAGAGCATCAAGTCCCACTGCTGCTCGATAAAGCCACCCTGGCCTGTGAAACCGCCGAAGATTTGCTGGCCATCGAAACCCAGCAACACCACCGCGACGAAGCGTAATCTACGCTGCTAGCTGACAAAAAACGGCACCTTCGGGTGCCGTTTTTTTATGGCCGTTACTGTTGCCTCCACCGCACATGCAAAGTGGAAAGAAGCATGGGAAGTGGAAGAGC
>NZ_JAAOLY010000067.1 GCF_011601275.1 Janthinobacterium lividum | reverse complement strand
CGGTGACCCCGGCAACCTTGCCGGCGCCGAAAGTGGCCACGGCATACAGCCGGCAATTGACGGCCAGCGGCGGCGTCGCTCCGTATGCCTATACGGTATCGAGCGGCAGCCTGCCAGCGGGCCTCACTCTGAGCGGCAGCGGTTTGCTCAGCGGTACGCCAACGGCGGGCGGCAGTTTTACCTTGACCGTGCAAGCGGCAGATGCGCACCAGTTCACCGGCACGCAAAGCTATACTCTGGTGGTGTCCTCGGCCACGGTCAGCCTGACGCCGGCCACCTTGCCCAATGCGACGGCGGAAGCGGCCTACACGGCCACCCTGACTGCAGCGGGCGGCACGGCGCCATATA
>NZ_JAAOLY010000066.1 GCF_011601275.1 Janthinobacterium lividum | reverse complement strand
CGGTGACCCCGGCAACCTTGCCGGCGCCGAAAGTGGCCACGGCATACAGCCGGCAATTGACGGCCAGCGGCGGCGTCGCTCCGTATGCCTATACGGTATCGAGCGGCAGCCTGCCAGCGGGCCTCACCCTGAGCGGCAGCGGTTTGCTCGGCGGTACGCCAACGGCGGGCGGCAGTTTTAGCTTGACCGTGCAAGCGGCCGATGCGCACCAGTTCACCGGTACGCAAAGCTATACTCTGGTGGTGTCCTCGGCCACGGTCAGCCTGACGCCGGCCACCTTGCCCAATGCGACGGCGGAAGCGGCCTACACGGCCACCCTGACTGCAGCGGGCGGCACGGCGCCATATA
>NZ_JAAOLY010000065.1 GCF_011601275.1 Janthinobacterium lividum | reverse complement strand
CATTCGTCGATGTGCTGGGAAAGGCACCTGCCGGGATGCTGACGTTGCCGATGCCCGCCAGTGTGACCGTGCTGGCGGCATACGTGCTGCCGCTGCTGCGGCTGAGGAACGCGGCGCGCCCGCCGGAACCGCAGTCGGTGGTGGTGGCACTGGTGCGGTTGCCGTAGGCATCGTAGGCATAGCTGGTGGTGACGCAGGACAGCGTGCCCGGCTCGACGATTTCTTTCGTCAGCAGCCCTGTTGCCGGGTCATATTCGAAGGCGCTGGAACGGCTGTAGGCCAGCGGATTGGCCGGCGTCTGCGCCTGCGCCAGGGTGGTGCCAAAGGCGCACAGCGCGATCAGCCAGCAAGTCA
>NZ_JAAOLY010000064.1 GCF_011601275.1 Janthinobacterium lividum | reverse complement strand
CTGTTGCGCGGCTCGACGTGGACAAAGCTGATTGCCTCGGGTGTCCATTCGGCACGCGGCGGTGCCGGACAGTGCGCGCTGTTCGAACTGGTGTCGGCAATCTCGCGGTCCGGCAAATAGCAATAGGAGGTGACGGTACTGCCGCCATCGGCGCGCGTTTCGCGCACGGTGCGGCCGAAATCATCGACCTGCAGGCGCGTCGTCAGGGCATTGGGCCCCGTCAGCGCGGTGAGTGTGCCAAAGCGCGGATCGTATTCCTTGCTCTCCGCATGTCCCAGGGCATTCGTCGATGTGCTGGGAAAGGCACCTGCCGGGATGCTGACGTTGCCGATGCCCGCCAGTGTGACCGTGCTGGCGG
>NZ_JAAOLY010000063.1 GCF_011601275.1 Janthinobacterium lividum | reverse complement strand
GGCTGCCGCTCGATACCGTATAGGCATACGGAGCGACGCCGCCGCTGGCCGTCAATTGCCGGCTGTATGCCGTGGCCACTTTCGGCGCCGGCAAGGTTGCCGGGGTCACCGTGATGGCTGGCGCGGCAACGCTCAAGGTATAGCTGTTGGTGGCGCTGAATGGCGCTCCCGCGCCCGTGCTGCTGTCCTTGACCTGGATACTGACCGGGAAACTGCCGGCCAGATTGGTCGTCCCCGACACCACGCCGGTGGATGCGTTCAGGCTCAAGCCGGCCGGCAGGTTGCCACTGCTGATGCTGAAGGTATATGGCGCCGTGCCGCCCGCTGCAGTCAGGGTGGCCGTGTAGGCCGCTTCCGCCGTCGCATTGGGCAAGG
>NZ_JAAOLY010000062.1 GCF_011601275.1 Janthinobacterium lividum | reverse complement strand
ACGCCCCGCCACTGGCAGTGATGGTCTCGCTGTAGGCGACACCGAACGTCATCGCCTGCAAACCCGTCGGCGCCAACGTGATCACCGGCGGACTGACCGTGATTGTCACGATAGCTTGCGCCGAAGTACCGGCGCCATTGCTGGCCGTATAGCTAAAGCTGTCGGTACCGGCATAACCGGCCGCCGGCGTATAGCTGATGCTGGTCCCGTTGACCGTCGCCGTGCCGTGCGAAGCGGCGGAAGCCACCGCCACCGATGTCGCGACACCGCCGCTCAGGTTCAAGGTAATCGGCTGGACGCTGCTGCCATAGGCCACCGTGGCGTTGACGGCGCCGGCAATGGGCGCAACGTTTGCCACCGTGCCGGAATAGGTGCGCGCTCC
>NZ_JAAOLY010000061.1 GCF_011601275.1 Janthinobacterium lividum | reverse complement strand
CATACCGGTCGATCTCGGCGTGGTGGGACACGCTCGCGTAGGGGGTTTCCGCGTAGCCCGGGTCTCCGGGCGGCCCGCCACGCCTAGAACCGCGCATGGAGCTGCGTACGCGTCGAAGCGCCGAATGGGCGCGGTGCCGGGTGTCGCGCATGCGCACGAAAATTTTAGTGTGGTGTCGCCGGTGATACAGGTAGGCGCGCGTGCACCGAAGCACGGCCATGGCGAGGGCAAAGGCGGCGACGAGCGCCAGGGCGACGCGGACTCCCGTCTGGGCCCCCGGCCACTGCTGCTCCACCACGTAGTAGCCACCGGTGTGGTAGTGCTCGCAGGCCAGGCCGACGATGCCGGTGGCGGCGATGGCCCCGAGGTGGGGGCCCACCAACACGCGCACGTAGTGACACAGCAC
>NZ_JAAOLY010000060.1 GCF_011601275.1 Janthinobacterium lividum | reverse complement strand
CAAAGAAGCTGCGCGGCTTTTCAAAGCGCAGATAGCTGTTCGCCACCGAGTTGATGTTGCCGATGTCGGTCGACACCATCACGTCTTCCGGCATGGCTTTTTCCAGCTCGCGCAAGACCTGGCGCGGATGCAGGTAATTGCCCGGCTCTTTCTTTTGCTCTTCGATCATGTCCAGGCTGTACGCATCTTTTTCGTGCGTCCAGTTGGTCAGCTCCTCTTCCCACGCGGCCTTCTCGGCTTGCACGGTGGCATAGCGCTCGTCGCGCGTCGCATCGCAATCGAGGGCCTTGCCGTCCAGGCGAACCAGGATGGCTTTCGCAGCCGCCTTGGCGTCGCCGCAGATACCGACGGAAATTTTCTTGACCAGGCCCAGCATCTTGTTGTCCGCGTCGATCTGGATGATCTTGGCATTCTTCGGCCAGTAATCCATGCCGTGCTGCGGCAAGG